>JAHDWB010000001.1 GCA_023382595.1 Anaerolineales bacterium | reverse complement strand
CCATCGTCCCTACGTTCAGATGCGGTTTGCTCCTGTCAAATTTTTCCTTCGCCATTTTCCGATCTCCTTATTTTGTATACAAGAATGCTTTTCAGCAACTGAGCCCTCAACGAGATTTGAACTCGTGACCTCACCCTTACCAAGGGTGTGCTCTGCCAACTGAGCTATGAGGGCTTAACGTGCTGTTTCCCTGACGGGAGTGCCAGCAAACATGCTGGCACAAGGTGGGCAGTGAAGGATTCGAACCTCCGAAGTCTTCTGACAACTGATTTACAGTCAGTCCCCTTTGGCCACTTGGGTAACTGCCCATGATGTAATGCTGCCGACCGCCAACTTTTCTTCAATCGGTGGTCTTGAGCCGACGACGAGAATCGAACTCGTAACCGCCCGCTTACAAGGCGGGTGCTCTGCCGATTGAGCTACGTCGGCAACGGATTAAGCAGAGCGATTATACCAAAACAACCCACAGCGTCAAGACAATTTCATACATTGATGGATTTGATGAAGGAAACGAAACTCCCCCTTGACATCGGGGGGAGGAGCGGTTATTATTAGAACAGTTGTTCTAATATGGATAAACGCAACCAATTCTCACTCATGATGGAAGCCCTGACAGAGATCATTCAGGAAGATTCGGCTCGTCTTGCTCCATCCGCCTCCCCCAAAGGGACAGATGACCTGCCGACCCTGAAATCCGTCCTCGCTGACATCGCCCCGCTTCCGAACGAGGCGCTTTTCCTCGGTCAGGCAGATGATGGATTGCCAGTGCTTCTCAATCTCTACGATCCTGTTCCCGGTCCCATCCTCATCAGCGGGGACGAAAGCAGCGGCAAAACATCCCTGCTGCAAACCGTCGCCAGCGCCGCGGACCTGCTTCACCCGGCATCACGCGTGCAATACGCCATCATCACATCCAAGCCTGACGAATGGGAATCATTCCATGACAACCAGAACAATGCAGGCATCTACTCAACAGAGGACGACAATGCCGGAGAACTCTTACAGTCCCTTGTTGATTGGGCACACAAGAACAAAGGCGAAGAGAGCGCGATCCTTCTATTTGTCGATCGTCTTGAAGACATTGTCAAATTAAGCGAACAGGCGCAACAAAACCTGCGCTGGCTGCTCCTGCGCGGAACCAGCCGCCGCGTGTGGTGCTTCGTCACATTGAATGCGGGCAACGCGAAAGAACTCATGGACTGGCTCAGCTTCTTCCGCACACGCCTGTTCGGATATGTGGAAGACCAAAACAACGCTCATTTGCTGACCGGAAACCGTGACCACACCTTGGACCATCTAGTCGCCGGAACGCAATTCGCCCTGCGTGAAAATGAAAAACTGCTCAATTTCTGGCTCCCAGCCATCGACTGACGGAGAAAGGCAGATACGATGCACACCGGATTATTATGGTTTGACAATGACCCGCGCACAACATTGAGAGTTAAAATTCAGAAAGCAATGGAGTATTACAGCAAAAAATTCGGGCGTATCCCCGATATTTGCCTGGTCCACCCCAGCATGTTGGAATCGAATCAAAAGCAACTTGAATTGGGTAAACTCATCATTCGACCCTATCGCCCCGTGATGCCCGGTCATTTCTGGATCGGCGTCGAAGACCAAAAGCAGAAATAAGGTATAGTCCCTTCGCCATAGGCTATATCTCCTTTTCGAGCCTCCCGCATAACTGGCAATGCGGGAGGTGTTTTATTTCCCAACCGCCACAACAAACGCAATTGCCTGATTTTCTGTATGGCTCAAACTGAGTGACCAGGTCGTCAGCCCCAGTTCTTCCGCCAGCCGTTCCCCCTCTTCATGTAAAACAAGATATGGCGCTTTGTTCTCATCCGAGCGGACTTCGATATCCAGCCAACGGACATCGCCAATGCCGCATCCCAATGCCTTGGCAACCGCTTCCTTGGCGGCAAATCGTCCCGCCAGCGAAGCGACACGCCCACCACATTCGCACCGTTCCGCCTGGGTGAAAACACGCGCCAGAAAACGTTCTCCATGACGCTCGATGGCATCGTGGATGCGCGCGATATCTATCAGATCAACGCCGGTTCGCAGGATCATGTTTCCAGATCACGGTCCCGCCGTCGCGATCACGAGACGGTCTGGGTCAATATATTTTCGCGCCGCAGCCAGAATGTCCGCGCGGGTCACTTTGCGCACCATGCCTTCATAGCGCTGGTAATGGTCCAAACCCAGGTCATAACGATGGATATTTATCAAGGCTCGCACAACGCCGCCATTCGTCTCCAGTGACAGCGGCAGGCGCCCAATATAATGCGCCTGATTATCGGCAAGTTCATCCTTTGTCACGCCGTTCTTTACAAAGCGCTGCAATTCCTTTTCGATCAATCCCAGCGCCTTCTTCAAATTGGACGGGTTCACTCCGGCGTTTACCTCCCAACTGCCGGGTCCGATCCCCGCGCTCAAGCTCGAATACGCGTAGTATGCCAAACCAGATCTCTCACGCACCACATCCCCGATGCGCCCCATCATGCCGAAGCGCCCAAGCACCGAATTCGCCAAAGACGCCGCCATGTAATCGGGATCCCTGCGGCTGGGTCCCGCCATGCCAACCACAAGATCGGATTGGGATTTGCCGCCGATCGTGTGGTGACGTTTCATCGTCCGGCGAACAGGTTTGAGCGGAGGAAGAGGCGGCGCATCCTCCTGACCCGGAACCTGCCAGCCGCCAAGGAACTTTTCCACCTCCTCGACCGCTTTCTTCGGGTGGATCCCGCCGACGATGGCAATGACCAAGTCACGAGGTCCATAATAGCGGCGATGAAATTCTTTCATCTCTTTGCGGGTAATGGATTGAACCGTCTCGACAAAACCGTCGGTGGGTCTGCTGTAGGGATGACCGTCGAACAGCATTTGCTCGAAGATCAGATCCGCCATATCGGACGTGTCCTGTGCGCGGAGGGCAAGCCCGGTGAGTAGCTGCGCGCGCAAACGCTCGACCTCATCGCTTGGGAACGTAGGCGTTTGCAGCGATTCGGAAAGCAATTTCAAAAGAAGCGGAAGGTCTTCAGCAAGCGCGCGTCCGCCAAAACTGACGTTATGCACGCCGCTATCAAACCCCATGCTCGCGCCGGCTGATTCGAGTTCATTGTAGATCTGGTCGAAGGTGCGGGTTTGTGTGCCGCGCATTAGCGATGATGCGACAAAATCCGCGAGCCCCAGTTTCTCGTCGGTTTCAAAGAGCGCGCCAGCGGGAAGGTATCCGCCCATGGAAATAGATGGACTGTTGAAGTTCGCGCGCGCAAGGACTGTGATGCCATTTGAAAGCGTCACACGGTGAATGTCCTTCGGGCTGGGAAGGGATGAAGGTATCTGTTTTAATTTCGGCATTACGCCCCCCTGCCTTTCGGGATGTAGGTTCCAATCACGCGGTTGCCCGGGTGGAAATACGTCTGTGCCACACGCTGAATATCCTGCGGTGTGACTTTGGCGAGTTTGTTCAAATAGGTCGTGTACCAGCGGTAATCGGAGAACATGGAGGTGTATCCCATCCAGAATGCTTGATGGGTGATGTTCTCGCTGCCGTATGCGAAGACGGCACGCGCCTGTTTTACGGCGCGCCGGATTTCATCATCAGAGACCGGGCTGTCCTGCAAACGTTTAAATTCATCATCCAACACGGAAATGGAAGCTGCCACCTTTTTTCCATCGGGACGATGCGTAATGGTGACGCGATACAGGTATGGGTCGATGGTTGACTCTGACCAGCCAGAGACGTCCACTGCATATTCTTTATCCACGAGGGCGCGGTAGAGACGTGCGGTCTTATAGGAAAGTCCACTGGCGCCATTAAGCAGGCTTTCCATTACTTGAATCGGAAAATAATCCGGGTGCGTGGCGTTCGGGCAATGATAGGCGACCTGGGTGAAGGTTGTTTCACCGGGTCCCTCCACCGTGAGGCGGATCTCCCCTTTTTGCTCCGGTTCAGAGCGGGCGAGACGCGGCGGGACAGGTCCGCGCGGGATGCGTTCGAACAAATCCCTGACGCGTTTCAGCATGGTCTTCGAGTTAAAGTCACCTGCCAGAGCGAGGACGGCGTTGTTCGGCACATAATACGTTCGGTAATGGGAATACAGGTCATCGCGAGTAATGGAACGCAAGTCCGCCATGTCGCCGATGATCTCATGATGATAGGGATGCACGCGGAACGCCGTGTGCTGGACCGCCTCGCTTAGAAGAAAAGACGGTTCATTCTCGCTGCCTTCCCGCTCGGAGATAATGACCGTTCGTTCGGAGGCGACTTCCTTTTCATTAAAGATACTGTTCCGCATACGGTCCGCTTCGATGCGCAGGGCGAGGTCGATCTTGTCGGCGGGCATGGTCTCGTAGTAGCGGGTGGAATCACGGGAAGTGGACGCGTTCCATTGTCCGCCGTCACGCGAGATGGATTTATCCAGCGTGTTGGCGGGAAATTTTTTCGTCCCCTTGAACATCATGTGCTCGGTCCAATGGGAGATACCGGTCTTGCCGGTCGGCTCATCACGCGAACCGACGCGATACCACAGCCACGAGGAGATGATCGGCGCGGTGTGAATCTCTTTGAGCATGACCTTCATGCCGTTCTTGAGGGTGACTTCCATGATATTGCTCTTCATGTACCTCCAAAATTCGTCAGCAGTAAAAGTCTACGGGCAGATCGGCACGCCGTCCAGGTTCACTGCATCGGGTTTCAGCGCACAATACAACGGCTGGATGACCTGTTGCAAACCGACAAACGGCTCGTTCAATTGGGTTTGTGAAAGCGGAATGTTCACCGGAACATTCAATATGACGGGCACTCGCGTATCCACTGGAACGGTCAGGCTTAGGAATACGGGAAGCGTCGTTCCCTGCGGCAGGACGATGGTGGTATTCGCCTGTGCAATGTTCAACCCGCCGGTGTTGACGGTGACGCGGGCATTGGTGATGGTCACATCCTGGCTGAGGACGACGTTGGTCTCTTGATTGAGCTGCAGATCGAATTTCACCGGGATCTCCGTCTCCACATCGACGTTCGTCTGGATGCTGGCGCGGTCCATTTTTTCGAAATTTTCGTACAACCCGCCCGGCAGTTCCATCAGGTCGTTGCCGAGACTCTGCAGTCTGGAAATGTCCATTCCCATGCGGTTGACCATAAGCAGCAAAACGATCAACACAATGGCTAGAATCCCGTTGATGGTAAGAGAGATGATGCTTGCAATCGTCCAGAAACGCGGACCAAAGATGGAGGCGCGGCTTTTCGGAGCAGAATCAGGCTTCGGCTTGGAGCCTGAGGCGAGACCCTTTTTAGGAGCAGGCGGTGACGGTTCAGAATCCGCTTTGGGAGGCGCATCCGCTTTCTTTTCCCCATCCTTCGGGAGAAAGGGAGCAGGATCGCTGCCCTTTTTGGGCAGGCGAGTCAACGGTGATTCGCTGCTCGACAGCAGTTTCCGCATTTTCTTGGCGGGATCATCCTTGGGATCGTCGGTCATGGTGCCTCCTGTGCAAAAACGATGTCTAATCTTAGCATAGTTATAATCAGATTGCAGATTTGTTTTTAAAGGTCTGTATGGTGATATTTGGCTTGCGAGGGGCATGGTTTTCAAATATAATGTGACAGTTTTTGTCTAATTCAAGGAGGCTCGAACTGTGGAAAATCAACATTTTGTCGCGGTGATCGGCGCGGGACCGGCGGGGCTTTTCGGTGCGCGTGAACTCGCCAATAGCGGCGTGCGCGTGGCGCTCTTCAACCGTGACATTAAAGCCGGCGGTCTTGCGGAATATGGTATTTACCCCGAAAAACACACCATGAAGGAAGGGCTTCGCAAGCAGTTCCGGCAGGCGCTTGCACTTGCCAATATCGACTATTATGGAAACGTACTGATCGGCACGAACGGTGACCTGACGCTGGAAGACATCCGCGCGATGGGTTTTGATGCGGTGCTGGTTTCGGCGGGAGCGCAGGGCACAAAATCCCTCGGCTTGCCGGGCGAGGATCTCGATGGCGTGTATCACGCCAAGGATGTGGTCTATTTCTATAACAAGCTGCCGCCCTTCAGCCAGAGGCAATTCCGTTTTGGGAAGCGCTGTGCCATCATCGGCGCCGGCAACGTGATGGTGGATATCGCGCGCCACCTCATTCTGGCGCAAAACGTGGAGGAGATCACTGCCGTCGTACGGCGCGGACCTGCCGAGGTGAATTTCACCAGAGATGAGATGAAGCACCTGATCACGTATCTGGACCTTGACGAATTCGAACGGGAAATGGAGCGCGTAAAACCAGCCCTCGACGCGATTCAACAGGACCCGGAAATTGGTCGGCATAAGATTCTGGATTCTCTCTCCAAAGCGGATCCCAAGACCTCGAATGCAAAATTCCATTTCGATTTTCTCGCATCGCCCACTGCCATGTACGGTGAAAACGGCGTGCTGACAAAACTGGAAGTTGAAGACAACATCCTTACCGAAAGGGACGGGCGTACCAGCGCAAAAGGAACGGGCAGCAAACGCCTACTCGACGTGGATACGGTCATCTTCGCCATTGGCGACAAAGTGGATGATGCGTTCGGTCTGCCCGTGGAATGGAACGAGTTCATTAAGAACCCAAATCCGCGCTTCCCGGTGGATGGCTTATCGTATGAGTCCTCCGTCGAAGGCGTGTTCGTCGGCGGGTGGTCGCGCAAGGCAAGCGAAGGTCTGGTCGGCTACGCCCGCAAGGACGGGGTCAACGCGGCGAAGGCGGTCTTGCAGTATTTGCAGACTAAACAACCCGCCCAGTCAAGCCCTGAGGCGGTCTTCGCAAAAATGCGGAACATCGGAAAACCGGTCATCGGCAAGGAGGATATCAAACGCCTCGAGATCGCGGAAGCGGAGGAAGCCAAAAAGCGCGGACTGGAGGAATTCAAGTTCGCCAGCAACGAAGAAATGCTACAGGCAATGGGCCTCATCGAAGTCGCCTAAAAAATATCCCCTCTCTTTCATCAGAGAGGGGATATTTTTTATGAAACTCTCTGAACCTGAATTCCCTTTCGTTTTAATGTAAAACATCTGTTTTGCTATATAATTCTGTAATCAGGTTACTTTTATCTAATAAGGGTTGTTACATTTGTTCTTATCCTATAAATAGCTTTAAAATATAATGAGAGTGAGATTAAAGACTCACGGAATCTTAATGCGCTTATGTAGGAGGTGTCAATCGCCGATACCACGAAAGATTTCCCCGCGAAACCACTAAAAAGGAGAATATGCAAACAATGTCTACAAAGAGAATGCTAGTTTTACTTGGCTTGTTCGTTTTTGCTGCTGTATTGTTCACAGCGTGTGCCGGTCCTGCTGGTCCAGAGGGTCCTGCTGGTCCTGCCGGTCCTGCTGGTCCTGCCGGTCCTGCCGGTGAATCAGTCTCGATGGCAGATCTGACATGCACAGAATGTCACAACGACACAGCCATTATCACCCGCCACAAAGCCAACTGGGAAACATCCGTGCATGGTTCCGGTGCAGGTCTCGCCTACGCCGGTGAACGCACGGACTGCGCCGGTTGTCACGATGGCGCCGCCTTCAGCGAGATGATTGCCGCAGGCTTGAACTTCAGTCAGGTCGAGTCAGGCAACGCCGCCCCAACCCATCAAGATTGCCGCACCTGTCACCAGATCCACGTCACCTACACCGGCGACGACTGGGCGCTTGAGACAAGCGATCCTGTGAACCTGGTTACCAGCGGCGCAACCTTCGATGGCGGCGCCGGCAACCTGTGCGCCAACTGCCATCAGGCACGCAAATATTTGGCGGGATTTGTGGATCCGAACGATTCCACCAAATATGCCGCCAATGCCCGCTTCAACACCCACTACAGCGTCCAGGTCGATGTGCTCATGGGTCTTGGCGACTTTGGCGTGGAAGGCACACCCGGTGCGCACTACACCATGGTGGAGAACACCTGCGTGGGCTGTCACATGGGTGACAACCAAGTCCATACCTTTGAGCCTCAGATCGCATCCTGCCAGACATGCCATGCCGGCGCCGAAAACTTCGATGTTGGCGGCTACCTGACCGAGTTCGACGCGAAGTATGCAGAACTCGAAGCAGCCTTGCTTGCGCGAGGCATGATCACAGCAGAGGGAGCCACGGTTCCCGGCAGTTATGATGCAGGTCCCGCCCAGGCGCTCTTCTTCTACAATCTGGTCCATGAAGACGGCAGCCACGGCATCCACAACCCGAATTACTTCAATGCCCTGATGGAAATGGCGCTCGAAGCCCTGAGGTAATCGGACGATCGACAGAACCACCTTTGCAATATAGGGGAAGTCATAAATGACGGGTGCCGCCCAGCGCCCGTCATTTTTTTATCAACTTAAATATCCCAAAAATCAGCGTACAATAACATTGTGAAACGCGACCTGTACTTCAGCAAACCTCTCATCAATGCGGCAGGAGCGCTGGGATTCGCTCCCGATCCGCGCAATGGGATTCCGCTCGATGCCTTCGGGGCGTTCGTGACAAATCCGATCTCTCTGCGCCCGCGACTGCCGACCACCCATCCGGCAGTGGTCGAATTCCCCGGCGGATTCCTCATGCATACGGGGTTGCCAAATCCCGGATTCAACGCCGCGCTGAAAAAATACTCCGCCAAATGGAATCGCGCCGACCTGCCCATCATCGTCCACTTGATGGCAGACCGCCCGGAGGAGACGCAGCGCATGGTGCGCGAATTGGAAAACGCAGAGAATGTGATGGCTGTCCAACTCGGCTTCGCTCCCCTGCTTGCGGATGACATTATTTTATTGACGTTGGAGATGTGCCTGGGAGAAGTCCCGCTGATATTTGCACTCCCGCACGAGCAAGTATTGACGCTGGGTCCACGACTGATTCAACACGGCGCGGATGCGATCAGTCTGGCATCACCGCGCGGGGCGATGTACGACAATGGTTGGAATTTGATCACAGGACGCATGTATGGGCAGTCATTATTTCCACGCGCGCTGGATGTGGTTCGTTCGGCGGCGATGATCGGTCTGCCGGTCATCGGGGCGGGCGGCGTATGGACCGAGGCGGATGCCGAGTCCATGCTCAAGGCGGGGGCAATGGCTGTGGAAACAGATGCCCGGTTATGGGTCCCGAAAGAAGCGCGGCAATAGATCGCGGTCCATCATTGAACAAAAAAAGAGCCCCGTCTCACGACGAGGCTCTTTCGGTCTGTTTCGGAATTAGAGAACCACAACGTCTGCGGCTTGCAGACCCTTGGGTCCCTGCTCGATGGTGAACTCCACTTTCTGGCCTTCCTGCAGGTTCTTGAAGCCATCGCCGCGAATGGCGGAGAAGTGGACGAAGACGTCGGGTCCGCCTTCGCGCTCGATGAAACCAAAGCCTTTGGTCCCATTGAACCATTTTACCGTTCCGATGACACGTTCAGACATTTTTGCCTCCTAGCAAAAGAAAAAAAATAAGGTGACGCAGTTTGTCTTTCATCGGGCGGTAACATCTCAGCGACTCACAAGGTTGCCTTGAACCGCTGTCTTTGTACTTCCACAACGAAAACCACATGCATCCTACGCGCCCAACTTTATCATGAAATTCTAATCTTGGCAATTATTTTGCAGGCTCGAGAAGTATGACGGGAATGCGGCGATGTGCGGCGCGCTCCCTGTATTTTTCGTAGCCTGCGTAATGTGCAACCGCCAGTTTCCAGTAATGTTCGCGTTCCCCGCCTTCCGTTTCACGGGCAATGTATTTTCTCAAGACGTTTCCCACACGCACGCTGCAGGCGGGATTCTTTTTCAGGTTGTAATACCAGGCGGGGTTGTGCCTGCGCCCAAAATTGGAGCCGATCAGCGCAATACGTTCGCCGTCCGTCAGACCGATCAGGATGATGGTATAGGCTTTGCCCGTCTTTGCGCCCGTTGTGGAAAGTTGAATGATATTCCAGCCAAGAATTTCAGAGAGCGTGTGTTTGCTGTTCGTAATGCGCAGGAAGAAGTTGTCAATGATGTGAGTGCGGGGCGCAAAAAAAGCCGTGACAGGTTTGAGCATGACAAAGCGGTGCAGCAGGCGCTGTAAGGAATTCGGCGCTTTCATTCCTTTTCCAGCCAGATGGTCACTGGTCCGTCATTGTGGATCTCCACTTCCATGTGCGCGCCGAATTGACCGGTCTGGGTCGGGACGCCATGTCCGCGCAGGAGTTCGACGAAATGATTCACCAATGGCTCGGCGACCTCGGGTAAAGCCGCGTCAATGAATGAAGGACGGCGTCCCTTGCGGGTGTCGGCGTACAACGTAAATTGTGAGACGACGATGGCTTCACCTTTGACATCCAATACAGATAAATTCATCTTGCCCTGATCGTCTTCAAAGATGCGGAGGTTCGCCACTTTCTCCGCCAGGAATTTGACCTGCTCCTCCCCATCACCGTGACCTGCACCCAATAGAATCAACAGACCTTTTCCAATGCTGGAAATGGTCTGCTCGTTGACAGTGACGCTGGCTTTTGAAACGCGTTGGATTAATGCTCTCATGAAATAAAAAGGCGCGGAAACCGCGCCCCTACAAGATGTTTATGGAAGCTGCATCGCCTCGCGGACCTCTTCCATGGTGTTCTGCGCGATGGCGCGGGCACGTTTTCCGCCGTCATCCAATACGTCCTTGACGTAGTCCGTCTTGGATTCGAGCTCAGCACGTTTGGCACGGAAGGGTTCGAGATGTTTATTAAGATTGTTGGCAAAGCGCAGTTTGCAATCCACACAGCCGATGCCAGCGCGGCGGCATTCGGTGTTGATCATATCCACTTCGTCCTGCGGAGAGAATATCTTGTGCATCGTGAACACGTTACAGACATCGGGATTGCCCGGATCGGTCTTGCGCTGGCGGGCAGGGTCGGTGACCATTTCGCGCACGCGTTTGACCGTCTCTTCGGGCGTGGAGGCGAGTTCGATATGGTTGTTCAAACTCTTGCTCATCTTGGCTTTGCCGTCGATGCCCAGCACTTTGAGAATCTCGGTATGCTTCACCTGCGGCTCGATCAAAACCTTGGTGTTGTAACGATAATTGAACGAACGCACCACTTCGCGCGCAAATTCAAGATGCGGAGCCTGGTCAATCCCAACCGGTACGACGTCCGTTTTGTAAAGCACGATGTCCGCGGTCATCAATACGGGATAACCAAGCAAGCCATAATTGACATTCTCGGGCTGCTGCGCGACCTTTTCCTTGAACGTCGGCAGGTCGGTCAATTTTCCGAACTGTGTGACCATCGAAAGATACGTGTGCAGTTCCATGACCTCGGGGACATGCGACTGTACGAACAGGATCGACTCGTCAGGTCGAATCCCTGCTGCGAGCCAGTCCAGCGCCATTTCAAAGGTATTCTGCCGCAGTTCCTGCGTGGTCTCGACCGTTGTCAGCGCATGCACATCCACGATACAGTACACACAATCAAAGTCCGCTTGAAGCGCGACATAGTTCTGGATCGCGCCAAGATAATTCCCCAAATGCTGGCGTCCCGTGGGACGCGCGCCCGAAAAAACCCTTCCCTTTTTTGCCATTCGTTATCCTTTAATCGACCATCTTTGAGATGATCGTGATGATCTCGCCCGCTTCCGCATGGCGTTTTGTTTCCAATTTGGAGTAGACCAACCGCCCGTTCACATTGACCTCGAACTTGCCTCCGTCCGAGGGAACCAGACTCACCACTTCGATCATGTGCTCGTATTCCTTCAACAATTCGTCCATCAGGCTCACGGCCCGCCCAGTGTAGTGTCAAACCGCACAGTAAACGATCTCAATCTTGAGCATACAGCCCTCCCGAAAAAATGTTAGAAAATTATAACATGCCGCGTCACAAGGCTTGCCATGCACAGCCATGAGGACTATAATGCCGCAGTCAATAGAAAGCAGGAAGCAAGGAGAAAGCCTATGCCAGTTTATACCTATCGCTGTGAATCATGCGGGATCCAGTTCGAACGCCACCAGTCGTTCACGGATTCGCCTTTAAAGACCTGCCCCGAGTGCCGCAAGAAGGCGCTCAAAAAGGTCATCACCCCGACCAAGATCATCTTCAAGGGGTCGGGTTTTTATGCCACAGACCACAAGTCGCCTTCGGGCAGCGCCACTACCAGTTCGAAAAAGAGCGATACGGAAAGCAAACCGTCGTCAAGTGAATAACCATCGTTCTCAAGCGTGACCTGAACGTCACGCTTTTTTGTTCTCAAAGGAGATACATCATGTCAATGGAAGATATTCTCAAAGTCCTGGTCAACTCCCGCCAGCAGGGAAGCCAGCAAAAACCAGCCGCAGACCCGATGACGGAACTCATTGGCAGCCTGCTGGGAGGCGTACAATCACAGGGGCAAACCAACCCACCCGTTCCTCCCGCATCCTATTATCAACAGCAACAACAACAGCAGCAGCAACAAACCGGCGGACTTGGCAGTATGATGGGTCTATTGGAAATGGTAATGGGCGGCAATCAGGGAGGCGCCATGTCGCAGACATCCATGACAAGCAACCCGATCATGATGTTATTGCAGCCGTATGTGGAACAACTCGCCAGGAAGATGAACATCCCGCCTCAGATCGCGACGATCGTGGTTTCCTACGTTGCCTACAAACTGCTCGCCCATCATCCCACCTCGGGGCGCGATTCGAACTCCTTCGACCTTGATGATCTGCTCAAGCAAATGGGCAAAGGCAAGATCGATCCGCACGTCTTCCAGGACAGCGGCATGGTCAGGGACATCTCCCGCTCCACAGGGCTGGACGAGGCGACCGCTACAAAAACCCTGAACACAGCGTTCCGTATGTTTGGAAAGCAGGTACAGGCAGGAAAAACTCCAGCCGGAGGCGCCCAATCAACTCCAGCCAAAGCAAGACCATCCTCACCCGCCAAAGGCGTTTTGAGGACCTCCCGCGTAAAAAGCGGAGTCAAATCATCGCGACCAAAGTAACCAAGCAACATATAAAATGAGCGGCGTTTCAAAACGCCGCTCATTTTTATTCGAAGACGTAAAGTCTTAAATTTCCCCTTTGAGCGATAAAGCGCAGACCCATCTCATCAAGTTCCATATCGCCATCGTAAATAGGTTGAAAGATATCGCCGCGAGCATGGCTGTTCGGACCGAGAACCAGGTAGCGCACGCCTTGTTCCCTGCAAGCGGCAGAAAATGCTTCCCACGAGTCATTGGGAATGGGAGGAAATTCATCATTGAAGCCCCACACCCATCCGGCAGACCAGTTGCCGATCTGACGCGAGCGATAAGGCATGGTATTCGGGGTATAGAAATCGTAACGGTCTGAGAATATTTCAGTGGGAGATGTCATGCCGTCGGCACGCAAAGTATATTCGATGGAGGTGAATATGCCGCGCTCGGCATGGGCGGCACGGACAATGCCAATGTCGTAAGCAACCCAACCATAATAGATCTTAGATCCCATCGCTATGAACAAGGCGAAGACTGCCCATTGCACCCAATATTTCGCGCCAAGATATTTTTGCGCCAGATCCATTAAGACTGCCAGCAATATCGCCACGGACGACAGATAGATGCCATGCAGGATCACTGGTGCGCGGGCACTGTCGCTCCAGGAGATGGGGATGGCGTATAAAACAATGAAGATCAATGAAAATGCTGAAAACCGCGCAAAACGCCCTTTGGGGGAGAGCAGGAACGCAAGCCCAGCCGCCCAGATATGGGAAATATAGTATTGAAAGAATGGTATATAGAGTTCAAACGCGCGGATAGGATCTTCAGCGACCGTCTTGACCAGCGAGAATTGAGCGATCTCTTCAGGGCTGGGCGGATAGGTCCAATCCACGCCGTAGAAGAATTTGTATAAATTCAGGTCTTGCGCCGTTTCCAGCATGCCGTGACCGGAAACGAGATTCACAAACACCTGCACTCCGGCGACAATTGCAAGCGCGCCAAGCAATATCACGCGCGGACGATAGGGACGAAATCCAAACAGCAGGAACCAGCCAGCCAAAACTCCAAGAATGGATGCCGCCGCGTGCGTCCGCCACAGGAAAGATAAACCAAGCGAAATACCGGCAAGTGCGAAACGGAGATCAGAGTCATTTGCATCGGCTTGGGAATTGCTTGAAAGCGGATTCCACAATAAAAACACAGCAAAGGCAGTGAATGCGGCGGCGCCGATATCGGGGCTGAGGGTATTGGCGTTCTGAAATATGAAGGGAGCGGCGATGGAGGAAAAGAGCGCCAGCAGCGTGGCGGGAATGGATCCGGACGAGAGAATCAGCGTCGAAACAGAAGCAGTGAAAAGTCCGGTGAGAAGCGCGTTGAGAAGATACGAGAGCGGAAGCACGTACGTGAACGGCATCCGCCCGATCAGGAAGGGATATCCAAATGGGAAAAATCCGTTGTAAAGCGACTCAGGCTCCGAGAGGGTCATGCGGCGACCATAGTACAGGATGTTCCAGTAATCGTTGCTGATGACGTGGAACTCGATGTACCTGCCGATCGCAAAGGTCAGCGCGGCGCCGATGGCAAAGAAAAGCCAGAACCACTTGAAATGAACGCCGAGAATGGATTTCATCATGTGCTTGCGCGTGCAGGTGTTCGTTTGCTCATCCAGATCGCCACCGCCGCCAGCGGAATCAGCGCCACCGCCGCGCTGACGTATGCCATCATGTCGTAGCCGAGCGAAGCGAAGATGAATCCGCTTTGCAGACTGCCGAGCGCGGAAGCCAGCCCGATGAGCAGGTCATTGAAGCCTTGCGTGCGCGCGCGTTCGGGCGGTGAGAGCTGGTCGGCAAGCAGGGTCGAGCCGCCCACATAACAAAAATTCCAGCCCAAGCCGAGCAGGAACAACGCCACACCCAGCGGCAGGACATCGGGCGAGATGGTGGCGGCGAGGCAGGCAACCACCAGCGTGGCAGACCCTGCGAGAATAACAGGACCCCGCCCCCAGCGGTCCGAGAGGCGCCCTGAAATGATCGAAAACGCGTACATCCCAAACGTATGCGACGAGATCACGATCGAAATATCCGTCAAGCCGTGGTCGTGCCCGCGCATGTGCAGGGATGTGATAACCATGACCAGCACCATCACCATCTGACCAAGCACCATGCTGACGACCGCCACTTGCGCGGCAGGTACGCGCAGGATCTGAAACACGCTTCGCACCTCACCGGAGGCTGATACGGTTTCAGGGAATTGTTCCGCCACCTGTTTCCCGATCTCGCGCGGATCGGGGCGCAGACCGAAAAACACGACCAGCGCGCCAATCGCGAACAAAACCGCCGCAACGAGATACGCGCCCGCCAGTTCATCGATGCCCAACGGACCGACGATGGCGCCTGCCGGTCCCGCCACGAACGGACCGACCACCGAGCCGACCGTCCCGCCGATGACCACGTTCGAGATGGCGCGTCCGCGATGCTCGGGTTTGTTGACCTCCGCCGCCGCAAAGCGACCGAGCTGCACCGCCGCGTTCGCCATGCCCATCAGCACCATGCCCGCCAAAAACAGCGGAAAGGAATGGATAGCAATCGCATAAAACGTCAACCCCGAACCGACCATGCCAATGCTGAGTCCGGTCGTCAAGCCGCCGCGCCGACCGATGGCGTCAAAGACGTAGCCCCACATGAAGGCAGAGAACGCGCCCGCCAGCAAATAGACCGCCGTCGGCACGCCCGCCCAACTGGCGTTCTGGCTCAAATCCCTGCCAACGATAGAGTTGAGCGTCGCCGCCGCTATGAAGCCTGCCGAGGCGAGTGACTGGGTAGCAAAGAGGATACCGGTAATTTTTCGAGCAATGGATTCGAGTTGGGTCATGGATCTTCCTGTGAGTTGGCGTTGAAAGCGGGGGAAAGTATATCAAAAAGTGGGGAGTGACAGTTTCAAGTCAGCCCATCAGCCAGTGGATCTTTATCGTTGAAGGACATGCATCACGGACTGGACGATCTGGGCAACCTGCAAAGCCGGTATCACTCCCAAGCGTTTGACCAGCCGCTGTTCGGAAATGGAACGAATTTGCAGGGCATCGGCAGCCGAACTTTTTCTCAATCCGTTTTGTTCATCGGGGTCGAGCCGTACCATCCATGGAGCGGAGGAATACCGATCTTTCCAATCGGTCAACGGGACGACTAATTTAAGCGGCAGTATTCCAACCAGGTCACTGCTGACGATGATCGCAGGGCGCGTCTTTTTGATCTCTGCCCCAATTGTTGGATCCAGATTCACCAGCCAGATCTCCCCCCGCTTCATAATTCATCGTCCGTAAATAGAAAATCATCGCCGTCTAATGCAGTGAATTCCGTCAAGTCCGGGTTGGTGGTGTAGTCGGCTTGGAGTTCATGAGCAGCAAGCATCATCTGACGGCGCTGACGGTAGCGCAGTTCGCGATCGATCATCTCCCGCACAATCTCGGAAATACTACGGTTTTCCTCGCCCGCAATCATGGTCAGGATTTGATGCTGTGACTTTTCGAGGAGAATCTGTGTTCTTTGAAGTTCCATAAAACACCTCTTTATTGTGTAATATAATTACACAATATTATCACATCTTACTACTGTGTTGTCAAGAAAAAAGCCCTCAAAGGCACAAACCTTCGAGGGCTTTACTGGCTACTTTCCACTCCCCTACTTCTTCTTGCCCTTCTTCTCCGCTTTCTCCTCGCGTCCCATCGCATCCATCACCGCCACAGACGTGATCTGGACGATGGTATTGACATCGTCACCGGTCTGCAAGACGTGCACCGGCGCGCCAACACCCAGCAGGATCGGTCCGATGGCTTTGGCGTTGCCGAGCCGTGCCAGCAGTTTGTAGGCAATGTTCGCGGATTCAAGTGACGGGAAGACCAGCACATTGGCATCCTTCACCGCACTGAACGGATAGCGCTCTTCGATGATGTCGGGCATCACCGCCGTGTCCGCCTGCATCTCACCGTCCACGCGCAGGTCAGGGCGGCGTTCCTTGACCAGCGCCACCGCCTTGCGGACCTTGTCCGAGAGCGGATGAGGCGTCGAGCCGAAGTTCGAGAACGAGAGGAACGCCACGTGCGGGTCGAGTTCCAACTTCACGGCGTAGTCCGCGGCGAGGGTGGCGATCTCCGCCAGATCTTCCGCCGTCGGCTCGATATTGACCGTCGCATCCGTGAACAGGAAGACCTTGTCGTCCACGATCATGATATACACGCCCGCAGCACGCGTCGCTCCCGCCGCCGTGTGATGGATCTGCAGCGCAGGACGGATCACTTCGGGATAATCATACGTCAAGCCGGAGACGAAGGCATCCGCATCGCCTATTTTGACCATCATGGGACCCAGCACATTCGGATCAAGCACGCGTTTATGGGCGTCGCCCGCCATCACACCCTTGCGTTGGCGCAGGTCATAGAACGCCTTCGAATACGCCTCCAACTTCCCGAACTTGTCGGGGTCCACCACCTCGGGCTTGTACTCCAACCCAAGCATCTTAAGCTTCTCAGCGATCACGCTCTCGCGTCCGATCAACACCGGAGTGGCAATACCCTCTTCCTTGATCTGATACGCTGCGCGGATGATCTTCTGTTCCTCGCCCTCGGCAAAGACCACGCGTTTCGTCCCGCCGGAGGTGCGCGCCTTGTTCTGGAAGAAATAGCGGATGCGCTCGCCCTTGCCCTGACGGTATGCAAGCTGTTCCCTGTATTCGTTGATGTCGATGGTCTTGCGCGCCACGCCGGTCTTCATGCCCATTTCAGCGACGGCGGGAGCCTCCCACAGCAACACACGCGGATCGAGCGGCTTGGGAATGATGTACTCGCGCCCGAACTTGATCGCCCCGCCTCCGTACGCCCTGATCACTGAATCCGGGACATCTTCCTTTGCCAACGCTGCCAGCGCTTGCGATGCCGCGAATTTCATCTCTTCGTTGATGCCCTTTGCGCGCACGTCCAATGCGCCGCGGAAGATGAACGGGAAGCCAAGCACGTTGTTGACCTGGTTGACATAGTCCGAGCGCCCGGTTGCGATGATGACATCCTTGCGGGCTTCACGTGCCAGTTCAGGCTTGATCTCCGGGTCGGGGTTCGCCATCGCAAAGATGATCGGGTCGTCCGCCATGGTCTTGACCATTTCAGGCGAAAGCACGTTCGCAACGGAAAGCCCGTAGAACACGTCCGCACCCTGCATGGCATCCGCCAGCGTGCGATGACCTTTATCCTCGACCGCCAGCATGTCCTTGTACTTGTTCATGCCTTCCTTGCGTCCCTTGTACACCACGCCCCTTGTATCCACCAGCATGATGTTCTCGCGCTTCACGCCCCAACGGATCGCCAGTTCCGCGCACGAGATCGCCGAAGCGCCCGCACCCGAAATGACGAGGCGGATGTCCTCATGCTTTTTCCCAACGATCTCCAGCGCATTCGCAAGTCCCGCCGATGAGATGATCGCCGTGCCATGCTGGTCGTCGTGGAAGACGGGGATATCCAGCATCTTTTTCAGTTCTTCTTCAATGTAGAAACATTCGGGGGCTTTGATGTCTTCGAGGTTGATGCCGCCAAATGTCGGGGAGATCGCGGCGACGACTTTGATGATCTCATCCGGGTCGTGCGAATTGACCTCGATGTCGAACACATCGATATCCGCGAATTTCTTGAACAGCACGCCCTTGCCTTCCATGACGGGCTTGCTCGCCAGCGCGCCGCGGTCACCGAGACCGAGGATCGCCGTCCCGTTGGAAACCACCGCCACCAGATTGCCCTTCGATGTGTACTCGTAGGCGTCGCTGGGATTCTTCTCGATCTCCAGCACGGGCTCCGCCACGCCGGGCGAATATGCCAAACTCAGGTCGCGCTGGGTATCCATCGGCTTGGTGGGCACGATCGCCACCTTGCCGGGTTTGCCTTTCAAACGATGATATTCGAGTGCGTCTTCACGCGTAAACGTAGCCATTTTTCCTCCAGGGGATTAATGATGGTTGCTCATTCCGTAGGCGGACCACCGCATTAAATTATTGCACGACTCGCCCAATTAGAATAGTTCCGTTTGTCACAATTTTTGGCTTTACGAGCCCAGCCACATATATACTTACCCCAATCGCCGGAAAAGTTCTGTCACATTTTTTTCGAAAAGAATTCAAGGACGCGTTGTGAGACCCGCCGCACATCGTCTTCAGTCAACTCGGGGTACAGCGGCAGGGACAGCACCTCCCGCGCCGCAAGCTCGGTATTCGGCAGGCTGCCCTCGGCATAACCCAAATCCGCGTAGGCAGGCTGGAAATGAACTGGAACGGGGTAATGCACTAACGTATGAATACCCGCCTGTTTCAGATACGCTTGCAAATTATCCCGCCGGGGATGGCGAATGACAAATTGGTGAAAAACATGCTCGCTTCCCGGCGGCTGGGCAGGCAAAACCAGATCCGTGCCGGAGAGCAAATCAATGTATAGGCTGGCATGTTCCCTGCGGCGGGCATTCCATACATCCAAATACTTCAATTTAACGCGCAGGATCGCCGCCTGCAATTCATCAAGTCGGCTGTTCATGCCTTTGACAAGGCTTACATAGCGATCCTTCCAGCCGTATTGGCGCAGTAACCGCACCTTCTCCGCCAACCCTGAATGATTCGTCACCACTGCTCCCCCATCACCGAACGCACCGAGATTTTTCGTCGGGTAAAAACTGAAGGCAGCGATGTCACCCAACGAGCCGACCTTGTGTCCAGCATACATCGCGCCATGCGCCTGCGCGCAATCTTCCACAACGAGCAAATTATTCCCCCGCGCCAATTCCAAAATGGGATGCATATCCACGGGGCAGCCGTAGAGATGCACAGGGAGAATGACACGGGTTCGCGATGTCAATTTTTGAGCAACCAGTTTCGGGTCAAGCCCGAAGCGGACGAGGTCAATATCCACAAAAACAGGACGCGCCCCCGTCGCTTCGATCGCGCTGACAGTTGCCACTGCGGTATGGGCAGTGGTGATCACTTCGTCCTTTTCCCCCACGCCGCAGGCGAGCAATGCCAGTTGCAAAGCGTCCGTCCCAGAAGCAACGCCGACAGCATGATCAACGCCGCAGTATTCAGCGAACTCCGCCTCGAAAGCGCCGACCTCCCCGCCGAGAATGTAGGAGCCTTTCGCCAACACGCGCGCAATGGCATCATCCACCCCGGCGCGGATGGACTCGTATTGTTTTTTCAAGTTGATGATCGGGATTTCCTGCATCACAGATAATGCTCTTTGTTCATTGTGTAAAAATCAAGCATTGTTTTTATCCCATCGCGCAACAGCATACGCGGACTCCAACCGAGGTCTCTTTGAATGCGACTGTAATCGCCGTAGTAATCGCCGATGTCGATACGTTTGCGGTTTTCAGGGAACGGCACAAGTGTGTATTTACCATCGCCGCGGATCTGTATCATCAAACGGGCAAGTTCCAGCAAGGTGATGGGATCGCCGCCAAGATTGTAAATTTTGCCGTTCGCCGAGGGATGCGCCGCGCATAACAGCAGGGCATGGATGACATCATCCACATGGTTCAAGTCGCGGATCTGGCTTCCGTCGCCGAAGATCTGGATCTCCTCACCTTCCAGCAATTGGCGAAACCACCAACCGATGAAGGTCAGTTTGTCGTCCTTGATCCTCATGCGCGAACCGTACACATTGGTCATGCGCAGGACGCTGGTCGTCATGCCATGTACGCGATTGTAGACGATGTGATACATCTCGGCGGCGCGCTTGCTGACGCCGTTGTTATCAAGCGGGGTAAGCAGGTGAGTTTCATCCACGGGCAGGTATTTCGGACGTCCATAGACCTGGCGCGTCCCCGCAAAGACAATATTGACCCGGGGATTGGTCTTTCGGCAAACCTCCAGTAGTTTCAATTGCGCTACCACGTTGATGTTCAGGTCTCTAAACGGATCCTGCATACTGCCAAAGTGACTCATCTGCCCGGCGAGGTTGAACAAATAATGCTGTCCATCCACGGCAGACCGCATTTCGGTTTCATCGCCAATATCCGCCCGAATGATGCGGATGCGGTCTTTTATGTCCTGCACATTGAAGGGATTCGCACCGGAATCGGGGTCCAGGTTATCCAGGATGGTGACGTTCGCGCCAAGTTCGACCAGTTTGTGCGCGAGATTACTGCCAATAAAACCCAGCCCACCCGTGACAAGCGCGTTCTTCTGGAAGTAAGCAGATTCCATATTCATCAGGATCGTTTGTTGCGAAGATGTTCCTTCTTGATAACAAGAGTCCAATACAAGCCTGCAAGCTGGCGAAAGGTGCGGAAGATGCGCCAGGGCACAAAGAATTGCGACACGCCGTATTTGCGCGAATAATGGTTGACCGGCGCTTCGGCGAAGCGATAGCCCGCGTCTTCGATCTTTTTCACCAGCTCCAGACAGATCGCGCCGCTGACGCTTTCCAACTCGATCTCATTTAATATGCGGCGGGGAATCAGGCGAAAGTCGCAATCCACATCGCGGATGCGGATGCCGAACAGGAATTTCACAAAGTAATGATACGCCCGTCCGATGACGATGCGCATGAACGAATCATTGCGGGACAGTTTATAGCCGTTGACCATATCCACGTCGTCGCGGAGCGCGTTCACCAGATCCACCAGTTCCAGCGGGTTGTACTGGGAATCGCCATCCGTATAGAAAACCCACTCCTTTGCCGCGGCGGAAAATCCGCTGCGCAATGCCGCGCCATACCCGCGATTGGATTCGTGCGTGATAACGCGCAATTCGGGATAGCGTTTTGCCGTTTCCTCCAACACAAGCGATGTGTAATCCGCGCTGCCATCGTTGACGACAATGATCTCAAAATCATCGGTCACCTGCCGGCAGGCGATCCATGCGGCGGCAACCATGCTGGCGATCGTCCCGCCATCGTTGTAGGCAGGGAAAACCGCGCTCAGGCTGGAGATCCGTCTCCCCGCCATTATGTCTGCCGTTTTCTGCCAATGGCAACCACACTCAATCCAAAAGGGAGTCCGGTGCGCGACACGAGCGGCGCTTCACTGGCAAGCACGAATTTGAATACAGGGTTCAGGATGCCAACTTCCAACGAAAGATCGGATGTCCCTTCACGCGGAGGAAAAATCCGTTCACCGAGCCGCTTGATGACCGCAAGCGGAAAGAGCAGCATATTGGCATAGGATAGATGTTCCACGATGAAACCGCTCTCCTCCAGCAATGACCGAACGCCTCTTTTCGTATACCGACGGTTGGTATGCACACGCCGGTCATGTTCTCCCCGCAGCCAGTCATAGGCGGGCAGACGCAGGAGGACGCGCCCGGCATCCGTCAACACGCGGGCAAATTCGCGCAAGGCGGTCAACTCGCTGGAGACGCCGCGCTCGTACAGGACGTCAAAGCTGGTGACAAGGTCAAAGGAAGCAGAATCAAATGGCAGGTCCAGCACGGAGGCGCAGGCGAGGCGGCGGGCATTCCGCTTGCGGCAGAACTCCAATGCCTGCGGGTGGAAGTCCACGCCGGTCACATCGCCGTATTCCGCCAGATAGGTGGTCATTGCCGCACCGGTCCCGCAGCCCGCATCCAGAATATTGAGGCGGGAAGTGGGACGTATTCGATCATCAATGAGCGCGCATGTAATGCTCTCCATGCCGCGATACCACCAATGTTGATCTTCGACACAGTACATGAGTTCATATTCGCGCGGGTCCATATTTGCTATGGGACGCGATACATGAGCAGGATGTTCGTATCGCAGTCGTATTCGTAATGGAGGCTGCCGCCGGGATTGGCATCTGCCCAAGCCTCCAATTCTTCGATTCGGCTTGGCGGCGCGATGATGGTCTCGCCGGAGATCGGAGTGAGGGTATCCACCGGGTCGGGAAAATTGATGACGGGGCGGCTGCGGCTGAGGAAATACGCGGAGGCATGCGTTCCATGCCTGAACTCGTTATCGCTGAGCAGGTAAATGCGCTGCTCGCTTTCAATCTCACTGACCTGCCTGCCAAGATACGATGCAAATCGTCCGACAATGTTTTCCGCAAAACGGCACTGACCCGCAAAATCTGCGTAGTACGTCCACAAATTGAAGATAAGCAGGCTGACAAGGACGCTGGATACGGCAAATGTATAGGCAGTCCGCATATTCTTCCAGCCCAAGCCGATCAATTCCATGACCATGTCCAACCCCAGGGAAGCCATGATGATCGCGGCGGGAAGCGCCATCAACATGCGGTATGAATCTGCCGAGGGCGGCGTGGCAAACACACCGATGGAAACGGTCGCGCCCCAAAAATATCCATTCAACAACAGGAAGGCTGGGTCGCGCAAACGCCACAGTGCCAATCCCATGCCCGTCAGAAACATGACGCTGGAGATCATGCTCATCATCGGCGCAGGGGAACCGTAGAAATCGAGCGCAGGGTAATAGATCAAGGACAGGAAGGCATTGACAACACGTCCGAACAGAACCTGCATCGCGCTCTGTCCCGTATCTGCCATCACCATATCCAAATATCCTGATTGGAACGTCCCAGCCTGAGTGAGGCGATTGAGAAATTGTTCAGGGTTTCCAAAAATATAAACAGCCGAAGGCAGGATCATGATCAGAAAACCGCCCCAAAACGCCAATGCCTGCGGAACGCGGGGCATGAACCATTTGCGGTAGAACAGGATGGCGATCAACATGAAGACAAGGATGATCCCGGCAATAACCTGGGATGTCAGGTAGACGGAAAAGTGCATCGCCAGAATGATGCCGCCCACTGCCGTCCGCCACGATTCGCGCTTCTGCAACCCGCTGAGCAGGAAATAGACCTCCAACGGAGCCAGCCATGTCCCCTGGATGTACGCCACGGAAACGATACGACTGAAATGGATGTGGGAATGTGAAAAGGCAAGAATGATCGCGGCGATCAATGCGATCCGCTGACCGCCGATCCGGCGTGCGAGCAGATACACAGCGGGAATCGCCAAAATCCCGCCAATGGCAGGCATCAAGCGCAATCCAAATGGAGTGATCCCAAAGAACTTCAACGACAGGTTGATGAATTGCAAATACAGCGCGCCAAAGTTCTCCCACAAGGCAAAGGGATTGGTCAATGGAGCGACAGACGTCGCTTGCGCAAACAAACCCACCGACCCTTCGTCCCCATCCAATACGCGCGGAATATCGCCCAATTGATAAAGCCGCACCGCCGCCGCAAAAAACATCACCACAACAACGGACAAGATCTCGACCCGATTGGCTTTCAACCAATCCGTAATGGAGCGTGAATAATTCATGGTGGAGCGGAACGAATACAAATAACATACCGCGCTCAACAACCAGATCGTCACAACCGGAATGTAATTGACCCGCGTGTGCGTCATGAAGAAAGTGGTCGCGCTGGCTGTCAAGACCGACAGCAAAATGGAAACCTGGATCCAAAAAACGCGCTCGCTAAAAAAGCGCGTCTCTGATAATTTCTGCACAAATGGAGTTGGGCGGATAAGCTGACTGGCAACCAATATCACAACCCCCAACACCGCCAACCATGTAAACGGAGGAAACAACCCGCCTTCCACCAACGGCTCGGAAAAAACAAGGAACTGACTCAACAAAATAATGAAAATCCCCACAAAGGCAACGAACCGCCTGACATTCGACGCTTCATCTTTGCCAGTCGGCAATGGATCGGACATGACACCTCCTCATCTCAATAATTAAAGCAGAATTAAATTATACTCAACAACCACCGGCAGCCTGCTGAAAACACCAGTTTCTTATTGACCACTAATCTTAATAAAGATACCCCATCCGCCGTCCCGCCGCCGAAATTAATATGAAGACCAAATGTTAACAAATCTTAAAATTCATGTATAATTACATCAGCCTTCACAGGCATTTACTTTACACTTCCGCCGCATCTGCGGTCCTTGCTGGAAACTGACTGGAACCTTTCGCGCACGATCCTCCCCCAACTTCGGGAGTTATTTTGTGAAGTCTCACCCAGGTAAAATTTGAGAACACAACTGGCTTCACCCTGAGTTTATGTGCCGAACGTGACGTATCACTGTCGCGTGATTTGACCTATTCCCATCCCGCTTCGTTCAGGACCCGGAAACTGGTCACCCAACCCAGACATTTTCACAGCCGAGGCGCCGATTCGTCGGAAGGCTCGGCTGTGTGCGTTTAATAATGAAAAAGATTACCGCCATCGAAGCGCAGAAGAACCGCAATCGGGTGAACATCCACCTGGATGGAGAGTTCGCCTTCGGACTGGCGCGCATCACAGCCGCATGGCTCAAGGTCGGCGACACGCTCAGCGACGAGAAGATCGCCAGCCTGCAAGCCGAGGACATGCGCGAACGGGCTTTACAACAAGCCCTGCTCTTCCTGAGCTATCGCGCACGCTCCGAAAAGGAAATACGGCAAAATCTGTTGAAACACGAGTTCACCGAGGATGCGATCGAAACCATCCTCGAGAAACTCCGCATCAACAACCTTGCCAACGACCCCGAATTTGCCCGCGCGTGGGTAGAAAATCGCAACACCTTCCGCCCCCGCAGCCGCCGTGCCTTGCTGATGGAACTCCGTCAAAAAGGACTGGACGACGAAACCGCCCAAGCCGCCGTTTCTGGCGTGGACGAAAACGCCCTGGCGTACGAATCCGCTTTGAAACGAGCGAACAGGCTCAAAGGTCTGGAATGGGGCGAGTTTCGCAAGAAACTGTCCGAATACCTCGCCAGGCGCGGCTTTCCATACTCCGTCATCGCGCCCGTCGTCACCCGCATCTGGAACGAGGCGCACGCGGAGGAAACACATTACGAAGATGAGGAACTACTATGACCCCGATCATTATTGTGAGCGAAATTCTCGTTCTGATCGTCGGCATTGTTGCCGGATATTTTTTCCATCGTTATCAGGCAGACCGCGCCGCGAAAGCCAAACAGGACAAGGCTGATGACATCGTAAAAGCCGCGCAAACCCAGGCGAACATGATCGTCAAGGGTGCGCAGGATAACGCCACCAAGATCATTCAGGCGGCTGAATCCGAGATCAAGGAACGGCGCATCGACCTGAACCGTGAAACCGAACGTCTCGACAAGCGCCGCGCCGAACTGGACAGCCGCTTCGATAAAATGGAGCAGCGTGAGCAGAACCTGAACCGCCGGCAGTCGCAGGTGGATAAGCGCGCCAACGAAATTGACAAACTGCACGAAGAACAGTTCAAGAAGTTGGAAGAGATCGCCCAGATGACACAGGATGACGCGCGCAAGGACCTGTTCGCTGCTGTCGAAAAAGAAGCTCGCGGCGACATGGCACGCATCATCCGTCAGGTCGAAGCGGAAGCGCGCGAGGAAGGCGAGAAGCGCGCCCGTAAACTGATCGCCGACGCCATCCAGCGTGTTGCGTCCGAGCATGTTGCTGAAGTCACCCGCGCGGTGGTCACCCTGCCCAGCGAAGAAATGAAGGGACGCATCGTTGGGCGCAACGGACGCAATATCAAAGCCTTTGAGCAAGCCGCCGGCGTGGACGTGATCGTGGATGACACGCCCGATTCCGTCACCATCTCCTGTTTCGACTCCGTCCGCCGCGAGATCGGTCGCCGCGCGCTCTCCAAGTTGATTCTGGATGGACGCATCCATCCCGCCCACATCGAAAAGATCGTGGAGGATGAAACCAAAGCCGTTGAAAAGATCATCAACGAAGCGGGCGAGCAAGCTGCTTACGAAGCCAACGTCACTGGGTTGCATCCCGAAGTTCTGCGCATGATGGGACGTTTGAAATTCCGCACATCCTACGGGCAAAACCAGCTCGCCCATGCAGTGGAAGTTTCCAAACTGGCGGGCATCCTCGCCGCCGAGATCGGCGCGAACGTGGAACTCGCCAAACAGGGCGGCTTCCTGCACGACATCGGCAAAGCCATGGATCATAATCAGGAAGGAACGCACGCGGGACTCGGCGCGGAATTCTGCAAACGCTACGGCGTGAATCCCGTGGTCGTTAACGCCATCGCTTCGCACCACCATGAGGTGGATCAGGAGACCGTGGAAGCGGTCATCGCTGAAGCCGCGGACGCCATCTCCGGCGCGCGCCCCGGCGCACGCCGCGAAGACCTGGAAGCGTACATCAAGCGCATCCGCTCGCTTGAGGAAATGTCCATGTCGTTCGACGGCGTCCAGCAAGCCTTCGCCATCCAAGCGGGACGCGAAGTGCGCGTGCTCGTCAAACCGGAGACGATCGACGATCTTGGCTCCACAAGACTGGCGCGAGATATCGCGAAGAAGATCGAAGAGACCATGCAGTATCCCGGTCAGATCCGCGTGACGGTCATCCGCGAAACGAGATCCACCGAATACGCAAAGTGATACGAACTGCCGCAGGCGGAAATTCCGCCTGCGGTTTTATTTAAGGAGAAGGCGTGACCATGAAAACATCGTATCTCGTCAACCTATCCTGCTCAAAATGCGGGAAGATATTTTCAAAGGATGAAGTCCTCACCTTTTGTCCGGACTGCCAAGCAACCCTTATCTCGAACTATGACTTGAACGCCGTCCGCGCCGAAGTGGATCGGGACGAAATCACCAGCCGTCCGCGCGGAATGTGGCGCTGGCATGAGATGCTTCCCGTACAAGACATGGAAAACATCGTCTCCCTTGGCGAGGGAGATACTCCTTTATTAAGTGCCCCGCGCATCGGGAGCCAGCTTGGGCTCGCCAATCTCTTCGTCAAAGAAGAAAGTAATAATCCGACCGGATCGTTCAAGGCGCGCGGACTCTCCGCAGCCATTTCAAAAGCAAAGGAAGTGGGGATTACAAAGGTCATCATCCCCACGGCGGGGAATGCAGGCGGCGCAATGGCGGCATACGCGGCGCGCGCCGGGATGCAGGCGATGATCTACATGCCAAAGGATACACCGCATGCGAATATTGAGGAAAGCCGCATTGTCGGCGCGGAGGTGATCCTGATCGACGGTCTTATCAGCGATGCCGCAAAACTGGCGGGCGCAAAAGCCCGCGAAGAAGGCTGGTTCGACATTTCGACGTTCAAAGAACCCTACCGCACCGAAGGAAAAAAGATCATGGGCTACGAACTGGCTCAACAGTTCAATTGGGAACTGCCCGATGTCATCATCTATCCCACCGGCGGCGGGACGGGACTGGTCGGCATGTGGAAAGCTTTTCAGGAGATGGAGGAACTGGGCTGGCTGAACACCAAGAAACGTCCGCGTATGGTGGCAGTGCAGGCGGCGGGATGCGCCCCCGTGCCGCTGGCATTCCAGAAGAAAGCGGAGTTCTGCGATTTCTGGACGAACGCCCGCACGGTCGCATCCGGTCTGCGCGTGCCAAAGAGCTTTGCCGATCATTTGATCCTGCGCGATATTTACGAAAGCCACGGCACCGCCATCGCTGTGGAGGATGCGGATTTGTTACAAGCCCAAAAAGAACTGGCGATTGCCGAAGGTATCTTCGCCGCTCCCGAAGGCGCCGCCACGCTTGCCGCACTCAAGGAGCTTATGGCGCAGAAGTGGGTACAACCAGACGAGAAAATCGTTTTATTCAATACGGGTTCGGGCTTGAAATATCTCGATAAGAATTAAAGCAAAAGCGGTCACTCGAAAGTGACCGCTTTTTTACAACTGCAAGACCGTCGGTTTTATTTCCAGCGTATCGATCAATTCATTCAACTCGGCATCGCTCAAACGTCGTCCCTTGCCTGCATAAGCGGTAAGCATGGCTTCGTTCATGTTCGTGCCGAACGAACGTCCGTCGAAGCGCGGTGTAGTGGTGATAACTGTCTTCACGTCGCGTTCCTTCAACAATGCAATATTGTCTTCGGTGGTGGTGTTCGTCACGATTGTCTTACCCGCTAGATTCTTCGGCATGTATTTGCGCATGAATAGAAAATCGCCCGCCAGCAAGTCCGACTCTTCAAAATACTTCACATACTTCGGTTCATGTTCCGCGCCGTCGCTGCCGTAGAAGATCATACTCATCGGGAAGTGGCTGACGATGGGCAGCATGATCCGCGCAACCCGCTTGAAATTGCGGATACCATAGATGGGAAGCGGAACTCCCAGTGCGACCATCAGGTCACCAAACACGCTTCGCTCACTGACCTCTGAAACTGCTTCTGCCAACCCAAGCCGGTCCGCCGCGACGGGGATGAACGCCTGCTTAAAGCGGACATCTCCGAGTTGTGGTTTTGCCAGTTCAAAAACGCGGCGCTCGAGCGTGTGCTTGAGTCCACGCCCGTCGCAGAGTGGGGTCTGCTTCACCCCGGCAACCAACTTCAAGGCAGCATGAAGCGGATATTCTTTTTCATCCAAACGCAGATATAAATCCACGCCGCCCACGCCGAAGGCATCCACTTTGCCGTCCAGATCCAGATACATCTGGCGCGCCTTGTCGAGATCGCCATCCGTGCCAATGCGCTCGACGAGAATCTCCACGCCGTTGAGGTTGACGGTGACACTCTTATCGCGTTTGGAACTGCCGAGGCTGATGCTGACCGCGCGTTCCATTTACTCGCTCACGAAGGGATTGTATTTTTTCTCATGCCCTACCGTTGTTTCGGGACCATGCCCCGAGAGCAGGCGGGTTTCAATTGGCAGGGTGTAGATTTGCTCACGGATGCTTTTCTCAAGCGTGGCGAAATCTCCGCCGGGCAGGTCAGTGCGACCGATGTTGCCGTTAAAAATGACATCGCCGCAAAAGCAGATGTTTTCCTTCGCAACATACAACACACAGTGACCTTTCGTATGCCCCGGCGTAAAGCGGACTTCAAACTCGTTCGAGCCGAGTTTCATCGTCATGCCGTGGACGAGATCAATGGTCGGCTCGGGACCGGGATCAATATCAAGTCCAAAGAAGGAGGCGCCGCCACCCGCCCGCCAAAGGACGTGGTCATCGGGATGCAACGCCACATGCGGAAGCGGGTTGAGCGCATCCGCGATCTCCGCCGCGCCGCCGATGTGATCGAAGTGCGCGTGCGTGTACCACAGGTGACCGATGCGCCAGCCGCGCTTTTGTGCTTCGGCAAGGATGAGATGCCCATCCCATGCAGGGTCAATGACAACGGCTTCTTTTGTGTCAGGGTCAGCAACGAGGTAAGCATTAGTCTGCACGGGACCGAGGGTGAAAGAGATAATTTCGAGCATGGATGTACCTTTCATCAGCAGGGGCGACCCTTGCAATTTATGATTTTCGCGGAGAAAACAAATAACCGATCACAATCGAAACAGCGATCAACCCGATGGCGATCGGATAGATCACGAACGGATCGCGCTCAAAGATAAAACCCGCGATCGGCGGGGCAATGATGAAAATGATCGCGCTGACCGTTTCCATTGTGCCATAGGTGATGCCCATCTGCGAGTCATGGACAAGGTCGCGCGCCTGTGCCAGCGCCATCGGGCGCGCCGCGCGGAACCCGCCCATCAAAAAGTAACCAAGCATGAAAGCGGGCAAGCCCGTTCCCTGCCAGATCAACACGGCAAACAACGCCACCAGCGCCTGTGCGTATAAAAATCCGTTGCGCGGTTTGGAGCGGCTGAGCAGAAGCGCCAGCAGGGAATTTCCCAGTGCGCCCGCGGAAAATACCCAACCCGTTTCGCTCAAGGTCAGATTCTTGACACCTTTCAGGAAATTCGGCGTGAGCGGCTGCGCAAGATACAATGCAAAAACTGTAAATGCAAAGATCATGACAAAGCTGACAAAACGCGTATTCTTCCACAAGCGGGCAGGCGGCGCTTCGGGGTCGTGCCGGTCAATGGGCTGGGCTTGGATAAAGATGATGAAGAGAGTGGATATCATGAATATCCCGAACGCCACCAAATAACTCGTACTCATACCATATTGTTCAGCGATCAAGCCGCCTGTGACCGGTCCCAGCGCCATGCCGAGACTGAAGGTTGCAGTCGTGAGCGAGAGCGCCGTCCCGACCGACCATTTTCCGCGGGCAGCAGTGACATAGCTCCCGAGGGGCGAAGCGACGAACGCCGTCACGCCGTATAAAAATAATCCCACCAGATAGATCGGCAGGGATTTGGCGAGTCCCATTGTCAGCGTGGCGGTAACGCCGAACAGCCACGCAGCGATCAACAACGGGCGGCGTCCCATCCTGTCCGCGAGATGTCCGCCGGGGATGTGCGTGATCGCCATAAAAAATCCGAACGCACCCAGTGCAAGCCCAACCTGCTGTTTGTCCAGCAGGAACTCATTCTCCAAACGGATCGGCACGAAGTTAAAGAACATCCCTTCGCCGACGCCCCATAACAACAGGGCGCAAGCGATGAAAAAAAGATTTCGATTCAAATTTCCTCTTTGAAAGACCCCACAGGTTTCCCCGCGGGTTTGATTTTTGTATCCAATACTATGACGTTGTCAAGTCTCTATTCGACGAATAAAATCCCGCGCAAGTTCAAACACCTGATCACGAGCCGCATCGCGCGTGACGACGTGACCGGATCCTGTTATATAAACCTTTGTCCTGTCCGATGCATTAACCAGCCCGGCGTAGATCCGCTCCATATTTTCTGGCACCACATAGGTATCATCCCTGGAATGGATCATGTACACCGGCACAGTCACCTTTGGCAGGGCTGCCTGCATCTTTCCCAACAATGCCTTCAGTTCCGCCGCCGAGCGGATGGGATTCAACGGATACGAAATATGTTCCTTGAACGCCTCTTTGTCGAACCATCCCGCGCCGGGCTCTTCCCTCGTTTTCGGCATATATGCCCTGAAATAGCTATACAACTTGATCTGCCAGGCGGGATGTTCATCCGGCAATTCATACGGCGTGGATATGGTCACAACGCCCTTCACATCCAACTTCGTAGACATGAGCAGTGACAGCGCCCCGCCCATCGAAAGCCCGACGAGAAAAACGCGGTCCACCACGCTGCGCAGAAGATTGTAGCCGTCTTCGACAGAAGCCGTCCAATCCGTCCAGCGTGAGCGGACCATATCCTTGGGGCGGGTGGCATGTCCCGCCAGTCGGACTCCCAGACAGGTATAACCCTGCCCGTTCAAATACTCCCCCATCCAGCGCATTTCCTTGGGCGTTCCGGTAAACCCGTGGATCAGCAAGATCCCAGTCCGCCCGCCGGGAAGAAAAAAAGGTTCAGTTGTAGGAATGGTTTGGGTGTTCACACCTTGATTATATCAATGAGCCCGCGCAACCCCAACTCATACGAACACCACCCAAAGCCCGTCACCTTGCCTTTACAAACCGCAGAGAGCAATGACTTGTGCCGAAACTTCTCACGTGCATACACATTCGAAAGATGCACCTCGATCACAGGAATTTGAATCGCCGAGACCGCATCACGCAGCGCCACCGACGTGTGCGTATATCCGCCGGGGTTAAACACCACGCCCGCCGCCCACGTCCGCGCATCGTGCAGCGCATCGATCAACGCGCCTTCGTGGTTCGATTGCAGACAAGTCACATCCGCGCCCAACTCTTTTCCCAGCGCGATCATTTTTTCGTTGATGTCAGCCAGCGTCATCGAGCCGTACACTTCGGGTTCACGGGTTCCCAACAAATTCAAATTCGGTCCATGCAGAATCAATATTTTCATCTCAACACATCCTCCAAATCGCTTACACGCGTAGCGACCAACTCCACTTTGCCAATTTCAATCGGCAACGCAAAACGGATCGCCTTCGCATTCTTCTTTTTATCGACTCTCATAGTGCGGATGATTTCCTCTCGCGGCATTTCTGCGGGGATGTGGATGGGTAATCCCAAACTGGACAATGTGGACTCAATCGCTTCGACCACGCCTGAACCTGCCAGCCCGACCCGAGCCGCGTACCGCGCCTCAGCCGCCATGCCGATGGAGATCGCCTCTCCATGCCGCAATTCAAACTTGCTGACAAGTTCCACCGCATGCCCGACGGTATGTCCCAAATTCAATGCCGCGCGGACGCCTTTTTCGTATGGGTCTGCTTCGATGACTTTTATTTTCACCGCCATTGCATGTTTGACCACTTCTTCGAGATTAGCTTTCACCCAATCCATACCATTGTTACACATGGCGAACAAGTCAGGGTCGGAGATGATGCCATGCTTGACCACCTCCGCCACGCCTGAACGCAGTTCACGCTCTGGCAGCGTAGTCAAAAGGCTTGGGTCTGCAATGACCAGTTTCGGCGGATGAAACGAACCGATGAGATTTTTTCCCTGCGGCAGATCAAATCCAGTCTTCCCGCCCAGTGAAGCATCCACCATGGAAAGCAAGGTTGTGGGAATTGCGATCCAATCGACGCCGCGCATGTAGGTGGATGCGGCAAAGCCTGCCATGTCGCCGATCACGCCGCCGCCGAGCGCGATGACGGTGCTTTTGCGGTCGAGCCCGTTTTCGAGAAAGGCATCCCACAGGCGCGAGACGGTTTCGAGATTTTTATGTTCTTCGCCCGCAGGCACAATGACAGACTTGGCGTTGAAGAATTTTTGGATTCTTTCGAGGTGATGTTTCGCCACGTTTTCGTCGGTGACGATGATGGGGTTTTGCAAATCTGTCACGTTAAACACGTGACCTACAATGACTTCGTATTCGCCCATCGCAGAGAGATGATGCCTTCCTAGTTTGGTCTGTGCTTCGTGTGCGCTTTGCTCGGCGGATTTTCCATCCACATGAAGTTTGAGTGAGAAGGAGTTGTAATGGTCGCGGCGTTTTTCCAATAGGGCGGCGAGTTTTGATTCCAGATCGCCATTTAGTAACGGGCGTTTGGCTTGTTCTTGTCCCAAACGTTCCAGCAGGGTGGGAAGTTCTGCCATGAGCAGGAGAATGCGTCCGTTGGATTCCGCGAACACGCGGTTTTCGTCACGGAGCAATGCGCCGCCGCCGAGGGCGATGATCTTATCTTGGGTACTTGTCACGCTGACAGCGTCCCCTTTGGGGAAAGCGTGACCTACGGTTTCTTGCAGGGCAGCGGTTTCCATGTCACGAAATGCGGTTTCGCCCCGTTCATCCATGATCTGTGAAATGAACATGCCTGCGTCCGTTTCGATGACGCGGTCGAGGTCGATGAATGGCAGGCGCAAATTCTGCGCCAGCAATTTGCCGATGGTGGATTTGCCTGTACCTGGGGGACCGTAGAGAAATAAGTGCATAAGTATCCAGTGATCAGTATTCAGTGATTATTCCCAAAACATGTGTGGGACGTTGTCCATTGGCAGGTCTTCGAGCGTGGCTTTGCGCAGGGATTCAAAGCGTGGCTTGATTTCGTTCATCGAGTCGCCGCCGAGTTTTTCGAGCAGGGCATCCGCGAGGACGAAGGCGACCATCGCTTCGATGATTGGTACGGCGCGGGGCACGGGGCAGAAGTCGGAGCGTTCATACTTGGTGGGAGATTCTGTCCCCGCAGCAAGATCAACTGTCGGCTGGGGAAGAAGCGTGGTGGCGATCGGTTTCATCGCGGCGCGGATGATGATCGGCTGTCCGTTGGAAATGCCGCCTTCCGTTCCGCCTGCCCTGTTTGTTGCACGATGAAGGTTTGAACGTTGTAGGTTGATGGGGTCGTGGGCTTCGGTTCCAATTCTTTTTGTGTTCTCGAATGCATCACCGACTTCGACGCCTTTGATGGCTTGGACGGACATGACCGCGTGGGCGAGTTTTGCTTCGAGGCGCTTGTCCCATTGGACGAAACTGCCCAAGCCGACGGGCAGGTTGAGCGCGACGATTTCGAGCACGCCGCCGAGGGTGTTCTTGCCGTGGATGGTCTTTTCGATTTCGTCCCGCATCTTTTGCGCGGAAGTTTCGATGGGACAGCGTACATCCGATTCTTCGGCGCGAGTGAAGCGCTCTTCATACGGCATGTCGCCAAAGTCGGTCGCGACTTCGCCAATGGAAGCAACGTAGCCGCCGACGATGACGCCGAACTGCGCGAGGAAGTGTTTGCACACCGCGCCGACGGCAACGCGCATGGTGGTTTCGCGGGCGGAGGCGCGTTCGAGGGCGGGGCGCAAATCTTTGTAGCCATATTTGACTGCGCCCGTTAAGTCCGCATGACCTGGGCGCGGAGCGGTCATCGGCTCGATGGCTTTGCCCTTCCATTTGACATGGTCATCGTTTTGGACGAACATGGCAATTGGCGCACCTGTAGTTTCTCCGCCCATCACACCGCCGAGAATTTGCACAGTGTCTTTTTCAATTTTCATGCGTCCGCCCGAGCCATAACCCTGTTGGCGGCGGGCAAGTTCTTTGTTGATAATGTCAGGCGTAAGCGGAAGTCCCGCGGGGATGCCGTCGAGGATGGCGGTGAGGGATGGTCCGTGGGATTCACCAGCGGTGAGGAAGCGTAGGGGCATTTCAGTCTCCATAAAATGGTGGTTTCGATACGCCGCTTCGCGACTACTCAACCACCGATGCATATAAAACATCACGCGGCGGGGTGTGACCTGTCCAAATCTCAAATGACAGTGCAGCTTGTTCAATTAACATACCAAGTCCGGTTGTGGCACGCAGTCCTTGAGAGCGGGCGTTGCGAACGAGTTTTGTCTCACGTGGATTGTAGACCAAATCATAGACAAAAATATTTGAGGGCAATGATAGTTCATTCGGCAATGGGGAGGCGTCCATATTTGGAAACATACCCACAGGGGTTGTATTGACTAGCAAGTCGAAGGGCACAGGCATTGCCCTGAATTTATCAATGGGTCGAAGGTCAAAAGAACTTGCAATTTGCACATTGTAACTTGCAAACTCATTTGCTAATTCTTGTGCCTGTTCAATACGACGAGCGGTGAGGGTGACGCTCCAGCCATCGTTAAGCAAGGCATAAATAACCGCGCGCGCCGATCCGCCAGCACCCAGAACAATTGCAGATTTCCCATCCACTCCCATCCCACCATTAGCTTCGGAGGATGCTCCCAAAATAGGAGAGGAGGACTGCGCCATGCATTTCTTTAAATCAATTAGAAACCCATCCGCATCGGTGTTGTGACCGATGAGTATGTCATCATGCATGAAAATTGTGTTAACTGCGCCAATGGACATGGCAGTGTCAGTGAGTACATCTATGAAGCTGATGATGTCCAGTTTATATGGGACGGTGATATTGAGTCCGTCAATCTCACCAGCGCGGAAGTGATCAATTAAGTTGCTTAACCCATGTTTGTCATCAGGATAGATGGGGAATAGGGAATAGCTGCCTTCAAGTCCACATGCCTTTAACGCAGCAGTATGAATTTTTGGAGAAAGACTATGCCCAAGTGGATACCCAATAAGACCAAGTTGAATCATCGCAAGGTTTCCAATACGTCGAAATAGTTCGGGAATGTCTTGGAAACACAAGACGGATTATCGATAGTCACGCCATCAAAACGCAGACCAATGAGGGAAAATGCCATCGCCATACGGTGGTCGTTGTAGGTTTGGATAATGGCAGGACGCATCTTTTTCACGGGATGAATGGTCATTCCATCTTCATGCTCTTCCACACGGACGTCGAGCCGCGCCAGTTCCGTGCAGGTTGCGTGGACACGGTCGGTTTCCTTCACACGAGCCGAGGCGATGCCGCGGATGCGGGTCGGCGAATCAGCAAAGGGGGCGATGGCGGCGAGGGTTTGGGCGGTGTCTGGGATGTCGCGCATGTCCACGTCAACGCCGCGAAGCGACGAGTTGCGAGTAACGAGAATCGAGTTATCGGCTTCTTCTACAACACAACCCATTTGAGCAAGCACATCCAGAAAATTGACATCACCTTGCACCGACTTACGCGAGATGTTTTCCACGCGCACTGTCCCGCCGCAGATGGCAGGGGCAGCAAAAAAGTAGGAGGCGGCAGAGGCGTCACTTTCGATTGAATAAGGAGAAAGAGGAAAAAAGAAAGAAGGGCGGATAGTGAAGCGTTCGTAACCATGATGGTCCACTTCCACGCCGAAGTCGCGCATGATGGCGATGGTCATATCCACATAGGGTTTGGAGTTGAGTTCAGTGGTCAGTTCGATCTCGATGGGGGATTGTGCATAGGGGGCGACCATGAGCAAGGCGGAAAGAAATTGCGAAGAGATATCCCCCGCAATTTGTGTTTTTCCGCCTTTGAGACCCGAAGCAAAAATTCTGATCGGCGGGCAGACCGATTTTCCACTTTCTTCTTTCTCCAGCGGCTGAATGTCACACCCCAACTGTTCCAACGCTTCCACCAAATCCCCGATGGGACGTTCTCTCATACGAGCATCGCCGTCCAGGATATATTCGCCATATCCGAGCGTGAGAAACGCGGAGAGGAATCGCGCCGCCGTGCCTGCATTGCCGATGAACAGTTCGGCTTTCTTCGCAGGGATTTTCCCACCCAAGCCGTTGACCGTCATTTCGTGATTGACTTCATCGAGTTGGATGTCAAAGCCGAGGGTTTGCAGTGCGCTGGCAAAGTAGCGCGAGTCATCGGAGAACAGGGCGTTGGTAATGCGGGTGGTTCCATTCGCGAGTGCGGCGATAAGCAGGGCGCGGTTGGTCAGTGACTTGGAGCCAGGCACGCGGACGGTGGCGTTGAGTGGGGAAGACAAAGGATGAATTCGGAAGGATGAAGGCTTGTCCTGAGCGAAGTCGAAGGGATGAATGGTTGGCATTGCAGTAATTGGTCTACCGTCCACTGTCCACGGTCAAAGCAGTGTGGGATTCTCTTGATCGGTTCAAGAGCGCTTCAAGTTCGGAATAATTCTCCGTTTGCAGGGCGGATTCCATTTCATCGAGCGAGGCACGAAATTTTTGAATCGCGTTCAGCACATTATCGCGATTGGACTTCAAAATTCCTATCATCATGTGGGATGGCGTCCCTGCGAGACGGGAGGTGGAGCGAAAGCCTGGTCCGATGAAGGGCGCAAACTCGCGCGGAGTGGAATAGGCAAGTGTAGAAGATAATAAAAACGGTAAATGACTTGTGGATGCAAGGATGAGGTCGTGCTCTTCGGCGGTCATTTCTATGAGGTTCGCGCCAATGGCAGAAACGACTTGCATCACGGCGGATTTTGCTCTTTCGCTGGTGCGTTCCAATGGCGTGACGATGAACGGGGCATTTTTGTATAAATCTTCATCCGCGTTTTGCAAGCCGAGCGTTTCCTTGCCACAGATGGGATGTCCGCCAATGGGGTCGAAGGCTTCGGGCAACACAGACATGGCTTGTAGAATATCGCGTTTTGTGGAGCCAATGTCCATGACGATGCAGGGATGGGAGATGATGGCTGGCAGTTGTTCGAGAAAGTTCAAGATGGATGGAACAGGCGTTGCCAGAATCAAGATATCGACTTGGGCGTGGAAGTTGGCAGAGTCGCTTTCAGCGTGGTCAATGATTCCCTTGGAAAGAGCAAGTTCGAGCGTGGGTGGATGCGAATCGAATCCGATCAGGCGCGCGCACTTCCCCTTGAGACTCATCGCGAGCGAGCCGCCCATGAGCCCCAATCCAAGTATTCCAACGATTGAATCTTTTAGTGAAAAGCCATCCTCCATGTTTACCAACCAGCCGTGGCGGGCTTCTTGATCGGTGCGATGCGGCGACCCATGATCTCGGCGATCGCTTTGACCTGCCTGACCATCTCAGCAAATTTTTCGGGTCGGAGCGATTGCTTGCCATCGGAGACCGCCTGCGCGGGATCGGGATGGACTTCGACGATGAGTCCATCGGCGCCTGCGGCAATGGCGGCGCGGGCAATCGCGGCGACGTAATCATGATGCCCCGTGGAGTGGGACGGATCGAGAATAACGGGCAGGTGCGTGAGTTTTTTCAAGACGGGGATCGCGTTGATGTCGGTGGTGTTGCGCGTGGCGGTCTCGAACGTGCGGATGCCGCGCTCGCACAAAATGACCTGTTTGTTACCGCCCGCGAGCAGGTACTCGGCGGACATCAGCAGTTCTTCGATGGTGGCGCTCAAGCCGCGTTTGAGCAAAACCGTCTTGCGCGTTTCACCGAGCGCGCGCAAAAGATTGAAGTTCTGCATGTTGCGCGCACCGACTTGAAAGACGTCCACATATTTGAGCATCACGTCGAGCTGCGTCTGTGACATGATCTCGACCACGATGGGCATGCCCGTCTGCTCGCGCGCTTCGGCGAGAAATTCGAGACCTTGCTCGCCAAGTCCCTGAAAGGAATACGGCGACGTGCGCGGTTTGAAGACTCCGCCGCGAAGCGCATTCGCGCCCGCCTCTCTCACCGCGTGGGCTGTTTCCAAAATCTGGCTTTTCGACTCCACCGAGCACGGTCCCGCGATGATGGCGATGTCGTTCCCGCCGATGGTGAAACCGTCGATGGGGAAGACAGAATTTTCAGGATGCACTTGCCGCGAGCCGAGTTTGAACGGCTGGGAAATCCGCTTCACGCTTTCGACTCCTTCCAACACTTCGAACGGGTCCAGCGACGGGATATTGAACTCACCCACCGCGGCGACGATGGCGGTTTCCACCCCGTAGGTGATGTGCGGGGTCAGTCCGTGCGCTGTGACGGCGGCGACCACCGCTTCCAGTTGCTGTGGGGTGTAGTTGGGTTTCATGATGATGATCATTCTATTCTCCTATGATTCTGCTGGTTGAGCGCAAGCAGTCGAAACCAGCATGTTTTCAAGATTTATTTTGTATCAAAAAATTACTCTCGTTTATGGTGGTTTCGATACGTGGCGCCAAGGCGCCACTACTCAACCACCGTATATGATTTTACTGCGCCGAGACCAAGTCAGGGCGCAACCTGACCGCATCCCGCAAATAGACGTGGGAGATATCGCTCTGCGGCACATCCGTGTTCCAATGCACCAGCACGCGGACAACGCGCGGCAGGCTGTCCGGCACGGGGATTTCGCGCGCGCACAGCATCGGGACGAGTCCCCAACCCATTTGTCGCGCCGCCTGCGCCGGGAAGGTGGAGGCGAGATCGTCGGTGACGGTGAAGACCGCGCTGGCAATGTCTTCGGGGCGCATGTCGTCGTTTTCGGCGAGGATCGCTTCCAGCAGTTCGCGCGTGGCTTGCAGGATCAAATCTGGCTCGTCTGCGGGGACGGTGGTCGCGCCGCGTATTCCACGGATTGGCATATAGTTCTCCTTATGCTCCCCTCTCCCCGCGAAGCGTCCCGAAGGGGATTGGGAGAGGGGTCGGGGGTGAGGGTAGGTAACAAAAAAGAGCGAGACCGTGTGGTCTCGCTCTTTTGCATACAGATTTATTTTCTCTGTTTACTTAAGCGCCACCAACGGCAACCGAATTTCGGAAACCGTAAAAATAAAAATACGCAAACCAGCGGGCGGACTTAAGCATATTGGGCGCTATTCTATGCCCGTCGTGTGGATGAGTCAAGGGGGAATTGAAATCTCACATTTATCTTCTTAAGGTTGGATGTATAATCTTTGATATGTCCATCCTTTCAGGCAAACACATCCTTCTTGGCGTCACAGGGTCAATTGCCGCGTACAAAGCCGCAGACCTCGCCTCCAAACTCACGCAGGCGGGCGCGCAGGTGGATGTCATCCTGACAGGCGCGGGGGAAAAATTCATCACGCCGCTCACCTTCCAATCCGTCACGGGTCGCCGCACCTTCACCGACCCGGACCTGTGGGGCGACGAAGCGCATGTCATGCACGTCAGCCTCGGCAAAACGGCAGACCTGCTCGTCATCGCGCCCTGCACCGCCAGCACCATGGCAAAGCTCGCGCACGGCATCGCGGACAACCTGCTCACGGTCACAGCCTTGGCGGCGACGTGTCCGATCCTGATCGCGCCCGCGATGGACGGCGGGATGTTCGACCACCCCGCTACGCAGGAAAATCTCAAGACGCTTCTTTCTCGCGGATGTCTGGTCGCTGGACCCGCAACGGGGCACCTCGCTTCGGGTCTCTCCGGCGTGGGACGTATGATCGAGCCGACGGAGATCCTCGGTCACATCCGCGCGGCGCTTGGAAAAAATGGAACACTCACTGGCAAACGAGTCGTCGTCACCGCAGGCGGGACGCAGGAAGCGCTCGACCCCGTCCGTGTGCTGACCAACCGCTCCAGCGGAAAGCAGGGCTACGCGCTCGCGCAAGCCGCCATTGATGCCGGCGCAGACGTGACGCTTATCACCACGCCGACGGCATTGACTCCGCCCGTGGGTGCGAAGGTCGTCCGCGTGGAGAGCGTGCAGGAGATGCTGGACGCGCTGATGAACGAATCCGCGGATGCGCTCATCATGGCGGCGGCAGCGGCGGACTTCCGCCCGAAGCAAATCGCCAAAGAGAAGCTGAAAAAACGGGACGGGATTCCGCAGATCGAGCTTGAGGCGGCGCCGGATATTCTGAAAACGGTATCAGGCTCAAAGTCAGGAAAGAAGCGTTTTAAGGTCATGGTCGGGTTCGCGGCGGAGAGTCAAGCCCTTCTCGAAAACGCCTCCGAGAAGTTACAATCCAAAGGTTTGGATCTCATCGCCGCCAACGACATCTCCGCGCCGGATGCGGGCTTTGCCGTTGAGACGAACCGCATCACCTTGTTGTTCAAAGACGGCGAGAAGGAAGACCTGCCGTTGATGAGCAAGAGCGAAGCGGCTGAAAAAATCATCGAACACGTTGCACGGCTGTTGGAGTGATATGCGTATTTTAGTCATGTCGGATATTCATGCGAATTTCACCGCGCTCAAGGCGGTCTTGAACGATGCGGGGCATGTGGACGAGACCTGGTGCCTCGGCGACCTCGTCGGGTATGGACCCGACCCGAACGCCGTGGTGGAGGAAGTGCGCGAGATTCCCAATCTCACCTGCCTGATGGGCAACCACGATGTGGCGGTGATCGGCAAGATGTCGCTGGAGACGTTCAATGGCGAGGCAAAGCGCTCGCTGATGCACCACGAAAAAGTGCTCAACGCCAGCAATATGGATTTCATCCGCTCGCTTCCCGAAAGGACAAAAGTGCGCGGCGATGCGACCATCGCGCACGGCAGTCCGCGCGACCCGCTATGGGAATACATCCTGAACGCGCTGACCGCGCGCCTGAACTTCGACCACTTTGAAACGCCCTGGTGTTTTGTCGGACATTCACACATCCAGAGCATCTTTGCAAAGGATGAAAAGACGGACCGCGTCACCCTCGAATACACAAAGCCGGATGTTCCGATCCAACTCCGCCCGAAGCTGATCCTGAACCCCGGATCGGTCGGTCAACCCCGCGACCGTGACCCGCGCGCCGCCTACGCCATCTACGATACCGATGCACAGACTTGGACTCCGCGCCGCGCGGAATACAACATTGCCGAAGTGCAGGAGCGCATCCGCGAGGCAGGTCTGCCAGAAAAGCACGCGGCACGCATCGCGGAAGGCTGGTAGCGGAACTATTTCTCTCGAATGTTCGTCCTTTGGAAGAGAAATCACCAAAGGTAAAAGGAGAAGAAAATGAAACGCATTTTGCCATTTAGTTTGATCGTCATCGCGGCGATCGTGTTATCCGCATGCGGGAGCATGGCGCGGCAAGGCGCCTCGGAAAGCGCAATTGAGCCGATGTATGACTCCGCGCCCATGCCGATGATGGCGGAAGCCCCTGCCAGCGAAGAATATTACGCAGGCGACGTGGCTCAGGGCGGAGGCGGAGTCGCTGCCGCCAACGTCGAGCGGATGATCATCGAAAACGCCGAGATCACCATCGTCGTTGCGGACGTGGAAGCCCGCATGGAAGAGATCCAGACCATGGCAACCACCATGGGCGGTTTTGTTGTATCTTCCAATGTGTATAAAACCTTCCGCAATAACGTCGAAGCGCCGGAAGCCACACTGACCATCCGCGTGCCGTCCGAGAGCCTGAATGACGCGCTGGATCAGATCAAAGAGAACGCGGTGGAAGTGCAGAACGAAACACGCTCCGGGCAGGATGTCACTGCGCAATACGTGGATCTGCAGTCCCGCCTGAAGAATCTCGAAGCCGCCGAACGGCAGTTGACCGACATCCTCGAGACCGCCACCGAAACCGAGGACGTGGTCAACATCTTCAATCAATTGGTTTACTATCGCGAGCAGATCGAACTCGTCAAGGGGCAGATGAAATATTACGAGGAAGCCGCCGCGCTTTCCGCCATCAGCATCCGCATCGTTGCCGAAGCGACCATTCAACCGATCGAGATCGGCGGTTGGGAGCCGCAGGGCGTCGCGCGCGACGCCATCCAGGACCTGATCTATTTCTGGCAGGGTTTTGTGGATTTCCTTATCTACTTCGTCCTGAACACCGTGCCCGTCCTGATCACCATCGGCATCCCGCTCTATCTGGTCTTCCTCGGCGTCCGCGCGCTGTACCGCAAAATGCGCGGAAACAGGAAAAAGATTGAGAAGGTCGACGAGCCCGAAGCAAAGAAAAAGCAGCAGTAAACAGAAACAAGTATCGGTGAGGACGGCAGCGCTGCCGTCCTCATTTGTTTTATATAATGCCCACGGTCACAAATTGCGCTTTCCTCCTTCTCTAAAAAGCGCAATTTGTGACCGCGCTGGGTATAATCAACGCAATGGATGCCCTGATCAACGACGCCCGCACGCTTTTCAATGTCCACCTGACGGCGCGGCAGGTGATGGCGCTCATCAACTACGAGAAGGAGTTGGTGGAGTGGAATCAGAAATTCAACCTGACCGCCATTCGGGATGTGGAGTCGATCCGCACCAAGCATTTTCTGGATTCATATTCCTGCGTGCTGGCGTGGAAAGGCATGCCCCCGCTTCGCCTCGTGGACGTTGGAACTGGTGCGGGGTTCCCGGGCATTCCCCTCAAGATCGTCTATCCGACCATGCACGTTACGCTGGTGGAGTCAGTTGGCAAAAAGGCGATGTTCTGCCAGCACATCATCAGCAAGCTCGGGCTGGAGGATGTGGAGGTCATTCAGACGCGCGCGGAAACGCTGGGACAAAACCCAGCGCACCGCGAATCTTATGATTACGCTGTGGCGCGCGCGGTTGCCAACCTCAACATCCTGAGCGAATACTTGCTTCCGCTCGTCAAGGTCGGCGGGACGATGCTCGCGCAAAAAGGCGAAAGCGGACCCGCCGAGGCGCAGTCCGCTGAAAAAGCGATGAAGTTGTTGGGCGGAAAATTGAAACAGGTCATCCCCGTCGAATTGCCCGGCGTGCCCGATGACCGCTATCTTGTACTCGTGGACAAGGTTGCCGCCACGCCGCCGAAGTTTCCGCGCAAGGCGGGCATCCCGATGAAGACGCCGTTGTAAACAGCATAGTATTAAGTCACATCCCCGCCTGCGCACAGACATTATCCACCTTGCACTGTCCGAATGGCGCCGAGCATTCCAGTGTCTGCCTCCATCCCACCCCCCCGCCACAGCCCCAGTCATTACCAGGACATGTAGCTCCAGCAGGATTTAAACAAACAATAGACCCACACTCCACCGCCACTGTGCCACTACAAATCTGTGCTTCTACGATAGCAGGTTGCCAAAACATCCCTACCAGTAGGACTACCCCAATTACTACTCCTCGCAACATCCCCATACATACTCAGCCTAGCACACTCACACAAGCACTTCAATCATTACTTGCCAGCATCAAACATCTCAAGTCGCACACCATATTTCATCAAAGCTTTCGTTATATCCATATACGGTCCGTAGTATAAACGATCGAAATCACCCCTGCTTGCGGTAGTCTGGTTTGCTACTGCAAGACTCGATGCCAAATCACTAGTTTGATATTCTCCGTTTTTATAGGTTAACATCATCTTCCAGTTTTTTACCAATCTATCTGGAATAATAGTAAAAGCAACGACAATCCCAGGATTTCGATAGTCAGCCGTATGAGACCATACCATAGTATCAGATGTAGACTCATTTTCATATTTCTTCCAGTAGCTCATCGCTGTCCTAGGTGACTCGTTTTCGTCCCCACCCCAATAGCTTGGGGTGGTACTTTTTAGCAATCCCACAGAGATTACCACCCCATTTGGATCATTTATCGCTGTAACTAAATCTTGATTTCTATGATCACGCGTCAGTCGTGAAAAGATCGCCTCTCTCTCCTTTGCACTAAGGTTTTCTAGTGTCAATTTTACTTCCAGATCCACTGGCAGTAGTTGTATCAATCTACCATCCTCGCTCATAGCACAGGTGACTAGTCCTCTCGGTCCCCCAGGCCACGCAGGCCAGTCTACGAGCACTATCTCTCCCTCCTCATTCTGCCAGTAGGTGATCTCCGCGGGGTAGTCCACTCCTTGGTAGGTCGCCTCCTGTGCCCTAGCCAGCGGACTCTCAGTATCTTCCACTAGGTGGACTTTTTCGCGATTAAAGAAAAATGTCTCAGGCATATTCCCTTCCGCATACAACGCAACCAATTCCATGGGGCTGTAGCCTGGGACCACTTCACCCGTCTTCAGATTCACTCCTCCTGCCGTAAAATTCCTATTGACACTATTGCCCCATTCATCCGTCGTCCGATACGTACTGAAAAACGTCGCCTCCGACCCCTCCACACTCTCCCCCGCAATCGTTTTATCCCCAAACGCATCCCCCACCATCTCTCGCGCCGCCTCAATCTTCGCATCATCCGTCATACTCTCCAGTTGCTCGGCGGAGTATGTGACGGCAGTAGGCGTAAAGGTGAGCGTCGGGGGCGGAACTGGAGTTGAAGTAGGCTGCGGCGTGGATGTCAGCGCGGCGGTGACTGTCGGCGGCGCAGTCACGGTCACCTGCGGCTGGGGAGTCGAGCAGGCTGTAATGAAAATCAATGCAATCAGAAATAGTTTCTTCATCAACGCCTCCCAAAGGATTCAAACTTAGCAGGATTCATCCACAACCCTGATCACATCCTCCTTGTTAGGGACGATACACAGAAACTCGAACGGTTCTCCGCCCGTATTCTCATACGAATGGATCACACCCGCCGGGATAAAGACTGCATCTCCCGTCTTTACGTGATGCGTCTCGTCGCCGATGGTGATGGTCGCTTCGCCGCGCAGGACGTATTGCTCGTGCTCCACCTCGTTGGTATGGCGCGGCATCCCTCCGCCGGGTTTCATGGAGAACTTCCGCAAGGCGAAGTTCGGACCCTCTTTTGATGAGATCAACACCTGAATGGTCGTATCCTTCCCTGCGGCAACGTTCTTCACTTCCACTTCGTTCGAATGTTTAACGGTCATATTTTCCTCCGTTTTTGGGTTATTCGCTTAACAGCCATTCTTTTGCCTTCCCGATATCATCGAACTGGCGGAAGTTATATCCGCGGTTCCGGAAGACCGTTTCCATGAAGTGCGTATTCTCGCCCATCTCGCTGAACACCATGGCGATCTTCCAGCGTTGTGAGATGCCGATCTGTTTGTTCACTTCAGGGCGCTGATAATATTCGAAAAAGCTCAGGGCAAAAGTCGTGTTGCGGTGATCTACGATCTGCCGGTCACAGCGATGACGGGCGGCGGCTTCCACGACCTCCATCACCATCGCGTTTGCAGACTCGGCGGTCAACACCCCCTTTGTCCTTATGTACAAATAGTCCTCGTTGGAATAATATTCGATCTGCCATTCCATGACGGCAACTATAATACAAAAGGCGTGACGGAGCAAAGGGCATCCGTCACGCCTGCGTTGAAAGACCTATTTGCCGAACCACATGCGCGCCAGCAAATTATCCTTTTTGATGAACTGATGGTACATCGCCGCGCCGAAGTGAAGCGCCACCAACAGCAGCAACAGCCAGGAGATAAGTCCATGACCGCCGCGCGGGATGTACTCAAAGAAATCGGGCGGATACGGCTGCGCGCCTCCGAACACTGCCGGCAGGTTCGCCAGTTGATACATGCCAAGTCCGCTGACAGCCATGCCGATCAACAGCAGGTACAGCAGGAAATGCGTCGCTTTGGCAACAAGATTCAGGAAGGCATTGCCGGCATCCGCAGGCGCGGGACGCTTGGTGGTGAAGCGCAGCACCAAACGGATGATCAGCAAAAGGGCGATCCCGCCGCCGATGTAGGTGTGGGATTGCAGCATCATCACCTTCTGCGGATCATCCGGCGAAACGCCGGGCATGGCAAACTTGCCGACGCCCAGCATCATAAAAACAAGCAAAGCCATAAGCCAGTGGATGACGACATGTACAGGATGGTAACGTTTGGGGGCTGTTCCAGACATGATTCTTCTCCTCGAATTTGGTCTGTGCGTATTGATTTAAATCCTGACTATTCCTTAAATTACTTTCTTACGAAACATGAGTGGTGTAAAATGGGAATAGTTCAAGTTTTCCCCCGCCGCCGTTCGGCGGGTACCTTAAATCCAAAGGAGATCTTCCCCCATGTATCACACTCTTATCATCGTTGGCAATGTAGGCAGGGACCCCGAAATGCGCTACACGCCAACCGGTCAGGCAGTGACTTCCTTCTCGGTTGCCACCAGCCGCCAATATACAGCCGGAAACGGCGAGCAGGTCAAGGAGACCATCTGGTTCCGCATTTCAACATGGGGAAAAACCGCCGAAGCCTGCAACCAGTATCTCAAGAAAGGCTCCAAGGTATTGATCGAAGGACGCCTGACACCGGACAAAGCCACCGGCGGTCCGCGCATCTGGACCAAGCAGGACGGCTCCGCCGGTTCATCCTTCGAAGTCACCGCCCAGACCGTGCGCTTCCTCTCCTCCCGCAACGAAAGCGACAGCGGACCCTCCATGGGCAGCGGCGGCATGGAAATGGCGGAACTGCCGCCCGAAGATGACATTCCCTTCTAACCGAAACAGCCGTCCCGCAGATTGATGCGAATCAGCCTGCGGGACAATCCTTTGTAGGAAACCTTCATGACTACGCCTCAAATCCCCCCCAAACCTGCCGGTCCCACGCTTGAACTGCCGCCCGATCTTAAGATCGTCTATGCCAACCTCGCGCGCATCGCCCATTCCCCGTCCGATATTGTGATTGACTTTGCCCATCTCCTGCCCGGCGAGCCGCGCGCAAAGATCGGCTCGCGCATTGTCATGACGCCACTCAGCGCAAAATTACTCGTGCGGGCGCTGACCGAAAACATCGCCCGTTACGAAGCCGCATTTGGCGAGATCAACCTTCCGACCAACTCCACCCTCGCAGACAACCTCTTCAAGCCGTTCCAAGGTCCGACGCCCGAACCGCCGAAGGAATAACCATGCACAAACTGGAAGCCATCGCGGAACAGATCCGCAAGAATTTCGATGCCCGCACCATCGCGCGCGACCAGGCGCTTGCCCGTGCGCGGCAGTTGACCCGCGCCTGCTCCCTTGCCATCCGCGCCGTGCACCGCGACGACACCGAAACCATGCAGGCGCAATTGCAGGAAGCGCGCCAACTTGCGGACGAACTGCGCGACTCGCTCTCCGAGCATCCCGACCTGTATTATGCGGGATACACTCAGGATGCGCTCAAGGAATTCGTGGAAGCGAACGTCACTTGCGCGCTGATCCGCAACGAACCGCTTCAGACTCCCGAAGAACTGGTCGTTGAACCCGCAACCTATCTCAACGGTTTGGCGGAAGTCGTCGGCGAACTGCGCCGCCGCACGCTCGATATCCTGCGCCACGGATATTCGGAGGAAGCCGAACGCCTGCTCGGTTACATGGACGAGATCTACTCGATCATGGTCACCATGGATTATCCCGACGCCATCACCAACGGTCTGCGCCGCCAAACCGACCTGGCGCGCGGCATCATCGAAAAGACGCGCGGTGACATCACTTTCAGCCTGCGCGGGGAGCACCTCGAACAAGCCATCGGGACGTTGATCGGTCAGTTAAACGCCGGACAGGCTGCAGGTCAAAAAAGAAGCGGCGGCTCCAAAGAGGATCAATAGATCATGGCAAAGGGCGGCAGACGTTATCCGCTAGTTGTCTACACGCACATGATCAACCGCTGGACTCCGGCGGTCTTGACGCTTGGCATCGCCCTGCTTGGGCTGGCATGGCTGCTGTTCAGCCGCGGATACGAGCAGTGGCGCTGGCTTGTGCTCGCAAGTGTTGGCAGTTTGAATCTTTTCATCGGTTTGTTGTTGTGGCTGATCCGCAAAGGCGCGTATGTGCAGGCTTTCCCTGATTATCTGCGGCTGGCAACGCCGTTCCTGCGATTGAACATTTCGTACAAACGGATTCGCCGCGCCGCAACAGCAACGTTGGGAACGTTGTTCCCGCCAAACAGTGTTTCAAAATGGCAGGCGGAGATCATCCAGCCGCTTGCAAAAATGACCGCCTTGGTGATCGAGTTGAACGCCTTTCCCATGTCGCAATCATCGCTGCGGCTGTTCCTTTCCCCGCTGTTCTTCAAGGATAAAAGCCCGCATTTCGTCATTCTCGTGGAGGATTGGATGCGCTTCAGTGGCGAATTGGAAAGTATGCGGAGCGGGCAAACCGAATCCGCTCCGCAAAAGAAACGCGATTCATCCATCCTTTCCCGCCTGCCCCGCAAATGAATATCCACTTCCCATGATTCAAGGGTAGGGAACTTCCCTGCTTGTTTGTGAATTTTGTCACACTTTTCAGTGACATTCTACGATGGTTGAAAACCGCAATATGGGCTACTATCAATACGGAGACGGAAGACACCTCCAATACTGCTCATCCCTGTCTCCTCCTTTGGCGAAAGTTGACGCCGGGTTCACACCCGGCGTCAGCATTTTAACTTCGGTTTTTTAATTCCTGCAAAAGAATATTACTCTTCCGCCGGCAGAAGGACAACGAATGTGGATCCCTGCTCTGCATTGGCTTCAACCCATACACGTCCCTGTTGGCTGTCCACGATGGATTTGACGATGGCAAGCCCCAGCCCGGAGCCTTCCACACCGTCGGGCCGGTTCGTGGCGCGATAGAACTTCTCGAACACGCGCGCCTGCTCATCCGGCGGGATTCCCGGTCCGGTATCCTGCACGCGGATCACGATCTGATCATCCTGCATGGACATGCTGACAGTCACGCTGCCTTCATTCGGGGTGTATTTGATGGCATTGACTACGAGATTATCCAGCATCTGCCGGATGCGGATCGGGTTCGCCCGCAGCGGGCGCAGCCCATCGGCAATTTCCTTTGAAAGTTTGATGTTTTTTTTGCGTACGCTCGGTTCGACCACATCCAGCGTATATTTGAGCACATTCTCGATGTGAACCGTCTCGCGGCGCGTATCGAACCCCGCCTCCATGCGCCCCAGATCAAGCAGGTCATTGACCAGGCTGGTCACGTGCTGGACACTTCCCTGCAGGCGGTGTAGAAATTCATGCTGCGTCTGGTTCAGCGACCCCGTACGTTCGATCAATTCGGTATATCCAAGGATGGCGGTCAACGGCGAGCGCAGGTCGTGCGAAATCGTATGGATGAAGTCGCTTTTAAGGCGGTCAAGTTCCTTCAGGTAGGAAATATCCTGCATGGTCACCGCACCGCCGATCTTGGGGATGGGCGTGTATTGCGCGTTGAAGACCCGCCCGTCGTTGAAATTGATCTCATGATATTTCAACGGTCCATCACTGGCGCGCACCAGCAGAGCATGCAGATCATCGTTCGCAATGACATCCTTCAGCGGCTTGCCTGCAAGCGGATCACCGCTCAGGCGGAAAATGTCCCGCACAGCATGGTTGATCAGCAGGATGTGCTGATGCTCATCGATCACGATCACCCCATCCTGAATGTTCGAGATGATCGCCTCCAACTTAATTCGTTCTGTTTCCGATATTTTGGCTTTCTTCTCCAGCGACGCAGTTGTCCGCTTCACTTCACGCCGAAGCCAATCCCCCAAACTCCGCGCGCGGTTCAAACTCCGCTGAACCTCATCCACGATGTCATCCACTTTGAGCGGGGGACAAAGATATCCCATCAGCCCCGTCTTAAACGTGGACCGGAGCAATCCCGTAGTATCCTGTTCGGTGTACAAAATGATCGGCAGGGTTGGGAAACGCTCCAACATTTCCCGCGACATGGACAGCCCTTCCGCATCCGCAAATTTCTCACCGATGATCACAAGAGCCGGTATCGCCTCCTGAATGGACTTATCCATCGATGGGCGATCATGCGCAACCGCCACTTCATACCCCGCCGCGCGTAAAGCCCGCTCCATCAGATCGAGGATCGGGGATGCGTCCAGTGCCAGTAGGATGAGTTCCTGTTTCATCATGGAGTCAATGAAATCCTCGTCAGTTGTGCGGAGCGATGGTCTTTTCTGAGGAACGCGTCAGGCGTTGCAAGGCTGCCTGCACGGATTCAAGCGCCTTCTTCTGTTCTTCGTTCAAAGCGCCGGGCATTTCCGTCAACAGCAGGTTCAACGGATAGACAGCCGCCTGTACCTCACCTTGGATCGTTTCACGCAGTGTCTCCAGCGCGGCTTGACGGCGCTTCTCGCCTGCGCGCGCATTTTCAGCCGTCTGCTCAAGGGCGCGGAACAACCTCGCATTCACAAGAGAGATCGAAGCGTAATCCGCCATGGCTTCGAGCATGGTCTGGGCATCGCGCGAAAACTCGTTATCCTTCTTGCGCACCACGATCAACAACCCAATGACCTCGTTCTTGATCTTGATGGGAATCACGCCCACAGACTTGCCAAGCGCCGCAATCTTGAACTTTTGCAAGGGAGCCCCGTTCATGAACAGACTCTCCCCGGAAAGCGCCACCAGCGAACTGATGCCATCGTCCACGGGCTGGTTCATTTTCTTCGCCCACGAATCGGGCAGACTGCGCTGGGCACGCAAAATGTAACTATTGCTCTTCTCGTCGCGCAGCATCAACCAGCAAAGGTCTGCTTCGCCCAATTGCAGGGCGCTTTCAAGCAAACGGTCAAATAACTTGCGTTGATCGGTGAGGGAGACCACCGCCTTGGCAGTGGCAAGAATGGTCGTCAGGTCTCGCAGGCGTTTTTGCAATTCGTCGTTGGTCGCCTTCAGCTGACGGTCAAGTTTCTGGCGTTCGCGCGTCTCCTGAGTCTGACGCAGGGCGCGTTCGACAATGGACACCACTTCCGCATCCCGCAGGGGCCAGAACATCACATCCGTGGCACCGAGGCGGAAGGCTTGGATCGCATCCGGTTCCTGCCCTTTTTCAGCGATCACGATCACGGGCGAGCGCACACTTTGCGAACTGAAAGCGGCAAGCAGGTCTTTCCCGCTCAAACCCGGCAAATTGATATTTGCCAGGATCAGGTCCGGGGGAGTCTGAACCGCATATTTCAGAGCAGAAGCGGCATCAGAAACAACCGTCACCTGATAGCCGAGCGGCTGCAGTGACTGTCTGCCGATCAGATCCGCAATATCTGGGTCGTTTTCAACAATGAGAATGCGTTCCCCGGTGGTCATCTGAATTATCCTTATGCGAATTCTAACACCTTTTCGATTACAATTTTATCCATCGATTATCAAATTTGATAATCGCGCCAGAAAAATACCGATTTAAGATGGATTTCCAACCCTACATCGCAGGATTCAAACCCGCGGACACCGGTCCGCTTGCACGCTTTCTTCCAGCGCTGGAGGACGGGGTCATCGCCGGCTGGCTCGCGCTTCTGGACAAACCCTCAAGCTGGCTGCTCGACCCGTTCGGATTCTCCCCGCAGCTTGTCCTTGAAGCCGCCCGCAGCGGACACCGCGTATTGGTGACGGCGAACAATCCCATCACACGCTTCCTGCTGGAGATCTTCGCCAACCCGCCGCCCGAATCAGAATTCATTGCCGCAATCGCGGACCTGGCTGCCGTCAAAAAAGGGAATGAACGGCTTGAAGCACATTTCCAGTCCCTGTATCTCACATCATGCGAAAAATGCGAAGAGCAGATCCAGGCAACAGCCTTTTTATGGCGCAAAGGCGAAGAGACGCCGTACGCGCGCATATATGAATGTCCGCATTGCAAAGATGGTGGTGAGCGGCTTGTCACAGAACAGGATATGGAAAACGCCAAGAAGATCGCCGCCACGGACGCCCTGCACCGCTCGCGGGCGTTCGAGCGGGTGATCTCGCTCAAAGACGAAGACCGCTTTTACGCGGAGGAAGCCATCGAGCATTATCTGCCGCGCCCGCTGTATGTGCTGACAACGATCATCAACCGTCTGGACAGTTTAAATCTATCTGCTGAGAGAAAACGCGCATTGACCGCGCTGACACTACTGGCTTGTGACGCAGGCAACACATTATGGAGTCATCCTACGGAACGTCCGCGCCCGAAGCAATTGAGCACGCCAAATCAATTCCGCGAGCACAATGTGTGGATGATGCTCGAGCGTGGAGTCGGTTTGTTTGCCCGATCAGGTTCCCCAGTCCCGTGTGAAGCGTGGCCCAAGAAGATCCCGGAGACGGGCGGCATCTGCATCTACGAAGGTCGCCTGCGTGACCTGGCGCATGAAGTCAAGCGTGAAATCCCGATCGCGGCAGTGATCGGAGCAGTGCCGCGCCCGAATCAGGCGTTTTGGACTCTCTCGGCATTGTGGGCTGGCTGGCTGTGGGGCAAGGACGCGGTCGAGCCGTATAAAGTTGCGCTGCGCCGCAGACGCTACGACTGGGCGTGGAACGCGACCGCGCTGTTCGCCATGTTCAGCCACTTGAACGAACTGCTCGCGGACGGCGTGCCGATGTTCGGGTTGATCCCCGAACCCGAAGCGCCGTTCCTTACCTCCGCGTTCACTGCCGCACACACGGCGGGATTTTCACTGGAAAGCGCGGCATTGCGCACGGAACATGATGCCGTGCAGGTCGTCTGGAAGAGCGCGCAAAAAACGGAAGCTGGCGCGGCGGATCTGGATGCGGTGCGAAAGACGATGCGCGAGTTTTTGTCGGAACGAGGCGAGCCTGTGGATTATTTGCATTTGCATATAGCGGGCTTGATCACGCTGACCGAAGCGAATGCCCTGAAACAAAGCGGGGACGAGTTCGATGAAGCGATGCGCAGAACGAACGGATTACTCGATAAAGCGTTGAAGGAAGAGAAGGGATTTCATCACTATTCGACCGGCGATGCAGTGGATACGGGGATGTGGGGGGTGGTTTCGGTACGCCCGACGAACGCGGGCTACTCAACCACCGAAAAAGGTGAGTCGCTCTCTGACCGTGTGGAAGTGGCAGTGGTGACGTATCTTCAAAAGAATCCAAATCCGCTTTTTTTGGATGTCGAAGAAGATTTGAACAAACAGTTCACGGGCTTGATGACCCCGCCAAAAGGATTGATCTACGCAGTGTTGAATTCCTACGCGGAAAAAGACGGCGGCGGTTGGGCATTGCGCGCGGAGGATGTCGCATCTGTCCGGCGCGACGAGATGAAGAATATGTTCGGAATGTTGGAAAAGATCGGACAAAGACTTAACTACGTTTCATCCAAAGATGATAAAGTGCTGACCTGGAACGAAAACGGAAAAACCGCAAGGAAGTTCTACGTACTGGCGTCGGCGCTGGTCCACCGCGCGCTGGACACCAGCGACGAACAAACCGTAATCGTCATTCCCGGCGGGCGCGCGGCGCTGGTCGCATATAAACAGGAGCGCGATCCGTTGCTCAAGGAGCGTTTGAAAACGCGTCGGTTGATGAAATATCGTCTGGTGAGAAGCCTGGCTGAGGTCCCGATATTGACGCGGGAAACGTTCGAAGAGCAGATCGCCAGCGACCCGGTGGAGAAATCCACGGGACAGTTGATGATGTTCTGATCCAAAAATTTATACAATGAAAAAAACAGTTCTTTTTCTCCTGATCGCCACCCTGCTCGCCTCCTGCATTTCGGTGCAGGTCGGCGATGCACCCACGCCGGCACCCGAAGGATTCGTCACCGCCACATTGCCGCCAACCCAAGTGGTTTTTGTGCCGCCCACTCTCACGCCCACGCCTGAGATCACACTGACGCCCACCCTCTCCGTCACCATGCCGCCCAACTGCACGAACAGCGCGGTGCTGCTGCGCGACGTGACCATTCAGGACGGAACGCGCGTGAGCCCGGGCGAAACCTTCACGAAGACATGGGAATTCGTCAACACGGGAACCTGCCCGTGGATCGGATACACGCTCAAGTTTGCCGCCGGAGACCAGATGAACGCGCCTCTCTCCGCCCCGATCCCTGATACACTGCCGAAGACCAATGCCCTCGTTTCAGTGGATCTGACCGCGCCGAGCGCGAACGGATCGTACACGGGATACTTTACGCTCAACGACCTGAACGGCGGGGACGTGCCGATCGGCATCGAGAAGACCTTTTGGGTGAAGATCGCCGTCGGCAGCGGCGGGACGGTTCCCCAGCCGACCAGTTCCGGCGGTGGAGGCGGGAACGCGGGCAGCACGCCCCCCGGCACCGGCGGCGGGAACTGCAATTACAGCCAGAACGCCGGTTACGTCGAACAGATTGCTTCGCTCATCAACGCGGAACGCGCCAAGGCGGGCTTGCCTGCTTTGAGAATCAATTCCTTCTTGGCGAGCGCCGCCCAAGCACACGCCGCGGACATGGCATGTAACAACATGATCAGCCACACCGGCTCGAACGGATCCTCCATCCGCGCGCGGGTACTGGCAACGGGATACTCGCCTTCATTTGTGGAGGAGATCATCTACGGCGGAGGCGGTCCGCAGGCAGCAATGATATGGTGGATGAACGACCAGATCCACCGCGACGCCATCCTGAAGGCGCGCACGACAGAAATGGGCGTGGGCTACGCGTATTCTTCCAACGGTTCGTATGGGGATTATATTGCGGTGGTGCTGGGGAGTCCGTGATTACGGTCCCCACCTCGGCTGCCAATCGGAGATGGGACTGTTCGTCAATCTCCTCACGTCCGTGCCGTCGGGGCGCATGATATAGAGTTCGTTGTTGCCGTCGCGGTAGGATGTGAACGTGATCCATTCCCCGTCCGGCGACCAGGAAGGGGCGAGATTGTCACCGCCGTTCGTGAGCTTGACCAAGCCCGTACCGTCGATGTTGATGATGTAGATATTGCGGTCGCCGCGCGGTCCGCGGTAGAAGGCGAGTTGATTGCCATCCGGCGACCAGGTATTGCGCCCGCCCATATTGTTCAGGTCGGTGACCTGTTGAACGTCCGTCCCATCCGCGTTCATGACGAAGAGCTGGCGCGCGCCTGAACGCGAGGAGGCGAAGGCGATCATCGAGCCATCCGGTGACCAGGTCGGGTCGATGTCGTTGCGATTTGTCAATGCGCGGGGATTCCTGCCGTCGGGACGCATCAGCCACAGTCCGCTATTGCCGTTGGTAAAAATGATCCACTCGCCGTTCGGGGACATTTCAGGCGCGTAGAGCGAACCGATGCCGTTCGTCAGTTTCTTTAGGTTATTCCCGCTGATGTCAATCGAATAGATCTCGAAATTTCCGCTGTCGCGCGAGGAGAAGAAGATGGTCTGACCATCGGGCGAAACGGACGGATAGAACGCCGTGGCGCTGAGGCTGGTGAGTTGTTTTCGCCCGCTCCCATCCGCGTTGAGCAGGCAGATCTGGTCAATTTGCTGGATGTAACAAGCGAAGGCGATCTTCCCGCTTGGCGGCGAGGCGTCATTGTAGGTCGGCTGGGGCGTGGGGATGAATTCGGTCGGAGTGGGCAGTTCAAAGGTCGGAGGAAGCGTGGCAAACTCTGTGGGGATGTCCGCAAGTGTGAGCGTGGGAGTCTCCAAGGGAGGGAAGACAAGCGCGGGCGTCGGTGTTCCCTGCTCCAACGGTTCGTTGGCAACAACGATGACAGCATAGGCAAAGAGCACGCACAGACCTGTGAAGCCGATGCCCAAGCCGGTGACGATGATTTTTTGGATGAGGGTGAGGTTGCGGAGTGACATGGATGAACCGCATTGCCTGCGGTGATCTGTTTACTTCAGCAAGATCTTGTTCCAGTCCAACACTGCCTTGAGTTGTTCGGCGGGAATCTGGTTTTCGGGAGCATAGCCGATGAACGAGCGATTGTAGTTGTCTTCGGTTCCGTCGGAGAGGTTCCAGTTGAGCGTATTGCGGAACACGCCGAGGCAGGACGTGCCGCGGTCGTCGCTGGGCAGGGATGTTTCGAAGGTGTACACGTAGGTGCCGTCGGCGGTATCGGCAACTTCGATGATGGTGGCTTCGTGGATCCATCTCAGCCATTGGTTTTGCACGACCTTTTGTTTGTTGGCGTTGATGATGGTACGCGTGCGCATGGTGACGTTGCCGGGCTTGTACTGCCAGGGCGGCGGCGCATCTTTCTTCTGCGGACGGTTGCCAAGAAATTCCTTCGGGAGCAATCCTTCGCCGTCCTTGGTCGCGATCGGTCTCGCGACCTGCCAGGCGTTCGGCTCGCTGTCAACAAATCGCAGCCAAAAAATGCTCGCGCCTTGTTTATAGTCGGCGGCGGCTTTCGGTTTGACGTAAAACGCGGCGGGGTTGTCCTTTTCAAGTTTGACATACCAACTCGGTTTGGGCGTCAGACCGCCGGGCGGGAGATTTCCGCGCATGTGCTGGATGTGTTCGGCGGTCTCATTGCACACCGCGCGCGAGACGATCAGTTCGCGCGAGCGTCCGTGCTCGTCCCGCCAGCCGACCGTATGCCTGGTCTGCCAGTCGCCGAGAATCCGGCTGAGTGACAGGTTTGCCGCGCGCGCCGTCTCCTCCTCGGGCGTGAGTTTTTCCCAATTCAGGTCGTTGACATATTTGACGCGCAGGGGCGTAAGCCGGACGATCCACTTCCAAGCCCAGCCCGGGAACTGATCCTTCATCGCCTCCAACTTCGCCAGAGCCTGTTCGGTCGTCATGGACATGTACTCGTACCGGATCTCTTCCGCCGTTAACCCGGTCAAGCCGTTACGCCGCGACTGCGGTCCGCGGGCTTTGACGCCCTGCATGTGCATGGCGATCCGGTCCTTCCAGATCTTTTCGGCAGCGGTCGCCAGTTTTGGCTTGCTGCCGGTGTGTGAAGGGTCGTATTGCCTGAGCTTTTCTTCGCATTTCGCCGCCACATCCGCATCGCTGAGGGCAAGTTGTTCCTGCTTGACCTCGGCGAGACGCAGTTGCGCCAGCAGGTCTTTCGGGTCCGCCCATGAACCGTGCGCGGATGCGTAGCGCATCCCTGAAAAGTGGACGATCATGTATTGCAGCCAGTGCGGGAAGCGCTGCGGCTCCCTCTCAAATCGCTGGCGAATCTCATCAAGCAGTTGATATTGGCTCTTCCCCTCCAATGACTTTCGGTGTTCCTCCACCTTCCAGCGGACAATGTCTTTGACTGTGATGGGATTCTTCGATCTGTAATTCGCGAGGAATTCCTCCTCCGAGGTCTTGAAATTCGGGTCGGATTTGGTAAGCCGATACCATTCCAGTTTCGGCGCTTCGACCTTGTCGTAGGTATCATTGAAATCGCGCAGTTTATCCATCTCATCCAACAGCATCGGCAGGGCGGAACCTTCCTTCAAGCGCAGTTCTTCCTCATCCTTCGGGCGGCTGGGATGGTTGAGCGCCATTCCCGCCAGGCGGCGCTGAAGGTAGTTGATGCGGTCTTTCAGGAACCCCATCTGCGTTTTGAGGGCATTGATCCGCATCAGGATGAAACTCCGCTCGCCGCGAATATCCTTGGGCCAGGATGCGATGAATAGTTGGTGGATCTTTTGGATCTCTGCCAGCGCAGTCTCTTCGATGGGCTTGTATTTGACGAAAAACCCCTTCACATCCGCCGTCATGAAGTAACTTTTCAGGGCGGAATACCGCTTGAATTCCAGCAGGCGCGTGGATTCCAATCCGCTTTCATAGGCTTGCACATCACCTGTCAGGCTGGCAATGTTCTTGAGTTTATACTCTGCCCATAAGTCTATTTCTTTGTAATACACCAAAAAATCCCGCAGCTTCTGCATCCGCATGGGATAAATGGTCTTGCACAAGAACTCGTTCTGCCATTGGAAGTACGACTGTCCAGCCATGACGTGCTCCTTTAGTAACGGGGTCGATGACTATTCAATTTTAGCTAATTTGGATAAATTTTCAACACAATTTATGGATTAGAACACAAAACTCCCGCAGGGTCAAAACCAACGGGAGTTTTCTTCTCGAATTCGCTTTGCTGCCTGCTTTATCTCTGCGCGATCGGCTTCAGGTATGAATCCAGCAATTCATCCATCTGCTCCAGCGACTCGCACACAAACAGCATCGGGTTGAAGGCATAGACCGTCTTGGGGATTCTGGCAATCGTCTCGATATCGAACGGCGCGATGATGACCTCGCCACCGAAGATGCCGTCCTGTTTGATACCCAGACTCTTGTACAAACCCAGGACGACGTTCCAGCCTTCATCCGCAGAGGACATCTGTCCCTTTTGGTGAAGCGCGTTCACCCCGTCAATGATGCGGTGCAGGTTGGTCTTGTTCGCCTGGAAATGCGCATCCAATTGCTGGAAGACCGGCTTGGTGTAGTCGATCACATTGTCGCGCCCGAGGCGGTAGAACTCCATGATGGTGCGGGTCAATTCCTTGCGCCCGGAGATGATCCCCGCCCCAAAGATCTTGAAACGGTTCTCCTGCACCACCAGACCGAACTCCGTGCTGTACCATGCCAGCCGCTTGATGACCTCGCGCTCCTCTGTCGTCGCCTTCATGTAGGCGGGCGCGAATTTATTTTCGATATCGGCATAAAACTTTTGCGTGAGGAAAGGCAAATGTCCGAAAATATCGTGGAACATGTCGGGTTCGGGCGTGAATTCCATCTGGTCACGCGTGCGCAGATAATCAGTGATCAGGAAAATGCGCTGTGCAAATTTCTTGTACCAATCGTCAGCAAGGGTGTAGCGCACCACCGTCCGCTCGATCCTCCAGCCCGAACGCGGTGTGATGTGTTCATTCAAATGCGCCACCGTTGAAATACCGTTCGGGTCGAGCTGCAACAACTCCAAGCCCGTCTTCCATTCCTGGCAAATATGCTCCAGCAGGTAGGGCTGATAAACTCCGTCAAATAAATCCGCCCAGATCGCGTGCTGTTCCGCGGAAAATGAAATTTCCTGATTCTCGGCAGAGTACTCCTTGGCAGGGTCGATCTGTTGGGCGGCAATATCACCCGTGTAACTCGGTACGTTTTGATTCATGGTCACCTTTACACCTTTCTAGTCGGATTTGGGAACACAGAACAGCGGGAAATTACAGCATAATGAAAAGATATTATCACCTCCAAAAAATGAAGTCAAGAATGGGATAAACCCTGTCAGGTTTGGAAATGATAAAATCACATCATGACCGACCTGAAAGGGAAGACCATCCTCGTTACCGGGGCTGCCCGCCGCGTGGGGCGGCTTCTCGCGCTCGCCTGTGGACGCGCGGGCGCGAACGTCATCATCCATCACGGACATTCCCCCGCGGAAGCCGAATCTGTTCGGGATGAGATCGCATCATTCGGACCTCAAGCCTGGGTGCTCACTGCGGACTTTTCCAACCCTAAAAGCGCATCGCAATTAATCGAACGAGCCAGCGAGTTGAGCCCGCTGTATGGATTGGTGAACAGTGCATCCATCTTCGAGCCGCTCACCGTCCATGATACGTCACTCGATGACTGGCAGCGCCACATGGATATCAACCTGACCGCGCCGTTCTTGTTGTCTCAGACATTTGCGAAGCACGTCAAGGAAGGGCGCATCGTAAACATCCTCGATTGGCGCGCCCTGCGACCCGGCGCGGATCACTTCCCGTACACCGTCACCAAATCCGCATTGGCAGGGATGACGAAATCGCTGGCGGCGGCGCTCGCGCCGCATATCACGGTCAACGGGCTGGCGTTGGGGGCGATTCTGCCGCCGGCGGATGATCCGTCAGCGGGGGAAAGGATCATAGAAAGTGTGCCAGCCAAAAGGTGGAGCGAGGCGGGCGAAGTCGAGGATGCGCTGATATTTTTACTGACAGGTCCCGCTTACATCACTGGAGAAATCATCCATTTGGATGGCGGCAGGCATTTGATCTAACAGGAGCAATCATGGACAAAGTTTTCATCAAAGATCTACTCGTGCGCGGCATCATCGGCATCCGCGATTGGGAGCGGGAGAAGGCTCAGGATATTCTGATCAATGTGACGGTGTTCACCGACATGTCACATGCCGCAAAAAGCGACAGCATCAATGACTGTGTGGATTACAGCGCGTTGGCGAAAAGGATTCAGGCGCACACCGAAACCGCAAAGCGCCTGACGGTGGAGGCGCTGGCGAACGACCTTGCTGAAATTTGTCTTGAGGATGCATTGGCAAAAAAAGCCATCGTGCGCGTGGAAAAGCCCGGCGCGGTACGGTTTGCGAAATCCGTCGGTGTGGAGGTGGAGCGAAGCCGTGATGAGTGAGTTACATCGCGCCTACCTCAGCCTCGGCTCGAACATCGAGGCGAAGGTCAATTTACCAAAAGCAGTGGAATTACTTCAAGGGGTCGGGAAAATCGAGGCGGTGTCTTCTGTGTGGGAATCCGAATCCGTCGGCTTCGATGGTCCGAATTTCTTAAATGCCTGCGTGCTTTTTCTCACCCCTCTTGGATCTGTTGAGTTCAAGGAGCAGATCATCCGCCCCATTGAAGCGGAATTGGGGCGCGTGCGCAGCGACGAAAAGAACGCGCCGCGCACGATCGATATTGACATTGTGTTATATGACGAAAAGCCGCTCAACACAGACTTTTGGGAATATGCTTTTGTGATCGTCCCGCTGGCGGAATTGATCCCCGATTTTCCGCATCCCGCCAGTGGGGAGGCGCTTGCCCGGTCGGTGAAGCAGGTTTCGGTTTGGATTCAGAAGCGGGAGGACGTTATCATCCGCCCGTTGGGCGCTAGATCCTGAGCGGTTCCGCGCCGCGGTCCAGGTGGTCCAGAAATTCCTGGCGGGTGTTGATGCTTTTACGGAAGCTCCCCAGCATGGTGGATGTGGTCATGCGGGCATCGTGTTTTTTCACGCCGCGCATCATCGCGCACAAATGCAGGGCTTCGACGACCACCGCCACACCCTGCGGCTTGAGCAGGTCGTGAAGGAAGTCGGCGATCTGGCGGGTCATGCGTTCCTGAACCTGCAGGCGGCGGGCGTACATATCGACGATGCGGGGGATTTTCGAGAGACCGATCACCTGTCCGTTCGGGATGTAGGCGACATGGGCGCGCCCGACAAATGGCAGCATGTGATGTTCGCACAAGCTGAAGAACTCAATATCGCGCACGATGACCATGTCGTCATAAGTCACATTGAAGATCGCGCCGTTGACAAGTTTGTGCGTATCCGTACGGTAGCCGCTTAGGAGTTCGGGATACATGCGGGCAACGCGCTTGGGGGTGTTTTTCAAGCCTTCCCGGCTGGGATCTTCGCCAAAAGCAGAGAGCATGGAACGCACGGCGTTTTCGATGGCATCCGTATCGATCTCTTCGTTGAAGGTTGGGCGTTCGTCAAAATCTTCGTTTGTTTCAGGGTTTCGCATTTTCTTCTCCATTGCAATTATGGAATTTTCTGATTGTATCTGATTTGGGGAAACCACAGGGTAAAATTCCGTGCAAATTTGAAAGGAAAATGGAGTCATGCCAGATCAACAACTTTACTTGAAAAGCAGTCTCTTCGGTGCGGGGTTGGGCGCCTTCTTTGGGGCGCTCCTCGGCGCGGCAACAGGGGCATTGAGCGGGATGTGGAGCGGAGTGATATTCGGGATCATTGCAGGTATCCTGCTCGGCATTTTGACCGGCGCTCTGACCGGCGCGTTAACCGTCCGCACGGCGGGGACGACCGGCGGCGTCAGCACGGGAGCCTATACAGGTATGTTCTTCGGCGCATTACTCGGCGGTGTGTTGGGAATCCTCATTCCCGAGTCGTTTCGTGCCAGCGTTCTTGCTTTGGATATTCTCATCCTGAACGTCATCATGCAGGGACGGTTCGAAATGGTCATCCTGCTGGTCTTCCTGCTCTCGATCCTTGCCACCGCTGTCGGCGCGTGGATCGGCGGGAGGAATTTGAAGGCACGTGATCTAATAAGCGATTAAAGCCTGAACCGTCGTAACAAAAAGGCATCAAGGAATGAGAGTTCCTTGATGCCTTTTTGTAAATTAGGTTGATGGTTATCGAACGATCACAGCATCGAGCGTCCCGCTGGAATTACGGGACCTGCCCAAGTTGAAGACCAGTTTGAGAGTATGGACTCCCGTCTCCAACTTGCCTGAGTAATCCCAACGTTGATGGAACCTGCGGTTCTTGCCTTTGTCCTTGATCGTTCCCACTAACACGTCGTCTACATAAACATCGATACTCTTGAACTCCGATCCAGCCAAGTACAGCACGCTGAACGATTCGCCGGTGAAGGTGAATGTGACGAAAGCGCCGTTTCGAGTGGTCATTTTGTAGGAACCGCCGTGCGCCTTTCTCCTACGGATATCATCCCATCCTCTCGAATACTCAAATGCACCATCCTTATCGTCAAAGATCTTTTCGGAAGGCTCTGTTTCAATTGGCTCCGGATCATCAGAAGAATCAGGCGTCGCACTGGGAAGAGATGTTGGTGGAATTGAGGTGTGTGTAAAGGTCGGCATCACAAATGGCGTCGAAGTGGCAGGCGGCAAGATGGACGTAGCGGATGGCAAAACAGGCGTCGCGCTGGGAAGAGCCGTCGGCGGGATTGATGTGTGCGTAAAGGTCGGCATCACAAATGGCGTCGAAGTGGCGGGCGGCAGGATGGGCGTGGCGGATGGCGGCACAGACGTAGGAGATGATATCGGAGTAGAAGTGGCAGTCCAGGATTGAGTCACAATAGGAATTGGCGTCCTGGTTGCTATTACAGATACAGGGGTATTCGTTACAGTCGGCAAAGCGCCGCCGACTGAGTTGTTTTCCAACGTCACCCCGGCAGGGGAGCGGACCCAAATATTTAGCTTCCACAACTGATTGTTCGTAATCCTTACGTTGGAATTCCTCTGATTATCCAAACTGATGACAGATCTGGTGCCGGTTCCCGATGCTACTATATTATTATCGATCAGCGCATTTGTCAGTGTACCTCCAACACCGCTACCGTATACTATGATCGCCCTCTGACACCCTTCGATGCGGTTGTCTTTTATAACCACATCCCTAAGCTGCGCCCCCCACCCATCGTAATACTCCTCTCCCACAGCGATGGGAGATGTGTCCCTATTTTTACAAAAAGAGTGGTTGTTCAATACCTGCGTGTTTATGGAGTTATCCACATAGATATTGACGGAATGGTTATCATAGACGCGGTTTCCCTCGATCAATACATTCACACCGCGAGTTGCCGCGATGCCCTCCCCGCAGTTATCAAACACTTCGTTGTTACGAATGATGACATTCTCGCCGCCGACCTTGACCTTGATCGCGCTTCCCCATGATCCGTTCCTACAAGAAATGACGCCGTTCAACAACGTGCCATTTTCCAGAACGGAATGGTAAACAACATTATTCTCAATGGTAACAAATTGCCCTTCCACATAAATGGCGTGGCTGTTTGCCCGTGTGACAGTAAACCCGCGTACAACGACATTCTGTGCGGTCGAGGCAACTCTTATCCCAAATGTGCCAGTCGTATCGATGACTGCTTTATTCCCTTCAACAGTGACTCTGCTTTTCGATATCGTCAGCGTCTGGTTATACGTGCCCGGCATGACGTAAAGCACATCGCCAGACTGTATCAGGCTCATGGCTTTGTTGAAGCTTTTACATGGCGCGGACTGGGTGCAGTTGTTCAGATCGCTACCCGAAACGGACACAAAATAGGTGTTTCCCGCCGCATGAGGAATGGAAACCGAGGAAGCGCCTGCCGGGGTGAAAAGCCCCAGCGTGAGAGAGAGTATCGCAAACAAGCCCACTATTCGTTGAATCGTTCTGTTCATTTGATTTTCTCCTTTCCAAAGCAGTCAAACGGTGTTTGATAATGCGTTGGAACATCTGATCCCACCGGCAAAAACGAGCCGCCAGATGACATCGTAGGGCAGAGTAACATGTTGGTCACAAAAAAGACGGCGAATTAGGCATGACCAGAGTACTATTCCGCCTCCCATTTCTGTATAGTTTTCATTTCGTTAAGGAAAAATCGGACAATTTTCCGCATCACTTCCCCCAAGCCCTATTGTTATACGAACTATGAGTTGTACTTAAGAGCGACCTTTCACGCATGAAAGGTGAAAAACACCAGAAAAACACGCAAATCCCTGATAGTAATTGACAGTAAGAAGTCGTATGATGTAAATGTCCCTGTCACATCATTCACCTCGGAGGACTTCATGTCAAAAGACTCGCTGCGTCAACTCGCCAATGCGCTCTCGGTGGCGCTCGCCCTTGCTGTCAATATCCTTGCCAGCACCCTGCCCCTCAACGGACAAAATACGGGAGAAATCTCGGACCGCTTTCTCGTGTATTTCGTCCCCGCGGGATACGTCTTCGCCATTTGGGGCATCATCTACATCGGCTGGATCGCTTTCACCATTTTCCAGTATCGAAGAGACCAAAAGGAAAGTCCGCGCCTGCGCAAACTGGGCTATGCCTTCGCCTTGAGCGGCGTCTTCAATGCCGCCTGGCTGTTCTGCTGGCATTACAACGCCTTCGGCTGGAGCGTGATCGTCATGCTCGCCCTGCTTGCCGCGCTCATCGTCAGCTACCTGCGGCTGAACGTCGGTCGTACGCCCGTGAGCAACGCCGAAAAATGGAGCGTGGACATTCCCTTCAGCACCTATCTCGGCTGGATCAGCGTTGCCACCATCGCCAACGTCACCGACTATCTTTATCTCATCAACTGGGATGGCTTCGGTATCACGCCGCAGGTTTGGGCGGTCATCATGCTCGCAGTCGCCAGCGTTGTCGGTCTGCTGATGACGCTCACCCGCCGCGATTCGGCGTACACCTTCGTCTTCGTATGGTCGTTCATCGGCATTGCGGTCAAGCAGGCGGCGGAGCCATTGGTCGCCACCAGTGCGTGGATCGCCGCGGTTGTCGCGCTGGGATTTGCAATCTACAGCATCATCCAACGCAGAAGAAATTAATGTCATTGCGAGCCGTGAAACGGCTCGCAATGACAAAAAATGATAAGATTGGCGCACTCAAAAGGTGCGCCGCTTATGTTTAACATTGCAACTGCCCGCTTCGCTTTTTTGGATATCGAAACCACCGGACTTTCCCCCTGGTTCGGGGACCGCATCTGCCAGGTCGCCGTGGTGCTGACCGAAGGCAAACGCGTCAAAGGGACCCTTGACCTGCTCATCAATCCCGAGCGGACTCTTTCGCCTTCGGCTGTCCACGTCAACAGCTTGGACGAGTCGAAGCTGTCCGCAGCGCCGAAATTCTCAGAGATCACCGACCAGCTTGACCCGTTGTTCAGTGACGCGGTGGTCGTCTGTCACAATGCCAAGTTCGATATCCAATTCCTTGACAACGAATACCGCAAACTGAATCGGACCATCGAATTTCCCAACCTGATCGACACGCTGTTGATGGCGCGCCAGTTCTATGAACTGCCGTCGTACAGCCTGAAGCATCTCGCGCAGGATTTCAGCGTGGCGGCGAATATGAACGGTTCGCAGGCGCTGGCGGATGCGATCACGATGAAGAACCTGTTCTTTGCAATGACCGATTCGCTCAAGTCCGTCGGCAAATCGCTGGAGGATTTCATCGGCATTTACAACTCGCCTGTGTGGCCCGAAGAGGGCGTATACCTGCCGACCGAGTTGAGCGAAGCCATCAACAGCGGAAAACGCCTGTTCATCAAATACATGGACAAGGACGGCGAGACGTCCGAACGCTGGATCACCCCCAAGGATGTGATCGGCTTGGCGGATTACATCTACCTGCAGGCACACTGCCACTCCCGCAATGCCGAGCGGACGTTTCGGCTGGATCGGATCGTTGAGTTTAAGGTGGAAGAGGGGAAGTGAAAAAATTCCGCTTTATAATAATGATATTATCGGATTGATGCTCATAAGTTTGTATATGGAATTGATCATCTAAATTGTTAGGCTGTTCTTCGCAAAAGTGAGGTGATATGATTTTAAGAAATTTTCTTTTTTTGGATACAGATACATTAGATGACTATTTAGCTGCGCTTGAAGGCTATGTAATAGATAGTGCAATTGACCAAACAGAAACCGAAAAAAAGGACGTGACAGGCAAAGCAGGTTACAAGATTCTTGAGGGTGAGTTGACAACCGAAAAGTCAAAGGAAATGAAACAAAGACTAGCGGTAACCAATGCAGCCAAATTTCAAAGGCTTTACGAAATACTAGAGAAACAAGAAGATGGTTTTAGATACTTAGACCTTTTCGACCAAGAAATATGGGAACAGATTCGCCGTGGTGATTTACTCGAAATAGAAGCTAGAATTCACTTACCTAAAGCCTTCACACTTATGCAAACAATGGATGACTTTGCCCCTTGGATGGATATAATGTCTCTTGTTGGTGAAGAACCACTTGCAGATGCCAAAACAAAAGCAGCATTTGAAGGTTTAAAATCTGTTTCAAAAATCTCCGAGGGAAAACCAATTCCTATTGTTTTTGAATCGTCATCAACTCCAACCTTTTGTTTCACAGCGAATTTACAAAGAAGGTTTTTAAAATGCCAACTTTCAGATATTGAGGGTGATGCAACAGTATTCGGTAAAGTTCAACGAGTTATCAAAAAAGGCGAAAAAATTGAGGTATTCAGTTTGTTACCAGCCTTCTCATCAAAGTTGCCAAGTCTAAATACTAGACAGAAAAAGAAAATGCAACAGGGATTGGCTCAGAAAGAACTTGCAGAAGTTATAAAAGGTCCAGCACTTGTTATAAGCCCAGTAGCATTATATCGATAGCAACCACCAAACAGCCGTTAGTAATTTAAGCGGAAACTCCGTTAGGTTTCCGCTTTCTATTTAAATCTACCGCGCGGCGTTAACCATCATTGAAAATCCCCCCAAACCATGCCATAATCTAATTGACGAACCAGCATTGCGGAAAGGAGAAAGCCATGTCCGTGATCACGATTTCGAGAGAATACGGCAGTGAAGGGGATGCGATCGCGCAGAACACCGCCAAAACACTGGGCTATCATTTTGTGGATAAAACCTTCATCGGCGATATCCTCGGTCAATACGGGTATGTGGAGTTCGACAAGGAATACGAGGCCCTGCCCAGTTTCTGGGAGCGGTTCGACGCGCAGCGCGGGAATCAGCGCGATGCCATGATGAAACTGCTCAATCAGGTCATTCAGGCGGTCGCGCGGCACGGGAATGTGGTCATCCTTGGGCGCAGCGGATTTGAAGTGCTGGGCGGGTTTGATGACGTCCTGCATGTGCGTTTGCAGGCTCCCTTTGCGGTACGGGTCGGGCGCGTGATGGAATATCAAAACATCACCTTCGATCAGGCGGAAACCATCGTCAGGGAGAATGACAAGGTGCGGCAGGCGTTCGTGGAGGAATTCTACAAAGTGCCGTGGGGCGCGATCCACGCCTTCGACCTGGTCATCAACACGGGCAAGGTCCCGCCCGAACTGGCAGTCGATTTGATCGTCAACACCGAGAAAACGCGCATGGCACATCTGGAGGCAGGCACATCCACCGCCGACATCGAAGTGGACCGAATCCTTGCGGACGCCCTCTCCGACATGCTTGGATGCCACAAAGAACACAGGCTGATCACAGTGTAAAAAAAGCGGATGCCAGCTCGGCATCCGCTTTTTCATTTTCTGTTTTCCTTGAAAATCTCCCCCAACGCCCGCTTGAACACTTCATACGGCTGTGCGCCGACGATCGCGTAGCGGTCATTGATGACATAGGTCGGGACGCCTGTCACGCCGATCCTTTGCGCCCACGCCACCTGCTCCGCCACTTTGGACGTATAAACCCCGCCTCCTACGACCTTTTGCATGTCCTGCCCATCCAAGCCGACTTCCTCCGCTGCGGCGCGTAACACCTCCCATTTGCCGACATCCAATCCCTCCGCATAGACCTTGCGAAAGACCGCGCGGTGGAATTCGAGTCCCTTGCCATGTTCGTCCGCGTACTCGGTCGCTTCGTGCGCCAGCCGTGTGTTGTAAATGCGGTCTGGAGAATTGAACTCCATGCCGTACTGGTTCGCCATGCCTTGCAGGCGTTCGTCCGCGCCGCTGGCACGCGCGCGCAGGATGTAGTCGGGCAGGTCCATGCCTTCGGGCGGCGTATCGGGTCGCAAATAATACGGACGCCACTCCACGTCCACGTTGTATTCAGCTTTCAACAAGTCAACCACACCCTGGCCGACATAACACCACGGTCAGATGTAATCGGAGAAGATCGTCAGTTTGAAGTCCATGCGAAGATAGACTGTCAATGGGCGGCGGTTCTTACGGCTGAAATATGTCGTTGCGAACCGCCTGGTTTCGATACATCCCTTCGGGACTACTCAACCAGCGGCGGTTCGCACAACGACATTAATCGAAATAATACCGCCAGCAGTCGTACTCCGCGCCAGAGGGAGCGATGGCTTTCGCAGGATAATCCCTGTCTATGATCTTGTACTGGTCGAGTTCAGCGTTCACAGAAGCCAGCGCGTTGTCCGCGTTGAGACGGGCGAGGTGGAAGGATTGCCATGTCCGCTCGCTTTCGTTCAATCCACGCTGGTGGCGGATACATGCCAGAGCCGCGCCAACCTTCTCATGGACAGAGTCAGGCAGGGTCGGAGTCTGAAGCGCGTTCACAAGCGGAGGGATGGCATCATCAGAAAGGTCGAGGAAGTAACGTGAGTCGAGATCTTCACTTGCCTGTCCCTGAATCTCGCGTTGGATGTTTTGCTTGACGATGAACGCATCCACATTGAGGAGCGGAAGCGAGATGGCGAAGCCAAAGGAAGCGATCAGCATGGCGAACGCGAAGGCGCGTTCCCTGCGGAGGATTTCGAGAACGATGGTGGCGATGAGCAGAAGACCGATCCAGACGAGGAAGACATGGGTGTAGGTGCGCAGACGGGTGAAGCCGTACGCCGCCTCATACAGGACCAGGCGCTGGTACGCGGAAACGAGCATGACCAACAGCAAAGCGACAAGCGCGATGCCCAAACCTGAGAAAATCTTTCGCTGGGTTTCGGTTTCGCGTTTGGTGATACCGCTCAAGGTGAGGAACATCAACAGGGCGAAGAACGCCACCGTGACCAGTTCGCCAAATCCGCGGCGGGCGTATTCGGCGTAGGAATACCCCTCGAAGGTGATGTTGGCAGTGCCGCCGAAGAAGTATTGGAATTGGATGATCACAAAAAGCGCGAACAGCAAAACCACACTCCCCAACACGATGCTTGATTCGGTGAAACCGAGGAAGGGCGGGATCATCGGCTTTTCCTCGCCGACCAGTTTTTCGTCTTTCGAGGCGGAGGCGGCGTGCAGGACGACTCCCATCAACGCATAACCGACGATGACAATATAGATCAAACGGAAGATGTATTCGGGCAGGTTTTCGAGTTTGAACATCTCGATGAACGCATCCAGCCGTTGACTAAAGACCATGTCCGCGGAGGCGAGCAGGGATGCAAAAACCGCCACGACCGGCAGGGCGATCAGGATTCCGCGCAGGAGCGGCATGAATTTGTATTTTGCGGGCGGCTTTCCCGAGTCTGTCTGCGCTTTGCGCGCTTCGGAAGTAAACGAGATCGGGCGCGCAAGCAGACTGCCGATCAGGGATAATGCCTTCATGAAATAATCCGCGAGCGAGTATTGCATCCAGCGCCCGCCGAGGTAGGTGACGGTCAGAATGGTCAGCGTGAGCAGAGTGAAGGTGACGGCGAGGAAGGTCGTCATCGGCTCGGCGCGCAGGAAGGTCACAGCGGCGAAGAAGCCGAAGAGCGGGATCAGGATGAGGGATGAACGATGCGGGCGCAGTCCGTTGCTCAGAAGAAGGTAGAAGGCGACGATCAGTCCAGCCGTCCAGAAGATGGCGAAGTTGATGCCGAAGCCTTTATCCCAGAAGAGGAAGTCGAAGACCCAGCCGAGGGCGAGGACGATGAGCCAGAGTTTGGTTGGATTGGTTTTCATGGATTGCTCCTAAATGGATTTACCGTATGTTGCAAAGGCATTGGCGAAGGATAGCCCCGCGGGACTTGCGGAGTCTCTCAAAAGGTATCAAATTTCTGAAAATGACGCAATTCCCTGTCCCTGCCCGGAAATGATTACAGTTTTGTGAGAATCGAAATTCGGGCTATTGACATCCGAAATATTTTGTGACATACTTTCGGCATCGTTCCGGGGGCAAGCAAATTGAATTCGCCATCCTAATGAAAGGAGGAGGTGATGTCTAACATGGATAGTAGCATTAAACCCAGCGCTGTGGCATCCCTCCTCAAGTAAGAAGGAAGCCACAGCGCCCCACGAATGCCGTCCTTGCGGACGGCATTCTGGTTTAAGAATCGCAGGGGCATAGCGCCCCTGCGATGTTAATAAAACCCGATTGAAGAATCCACCGTCCGCGCGTATTCGTCGATCCCCCCACACACGTTGAAGACGTTCTTATACCCCTGCTGCGCCAGCCACGCGGTCACCTGCATGCTGCGGTTGCCGTGATGACAGATGACGAATACGGGCACTTCCTGTGACCTGACCGACTCGGGTAGTGCACCCGGTCCTTCGGTTGAAAGGCGGCTCACCGGCGTGACCTCCAGCCTGCTGTCTTCGATCTTGGCATATCCCAACTCGACGAGTTCGCGCACGTCCAGCAGGACGAATTTCTCGTCGGATTTCAGTTTCTCGGATAGTTCGGTGACGGTGATTTCTGGGAACATAGACGATCTCCGTGGGGCACAGCGACGCTGTGCCCCTACCTATCATTATTTTTTCGCGGCAGGCGCGTAGAACTTCTCCACGTATTCCTTGACCATGCGGCGGGTGGAGAATTGCGGGATGACGGTCTTCATCGCATCCTTCATGCGGGCAATCCAATCGTGGGACATTTCCTTTGGATCGCGATTATAGAACAGCGGGATGATCTGATGCTCGAGCGTTCGATACAAGCTTTCGGCATCGGCGGCATCCTGCGCCTCGGCAGATTCGTATTCTCTCTCTTCGCCGATCGCCCAGCCGTTGCGCTCGTTATATGCCTCCCGCCACCAGCCATCGAGAATGGAAAAGTTCAATACGCCGTTGATGGCGGCTTTCATGCCCGAAGTCCCGCTGGCTTCGTAGGGACGGCGCGGGGTGTTCATCCACACGTCCACGCCTTGGACGAGGTAGCGGGCGAGGTTCATATCGTAATCTTCGAGGAAGACGAGGCGTCCGCCCGTTTCGGCTTTCTTGACCGTGCGGTACACCTTCTGGATCAACTGCTTGCCGGGTTCATCGGCGGGATGCGCCTTGCCGGCAAAGATGATCTGCACGGGCATGTTCGGACGGTTGATGATGTCGAGCAGACGTTCCACGTCCGACATGATGAGGCTGGCGCGTTTGTACGTGGCGAAGCGGCGCGCGAATCCGATGGTCAGCGCGTAGGGATTGATAAGCACGCCCGAGGAAACGACCTGCACGGGATGGAATCCGCCATGACGCCAGCGGTCACGGACACGCTCGCGCAGGTAGAACGCCAGTTTTCGTTTGAGATGCAGGCGCACCGCCCATAACTCATCATCGGGGATGGAATCCACTTTCTCCATGAATTTGTGGTCATCAAGACGGTCGTACCAGTCCGCGCCGAGATGTTTTTCGAGCAGGAGGTTCATGCGGCGCGCGAGCCAGTTGCGGGTGTGCACACCGTTGGTAACATGGTCGATCGGCACATCTTTTACGTCCAGATTGCTCCACAGGAATTTCCACATATCACGCGAGACTTCGCCGTGCAGTTCGGACACGCCATTGCTGCCTCCCGATAATTTCAGCGCAAGGATCGGCATGGAATACGTCTCGCCGTGCGGCTGGTGATGCTTGGCAACGTCCACGAATTCGGAACGGGTGAGTCCCAGCTCGGACCAGTAGGTGGCGAGATATTTATCAATTAACCAGAGCGGGAATTCGTCATTGCCGGCAGGGACGGGTGTGTGGGTGGTAAAGATGTTCTGCGGGAGGGTCTGTTTGGCGGCATCGGCAAAGGGGAGTCCTTTTGCCACGAGTTCACGAGCCCGCTCCAGGGTCAGGAAAGAGGCGTGCCCCTCATTCATGTGCCAGACGGCTGGGTCATATCCCAGCGCCCGCAAAGCGCGGACTCCGCCGATCCCCAGCAATATCTCCTGCATGATGCGGCGGTCCAGGTCGGACCAGTACAGGCGGGCGGTGAGCAGGCGGTCATAGTCGTTGTTGCTTTCGACGTTGGAATCGAGCAGGTAGAGCGGGATGCGACCGACACGCACCTCCCAGATCTGGAAGTGGATACTGCGGTCTGGGAATTTGATCTCAAGGGTGAGCGGTTTCCCGTCCTGCGTGACGAGCGCGACAGGCAGATGCTCGAAGTGCAGCAAATTGTTGAGCGCCTCCTGCCAGCCGTCCTCGCTGATGCGCTGAGAGAAGTAGCCCTGCGCGTACATGAAACCGACGGCGACGAACGGCAGACCGAGGTCGGAGGCTTCCTTGAGGTGGTCGCCGGAAAGCACGCCCAAGCCGCCCGAATAGATGGGCAGGGTTTCGTGCAAACCGTATTCCATCGAGAAGTATGCGATGGGATCTTTCAGCTCGGGGTGTGCCTGCTGTGACCAGGTCTCTTTTTTGAAATAATCGTCGAATGCCGCAAAGACCTCATCGTACAGCGCAAGATAATCCTTGTCCTTGGCGGCTTGCTTCAAGCGTCCCTGCTCGATCTCGTTCAGCAGGCGGATCGGGTTGTGGGCGAGGCGTTCCCACAGGTCATAATCGAGGCGCCCGAAGAGACGGGTCGCTTCAGGATGCCACGTCCACCACAAATTGGTGGCAAGTTCGCCGAGGCGCGTGATGCGCTTGGGCAGGTCGAATTTTTGGGAGGGAGAAGTAATGAATTTCATAGCGTGAAATGATACCGTAAAAGGCTCCAACGGGGAATTTTCGGGTCAGCGAATTAGTTTGGAACGCAAACTAATTCTATCACTGCTTGAAAGATCAGGAGAAATACACGCCAAGCCAGAACTTTTTATGACCAGAGTCCATGCAGGTTTTTTGAGCAGGGAAAAATTCATTGATCAGTGCCACATCCGATTTTAAGGTTTGGGCGGGTTATCTGAGACTGGAATTGGGGGATGATTAATTTTGGATAAAAAAATTCCACTTATTAATAATCTGATTAGAGCCGTCAAAATCGCATTGACAACCTTTGCAAAATGTATAAAATACGAACATTACATTTACAAAACCTTTGCAAATGTACAACAATCTGAAATGGAGAGAATAGAAAAATGAAACGCAATTCCCTGCTCGTCGTCTTGCTCGTCGCGTTCGCCCTGGTTTTGGCAGCCTGCGGTCCCGCCGCAACTCCCACGCCTGAACCCGCGCCCACAGCGATGCCCGAACCCACCGCCATCCCTGAACCTGAACTCGGCGACATCGTAGACACCGCCGTCGCTGACGGACGCTTCACCACCCTCGTCGCCGCCGTCCAAGCCGCTGAGTTGGTGGATGCGCTCAAGGGTGAAGGTCCTTTCACTGTCTTCGCCCCCACGGATGACGCTTTTGCCGCACTGCCCGAAGGGACCGTCGAAAGTCTGCTCCTGCCGGAGAACAAACAAGCTCTCACTGATATTTTGCTCTACCACGTTGTGGAAGGCAAGGTCATGGCTGAAGATGTCGTTGGTCTGACCAGCGCCACCACCCTGCTCGGCAAAGACATTGCCATCAAGGTCGATATGGGCAATGTGTACATCAATGACGCCCAAGTCATCATCACCGACATCGAGACCTCCAACGGCGTGATCCATGTCATCGACGCGGTCATCCTGCCACCCTCCGATGAAGCCGCCGAAGAAGCGCAGACCATTGTCGAGATCGCCGTCGCTGACGAACGCTTCAGCACCCTCGTGGCTGCCGTCACCGCCGCGGACCTGGTCGAAACCCTGAGCGGAGAAGGTCCCTTCACGGTCTTCGCCCCCACCAATGACGCCTTTGCCGCCCTGCCCGCAGGCACGCTCGACAGCCTGCTCCTGCCCGAGAACAAGCAAGCTCTCACCGACATCCTGCTCTACCACGTCGTTTCCGGCAAGGTCATGGCTGCGGATGTGGTCGGTCTGACCAGCGCGACCACCGTGCTTGGCGCCGACATCACCATCACCGTCCGCGATGGCAAGGTCTTCCTGAACGACACCGTTGAAGTCATCATCACTGACATCGAAGCATCCAACGGCGTGATCCATGTAATTGACGCGGTTCTCCTCCCGCCTCAATAAGTACCATCTTCTTCTCCTTACTGAGTTTGTGCACGAAGAAAGGACGGGCGTCATGCCCGTCCTTTCGATTCCCGTGCCAGCCCGCCTCCTCCCAGACCCGAAACCTGCCCGGCGTTAGACGTGTTCGCCCACCTCCGCAAAGTGACTGCGCACCTTCGCCGCGAACTGGCGGTCGGTCAATTTGTCGGCGGGGAAAATGCCTTTGACCGGCGGGCAAGCCTTCTCACGTTCGAGGCGTTTCTTCAATTCCTTCTTTGCTTCGCCGGGACCGAAGATCAGAACTTCGTCCGCCCCGCGCAGGTGGTCGATCACACTTTCATAATATTTGTTGAGATAACCGTCATACTTTTTGTCGAACTGGTCGTCCCCTTTTTGATATTGGGCGCTGTACGGCGCGCGCGAACGGGATGCCCCGCGCAGGCGGAGATGCTCAATCCCAGATTCGATTTTCCGCATCACTTCGCCGCTCTCGCTCACCGTCAGGATCACCGCCCGTTTGTGATCAATCCAAATGCCGATCTGCTTCGTCATGGATTCCATCCTTTCTGAGTGTGCCACTTTCAGTATACGACTTTTGAAAGGCGGAAACAAACCGAAACCTGCACATTGGGGTAAAAAAATATATGCACCAAGGAAAGGACAAGCCATGAAAGACGATCTCATCCTGCCCCTCACCCGCATCGTTGCCATCGTCGTGATCCCGTTCCTGTGGCTGGCGTTCCTGATCCTGTTCTTCTTCCCCGACCAGACCGGCGAACGCTTCGCCTGGCTGATCACACCGCACATGACCTCGTTATATATCGGTGCGGGGTATCTCGGAGGTTCATGGCTGAAGAAGAACAGCGAGGTAGTGTCCCAGTTTTATGCAAACATTAGAGTGGGGGAAACAGCCTGCTACTACTTGAGCCATTTTAAGTAAATCTCCAAAGCCATCTGACTTTGGAGATTTACTTTTTCGCTATTCTGATGAATTTATCCTTACTTCGTCTTTCGTTTTCGTCCTGTGATGTTGTGCCAGAGTTGATAGGCGCTCACCAGCAGGTGTTGGAGAATATCCACAAACCAAGGAAATTCGCCCTTCCACGGTTCGCCGCGGTTGTAACGCCGCTGATCGTACCAGCGCCAGACGGAAAAGATGAACGGCTCGTGCAATTTCCAGATCTTGCAGAGCGGGGCGGTACTGCCAGAAGCGGAGATGATGCTGTTGACGGCGCGGCGCGCGGCTTCGTTCGCGCCCTCCATGGTGGCGAGTTGGGTATTGGTGCGGACATAATCCGCCGCGAGGAAAAAATTGGGGATGCGCGTGTACGCGTCAGGGCGTAAATGCCACGAATCGACCACGTCAATATATAGTGGTTCGGCGTCGGTGTAACGCGATGGCGTGTTGGGTCGGACGTTATTCTTGATGTCGGGATCGATGAAGATGTGCGCGACGTTCGAATCTTCGAGCACCGGTGCTTGATCGGGCAGATTGACGCTTTTCTTCAACTGCGCCCAGACTTCCTTTTTGATCTGTTCGCGGGTGCAGTCGCGCGCCACTTTGTTGTACAAGATCCCTTTGCCAACGACTTTGCCGTTCCATTCGCTGCCCCATTCTGAAAGGTCAACAGAGAGAATGCCTTTGACCTTGCCATCACCGACAGCCGACCATTTGTAATCCTTCCAGAATTGCGCCTGCGAAATGGATGTCAGCGCCCACGGTGTATCAATGTGGATCATGTGCCCGTGGATCATCGGCACATCCTCCTTGAGATAGAATTGGATACCGTTCATCCATGCCACATGACTGCCGAGTTCGATGACGCCTTGCAGGGTCGAATCCGCTTTGAGGATATTGGCATGTTTCTTCTCCTTCAAGAGGCGCGCGGCTTGTTCGACAGGAACAGCCAGAACGTAGTAATCGGCAGTATCGTTGAACTTTTTCCCCTTCTTTTTCAAGGTCACACCGGTAATCGTCTTCCCATCGCATTCGATGGTGTCGATCTCGGTTTCAAGGTTGTAACTCACGCCCTTGCTTTGTAAAAACTCCAACCACGGCCCGATCCACACCTCGTTGGTGGGACCATCCAAAACACGGTCGGCGTTCACACCCGGTTCGGAAAGTCCAAGAATCAGTTGAATCCCCACGTCGCCTTCCACTTTGGCATTGGCGACATGCGCATTTGCCGCAACCAGCGAGCGCGTCAGTCCCTGCGCCAGAAACTTTTGATAGGCTTCGGAGCGGTTGCCAGCATCTGAATATTCCCACCAGCCGATCTTCTCCAGATCGTCCATACGGCGATCCTGGCAAGTGGTGAGGTATTGCCAGAGTTTCGCCCCAAAGAACTCGATATCATCGGCTTTCAATCCCACATACTTTTCCAGATCAATCCCGCTTTTGAGCAAAACGATCAGCTCTTCGAACGAGCGCGGGAACTGCGCCAGCATGGTCACGCTTTTTTTTTGAAACTGCGTGATCTCGATGCGCGTGGTATTCGTCAGGTTATCGAACACACCTTGTTTATTGTTCCCATACGGGATACGCTTCATCGTATCGGTCACATGCCGGTAAAAACTGGGGAAGAACCGAAAGCCATGCTCGCCGGGCAGGTCGGGGTTGCCATCCCTGCCGGTCTTTGGCACCGGCACACTGCGCGCCTTTCCGCCGGGAATGGATTTCTTCTCATACACGGTCACTTGAAATCCGCGTACTGCCAGTTCGTGCGCAGCGCTCATACCCGCTACTCCGCCGCCAAGGATGATCACCTTTTTTGACATGACCTTCGCCTCCATAATTTGATAACGGGACTCAACGCCTCTTTACTGACCTCAAACCTGGTCCCATTAAACAATCCGACAGCCACCTTTGGAACTTTCATCTGCGGCTGTCGTTTGCTTGATTTGTGATGTATACAACCCCTGTCATGATACGGCGTTTCTTTATTTTGCCCTAGGATTCCAACTCATATTCACACGCCCTCCGCCTTTCTGTCTTTTCAACACACACAACGCTTGGCGGATCTCACCAAGATGATAGGCGCTATGTACCAAAACCGAAAGCGCGCCGCCAATGGTGTCCTCGTTCCAGTCGGGGTTTTCGCGGAAGAGTTTGTCCATGCGCTGGTATGCCTCGCGCAATTTCGACTTGTACGACTCCCATTCCTCCGGCGTGACCTTTTCCACCGTCCGCCAGATCTCGCTCCAATCGCGCGGACTGTTGTCACCTTGGAGCGCGAAGCGTTCGAATGATTCAATGAAGAAGATCATATGCGCCACCTGTGCGGCAAGCGAAGCGCATTTCCCTCCGACGGGAATGGAAGCCTCTTCAGCAGAAACCGTTTCGAGCGTCTGAAAAAGAGCCGTGTCCGGGTCCAGATAAATGCCGATCGGCTTTTCGAACGTCTCGCCCATGTATTTGATCAGGTTATTTCTAAAATCATCTGTATTCATTTTTACCTTGCAGTTGAAAACATCCGAATCTTACCCAGCATCCTCATATGCAGATTTGATCCATGCGATCAATTCCGCATTCACTTCTTCCACATCTGTCAAATTGACGATGTAGTTGCACATACTTCCCTTGGGTTGCTCCAACAGGCGGGTAATTTTCTTCAAACCCTTCGCATTGATGCCGACCTCGAAGCGGGTATTGGTCTTGGGACCGATCATCGCAAACTGTTTCTTGCGGCGCAGGCTGACGTATCCCTTCTTTGGCGCGATCTCGAATTCACCAAATTTGCCGATCTCTTTCATCAATTTCTCGTGAATGGGGCGAAATCCGGCTTTTGCGCCAGTATAAATCTCGTCCAGCACCGCATCGGTAGATTTACCTTTTGCTGCGCTGGCGCTATCCGAACTCAGGACGATATGTGTCAGTGTGTTCGCATCACCGTGCCCAAGACCAAGCTTCTCCTTGAGCATGTCGCGGATCTCGCCATGTTTGGTCAGTCCGCTCTTTTTGACGAAAGCGGCGAGTTCATCAAGGCTCTTGCCCGTTTTCTTTTGGATATTTTCCAGTTGTGTCTGAACGGCTTTATCTAAACTGCTCATCTTGATTCTCCTTCCGGCAAACCAACAGCAAACAGATCCCTCAATAGTTACGCCCCCTCCACCTGGGATTCAAACAGCGCGTTGACCAGCATCTTGGCATCCTCGTGGTCGATCCCATATTCGCGCTGTAACATCCAGCGGATGTCATTGTGCCTTGCCAAGCCTGTGCGCTTGATGATATCCGCCATGTCGTTGAGCGACATGCCCAGTTTGGCTTGAATATTGTCGAGCTGGGTTTGAACAAACTTATCCAAACGTTCCATACCATCATCTCCTTTTGGCACCGAGTGGGATAATGATATAATTATAGAACAAATTTTCTAAAATTTCAAGGGCATTTTTTACTTCAACCCAGCTCAGGTTCCCAGACAACAACGCGATTGCGCCCGGTCTCCTTGGCATGGTAAAGTGCCCTGTCTGCCCGGTGCAGCATTTCCTCCAGGCGGTCACCTCCGTATCTCTCAAATTCTGTTACGCCCATGCTGATGGTTACGTTGAACGGGCGCGAATCGACATCCATGGTCATGGACGCGAAAGATGAACGCAGCCGTTCTGCAAGCTGAAGGGCGGCTTGTCCATCGATCTCAGGCAGGAGCAGGGCAAACTCCTCCCCGCCGAGGCGGGCGAACACATCAATTTTTCTTATCATATGTCCGCAAAGATCCGCCAGTTCGACCAGAACATGATCCCCCGCCTGATGACCATAGGTATCATTCACATTCTTGAAATAATCCAGATCCATCATGATCAGTGACAGTTTCCGTTTGTATCGCTTCGCGCGCAGGATTTCCCTCTCCGCCAACTCCATAAAATGACCGCGGTTGATCACGCCGGTTAACGAATCCCTTGTAGCCAGCAATTTCAATTCGTTCTGGGTATTCTTCAGCCTTGTAATATCATGCAGAACGACCAATCTTCCCACCTTCCTGTCCTTGTAATCCATGATCGGAGTAGCCCGCATTTCCACATAGGCTATTGTTTCACCCGTTCTTAACTCAAAGACAACGCTGGTGTTCGCCATGGACAGTGTATCGCGATCCGCGCGTCTCCAATGCGATAGCACCTTATCCACTGATTCTCCCAGCATAGAGGCAGGCACATCCAGTATGTTCCGGGCGGCGGGATTCATGTCCACGATGCGGTTCTGGGAGTCGATCACCAGCACACCTTCTGTCATCTTTTCGATCAATACATCCCGGGCAACAGGGATGATGTCCAACAGGCGGTAACGGAAAAGACTAAAAGCAAATGCAAGAGCCGCGATAGTGAACGAGAAAGGAGTGTTATCCGCTCCGGGCAACGGGTTGATACCGATCACAAAAATAATGTTGTTTAACCATGTCACCGCCAGCCCAAGCAGCACCATCCCGATTTGTTTTCTATACATCCCCGAAGAACGAGTGAATGTCCTGTATAAAATAATGGTCGCGACCAGGACCAGGGAATAGGAAAAGACCACATTTAACCAGAAAACAGGTCCCCCGTCCTGAATGAACGCATCCGTCCGCTTGCCTGCAAAAAAGAGACCGTGAGATGGGTCAGTAAAAAGGATAAGGAGGACGATGATCGGTTCGAGGCATATCAATGTAAGAAGTGGACTCTTCAGCCACTTGGAGCGATGAGTGATCTGCAAAGAAAAAACAAAGATAGCGAGCGGCGCGGTGACAACGCCAACATACGTGACGTCAAGCCAGAAAAAAACTGTTGGACCGGGCACATCCGCCCAGAAGATTGCGTAGGTAATATCCCACCAGGCAAGCGCAAGCAACAGGCTGATCAACGCAAATGACCCCGTTGCGCTGCGCCTTGTTTGAAATACAAGCAGCGCAATAAACAGGCAGGCTGTCCCCGCGATGATCAGGAAAGCACTATATGTGATATTCGGAGGAGACACAGGATCATTTCTCCGTACTCAATTGTACCTTTATCCCCAACCGGACGTCATTAAGGTTTTGTAGTTAAAAAAGCTGCAAGGTCGATCCATTCTCTCGCTTCGCGCCTACCTGTACGTTGCCAGCCATTGAGCGACAGGATAACACCTCAATGTTTTTAGCGCGCCTGCCACATGGCTTCCGCAGCAACAACAGATGCCATCAATGCAGCAAACACAAGGATCGTTCCCAGCGTTGACCCGGCAAAAACTGAAACGACGACCGCAAGGATCCTATTCCAAGTGAACTTCTCGATGAGAAGACGCGTCAACCAGCTTGCAAGCACACCAGCAAGGATCAACCCAACGCCCTGGCAGATGAACGTGATGGCGACGGCGGCAGTCCCTTCGCTGTCTCCGTATCCGTTGAGTGCAAGCAGCGTGGAGAAGAATGCGACAAGTCCAAGCACGATGAGGAAGACAACAGTTAGAACAGCTGAGATAATGGAAAGGGCTTTGGTGGACATGAATGCAAGGCTCCTGTAATGGTTTGGGCTGGATTATATCCGCGAAGAGGCGAGTGACCTCTGTGAGATGACAGTCGCATCTTTCTGCAAACCGACCTGTCCAACTTCTTACCCCCCAGAAGTCAGTGTGCGTGGATCAAACCTGGCGGAGGCGGAAATCAGTTTCTTCAGGTCATCCCAGGGAGCATCCTCGTATCTTTCGATCTTGACAAACCGTTTGGCTTTGCGCGTTCCCTGAAGCAGGTTGTGCGGATCGGGCAGGAACGCACCATGGATGAACCCCAACTGGATGTGATCCTTTTCGATGCCGATCTGGCATATCCCTGCGCTGACAACGCCGCCACGTCCCGCATGGCTGTAACTCAACCCGCCCCAGCGGACAACTTCCACCGCATCGGGTGCAACGGAAGCGATGATGTTTCTCAACTCCAGAACGATATCCTGCAAGGGAACAGGAGTGTGTTGAAGAAACGATTCGATCTGATGAAATGGGAACATGGTTCGCCCAGAGGAAATTATACTACCCCTCTGGTGCCGCCTTTCCCAACGAGTGGACGATTCCCCCCGTTTTGCTTACGGAATTCAAACGAGATCAATTTCCATGCCCTTATGATGGGGATCTCCATTGACATTAATATTAGCCCCCCTTCATCAGACTTTCATTAACCTGTTCCTTCTTCCGATTGCGGGTTGATTGGATAGTCTTACGGTAAAGCAGGTTTGACAGGTCGCCATCAAATCTTGAGATTTAAGTACAACAAACTTACTTCAGATCACATCACTTAAAATAACACAGCCTCCCGTGCGGGAGGCTGTGTTATTGGGTGATCGGTTATTTGCCAAGCAAAGTAAAGATTGCCGCTCCAAGGGCAAAAATCGCTGTCAACAAACTAAAGAAGGTCATACCGGACAGGAAATACCCAAGACCGAAACATAGGAAGAACAAAAACGTGCACCAACCAGCGATTGAAGAAGGCAAAGACATTTCACACTCTCCTTTGAGTTGAAAGTTTGACCGGCAGGATCGCCAGTCTGAATAGGATAACACCGGTACAAATTGATGGTTGCGGAATTTGGCTTTTTCAATAATGGTACAATTGTTCTATGACCGCTCTGAGTACCCCCGCAGAATTTACCCTGCAACGCAAACATCGATACAACCAAGCCTCCCCGGTGCGATGGATCCTTTCGCACGTGCGCCCTTATTTGTGGATCGTCATCATGCTGGTAGTTGGCGCGATCGGAAATGCCGTGCTGGCGGTGGTGGTACCGGTTCTGACCGGCGACGCCTTCAACGCCATGCTCAAGACTCCGCCGGAGACGTCGGTGCTCCTGCCTCTTGCGCTCACCATCGGCATCTCACAGATCATCCGCGGCGTGCTGCAATTGGGACGCAACTTCGGCGCGGAACTGCTGGCGCAGCGCATGGAGCGCGACATCCGCGACGAACTGTACCTTTCCCTGCTCGGCAAGAGCATGACCTTCCACAACCTGCAGCCGGTCGGTGATACGATGGCGCGCGCCACCAACGACGTGCGCGAAGTGAACTACATGTTCAGCCCCGGCATCAATCTGGTGGTGGGCTCGTTCATGTTCATTCTCATGCCGCTGTTCTTTGGTCCGCGCTACCATCCGTCGCTGATCCTTACGCCGCTTATTTTCACCATCATTTATTTCATTGCGTTGGCGCGTTATCTCAAGCAACTTTCACCCGTCACCGACGAAGTCCGCGCAACGTTCGGAAACATGAACACGCATCTCTCCGAGTCATTGGATGGTGTGGAGATCATGAAGGGCGCGGCACAAGAGGGCGCGGAAGTCGAGCGCTTTGTCACCAATGCACGCCGCGTGCGGGATGCTTTTGTCGTGCAGGGCGATCTTGAAGCAAGATATATCGCCATGTTGCTGCTCGGCTTCGCATTTGCGGGCGGACTTGTCCATTCGCTGTTCCTTTTCCGCGCCGGTCTCATCGACGTGGGTGCCGTGGTCGGATACTTCGGCATGCTGCAATTGCTCGGCTTTCCAACCTTCACATCCACGTTCGCATATTCGCAGATCTCATCGGGAATTTCATCCGCCCGCCGCGTTTTGGAACTCATCCAGCGTGAGACGAATCTTGACCAGAACGCTTCAGGCCGGACCTCGAACATGGTCGGCGAGATCGAGTTTCGCGATGTCTCATTCCATTATCCATCCACAACCGAAGGCGGCACCGGCTCCGGCGACAACATCCTTGAGAATATCTCCTTCAAGGTCAAACCCGGGCAGACAGTCGCAATCGTCGGGCAGACGGGTGCGGGCAAGACATCCCTCGTCAAGTTGATCAACCGCACCTACGATGCTTCAGCCGGTCAGGTGCTGGTGGACGGCGTGGATGTGCGCGACTGGAATCTCGCTTCCCTGCGCGAACAGATCTCCATCATCGAACAGGATATCTTCCTTTTCTCACGCTCGCTCAGCGACAATATTGCATTTGGCAAACCGAATGCAACCAAACAGGAGGTTATTTCCGCCTCCATCGCGGCACAGGCGCATGACTTCATCCTCGACTTCGACCAGACCTACGACACGACTGTCGGTGAACGCGGTGTGACCCTCTCCGGCGGACAGCGCCAGCGCATCGCGCTCGCCCGCGCCTTCCTCACCGATCCGCGCGTTCTCATCCTGGACGACTCCACCTCCGCCATTGACTCCGCCACCGAGGATAAGATCCAGCGTGCCATCTCCAACGCCGCCCGCGGACGCACGACCTTCATCATCACCCACCGCCTGTCACAGATTCGCTGGGCAGATCTGATCATCGTCATCCGCAAGGGACGCATCGCCGCCATCGGCTCCCACGACGAATTGATGAAAACATCCGAAGCGTATTCGAGGATTTTCAGGGAATAAAATTATCGTCATTGCGAGGGTTGTTGGTTGAGCAGCGCAATGCGCGTATCGAAACCCAGCCCGAAGCAATCTCGCCCCTTTAACATGAGATTGCTTCGTCGAGCTATTGCTCTCCTCGCAATGACAGAGGATTATTTATGGGCTTCTTTGCAGGATTAAACGACGAAAAATACGACCGCCAGTACTCTGATAAAGTACTGGTCAACCGCATGGTCAATTACTTTAATTCACAGACCGCGCGGCTTGGGTACGCATCCATCACCATTATTGTGCTGGCGATCATCGGCGCAGCCTTACCCATTGTGGTCAGCCGCATGGTGGATATGATCCAATCACAGCCAAGCGTCTCGTCCATTCTATGGGTGGGAGCGGCGCTTGTCGGCGTGGCATTCGGCATGTGGGGACTGAACTGGCTGAGGCGCGGTCTGATCGTGCGCTCGGTCGGTGACGTGGTATTGGACATGCGCTCGCGCGCCTTCCGTGCCGCTGCCGAACACGACCTGTCCTTCTACGACCAGTTCTCCTCCGGGCGCATCGTCTCGCGCATCACATCGGATACGAACGACTTCGGGCAGCTCGTGGTCATCGTCACCGATGTTGCCGCGCAGATGATGCAAGCCATCATCATTGCCGTGGTGCTCTTCCGCACCGAGTGGCGGCTGGCGCTGTTGCTGATCGGCTTCATGCCGATCATCTTTGGTGTCGCGTCCATTTTCCGAATTTTGGCGCGGCGAGTCACCCGCAAAGGCATGAAAGCCATGGCGGATGTCAACGCCGCCATCAAGGAAACCATCAGCGGCATTTCAATTGCAAAAAACTTCCGCCAGGAAGAAGGCATCTTCAAATCGTTCGACGAATCGAACCAGCAATCCTACGGCGTCAACGTCCAGCGCGGTTTTATTCTTTCGCTGGTCTTCCCAACCCTCAACGCATTGGGCGGAATTTTTGTCGGCGTGCTGGTCTATGTCGGCGGGCTGAGCGCGGCGCAGGGCATGATCAGCATCGGCGCGTGGTACCTTTTCATCATGAGCCTCGACCAGTTCTTCTTCCCCGTGCTCAACCTCACATCGTTCTGGGCGCAGATCCAAAGCGGACTTTCCGCCGCCGAACGTGTCTTTGCCCTCATCGATGCCGACCCCAACGTGGTGCAAGCCGAACGACAGGATGTGCCGCGTCTCAAAGGCGAGATCCGATTCGAGCACATGCACTTCCGCTATTCGGATAAGGAAACGGTTCTTTCGGACTTCAATCTGCTCTTACAACCCGGAGAGAATCTTGCGCTGGTGGGACACACCGGCGCCGGCAAGTCGTCCATTGCGAAGTTGATCGCGCGCTTCTATGAATTTCAGGAAGGGCGTCTGCTCATCGACGGACGCGACATCCGCACCTTTGACCTGACGCAATACCGCAGGCAGTTGGGCATCGTCTCGCAGGTCCCGTTCCTGTTCTCTGGCACGGTGGAAGATAACATCCGCTATGCTGCGCCCGGCGTTCCTGAAGCGGAGATGCTCAAACTGGCAAAACGCATCGGCGATGGTGAATGGCTGGAAACCCTTCCGAACGGCTTACAAACCGAAGTCGGCGAGCGCGGCAACCGGCTCTCGATGGGACAGCGTCAACTGGTGGCGTTGATGCGCGTGCTGGTGCAAAATCCCGCCATTTTCATTTTGGATGAAGCCACTGCCAGCATCGACCCGTTCACCGAGTGGCAGATACAGCAGGCGCTGGATCTGATCTTGAAAAATTCCACCAGCATTTTGATCGCGCACCGTCTTTCCACGGTCAAAGCCGCCGACCGCATCGTTGTCATGCAAAAAGGGACGATCATCGAAGAGGGGAATCATAATGGTTTGCTGGAGCAGAACGGACACTACGCCGAACTGTATAACACCTATTTCCGCCATCAATCGCTTGCGTATGTGGAGCAGATGAGGGAGATGGTAAGCAAATAAAAAAGCGTCATCTTAAACGAAAACCCGATGCGTTCGCATCGGGTTTTCGTTTTTCTACAGAACGGAACGATCCGGTGGTTCGAGCAATCTCTCCAGTTGTTTCGCGCCTTCCTCGTCCGTGACGGCAAGCACTTCATCGGCTTCCTCAAGGGACATCGTGCCGCGCGGGAGGGTGACCTGGCCCCTGCGGATGATGGCGGCGATCACACATTGATCGGGCAGCCCCAGATCCTTAAGCGGTATCCCGATCGCCTTGGCGCCGGGGGGAACCTTCTCCTCCACCAGTGAGTAGCGTCCGCGGCGGAGTTTTAGCAGGGTCATCATGTCGCCAAGCGACATTTCTTCCTGGATCAGGTGCGCCATCACGTCCGCCTGGTTGATGGTTTCATCCACGTGGAAATTCTCATCGAAGAGCCAGGCATTGCGCGGATTGTTGATGCGCGCCACTGTGCGCCGCACCTTGAACATCGTCCGCGAGAGGTAGCACAAGACGAGATTGGCGGCATCATCATTGGTACAGGCGACAAGTACATTCGCCTTTTCAAGACCGGCATGCCGAAGTACGGCAGGGTCGGTCGCCTGTCCTTCAAAAATGACCTCGGTCGGCAGTTCATGGTGCAGATGGGTCAACAATTCACGGCGGTGTTCCACGAGCCGGACTTGATAATCCTGAGCGAGCAATTGGGAGGCGAGTTGGGCTCCAGTGCGACCGCCCCCGGCAATAAATACGAACATGCTACGCCTCCTTCGCTTCCTGCAGTTTTTCGCGCAAGGCTTTCACACCTTCGAGCGTTGCGCTGACAGTGAGCACGTCGCCGGTCCGCAAGGTGGTGTCGGGAGATGGTAACTCGGCGCGCCCGGCGCGGGTAAGCGCCGCGCAGACCGTATTACTGCATCCATCAAGCAAATTGGAGATGGTCATCCCGTTCCATTTCGGTGATACATACATCTCATACAGTTCCACTTCGCCGTTACCCGCCGAAAAGACGGCGCGGAAAGATGGGTCGATCAGCAGTTCCTGAACGCGTTCCGCGCCCCAGGAGGTGGAGCTGACGATCTGCAACCCGAACGATTCGAGCATTTCGCGCAAGGCAGGATCGTAATTGCGGACGATGACCTGTTTCACGTTGGAATAATGCATGCGAATGGTGTGCCCTATGACAGCGTTCATCGTATCGGAACTGGTGACAACGGCAACGCCATCGGCCTTGTCCGCGCCGGCGCGGGACAAGGTGTCGGGGGAGAGAGAGTCTCCTTCAACGGTGCGCCCTCGAAAGTCCGGGTGGAGGCGGTTAAAGGCTTTCTGGTTGGTATCCACCACCACCACTTGATATCCATTTTGGAAGAGGCGATAGGCGAGTTCCGATCCAACCCTGCCGCAGCCCACAACGATAAAATTCATGCTTGTAACTCCTTATTGTCCGCTGTCTTTTTCGTGGACATGGTAGGGAACATTCGTGATCACGACGCCGTGTTGGTGTTTCAATTGGTCGCGTAAAATGTTTGCGGTGTTGGTGTGCAGGGCGGCAGTCAAGCGTTTGTCCGAGACGAATTCGGGCACAACGACGGTAATGGTCTCGCCGGGCTGTCTTTGTTCCGCAATGCTGGAGATATATTCCAGCAGGGGTTCCACAAAGAGACGGTAGGGCGAATCCAGCACGACCAGACGCACGCCTTCGCCCCATGTCTCCCATTTTTTACGAACCTTCTCCGCATCTTCGGGTTCGATGACAATATGCACGGCAGTGACGTCGTCGGATAACATGCGCGCGTAACGCAATGCGGAAAGCGTCCCCTGATGCACGCCGCTGAGCGGCATAATGACACGGTGGCGGATGGTATGAGGCGGGATGGTGCCGAAATTATCGAGGGAAAGTTCTTTTGCGAGTTTCTTATAATGTCCATGGATTGACCACAGCGCCCAGATCAGGATCGGGATGAGGATCAGCACTACATACGCGCCGTCACGGAATTTTGTGACTGCGAATACGACCATGACCAAGGCGGTACAAAGCGCGCCAAATCCATTGAAGACCATCTTGATCCGCCACAAGCGGTCAAAACGGAGGCGTGTGATCCGCTGGGAACTTTGATGTCCCTCGTGTTCGGGGTGGATTTGTCCGCTGCGCCGCCAACGCAACGCCATACCAAATTGTGCCAGTGTAAAGGACAGGAACACGCCGATGGCGTACAAAGGGATGAGGCGCGTGACGCTGGCTTGGAAGATGATGATCAGAAGAGATGAGAGCAATGCCAGTGCGACAATTCCGCGCGAGTACACGAGGCGGCTGCCGCGATAGGTCAACTGGCGCGGCAGGAAACCATCTCCAGCCATCAGCGCGCCGAGACGCGGAAACCCTGCAAAGGCGGTGTTTGCGGCGAGGATCAAGATGATGGTCGTGCCAAGGATGACGGCAAAATACATAATTCCCTGACCGCCGAACACGGTTCGTCCCAACTGGGAAATGACCGTTTCCACTTCGGAAGGAACAGCCCCGACACGGCTGGCAAGGAAGGAAATACCGAGAAACAGGCTTGCCAATATGAAGCCCATCCATGACAGGGTGGTGGCGGCATTTTTGCTGCGGGGTTCCTTGAAAGCGGTGACACCGTTGGAGATGGCTTCGATACCTGTCAGCGCAGCGGTGCCGCTGGAAAATGCATGCAGGATCAGCAAGGGTCCGAGCACGGACGTAATCCCGTGCGCATGGATCTCAGGCGGGTCCACCACCAAACCCAGCGATCCACTAAAGTATTTGAACAAGCCCGCGCCGAGCGTCACAAACATGATGACAACGAACGATAAGCTTGGCACGGCGATGGCAACACCCGACTCCCGCACGCCGCGCAGGTTGATGAGCATGATAAGAAAAACAGACGCTACTGCCAGAAGCACCCGGTATTCATACAAGGCGGGATACGCGGAAACAATCTGTGCCACACCGGAAGAAATGGACACTGAGACGGTCAGGATGTAATCTGTCAAAAGGGAGGAGGCTGCGACAAGTCCAGCCATTTCACCCAGATTATCCCGGGCAACCACATACGCCCCGCCGCCATCAGGATAGGCGTGAATGACCTGGATGTAGGAAATGGAAACAATGGCAAGCAGGATAACGATTGCCAGCGAGATCGGGAACACATATCCGAAGGCGATCGTCCCGGCGGCGGCAAGTACCACCATCATTTCCTGCGTGGCATACGCATTCGAGGAAAGCGCATCCGAGGCAAAGACCGCCAGACCGACCATCTTGCCGATGGTCTCGTGTGGCGCATCTGCGGTGGAGAGCGGGCGACCTATCAGCCAGGATCGCCATGTGCGCGGAGGTTTATGAGCGGTTGTCCGTTCAATGATTGGGGTTTGTTGCAGATTGTCGTTTTGATTGATCATGGTACCGACTTGGCGGCAGACAGCCGTCCACAGAAGACACAGGGACGGATTATAGTACAAATCCAATTTTTAGGAAGATTTGGAATCTTTGGGCTGGCTCAGGGGGATCTGCAGATAGAACGTACTGCCCTTGCCGACCTCGCTATCCACCCAAACACGTCCGCGATGGCTTTCGGCAATGGATTCCACAATGGCAAGTCCCAGACCCGAGCCGGGCTGGGCGCGGGTTTCGCGCTGTTTGCCGCGATAGAATCGCTCGAACAGGCGCGGCAAATCCTCAGGTGAAATCCCAAAACCGGAATCTTCGATGGCAAAGATCAGATAATCCGGCTGGGACAACGTACGGATCACAACGCGTCCATTCTCCGGCGTGTACTTGATCGCGTTTTCCACGAGGTTGTACACTGCCTGATGCAGGAGCGCCTGGTCGGCTTCCACAGCGTGAGGCATATCCTTGGGAAGCTCGACGTTCAATGTGATGTTCTTCTGTGACGCCTGCAACTGTACCGCGCCGGTAACCCGTTCGATGATATCCAGCACGGTCACGTTCTCCACCTGCAAGCCGACGCCGATCTCAATGCGTCCCAAGTCAAGCAGATTGTTGACCAGGCGGGACATATTCTCCACGCCCGAAATGATCTTCTTCACATACCCCTGCTGCTGCTCGTTCAACTCGCCGACCGTATCGAGCATGGTTGCATATCCGCGCATGAGCGTCAGCGGGGAACGCAGGTCATGGCTGACGGTCGCCACGAATTCCGATTTCATCGTATCCAGTTCTTTGAAGTGCGTCACATCGCGCATGATGCACACGCGCCCGATATGCATCCCTTCCATGGTAACGGGCGAAGCAGTTGCAAGATACGTGCGTTTGTTCGCCAGCGTGATCTCGGTGGTACGCTGTTCCGTGGTGGCAGTTTGCAGCAGCGACAACAGCGGCTTGAGTTTGATCACCTTTTCGGTTTCCATACCGCTTTGAGTATCATCCACTGCCGGTCCGAGCGCAGATGCTGCTGCACGGTTGGCAAGCAGCAACCGGTTGCGATGATCCGTTACGATCACAGGGTCCGGCGTGGAATTGATGATCGCTTCCAGTTGTTTCCGCGAGGCTTCCACGTTCAAGAAGAGATGTGCATTTGCCACCGCCAGAGCCGCCTGACCAGCCAGCGTCGTCACAAAACGGACATCGGCATCCGCGAATTTGCGGGGCTGTTCATAGCCAGCCCACACAACACCGTAATAGCGGTTCTCATGGCGCAGCGCAACCGCCAGCAAAGCCAGCGGCTGGGGAATGGACGGATCGAAATCAAATTCACGCGAGCGCCCCAAATTGGGAAGCACGATCTTTTCCTGACTCTGTGCCAGGTGCAGGATCTGATCATCGAGATGGGAATAAGTATCTTTTGCGGCTCCCACCGAAAAACGGGATGGCAATTCAACAAAAGTATCGGGAAGAATGCTCGGAGAGATCACCACGCGGACAGAGTTCGCCCCGGTCGAAAGGATCGCCTCCAGCACCGGCTTGACCGCATCCTGCATCTCCAGGCTGGATGCCACTCCCTGACTGACCTTCAACAGACGATTGATCTCTTCCAACCGCGCCTGCAAACTGACGCGCATCTGCTCAAAGGCGCGTCGCAACTTTGCAACTTCATCCTCGCCCGTCACCTGCAACGGGTGGTCGAGGGTGCCTTGCGCAATGCGATTCGCCTCGGCGGCAAGACTTTGCAGGGAACCTGTCACTACGCGCAGACCCAGCCGCAGTGAGACCATTGCCACCAGTGCAAGCACGATAATCATCAACGCAAGCGGCATGGCAATATTCAGCGCCAACTGCTGGGCACGCTGAGCGGGTATCTTCAGCACGATCGCCCACGGACGCCCAACTACAGGCTGGTAATACACCATCTGCCGTGTACCATCCGAGGCGGTATCATCATAAAAGAATGCTTCGCTTCCAGTCCTGCCGTCATACGCGGACAAGACCTGTGTCTCATCCGAGTGATAAACCACCCGACCGTTCTCATCCAATAGAATGCCAACGCCGTCCAGGTCGCGCATGTTATCCAAGCTCTCGATCAGCGGCAGGGTGAGCGGATTTGACTCTAGCGTGGTGCGCCCGATCAGCACGCGAACGACGCGGTCGGGGGGCTCCACGATGGCAACCAAAAAGGACACCCGCGAAGTATCTGTAACCGAAACAGGCGGGATGGAATAGATCTGGGTCAGCACGCCGTTCGTCGCCAGCAGGATGCCCGTCTCCTCACTGGGATGCAGGGAGATCGTGCCGGGAGAATCCGGATAACTAGCCAAAATGACGCGGCTGGCAGCATCCAACACGATGAATTGATCGAAATATGGAACCGCCTGCATGCGGGAACCGATGATGGAGCGAAGTTCCTCGCCGCTTGATTCAAGCAAGTGCGAATCGGACGCAAGCTGCACGCTAAGGTTTTGACCGGTTTCAAGGAAGAAGGGCACACTTTGTGACGCCGACTTACCCGTGCTGGCAAGGCGGTCCTCCAGCATTTCACGCGCAGCGCGTCCCGCCACGACCCAATCTCCAACAAGCAAGGTCAGCAACAGCAAAAAGATGTACGTACCGGCGGCGTACATAAAGCGCGTTTCGAGGCTTTTCTCGCCCGGCGAAGGCTGAAGGATGGACTGTTTTCCCCCCCACATGGCAGGGAACGCCATCGAAACGATCTGCGCGACAATGCCGCCGATCAGCATTTCACCGCCGAAGGCAAGGGTTACGATGCCTGCATTGCTCAACGCAAAATCCAACCGCGCAGTGACAGGCGCGGAAGCCCCCAAACTCCACTGCGTAAATAACGCGCTCAGGATGAAAAATATCAGATGAAAGGGGATCAACAACAACGCGCCCACCAAAGGCTGGCGCAACAGACGATATGCGGGCGTGCGATAGCGTTGACGCGTATTCATCGAGAACCATGCGCCAAAAAATGCCAGTTCGAGCATCGAGAAAAGCGTATAACTATTCCATGCGCCGCGTAAAAGACCTGAAAAAGCTCCCAAAACCGCCCCACCAATCGGACCAAGGAAGCCGCCCCCCAAAAGCCAGGGAATGGCGGAGAAAACCATCAGCGCAGAACCAGGCGCATCGGCGGGCAACCCGGGCAGAGGTCGGGCGGAAGCGGAGGTCAGGCGTATTCCGATAAATAAAGCCGCAAGCGGGATCAGAACAAAAAGAACGAGAAAAAGCCCCCATCCGCGTCCCCAGACAAGCTGGCGCGGGCGTTGCCCAACCAGCACATACACCAGAGATCCCAGCAAAGCCACCCAAACGAGCCAACCCGCCGGGGTGGGCGGAGCCGGAAAAACGATACCGCCGAGGAGCGTGAAGATGAATTCCATTTTCGCAAATTATAGCTTAAATGCTTACACGCAAGGATGCTACTTTACAAGATTGTCGGTTTTTGCCCGGGGGGATGCCGCGCGGTATTTTTCTGGGAGGATGTCTGCCAGCGCCGCCATGATCTGACGCGTCCCCCGCCCGATCGCTTCCTGCCGCGCCCCTGCCTGCTGCTCCAATTTGAAGGTTTTCCCCGCCCGAACCTGCACCGGAGCCCGCCGAAACCGCTTCAAATGACCATAAACGCTCTCATTTTCCGTTCCGGAAACGGCAATTGGCAGGATCGGCGCGCCTGACTTATATGCCAGAAACGCCGCGCCGCCCGTGCCTTCTTCCAGTGCGCCAGTCAGGGAATATCGTCCCTCCGGGGCGATCACGATCACGCGTCCTTCCGCCAACCCGTCGAGAGCGGCGCGCAAAGCGCGTTTGTCGGGGCGTCCGCGGTGCAGCCAGATGACGCCGTACCAGTCCATCAGCCTGCCAAGGATGGGGAAATCGTACAATTCGATCTTGCCGAGCGCATCCGGAGGGGCTGGCAGTTGTGAGATGATGGCTGGCGTGTCGGCATCGCCAAGATGGTTGATGACCACCAGCACAGGTCCTGTTTTGGGGAAATTTTCCAGTCCTTGTACGGTTATGTTCAGGCAAACTTTCGCGACGAGTTTCAACAATCCGTGCGCAAATGCGCGGAAGGAACGGCGCGCGGGCGTGAGTTGCGGCAGACGCACCAGTTCGGGCTTCCATACTTCTGTGACGGGTTTCGGCGGATTGGACATGAGATAAAGAAAATCCGCAGATGATATGCAAATCTGCGGAGAATATGTTCAGGAAACAGTCTGTTTGCACAACTTCAGTACGTGTTCAAAGACCTGTTCGGCGTCCATTTTGTCCGAGTCGATGATGACGGCGTCGTCGGCGGGACGCAGTGGAGCCACTGCACGGGTGGAGTCGATGCGGTCGCGCTCGATCATTTTTTTCAGGATCTCGTCATAATTTGACTGTTCGCCGCGCGCGATGATCTCGTCGTAGCGGCGTCTGGCGCGTTCTTCGGCGCTCGCATCGAGGTAGATCTTCAGATCCGCTTCCGGCAGGACAACCGTGCCAATATCCCTGCCGACCATGACCACCTTGCCGCGCAGACCAATGCGGCGCTGTTGTTCGGTCAGCGCCTTGCGTACACCCGCATAAGCGGAGACGACCGAGACGTTCGCATCCACTTCGCTGCTGCGCATTTCCCAAGTGACGTCCTTTTCAGCGATGATGACATCACAGGCTCGCCCGTCATTTTTTGAGGGCGGGCGGATGTCAATGTGAGCGTTTTCCGCCAGTTCGGTCAATGTGGATTCGTCGTTCAGGTCCATGTCGCGCTGGATGGCGATCCATGTGACGGCGCGGTACATGATGCCGGTATCAAAGAACAGATACCCGAGCGTGTCGGCAAGTTTTCGCCCAATCGTGGACTTCCCCGAGGCGGCTGGACCATCCAGCGTGATGATGGAGGGTGGAAATGTTTTTGTCATAATAGTTATTGGAACCGCCTTGTATTATCTGTCGAGAAACAGGTCATCGCGCGCCCAGAGAATGATGGTCTCACCGTATTGCGGCATGTCGCGCAATGCAATCCAGCGGAACCATGTGCCCGGATCAGCGCCGACCCACAGGGGAGTCTGCCGCCAGGTGAAATCCTGTCCACGGTAGCCTGCAACGAGGACGGGGTCCGTTTCAAAGGGAGTAACGACAAATTCCGGCGCGCTGGATGCATCCAACGAACCCACCACTCTTACATTATGTTCACGCAACGTCCATTCAAGGGACGGGGAGTTCAAACCGGCTATGACAACCGGCGCGGAGGTATCATGTCCCACGCCGAATTCGGAGACTTCACGCACCGTGGCACGCAACAAGTCCGCCTGTGCCGGCGCAGAGGGCAGCCACCAGAGTTCCGGAAAGTTGGATCCGCGCAGACCGGCAGAGCCGAACGCTCCGCTCAGGCTGAGCGCGCCGAGCGCAATCGCAAGCCCCCATATGCCGCCGAAACGCGCCGTACGGACTGACCAGCCCGCTGCCACGAGTAGCAGACTGAGGACAAGCAGCACCAACGAGCCGACGAACATCCACAAACGCAGGATGTACTCCTGCGAATCTGATGGGAACCAGATCATGCCGGAAAAACCCATCCAGGCGAAGACCCAGATAAAGACAGTGAGCAACACGACGCCCGCCACTTCCCTGCGTTCTTCGGGGAATATATTGAAGCTGCGGGCAAATTCAAGGGATGCAAGCACACTGAGCGGGATCAGCGTCCATGCGAGGTCGGCGACCTGGCGGGAGGGCAGGAAGATGACGAGTAGAAGGGATACGAGCAGCCAGATGCTCAAAAAGATGATGCGCTGAATGCCTCTCATCCAACCGCGTATCAGAGCGATGACAGCCAAAACGAGAATGAACGGTTGATAGATAAGGATCGACAGGAGAATCCTGCCCGGGGTTACATCGGAGGGATTCAGCCACCCGTTGATAAAGGCAGGGATGGATGCAAAGGCTGCGCCGATCCCGCTGGGGGCGCTGAAGAAGAGCGTACCAGCAACGACAAATGCGATCAGAAATGGAATGAGATTGGAAAACTTGAAAGACTGGACATTGAAGAGGCTGACCTTGGAGCGATTGAATATCTGAAAGATCATCCATGCGATGCCAAGCCCGAGCATACCGAGCCAGATGGGCGGTCCGCTGAGGAGGGTGAGGGCGGCAAAGATGCTTGCAAGCAGGGATCGGTTTTTGTTCAGGAAGCCGAATGTGAAGATCAAAAATGTGATCGCGAGGATCGGGCTGGCGGCTTGGCGGGAGATGGCGACCAAGCCCGGGTCGAGGGCAAGGAAGAAGGCGAGAAGCAAGCCCGGGCGGGGTTTGATGCGGTTGTCGAAGAGGAGAGGCGCGAAAACCAGCAGGCTCCCGGTCAGGGCGGGGATGAAGCGGGCGAGGAAATCCGTCCCACCGCCGTAGAGGAAGAAAAGCACCGAGGTGAAAAGGATGTAAAAGGGGTGCGGGGCGAGCGCGGGATTTTCGCCCTGTGAGAGACGGAGCGCCTGCAAGGCGGGGGCGGCTTCGGCGTCGGCGAGGGGCATGGCGCCGAGTTGGATGAAGCGCAGTGTGATGGCAATGAGAAACGCCAGCAGGTAGAGCAGGCTTTCGTATTTGAAGCGTCGGTAGGTCATGGGGGCAATTGTATCAAAGTCTTAAGGCGCTTCGTAAATGGTGACACTACCCTGCTGAAAAACGGGGGTGAGGAACAGGCGGAATTTGTCTTCGTTGACCGGCATGGAGACGCGTTCGATCGTGCCGATGAAGATGTAGCGGATGTCGTACCTTTCGATGATGTCCTGCGCTTCATCCCAGCGGGAGGTTGAGTACAGTTTCTGGATGTCGTCGCTGCGGGAACCTTGCGGCTCGAATCCGCCGCGCCATTGGGCTTCGTGGAAACGCCAGCCGAGAACCGTCTGCAAACCGGTGTAGGTGGCGATACGCGAATAAGCGGGCTGGTAGGAATCGCCGACCGCTTCGACGATCACGCCATCAGGGGCGTAGCGGAGCCATTCGACGGCGGCGGCTTCATCGGGATTTTCGCGCCGGAACCTATCGAAGTCGTCGAGGGTGAAACCCTGAGGCGGTTTGAAATTGTTGGTCTTGGTCATCAAGCCGAAGACAGGGTAGAGCAAGCCAGAGAAAATGACCAGTCCGATCAGGATGCGGAAGATGATGACGGTCTTGCCGTGTAATTTTTGGAATAGGATAGCAATACCAAACGCTGCGACGATGCTGAGCAGCATCCATGCCTGATAGTAGAACTTGAAAACAGTATTGATGCGGTAGCCGAACTGGTCACGCAGGTAGACGAATTCAGGGGCAAGGATGAGGAGGATGCCGAGGGTGAGGAGGATGAGAACAAAGGCAGAAGGTGCAAGGCGGAAAGTAGATGACGTGGGATGAGTAACGATGGATAAGTTTTCCTCGCCCATTTCTTCTTTCTCATCATTTATCTCTTCTTTCTCGTTACTCGAAAACAGGAAGGCGAGGGATGGAATCAAAACCGCCAACAAAGTAATGAGACTGCCAATGTGAGACAACCTTCGCAGGGAGGTTGATGCGAGGAATTGGGATGCGGTCATGTTTTGGGACTGGAGGAAGGAGTCCACGAAAGGTTTTTCGACAATGGAGCCGATCCAGCCGGTGAACAGGGTGAGAAGCGATAAGAAAATCGTAATCCCAAGCCCAAGCAGCGTGCCGAATTTCCAGTTGGCAGAGATTTTTTCCCCGCGCCACAGATAAAGTAAATATGCAAAGATCGGGATGAACAACGTCCCCCACATGACCCAGAGATGCATGCCGCGTGTTGCGTACATGAAATTCGGCAGGATGCCGCCCGCCTGCGATGAGAAGCCGAGATAGAACGGGAAATACATCAGGAGGGAGAGAATCCCGAGCGGTAGACCGAGCAAAAACAGGTCTTCGAGGCGCGTCCAATTCCAACCGTCTTCGCGGGCGCGCCAAAAAACGTAGGCAAAAACGATCAACGCGGCGCCGACGAGAATATCCCATGTATTTAGGAAGGCAAGTCCGCCAAGGGTGAGCGCGCTGAACAAAAAGCCGGGGATGTTGAGATGCAGGCGCGCGCCGAGCAGGTCAATGCCGCCGCGCCAGCCGCCGAGGAAGAGATTCAACGCGACGGCAATGGCGAGCAAGCCGAAGGGGATCGCCAGCACGTGCGGATGCAGGTCGCCGAGCAGGAAGGAGAAGAAGGGAAATTCGTCGATGACTTCGCGGTGACCGCCGAGCATGTCGTAATCTTGAATGACACGCGAGGCGCGCCACCACCATAGATAGCGATCTGGAGCCCATGCGAACGGCTCAAGCGGCGGCTGGGAAAGTTCCTTCATGTCAAGCCATGTCCAGAATGCGCCCGTCCATTCGCCAGTGACGGGATTCTTTGTCCAGCCGATGCCACGGCGGTGGAGTACCTCAAGCAATGCTTCGAAATTGGAGACGAGCAAAAGGAAGAGAGGCGCGAGAAAGGAAAGACCGAGGACAGTGGACGGCGGACGATCTTCAGCCTGTGATCCACGGTTCAAGAGATTGTAAAGAATGCCGAATGAACCAATCGCGCCCAAGCCGAAGATAAGCGCGGTCATCAGATTATGCGCCATGCTGCCGTTGATACCCGACAATTTTGCCAGCATGGCAGTCATCACATAGCCGAAGTAGTAATACGAGATGGCATAACCGGAAAGCCACGGGTCACGTGGCGGGAAGGTTTCCGAGCGCAGGATGCCGTTGATGAACGCCAATTCCATCGGCTTTTCGGTGCTGGTCAACTCGGGGTTGGCGGAGCGGACAAAAGCGAGGAAGGCAAAGGCAACAAAAAATAGAATTTCGGTGGAGATGATGAGCGGCTTGTTTGTCTTAAGGAAGTGTACGATCTCCGCCTTGTGGTTGACGAGCGACCAAACGCTCAAAACGACCAGCATCGCCAGTGCCAGCAGAATCCCGCCGAGGTCGTTTTGGGCGATGCCGAGCGAGGCGAACAGCCAGAACACGTACGCCCAGATCAACAATCCCGCCGCGCGCGCGAGGGTGTAGCCGCGGTCCGTCAGCGCGGGGAAGAGCGCATAGGTCAGCGGGAAGGTCAACCAGCCGAGCAGGGTCAGGATGAGATACCAAACGAAAAAGGCGGTCATTGCACTCGTGTTCTATCTGCGGGCGTAGGGAAGTGTCGGGAGGGAAAAGGTTCCAGTAACAGGATCAGGCTTGAATTCCAGGACCGAGGCGACGGCGTCGAGGTTGATGGGTCCGTAGATGTGCGGGAAGACGTCTGATCGGGAGATGCCCTTGGCGGGAGGTCCGGCAGGCGCCTCCCACTTGACCTGTGACTCGACCCGTTTATCATCGATCACCAGCAACACGAGGTCTGTTCTCCCGCGATAAAAAGCATTGGCGACCTCAAGGACCTGCCTGTCGGTCGAACAGTGGATGAAGCCTTCGCTCTCCAGACTCGGCGCAGTGTATGAGCCGCTCTGCTGGGCGGATGTCCATTCCTGTTTCGATGTGATGTGAAGGATCATGGGATGACCTCGTAGATGGTTGTGTCGGCATCCTGATAGACGGTGCGCCAATGGATGCCTTCGTATTGGTCGAATTTCGCCAAGCCGTCGGGCATTTCTAGCAGGGCGGGGTAGACGTTGCGCTCCAACTGACCGACGACGATGTATTTCACGTCATATTTTTTGAGGAAGTCCAATGCCGTTTGCACATCGGGCGTATTGTAGAATGCGCTGACTTCGTTCACACGGTCCTGCACCTGCGAGGCAAAGATGCCGCGCTGTTGACGCTGATGCCAGTTCCAGCCGACGACACCGGGCAAGCCGGTGTAAATGGTGTAGCGCGTGCACCAGCGGTATTCCGAGCAGTTGGCTTCCACAATAACGGGTGAACCTTCGATGTTGTCCTGCATCCAGCGGATGGCGCGGTAGTCCTGGCTGAGGTCCATGGTCTGACCGTCCCAGAGTTGGGCATGGTTCATGAAGGTCATGCCGTCGAGCGTGCGCGGCGTATCGACCGAGATGCGGTCGTTGATCTTGTCGGTGGAGGCGGTGAGCGTGAACAAGAACGCGCCGAAAAGCAGGGCGTATGTGCCGATCTGATAGATCGTGCGCCATTTGAACGTCCAGGATGGGAAGACGCCCAACAGCCAGCCAAACGCCGCCGCCGCGCTGACCGCAAACATCATCCACGCTTGAAGATATAACTTGAAGATGGTGTTCATGCGTCCGATGTCGCCGACCAACGCGACCAGTTCCACGGCGATGGTGATCGCCAGCGCTGTGCCGACCAAAAACAGGACGAAGCGCTTTGTGTCGGGCAGGTCGGGGCGCAGGAGCAAGGTCGCCGCCCAGAAGGCAAGCGGAAGCGCGACCAGTCCGATGCGCACGCCGTCATACACAAGGAAGACCAGGATCGCGATAAAAGCCGCCAGCACGAGTTCGATCCACAGGACGTATTTCCGCAGACCGCTCAAATGTGAAACAGGCGTTGCCGCCATCCATGCGCGGGTTTCCCACGCCAGCCAAGCTGTGATGATGAAGAGGAACAAGCCCCATTGCGTGAAATAGGAGGAGAGCGGCGTGCGGGATGCTTCCCAGAAGTCCACCGAGTTATATGCCTGCCCGAACCACTGCGAGAACGGCAGGTAGAAAATGGAACTGAGCGCGTACAACGTCACTGCCGCGCCGACAGCCAGAGCAACCTTCCCCGCCCAGGCAGGCAGGTTGAAGTAGTCTTTCCACTCGAAATAGCGGATGAGCGTGTACGCCGCCGCAATTGCCGCGAGCAGGTAATAGGTATACAGGTCCCAGGTGTTGGTCGGCTTCAACGCGCCGATCATCAACGCGCCGACAGCGAAGGATGCGATCCACTCTCCGAGGGTCAACTTGGCGCGCGAACGGATGAACGACAGCGCCCACGCAATGATGAACAACGCCAGCGGCATGACCAGCATATGCGCGTGCAAGTCGCTGTATAGGAAGGTGAAGAGCGGGAACTCGGTGATCTCGTTTCCGGGTCCATGCGGGATGACGCGGCTTGGATTCCAATACCAGTCACCGCGCCCGATGGGCAATGCCACTCCCTGCGTGATCATCGTCCACAAGCCCTGGAACGCCCAGCCCCAGCGTTGGATCAGGTTCGCGTCGGGAGGAATCGTTCCACCCGGGGCGGCGATTCGTTGGATCGAATTGAAGATGAGTTGGATCGTCCCAAGGTTGCCCAGAAACACGGTCAGGAGAGATGCGGCGAGTCCTGAGATCAATGCGGAAGGCGGAAGGCGGAAAGCAGCGTCTTCATCGCGGCGCATCAAATTCCAGCCAATGGCAAACGCGCCAATCGCCACCAGCGCAAACCAGGTCGGCAGAATAAAATTATAGGCAATCGAAGGCACAATGCCGAGCAGTTTCACGGGCGTGCCTGCCATCACAAAGCCGTAATAGTAATAATTGATATATCCGCCCGCGAACCACGGATCATACGGCGGGAAACTCGTGCTCTTCAAGACCGCGTTGAAATACGAAAAATCCATCGGGCGCTCGCCGCCTTTGGATGGATGCCACATATCCGAGTTGCCGAAACGGATAAGCAGGTCGATCAGGAAGAAGGCGAGGAAGACGATCTCGACGATGACAAAGAACCTGCGATTCGCATCCCATTCGCCTTTGAATTCATCCTTGCGCTTCATCCACAAGCCGACACCTGTCACTGCAACCAGAGCGAACGCCACGCTGATGCTTCCCCGTGTATACGGAATCCCGACCGAGCCGCCCATCCATGCCAGCCACGCCAGCAGAACCAGACCGACGATGCGTCCAAGCGGATAGGCGTATTGCTTCAAGCCGGGCAATGCCAGCCGCGCGATCGGATAAGCGACCAGCCCAAGAATCAAAATAAACGCATACCAGACCAGAACGCCAATGAACGGATATTTATTTTGCAGCCAGTCGTAACTGAACAACTCCGACCATGTGCCGCCTGCGCGTTGCTGTGCAAGGCGGGATTCGGGCAGCATGAGCGTCTTATAATCCGCGAACTCTGTCGGTTTGAGCGGCACGACCTTGGTCAGATCCACGGTGCCGAGAATCGCACGGACGCGGTCTGCGTCGAAATCATCCGTTTTTTTGAAGATCAGCACCTTGGGATGATCGTAGAAGGTGAAGGCTTCCTCGGCATATGAATCGTTGATGACGATCGGTCCGAGGGTGGGATAGGATTCAAAGACTTCCGCCAACCCGAAGCCGAGCGAACCTTGGTACATGCCGGGCTGCGCTTCATAATAGCAATGGATGATGTTCTCGCCCTGCGGACATCCGAGCAGTTCACGGTAGTAATGCGTGGTGAGCGGATACCGCTCCGGCAGGCGGGTGATCTGTCCGTATTGATGATTGGTCGGGATGACGATGTAGTCGGCGCGGGAGAGCGTATCCACGAAGCGTTCGAGTTTGCCCTCGTCATCGGCCCAATAGACTTGCAGAATCAGGTCACCGCGATACAAGCCGCCGAACGCGTCGTATCCATCAATGCGGAAGGGAAGCCCCCAGTCGTAATCGGTTTCGTTGGCGATGCCAGATCCGCTCAGGGAGAGGGCGGTGCCGAGTGTTTCGATGCGCAGGATATATTGCTGGTCTTTCACCAATGGAACAGGCGCGTCGAGCGTCAACGTGAGCGGCAGTCCGCGCGGATCGGTCGTCAGCGTGGAATCAAGGATCGAGGAAGCGCGGGCAAGCGGCAGGTCCGGTTGGGAGGCGGAGAAGACGGTCAACAGAACGGGGGCGGGTGTTTCCGACTCGTCACGTACGCGACCGATCAGCACTTCGCTGAGGATGCCTTCCTGTGCAGGTGTGACAACGAGCGTGAGCGGGGCATCCGCGTAGATGACATGGTCGTACGGGGCGGGGACAGGCTGGTTGTATGCGCCGTCTTCCGTTTGAATGGACAGGTTGACCGCAGCAGGCACGTTTTGGAAGATCCAGCGCGAGGCTGCCATGCGGGTCTCGTCGCGCAGGTAGATGCTTTGGAAGGCGAATGCCCAGACGGCGGTGAGGGCGAGGACAGTGATGCCGAGCATGCTTGCGGCAATCGCTCGAAGGTTGGAACCCTTCGACTGGCTCAGGGCAGGCAGTTTCAACGTTTGAACGTTTGAACCTGCCAACTCAAAAACGAACCACGCCGCCATCATTGCCAAAAGCGGATAGATGGGAAGTTGATAGCGCATGGTGGGGTTGAACTGAAGCGATTGCCAGAGGAAGTAGAACGCCGTCCAACCCCACAGCAAGATGTGTTTGTGCTCGCCTTTCAGGATGCGCCAACCCATCAGCAGGAAGCCTGCCCACGCCAGAATGCCGAGCGGAAGTCCCAGCCCCCAGAGGGTGAGATTCTCGAAGGAGAATAATTTTGAACGCCGCGCCCACTGCAAGTTCCAGGGCAGATCGGCTTCGCCGGCAGCCTGGATGCGCTGTTCCGAAATATTCTTGACCCATTGCTCATTGAGACCGATGCCATCAAAGGCATAAGGCTGGAAGATGCGGAAGGAAATGATGGTGGCAAATCCGCCTGCGACGAGAAATGCAAGAATCAGTGGCCAGTACTCAGCGGACAGTGTTTTTTTGCGGTCATGGATCAGCCAGCGGACGAAGAACGCGAACGGCAGGACGAACGCCATCGCGGCGGCGTTGATCTTGGACGCCATCCCCATGCCGAGCACGAAGCCGAACCCGATGGAAAGATAAAAGAGCGGATGTTTGACGATTTGAGAAACGAGCAATGAGTTACGAACTGCGGGCGCTTCATCATTCCCCGTTTCCTGTTTCTCGTCTTTACCTTTCCATTCCACGATCTTCACGGCAAACACGAGCGCGAGGAACAGGAATGTGTTGACGAACAAGTCGGTGGTGAAGAAATGCGACTGCTGGATCTGCATCACCGTCAGCGCGGAGAATGCCGAGGCAAGCAGACCAACCTTCCGCTCGTACAGACGCGAAACGATCAGATACAAAAAGAAGATGGCGAACAGATCCGCCAATGCAGACATCTGCCGCGCAAAGAATTTGGAAGATCCGATGTTGTCGTTCCCGGTCATTTCCAAGCCGGCGCGCACCAGCGTCATCGGCAGGTTGCCGTACACGAAGAAGGCATATCCGCGGTTGTAGGGATTGAGCGTGGATGTATCGCTGTCGAAATATTCCCCCGGCGTCATCCAACGTTTTTGCTCGGATGGGCAGGCATCCACGGGAATGGACGGGTCTTCGCAGGTTTTTGCCCGCAAGTTGTCGAGCACGCCGGTCAGGAACAACTCATCGGGATGCTGGTGATAACCTTCGCCCCAGTTATATCCGCCGATGCGCAAATATCCCGCCACAAGCAAGACGAGAATAAAAAGAATATCGTAGATCCACGAATGTTTTTGATTTGACATGATTTATACATGTGACAGTCACTTTGAAAGTGACTGTCAACTTGCTTATTCTTCCACTAAAAAGATGTAAAAATCCTTGCCGGCGAACGCCGAAGTATAGCGTCTAAGCTTGCCGTTCGGGTAGAGTTCCTTAAGAATCCTCTCAGTTTCAAGATCGGCATTCCAGAACATGAACATCTTCGGCGCGGGAAAATCCACACTCTCGCCAAGCCGGTCCTGCCACATGGCGAAATCGCGGTTTGGCACACCCGCCCACACACCCGGCAGGCGCGTATCCACCCAGAACGGATACGGCACGATCCAGACCGTGTCCGTCTGCCCATGCTGGTCGCGGAACTCGCTCACCACCCTGCCCATCTCTGCCGTGTTCCAAACCGCGGACGTGTACTGCGCCTGGAATTTATCGAACACAAGATTGTAATTTGAAAACGCGGATGCGGCGAAGAGCACACCCGTCAAGCCGTAGGCGATGACCTGCCGCCTCCTATCCGCGCCGAAGCTTGATACAAACCCATCGAGCGCCAGCGCGCTGACGAGGATCGCCGTCACTGCCGCGCCTCCGGCGCGGTTGAGCGCGGGATTCTCGCCCGGATATGCCAGCGAAAGCGCCGACGGCAGGATCAAAATGGGAATGGAAACCAGCAAAAGCAGGTCGCGCCAATCCCGTTGACGGATGTAACGCACGATCAAAAAGACAACGCCGAGCAGGAACAACGCCGCAGTGACAAAATCCAACGCGGGACGATTCGTCACGGAATGCACCCATATCTCGCCGTCATTCCAGTTGAACAATAGCAATCCATTCTTTAGGTTGGAGAGGAATATCTGCCATGCCGGTCCCGGCAGTGGATTTTCAATATCGCTCAAGCGGGAGAGAGCGCGATAACCGAACAGGTCGGGGCGTTCGATCGTATATCGCAGAAGCGGCAGGAAGATGAAGAGCGAAACCACCACCACGATCATGAGCCACCAGAACGCCTGCTGACGGTTTTCCTTTGAGCGCAGGTGTAAAACGTAGATCAGGAATGCCACGACGACGAGGATCGGCACAATGCGGAAGGGACTGTATCCATGCAGACCGACGCCCAGAAAAATGCCACAGAGGATGAAATCGTTCCGGTTGCGAGTACGCAAGCCGCGGGTCAGGTAAAGAAGCGCAGGCGCGAGGAACAATGGATAGAGCGGGAAGCGCAGTCCGATGCGCGAAATGACGTTGGGCCAGTAGGCGATCCCAAACAGGAACAGCGCAAACAATGCCACACGCTCGTTGCCGTACTCCCTGCCGAGCAGATAGACATAGGGAAGTGTGAGAATGCCGAGCAACACCGTGCCGAGTTTCAGGCTGAAGAATGAAAAGCCGGTGCCAAAGACCTTCGCCACGAGCAATGTCCAATACATTTGGAAGGCTTCGCGTCCCGTGTTGCGCTCGAAGAAGATCAGGGTTTCCCCTTCGGTGATCTCGTACACGTCGAGGATTTTTTCTGCATGATCGCTGAATGGTTCGATGGGAAGCGTATCCAGTTGGTATAGCCGATAAAAAATGGACAGCCCAAAGACCGCCAGCACGAGTCCGCTCCACAGTATTTTATTGCGGCGCGATCCCGGCGCGGACGATGATTCCGCTTTGGGAACTTTTATCCAGAAACTGTACACAAGCAATGCAATGGCGGACAGCCATAATAACGTGTTCACGACTGTGAAGTAACCGTCGCCAAAATCAACGAATGCGACCGCCCCCAGCACAACCGCCAACAGCAAAGGGATCAATTTCACTGTCAACGGATCGGAGACCTGCCACGAAGCCGGCAAGGCGGGCAAATGCCACTCGTTGGCGCGATACGACCAGATCGCCGCGCCGATCCCCGCAAGTGCGAATATCAGCGCAAAGAGTCCGTGACGGTTGGGCGGCTCCACCAATAACTGCGCTGCCAGAACCAGAAAGAATGCCAGCATTGCCCGCCACGGGAACGTCCCTGCACGCGGCGGCTCTTCAGACCTTTCCACTGCCACAGGCTGGGCGGTCTCCTGCGCCAGCGCCTGATTGAGTTCGTCACGCTTGCGCGCATCCCACAGCGAGCGGATGAAGTTAAAGAATGAAGCCCAATCCTTCGTCACGGATTTATACAGATCGAGGACAGTCGGTTCCTGTTCGGGAGCGGTATTCGTGTCTTGTTCCATTACTCTCTCAATATTTACGAATTACGGATTACGCAACCGTAATCCGTAAGGGCGATTCTATACGATTTTCCTTATTTTTTCCTTGCAATCACGATAATACTTTCCCCCCAACGCATCGGCAGGAAGACCCAGCCCGTGATCGCTTGAAACCCGCCGAGCGAACCGAAGAACAATTTTTGGATCTGCTTCGGCACAAAACGGATGTATGGCACATCCCAAAAGCCGTCCGAGAACACGCGCACGAACTCAAAGCCTGCATCCCGAATCAACTTCAGCCATTCCTGCGGCTCTTTCAACGAAATATGCGTCGGATCCTGGTAGCCGATCCACGCCTTGCCCTTCCACGGCTTGAGCAGCGATCCCAAATTCGGCGTGGCAAGGATCAGAATGCCGCCCTTTTCCACCACGCGCCCGATCTCGTTGATCGCCTTCGCCGGGTCAGGCAGGTGCTCAACGATATGCTTGATAATGACGACGTTGAATGCGCCGTTTTTATACGGAAGTTCCTGCGCGGATGCGGTTTGCAGGGATGCAGCTTCAGAAAACTCTTTGGATTGATTGACCGCCCAGTGATTCAAATCCATGCCGTACGCTTCGAACCCCGCGGACAACTGCCCCACGAGATGCCCCATGCCTGATCCCACCTCCAGCAGACGCGCTCCGCGCCGTCCATAACGCCGCGCCAGCATGGCAAAGAATCGGTTCGACCACCAATACATGCTGTACTTGGCGAAGGTGATGTCTTTATATGTATGCGTGGAAAAGTATTTTTCGTCGAAGGACATGGATAAGGACTCGATATTTGGCTTTCGATGTTCGAATGTTAAACACCGAATTATCTTTTTCTGGCAATATAGAATGTGAACGTCCCGTACTCAACGGGTTCGGGGGATGCGTATTTTTTGACGTAGGCTTCGGTCAGCGCGAGATTCCATTTGGTTGGGGAGATGATCCATTTCCCGGTGAGTAATTTGGCAGCCACGGAAGGCAGTCCAAAATAATGTCCCCATTCTAACACGCGCATCGAAGCGGGCGAAAAATAATGCCACCAACGTTCGAGCGTGAAGCCCGCATCGTTCAAGCGTTTTTCCCACACATCCGGTTCATCTGCGTGATGGACGCGGGAGATTCTGCGGAACCAGTTCTCATACGGCTTGCCGAAGAGTCTCGTCAGCGACAGTGCGGAAAAATAGCGCGTGTTCGGTACGCAGAAATAGAACGGCGCGTTCGGTTGCAGGACGCGGGCGGTTTCTTTCAATACCGCATCGATATGCGGAATGTGCTCGAGCACGGAATTGCTCAATCCGCTGGCGAAGTGATTCGTGGGGAACGGCGTCTGTGAGCCGTCCGCTTCGACGAGGGATTTGTAGGCATTGTATTTCTTTGCTTCGCGCATCGAAAACCGCCATGGGTCCAGCCCGACATCCAGTTGATGGTCAAAGGTCAGCGAGGCGAAGTGACCGTCACCGCAACCCACGTCATAGACGGGGGAAGGCAGCGGTAGGTCCTGATAATAGGATGACTCAATTGCCCGTAAAAATCCACGGAAGTAGGGCAGGGAACTGATGTGGAGGAAAAGAAAATCTTTGGTCACGCTTTCGCACCTAGTTTGTCAAACAATTTCTCGTATTCCTTCACAACCGATTCGGGGTCGTAGGCTTTTTTTATTGCGTCCACATCACCGCGATATTTTTTCTTATTATCCAACACTTCGAGGATGGCGCTTGCAAGGCTCTCAGAATCTCCGATCTCGGAGACGACACCCATGCCGTGCATTTTCACGGGCTGGCGCACGCCCGGCAAAGCCGAAGGCACACTCGGCACACCGTTCATCATCGCTTCGATCTGCACCAAGCCAAACGCTTCCGTCGAGTTGAGCGATGGGACGGTGATGACATCCAGGTTGGGATAGAACGCCGCCATTTGCACGGGATCGAGATTGCCAAGGAATTTCCAGTGTCCGCGCAGTTCATATTCGCGGATGCGCGGCATGAGCCGGTCGGAATATGCCTGCTCACCCATTACGTTTTGATACGTCCCTGCAAAGAGTACTTGCACCTTGGGATATTTCTTCAGGATGACCGGCAACGCATCGAGCAAGACCTCGACGCCTTTTTCAGACGCGAACCTCGCCGCCATACCAATGACGGGATTGCGCTGTTTGATGAGATGTGTCTCAGCAAAGGCGGAAACCGCTTCCGGCGTGGCTTCAGGCAGTTCAACAGGAGGCAGGATGGGGGTCAGTTTTGAGGCGTAGCGCGAGAGATAAGGCGAATTGTCAGCGTAATCCTGGGTGTAGGTCACGATGTGATTCGAAAGACGTCCCGCCATGTTGTTTTGAAAATCCACCACTGCGTTGACAATGCGATTAAAGAACGTGCGCGGAAGTTGGACGTCGCAGTGATAGGTAAGGACGGCGGGTTTGCCGAACAGCCGCGCGCGAAAAGCAACGCCCGGCGCGTCGAACTGCGGCAGGTGAAGCTGGACAACATCATGCCCCCAGACAAGTTTCGTGGCGACCAGACCAAAGGTGGGCGCAAGCACACCCTTGCTGACACGCGCCGCCACCGGCACGCGGACAACCTTGACACCATCCATGATCTCTTCGCGCGGCAGAGACGGATCGTACTGCGTGGTCATCACTGTGACTTGATGTCCGCGTTTGACGAAAGCACGCGCAAGGCGTTCGGCGTAAATGGTCAATCCGCTGGTGTGCGGACGATAATAAGTAAGAACAGTAAGTATCTTCATTTTGTCTTTCGTTTCGGCGCAGCGGTCTGTTTTTGTTGGTATTGCACCTGGATCGGGTAGGGGATTTCGATCTTATTTTTCTCGAATGCCGCTTTGATGCGGGTCAACGCCTCGTCCTTTGCGGCAACGGGTGATGCAACTGATGTATCTTCCCAGAAAAATACGGTCAGGTCGATGGATGAAGCGCCGAAGGTGTGGAAGAGCACGAGCGGCTCAGGCGCATCGACATATCCCTTCACATGTTTCAATTCATTCAAAATAGTCGTGCGGACGATTTCGGGATTCGAGTTATATGCCACACCGATGGGCAGTTCGACCCGGCGCAAATCGGCGCGCGTGTAGTTGATGATGGGTTGGGAGAGAACATCCGCGTTCGGCAGAAAGACAATACGCCCGTCGAGAGTTTTCATTTCGGTGGTGCGCAAACCGATCTTCAACACCGTCCCATCGTGCCCGGCGATCCCCACCACATGTCCCACCTTGAACGGCTGCTGCACCAACAGGATGACGCCCGAAACAAAATTCTGCATGATGTTCTGGAGCGCGAAACCGATGGTAAAGCCGACGATTCCCAGACCGGTCAGAAAGGCGGTGACGTTGAAAAATTTCTGCAATGCAGTGATGAAGCCCAGCACGATGATGGTCCATTTCAGCGTCTTCGTGAGGAGATGGACGACGCCCGTCTCCGCATTCTGGCGTTGAAGCACACGCTGTAACAGACGGCTCAAAAATACGCCGGCATAATAACTGACAACAAGGATCAGAAGCGCGGAAAGGATATTGGGGATCGAATTCGCAAAATTTTCAGCCAGGGTTTCAAAAGATTCCTGCATGGTACGCCTCTAAAACAACGCCTTGTTCTGTTTCACCCAATCGAAGAGCATCTTCACGCCTTCGTCCACGCCAATGTTTGGCTTCCAGCCGAGTTCCTTTTCGGCTTTGGAAATATCGGCGTAAAAGACCTTCTGGTCGCCGGGACGCCAGTCGCCGCGCGCAACCTCGATGATCCCGCCGATCAAATTCTCCAGTTTCGGTCCGAACTCCGCCCAAATGGACATTACGTTATCCGGTCCGCCGCCGAGATTGTAGACCTGTCCTTTTGCAGCGTCGATCTTCTCAACCGCAAGGTCATACGCATTGAGCAGGTCTTCCACATGCAAAATATCGCGCACCTGTTTGCCGTCACCATAGATCGTGATATTGCGTCCCATCACGGCAGCGATGATGAACCATGCGACCCAACCCTGATCTTCAATGCCGAACTGACGCGGTCCATAGATGCAGGATTGGCGGAAGACAACGGTCGGCAGGTCATACATGCGCGCGTAATCACGGACGTATTGGTCGCCGGTCCCCTTCGAACAGCCATACGGCGAGTGAAAATCAAGCGGCTGGGATTCGGGGCAACCGTTCACCAGATCCTTGTACCGCCAGCGGGTCGGCTCTTCGAACAGTTCCACGTCCTCCATGCCGCCATACACCTTGTTGGTGGATGCGTACAACACGATCGGATTTTTCTCCGAAAGCCGGGCGGCTTCCATCACATTGAACGTACCCAGCGCATTGGATTCAAAGTCATCTCTGGGATTTGTGACCGATGTTGTCACCGCCACCTGACCTGCGAGATGGACGATCACATCCGCGCCCGCGCCTGCTTCGGTTATTCTCGCGGCATCTTTTACATCCCCAACGACCACATCAAAAGCGGATTCGCCGAATTCAGATTTCAGCCATTCCAAATTGCGCGGAGCGCCGCCGCGCGAGAAATTATCGTAGATGGTCACTTTTTCACCGCGCTTGAGCAGGCGGTGGACGTAATTCGAACCGATAAATCCGGCGCCGCCGGTGACGAGATAATGTTTGGTCATAAATTGTTTATCCTATTGTTAATCCGCCGATTGCGCAGATGGAGAACAAAAAATCGGCGAGATCTGTGTAATCTGTGGATTTTCCTTAATATCGCCTGCGTGCAAACAATCGTACCATCAACAGCCCGAAGACGAACCCGCCGATGTGCGCCCACCATGCCACGCCGCTCATGTCCGCGCCGCCGAGGGCAAGCCAGCCTTGGAATAACTGGGAAACAAACCAGAAACCGAGGAAAATGAGCGCCGGCAGTTCGACGATTGTGAAGATGAAGAAAATGGGAACGAGACTGGCGATCCGCGCGTGAGGGTAAAGGACGAGATAGGCTCCCAGCACACCGGCGATCGCGCCGCTTGCGCCGACCATGGGAATGTTGCTGGTTGGATATAAAAAGGCTTGCAATAAAGCGGCGGCTGTCCCGCTGAGCAGGTAGAAGATGAGAAATCGCGTGCTGCCCATGCGGTCTTCGATGTTGTCGCCGAAGATGATGAGGATCCACATGTTGCTGATGATGTGGAACCAACCGCCGTGCAGGAACATGCTGGAGAGAATCCGGAGCCAGCTCTCAGTTGAATCCAATGCCAGTTGGGCGGGGACCAGCCCCCAGTCCAGGATGAAGCGGTGGAGTTCCGTCTCGCCCAATGTCAATTCGTAGTAGAACACAAGTCCATTCAGCAGGACAAGCATCCAGTTGATGATCGGAAATCTGCGCGAGCGGACGGTGTCGTAAAGAGGGAACATCTATTCGATTTCTTCTGCCTTGTCTTTATTCCTTAAATTCATCAGTTGCTGGTAGACGCCGGAAAGGGTTTGCCCTTCGGTCATCAAGCCGATGGTGCCGATTACACCGCTGTTCAGGTAATTGTACAAGCGTGCCGTTAGGGCTACCGCCAGCGATGTGGACTGGTCGCCTGTGAAGATGGTCAATGCCGCGCTGACCGCGCCTTCGAATGTGCCGACCGCGCCGGGCAAGGCGGGGATGGCTCCGCCAAACGCCGCCGCACCGAGTATGAACAATGTCCATTCGGGCTGTGCCTGCGGGAAAAATGCCAGCGCGATCAGATAATATGCCACCAATGCCACGAACCAGTTGATGGTCATCCAGAAGAGGAAGCGCAGGAATCGCCAGCCGTCGGTGAGCACGCTCAGCCCTTGGAAGAATGATTCGAGGAAACTGCCCCCAAATTTTTGCAGGGAAGGGAAACGCGCACTAAGTTTGTGGAATACATCCAACGCCCATTGGTTGTTGCGCGCCAGCACATACATCATGACCAGCCCAATGAGGACGATGCCGCCAACGATGTAGGCGATGCGTTCCGAACCCTCCGCGTCGACGACGAAGGGCAGGGCTGCCAGCAGGATCGCGGCGGAAAAGGCGAGGTCCACAACGCGTTCGATGACAATGGTGGGCAGGATCTCGCTGAATTTCAATCCGCCCGATTTGCGGCTGAGCAGGAAGGCGCGTCCGATCTCACCAAGGCGGAAGGGCAGGAAGTTGTTGAGCAGGTATCCTTCGGCGGTGGTGAAGAGTACATCTTTATAGGTGGGCTTGTCGCGCAGGAGGGTTTTCCACACTTTGGCGCGGATCAGCATCCACAGGAAGGACAACATCGCCGCAACCGCAATGATGCGATAGTCCGCGGTGCGGATGGCGTTCCACATGGTGGGGAAATCCACGAAGTATATGATGGCGGCGATCAGCACAAGGCTGATGAGCGCGCCGGGCAGCCAGCGTTTGATATCTTTCATTGAATAATTCACCACAAAGTGTCACAAAGGTACATAAAGGTGTTAAAGATCTTCCTTCGTAACCCTTTGTGTGCCTTTGTGATTATAGAGGTTTATTCGTCTTCCAATTTGAGAACCGCCATGAACGCTTCCTGCGGGATCTCGACGTTTCCAACCATCTTGAGACGCTTCTTGCCGCGCTTTTGTTTCTCGAGCAATTTCTTCTTGCGCGAGATATCGCCGCCATAACATTTGGCGAGTACGTCTTTGCGGGTGGCTTTGACATTGGCGCGGCTGATGATGCGTCCGCCCGAGGCGGCTTGGACCGCGACATCGTATAGCTGGCGTGGAATCAAGTCCTTGAGTTTGGTAATGAGACGCTGTCCCTTATGGAACGCATCCTTCTCATGGACGATTGCCGCCAGCGCATCGACCGGTTCGCCGTTGACGAGGATCTCCAGCTTTTGCAGTTTGTCCGGGCGGTATTCGAGGAATTGATAATCGAGCGAGGCGTAGCCCTTGGTGCGCGATTTGAGATGATCGAAGAAATCCACGATGATCTCGGAGAGCGGAATCTCAAAATCCAACTGTACGCGGTGCGGGGCGGGATGTTCCTGCTGTTTGAAAATGCCACGGCGCTTGGTGACCAAGTCCATGATGGGACCGTAATACTCGGTTGGCGTGATGATCTCGATATTCATCCACGGTTCGCGGACTTCGATGATCTTGCCCGGGTCGGGGAGTTCGGCGGGCGAATCAACCTGAACAATTTCATCGCCGATTGTCACCACTTCGTATTCCACAGAGGGCGCAGTGAAGAGCACATCAAGGTCGTATTCGCGCTCGATGCGTTCCTGAATGATCTCCATGTGGAACAAACCGAGAAAGCCCGCGCGGAAGCCAAATCCCAGTGCCTGTGAGGTTTCAGGTTGGTAGGTCAACGAGGCATCGTTGAGTTGCAGTTTTTCCAGCGCTTCGCGCAATTCGGTGTAGTCGTCCGCTTCGACGGGATAGATACCTGCGAAGACCATCGGTTTGGGGGTGAAATATCCGGGCAGGGGTTCAGCCGCGGGTGCAGAGGCAGATGTCAGCGTGTCACCGACGCGGCACTCGTGTACGGTCTTGAATCCCGTCGCCACGTAGCCCACTTCCCCGGAGCCGATCGAAGTCACGGGTTTCATCCCCGGCGAGAAAATACCGATCTCCACCGGGCGCAGGTCCATTTTTGTGGAGAACATCCGTAACACATCGTTGGCTTTGATCTTGCCTTCGAACACGCGGATATATGCAACCACGCCTTTATAGGAGTCATAGTGCGCATCGAAGACGAGCGCGCGCAACGGCGCATTGTCTTCATCTTTTGGGGCGGGCACGCGTTCGACGATGGCTTCAAGGATGGCTTCGACGTTGACGCCTTCCTTCGCGGAGACGCGCAAAACCGCATCGGGATCGACCCCGAGCAGGGAGCCTACATCTTCAGCCACTTCATCGGGACGGGCGGAGGGCAGGTCGATCTTGTTGATGATGGGGATGATGGTCAGGTCGGCGTCGAGCGCCTGATACAAATTGGCAAGCGTTTGCGCTTCGATTCCTTGCGTGGCGTCCACCACGAGGATGGCACCTTCGCAGGCTTTCAACGCGCGGCTGACTTCGTAGCCGAAGTCCACGTGTCCGGGCGTGTCGATCAGGTTCAGTTCGTATTTTTGGTTATCTTTCGCCGTGTAATACATGCGGACCGCGGACGCCTTGATGGTGACGCCTTTTTCGCGTTCGAGGTCCATCGAGTCGAGCGCCTGCTCGGTCATGTCACGTTCGGAGATGGCGCCGGTCAGTTGCAACAGGCGGTCGGCGAGCGTGGATTTGCCATGATCTACATGGGCGATGATACAGAAGTTGCGGATATGGTCGGTCATGCTGCTTTCAAATTCTCGTTTATCGGTCGATTTAAGGCGGTGATTCCGCCGTGTGAGCGAACGAAGTATAACCGATTTGGGAAGGGACTTCGATTATGAAAAAAGAACCCGCTGTCTCGCGGGTTCTTTTTATTCTTTATTCATTTGCGCTTTACTTCTGCCGGGAACCACAGCATGATATCCCTGCGGCGGAAGAAGAGGAAGATGCCCATCACCGCTGCCCCGACCACATAGATCGTAATTGGGAAGAAGGTCACAAAGGCGGCGCTGATGTCGGCGTTAGGGTCAAGCTCATCGATCACGGCTATGACATTGCCACCCAGGATGAATTGCCAGAAGAGAAGACATCCCAGCAGGAGCAATGCCAGCGAAAAACTCCAGAAACCAGCCATTCGTCCCTGACGACGGAGAAGAGACCGCGTCATGAAATAGATCAAAAGTCCCGTAAGGACGACGCTGATCAGATAAGGGAAGAACACAGAAGCCAGGGCGTTGTCAAAGGCATCCATGGAAATATCCGATGCCGCAAGCCCAAAGACAAGTTTTGTGAAGGTGCCAAGGACGAGCACTCCCAGCAAGATAAGGAAATAATACATCGCTGTGACCGGCGCAGGCAGGATCAATTGATTGCCGCGCGGACGGTTGCCCAGCGCCTTCAGCAGTTTCTCCGGCTCCGGCAGGAGTTGGGCGATGGTGTTCAGTCCATGCACGCTGTGCCGCATGTCGATCCATTGGATCTTCGATAATTTCTTCGAGACATCACCGGTCTGCACCACGACGGGAAAGACAACCTGATTTTCAGGATCCGCTTCCGTGTCACTTTTGAAGCGGGAGAGCAGGACAAACACCGATCTTGCTTCCTCCGGCGTGTCCTTCTGTACGTGCCCATACTTTTTCAACACCCGGACCAATTCATCCGCGATCTTACGGTCTTCGGAAACATAGTCCACGTAGAAGGATATCGGTCTCGGGTTGGGGATGTTCGGTTTTAACGGGTTGGCGAACTTCGGCATGGTTGCCTGTTCCTTGCCCCAGCGCTGCATCCCTGCCGAGCGCAGGAGAAGCACCATAATGAAAATGACGGGGATACTGCAGGCGAACATCGTGAGAACGGAATCCATCTGTTCTTCGGGAACCGTCATTGCGGACATGAATAAGGCGAACGGCAGCACAATCAGGGATGCCTGCACCTGGGAGAAGTTAAAGTTCCGTTTGAGGATGCGGTAGGGAAGCAGAGCCAGCAGCCAGGGAATAAAGAGCGTCCAGAACGCAAACAGCGAGATGACGGCTGTGAGCACGCCGAACAGTGCTGCGACCCAGACGATCATCGGTATCTTGAATCCTGTTTGCGGAACAGGGTGTTCCTCCTGAATGGGCTTCTCCAGTTGGGAGAACAATTCATCCAACCCGGCTTTATAACTGCCGCGGAAATCCACCCATTCGTATTGTTCCAACTCAGGCGGCAGGTCCACAGCTTCGAAGATCAAAAGAATGATGCGTTTGTTCTGTTCGAGCACACGCCGCCATTCCACCTCCACATTTTGGGAGCCGAGCGAGGCTTTTGAGACGACCAACAAGATCACATCAGAATCATGAATGCCCTTATAAATCTGATCCTGCCAGGGCGTGCCGGGAATCAGGTTGCGATAATCCAGCCAGACTTCATATTTCCTTTCCTCGAGATTGCGGACAAGGTCATCTACAAAGCCAACTTCGCGCCGCGAATAGCTCATGAAGACTTTTTGGGTCATACTTCTCTCCTTTGTCCATTCCATTATAGTCATCGGATGAAAAAAAGATAGCACCAATTTCCCAACCCCCGCTGCCGCAACCGAAAATTATCTTCTCATGATAAACTTTTTCCGACGGGCGCCTGTCTGTAAACGGCGGGCTTTCCCTGTCATGCCAAAAGAGGAAAAGTGGATAGAATTCACTTCATCCAAGGAAACAGAATATGCAAAATCAGAAGACAAGAATCGCGTTATTTTCCACAGCTTACATTCTTGGGGTAATCCCGGGGCTTGCATTGATCGTCGTCGCAACCTGGGCAGACTTGGAATCCACCTTTTATGGATTCAACCGCCTCGCCAGCACACAACTGAGCGGACTCTCCTGTCCCATCCTGATGACCCGCGAGGAAACATCCTCATTTTCCCTAAAGTTAACCAACACATTAGAGAGAAGGGCGTCCCCCACCATACGGGTGGATATCAGCACACCCAACCTGGCCTATTCAAATACGGAGAGATTTCCCCTGGAACCGGGTGAGACCCTGAGAAAGAATTGGGAGATCGGACCGGAGAATATCGATCTGAACCGTTTCGTCTTTACGCAGGTCGTAGTCTATTCCATGTATCCGATCCCGAACCGGCAAAATGGGTGCGGCATCTTTGTAGTGGACCTGCCCGGCAGCGGATGGGGCGTCACATGGATCATTGTTGCAGTGAGCGTGCTTGGGATGGGGATCGGGCTATATGGTTTGAACCATCCACAAAGTCGGAGTCGAGGCGCAGAAGTTCCCGCCCTGCGTCCCTTTGTATTCCTATCCATTATGATCGTTATCGGGATCATTGCCAGCATCATGGGATGGTGGTTCCCCGGCATTATGATACTGGTGGTTTCCGTGTTGTTGATCTTTAGCATTATCGGCATGTTGATCAGCCGCCAGATGGATAAGATCGACAAAGAAGCGAATGAATAATAAAAAAAATCCCAGACCGCCTGGTCTGGGATTTTTTTTATTTCGGTTACTTCACTAAATTTCGCAGTACGGTGTGCAGGATGCCGCCGTTGCGGTAGTAGTTGACTTCCACATCGGTATTCAACAACGCGGTGGCTTTGAACTCGATCACGTTGCCATTGGATTTCCTGGCTTTCACGATGATCTGGCTTTGCGGTTTGATACCGTCATCCAAGCCTTCGATGTCGAACACTTCGCTTCCATCCAGACCGAGCGACTCAGCATTCTGACCGTCAGCGAATCTCAGGGGGAGCACACCCATGCCGACCAAATTCGAGCGGTGGATGCGTTCGAACGATTCCGCGATGACCACCTTCACGCCCTGCAGCATCGGACCCTTCGCTGCCCAGTCGCGGCTGGAGCCGGTGCCGTATTCCTTGCCCGCCAGGACGATCGTGGGAATGCCCGATTCCTTGTATTTCATTGCCGCATCAAAGATGGGCATTACTTCACCCGAGGGTTGAAGTTTGGTCCAGTTGCCTTCCTTTGGCGCGACCATGATGTTCTTCAGGCGGATGTTCGCAAACGTGCCGCGCGCCATTACCAGGTCATTACCGCGGCGTGTGCCATACTGGTTGAAATCCTTGGGCTGAACGCCGCGCTCCTGCAGGAATTTACCGGCGGGCGAGTCAATGGCGATGTTACCGGCAGGCGAGATGTGATCGGTTGTGATCGAATCACCGAACAAGCCGAGCACGCGCGCACCCCTGATGGGCTGAATGGACGGCACATCGATCGTCAGAGTCTGGAAGTACGGCGGATGATGAATATAAGTCGATTCATCGCTCCATTCGAACAGATCGCCTTCCGCTACCTGGATGTTCTGCCACATATCCGAGCCGGAGAAAACGTCAGAATATTTATCCATGAACATTTCAGCATTGACACTCGCCGCAATCGCCTCTTGGATCTCCTTTTGGCTGGGCCACAGATCTTTGAGATAGACCGCCGCCCCATCCGATCCCGTACCGAGCGGTTCGTTATTCAGGTCAATGTCCACGGTGCCGGCGAGTGCGTAAGCAACCACCAACGGCGGCGAAGCAAGGAAGTTCGCCTTGACCAGCGGATGCACGCGCCCTTCAAAGTTGCGGTTGCCGGAGATGACCGCCGCCGCAACGAGATCGGAGCCTGTCACAGCCTTGGCGACTTCCCCGGGTAATGGACCGGAGTTACCGATACAAGTCGTGCAGCCATACGCAATGACATTGAAGCCGAGTTTGGAAAGCGGGTCAATGAGACCAGCCTTCTTGAGATATTCGGTCACTACGCGTGAGCCGGGAGCGAGGGATGTCTTCACATACGGCTTGACGTTCAAGCCCTTTTCCACCGCTTTCCTGGCGACGAGTCCCGCCGCAACCAACACGGAAGGATTGCTCGTATTCGTGCAGGAGGTAATTGCGGCGATCACCACCGCGCCATGCTTCATCTTCTGCGTACCGCCGTTCGTGCCAAAAGTGGCTTCACGGGTCAGCGCTTCGCCGGAGAGTTCGTAGCCGCGATCCTTTACAGGGGCGGTCAATGCTTTTTTGAAGGTATCCTGCATGTCGGTCAGCGCGACGCGGTCCTGCGGGCGTTTGGGTCCAGCAAGCGATGGGACGACCGATGCGAGATCCAGTTCGAGCGTATCGGTGAATTCCGGTTCGGGGCTGTTCGCATCGCAGAAGAGTCCCTGTTCGCGGAAGTAGGCTTCGGTACGGGCAATGACTTCCTCCGGGCGGCCAGTCAGACGCATGTAGCGAAGCGTCTCTTCATCCACCGGGAAGTAACCCATGGTGGCGCCATACTCGGGAGCCATGTTGCCAATGGTGGCGCGGTCGGGCAGGGACATATTGCTCAAGCCGTCACCATAGAACTCGACAAACTTGTCCACCACACCTTTTTTGCGCAGCATTTGAGTGACCGTAAGCACAAGGTCGGTGGCGGTAACGCCCTCCTTGAGTTTTCCGTACAGTTTAAAACCGATGACTTCGGGCAACAGCATATCCATCGGCTGACCGAGCATTACGGCTTCGGCTTCGATGCCGCCCACACCCCAGCCGACCACGCCGAGTCCGTTGATCATCGTCGTATGCGAGTCGGTGCCCACCAGCGTATCAGGGAAGGCAACCAGTGTGCCGTTCTCATCCTTGGTCATGACCACGTCGGCGAGATATTCCAAGTTGACCTGATGCACGATGCCGGTCATCGGCGGCACAACGCGGAAATTGCTGAACGCCTTTTGCCCCCACTTGAGGAACTCATAACGCTCGCGGTTGCGCTGGAATTCGACTTCGGTGTTGCGGTTGAGCGCATCGGCGGTGGCAAAGAAATCCACCTGCACCGAATGATCGATGACCAGATCCACGGGCACAAGCGGATTAATTTTCTTCGGATCCCCCCCAAGGCGGGCAACAGCGGCGCGCATGGCGGCGAGGTCCACCACGGCGGGCACGCCCGTGAAATCCTGCATGACCACGCGGGCAGGCAGGAAAGGGATGCCGGGGCGGGCACCTTTGGGCGACCACGCCGCGATATTCTTCACATCGGTCTGGGTGATCTCCCTGTCATTGCACTGGCGCAGGGCTGCTTCAAGCAAGATGCGGATGGAATACGGCAGTTTGCTGAGTTTGGTCAGCCCCGCCTTTTCCAGCGCATCAAGACGATACATGGCGTATTCTTTACCTCCTGTTTTCAATACGCTGCGGGAATTAAAATAATCTTGCATCGGATACTCCTTTGGTGAGATTCCCTCTCCACAAGGGGGGGAGGGTGTCACACCACAACTTTGCGAAGAACACAAAGGAGCGCCTTTGATATCCTTGATTTAAATGTGGTGGTTTTAACAAATGAACAGATTTTGTTTTGAATGGATGCTCAGGAACATACAGGTGTTTTTTCCTTGATGTTCCTTATCAGGCATGGCAGTCTTAAAAATTCAATTCCTTCTTTAGGGACGACACGAACTCCGCTTTTTCCACATCGGGCAAAAAGGAAGCCTGCGCCGCGTTCAGGATGCACTGCTTCACGGAGTCGATGGATATATCCAAGTCTTCACAGGCATATTGATATTCGCGCGCCAGTGTGATGCGGGAGACACTGGGATCATCGGTGTTGATCGTCGTATTCAGACCCTTTTCGATCATGCGCGGGAGTGGATGCTGTTTTAGATCGCTCACAACGCCCGACTGGAAATTGCTGGTCACACACACTTCGAACGCCGTGCCGCTCTCTTTCGCCAGCGCAGTGACGTTCTCATCTTCCAATACACGCACACCATGACCGATCCGTTCGGCGCCTAAATTCTCAATGGCTTCACGGACGTTCTCCGCGGGTCCCCACTCCCCCGCATGGATGGTGATCCGCAAACCGGTCTGCTTCGCTTCCTTAAAGATCCCGTAGAACGGCTCCGACGCGAACTCCGCTTCGTTGCCAGCCAGATCCAAACCAACCAACCCGTTCTTCATGTGCTCCGCAGCGATCCACGCCACCTGCTCGGCAAGCTCGTGGCTCTCATGGCGGTTGACCGAGGCGATCAACCCGACCTTGATCTCATATTTCTTTGCGGCGGCTTGCGAACTTTTGATCACCCAATCCACCACATCGTGCAGGGGAAAGCCTTCCGCGCGGCTCAACGCCACAGGCGTGAAACGCAACTCGAGGTAGCGGACATGATCCTTCGCCGCATCCTCCACCGCCTCCTCTGTAACACGGTGTATCACATCAGGTGATTTGTAAAAAAGCCGCAGAGTTTTGAACTTGTCGAGGAAGTTCGTGAACGTCATCGGGTCCTGGTCCTGCACCTGCACCAGCCCGCTCAAATTGAACATGCTCACCGGAACCGTCACGCCGTGCTGGCGGGCGATATCCAGCATCGTTGTCAGGCGAAGAGACCCCTCCAAATGGCGGTGCAACTCGACCTTTGGAAGTGCAGCGTATTTGTTCAGCGGAGCAGTATCGTCTTTAAACAAAACTCTTCCTCTAAGATTTGCGGCGTTTCCTCTTCTTCTTACTGCCGCCAACCTGCACCGACGTTTCGCCCGGCGCGCTGATCTCCTCTGCGGTCTCGATGGGTGTGATCTCCACACGGCGCGGACGCGCCATAAACGCGCGGCTGATCACCAATCCGCGTACGTCCTCCATCAACTGCGCGAACATCTCGGACGCACGTCCTTTATATTGTACCAGCGGGTCACGCTGCGCGTAAGCCTCCAAGCCGATGGAAACGCGCAGCGCCTCCACTTTTGTAAGGTATTCCACCCACAACTCGGTGAACGCACCCAGCAGCAACTGGCGATGGACTTCATTCAACACATACCTTCCGAGGGAATCAGCCAACGTCTCCGCCTCATCCTTACTGAGGCTTGATACCGCTTCATTGAGCCGTTCCTCCCCGAAAGCGATCCGCGCCGCAGGACCGAAATCCGCCAGCCGCGCCGCGTTCTGGTTGAGGCGGTTGAACTCGCTCTGCCCCCACGTATCGCGCAACGCCGCTTCCGCCGCCTCGAGGTGATTCATTACATCATCCGTCACGGATTCGGGATCCATGCCCTCGATCAACTGCGCCGCGTAAAAGACATAGGTAAAGCGCATGAAGACCTGCTTCACCTGTTTGTGGGTCTTCTGATCGAACGCCGTGCGCGCGCCCTGCGAGAGGGTCAACAGCAGACGCAATTTGCCCGCATTCGTGGAAATATCTTCGCGCTGCAACAACACATCCATGTCGCGCGCGATCTGATGGTTCAAACGTTCGCGTTTTTTCTCCAGCGCATCGCGCGTGGTATTCAGCAGAATATCGGATAACTCATCCCAATCCGAAGGCAGGGGATTCTGCCACTGAATCTGCTCACCAACACGGTTCTGGATCGCGCCGATCACGCGCGTGGCATTGATGACCGTCAACTGGCTGGCGACAAGTTCCTGGATCTCATCCTTCGCATCTTCGGGATCGTCCGCCAGCATTTTTTGCAGTTGATTGCCGAGCCGCAATTGCAGGCGCGTCAATGAATTGATCTCCTCCAGCATCTTCTGCGGACGCGGCATCTCCTCCATATCGCGCAAGCCCTGGAAGTACGCATCCAGCGTATCCTCGCGCTCGCTGATCTGCTGTTCGAGCGATTCGCCCGTCTTTTCGATCAATGTTTCGATGGCACGCAGGGCATGCGCATTCTCAGATTCAATGGCTTTGGTGATCACCTCGAGCATCGAAGCGCGGACATCCGCGGCATTCAGCCGCTCCAGGATCAACTTGAAACCGTACGACGGGAACAATCCGTTCTTTCCATCGAACGGCGGCTGGATCTGTTCCAGCCAGGCGATCAACTTCCACGGACCTTCCTCATCCGCCAGCCCCACTTCGACGCGGCGGGTCACTTCCGCTTCAAGCATATCCGCGATGTCTTCGCTCAAATCTTCCTTGACGAAGATGCGGTCACGCTGACCGTAGATCTGCTGGCGTTGTTTGTTCAGCACATCGTCATATTCCAGCAAATGCTTGCGGACATCGAAGTTCGCGCCTTCCACGCGGGTTTGCGAACCTTCGATGATGTTGCTGACGAGACGCATTTCCAATGGAAGCGAATCGTCCACTTTGAGGCGTTCCATCATGCCGCTGACCTGTTCACCGCCGAACAGCCGCATCAGGTCGTCTTGAAGCGAGAGATAAAAACGCGAAGAACCGGGGTCGCCCTGACGGGCGGCGCGTCCGCGCAACTGGTTATCGATGCGGCGGGCTTCATGCCGCTCCGAGCCGATGACGTGCAAGCCGCCCAGTTCCTTCACGCGCTCCATGTCGTCGAAGTATTGCAGGAAGTGTTTCACTTCCGCGTCGTAAATTCCGTACCCGGATGGGTCGATCTTCTTCAGTGCCGCGCGGCGTTCTTCCATGGTCATGTCGAACGGGTCTTTGTGCCCCGCCCTGCCCAACACGCGGTTGACCGCCGTGATGACTTCCTCCGCCAGTTCGCCGCCGAGTTTGATGTCCACACCGCGCCCCGCCATGTTGGTGGCGATCGTCACCGCGCCGAACGCGCCCGCACCCGCGATGATCTGCGACTCTTCGGTGTGCTTGCGGGCGTTCAAGACCTGATGCGGCACGCCGCCCTGAAAGATCTTCTTCAAGCGTTCCTTCACCGTTTCAGGCAGGCGCAACAGGGTGAGCAGGGTTTGCAGATTGTTCTCGTCATCGAGGCTGATGCTGGTCATGCCGTGCGGCGCGATGAACTTGCGCAAGGCGTCGGGGGAGAGTTTGTCGATGGGCTCGTTGAACGGCACGAGGTCCGCGATGAGGCGACCATCCTCCTCCAGGTCGTTCGCGCGCAGGTACTGGTCACGGACGAGCAGGTACTGCATCAAACGCCGGACAGGCTCCGCCTTGAGGCGATTCGAGAGACCTTCCGATGATTCAACGGAGGTTGTGCCCACCAACATTGGACGTCCGAGCGCATGGTAGCGGACGATTTCCCCCACAATCGCGCGGATTTTTGCCTCCCCCGTGCGGAAAATCATATCGGGGTAATCTTTTCTGCGATAGAACAACGGCGCTTCTTCGCCCGCTTTTGAAAAATACGAATAGGTGTAACCTTCGTCGTCCTTAGCCTTGATCTCCGCCAGCGGCGCGTCCTTACCGTAGGATTGATACTCAAGGTTCGGCGGGATGGGCGCGACCTCAAGCTTGTAGATCTTGTTGAACTCCTCGGCTTCGGTCAGCGCAGTACCGGTCATGCCCGCCAGTTTCTGATACAGACGGAAATAATTTTGCAGAGTGATGGTGGCATAGGTGACCGACTCCGGCTCAACCTTCACGCCTTCCTTCGCCTCCACCGCCTGATGCAAACCGTCGCTCCACCTGCGCCCGGGCATGAGCCGCCCCGTGAACTCATCCACAATGACGACTTTTCCCGCCTGTACGAGATACTCCTTATTGCGATGGAAGAGGTATTGGGCGCGCAATGCCTGTTCCAGATAACCGGTGAGGCGCGCCTGTTCGGGAGTCAGGTCTTCGGGGCGATCCGGATCAAGAAGCTGCAATCCCAAAATGGCTTCCACGCGGCTGATACCGATCTCGGTCAACGCCACACTGCGGTTCTTTTCATCCACGTCATAATCTTCGGGCTTCAATTGTTTGACGACCTGCGCCATGCGCCCGTACCATTCCAGGTCGCCCGAGGCGGGACCGGAGATGATGAGCGGCGTGCGCGCTTCGTCGATCAGGACGTTGTCCACTTCGTCGACGATGGCAAAGTAATGCCCGCGTTGGACGCGGTTCTCGAGGCGCATCGCCATGTTATCGCGCAGGTAATCGAAGCCGAACTCGGAATTCGTTCCGTAGGTGACATCCGCAAGGTATGCCTCGAAGCGCTCCACCATGCGCAGGTGTTCCTGATCTTCATGCGGGGACTGGCGCTCGAAATCCACGAGGAAGGCTTTCTTGCCATTCTCGGTCACTGCCGCCATTTGCAAGACACCAACGCTCAAACCCAACGCTTGATAAATAGGAGCCATCCAACGCGCGTCACGCCGCGCCAAGTAATCGTTGACCGTGATAAGGTGCACGCCGCGTCCGGTCAGCGCATTGAGATAGACCGGCATGGTGGCGACCAGCGTCTTGCCTTCGCCTGTGCGCATTTCCGCGATCTGCCCGTCGTGCAACGCCGCGCCGCCGATGATCTGCACATCATAATGGCGCAGACCGATCGTCCGCTTGGATGCTTCACGCACGGCGGCAAAGGCTTCCGGCATGATCTCGTTCAGCGCGTCCTGTTCGGCTTTGCGGAGGTCTTTTTCGTTTTCGACCTCCCCCCCAGCCCCTCTCCTGACAGGAGAGGGGAGCGCCGCTGCAACACGCGCCTTGAATTCGTCCGTTTTGGCGCGCAGAGCGTCATCGCTGAGGGACGCAAAGTCCGCCTCCAGCGCGTTGACCTGCTCCACCAGCGCGCCGTATTGTGCAACTGTCTTTTTTGTGGGGTCGCCACTAAATAGTTTTACGAAGTTCTTAAGCATAAAATCCCTTTCAGGGAAGGGATTATAGCATGGGGAGGTTGGAGGAGTGTAAGAACGATGACATGGCAACAAAAAAAACTGCACGCCGGACCAGCCCTTCCGGCGCGCGCCCCAAAAAAGTCCCCGTACCGCATCAGTGTTCCCCTCCCCGCCGCCGATGCGCCGCTATTCCGAAAACATATCGATAAATACGGGCGCAATGGACGGGTCAAAATGCGCGCCCGCCTGCTGATAAATATAGGAAAGCGCATCCGACTGCGACCATGCGCCGCGATACGGGCGGTCGGACGTCAGCGCATCGTACACATCGGCAAAGGCAAAGATACGCGCCGCAAGGGGGATCGCCTCGCCCGCCAACCCGTCCGGATAGCCGCTGCCGTCCCATTTCTCATGATGCGAACGCGGAATGCCCATTGCCGGCGCAAAATAAGAGATGGGCGACAGGATTTCCGTGGCAATGACCGGGTGGCGGCGCATCACATCCCATTCATCGTCCGTCAATGGGGCGGGCTTGAACAGGATGCTGTCCGGAATGGCGACCTTTCCAATATCGTGAAGCATCGCCCCGCGCCGGATGTGGATCAACTCCGCCTCGGGGATTCCCAGCCTGCGCGCCAACTGCAGGGACATCTCCGTGACACGGTGCGCATGATCGCCCGTCTCCTGATCGCGCAGATGGAGGGCGCTCAACCAGCCCTGGATCGTCCTGTCACTGCCCAATGCCAGCCCCGGAAGCAACGTCCGTTTGTAATGGGTCACATTCCAAACGAACATGATGTTCTTTTGTCCGTCCGCGAAGGGCATCAGGAAGGATTCACACCACGCATCTCCTGCCGGCAGGCGGAGCCTGTACTCAAACATGGCAAATTTGCCCCCCTCGTGCAACTCGCGCACCGCCCCCCTGTATTTCTGCAATACATCCGTGGGGGCAAAATCCTGAAACTTCAGCGGAATGAACCGCGAAAGAGGCGGGCTGAATTGCGTACCGCCGCCGGTCTTGTAATCCAAGATCTTGCCCTGCCGATCCAATACCAGCAGGACGATGCCAAAGGCTTGTATCATGGATTCAAGCCTTTTTTCATGAGCGAAGAAGGTTTCCAATGCCGGGTCCGATGTGTTGAAACCAGTCAGCATGAAATATCAACTTCTCAGGTTAATGCTGTGATTTCCAAGCGCCATTTGCACCTGCCGCGCAAAGTCGGCAAGCGACTCGGCGCGGATGGAAACAAGCAAATCCCGTTCCTCATCGCTTAGTTTGAACGTTTCGCCCAGATACCCTGTCTGCAAAGCGTGCTGCGGATCATGCAGAAGCATCTGGCAAAACTGACGGCTGACCACCGCGGCGGCAAAGATGCGGCTCAACCCGTTCGAGGTTGCAACCGGTCTGACGTTCACTTGCAGCGATGGTTGATAGGCAGTAATTGGAGAGAACATATTAATCATCCTTTTTTTCTTTGAATACGATTAATGTTGTTTTTGAACGGCAAGCAAAATAAAGACACCAGCAGCGATAAAAACATCACCCAGGCTAAATGCCACTTGATAGGGGGACCAACTTGGAGGAAGAAAACGATCCGCCAGCCACTCGAAACGGGTCGCTTCCGGATGCAGGAGAATATCTTTTGACCCAAAACGGCTGCCGGGCGGAATCTCCTGCAAAATCTCCGGCGGGACGAGGCGGCTGGCTGTCTGCGGGCTGATGGGCATGAATCCGCCGTTCGCCGCCATAACTGTGAAGTTGAGTGCCGCTCCAACGAGCAGAATCATCATCCCGGGCAGTTTCCGATTGAGCCACGCGAACCCCAGCAACAGGAGTTGGGAGGCGGTCAGGAGCGCCCCCGCCCATCCGTCCGAGATTTGTCCGCGGACTTCCGGAAGATAAACAATGGCAAATTGAGGTAAAAAGGCGATAAAAACCAGCCAAGTGTGCCGTAAGGCAGGCGGCTGGTAGGAGGTTCCCCGCCAGCGCGCCCAGCCAATGCCAGCCAGTAAACCGCCGGCAACAGCAGCCAAAAGGATCACCGAATGGTATTCCCGCCGCCATCCTCCGGAGCGCCAACACCAAGCACCAGCATGGCAAGGGTGAGAACGACGAACAAAAGTTGGATGTGCTGGCGGTTGATCTTCAGGGTGGATGAAACGAGGAGATTGAAGGTGTTTTTCATGATCTTTTATCCTTTTTACTGGTCAAATTTAGTAAGATGTGCGTAGGATACCCGCCCCCAGGCTTCAAAACAGGCTTCAAAAAATAAAAAATCAGCCCGGCGGGCTGATCCATGAACCGACCAAACGGGTTATTTCCCCAAACGGCGATAGAGTTCTTCCGTCTCTTTCGAGGGAGGAATGCCGAACAATGTATTCAGCGCGTCCCGGCAGGATTGATATATGCGGGTGACGGATGCATCATCTCCAAGCCGGTTGTAGGCTTGCATGGCGATCTGGTAGGCGTCTTCACAGCCAGCGTCGTATTCAATGGCACGCTGACAGATGGAAATGGATACCTCCGGCTGGGCGTGCTTCAAGTATAAGTCCGCCAGACTCACCAATGCATTGAGGTATGCCCGCCCCAGCCGTTCGCGGTCGAACATCGCCCAATCCGAATATACATCTGCCAGATATGGACCCGCAAACAGATCCACCGCTTTTTTGAAAAAATCGACCTGGTCTTGGGGATTCTCTGCCGCTTTTGCCCTTGCAAGGAAAGCTTCGAAGGCTTCAACATCATATTCATAATCCAGATTTCGATTGAAAAAGTAAAAGACATCTTGGAAGAGAATTACATCCTGCCCAACTGCCCGGCGCAGGCGATAAATCTCGTTTTTGAAACGCAGTTTTAATTTGGATGGTTCGAACACATCGGGCCAAAGCGTCTCACCGATCTGTTCCTTGGTCTGCGGTTTGGTTGCCGCCAGAAAACAAAAGAACAGGTCCCGCACGGACTGGGTTTGCCAATCCGAAAGAGTCAATTGCTTCCCATCAATGCTCACCACCGCCTGCCCCAAAGCCTGAATGGTGAGATGAGGAGCCGGGCTGGGAACCGCGCGCGCCTGCCGCCGCAACTGCCGACGAATAGCGGGCATTTTTCCGGAAAGCCGTTCCGCCTGTGAAAAAATATCCCGTACCGTGCGGGGAATTTTATTCCGCACTTGAAAATCATGAAACCACTCTCGAGCCTGGATAACGGAAATCAGGACCGTGTTTGGAATTTTCCCACGATCTACAGACAACTTCGAGAAAATTTCAAGAACGTCGTCAACCTTTCCAACCTGATAGTAAGCGGCGGCGCGCCATACGCGAGCGACAGTGGCATCCACGTTCCTGCCGTCTTCGTCAAAACTTCTCTCAGCTTGCTCGAATTCCTGTGCCGCCTGTTGAGAGTTTCCCTTGAGCAGAGAAATACGTCCATGAATAATATCAAGCAAACCATTCTCATACTTCGATTCTCCGGAAAGAATTGTATCCATTACTTGCTCGATGACTGCGAGCGCGGAAACCACATCTTTCTGCAACAATGCCAAATTCGCTCGAGAAAACGCCAGCGAGTGGAACAGGAAATGGTCATCCATTCCTTGCAGCACATCTGATGCACGACGATAGTTCTGCCTTGCCATCTCAAAATCTTCCAATTCCGCAAATAGTTCCCCCAAGCCAATTGAGATCAGGATATCCAATCGCGTATTGCGGCTGCGCTGGGCGCATAGCAACCCATCCTCAAATGCGAGCGCAGCTTTTTCATACTCCCCCAAAAACTGATGGAGAATTCCCAAATTATTCAACAAACTCGCCTGCCAGGATAGATTCCCTTCCCTTCTCCAAATTTGGAGGGCTTTTTCATAGGCATTACGAGCTTCCTCAAAATTCCCCATGGCGCGATATGCCATGCCTGTTTCCATCAAGAGCACAGGAATGTTCGATTTTTTGAACCGGCTCTGCAGTTCCAATGACCGCTCCAAAAAGGAAACCGCCTGGCGGGCATTCCCCAATCGGTATAAAGCCAGTCCCTTTAGGCGCAAGGCTTCGGCATGAAGGAGCTGCATGGCGTCGCTTGCTTCGGTCGCTTTTATTACTTCATCTGCAGATTGCAGGGACGCAGAATATTCCCCCAGCAGGCGATACACCGTCGCGCGGCGGACCAGGTTCAGGTTGAGACCGGAAGCGTCTCCTTCCTGACGGTAGATCTGATCCGCTTGATTCAGAAGATCCAAGCCTTCGCGTAATTCTCCTTTGGTGTAGGCGATCGTCCCGCGAATGGAAAGCAATCCGGGACGACTGCGCAGCATGGAGGGCGGCAGTTCGTTCAGCCAGGATTCCATGGTGAGATGAGAGTTTTGCAGCATGGAGGTGCTTGCGCGCTCGATCATCTCCGCCAGCGCGTTCATATCATCCAGGTGGCGGCAAATTTGATGAGCCTTCTCCCACTCGCCCATGGATTCGTACGCCAACTGCAGGCGGGACAGGATCGGCTGCACTTCCGCCGGGAATTCGCGCTTGAAACGTTCCCGAATAAAATCTCGAAAGAGGTGGTGATATCGCAGCCACCTGCCGTCCGCGCCGACGGGCAGGGCGAAAAGGTTATTGCGGGAGATCAGTTTGATCCACTCCTGCCAATTTTGCGGATCAGGATAAAGCGGAGATAGAACCGCTTCACAGAGGGATGCGTCGAACTCCTCGAATAAAGCGGTACGCAGAATGAATTGACGCAGGTCGGGCGGTTGACGATCCAGCACCTGTTGACCGAGGTAATCGAACAACCCCGCGCCAGAATCAATTCCCGGGTGGATCGAGGCTTTTTGAAACTTTTCCCTGCCTGAAAACTGCAATCCCGTGATCCAGCCTTCGGTGTCGGCGATCAGTTGCTCGGCTTCTTCATCGGAAATCTGCAGTTTGTCATTTTGAGCCAGCAGCGCCTGCAACTCTTGAGGCTGAAAGGCGAGATCTGCAAAACTTAAACCGCTGACCTGTTCGCGCGCGACGAGCAGGGGCAGATCGGTCAAACCTGTCAATACACGCGACGAGATTACCAGATGACAGTTTTCATCCACTAACTGAATGAAGCGGTCGATAAAGTTATGAATGGATTGAACACCGTCCAACAGGTGGAAATCATCCAGTACAAAGATGAAATGCTCTTGAATCGTTTCATATATCTCATTGCATAAGGTAATCAGCAGGCGTTCCGTATCCTGCTCAAAGGATGACATATTCTCCAAAACTGCTTTTGACTGGACTCCGAAATTTGGGAAACGCTCCATCAACGCGGCGATGAAATATGCAACGAACCGTTGCGGCTCACGGTCCAGCTCATCCAAAGCCAGCCAGCAGGCTGGAAGTTCACTTTGATGGACAAGATCGATCAAGAGCGATGTCTTCCCATACCCGGCAGGCGCGGAGACGAGGGTCAACTTGCGGTCAAGCGCATCGAACAACATGTCCAGAAGCCGTTTGCGGGTGAGCAACTCGGAACGACGGCGCGGCGGGATGATCTTGGTTTTACTAACAGGAATGGGCGGCATGAAGTGCGTACCTTTTCGATCCAGCAAGAACGCATGACAAGGGGATAAACCGATTGTATTTTATCCGAATACGGATTTTTTAAGCCTGGCGTTCAGTGGATTCTTGAACATGCGTGCTATAATCTTTTTTGCCCATGTCATTCGCCCACTTACACGTCCATACTGAATATTCGCTGCTCGACGGCTTCTCGAACATCAAGAAGCTGGTCCAGCGCGTCAAGCAAATGAACATGCCGGCGGTGGCGATCACCGACCACGGCACCATGTTCGGAGTGATCGACTTCTACAAAGCGGCGACGGAAGCGGGGATCAAGCCGATCATTGGCTTGGAAGCCTACATGGCGGCGCGGGGGATGAAGGACAAGGATTCGAAACTTGACCGTCAATCCTACCACCTGTTGCTGCTTGCTGAAAATGAAACGGGCTATAAGAACCTGTTGAAGATCGCATCCGCCGCGCAGATGGATGGCTTCTATTATTATCCGCGCATTGACCGTGATTTTCTCGCAACGCACTCCGAAGGATTGATCTGCACATCCGGTTGTATGTCGGCGGAAATTCCGCGGGCATTGCTCAATGAAAAACCCGAGGAAGCGCTCAGGAAGTGGAATTGGTACTACGATGTCTTCGGTCCCGACCGTTTCTTCGTGGAATTGCAGCAGCACAACATTCCCGAAATTCTTGACCTGAACAAACAACTGCTTGAACTCGGCGCGCGCTATTCCGCAAAATTCATCGCGACCAACGACGTCCATTACATCAACCAGGATGACGCACGTTTGCAGGAGATCCTGCTCGCCATGCAAACGCAGACCGTGCTCTCGGACACGAACCGCATGCGGATGAGCGATGACTCGTACTATTTGCGTTCACCCGAAGAGATGAACCGCATCTTCGCCGAAGTGCCGGAGTCCTTGTCCAACACGCTGCTCATTGCAGAACGTTGTAATGTCGAGATCAAGTTCAAGGATTATCACCTGCCCGAGTTCCCCGTCCCTGATGGGGAGACGCCCGAAACCTACCTGCGCGCATTATGCGAGGCAGGGGCGAGGAAAAAGTATGGGGACGATGCAAACAAGCCCAAGGTCCGCGAACGACTCGACTACGAGTTGAAAGTTGTCCACGATATGGGATTCGACGCGTACTTCCTGATCGTGTGGGATCTGTGCCGCTTCGCCCGTGAAAATGGAATTTGGTACAACGCCCGCGGCTCGGCTGCCGGCTCGATCATCGCCTACACACTCGACATCACGATCGTGGACCCGCTCGAGCATGATCTTATTTTCGAACGTTTTCTGAACCCCGGGCGTGTCTCCATGCCCGACATTGACTTGGATTTCCGCGACGACCGCCGCTCGGAGATGCTGGAATATTGCGCCGCCAAATACGGCTCGGACAAGGTTGCGCAGATCATCACCTTCGGCACGATGGGAACGAAAGCCGCGATCCGCGATGTGGCGCGCGTAATGGAAATTCCGCTCCCCGAAGTGGACAGGGTTGCAAAACTAGTCCCGTTCTCGCCCGGCAAAGGCTCTTCGATGGAGGATGCGCTGGCGATCCGGGAGTTCAAGCAGATCTACGACAACGACCCCAAAATGCGCGAGGTGATCGACGTCGCCACAAAAATGGAGGGAACGATCCGCAATGCGGGTACGCATGCGGCAGGCGTAGTAATCTCGGACAAACCCATTCAAGAGTATCTCCCGCTGCACCGCCCGACATCCGGCTCGGAGGATACGCCCATCAAATCGGTGACGCAGTTCGAAATGGGCATCCTTGATTCGTTGGGGATGTTGAAGGTGGATTTCCTCGGTCTCATCACATTGACCGTCATGGCGCGCGCCTGCGACATGATCGAAAAACGTCACGGCAAAAAATTCGACCTGGGCAATATTCCCATTGACGACCCCAAGTCGTTCGAGCTGATGGGGGCGGGACAGACCGCTGGTGTGTTCCAAGTGGAAGGCGGCGGCATGACGCGCTGGCTGGTTCAGATGAAGCCGAAGAACCTCGACAACATCATCGCGATGGTCGCGTTGTACCGCCCGGGACCGATGCAATTCATCCCCGATTACATCGCGCGCATGCACGGCGAAGCGGAAGTGGAATACCGCCATCCCGCCATGCAGCCCATCTTTGAAGATACCTTCGGCATCCCTGTTTATCAGGAACAGTTGATGCGCGCCGCCGTGGAGTTGGCTGGCTACACCCCGTCCGAATCGGACGACCTGCGCAAGGCGATCTCGAAGAAGAAAAAAGAAGACATCGAGAAGCATCGCGCCAAGTTCGTCAAAGGTGCGGTGGATAAAGGCATGGAACAATCCATCGCTGAAGCCATCTACGCCGACTGGGAGGAATTCGCGCGTTACGGCTTCAATAAATCCCACGCCGCCGATTACGGCGTGATCGCTGTGCAGACCGCCTACCTCAAGGCGCATTATCCCGCCGAGTATATGGCGGCGCTGATGTCCGCTTCAGCGGGGCAGACTGAAAAGGTCGCGTTGTACGTCGCGGATGCGCGCTCGATGGGTGTGCCCGTCCTTGCGCCCGACATCAACGCCTCCGAATGGGATTTCGCCATTGAAGATATAGAAGGAAAGCCCAGCATCCGCTTTGGGCTTGGCGCGATCAAGAACGTCAGCGAAGGCGCGGTACGAATCATCATGGAAGCCCGCAAGGACGGCAAATTCGCCGACCTGAATGACTTTGCGCGCCGCGTGGATCTGCGGACTGTCGGAAAACGCTCGCTCGAATGCCTCATCAAAGTTGGCGCGCTCGACCAGTTCGGCAACCGCGCATCCCTGCTCGCCTCGCTCGACCGCATCATTGCCATCAGCAGCGCCCACTTCCGCGCGGCGGATGCGGGACAAATGAGTCTCTTCGGCGCGGATACGGGTGTCGTCGAGGAAATCCAACTGCCCGAAGTCAAGGACGTCGAAAAACGCGACATGCTAAACTGGGAACGCGAACTCATCGGGCTGTATATCTCCGACCACCCGCTCAACGAATTCCAAACCCAGCTCGCGCACATCGTCAGCTATTTCTCGGGGCAACTCTCCGAAGCCAACCACGAGGAAAAAGTCCGCGTGGCAGGGCTGATCACCAACGTCCGCCCGTACACCACAAAAACAGGCAAGCCGATGGGCTTCGTCACCATGGAAGACATCCAGGGCAACATCGAACTCGTGCTCTTCCCGAAAACCTGGGATAACAATCGCGAGCAAATGACCGTCGGGCAGATCATCATTGTCGAAGGCAAGGTGGATCAAAGCAATCCGCCCGCCAAGATTTTGGTGGATACGATCAAGACCGAGATCATGATGACGGTGGCGGCGGATGATCCCTACGCCAAACAGGATGCGACTCCCAAGCCTCTGCTCGCGCGGACGGAGGAGCAATCTCCCCGCCGCCCGGACGCGCTGCAACCCAAGCCGAAACCTGTCCCTACACCCAAGCCGACTCCAACGCTTACCATAAAACCCGCCGCCGTAATCGCGGAACCCGAGTCAACTTATACCCCCCATGCTGCACAGCAGGATGGGGGGGCTGAGGAGGGCGAAGATATGCCGCCCCCGCCCGATAACTTCCCTGAAGGCTGGGAGAACGAATGGCAACCATCCTTCGATGACGCGGCGATCGCCTCCAAGCCTGCACCGAAGTTCAAAAAAGATGAGCCTGTCACACCGCCGCTGGTGACGCGTGCAGTCACAGCGTTGGCACAGGTCGAAGAGACCGAACCAGCTGAAGTCCGCAACGAAGCGGTCATCCCGTCGTTGTATGTCCCGTTGGTGAAAGAGGACAAGGATAAGGAACATCCGCCGCAACAGATCACGGTCATGCTGCGCCCGACGGGTGACAAGGAACGCGACAAGCGGCGCATCAAGACGTTGTACGGCACGTTGATCTCGCACCACGGGCGCGACAAGTTCAGTTTTCAGATCTTCGAGAACGGCAAGGGACACCTGATCGACTTCCCCAACGACACCACACGCATCTGCCCCGAATTGCTGGAGCGGCTGAAGAAGTTGATGGGCGAAGAATCCTGGCGTGTGGAAGAGATTACGTTTCAGTAGGGACACGATATTGTGTCCCTTTATTTTTTGTGGAGGAAATATAATGAATCTCGAAACCATCACCCATATTCCAGAAAAGCAAGCTCGCAAAACGCCGCTGCTCTTCGTACATGGGATGTGGCATGGCGCGTGGTGCTGGGATGAGTTCTTCCTGCCATATTTTGCGGAGCATGGCTGGCACGTCACCGCCCTGAGCCTGCGCGGACACTCGGGCAGTGAAGGCAATATCCGCGGGAACAAGATCATGGATTATGTCCATGATGTGGAGCAGGCAGCGGGTCAGTTCGAAGCGCCGCCCGTGTTGATCGGTCACTCGATGGGCGGATTCGTCACGCAGAAATATCTCGAACGAAATCCCGCGCCCGCCGGGGCTCTGCTGGCATCTGTCCCGCCGTATGGGTTGTGGAACTCGCTCGTGCAGGTGCTCAAATATGATGCGCGTATTTTGTTGCGAGCCATCGCGCAGTGGCGCTTGTATCCCGCCGTGGAAACGCCCGAGGTTGCGCGTTGGGCGCTGTTCTCGGAAGATATATCCGAAGAACAGTTGATGAAATATTACCCAAAGATGGAGGATGAATCCTTCCGCGTCCTCATTGACCTGCTGGGTTTGAATCTTGCGCATCCCAAAAAGGTAACAACGCCGCTTCTGGTGCTCGGCGGGGAAAGTGACACAGTCATCCCGCCGGTGGATGTGCGCAAGACCGCGCGGGCATACGATACCGAGGCAGAGATCTTCCCGAACATGGCGCACGATATGATGCTCGAAAAAGGGTGGAAGGATGTGGCGGATCGAATTATGGGTTGGTTGCAAGATAGGGGAATGTAGCAAGACGTCGTTCGTCAGCTTGATCGCTTACCCCCACCGCACTGCTTCACAGCGCTCGCAATCGGCTCTGCCGCACAGCAGTGCATAGGCGTTTTCGTGGATTTTATTCACTACAGCACTCAATAGATTCTTGAGCGGAATTGCCCGAATCTCCACACCGCCCACGTCTGCGCGGCGGGTGATGGATTTGATATCGGGCGCAATGACATTGAAGCCTTCCGAGTCGCCGGGGAAGCTGGGGCATTCCACGATTCCATCCCCGGTCAATGCCCAGCGGATGAATTGCATCCGCCCTGCAAGTTTTTCCCCATAATGAATGCTGAAATTAACGCGCTGGTCCAACCCGATCAGCAGCACCACGCCATCCTGCTCCGCAAGGGTTGCGATCGGCGCGTAGAGCTCATGCACTGTCTGTGCCTGAATGGCCTCATTGGCGTTGATCCCTGCAAACGACAAAACAGGGTGGACAGACCGCAACGCCTTTGGATGGTTACGGACAAGCTCGGCAAAACCACCCAACGCCTCGTCCGCGGGCATGGCTGGATGAAACACTTTTGCATGCGAGTCCACATCCGCTTGTGGGCGGGCAGGATGGAACTCCAACGGCAGCAGGGATTTGGGCGTGAACGTCGGCGTGATGAATCCGCTGGTGGAGGCAAGCAGGGCATCCACCAGGGACGGCGCATCCACGACGGGGGAGGCATGCACCAGCACAAGGCGTTTGCTCAAGCCGAGGTCGGAGAGCTCAGATTGGAGTTTAGAGGTGGAAAGTCCCTTTTTCATTCTATTGCCCCATTCTACATCACTTCTTGCTCCCGCCGATTCGGAAATTTCTCCCCACAAAATTAGAGAGGGATATTCGTCAGGACGCATTGTTACCTTTATCACTATATTTGTTCAGACCGCTATCCAATAATAATCATGGGGGAGGTTTATCTTCACTGCGAATGGATTATGCCGAGCAGCAATTGATTGTAATTGTATGAGTTACGGCACGGAGGCTCCTATGCCCCACATGACAGATGAACGGGTCCGCGCGGGATTAACCCACGAGGAAGACCTTTCCCTATTGCATGAAGTCAGTATGAAGACTGCGGGAGTTTCGCGGCTGGAGATGTGCATCCAGTGCGGGACGTGCGGCGGGTCCTGTCCCGCGGCACAGGACATGGATCATACGCCGCGCATGTTGTTTGCGATGCTGAGGGCGGGGATGCGCGAGGAGGTGCTGCGGAGCAACACGCAATGGATCTGCGTCTCGTGCTATCACTGCGTGGTGCGTTGTCCGCAGGAGGTGCACATTGCAGATGTGATGTACACGCTCAAGGGCATGGCGATCAAGGAGAAGTTGTACGAAAACTCCACCGCGCCGGATTTTTCGCAGACCTTCGTGGATATGGTCGAGACCTACGGACGCAGTTTTGAAATGGGGCTGGCTTCGCGTCATTACTTGAAACACTTTCCACTCAGACTGCCGGGCATGATGCCGATGGGGTTGGGGATGATCACAAAGGGACGCATGGCGCTGATACCGAAAAAGATCAAGCAAATGGATCAATTAACGAAGATATTGGACCACGCCAAGCAGTTGGAGATGACCTCATGAACAAATATCTTTTGTACCCGGGTTGTTCGATGGAATCCAGCGCAAAGGCATACATGGAGTCCATGAACACGATCCTTGAGCCGCTGGATCTGCACTTTGAAGAGATCGATGATTGGAACTGCTGTGGCGCGACGGAGTATCTCGGCATCAACCTGATTCCTGCGTATTCATTGATCGCTCGCAATCTGGCGCTGGCGTCAAAGCAGAAAAACGGCACGCGCACGGTCGTTGCTCCCTGCTCGGCTTGCTATCTCAACCTTGCGAAGGCGGATCATTATATGGATGAGCGTCCGGCGCTGGGCGAGAAGGTCAACGAGGCGCTCGCGGCAGGCGGACTTCACTATGTTCCCGGAACGCTGGATGTGCGTCACCTGATCGATATTCTGGTCTATGACGTGGGGCTGGAGAAAATACGGAATGCCGTCGTGCGCCCGTTGACGGGGCTCAAGGTCGTGCCGTACATGGGTTGCATGTTACCGCGACCCGATTACCAGCATCGCTGGTCGGACCATGAGCATCCCACCGAATTGGATGACTTGCTGCGAGCCTTGGGCGCGGACGTGATCGATTATCCGCTCACGACCAGTTGTTGCGGTGGACATATGACTCAGATCGGACCCGAAACTGCTTTTGAACTCATCCGCCGACTCGTGGCTGATGCAGACGAACGCGGCGCACAGATGATGGTCACGGTCTGCCCGATGTGCCAGATGAACGTAGATGCTTATCAAAATGAAATGAACAATTTCTTCGGCACGGATTATCACATGCCAATCCTGTTCTTCACGCAGTTGATGGGGCTGGCGTTCGGGCGCGAGCCGAAGGAACTGGGTATCGGCGCGGAACTGGTCAACTCGCGCAATGCGTTGGCACACATCGGCGTGGAAGTGCCTGTCACGCAGGAGCCCGCCGCGCCAAGAAAAAAGGATGAGGGGCTGCCGATGCCGCGTCGCTGGACCAAGCATGAGGACAGGAAGGAGGCGGTGAAATGACAGAGAAAATCGGTGTCTATGTCTGTCACTGCGGGTCGAATATCGCGGGTGTGGTGGGTGTCGAGGATGTCGCCAAGTGGGCGGCGGAGAAGCTCGGTCGTCAGGGCGTGATCGTGGCGCGTGATTACAAGTTCATGTGCTCCAGCCTTGGGCAGGAGTTGATCGAGAAAGACATCAAAGAACTTGGTTTGACGCGCGTTGTGGTGGCGGCATGCTCGCCTCATTTGCACGAGAAGACTTTCCGCATCGCGGCGCAGAACGCGGGCTTGAATCCGTACTTGATGGAACTCGCTTCGATCCGCGAGCAAGTCTCGTGGGTACATACGGACAAAGCCGTCGCCACGGCGAAGTCAAAGGCGGTGGTATCCGGCGCGGTGTCGAGGGTGATCGAGAACCGTCCGCTGGAAGAAATAAAAGTTCCAATTAATCCAAATACATTGGTGGTGGGCGGAGGGATTGCGGGCATTCAATCCGCTTTGGAGATTGCGAACGCGGGCTTCCATGTGTATCTGGTTGAACGCGAGCCGTCCATCGGCGGACACATGGCGCAGTTCGACAAGACCTTCCCGACGCTGGATTGTTCAGCTTGTATTCTCACGCCGCGCATGGTGGAAGCGGGGACGCATCCGAACATCACGTTGCTGACGTGGAGCGAAGTGGTGAACGTGGCGGGATATGTCGGCAATTTCAACGTGACGATTAAAAAGAAGGCGCGCTTTATCAACGAAGAACTTTGCACGGGCTGCGGCATCTGCCAGGAGAAATGCCCAAAGAAGGTCATTGACGATGTGTACGAAGCGGGGCTGGGATACCGCAAGGCGGTCTATACACCGTTCGCGCAAGCCGTGCCGAACTATCCCGTGATGGACAAGGAAAACTGCACCTATTTCGAAAAAGGGACCTGCAAGGCGTGCGAGAAATTCTGTCCGACCAACGCGATCGATTTCAACCAGCAGGATCAGTTGTTGAATGTCGAAGTCGGCAACATCATCCTTGCCACAGGCTATGACCTATTCGATGCGCGGCGCGTGAGTAATTACGGCTATGGACGACTGCCGAACGTATTTACGAGTCTGGAGTTCGAGCGATTGTCCAACGCGGCGGGACCAACTACTGGAAATATCGTTTTGCGCGATGGAAAGACAGTCCCGAAATCGGTCGGCATCATCCATTGCGTTGGCTCGCGCGACCGAAACTTCAACAACTACTGTTCGGTCATCTGCTGTATGCAGGGTTTGAAGTTCGCACATCTCGTGCATGAACGCACAGGCGCGACAGTCTACAACTTCTACATTGACATGCGCACCGCGTACAAGGCGTACGACGAGTTCTATCAACGTGTGCTGGAGGAAGGCACATTGTTCGTGCGTGGCAAAGTGGCGGAGGTCACAGATGCGGCGCGCTATTCCAACGAAAAAGGCAAGCTGATCATCCAGACCGAAGACACGCTGGCTGGCAAGCAGAGACGCATCCCTGTGGATATGGTAATCCTCTCCAGCGGATTACAGCCGCGTCACGATGCCAAGGAAGTTGGCAAGATGTTCGGCATCTCGTGCTCCACTGATGGCTGGTTCACGGAGAAACATCCCAAACTCGACCCCGTCGCCACGATGACCGAAGGCATTTACATCGTCGGCTGTGCGCAGGGACCGAAGGATATCCCATCGAGTGTGGCGCAGGGCGCGGCAGCATCTGCCCGTGTGCTGGACAAAATTTTGCAGAAGGAAGTTGCGCTTGAACCGATCAAGGCAACCGTCAATAAAGAAACGTGCTCGGGCTGCCGCATCTGTAACGGGCTGTGTCCGTTCAACGCCATCGCATTCCTCGCCGATGACAACGTCTCCGAGATCAACCCCGCGCTCTGTCAGGGTTGCGGCACGTGCGTGGCGGCTTGTCCTGCGGGCGCGATCAGCGGCACGGGCTTCAGCAACGAGCAGATCATCGCGCAGATCGACGGGCTGTTGATGCGCAATCTCGAACCAGTGGAAGCGTAAGGAGTGGATGCCATGACCGACCAATTCGAACCGACCATCATCGGCTTCACCTGCAACTGGTGCAGTTACCGCGCCTCGGATTTGGCGGGGACAGCGCGTATGAAGTATGCGCCGAATGTGCGGCTCATCCGCCTGATGTGTTCCGGGCGCCTCGACCCGACCTTTGTCCTGCGTGCTCTTTCAGGCGGCGCAGACGGCGTGATGATCACAGGCTGTCATCCGGGTGAATGCCATTACATCGAGCAGAATTACAAGGCGCTGCGCCGTTTTCTCCTGCTCCGACGCGTGCTCGCGGGTTTGGGTATCGAACCTGAACGGGTCAAACTCGTGTGGGCAAGCGCTGCGGAGGGCGCGCGTTTCGCGGCAGAGACTACGGCTTTCGTGGAGGAGATTCGTAAACTCGGTCCGTTGAACTGGGGCAAAGCCGGTGAGCGGTTACCAGATGTCAGTGAGCCAGTACATGAGGAGGTGGCGGCATGACTGTTAACGGCAATAAACCCAAATTCGCCATGTACTGGGCGGCATCCTGTGGCGGATGCGAGATCGCCGTATTGAACATCCACGAGAAGATTTTGGACGTGGATGCCAACTTTGATGTTGTCTTCTGGCCCGTGGCGATGGACGCGAAATACAAAGATGTCGAATCAATGGAAGACGGCTCGATCCTGCTCACGCTCTTCAACGGCGGAATCCGCAACGATGAGAATGAGCACATCGCCAAATTGCTGCGTCGGAAATCGAAGATTCTAGTCGCCTTTGGCTCCTGCGCCAGTGAAGGCTGCATCCCCGGGCTGGCAAACCTCAGTCCGGTAGGCGAGATCGTCCACACGGCGTTCAATACCATCACGACAGATAATCCGAACGAGATTTATCCGCGCGTATCGTTCGATGTGCCCGAGGGCGAACTGCGTATTCCCAAGATCGAAAAAGTTCTGCGTCCGCTCGATCTCGTTGTGGATGTGGATTACTACATGCCGGGCTGTCCACCGGAGTCGCATCAAATTGCGGCGGTAGTGGATCTGGTCATTAAAGTGGTCAAGGGTGAAGCGGAACTTCCGCCGAAGGGATCCGTTATCGGCGCGGGTGATTCGACGGTCTGTGATGAATGTCCGCGTGCTCGGAATGTCAAAGTCATCAAGGAATTCAAACGCATTCAGGACATCGCGCCGGTTGACTCAACCTTGTGCCTGCTCGAACAGGGAATCCCGTGCAACGGTCCCGCCACGCGCAGTGGATGCAACGCCCGCTGTCCGGGTGTGGGAGCGCAGTGCATCGGCTGTTACGGTCCCGCCGAGGGTGTGATGGATTACGGCGCGCGCCTCATCACGGCGTTCTCGTCTGTGATCGATGCAACCGAGCCCGAGGAAATAGACCGCATCCTGGACGGCATCCCCGACCCGACCGGGCAGGTGTACCGTTTCAATTTGGCAGGATCCCTGCTCAAGGCGAATAGGGAAGCCTGGAAGGTGAAATAACATTTCATACGTACGTCAAGCCATCATAAAGGAGGATGACATGACTACAAAACCGATCGAAAACACCGAACCCATTGAAGACCGCAATGCCCTGCTTGAAAAAGCCCTTATCGAAGAATATCTGCATGAAAAGGGCTGCACATTGGAAGAAGTCAGGAAATTGCCAGCCGATGTTGCAGAAAAGTTGATGAAGGAAGCCTCGCAGTATGCCTCTCTCAAAATGGAGGAGGTGTCTGCGCGGGCGCATCTCATCAAGGAACTGCACGACGACGCATCATCCCTGGAAAAATAATAGTTGACAGGCAATACCTCATAGATAAAACCTGCTTCAGATCACGCACCCAATATCTCGGATTGGAGCCGCCATGACCCAACGAATCACGATTGACCCCATTACCCGTCTCGAAGGACACGGCAAGATCGAAATATTCCTTGATGATCAGGGGAATGTTGCCAACTCCTATTTTCAGATTCCAGAACTGCGCGGCTTCGAGCGCTTTGTAGTGGGACGTCCCATCGAGGAAATGCCACTCATCACAAATCGCATCTGCGGCGTGTGCCCCGAGGCACATCACATGGCGGCATCCAAGGCGGCGGATGCGGTCTATAAGGTCGATCCGCCGCGCACGGCGAAGTTGCTGCGCGAACTGCTGTACATGGCGTTCTACTGCACTGACCACACGACCCACTTCTACGCGCTGGGCGGTCCCGATTTCGTGATGGGACCCGATGCGCCCGTCGCTGAACGCAACATCCTCGGCGTGATCCACAAGGTCGGGCTGGAAATCGGCGGCAAGGTCATCCAGATGCGGAAGTATGGACATACTGTCGTCGAGATGATCGGCGGGCGCAAGGTGCATCCATGTTCGTCCATTCCCGGCGGGGTCACAAAGGGCATCACGGAAGAACAGCGTAAAGAGATCGAAGAGATGGGCAAGTGGGCGGTGGAGTTTGCGCAGTTCAGCCTGCAACTCTTCAACGACATTGTGTTGGGCAACAAGGCGTACGTAGACTTGATCCTCGGCGACGTGTACACGCATCGTACCTATTCGATGGGTTTGGTGGACGAGAATAACCAAGTCAATTTCTACGACGGCAGGGTGCGCGTCACCGACCCGAACGGAAAGGAATTCATCAAATACGCGCCGCATGAATACATGAACCATATCGCCGAACACGTCGAGCCGTGGACGTATCTCAAGTTCCCATATCTCAAAAACATCGGCTGGAAGGGCTTCGAGGATGGCGAAGATTCTGGCGTGTACATGGCAACACCGCTCTCGCGCCTCAATGCCGCGGATGGCATGGCAACTCCGCTCGCGCAGGAGCACTACGAAAAATTCTACGCCACGCTCGGCGGCAAGCCTGTCCATCAGCGCCTCGCCACGCACTGGGCACGCCTGATCGAACTGCTCTACGCCGCCGAACGCTGGGTGGAATTGGTGACGGATTTCGATATCACTTCGCCGGATGTGCATGCCAAACCGACCGGGATCCCGACCGAAGGCATTGGCATCGTCGAAGCGCCGCGCGGGACGCTCACGCATCATTACTGGACCGATGAGCGGGGGATCGTGACCAAAGCGAATCTCATCGTCGGCACGACCAACAACTACGCCCCGATCCAGATGTCCACGAACAAAGCGGCGCGCAGCCTGATCAAGGATGGGGTCGTCAACGAAGGTTTGCTCAACATGGTGGAGATGGCGTTCCGCGCTTACGATCCATGTTTCGGGTGCGCAACTCACTCCCTGCCGGGACAAATGCCATTGGAGATCAAAATATTTGACGCGGACGGGAATCCGCTTGAGGTGTTGAGGCAGTTTTGTTGAACGGGATCAAGTCCCGGCTGGGAATGAAGCGAGCGTCGATATGAAAACCATCGTGGTGGGGCTCGGCAATCCAATCCTTGGTGATGACGGTGTCGGCTGGAAGGTCATTGAAGAGGTCAAAAAACAGTTGACGCCCGATGTTCCGGTGGACATCCAATGCCTGTCATTGGGCGGACTGGGATTGATGGAGCATTTAATCGGTTATGACCGCGCGATCCTGGTGGATGCGTTTGCGTCGAATGACCAGTCCGGCTCCATCCTAGTTTTGAAGTTGAGCGATCTTCCAAACTATTCCGCGTTCCACACCGCCAGCTCGCATGACACATCCCTTCAGAATGCGCTCGAACTGGGCAGGTCGATGGGCGCGAAACTGCCTGATGAGGTGAGCATCATCGGGATCGTGACAAGGCGGGTGTATGATTTCAGTGAAACCCTTTCACCGCCCGTCGCGGATGCCGTCCCGTTCGCGGCAAGGGTTGTAATTGACCTGCTTAAACAAGTCACAAACCATAAAGAAGAATATCAGCCGCAAGGGTGACTTTATCCATCTTGGAATAAGACCAATAAGGGGGTAATTTTAAGGCGATGCACGAACTCTCGATTACACAGGGTATTCTCGATATTGCGTTGACGAACGCCGGCGCCAGAAAGATAAAAAAGATCAATCTGGTGATCGGGCAGTTTTCATCCATCGTGGATGACTCGGTCCAGTTCTATTGGGACATCATCTCGAAAGATACGCTTGCGGAAGGTTCGATGCTTCACATCGAACGCATCCCCGGCGAAATGACCTGCTGTGCCTGCGGACATGTCTTCCGCCCGAACGGCGAGACGTTCACCTGTCCATCCTGTTCCAGCATCTCTGTACGCATCAGCAAAGGCAATGAGTTTCAAGTGGAAAGCATCGATGTTGAATAATTTATTGGAGATTTAATATGAGCACACGCATTCCGATTATCGAGAAGATCATGTCCGCCAATGACAGCATCGCGGAAAACAACCGCGGGATACTCGATCGGGCGGGTGTGTTCGCCATCAACATCATGGCGTCTCCGGGCGCGGGCAAAACCAGCTTCATTCTCAAGACACTTGATGCATTGAACGGACGACTGAAACTCGGTGTGATCGAAGGCGATCTCGCCACATCCATCGATGCGGAAAAGGCAATGGCGGCGGGACTTCCCGCCGTGCAGATCAATACCGGCGGAGAATGCCACCTGGATGCGGTCATGCTGGCAGACGCCCTGCCCGCGCTTCCGCTTCAAGACCTGGACCTGATACTTGTTGAGAACGTCGGCAACCTGGTCTGCCCCGCTAATTTTCAGATCGGCACACACCTGAACGTTCTGATCGCATCCATCCCCGAAGGGGATGACAAACCCTATAAATATCCCGGCATGTACATGGGGATGCAGGCGCTCATCATCAATAAGATCGACCTGCTGCCCTATGTGCCGTTCAACATGGAATACTTCCAGCAAGGTGTGGAGATTCTCAACCCCGGCGTGACCGTCTTTCCCGTATCGTGCAAGACCGGGGAAGGTATGGACGCTTGGGCGGACTGGCTGGTCGAAAAAGTGAGCACAAACAGAAGCAGCGAAAAATGATGTCGACAATGCACGTTCGTGTCAGTGGGATCGTACAGGGAGTTGGCTTCCGTCCATTTGTGTATGGATTGGCAAAGCGGCTTGACCTGCACGGTTGGGTGCGGAACACATCGAACGGTGTCGAAATTCTCATTGACGGCAATACGGTAAACATTGACCAGTTCGTCAAATCCCTCTCCGATGAAAAACCTCCACTCGCAAAGATTGATTCGCTCGACCTGACGCGGGTCGAACTCTCCAACATCCAGTACGCGGATTTTGAAATCCGCGAATCCGCTGCGATCTCAGGGGCGTATCAGCCCATTTCACCGGATACAGCCGTCTGCGCGGATTGCGAGCGCGAGCTGTTCGATCCAAATGACAGGCGCTACCTCTATCCCTTTATCAACTGCACCAACTGCGGACCACGCTTCACCATCATCAAAGATATCCCCTACGACCGCCCAAACACCACCATGGCGGATTTCCCGCTGTGTGACAACTGCCGCACCGAATACGAAAACCCGCTGGATCGCCGCTTCCATGCCCAGCCTGTCGCCTGCCCCACCTGCGGACCCTTTGTCACGCTCAGAGATTCCCGCACCAACCTGCCTGATTCCAGGATCTCCACCATCGAGTATCGCATCCATGCCATCTTGAAAACCCGCCGGTTACTGCGGGAGGGGAGGATCATCGCCATCAAGGGACTCGGCGGATTCCACCTTGCTTGCGACGCGAACAATGCCTATGCCGTCGAGGAACTTCGCCACCGCAAGGGACGTGCAGGCAAACCGTTCGCATTAATGGCAGAAAACTTGGAGACTATCGAATCAATCTGCAAGGTCAATGAAGCCGAAGCCGGTCTGTTGACCAGCCGCGAAAAGCCCATCGTTTTGCTTGAGAAAAAACGGGAAGCAAATTTTACAAGCGTGGCGCCAAACATGGATACGCTCGGCTTCATGCTGCCGTACACGCCCCTGCATCACCTGCTTCTCAACCAGACCGACCCCATCCTTGCGCGCGAACCCGCTCCCGCTGTCCTTGTAATGACCAGTGGTAACCTGAGTGAAGAACCCATTGCCATCGAAAATGAAGAAGCGCTCGAGCGGCTCTCCCCGCTTGCCGATGTATTCATCCTGCATGATCGTCCCATTCATGTGCGATGTGATGATTCAGTGGTGCGGGTGGAAAGTGGAAAGTGGAAAGATTTGCCGCTTTCTACTTTCCACTTTCTACGACGTTCACGCGGCTACGCCCCCTACCCTGTCAGACTTCCATTCAATGTGAATCCCACCATCGCCGTCGGCGGCGAACTCAAGAACACCTTCTGCCTCGCACGTGACGGCTATGCCTTCCTCAGCCACCACATCGGCGATATGGAAAACGCCGAAACCTGCGAATCATTTGAGCAGGGCATAAAACATCTCTCTCACATCTTCCGCGTCCAGCCCGAGCTCGTCGCGTATGATCTGCATCCTAATTATTTCACCACGCATTACGCGCACAAAATGGATGTTCCGCAGATCGCCGTCCAGCATCATCATGCCCACATCGCGTCCTGCATGGCGGACAACGGCTTGGAAAATAAAAATGTGATCGGACTCTCCTTCGACGGCACAGGATACGGAACCGATGGCGCGATCTGGGGTGGGGAAGCGCTTCTCGCCTCCTACGCGGACTTCGAGCGGTTTGTCCACCTCGAATATTTGCCCCTCCCCGGCGGTGACTCTGCCATCCGCCACCCGTGGCGCATCGCCGTCGGCTATGCCCATGCGCTTGGACTTGATATTGCCGATCTGCCCTTCCTGCAAAAGACCGACAGGCAGGCAATCGCCATCGTCCAACAGCAAGTGGACAAGAAACTCAATTCCCCGCTCACCTCTTCGATGGGACGTCTCTTCGATGCAGTGGCAAGCCTCAGCGGAGTCCGAAGCGATGTCACCTACGAAGCGCAAGCCGCCATCGAGATGGAGGTTCTGTCAAAGCCGTTCATCGCATCTGCAGACACATATCCATACACGATTGACGAAACAATAAACGTTAAAGAATTATTCACCGCCATCCTCCGCGACATCCGCGCAAACGAAGCCATCGGCGTGATCGGAGCGAAATTCCACAAGACCATCGCGCAAATTTCGATGGATATTTGCAAGCAAGCCCGTGAGCAGACCAGCCTGAATGAAGTCGCGCTCTCCGGCGGCGTGTGGCAAAATCAAATATTGCTCGACCTCGTCCGCGATGGGCTGGAGAAGGAAGGCTTCGTCGTATATTTCCACAAACAGGTTCCGACTAACGACGGCGGTCTCGCGTTGGGTCAGGCTGTAATTGCAAATGTCATTGCGAGTGGCGCTGGTGGTTGAGTAGGACGAAATCCGTACACTTGCACCGAACGCAAGTATGGTGTCGAAACCAAACACCCTCGCAACGACAGAAGAAAGGAAGTTTTATATGTGTCTCGCCATCCCCGGCAAACTGATCGACATTTATCAAAAGGAAAATCTCCGTATGGCAAAAGTTGACTTTGGCGGCATCGCCAGGGAGATCTGCCTTGAATACACGCCCGAAGCGAAAGTCGGGGATTACGCGCTTGTCCACGTCGGCTTCGCCATCAGCCTCATGGATGAAGAGGAAGCGCAGGAAACCTTGCGCCTGCTTCAGGAAATCGCCGATATCGGAGATGAATTGAACGAGATGTGACGGTGCGTCGCATTTGATATTTTAGAATTGAAGAGTGAACTCCATGAAATATCTTGACGAATACCGCAACCCCGAAAAAGTGAAAGCCCTGTTGCGCGAGATCGCATCCATCACCACCCAAAACTGGGTCATCATGGAAATCTGCGGCGGACAGACTCATGCTTTTCTGCACCACGGCTTGGATGCCATGCTCCCGCCGCAGATCGAACTTGTGCACGGACCGGGCTGTCCTGTTTGTGTGACTCCGCTCGAGCAAATTGACAAAGCCATCGCCATCGCATCGCGTCCCGACATAATCTTCACCTCGTATGGCGACATGCTGCGTGTGCCCGGCTCGACACAGGATCTGTTCTCCGTCCGCGCAAAAGGCGGGGATGTGCGCGTGGTCTATTCGCCGCTTGATGCTGTCGGGCTTGCCGAAGCCAACCCCGATAAGGAAGTCGTGTTTTTCGCCATCGGCTTTGAAACCACCGCGCCCGCCAACGCAATGGCGGTCCTACAGGCGAAAAATAAAAATATAAAAAACTTTTCGGTCATTACTTCACACGTCTGCGTGCCGCCTGCGATGGAGGCGATTCTCGGTTCAAAATCCAACCGCGTGCAGGCGTTCCTCGCGGCGGGGCATGTCTGCGCGGTGATGGGCTTCCACGAGTATCCGTCCATCGCGGAGAAATATCATGTGCCAATCGTTGTCACAGGTTTCGAGCCGATTGATCTTCTCAATGGCATGGTATCGGCGATCAAGCAACTCGAAGCAGGCGAATCCATTGCGGAGAATCAGTATCAGCGGGCGGTCAAGTTTGGGGGCAATGAATCAGCTCAAAACACGATCCGAAGCGTCTTCCAATCGGTGGACCGCAAGTGGCGCGGCATCGGCGTCATCCCGCAAAGCGGCTGGGGCTTGAGTCCTGATTTTGCCGACTTCGACGCAGAGATCAAATTCGACGTGGGGGACATCCTCACGCAAGAGTCGCCGCTGTGCATCGCGGGCGAAATTTTGCAGGGCTTGAAAAAGCCGACGGGCTGCCCCGCCTTCGGGAAAGAATGCACGCCGCAAACGCCGCTCGGCGCGCCGATGGTTTCGGCGGAGGGCGCGTGCGCCGCGTATTACAAGTATCATCGGGAAGTGACCCATGAATGAATTTGACTTTGAGGGATATACCTGCCCCGTGCCGATCCGCCCAACTGAGACGGTGATCCTCGGGCACGGTTCCGGCGGGACCTTGAGCCGCGACCTGCTTCGGCGGCTTTTCCTCCCCGATTTGGGGACTGCCGCTCCGCGCTCGCTGGATGACTCGGCAGTGGTCGAAATGAACGGCGCGCGTTTCGCGTTGACGACCGACTCGCATGTCGTCTCACCGTTGTTTTTTCCCGGCGGCGACATCGGACGGCTCGCCATTTGCGGAACCGTGAATGATCTGGCGATGGTCGGCGCGAGACCGATTGCACTCACATGTGGATTCGTTTTGGAAGAAGGCTTGCCTTTTGAAACCTTGCAGAGAGTTGTCGCTTCGATGCAGGATGCGGCGAAGGAAGCAGGTGTGTACATCGCGGCGGGCGATACGAAAGTGGTGCAAAAAGGCGGCGCGGACAAGTTGTTCATCAACACGTCGGGGATGGGAGCGATTGCTGACGGCGTGAACATCTCCGGCGCAAATGCAAAAGAGGGAGACGTGGTCATCGTCTCCGGAACGATCGGAGATCACGGCATTGCGGTCTTGTCGGCGCGGGAAGATCTGGGATTTGAAACCGCACTCGAAAGTGATGTCGCTCCGCTCAATCATTTGATCGAGGCGATGCTCGCGGCGGGAGAAATCCACGTACTGCGCGATCCCACACGCGGCGGGCTGGCTACATCGTTGGTCGAGATTTCCGAGCAATCGAATGTGACAATTGAGATCGAAGAGGAAAAACTGCCGTACAAGCCTGCGGTCAAGGCGGCGTGCGAAATGCTGGGATTCGATCCGCTGTTTGTGGCGAACGAAGGGAAGTTGGTTGCGTTCGTGAAAGGGGATGACGCTGAGATGGTTTTATCCGCGATGAAACGAGCAAAATACGGCGAAGATGCCGCGATCATCGGCAGGGTGATCGGGACTGGAAAGTCACAGGTTAGATTGAAAACCGCCATCGGGGGAACGAGGCTCGTGGACATGCTTCCCGGCGAAATGCTGCCGAGAATTTGTTAATCAGGGCGGATATTTGTCCGCCCTGCAATATTAATTCCCCTGATTTTTTGTCAATTCAATATATTGCGGATTCCTGCGAATGTAGGACGCCACATAGGAACACATGGGGATCACGCGCAGATTCCTTTGTTTCGCGTATTCCAATGCAACCTGGGTGATCCTGCCTGCCACGCCGCCGCCGCGATGTTCGGGATGCACGCCGACGTGGGTCATCACGATGGTATCGCCATCTTCGATGTAATCGAGTTTCGATAGTTGACCGTCGATCCAGACTTCGAAACGGTTCTCCGCGGGGTTGTTGGTGATTTCCAGTTCATTAAGTTCAATTTCCATTCGTTTAACCTGCCTTTTGTTTTTCGCGCGCAATGACGGCGATATATTCCATGATGATCTTGAGCCCCGCAAAAACCGTTGATTCGGACGGGTCGAGCGGCGGGGCGATCTCCACCACATCCAAGCCGACGAGCGAAAGCCCCTGCATACCCTTGATGAGGGTCAGCACATCGCGCGATGTCAAGCCACCGAATTCAGGGATGCCCGTGCCCGGCGCAGCGGACGGGTCAAGGCAGTCAATATCCAGCGATATGTGGACGGCGTCGCAATCGTTGAGGATGTTATAGACGCTGTCCGCCACTTTTCTCATACCGCGCTCCGCCACATCCGCAGCGGTGTAGACGTGGATGCCGCCGTTCTCGATCAGGTCAATTTCCTGCTCTTCCCACGAGCGCAATCCGACCATGCACACGTCATGCGGTTCGATGCCGAAATCCAATGCACGGCGCATGGTATTGGCATGGGAAAGGCGCGAACCGTCGAAGACATCGCACAAATCGGGATGGGCATCCACCCATAGCACGCCAAGACGAAGGTCTTTGTAACGTTCGCGCTGTCCGTGCAGGATGGGGATGGTCACCGAATGGTCACCACCGAGAAGGATCGGCATGTTCGGCAGATCCGCCACCTGACGGCGCACCAGCTCAAAGTCCGATTCGGGATGCGCGATCTTAATGTCCCCAAGATCACAGACGGTCAAATTCTTCAGGCGCGTCCGGTCCTCGCTGTACGGCGTCAGATGCCGCGACCAGTAACGCAAACGTTCAGGCGCGAGCGCCGCTCCCTTCCGCGCGCTGGCAAGCCCGTCAAACGGGATGCCGATGACTGTGAAATCAGTTTGTTCGGGAGTCAGTCCGGGGCGATGGAGATCACCCCAGTAGCCATGGGTGCCTTCAAGGGTCATGATTTCGCTCCTTTTCACCCAATTGTACCCGTGAAAACAGGGGGACATTGACCCGCGTTCCGTTTGCTTTTACAATGATATTCATGATCGTAAAATTCGCCGGTTTCTTTCGCCCCGACCATGATCCTCCTGTGTGAGCGATGCTTTTTCGTCGAATCCGAGTCTTGACTTAATAATTTTGGAGGAACCCCATGAAAACCGAATTTGTATCAAAACGAGCAAATATCTATGCCGATGTACCGGACGAAAAATGGAACGATTGGCGCTGGCAGTTAAGTCACCGCCTGAACACGGTCGAAGAGATCGAAAAAGTTCTTCCGCTGACCGAAAGCGAGCGCAAGGCGCTGCAAACGCAGGGCTTGTTCCGCGTGGATATAACGCCTTACTTCATCTCCTTGATCGACCCCGAAGACCCGAACGACCCGATCCGCAAACAGGTCATCCCCGTTGCGGAGGAAATGCAATCGTTCACCGCCATGATGGAAGACTCCCTCGCGGAGGACCGCCACTCTCCCGTGCCGGGGCTGGTCCATCGGTATCCTGACAGGGTGCTCATGCTGGTCACGACCCAGTGCGCCTCGTACTGCCGCTACTGCACACGCTCGCGCATCGTCGGCGACCCGGGACAGACATTCAAACGCGAGGAATTCGAGATGCAGATCGAATACCTCAAGCGCACGCCGCAGGTACGTGACGTGCTGCTTTCCGGCGGCGACCCGCTCGTACTGGCGCCGAAAGTCCTCGAGGAACTGCTCACCCGTCTGCGCGAAATTCCGCATATCGAGATCGTCCGCATCGGTTCGCGCGTACCGGTCTTCATGCCGATGCGCGTCACACAGGAACTGTGCGACATGCTCGCAAAATTCCACCCGCTCTGGCTGAATATCCATGTCAACCACCCGAGCGAGATCTCGAAGGAACTTGCGGACGCCACGGATCGTCTTACAAAAGCCGGCATTCCGCTCGGCAACCAATCCGTTTTGCTGGCGGGCGTGAACGACAACGTGCACATCCAGCGTCAGTTGGTGCAGGACCTCGTCCGCATCCGCGTGCGCCCGTACTACCTTTATCAATGCGATCTTGTGGAAGGCGCAGGACACTTCCGCACGCCGGTCGCCAAGGGCATCGAGATCATGGAAGGTCTGCGCGGACATACCTCCGGCTACGCCGTTCCGCAATTCATCGTGGATGCGCCGGGCGGCGGCGGGAAGATTCCGCTGATGCCCAACTACCTGTTGAGCATGTCCGACCACAAGGTCATCCTGCGCAACTACGAAGGTTACATCACCACCTACGAGGAGCCCACCGATTACATCCCGTCCGATGCGGCGAAGTTCAAGGGACTCAAACGCCCCGAACCCGGTCAGACCGGTCTCACTGCCCTGCTTGACGGCGAAGAGATGTTCATCAAACCCGAAGGCTTCGACCAATTGCACGACCGCGGCGGCATCCAGCACCGCCTGAAAGATGAGAATAAGTGGAAACCAAAGGGAATCGGTTCCGGCGAAACGGATTAAAATGATACTATCTGACAGGCTGCAGAAACCTGCCAGATATGCCCGTACCAAAAGGAGATTCGTATGCGAATCAAAATGACAATATTGACTGCGCTTATTTTCGTTTTGGCGGCATGCCTGCCTGCCCAGACGCCTGTTGATATGCAGCCGCAGATCAACACCGCCGTTGCACAGGCAATGCAGACCAGCCAAAACCAGATCGAAGAATCCGTGGCGTTGACCGTTACAGCGCAACAAGCAGAGTCCACGCCGACCGCCGTGATGGAAGCCACTCCAACAGAAGTGCCCACACTTGTGCCGACCAGCGTACCGCTCGACATCCCAACTCCAACCATGCTTGTGCCCACCGCAACAGGTTACGCGCCGACATCCAGCGGCAGCGCCCCCAAACCGGCGGAATATGCATGCAATGCGATCAACCGAAGACCAAAGGACAATACCGAGTACAACCGCGGCGCGAAATTCGACATCAAATGGACCATCGTCAACACCGGCACAAAGACCCTGCCCAAAGGCATCGACGTGAAATACTTCAGCGGTCCCAAAATGTCGAACGTACTGCGGGTCGAGATTCCCGTGGCGCTGGCTCCGGGACAGTCCTACGTCGTCGATCTGGATGCGAAAGCCCCCGACACACGCGGCTTCCACGTCATGACGTGGACGTTGGACGGACAGTTGTGCTATCCGTACGTGGCGATCAACGTAAAATAACAGGCTGAGGAATCATGATCCGGCGCAAACGCATCCTGTTTTCAACCTTTGCAATGCTGGCACTCATGCTCGCGTGTGTTCCAGCCCTGCCAACGCTTCCCTCTGCGCCTGAACCTCTTCCCACGTTCGATCCGAACTCGCTGCAGACCGCCATCGTCCAAACAGCGGATGCGGCAGCCACCCAGACCGGATTGGTCCAGCCGCCCACATCTACACCGACATCCACACCGCGTCCGACCCACACCGCAACGGAAACGCCCACCCCGACCTTTATCTTCCTGTTGCCCACACTCACCTTCACCAACACACCGGTGACCATCGTTCCCGTCTCGGCAGACTATGCCTGTCAGGTTTTCTCCCAAACGCCGGAGAATAACAGCATCATCGCAAGAGGCGCAAACTTCGACGCAAAATGGGAAGTGGTCAATGTCGGCGTCAAGGAGTGGGATCGCAACAGCATGGACTATCTGTACATCAGCGGTTCAAGGATCCACCGGCAGCCGCTCTACGATTTTGAAGTAAACGTCGCCCCGCGCGCATCCGTCGAATTGACGGTGAGCATGCGGGCGCCATCCGATCCTGGGTCATACTCAACAACATGGCGCATCCGGGTTGGCAGCACCACCTTCTGCTCCATGAACCTGACGATCATCGTCAACTAAAACAAAAATCCTCCGGTTTTGCCGGAGGATTTTTGTTATTCATTTACGAAGTCGGCGGCAATGGCTCGTCGCTGACAGGAACGGCTTCCGGCTTCTTGCGGAACATGGCAAACCCGACGCCAAACGGAGTTGCAATAAAAAGCAAGGATAAACACAAAAATACAAATCCCATGGTCGTTGCAGCAGCGGGATCATTACTGCCAAACACGTCAATGTCTGCACCCGGCGTCATGCCAGCCATAGCCATTGTGGAACCAAAGAAACACAAAAACAAGCCCGGGCATCCGCACAACAACACGGCGGCGACGGTGGCAATAATGCCTTTTGTTTTGTTATCCATTCTTCTCTCCTTTTGAATCGAATAATTTGTTCAAGTATACAAAAAACAAAAACGGGATGCAAGAAAATCCCGCATCCCGTTGGTACTAGGTCTCGATATGCCTTCGGCTACTCGACCATCAACTGCGCAGTTTCGCGCCGACTTCGTGCTCCAACCGTTTGACGATCTTCTTGCGGATGGCGGCGGCTTCGGCGTCGGTCATGGTCTTGCCTTCCGCTTGATAGGTCAAGGCGTACGCCAGTGACTTTTTTCCCGCGCCGATCTTTTCATCGCGATACAGATCGAACAAGCGGACATCGGTCACGCTTCGTCCTCCTGTTTGCCTGATCAATGCTTCGATGGTTTCAGCCAACACTGATTCATCCACGATGACGGCAATGTCTTCGTACATGGGCGGCGTCTCAGGGATCGTCTTGATGCCGTATGTCGGTTCGAGGCTGCGCATCAGGTCGAGGTCGAATTCAGCGACGAGGACAGGGGAATCGCCCAACTCGTACTGGTCTTTCACCAGCGGATGCAGTTCGCCGAACACGCCGATGACCTGTCCATGCGCTTTGACTTCGGCGGCTTTGCCCGGGTGCAGGTGGGAGTAGGTATCCGCCGCAGTGTAGGAAATGTCTGTGAGGCGCAACCCGCTCAACATGAGTTCGAGGCGTCCCTTCAAATCGAAGAAGTCCATCTGCGGAGATTCCTTTACATCCCAGGCAGTCGCTTCACGGAGTCCCGTCATCACGATGGCGAGTTTGCGCGGCTCGTTGGGTAAATCATTTTTTACAGGTTCGAAGATGGGTCCGATCTCGAAGAAGGAGAAGGCTTGGCTGTAGCGGATGTTTTTCTCGAGCGTGTCGAGCACGGAGGCGATGAGGCTGCGGCGCAGGACGTTTTTGTCGGGCGTGGTGGGGTTGGCGATGCGGACGTAGTCGTCATGTTTGGCGATGCGCGCTTCTTTTTCGACCGAGGTCATGCGATAGGTGACGACTTCCTGCAAGCCGAGCGCGACGAGCAGGTCACGGAGATGCTCCTCCCACTCGTGCAGCGGATTGCCAACCTGCGGCGGGAGCGGGTCTGCCATGGTGGTGGTCGGGATGTTGTCGTAGCCGTAACTGCGGGCGACTTCTTCGAGCACGTCTGCTACGCCGACGATGCCTTCGCCGATGTCCATGCGATGCGGCGGAGCAGTGACCTGTAATTTATCGCCTTTCACTTCGCATTTGAATTCAAGACGCGAAAGCAGGTCGGCGGTTTGTTCGAGCGTGAGGTCGATGCCGAGCCAGCGTTTGATATCGTCCGCGGTGATTTCCACCACCGCATCCTTCGGTGGAAGCGGATACGCGTCCACGAGGTCGGGGGCGACCGCGCCGCCAGACCATTCTGCCATGTATTTCAAGCCGAGTTTGACGCCGTGTTCCGCCAATGCAGGATGCACGCCGCGTGAGAAGCGGAACGAGGCTTCGGAGGGAAGTCCGTGCTGTTTTGCGGTGCGGCGGATGTTGATGAAGTTCCACGCCGCGCCTTCAAGCAGGATGTTCTTGGTAGAGTCGGTCACTTCGGATTCCGCTCCGCCCATCACACCTGCAATGGAGAGCGAGCCTTTTTCGTCACAAACCAGCACATTCGACGAGGTGAGCGTGCGCTCAACGTCATCGAGCGTAGTGAGTTTTTCGCCGTCTTTTGCAGTGCGGGTGATGATTCTTACCTTCTTGTCGCCCGCGCGTTTTTTCAGCACATCGTAATCAAAGGCGTGGAGCGGTTCGCCGAGTTCGAGCATGGCGTAGTTGGTCGCATCCACCACGTTGTTGATCGGGCGGATACCTGCCAGCCTCAGCCTGCGCTGGATCTGATACGGGCTGGGCTTGATTTCGACATCGCGGATCAAGCCGAGGACGAAGCGCGGATTGAGTTCGGGATTGGTGATTTCGATCTCCGCCAGTTCCTGCACGGATTGTCCGCTGATGTTCAGTTTGGTTTCGGGCTTCTTCAGTTCACGTCCAAGCATTGCCGCCAGTTCCCTCGCAATCCCGACAACATTTGCATTGCGAGCCATGTTCGGCAGGATGGAAATGTCCAACACGGCGTCGCCCATGTAATCCACGAGCGGCATACCGACTGGTGCGTCGTCATCGAAGATGATGATACCTTCGTGCTCTTCAGAAATGCCGAGTTCCTTTTCGGAGCAAGCCATCGAGTACGACTCCACGCCGCGGATCTTGGCGCGTTTGAGTGTCATCAGCACCTGCCCATCGGCATGACCGTCATAGAGGGTCGAGCCTTCTTTTGCGTACGCCACCTTGATGGGCTTGTCCAGCTTCCCCGTGCCTTTGAGATGGAAGATGTTCGGCGCGCCGGTCAACACGACCTGATCCTGCTGACCGTCGTACAGGTCGAGCAGGGTCAACTTGTCCGCGTTGGGATGCGGCTTTACTTCGCGGATTTCACCCACGACGATCTTCTCGCGGTCCCATGTGATGCCGTTAGTCTTGAAATCGTGCTTTTCGCCTTCCTTATAGACCGGCATGGGCAGACCGACATACAGGATCTCGTCCACTTCCAGCCCGGCGAGGGTCAGTTTGCGTGCAATATCTTCGACGGACAATCCATCGAGGTCAATGAAATCTTTCAACCATGAGAGAGGTATTTTCATAAGTCACATCCTTTATTCGACCGCTAAGCACGCCAAGCCCGCCAAGATTCTTTCTTCTTTCATCTTCTTTGCGTCCTTTGTGCTCTTCGTGGTAAAAAAAACTAGAACTGCCCAAGGAACCGCACATCGTTACCCCAGAAGTAACGGATGTCGTGGACTTTGTTCCTCAGCATCAACTGTCGTTCGGGTCCCATACCCCAGGCATAGCCCGTGTAGACCTTCGGGTCGTAGCCGCCAGCCATCAACACATTGGGATGCACCATGCCGCAGCCGAGGATCTCCAGCCAGCCCGAATTCTTGCAGACCGCGCATCCCGCGCCGCCGCACACGAAACATTCCACGTCCACTTCGGCGCTCGGCTCGGTGAACGGAAAGTACGAAGCGCGGAAACGCAACCTGGCATGCTCGCCAAACATACGACGGACGAAGTCGGTCAGCGTGCCTTTCAGATCCGCGAAGGTGATGTTCTTTCCAACCGCGAGACCTTCCACCTGGTTGAATTGAATCTCCGAGCGAGCCGTGATCTGCTCATAACGGAAACACATTCCGGGTAGGGCGATGCGGATCGGCGGCGGATTCTGCGGGTCCGTCGCGGCAAACTCGCGCATCGCGCGGATCTGCCCCGGCGACGTGTGCGTCCGCATCAGGATCGGGTTATCGCCGCGTCCCTCCGCCTCCACGAAAAACGTATCCTGCATCTCACGTGCGGGGTGATGCAGCGGGAAGTTGAGAAACTGGAAATTTATCTCATCCGTTTCCACCTCGCGCGAGGTGTACACCTGAAACCCCATTTCCGCAAGGATCGCCAGCACGCGCCTCAACTGTTGCGTGGAAGGATGCAGCCGTCCGATATGCCTGCCGCGTCCGGGCAGGGTCACATCCAGTTTTTCTCCGGCAAGGGATTTTTCCAAAGCGGCTTGTTTGACATCTTTGGATCTCTCCTCCAGCGCGGACTCCAGCGCCACTTTGACGCGATTCGCCGCCTGACCGACAACGGGGCGTTCCTCTTTCGAGAGTTTTCCCAACCCCGAAAAGACCATCATCAATTCAGAGCTGCGTCCGAGATGCGTCACCCGCCACGCTTCAAGAGCGGCGGGATCAACCACACCGGCAAGCGCATCCAATGCGGCTTTTTCGATTTCGTTCAATTTCTCCTGCATACATGCCTCCAATTTCTGACCGTTGACGATAGCCGATTGACCGTTGTCCATCGTCCGCGGTCCATTGTCCAAAAAATAAAAAACTCCCGTCCACAATGGGACGGGAGCAAGTTCCCGCGGTACCACCCAAATTGTCGCGCCTGTCGTTTGAGGCTTGCGACCACTTTATGTCTGACATTCGAACTTCGAGTATCGACATCCCACATAACGCCGGGATTGCGTTCCGCACTACAAAACATGGCACATGGAACTTGACACCTGACACGCTCTTCACACGGACGGCTCGAGAGGGAACTTCAACTGGTTTCGGGCGAGTGCAATTTCACCGCTTGCCTTGCACATCTCTGACGGCTTCCGCCAGCCTACTTTCCTCTGTCACTGCCTTTTTTTGATTGGTTGTAATTATCTGCAAAATCCGCCTCATGTCAAGGCTATAATCTGCGCATGAGCCGCAAACTCGACCTCCCAGCCCTGTTGCTTTTTACCGCCATCCTATTCGGCATCGTCGTACGGTTTTATCCCGCCATCGCCAACGGCTTCCCCCTCAACGATGGCGGCATGTTCTTCACGATGGCGCAGGACCTTAAAGCGAACGGATACGCGCTCCCATACTTTACGACCTACAACCATGCGGACATCCCCTTCGCCTATCCTCCCTTCGGATTTTACATTGCCGCGCTTCTTTCCGCGCTCGTCCCTGATTCTGATCTAGCTATCTTTCTCTACCTTCCGGCTGTTATCAACTCTCTCTCCATCCTCGCCTTTTATCATTTCGCCAAAGAGATTATCAACTCGCGCACGTCCGCATCACTGGCAACGTTGATCTACGCGCTTTCACCGCGCGCCTTCGTCTGGCAGATCATGGGTGGAGGTATCCCCCGCGCCTTTGGCATGTTATTTTTACTATTGATGTTGTGGCAAACGGTCCTGCTCTTTAGAAACCCCAAGCGCAGCCATCTTTTTCTCACCATCCTATTCGGCGTAGGCACGGTAATCAGCCATCCGCAGACGGCGTTACATGCGGCGCTGGGCGGCTTTCTGCTGTTCCTATTCTTCGGGTTGAACAAACGTGGATTCATCCCTGCATTTTTCACCGGTCTTGGGGTGGCATTGCTTAGTTCCCCGTGGTGGGGGACGGTACTTGCGCGTCATGGTATCGAGCCGTTCATTTCCGCGGGGCAAACCAGCCAGCGAACATTGGAGTCCTACCTCGGTATCCTGAAATTCGACGGATTGGGTGATATTCTTTTTCTGCCCATACTTCTTCTGGCACTCATTGGAATTTTCCTGACGCTCAGGCAAAAAAGTTATTTCTTGTTTGCATGGGCTTTGTTGGCTCTGTTAATCGATCCGCGCGGAGGCGAGGGGATCGCATTATTATCACTTGCCATGCTGGCAGGGATGGGGCTGGTCAAATTTTCAGCGTGGATCAGCCGAATGGTCAGCGAACAGGCTGAAGTCCTGTTTACGAGGCGCAGGGTTCAGATCCTATGGATGGGGCTGGTTATTTACTTCGTCATGACCGCCGTCATCTTTGATTTTCAACTGGTCAATACGAGTTTGAAGGCGGGTGAGTTGGAGATGATCGCATGGGTGAATGAAAACGCGACTGAAAGCGCGACGTTTCTTCTGGCAACAGGGCGGGAGTTTTCAATGACCGATCCATTGCAGGAATGGTTCCCTGCGTTGACAGGGCGGAAGAGTACGACCACTTTGCAAGGTCTGGAGTGGACTCTTGCGGAGAACTTCTTCCCCTGGCATGAACAATTAACATTGTTCCAGCATTGCGCAGATATCGCCTGCGTGGATGAATGGGTCGCAGAGAACGATGTCGACTACGATTACTTGATCGTAATGATCCCACGCGAAGGGCATAGAAGCGGGTTGGCAAGTTCATTGGAAAGCTTGGGCGAATCTGCGCAGGGGTCAACTTCGCACGAACTTATACACAGGTCAGAACGAGCATTGGTGTTCGAACTGAAAAAGTGATCTGGGCTACCCGTCCAATCCGTCCCATTCCTTCATGAACTGATCGAGGAATCTCACCATCACATCGTGCCGCTGTTCGGCAATGCGTTTGGCGGCGGGGGTGTTCATCCTGTCTTTGAGTAAAAGCAGTTTTTCGTAGAAGTGGTTGATGGTGGCGCTTTTGCTGTTTTTATATTCTTCAAAACTGGCATGCATGGTGGGTGGAGAGTCGGGATCATAAAGCGGGCGGTTCTTGTAGCCGCCATAGGCAAAGGCGCGCCCAATGCCAATGGCGCCGATGGCATCAAGACGGTCAGCATCCTGGACGATGAAACCTTCGAGCGAGTCCATTTTGTTCGCGACGCCTGCGCCTTTATAGGAGATGCGCATGATGATGTTGCACACGGCTTGGGTGGTGGCTGAGTCCACACCGCAGGATTCGAGCCAAGCTTTGGCGCGAAGCGGAGTCTCGTCGTCGGATTCATTGAATTTCCAATCGTCGAGATCATGGAGCAAAGCCGCAAGCTGCACAATGAAGGCATCCGCTTTTTCCTGCTCGCAAATGGCAATGGAGGTCTTCCACATACGGTAGATATGCCACCAGTCGTGCCCCGATGAATCGTCAGAAAATTCCTGTTTGATGTATTCCACTGTTCTTTGGATGATGTCGTTTTGGTTCATGGGATTATTTTGCCATAGATTATCAAGATATATCGATTAAAATTCAACCTGCTTATCTGTATCAACCCGCTCGAGGAGAGCCGCGATGGATCCGTTCAGCGCTTATATACCGATCGACCGCCGCCATGCCCTGGCGAGTGGACAGGTTCTGCCTGAAGCCGTACGCGGCGCTGTGTTAGTCACGGATATTTCGGGGTTCACCAAATTGACCGAAGCGCTGATGACGGCGCTTGGATTTCAGCGCGGGGCGGAGGAACTGGGGCGGCATCTAAACAACCTCTATGGCGTGTTGATCGAAAAGATACATCGTTACCACGGCAGCGTGGTGCTTAGTGGGGGGGATTCATTGCTCTCGTGGTTCGACGGCGACGAAAAGACCGCCTCGCATCGCGCTGTCAGCGCCGCATTCGCCATGCAGAATGCCATGAAGGGATTTTCGGTGGTCTCCCTGCCAGACAGCGGAACCGCGGAATTGGCGATCAAGTCCGCGGTGGCATGCGGGCTGGCACGCCGTTTTCAGGTGGGTGACTCCGATGTGCAGGTATTCGATGTGCTGGCGGGCTCACTGCTGGACAAAGTCGACGCGGCGGAGACGCTCGCTCACAGAGGGGAGATCGTCGTCACAGCAGAGACAGCTCAAATGTTAGGCAATGAGGCGGATGTGCTTGAGCAGCGTCAGGCGGGGGATAGGTCAAGCATTTCGGTAATCGGCAGGTTGAACCGTATGAGCGATCCCCAGCCGTGGGATGCCGCGCTTGTGCCGGGGGCGGACCAAGTCAGACCATGGCTGCATCCGCTTGTGTATAAATACATCAGCAATGGACAAGAGCAGTTCCTGTCCCAGCTGCGTCCATCGGTCTCGATGTTCATGCACTTCGATGGAATTGATTATGACGCTGATCTGCAGGCGGGAGAAAAACTGAATGCCCTGATCCAGCTTGTTCAAAAGAACACGACCCGCTACGGCGGTACGTTGATCGACATCACCACCGGCGACAAGGGCAGTTATCTTTACATTGCTGTCGGCGCATTGTATGCGCATGAAGATGACCCTGCACGCGGGGTGGCATTGGCGCATACCTTGTTGGAAATCCCTGCCGAACTGGACCACGTCAAAAATATCCAGATCGGGGTCAGCCGTGGAACGATCTGGTCCGGCTCGGTTGGAAATGACGAATGGCGCAAATTCTCGGTCATTGGCAATGAAGTGAATGTTGCGGCACGCCTGATGCAAATCGCCGCACCCGGCACGATGCTCGTCACCCAGCGCATCGCGGATGCGACCCGCAGCAGCTACCAGTGGAAACCTGTTGACGAGGTAAGCATCAAGGGTCTCTCGAAGCCTGTAACGATCTTCGAGACCATTGACACAAAAAATGCATCCCGCACCGATAAGCTTTTCTCGGCATCAAAGATCATCGGGCGGGAAGCCGAGCGCGCGCTCCTGAAGGACATGCTTCAACAGATCGATGCAAACTCCAGCAATGTGGTGGTGATCGAGGGAGAGGCGGGTATTGGAAAATCGCGCCTGATAAGCGACCTGATCGTACATGCACAGGAGAATGCCATCCCCATTGTGGTCGGCGCAGGATATGCCATCGAGCAATCCACGCCATATCATGCCTGGCGTCCCGTCTTCGAAGCCATCCTCGGGCTGGATGCGGCGGACGACGGCGAGCGCCGCCGCGAAAAAGCACGGGAGTGGTTACGGGCACATGATGCCAGCCTGCTGGATCGTGCGCCTCTTCTCTCCCCTGTGCTGAGCCTTGATACCCAGGACAATTCCCTCACCAAACAAATGACCGGACAGGTGCGCGCCGAAAACACGCGCAGCCTGCTGATCGCCACCCTGAGGCTGTTCATCGGCGATGCACCCAAACTGTTGGTATTGGAAGACACACACTGGTTCGATTCATCCTCACTTGCATTGGCGGTGGAGGCGACCCGCAGTCTCACAAACATCATGGTCGCGATCACGACGCGCCGCATGAGGGAGGATACCTCCGAGTATCTCGGGATCATCCTCGATCAAGATCAGACGCGTCACATTCTGCTTGACCAGATGAATCAGGCGGATATCGAGGCGTTGATCTGCCAGCGGTTGAACGTGAAACGTCTGCCGGAACAAGTGATGCAACTGATCCTGAGCAAGGCGGAGGGGCATCCCTTCTTCAGCGAGGAACTGGCATCGACCCTGCACGAGAGTGGGGTCATCCGCGTGGAGAATGGAGAGTGCTGGGTCGCGCCCGAATCTGACCTGCGCGCCTTGAACTTCCCCGATACGGTGCAGGGGGTGGTGAGAAGCCGCATCGACCGCCTCCCGCCGTCACATCAACTTGCGCTCAAAGCCGCCAGCGTGGTGGGGCGCATCTTTGCCCTGCGCGCCGTGCACGAGATCTATCCGCTCGCTTCGGACAAGCCGCGGATCGGTACTTACTTTGAATATCTGCGGAAATTGGATTTCACGCCGCTCAACAGCGAGATCCCCGACCTGACCTATCTCTTCAAGCATGTCATCACGCAGGAAGTAGCATACAACCTGATGACCTTTTCCCAGCGTCAGGCATTCCACCAAGCGGTGGCGAACTGGTACGAACAGGCATTCGCGGATGATCTCTCGCCATATTACGGCGTACTTGCCTATCATTGGCTCAATGCGAAAAACCAGCACAAAGCGGTGGAGTATCTTGAAAAAGCAGGCGAACAAGCCATGCGCAACTTCGCGAACCGCGAAGCCATTGAATTCTTCGAGGAGGCGCTACGTCTGACAAAAAGCGGCGAGGTGCAGGTGACAGCATTGCAGCGTGCGCACTGGGAACGTCAACTGGCGGAGGCGCATTACGGATTGGGCGAACTCCCTCACAGCCTTGCGCATCTCAAACGGGCGTTGAACATTCTGGGCTGGAAAACATCCGATAAAGGCTTTGGGATGGTCGCCAGCCTGCTGGGAGAGGCAATCAAGCAGGTGCGCTTCCGCGTAAAGCCCAAACCCATCGAAGATGCGCCGCTGCCCAGCTATCTCGACAACACCGAAACAGCAAGACTACTGGAAGGCGCCATGGCATTCGTGCGCATCGGGCAGATCTATTTCCAGATGAACCAGCCTGTCATGCTGATCTCCAGTGTTCTCTCCGGGCTTAATCTCGCGGAACGGTCGAGGTTGAAGTCCCCAAGCCTCGTCCGCAGTTATGCCAGCATGTGCGTTGTATCCGGCGTCCTGCCGAAGCATGATTGGGCAACCGCCTATCGCGACCGCTCCCACGCCATGGGACGCGATGTCAACGACCTGCCCGCCCTCTCGTACGCGCTGGCTGGCTGTGCCATCTACGAACTCGGCGCGGCGCTGTGGGACGACGGCATAAAAAGCATCAGGGAAGCCATCGAGATCGACGCCCGCATCGGTGACATGCGCCATTATGACGAGAGCAAGTCGATCCTTTCGATCATGCTCTTTCATCAGGGCGAGTTCGGCTATGGGCTGGAAACCATCCCGGAAGTATTGGAACGCGCGACCCGACGCAAAGATGTCATCCCGCAGGTTTGGTCGCACACCCTGCGTGCCGAGATTATTTTGAGACAGTCCAAAGCGGGCACGCTTGCTGAAGCCATTGAAGGATACGAAACATCCCTACAATTGTTGGAACAGAATATCGACCTCGCCAGCGACATCCGCGCCTCCGGTGCGCTTGCGCTGGCATACTGGCAGAATAACGATCCGCTTCGCGCTCTGGATCTGGCAACTGCCACCGCCAAAAAGACCTCCGGCAACCCGACGGCTCCCTACGCCATCGAAGGTTACGCAGGTGTGGCAGAGGTCTTCCTCAGCGCATGGGAACTGGGAGACGCGAAGCAACGCGCGTCCGCGCAAAAAGCCTGCAAGGCAATGGGGAAATTTGCGGGAGTTTTTCCGCTCGGAACGCCGCGTTTGACGTTGTATCAAGGCTGGTTCCACTGGCTGGATGGAAACCCCGAAAAGGCGCGCCGTGAATGGGAAGCATCACTGGCGGAGGCGGAACGAGCGAACATGCCTTACGAACAGGCACGCGCGTTGATGTATCTCGGTCATCATATTTTGAGCGGAGAGGAAAAAATTACAGCGTTGACCCGCTCGCTGGAACTGTTCAATAGGCTCGAGGTCCATTATGAGGCGGAGCGGGTAAAGTCCCTGCTGGGGTGAATTTCAGGAACTGCGAAGGGAGAAGCGCGTTGACGGGTGGATGAACAGGTAATAGACCGCCAGTCCGCCGCTGTAGACCAGCACGGCGATGTATACGATGAGGTTGAGCATGCGTTCGGGCGGGACGGTGTCGAACAGGGCGATGAATGGGACGATGAGCACGAGGTCGTAGGCGAGGAAGCTGAGCAGCTGCCCGCAGGCATTGCCCCAGACGGGACGGTACAAGCCGTATAGGAAGTAAAAGGCGTCGCCCAGGAAGATACAGCCAAAAATGACGGAGGAATCGGGGTTCAAGTCCCATGGGAAGACTGGCAGACGCAGAACCAGCGCTCCGCCTGCGAGAAAGAGCGAGGCGATGAAGATCCCGAATGAAACGCGGACAAGTTTGGGCGTGGGACGCTGGTCGGTGAGGGACAGGCGGCGGCTCCAGAAGAACGCCGCGCCGCTTGCCACCGTCATCAGCACGGAGGCGATGCCAAAAAGGAACATGCCGGAACGTCCCTGCGCGGCGAGGTTGAAAAAATAGACGCAGGTGGTGAGCCCGATGACGAATACGTTGAGCGACCCCGCAGGCAGAGCCGCCAGTTCTCCCGACCAGCCGATCCAGATCGCCGCCGCGCTGACCGCCGCCAGGATCGAGCCGATAAAGAGATAGGAGTAGCGCCCGTCGTCCCAGGGCCAGATGGCGGTGGCGAAGGGCAGCCGGAAGATGAAGCCGGAGGCAAATGCCAGTACGAGCAAGCCGCCGAGGAGGGTCAGGGTGCGGATGAGTTTCATGATTTCACCTTGTATTCGTTTTGATGATTAACCCCGGGGTTTTGTTTGCGCGTCGCGGTCTTCAGCCTTGGAGACTGCATCAGCCTTCCCCAAATCCAACAAGGGGACGTTGTGGAGAAGGAGATGTCAAACCGCTGTGTCGATGATCACGCCAACTGAACTTTCAACTTCTTCCCCAACGCGGACGCGGCGCGTTCGAGCGTGACCAATGTGATCGAGGCATTATTCGGGTCGAGCAGGCGTTCCAATGCGGCGCGGCTGGTCTTCATGCGGCTTGCCATTTCGGTCTTGCTGAGTTTTTTCTTCTTCATTTCTTCAGCGATCTGATAGGCAATGACGTGTTTAATAGCGGCAATATTTGTCGTATCAATGTTTTCTTCTTCGAGAAAATTATCAAAATCGCTTCCAATATGCTTTTTGTTCATGGCGCTATTTTACTACTTCTCAAACAAACATTGACTTGAAAACCCAGCCTACCGTTTCAATGAAAAGAAACCATGCCCATACCCTCTCCCGTGGGAGAGGGGCAAGCGGACATGCCGATTGTTACGCTAATCAGGGAGAGGTCTCACGCTCACGCCGATTATTACACTACCATTTTCTCCAAATCTCCCTGTATGCCATCTCTAATTGGGGGGAAATTTCGGAAATAAAATCGTGAGAAATAAATCTAGTACGTTTACCGCTCCTTTTCACTCTAGAATGAGAAAGAGCAGATTCCAGCCTCATTTCATGAACTTTATAAAAAGCACGAAAAGTATGAGGGTATTTTTTATTAAAAGAATTACCCTTTGTAAAAATACCACCGATATTTCCATGTTGATAATTTCCTATTGCTCCTCCTTCATGGGCAAACAAGCTATCTAATATGTCGTCATGAAAGGAGTCTAACAAGTTAACCCATGCCGTTGCATCTGTATTTCCATACGCTCTTAATTGAATAAACTTTGATAAATTTCCTTTGTAATGCCTTCCGAACACTTGCTTCCAATCAATAATACTCATTGAATTACCGAACAATTCCTTCATAACATCGGCAACCAGCGAATTACTTCCGCGCCTTTTGCCAATTAGGCGCAAAACTTTTAATGATATTTGTGCAGTTTCGTTAATCTTGTCTATTCGCTCAGTAACATTTAAAGAGTTTTTTCCAATGGCATCTACGGCAACTAGGCTAACATCTAACGAGCGATCTCGAAGAAGTCTGTTCGATATATCTTCATAAGATGGTTGACCATATTTAGAAATATCTAATTGTTTAAACACTTCGGCTCTGTACCACCATCCATAGTGATTATTCATCAGATTAGCATTTATTTCCTGCCATGATAAGCATCCCTTCTTGACGAGTATTGCTATCGCGGCAGCCCGTACTTCAACATTGGCATCACTATCTTTTATTAAACCAGCAAGATATTGTTCTATTTTAGGCCATAAGTCCCCATGAAATCTTTGATCCAACGCTTTTAATCCATAGGCTGTGAATGCAGGGTATAAGGGATTTTCTTTAAGTAACCGCAGAAAATTTTCCGTTAGCTTTTTAGGGAATTGTTGATATCCATCAAAATAGTTAAAAATTGAAAAATAAAGATGGGGATATTTTTGCGCAAGAATCAACAACCTGCTACTTAATTTTGATGAAGGTTCGGCACTTCCTAAAACGAATTTAAATCTGGTTTCGTTTTTAATCTCATATTTTGATGTAAGTTCAAACAACCTTTTTTCGACCTTCTTTTTATTTATTTTCTTTTTGTTTACGACAACTTCTGGTGGATATGTTAGAGATTTTATTTCTTCTTCAATATTTGAAACTTTATGAATATCAATTTTTCCACTTTGAGGGAATAAACCGATTTGTTTACTTAACATATCCATTTCAAGAAGCATGGAGCGTAAATCGCTCTCGTTTTTAGCAAAAAAACGTATATCGTCAACATATCGAAAATAACGCCATGCCCTTGGTTTTGTGGAACGGTTTTCATCAAAATATCTGAGAACTACTTCAGCTAACAACCCAGAGGATATTGGTCCTTGTGGAATACCATGACCTTGATAAATTTGTGCTGTTCCTGTATCAGCAGTCCAATGTCGGAGGTAATTTGTTAGCTTATCTGTAAATTCTTTTTTAAGCCCTAAATCTACTAAAAAGTAACCTAGAACAGAATGGTCAATGCTGTCATAACATGCTGTTAGGTCGAAAGAAGCAGTGTAATTAAAACCTTGCTTGTAAACCTTTCTAATTTCCGAGCTAAACTTTTCATGCCCAATTTTCCAGTCGCGATAAAAATACAGGCTATTCGACCCAGCATATACATGGCCAAATACTTCTTTGAAGTATCTTGGGCGCATTTTTGGCGCTAGTCTCTCAGCAACAATATTAACTAGCGCTTGGTAAATAATTTGATCTTCTACACTCAGTAATGTATACACCCTTTGTAAGCCTGATTTTTTAGGCAGAAAAATCTTAATTGCATGAGCAGGTTGGTATGTATTATTCAACAATCTTGAGCGGAGATCATTGAGATTATCGTCAACCGCAATTTCATAAGCTCGATATATATGTCTAAAATAGCCTTTGTAATAGGCTTCATGACTTCTTGTTATTCTTTTCCAAGCTTTTTTTAGATTTGCAAAACTATGGGCTTCCCTAAGATCTTTGATCATTTGCCCATCCTTTATCTATTATTCTACAATAATTAGCACTTAGGATAAATAAAGTTCATAGTAGTTTACGTTCAGATATTTCACATTCTACTTGAATTATGGGACGGCGTGCCCACTCACGCCGTCCCATCTTTCTTCTTTCCTCTTCTCAACTACAACTTCGCAAACCTGCTCACCACCTTCGCCGCGGAGGGCGGACGTTCCATATTCCCGCCCTGATGGATGAGGATGGGCGTGTCGAGTTTCGCGTACGCCAACTCCACGAAGGCTTGACCGGTCATAAAGCGTTCCGAGTCGATCGCGCAGGAGGTCACGAAGCCGATGCGCTCACCCTTGTCGTTCACCACGGGGTCGCCGTTGTGCGCCGGACGCACGCGCTGGTCGTCGAAGCGGAAGCGGATGGTCACGCCCTTGCGCCCCTGCTCGCGTGCTACGAAGGCATCGCGCCCGATGAACCACGGCTTGTAGGTCTTCACGTACGAACCAAATCCGCCCTCGGCAACGCCGAGATCGCGTCCATCGAACTTGCCGGAGCCAAGTCCCATTTCATGACCGTACAACGGGAGTCCCGCCTCCGTGCGCAGTGAGTCACGCGCGCCCAAGCCGATGGGCTTCACGCCGAACGGTTCGCCCGCTTTCATCACCGCCAGCCAAAAGTCCACGGCGCGCTCAGGGTGGACGAACAACTCGAACGCCATCTTCTCGCCCGTGTAGCCCGTGCGCGAAACGATGAGATCGAAACCGCCAACGACGGCATCGCACAACTCGGTCCGCTTCAGCTTCATAATGCGCGCGCGATCCTTGTCATTCACGCCCATTGCAAACAAAATATCGCGGGATTTCGGTCCTTGCAGCGCAATGTCAACTCTCATTGCTGAACCAGATTTCGGGTCCCGCAGGTTGCGGATCTCGGCGTTGTAGCCATATGTCCGCGCCCACGGTCGGTTGTTGTCGATCCGCACCGTGCCGTCGCGCACCGCTTCCAGCCACGCGCGGTCCTTGTCATCGTTCGAAGCGTTCACCACCACCAGGAAATCATTCCAGCCGCGGCGATAGACGAGCGTATCGTCGATCACATCCGCTTCGGGCGTGAGGAAATGCGTGTACAAACTTTCGCCGGGCGTCAAGCCGCCGCAGTCATTGCCGCAGACCGTATCGAGGAACGAAGCGGCATCCGCGCCGCGCACGTCATACACGCCCATGTGCGAAACGTCGAACAGTCCCGCCGCCTGCCGCGTGGCAAGATGCTCTTCGAAAATGGACGTGTACACCACCGGCATTTCCCAACCCGCAAAGGGGACCATCCTGCCGCCGAGGTCTCGATGGGTCTGATTCAACGGAGTCTTCTTTAACTCGCCTTCGACATCCATCCAATCGAAAGGCGGCAGCGCATCATGCTTAACGTCCGGGCTGATACCGATATAAAAAGGCTTGTCCACGTTGACAGCTTTGCCCGTGACCAGCACGCTCGATTTGACGTCCCTCTTGCGCACATCCGCCACCATGAACGGACCCGGAATGCGCCGCGTGCTGAAATCCTTCTCGCCGTTCAAGTTGAACGACATGTAACCGTCGGAGAGATCGCGCAGCCACGTGGCGATCACGCCTGCCTTGGCGGGCGGCACTTCGAGCTGATAGGTGTTCTGGTCTACGCAGGTCAGCACACAGCGGAACACGCCCGCCGGGGTCGAGATCGTGCCAGCCAGTGATTTGCCCTTCTTCAATAACGACATATCGCAAGAGACGGCAAAATCCAGCACCTGCCGCACGCGTCGTCCGCTCAGTTCGAAGACACCGCTCTTGCTTTTGTCGTCGATGTAATAGAAGTGCGGATATCCGCTCTTCTCCACTTTGAAGTCAATGCCTGCGCTTTCCGCCAGTTTGCGGACTTTCAACTTGGCATCGTTCAATGCCTTGAAATCGAGTTTTGCCCGGCGCTGTTTGCCCTTGCGGACAGTGTCCACTGCATGAGGCGCGCACGCCAGCAGAACATCGGCGATGATGTCCGCCAGTTGGCGCGATTGCTTTTCGTTGAATCCGCGCTGGGTGAGCCACGGCGTGCCAAGGCGGATGCCCGAAGGCGCCGCCGCGCTCTTGTCGCCGGGGATGGTGTTACGGTTGACGACCACGCCGACGATGTCGAGGATGCGCGCGGCTTGGTCGCCGCTGAGTTTCGTGCCGTCCTCACCGATGATGGAGGAACAATCCACGTTGAGCATGTGGCAGTCCGTGCCGCCGAAGGGCACGCGCAATCCGCGTTTGATGAATTGGTCTGCCATTGCCTTGGCGTTCTTGATGGTCTGCGCCTGTAATTTTTTGAATTCCTTGGTTTGCGCCAGTTTGAAGGTCAATGCCAAACCTGCAAAGACGTTGACGTGCGGTCCGCCCTGCTCGCCGGGGAAGACGGCTTTGTCAATTTTCTTTGCGATTGCGCCATCGGTGGTCAGCAATACCGCGCCGCGTGGTCCGTTCAATGATTTATGTGTGGTGGACATGACCACATGCGCGATGCCGATGGGCGAAGGCACGACTCCCGCCGCGACCATGCCGCCGATGTGTGAGATGTCCGCGAGGAAGTATGCACCGACCTCATCGGCGATCTCGCGGAATTTCTTCCAATCGGGAACCCATGAATAGGAGGAATAGCCAGCGATGAGCAATTTGGGTTTTGCCTCGTTCGCCAGTTTGCGGATGGCGTCGTAATCGAGTTTTTCGTTCACATCCACCGAGTAATGCACAGCGTTGAACCATTTTCCGCTGCGGTTGACGGGTGAGCCGTGCGAGAGATGTCCGCCGTGCAGCAGGTCAAGTCCCATGACCGTGTCACCGATGCTGAGCAATGCCTGATACACGGCATTGTTGGCGGGTCCGCCCGAAAGCGCCTGCACGTTGACGTAAATCTGGTCAGCGGTAAATCCGTTGGCGGCAAAGGCTTCGGCGGCGCGGCGGCGGGCGAGCGCTTCGACCACGTTGGCATATTCCACGCCTTTGTAATAGCGCGGGTCACCGTTGCGGCGGTAATTCCCCAAACTGGCGGGGTAATCGAGGATCTCTTTTTCGCTCATCCAGCGCGTTTCTTCGTCGGGGTAGCCTTCCGCGTAAATGTTCTGGAAGGCGGACATCAAAGTCTCGCGTACTGCCATCGGCGCGGTCGATTCGCTCGGGATGAGGATCAGTTTGCGGTACTGGCGCTCAGCCTCGAGTTGAGTCAGAGCGAAGACGTCGGGGTCGAGGTCGGCAAGTTTGCCGCGGAATAGATAGTCAGCCATTATGTTCTCCTTTTGAGAGGTAGTTGATTTGTCAGACCATTTCATTTTAGACCCGCAGGAAGGATGGGTCAAGTGAGAAATGACAGGTAATCCGACCTGCCTCATTCTTCATTGACATTCCCCATCGCCTCAGGTAGAATAGCGTTCGCCTTTGAACTTGGGCCTGTAGCGCAGTTGGGAGCGCGCCTCAATCGCACTGAGGAGGTCAGGGGTTCGAATCCCCTCAGGTCCACCTGTTCAATTCATCGGGGCCCATAGCGCAGTTGGGAGCGCGTCTCAATGGCATTGAGAAGGTCGAGGGTTCGAATCCCTCTGGGTCCACCAAAATTATAGGGGCGGGGTTATCCCGCCCGAAGTAAAAGTCAAGGCAGGAGTAGTAGGTCATCCCGTCAGCGAGCTGGGAGAGTGAGGTGGAAGCCCAGCAACGGCATCGAACGGGAATGCCGGTCAGCAAGACCGAACTCGCCTGTTCCTCGCAAGAGAGACTGTGTTGGTGAACGCGGACAAGCGCCGCAGGTAGTCAACACCGGGGATGCCCGTTACAGCGATCAAAGTGACGTTTGCAGGTTTGAACGTTGAAACGTTTGAACGTTCCAACTTGAAAACGTAAACCGGGTGGTACCGCGGAGCGCTATGCGTCCTTCGTCCCTGATGTGGATGAGGGATTTTTTGTTTTCTGGACAGTGAACCGTAGACGATGAATATGGTCTCTGGTCAATCGTCCAGCGTCCGATTTCGAAAGGAGGCTCGCATGAACATCAAAAGAATTTTTTGGAAACAGGGTCCCTTGCTTGCGGGTCTTCTATTTGATTCTCCGAACTGTTTAAGGTGAACATTCACCTGATACTTGAAACCTGATAATTGAAACTTACAAGAGGTAAGAATGGCTGCTGCAAAAAAGAAAGAAGAAGAAAAAAAGAAACCCGTCAAAACGACGGCAGGCAAGGCGAAGAAACCCGCTGGTTCAAAGGCGATCATCCCTGCGCCCGAGTCCGCCATCACACCTGTGACCGAAAAATCGAAAGCCGTCGTTCCTGTCGAGAAGAAACCAAAGGCGATCCAGTCCATGACAAATACTGAAAAACACACAAAAGATAAATCCTTCAATCCGCAGGTGTTCGAAAAGAAATGGCAGGAAAAATGGGAGGCGGACGGGCTGTACCGCTCCGTCATTGACAACAGCAAACCCAAGCACTATGCCTTGACCATGCTGCCGTATCCCAGCGGTGACCTCCACATCGGTCATTGGTATGCGATGATCCCGCCCGATTCGCGGGCGCGCTACATGCGCATGAAGGGATTCAACGTCCTGTTCCCGATGGGCTTCGACGCGTTCGGCTTGAATGCGGAGAACGCCGCCATCAAAGACGGCATCCACCCGATGAAGCGCACATTCGCGAACATCGAGCGGATGCGCAAACAGATGCGCTCCATGGGCACGATGTTCGATTGGGAGCGTGAAGCGGTTTCCGCCGACCCATCCTATTACAAATGGACGGAGTGGTTCTTCATCCAGTTGTACAAGGCGGGGCTGGCATATCGCAAGATGTCGCCCGTGGATTTCTGCCCGAACTGCAATACCACATTAGCTCGCGAACAGGTCTGGGGCGAGAACCGCGTCTGTGAACGCTGCGGCACGCCGGTCATCAAGAAGGCGTTGGAGCAGTGGTTCTTCAAAGCCACGAAATACGCCGATGAACTGCTGCGTTTCGATGAAATAGACTGGCCCGAGCGCGTCAAGGTCTTGCAGACGAATTGGATCGGACGGAGCGAAGGCGCTTCGGTCATTTTCAAAACGGAAGCTGGTGATGACATCGAAATCTTCACCACCCGTCCCGACACGCTGTGGGGCGCGACCTTCATGGTCTTCGCACCGGAGCATCCGCTGGTGGATAAGGTCACCACGCCTGAGCAGAAGCAAGCCGTCGAAGATTACAAAATGCAAGCCGCGCGTCAATCCGACATCGAGCGTGAAGCCGTGGACAAGGAAAAGACCGGCGTGTTCACCGGCGGGTACGCCATCAACCCGGTCAACAACGAGCGCATCCCGATCTGGATCGCGGACTATGTCTTGATGTCCTATGGCACGGGCGCGATCATGGCGGTCCCTGCACACGATGAACGCGACTTCGAATTCGCCAAAAAGTATGACCTGCCCATTGTCGACGTGATCAAGCCCGAAGGCGAGGCAGAGGTGACGCAGGAGTCGCCCTTACAAGCCGCGTATATCGGCGAAGGCGTCATGGTCAACTCCGATCAATTCAACGGCACGAAGGTCAACACCGAGAAGGGACGCAAGAATCCCGGCATCAGCGCCGTCATCGACTGGCTGGAGGAAAAAGGCTTCGGTAAAGAGTCGGTCAATTATCGTTACCGCGATTGGCTGATCAGCCGTCAGCGCTATTGGGGGGCGCCGATTCCGATGATCCGTTGCGATGTGCATGGCTGGAATCCTGTCCCTGACGATCAACTGCCCGTGACCCTGCCCGAAGACGTAGAGTGGAAGCCGACGGGTGAAAGCCCGCTGAAACTGCACCCGACTTGGAAAGACACCACCTGCCCGATCTGCGGCGGACCCGCCGAGCGCGAGACCGACACGATGGATACGTTCATGTGCTCATCGTGGTATCACCTGCGTTACCTGTCGCCAAAGTATGACAAAGGTCCGTTCGACGAAGCCGAATACAACTATTGGATGCCCGTTGACACCTACACGGGCGGCATCGAACACGCCACTATGCATCTGCTCTACACGCGCTTCTTCCACAAGGCGTTGCGCGATCTGGGCATCACCGAAGGCAATGAGCCGATGACGCAGTTGCGCAACCAGGGCATGGTGCTGGCGGAAGACAACAGCAAAATGTCGAAGAGCAAGGGCAACGTGGTCGCGCCCGACAAACTGGTGGACCGCTACGGCGCGGACACCGTGCGCGCTTATCTGATGTTCTTCGCACGCTGGGAGATGGGCGCACCGTGGGACTCGCAAGGTATCGAAGGGACCGCCCGCTGGATGCGCCGCATCTGGACGCTGTTCACTGATGCTTCAGACTCACCCGGGTCTGCCTCTGCCGAAACCAAACAGACTCTGCGCCGACGCGTCCACCAGACCCTGCGCAAAGTGACAAATGATTTCGAAAATTTCGATTTCAACACCATCATCTCGTCGCTGATGGAACTGCTGAACGACATGTACAAGGCGCGTGAAGCCGGCGCGGCTGGAAGTCCCGAATGGAACGAAACGACTGAAATCTACCTGAAGATGCTGGCTCCCATTGCGCCCCACATCGCCGAAGAACTGTGGACAAATCAACTGAGCAAGCCTTATTCGATCCATCAACAACCGTGGTCCCAAGTGGACGAATCCGCCGCGAAAGAGGATGTGATCGAACTTCCGGTGCAGATCAACGGCAAGGTGCGGGACAGGATCACGGTCCCTGCCGATGCGGACGAAGAGACGATCAAGTCCGCCGCGCTGGCATCTGAAACCGTCCAGAAATATCTGGAAGGCAAGGAGCCGAAGAAGGTTATCGTGGCAAAAGGACGGTTGGTGAGTTTGGTCGTATAGATATTCTGTGTTCCTATAAAAATCCCTGGGAGATCATCCTCCCAGGGATTTTTGCATTTTGGCACTTGAAATACATATGGAAAAGTAATACTATTTTTTCAACAGGCTTTTTAGAGCATATGGAGGAAAAATGAAACGATTTCTCATCCGCAGCCTTCAAAAGATAGCTGGAAAACTTTTAACTCCCACCATATACAATATGGCCAGTAACCGTCAGAACCAGATCCTTTTGCAGTTAAAGTACAGGGAGACAGCAGCGCAAAAGATAAAGTTGGACTTCGAAGATGTAGGCTTCAATACCTATTCAATAACGCATGAAGATGGCATATTGCTCTATATTTTCTCGGTCATCGGAATGACAAACAGGAAATGCGTGGATATCGGCGCAGGAAGCGTACGGGGGAGCAGTGTTGCCAATTTGATCATCAATCACGGGTTTAACGGGTTTCTCGTGGATGGGGACACCAAAAGTATTGAGCACGCCAGAGAGTTCTATAACACATTGGAAGATACACATCTATCTTCCCCCACATTGATCTCCACCCTGGTAAACGCAGAAAATATCAACGATCTGATAAAAGATAGCAAATATGATGGTGAGCTTGACCTGTTCTGTCTGGATATTGACGGCATGGATTACTGGGTCTGGAAGGCATTGGATGTCATCCAGCCCCGTGTTGTCCTGTTGGAATATCAAGACCTGCTTGGTCCCGATCGGGCATGGACCGTTCCCTATGATCAAAAATTTAATGCAGACGATTACCCGGTCAACAAAGAAAATAAAAATTATTGCGGCGCGTCGCTTCAGGCGTTTATCAAACTTGGCAGGGAAAAGGGATACCGTCTGGTCGGCTGTAATAACGGCGGCTGGAACGCCTTTTTCATCAAAAATGGCGTTGGCGAAGATATTCTCCCCGAGGTTTCAGCGCAAAGTTGTTTCAAGTTCGCTTGGAATCAATATGGCGTGGAACACCGCTTCCCGCTTGTGAAGGATATGGAATGGGTTGAAGTGTAGAACTACAGATAAGCACGGGCGGTTCATCCGCTCGTGTTCGTTTTTAAGCGCGGGATCCATCTTGGAACACTGGCTTTGTACTCAAGATAGCTTTCCCCGAATCTTTTTTCCAAGCCCGGTTCTTCCGAAAAAATGAAATAGATGTGGTTGATCAGGATGAATATCCCCGCCCAGAGCGCGATCACCCACGATCCCCAGAACAACGCCTGACCGATCAACATCATCGCCACACTGCTGATCATCGGGTTGCGGACATGCCGATACGGACCAACAACCACCAGCTTCTGCGTCGGGTCCCATGGAGCCAGAGTCCCCTGCCCGACGATGGCGAACAGATTCACGCACCAGGTGAAGAGCATCAGCCCGATCCATACGAACAGGGCGCCTGCTATCAAACCCACCCACGACATCCCGATCCAGCGGGTATCGTACTCCGCGAAGGCATTGAACAACCAGATGGGTATGACAATGACCACAATAACAGGAAGCAGGAAAATGGCAAGGATATGCCTCAGGGGTTTGAACATGATCAAAAAGTATAACCGGATTTTTGACCGTAAGCCGCTTCCGCATCAAGCGTATAATTGACGCATGCCCGCCATTCAACTCTTCATCACCTGCCTGACCGATTCATTCTTCCCGCAAACTGGTGAGGCGGTCGTAAGCATTCTCCAACGCCTCGGCATGGATGTGGAATTTGCATCCGACCAAACCTGCTGTGGACAGCCGCAGTTCAACGCCGGTCTGCGCAGGGATGCAAGAGCCATCGCGGAACACACGATAAGAGTCTTTGAAAAAACAAGCGGGGATATCGTCACGCCATCCGGCTCGTGCGCTCATCATTTTCGACACAACTACTTGGAATTATTTGAAGGCGATGCAGAGTGGTATCCGCGTGCAGAGAAGTTTGGCAAACGAGTTTTCGAATTCACTGAATATTTGGTAGATAACCTCGGTGTCACCGACTTGGGCGCAACATGGGATGGAACCATCACCTACCACCCATCCTGTCACACCCTGCGCGGCATCAATGTGGACAGACAGCCCCGTACTTTGTTGCAAAATGTCCACGGTGCGACGCTGGTGGAATTACCCGACGCGCACGAGTGTTGCGGCTTCGGCGGCGTGATGTCCGTCGAGCACCCCGAACTTTCGGCAGAGTGGCTGAAGCGCAAGATCAGCAACCTCGAAGCGAGCCAGTCGCCTACGTTGGTGGTGACGGATGCGGGTTGTCTCATGCATATCGCGGGCGGACTGCATCGGCTAGGAAAGAAGCGGAACGTTATCCACATTGCAGAGGTGCTCAATCACCGATGAGCGAATATCATTTCGTCAAGGTCGGCAATGGGAGGCTGGCGCTCAATCACCGCCCCGGCGGCAGGGATTTCAAACTCCTGCGTCAGTCTGGTTGCACGCATGTGGTGACCCTGCTAAAAGAAAGCGAGTTTGCGGAAAGGATCGGCAACAAAACAAAAAACGCGGGCTTGCAATGGGTTTGGCTTCCCGTACCGAATGGCAATTACCCCGAAGGCGACGTGCATAAACGCCTGCTTGAAGCCATGCCGCAACTCTCGCAATTGCTGGATGAAGGCAATTCCCTGTTCATCCATTGCTCGGCTGGGATTCACCGCACAGGCATGGTTGCCTACGGTCTGCTGCGCTGGCGCGGCATGGAGCGGGACGAAGCGATGAGGGTCATTCACGAAATGCGCAAAGAAACCGCCGAAGGCATGATGGAAAAACGGATGCGCTGGGGCGACGAAAATGCAAGGCAGAAAATTCAACAGGAAACATCATGGGTACATTCCGTCAAAGAATCGTTGAATCGATTAATAACCAAACTCTTCAAGCCGCGCTAGACGCCAATTCCGAGCGCCGCCTGAAAGGACGTGCCGCCGCATTCGAGTCCATTCCCGATTGGCGCGAGCGGCGTCAACGCGCCCACAACATCCGCGCGGACGTGATCGAACATCTCGACGAATACCTGAACCAATTCATCGCCAAGAACGAAGCCAACGGCGTCATCGTCCACCGCGCCAAAGATGCCAACGAAGCCATCGAGATCGTATTACAAATCGCAAAAGATTTACCACAAAGGACACGAAGTACACAAAGGGAAACACAAGAAACCTTCGTGCCCCTTAGTGACCTTCGTGGTGAAAAGGTTTTAATCGCCAAATCCAAAAGCATGGTCAGCGAAGAGATCGAACTGAACCATCATCTCGAAAAATACGGCATCAACGTCGTCGAAACCGACCTCGGCGAATACATCGTGCAATTGCGCAAGGAAAAGCCGAGTCACATCATCACCCCCGCCGCGCATCTCAAAAAAGAACAAGTCGCGCAACTCTTTCACGAAAAACTTGGCATCCCCTACACCGAAGACATCCCGACCCTCACCGCCACCGCCCGCAAAGTTCTGCGCGAAGTCTTCCTCACCGCCGACATCGGCATGAGCGGCGTCAACTTCGGCGTGGCAGAAACAGGCGCGGTCTGCATCGTCACCAACGAAGGCAACGCGCGCATGGTCACCACCCTGCCGAAAACGCACATCGCCCTCATGGGCATGGAACGCCTCGCTCCCAACCTCGACGACCTCGCCCTCCTGCTCTCACTGCTGCCGCGTTCCGCCACGGGGCAAAAACTCACCGTCTATACCCAACTGCTTCACACCCCGCAACCTGAGCAAACCCGCCACATCATCATCCTCGACAACGGACGCAGCAAACTCCGCAACTCGCCGCTCAAAGAATCGCTCTACTGCATCCGTTGCGGCGCGTGCCTCAACGCCTGCCCTGTCTTCCGCGAACTGAGCGGACACGCCTACATCGGGCGAGACCTCTCCATTGCGCCGTATCCTGGTCCGATTGGCAGCGTCATCTCCCCTGGCTTGCTCGGCGAAAACTACGTCCAACTCGCGCAAGCCTCGTCCCTGTGCGGCGCGTGCAAAGACGCCTGCCCCGTAGATATTGACCTGCCAAAACTGCTCACGCGTGTAAGAGCGGGAGCAGTGGATGAAGAAAGAGGAAAGAAGAAAGATGGAGCAGGATTGATGTGGTCAACGAGATTTTTTTTGAAGGCATTCGCCCGCCTCGCGACTCAGCCGAAGCTGTTTGCCCTCTCCCAAAAATTTGCCTCACTTGGAAGTTTTCTCTTCTCCCCCCGCTCGCAGTGGATGCGTCTGCCCGCGTTCACAGGCTGGGGCTACAGCAAAGATTTGCCAAGATTTGCGGGGAAGACATTTCGGGAGAGATTTTTGGAGTCAGACAGCTTGCTGTCGAAATCTCAAATTGAAGTAAAAAGAAGAAATAATCTTGAAAGCCAGCCCTTGCAGGAGCAAGCTCCTGCACTCCAAAGTCGAATTAAGCAATTCACCACCGAACTCACCGCCCTCTCTGGTCACGTCTCCCAAACGGAGAACGCTACAAAATCGATCATCGAATATCTAATCTCGAATAACGTCAACCGAATCCACCTGCAACCCAACGTCCTAGATGAAACTCTCTTGCGCAGCGCAGGCATCGCATTCACCTACGACGCTGACCCAGAAATTACCGTCGGCGTAACAAAGGCTCGGGTTGGGCTGGCAGATACGGGGTCGATCCTCGAAGCGGATGAGGAGTTGCTCGGGTCGTTGCTGCCCGAAATCCACATCGCGGTCTTGAAATCCGAAGACATTCTGCCATCCCTGCCCGATGCGATGCCATTGATCCAGAATAAAAATGCGGTCTTCATCACGGGACCTTCGCGCACCGCAGACATCGAAATGACTCTGACCATCGGCGTGCATGGACCGAAGGAACTACACGTTTTTGTTGACGTTTCAAATTTGGGATGATAGAATACAGCCCGCAATCGCCCCCATCGTCTAGTGGCCCAGGACGGAGCCCTCTCAAGGCTCAAACCGGAGTTCGAGTCTCCGTGGGGGCATATAACATCCGTGATCAAACGGGTGTTTTTTGTTCTCAAACCCGAGCCCCCTACGGGGATGATATTCGAGTCTCCGTGGGGGCATATAACATCCGTGATCAAACGGGTGTTTTTTGTTCTCAAACCCGAGCCCCCTACGGGGATGGTATTCGAGTCTCCGTGGGGGCACAAAAAAGAGCCATCAAAACGATGGCTCTTTTTATTTTCACCAACCAACCCTACGGTTGGAATACCTCCAGCAAACGGATACTGGGCGGACCCTGCACCTGCCCCTGCAGGGCTTGCTGGAGCCCGGGTCCCATCGCCGCACCGGCGGCTTCGGCATCTTCTTTCGTCTCCCACAGGCTGAGGACGCCATATTCGCCAATGACATCATCCAACACGAAAGTGGCGTTCTTGAAACCTTTCAAGCCTTGCATGGCGGTATGGAACTGTTTTGCCATGCCTTCGGCAAATGCGCGTTTTCCTTCTCCGAGCGTGAACATGATCAAGCGTGCGTACATGGTTTATCTCCTTTTTATTGAATAAAATGTGGATTGTTCAACTGTCTGCGGTCTATCGTCAGTCTTTCTTCGGCTCGAAGACCTCAAGGATGCGGCGAATGGGAGCGCGCTGGACGTGACCGTTCAGGGTCTTGAAAAAGTCGGGGGCGAGGGAGGCGTCCGCTTGCTTGGCGTCGTGCGCGGTTTCCCACATGCTCAAGACCCCGTACTCGCCGACCTTTTCATCCGCGATGAAGGTGGAGCCTTTGTAGCCATTCAGGTCTTTCATGGCATCTTCGAACTGCCCCGCGATCTCTTTGGCGGTATCGCGCTTGCCTTCTCCGAGCGTGAACATTACAAATCGTGTGTGCATGGTTTATCTCCTTTTGAGTTGGTTTGAATAGTTTTTTGTCGTCCTGAACTTGCTGCCAGACCGTGGGCGGTGGACGGCAGACCGCGGCGGCTGGTGGTCTATGGTCATTTTTTCATCACGCCATGCCCACCTCGTTCGTTTTATTATTTGCTGTCATTGGGTATAATCTCCTTGTTGTCTGATGCCGGTCGAACTACGATGACCAAATCTTATGACAGCGCGGTTTTTCCACCGTTTATTTATCGTTAGTTTGTCGGGTTTATCCAAAATTGGAGGAATTCAAGTTTGAATCCACCGCTTGAGATCGTTGTATTGGGAAAACCGCAGATCAAATGGCAGGGTGAGCCGCTCACCGCTGACCTGATCTCTGCCAAAGGGCAGGCGCTGCTCTTCTATCTGGCTGTCACGGGGCAGGCTTGTTCGCGTCAATCCATCTCAGGTTTGTTATGGGGCGATTTTTCGGAAGAACGCGCGCGGGGAAATTTACGGCTCACACTCAGCAAACTTCGGGGCGTCGTCGGCGATTACATCATCCCCACCCGCCAATCGCTGGCATTCGATTTCTCGCTGCCTCACTCGCTCGATGCGGGCGAGTTCACCCGTCACTGTGCCGCGCCTGAGAAAAGCAAACCCAGCCAACTCGAAAGCGTCATTGCGCGTTATCGCGGAAATTTTCTGGACGACTTTCACCTGCACGAAGCGCCCGATTTTGAAACCTGGGTCGTGGTCGAGCGCGAGCGTTTTCAGCAGATGGCGTTGGCGTCGTTGGCGCATCTCGCCGCAACAACACAGCAGCAAGGCGATTTCGAAAGAGCCGCCGCCTTCACGCGCCGCATCCTTGCGCTCGAACCGTGGCGCGAAGAGGCGCACCGTCAACTGATGACCGTGCTCGCGCAAAGCGGTCAACGCACGGCGGCGCTCAGTCAGTTCGAGGCATGCAAAAAACATCTGGATGAAGAGTTGGGAGTCGAACCGTCGGCGGAGACAAAGGCTCTTTATGAAAAGATCAAGCGCGGGGATGTCAAAGAAGCGGATGGAGAATCCGCCCGCAGAGTTGAGTCAAAATCCCCATCCAAATCATCCCCGCGAAAATCCGCCTCAGAACTACGCCACAACCTGCCTCAAAACCTGACGTCTTTTCTTGGGCGTGAAGCGGAGCTCGCGCAGATCGGCGGGTTGCTAGGCAAGCCTGAGTGCCGTATCCTCACGCTGGTGGGACCTGGCGGCGTGGGCAAGACGCGCCTTTCGATCCGTGCCGCGCGGATGCAGGTGGAGCGTTTTCAGGGCGGTGTGCGTTTTCTTTCGCTGCGCGGCATGAAACCCGCCGACCCCATCGAGACCACCGAGTTGTTGATTGCCGCCATTGCGGACGCGGTGGGCTACACGTTTTCAGCGCAACGTTCGCCGCGTGAGTTGCTGCTCAAACATCTCGCGGATAAAGAGACCTTGTTCGTGCTCGATAACTTCGAGCCGCTGCTGGCGGCGCGGCTGGGAATCCGCGAGCACACCGAATCACTGCTGTTGGATATTTTGAAGGAATGCCCCGCGGTGAAATTGCTGGTCACATCCCCGAGCGGATCAACCTGCCATCGGAATGGCTGGTGGAAGTTCAGGGGCTGCCCTACCCGCCGACATTCGAGAAGAACGCCATGATGCAATATCCATCAGTGGAGTTGTTCGTTCAACAGGCGCGCCGCGTGAACGCGAACTTTTCACTGGACGGACAGGAATATGCCGTCAATCGTATTTGTCAGTTGGTGGCGGGTTTTCCGCTTGGTATTGAACTTTCCGCCAATTGGGTGCGACTGCTCTCCTGCGAAGAGATCGTCGAACGGTTGGAGCGCGGCGGCGAAATTCTCACAACGGATTTGCCCGAGTCGAATCCGTCGCTTCGTTCGGTACTGGATTCAACGTGGGCGATGCTCACCGAACAGGAACAGGCGGTCTTTCGGCGGTTGTCTGTCTTCAGGGAAGGCTTCACCTTGTCCGCGGCGCAGCAGGCGGCAGATGCCAGCCTGCCCGTGTTGAACAGCCTGATGAACAAGAGCATGGTGCGGCGCGATGGGAACGGAAGATACGTCTTGCATGAATTGTTGAAGCAATTCGGGTCGTATCATTTGAATCTCGCCCCCGAACAGGAACGCGAAACCCGCCAGAAACATGGGCGGTTTTATGGAAGTTTTTTACAGTCACGCCGCGCCGCTTTGCAAGATTTATCCGATAAGTCTGTGTTGAACGTGCTTGACACGGAGATCGAAAACATCCGCGCCGCGTTGGAGTGGTATTTTGAGCAGGCGGATGTAGAGGCAATCACATCTTATTTGGAAAGCCTGATCCGTTTCAACAAATGCAAAGGTTGGTTCCAAGAGTCGGTCTTTATCCTTGAAAAAGCCTGCGCGTCAGAGAATATCCCTGCCTTGCAATTGGGATACTGGCATCGCTGGCTGGGTGAAGCCTATTACAACCTGGGAAATATCACAGCAAGCACACATCACCTTGAAACCGCCTTGTTCCATTTGGGATACCCAATGCCCAAACATCCGTTGAGGTTGTCATTTGCCAGTTTTTCGCAAGCTGTTGTGCAAATCTGGCGGCGGGTTTGGAGACCACGCCCACGCGCAATGGAACATGAAGAGGTGGAAAAACGGCTGGCTGTTGTCGCTGCTTGTGAAAGATTGATCCTGATCTACTGGTTTCAAAGCAAACTCGATGCCATTTTTTATCTGGTCTTCTTCCCGCTCAATCTGGTGGAAAGTGTGGGGAATGTGCCCGCGCTGGCACAGATCAATGCCAATGCCGCCATCGGGTTAAGCCTCAGCCCTATATCAAACACGGCAAAATACTACCTGCAAAATGGACTGCAATTGGCACAGGGACACAACGACCCGTCCATGCTGGGGCAGGTGCTGGAATATGCGGGGTTGTATCATATCGGGCGCGGGGAATGGGAACAGGCAGAAACGGCGCTGCAAAAAGCATCGGAATTGCTTGGAGAGGCGGAATTTTACAGGCAGTGGGAAGAAGCCACAGGGTTAATTTCTGAGATGAAATATCTGCACGGCGATTTTCCTGGCGCGATCCAACTCCAACAAAAGATCATCGCTTCGGCGCGTCAGCGCGGTGACACGCAGTTTCAATTCCATGAGTCGACGGGGCTGGCGATGAACAACTTGCGGCTGGGGGACATCGAAAAAACAAACGAACATTTGCACAACGCCGTGGCGCTGTTAGGCGAGAACAACGGCGTCACCGATAAGATCCGCTATTATGGATTGTCTGCACAGGCAGTTTTAAAGCAGGGGAATCTACTCGCCGCAAAAGAATTTGCCGAGCAGGCAATGGCGCTGATCTCAAAGGTCAAGCCGACGGCATTCTATATTTTGGAAGGTTATGCGGGCGTTTCAGAAGTGTATCTGACCGCGTTGGAAAACGGGAAACAGCCTGAAGACCTGAAATCCGCGCGGCGGGCGGTGAAGGCGCTGCATGAGTTTGGGCAATTGCTGCGGGTCGGTCGTCCGCGGGCGTGGCTGCACCAGGGTCTGCTCGATTGGGCGGAAGGGCGGCAGAAGAAAGCGTTTGGGGCGTGGGAAAAAAGCCTGGGGCTGGCAGAGCAACTGTCCCTGCCGTATGAGGCGGCGCGGGCGCATTACGAGATCGGGCGTCATGCGGAGGTCAATTCACCCGCGCGTCAAATCCATTTGGAAAAAGCAATTGAGATATTTTCACAACTGGGGGCAAGGCATGACCTTGAAAAGGCACGGACGGTCCAAGACCCATAGGGCTTATTACTCTGGTTCAAGCTCTATATTATCCAACAGTGTCACCCCTTCCATATTGATAATATGAATCGGCGCATATACCGTATTGTTTTCGATCCAGACGTTTTGATTGAACCACCTGATAGAAATGCTTCGGCGTGTGCCGTTGATCACTGTGTTTCCCTTTATTAATAGGTTAATTTCCATGCCATCGGGGATATCGGGCTCCCGCGAAACGATACCGTCATAACATCCATCCACCATATTATTAAGAATGCTCGTATTACGTCTCTGTGCCCCCCAACCTTCATAAAATTCCTCGGCAACAGCGATGCCGGTTGGTCTATGGTCATTACGAAGATAAATACCCGTGCAAGTAACCGTGTTTCCCTGCACCACGGTAAAGGGAGAGTTGTCAATATAAATGTTGACCGAATAATTGTCCCTGACAATATTATCTTCCACAACCACATTCACCCCACGCGTCACGGCGATACCTTCACCACAATTTTCATAGACTGAATTTCTGCGCAGGATGATATCTTCGCCTCCCACCTGCACTTTCAACCCGCTCCCCCACCAACCATCACCATAACAAACCCCTTCACCATTCTCTGTCACGCTGTGACGGACAATCGAATCTTCGACAATGATGTGCTTGCCGTTTACCAAAATACCATGCGATTCTGAACCCACTACTTCCATGCCGGAAACGACAATGTAATTTCCCGATACAACCACTCCGGGCAGGATGGCGTCATACCCAACAATGGATATATAATCACGGGCTGTGCCCGACTTCGTGATGGTGAACTCCTCCGAGTAAGTACCCTCCAAAACATGGATTGTTTCCCCGGGATGCACCATGGAGACAACCTTGTCAAACGTACGACAGGGATCTGCACGGGTACATGAACCCGAATCATTGCCGCCGGGCGAGACGAAAACCCCCTTTACCCACCATCTCTCTGTGTCAATACCAACCGGGGATGAATAAGTTCCACCGCTTGGAACCATAAAAAGAAATGCGGCAGTTCCCAGAAGTAGTACCACTACAAGAACAAAGAAAATTGCTTTTTTACTCATCATAAACCTTCCTAGTGTAAAAAGTGTTATATCACCCAATAATTAATTCATTATGAACCAGTCATTATCTTAATAGGAGCCCCATGCCTCAATCCACCCGCACCGCGCGCGGATTCATCATCGCGCTCATCGCCACCGTTATCTGGTCCACCACCGCCATCTTCATCAGTTATCTCAACACCGCCTACCAACTGCCCGCGCTCGTGCTCGCCTTCTGGCGCGACCTGTTCGTCTCGCTCGGTATGCTGGTTGGATTGCTGATCTTCAGCCGCCGCCTTTTGCACCTCGATCGTACGCACTGGAATTTCATGATCATTTATGGACTGGTCGTTGCGCTTTTCAATTCGATGTGGACGCTCTCGGTTCAGTACAACGGGGCGGCTGTTGCAACAGTAATGGCATTTTCCTCGCCCGCAATGACGGCACTCCTGAGCCGCATTGTTCACAAAGAGACATTCAGCAACATCAAGATCATTTCGATTTTGTTGAGCATCGCAGGGATCATTTTCGTTTCGGGTGCGTACGACATCGCGACATGGAATCTCAACCCGCTTGGCATCATCTTTGGGTTACTGACCGGTTTGATGTTCGCCATCTACAACCTGCAAGGCAAAGCCGCCGCAGACCGGCAGATCAATTCATGGACAGCGCTGCTCCACAGCTTTGCGTGGGCGACCGTCTTTTTATTCTTCTTCAACATTGGGAATGACCTGTTCATCTCCGGCAAAACTCCGCTTGCCGATATGCTCTGGCTGGGAGATTCAATTTCAGGCTGGGGAATTCTATTCTTTCTCGGCGTGGTCCCTACGCTCGGCGGGTTTGGGTTGTACACCTTGAGCATCCGTTATCTCTCTCCCACCACGGCAAACCTGATCGCCACACTTGAACCTGCATTCACGGCGGTTTGGGCGTATCTCTTCTTGAGTGAAATCCTGACAGGCGCTCAGTTGATCGGGAGCCTGCTTGTACTGGTCAGCGTGATGTTGTTACGCTTTAGCGATTAAGCTCCCAGATGATGCGCAACCCTTCGAGCGTGAGCCACGGGGCGATGATGTCAATGACCTTTGTCTCTTTGGCGATGACTTCCGCCAGCCCGCCCGTAGCGACGACCTTCATATCGCCTCCCAATTCGGACCGGAATCTTGATACCATTCCCTCGACCATGCTCACATACCCAAACAGCAGCCCCGATTGCATTGCATGGACCGTATTCCGTCCAATGACGGATGGCGGCACCTGCAAGTCAATACGCGGAAGTTTCGCAGCACGGGTATACAACGCTTCTGCGGCAAGGTTGACTCCCGCCATAATCGCGCCGCCAAGATATTCACCGTCCTTTGTAATCGCATTGAAAGTGGTTGCCGTGCCAAAGTCCACCACGCAGGCGGGACCACCGTAGAGTTTCATCACGGCAACCGCATCACACACGCGGTCTGCGCCGACGGCTTTGGGATCTTCATAGCGGATCTTGATACCGGTTTTAACCCCAGCATCTACTACAAGCGGCTCCTGTTTAAGATACTCGCGGCAGGCTTGAACGACACGTCCGGTCAACGGCGGGACTACGGACGCCAGTGAAATCCCTTTGATGTCCTTGATGGTTTTATCCGCATTCTGTAACAGACCCAGCAGTTGCAAGCCGTATTCATCAGGCATGCGGTTGTGGTCGGTGGCGAGACGCCAGTGCGCGCCGAGCACATCGCCTTCATACAAGCCAAGCGTGAGATTGGTATTCCCGATGTCAATGGTGAGCAGCATGTCAACTCTCTTTTGATTCAAGTTCCTGCGGAGATTTGATCCAGACGAAAAACAATAGAAATGCGAGCGGCAGGATGTGCATATAGAGACGGCTGAGCGATGTCCACAAGTGCCAATACAGATCGTGCGGCGTGATCAGGTAGATCACAAAGTAGGCTGATAATTGAGCAAGGATGAGCAGTCCTATCGTCCACAGACCTTTGATGCGCTTCTCGCTTCTGCCAATGATGAGTCCGTAGACCATTATAAGTCCAATCAAGCTGACAGGGTCTTCGCCGGGTTTCCAAATGGTGGAACCCGCCTCGCGAAAGATAAGTAAATATCGATCCCAATTGGTGATTTTCGCCAGGAAATTAATATTAGCGGAAAATATATCATTCGACGGGGCTAAAAAAATCTTAAAAAGAAAAACAACGGCTAAGGGAAAAGCAAGCCCTAAAAGATACTCCTTAATCACAGTGCGTTCACGGATAAAAGCAATAATGATCCAGATGAATAAACCACTGAGAACAACGACGATCCCCTCGTTCTTGGTCCATGCTGCAAGCCCAGCCAAAAATCCGGCAAGGATGGCAAGCCTCCTCTCACCGGAAATGACATAAAGCAACGTACATCCTCCCGTTCCCAGAATTAGATAAGAGATGGGGAAATCCGCCAGTTGACTCATGCCCATTTCGGCTATGAACAACTGCGTTGCAAATAAAATGACAGCAAGCGATGCCTGTAACGAACCCTTAACGGCGTTGATCAGGGAAAACAAAAGCCCAGCCGTACAAAATGCAATGACGATATGAAAGGAAATCGGTCCCCAGACCGTGTTCTTTTTCAAAAAAATCCATGTGATCGCATTATTCAAGGTTATGAACAAAGGATAATCTGGGTGACCCATGGATCGAGAAAAAGTATTTCTCCAGTCATCTCCGTCCACGAGGAACCGGGAGACTACGTTCCAATTCATCCATGCATCCATGCTTCCGTGAGGGAATTGAAACCCATACTGCAGCAGGTTAACCACAAAGATCGCACTGCCAAATGTCAGAAGGATGAGCCAGATCGGGTTGACATCCCAGCCAGAACGGAGAGGTGGAAGCGCAGAAGACAAATCCTTTTTAAAGCGAAACAACATCCACAGCGTCAGGGCAATTACAAAGACAGTTTCAACGATCACATAGGTTGTAAGAGGGAGACCAAGCCAAATCCAGAGAAAAGCAAGCTGGGATGAAAGACCAAACCCCACTGCCCCTGCCAAAAACAGTTTTATGAGGATGTATTTTTTTTCCAGAGAGGACCACACAACATGGACAATCCCCAGACCAAGCAACAGGCGCGGAAGCAAGCTGATGAGGGCGAGAAGGGCTGTCATGGTTCAACGGTCCAATATGTGGATGAGATACAAACCGAAGCCAAAGCCCTGAATCTCATATTCTGAAATGTTCGCGTCAAGCCAACCCTGAAGGTTGATGCCGCTCTCCACGTTGCAGATTATCCATTCCTCGTCAATGCCGGCATGAAGAACCACTGGCGCCATGGAGTATTGCATTAAAAGGAATTCCTCCAAGTCGAATTCGCTCGGGCGTTCAAGGATGATGGATTTGTCAATGTACCCGGCGCGATCCAGACCGGGAGGAAGCGCATCCCGCAGGGGTTGAATTCGGTCTTCCCATCTTGTGACCATCTCCACTTGGGGACCATTCCAGATGCTGTCGTTCCGTGATTGAAATATCTGAAACGCGGCTATTAGAATGGCTAAAACAGCCAGGATCAGCGGAGCGGCGCTTCGAATGTGTTTCATGCGGATATTGTACTGTAGCGTTTACGGCACTGCGGCATAGAATGGAGCCAACGCCTGCTGGATGGTGAAGATGAACCAAAAGTTGTTCGCCATGAACATCAGAACAATGGCAGACAGACCCCATTGCACCCATGCCTTGTGAGCGAACTCGGAGAATGCCAGCGCAAGAAAAAGCACGAAGGCGTACACCCAATAGGATGTGTACAGGAAAATCTCCGTGCCGTAGAAGAGATGCAGGATGAAGTTGAACGAGATCGCGCCAAGCAAACCGAGCATCAGCGGGGTGTGTTTGGATGTGCGGATGTTTTTGATGAAGAGCAGGAATCCGCTTGCGAGCAGGAGCAGCCACACCGCAGGGGCGAGGCGGGCGATTCCTTTGTAAGGGGCAAGCGCCTTGGTGCGGACGTCGTAGGTTTTCAAGTCAATCGTCGGGAAGGGCGGCTTTTCGGAAACGGCTTCGATGGGTTTCGGGGCGGCGAATCCATACAGCAGGACGGAGCGGGTGACGACTTGCAACTTGCGGGTGATGGAAGCAGAATCGGACAGGCGCATCGGGTCGGATAGGTTGCCTTGGTCGGACGACACGAAGTTCATCTCGAAGGAAATATCGTCAGGCACAAAGAACAAACCTTGCTTGCCGGGCGTGACCACGTCCACGAGGGTTGCCAGCAGAACGCCAAACGCGAGGACGGTCACGCCGTATTGGATGAGGCGACGGATGCCGAACTTGTTGAAGAACAAGCCGATGATGCCTTGTGCGATGTTGGTGATGGTGATGCCGAAGAGTAACAAGCCCGCAGGGACGAGAACGGAGAAGCGGGTTTCATTCGATTGAATCAGCAGGAAGAAGAAAATCAGCGAAGCCGCGCCGAAGATGTAATTTTCGGTCAGCGAGCCGAAGAGCAGGTGTGTGGAGGTGGAGCCGAGCAGAATGGCGAAAAGGAAGGCGTAGGTCTTGGAGTCTGTAGCGCGTTTGACGAAGAGCCAAACCATGAAAACGCACAAGCCCGCAATCGCCGAGGTGACGAGCATCCCGCCGAGGGCGTATTGCTCGCCCATGATGCCTGCTACGAGTCGAATCAACGGGCGGATGATGAGCAGGCTGAGCGGATGCACGGCGCGCCCTACCGAGCCGCCTGCGGGGCTGGCGAGAATCTCCATCCACGGACCGGCGTCGGCTTCGAAGAGGACGGTGTTGTAGGTCAGCGCGGGGTGGTGGATGGCACGGGCGAGGATGGCTTGCACGATGAAGAACATGCCGCCTGCGTAGAGTCCGGGCAGGTTTTGGGAGAGGGAAACGATAAATTGCAATTGTTTTATAGTCTCAAATAATTGGTTCTTCCCAAACTTTTCTAAAAGGGCAAGACTCCACATGCCCGCGGAGATGGCGACGATGAAAAACAGCGACGTCCATTGTTGCGGAACAGTGACATAGTCCCAGACGAACATGGATGGAAATTGGGCGCTTCCGTAAATGATAGCAGCCGCAAAGATCGGGAGAATTAGGGCGAGCAGAATATTCAGCGGCTTGCTGAGGAAGCCGTTGTTGAGAAAAGAATTCGCGGCGCGCTTCACATAGTAATATCCGATCACACAGCCGAGGGTGATGGAAAACGCCGTGAACAGCGCCATGTTGTATGGAGTCCGCAGCGGGGCTTGCAGGTAGCCGACGAGTCCATAGGTGAATTTGAGGGCGAAGAGAAAGGCGAGCAGGTAATAGGGAATGGCGAATTGGTCACGGATTCGCTGAGTCCATGCGGAGAGGGATGGAAAGGCTTGGTGGAGAGTCAGCCCAATGGCAAGGGCAGGCACGAGGAGGAGAAAGATGCGATCTATGGGGGAGTGAAAGGTCGAATAGCCGAAAAAGGTCAGGGCTAGGAAAAGGCTGGCGGCGAAGCCAATCAAAAAACTAAAAATGATGCGGAAGAATTTCATAGAGGTGTCTCGCAGATTTCGTAGGTCACGTTTATAAGCGTGACCTACGGATCAATGGGCGGGTTGCCCCTACATTTTATCCCTTCACGGCGACGACGATCTCGGAGACCATGTCGTAGCGGTGGAACTGCGGCATGATGTAGATGCCGCTTGCCCAATTCTTGATGCCTTGGATGAGTTCGACGGCGAGTTCCACGCCGACCTTTGCGCCATGTTCGCCTGCGTCTTCGATGCGCTGGCGGGCTTCGTCAGGGATGAAGACGCCAGGGACTTCGTTGTGGAGGAAACTGGCGTGGCGCGCGCTGACCAGCGGCAGGATGCCTGCGAGGATAGGCTTGTCGAGTTTGCCGTGTTTCGCTTCGTAGGCTGCGATGAGTTTTGGTCCGTCGTCGGCACGGTAGATGGGCTGGGTGAGGAAGAAGTCGGCGCCCGCATTTATTTTGCGTCGAAGGTTTCTTATTTCGGTGTCCATATCCTGCGGGCAGAGGTTAAGCGCCGCGCCGACGAAGAAGTTGGTCGGCTGACCGATGCTCGTGCCCGAATGATCCACGCCCATGTTGAAGCCCTGCTTGATGAGTTTGATCAGACCCGAGGGGACGAGGTCGTAGTTGTCGGTCGCTTCGGGATAATCACCGATGGAGGTTGGATCACCCATGACGACGAAGACGTTGCGGATGCCGAGCGCGTGCGCGGCGAGCAGGTCGCCTTGCACGCGGAGCAGGTTGCGTCCACGCGTCGGGAAGTGCAGGGTGGTCTCCACGCCGATCCGACGTTGGACGACATCGCACACCGCCCACGCGGACATTCTCATGCGCGCCATTGGGCTGTCGGCAACGTTGATCACGTCCGCGCCTGAGTCGTGCAGCAGGGATGCGCCCGCCAAAAGTTTGTGAGTCGAAAGTCCGCGCGGGGGGTCCATTTCCACGGAAATGCAGAATTTTCCATTCGCAAGTTTTTGTGCAAGCTGCGTCGGCTGTTCGGCGGGTTCGGCGGTAATTTCGTCATCGTCCGCAATGGAAATATCCGCGACGGGAGCGGGGGGCGTCGCTTCCAATGCTTTTTTCATGGCAGTGATATGTTGCGGAGTCGTTCCGCAGCAGCCGCCGACGACATTCGCGCCCGCCTCGCGGAATTGTAACGCGTACTCGCCGAAATAATCCGCGTCGGCGGGGTACATGATTCGTCCGCTGACTTGTTCGGGCCAGCCCGCGTTCGGCTTGACCCAGAATTTCGCGGAGCGGTTCGAAACCGCCTGCCGCATTTGCTTCAAAATACGCAAAAGTTGCGAAGGTCCGCCAGAGCAGTTCACGCCGATCACGTCCGCGCCCGCATCCGAAACGCGGCGCGCCACTTTGGCTGGGTCGTCGCCAAGCAGGGTACGGTCATCGCGGGTGAAGGTCACGGAGGCGACAACGGGCAGCGAACAAACTTCCTTGGCGGCTTTGATGGCTTCGCCAACTTCGTAGAGGTCGCTCATGGTTTCGATGATGATCAGGTCTGCGCCTGCTTCCGCCAATGCGCGGATCTGCTCCGCGAACGCATCACGCGCCTCCTCCAATTTGACCCGTCCATAAGGAGCGATCCTCACCCCCAGCGGACCCACGTCACCTGCGATCAGCACATCTTTGAATGATGCGGCGACCACACGCTTTGCCAGTTCCACGCCCGCGCGGTTGATCTCGACGACATCGTCCTGCAAGCCGTGTTTACTCAACTTGTAACGGTTTGCGCCGAAGGTGTTGGTGATGATCAACTCCGCGCCCGCTTCGATGTACTCGCGGTGAATGTCCGCGACGGCGGCGGGACTGGTGAGGTTGAGTTCGTCGAAGCATTTGTCAAAGTCAATGCCGCGCGTGTGGAGCATGGTCCCCATCGCACCGTCGGCGACCAGAGTTCTTTGATTCAAGATTTCAAGAAGGTTCATGGTTTCTCTTTCAAGGTTTTTTTATAACGGTAAGCACCGCGTCACCGCGCATGATCCGATGCACAATTTCCGCATCAGGATGGGATGCCTCGTACAAGCCATAGCGGGTGGTCGCGATCACATATTTGTAACTCTCAGCGCGGTCCGTTTCACCCGCCGAATAGATCTTCAAATCCCCGCGTGCAAACAACGAGAATGAGTGTGCCGGTCCCTCCACCCAGATGTCCGCATTGGGCGAGGCAGTGTCATTCACATACTCCGCCGCCTCGCGATAGGAAATTGCCCAGTAGTCGGTTTCAAAGCGTCCAGCCGCGCCATTCACGCCGCCGACAAAACTGTTGTAGTAGATATATTCATACGGATACAGATCGCCAATTCCCACCGCGGACGGGATCAAACACACCGAGATCAACATGATCTGCCAGTTGACGTTCTTCAATTTTTCGATCACAACGCCCGCCATCAAAAAAATCGGCGGCAGGATGAACAGGATCTGCCGGAAGTTATCGTATAGCGCCGCGCGAAATACGATAAACCCGATAAGCGGGATGACGAACCACAGGAGCGACAACACGACCAGTCCACGCTTCTTCTCTCCGCCGACAATTGCCACGATCCATCCGGCAATCGCCAACACCCAGACCGGCTCGGTCAATTGGATGCCAAGCAGGACGGGCAGATAGGAATACGGCAGGTCCGTTGACTTGTACCCGACGCCATTGAACAATGTCACCCCAGCCCAGGGATACAGCGACATTTCGTTCAGGCTTTCAAAGAAACGTCCGATCGGATCCATCCACAGATAGGGCCAGGTCAGGTACGTGACGATCATGGCGATCCCAGCGTACATGGCAAGCGCGGGAAGCGCCTGCCTGCCTTTCTTCTGTAATGCGAACAATGCCACGATCAACCCGGCAAACGGACCGAGAATCCGCGTGGAAGTTGCAAAGCCAAGAAAAACAGCGGGTAAAAGAATGATTAAAAAGGTTTTGAGAAGATCGGGACGGAACTTATACCATGCAAAAAGCAACAGGGCGGTAATGAGCAAGGTGTAATACATGCGGACTTGAAGGAAGAGCAGAAAATAGCGCTGGGTGTACGTCCCTGCCGGGACGGCTGCGATATTTTTAGCGATGAGCGTAAAAATATTCGTGTTGCCAGCCTGCGCGGACAAGACCAGACTCGCGATGTAGTCACGGATGGCTTCGGTGAAGATGAAGAGCGAGAAAACAGAAACAAGCCAGAGCGCGGTCAGAAGCGCGGATATCCGTTTGGAACGAAGGTCCGTTTCTTTTTTCTGGATCGTTTCAAGCAGGTCGAAGAATCTCAATCCTAAAAAAATGGAAAGAAGGAAAAGAGAAAGGAATGGAGTATCTTTCGGGTTGATAAAGGCGTGCCCCCACAGGACGGGTTGGCTCATAAAAAGAAGGGTTGCGCCGATGGCGGGAGTTTGTTTCAGCCAGCGGATGGCAAGCCCATAGAATGCAAAGACGCCAGCGAGGTAGGTAACAAAATAGAGGAAGTGACGGATGTCGGTGGGATGTGTGTCGATGGCGAGGGATAATCTGGTGGCAAGGTCTTCCACGAGCATGACATAGAACGGTCCGTAATATGCCAGGTCATCCCTGCCAAGGTTCACCACGCCTTGCCCAGACCAGGTATCGTATGCGGCGAGCGATTTGACCGCATACTTTTGCAGAGACTCTTCATCCCAGCTTTCGCCGTAGCGGTCGAAGGTTAACACGCCGATCAGCAGCCCCAAGGCAAGGATGATAAAAACGGGATTGTATTTACTCATGGCAGATTCTTAAGCGATCTTTTCAAGCCGATGGCTGATACTGACCATCGACGGAGTCGGCTCTTCTTCCGTGCGGGTGGCATACATCAGCCAGAGCGCGACCATCGGCGCGAAGAGACGTCCGTACGACCAGGGGAAAAAGTCGAAGGAGGGCAGCATGAATTGAAGGAAATAAGCAACGAGGAAGATCATCCAATGTGTTGGGGATTGGATGCGTTTGAGAAGCAGAAGAAATGCGAGCGTGACGAACATGCCGTGATGATCCCAGACGATGGGCGAACCGAGCGTCATGAAAACAAACAAGGCAGGCGCGGCATTGAGCAGTCGGTTCTCTTTTGAAAAAGATCGTTCGCGGACATTCTGCGCCATGACGAAAAGAGCCGCGCCGAGCAAAAGGGCTTTGGCAAGCAGGATGATGATGCGGGTCGTTTCGATCTGGATGCCAAAGAAGGGATTGAGAAATCGGAAGAACGAGTCGAAGGAGGTGTCGTGGAAGTTCGTATTGGTCAGTTGGGTGAGCAGAAAGGCGTTGTTGAAATAATCGTAGTACGGCGAAACGCCATTGACCGCCACCGGAAACAGACCGATGAGTAGGAAACTGACTGCGAACCAGAACAGCCACTTCCAGTTGAGTTCGAGCAGGAAGGCGAGGACGATGACCGCAGGCGACGTCTTAAGATGAACAGCAAGGGCAAGTGTCAGCGCGGAGAGAAGCGTGTTCTTTGGGTAGGTCAGCAGGCTGAGGAAGATCAAGTCCATGACGAGCAGGTTGACCTGAATAAAGCCCAGTGTCCGCATAAGCGGGGTGTTGACGAGCAGGAAGATGACGGTGATGAGGACTGAAAGATGTTTTGGGAAGTTGTATCGTTGTAGAACCTTGGAAAGTAGAAAGTAGAAAGCGGCGAGGGCGATGATGTTGACGAGCCACAGGACGATCATCACGCCCTGGTCGCCGAGCGAGACGATGAATTGGATCAGGGTCGCCCACAAGGGAAGGTAGAGATAGGTGGCGGGGAGGGCTTCGCCTTTTGAGAGCGCGATGGCGGCATCGAGGTAGTAGTGGTAATCGCCGTAACGGAAGCGTTCGCGCAGGATGTTCAGGTACACGAACATGACGAGGAAAAATCCGGCTGTAAGCCAGAGATTGTCTTTGTTTATTTTTTCATTCACAAGCAAATACAAAAGCGCACCCGCAAGCAGCCACGTGACGGCGGTCGATGCAAGCGTCACCGCCAGGTTGGAGAGGGGCCATTGCTGGATGAACAGATTGAGTCCATCCATGCCATTGCGGAGGTAGATGGCAATGATGCTGAGAATGACCAATAAGGTCAGCCCGATCCAGATTTTGAACGTGGTTTGCAGGGATTTCTTCATCTTATAAATAAAAATTTGGCATTTAAGTTTATTATAGACAAGTTCTGAGCAATTAGTAAGAAGTCCAACCTACGAAAAGAAACGGATGGCGACAAGAATCCATAAGCCGATTACTGCAGCAATTGTTTCCGGAGTGGATCGAATCACAGCGTAAATTGCAACCACCCAAGAATGAAGAAGAATATACGGTGAAAAACATGGAGACGCGCCCATGGAAAAAAACATATCGCGCTTCCGCAACGATGCAATTAACAGCGCCAATCCAACAGGTAGTGACATAGGCCAAAGTGACGCATTCCACCATAAATCTATTTCTACCTGAGCACGTAATGGCCATGCACCAAAGAAGATGAAAGAAACCAATGTTACAAGAGTGATTGGTGAAAATACGCGGATCGTCTCCATCCAGCCACCATTTCGCCATGACTCAACCAACCAAAAAATAACAATTGCCACGCCAATTTGAGGCTTGATTGTCACAAAGAATAAGCCGATTTGTGGAGGCATAATAACACCAAGCATCGCCAACCAGTCAATATTCCCATTAAGAGTATTGTGCATGACAGGCGGGGATAGGAGCAAGGCAATTACAGCCCATTTTTTTCCACCTAACTTATGCGCGACAAAAGCATAGGAGATAAACCCTGCTATTATGAGAAGCACCCGTCCAACTTGTTCAGGGAACAAAGCGAAGGGAATGAGCACAATTGTCGCCCAAGGCGGATTGAAAAAACCAGGTACGTTATAAGGTGAGCGTAGAGAGAGAATTTCCAGCGCAGCGGGGCGAAAAGCGGTTTGCCAATCTACACCAACAGGGATAATTGGTGCAACCAAATAGCTTACACCAATCAACCCTACAACTAACAGAAATACTAAACTGATTTTCTTTAATTGATTTGTCTTATCCATTGAATATATTTGCTGCATATTATCTCATCAACTGCTCAACTCTTGACTCTCCAACACTGTAATACTTGGCATCCTTGTGGTGGACGATGATGGCAGCGGTGGATTGTTCGGGGATCAACTGTCCCGAAATGGAGAGGCTCATGCCGAGTTCGGATTCGGCGGCGGGCAACAGTTGGAAGACCTTGAAATGGTCTTCGAGTTCGGGAATGGCTGGATAACCCCACGAGTATCGTTTGCCTTGATTCTCGTCAAGACCAAGTTCGCGGCGGACGTGTTCGTGGAGGTAGTTCGCAGTCGCTTCGGCGGTTTGGACGGCAAGTCCGTGGGTGAAGTACGCTTCGGTATAGTCGTTGGCGGCTTGCAGTTTTTCAAATCGTTCTGTCGCTTCCTGCCCAACGGTGACGACTTGCAGGGCGACGACATCCAATTGTCCCGACTCGACGGAGGCGTAATAATCGGAGAGGGCAAGGTGGTCATCATGGGGCTGGCGCGGGAAGTTGAAACGCGCGATCTCCTTTTTGTTTTCCGCGTTTTCATAGATGATCAGGTCATCACCATCGGCTTGACAGGCGAAGTAACCGTACACAGCCTGCGGTTTGAGCCAGCCTTCTTTGAGCGCCTCCTTGGTCATCTTGGCAAGGCGGGCATCGAATTCCTTCTTCAATTTCTCCCATGCTTCGCCGTGGGCGTTCTTCGCGCCCCACGACAGGCGGTACAACTCGTTCATGTTGAGATGCTTGAGCACCATTTCGAGCGGCATGTCCTTGACGATGCGCTGACCCAATTTTGCGGGCAGGGGAATCGGCGCAGGGACGATGTTCGAGCGCGTGCCCTCGGTCTTGCGATGAGCGGGCGTCTGTGAAGCGCGTCCCATTTCCATATCCGCGTCCTTGCGGAGTTGTTCGAGCATGGCAGGCTTTCGATTTGGATCGATCAACTTGTCCATCGTCTCCAAGCCTTCAAAGGCATCCTTGCAGTAGAAGACGCCTGACTCGTACGCTTCGCCATCCTCGGTGAAGTAGATGCGGCGACCGAAGCGGCGGTTGATGGCTGCGCCTCCGATCAGGACCGGGAAGTTGAGTTTACGTCTCTGGAGTTCGTTCACGATCAGCGGCATCTGCTTCGATGTGGACACGAGTAACGCGGACAAACCGATCGCGGTCGCGTTGACTTCAACAGCTTTTGAGATGATCGTCTCCGCAGGGACTTGCTTGCCGAGATCGATCACGTCGTAGCCGTTGTTGGCGAGAATGGTCTTGACCAGATTCTTGCCGATATCATGCACATCGCCGTAGACGGTGGCGAGCACGACCAATCCCTTGCTGACGCCTTCGACCTTTTCGAGATAGTTCTCAAGGTGCGAGACGGTCTTCTTCATCACTTCAGCAGACTGCAACACGAAGGGCAGGATCAACTCGCCCGCACCGAACTTGTCGCCGACTTCTTTCATGGCGGGCAGCAGGACATTGTTCAAAGTGTGGACGGCGATTTCATGTTTAGTGTTAGTCGTCTCACGATTGATGATCTCGTCAATATCCGCTTCGACGCCGTCCTTGAAGCGGTGCAGGATCTTCCAGTGCAATCTCTGCTCGGGAGTCATGCCTTCAGTCGGGTCGACGAGGCTGGAATCTGCAGAGACTTCGACATTTTCAAAATGTTCGATGAAACGCTGAAGCGCGTCTTCGCGGCGGTTGAAGATCAAGTCTTCGCACAGTTCGCGCTCTTCGGCGTCGATCTCAGCATAGGGTTTGACATGCGCGGCGTTGACGATAGCCATGTCCAAACCGGCTTGCACGCAGTGATAAAGCATGACCGAGTTGAGTGGAGGGCGGGCTTGCGGCGCGAGACCAAAGGACAAATTGCTCACACCCAATGAGGTCATTACACCGGGTAATTTCTGTTTAATGAGGCGGATCCCTTCGATGGTTTCTTTGGCAGAATCAACGAATTCAACGTCACCAGTGGCGAGGGTGAAGGTCAGGTCATCGAAGACAAGGTCTTCGGGCTTGAGTCCGTGGTCGTCTACGGCGATGTCGTAAATGCGTTTGGCAACTTCGTATTTGCTTTGGGCGGTCTTTGCCATGCCATTTTCGTCGATGGTCAACACAATAACAGCGGCATTGTATTTCTTCGCAAGCGCGAAAACCTTATCAGCTTTTTCACGTCCCGCTTCGAGATGCGTCGAGTTGATGAGACAGCGCCCCGGCGCGGTTTGCAACGCAACTTCGAGCACGTCCAACTCGGTGGTGTCGATCACGAGCGGAACATCCACGCCCATTTGCAATTTCTTGATGACCTTGCGCATCTGCTCGGCTTCGTCCGCGCGCTCGGTGACAGCGACAGAAATATCCAGCGCGTGCGCGCCGCCCGCCACTTGTTCACGCGCGATGTCAAGAATGCCGTCGTAATCTTCTTCGAGCAAGAGGCGTTTGAACTTGCGCGATCCCTGCGCGTTGCAGCGCTCGCCAAGCAGGGTGGGAGGAGGATCCTGGCGCATGTCCAAGGTTGACATGGCGGAAGCAAGTTTGGGCGTGGATTGAAGCGGTCGTTTGGGAGCAGGAGTCTGATTCAGCTTGTCAATCAGCAATTTAAGATGGGCAGGCGTCGTGCCACAGCATCCACCGACGACCGAGACGTTGTGCTTCGTCACGAACTCGTACATGTCATTCGCATACGGTTCGGGCTCAAGCGGATAGACGGCTTGCCCATCGACGTTGAGCGGCAAGCCCGCATTGGGAATGCACGAAACAGGCAGCGTGGAATTTTCGCCGAGGAAGCGGATCGGCTCGCGCATGTGTTCGGGACCCGTGGAGCAGTTGAGACCGACGACATCGATGCCCATGCCTTCGAGGATGGTGAGCGCGGCGTCGATGTCGGTGCCGAGCAGCATGCGACCGGTCGTGTCGAGCGTGACCTGAGCCTGGATCGGCAAATGGACATTCGTTTGGCTGAAGGCTTGATGAATGCCCGTGATGGCGGCTTTGACTTCGAGAATGTCCTGCGAGGTTTCGATGAGCAGAAGATCGACGCCGCCTTGAATGAGACCGACAGCCTGCTCGCGGAAGATGTCGATCAGTTCGTCGTATTTGACGTTCGAGAGTTCGGGGTCGTTGGTGGACGGCAGTTTTCCCGACGGTCCGATGGAGCCAGCCACGAAGCGCGGCTGACCTGTTTTCTCAGCATATTCATCGGCAAGTCGGCGTGCGAGTTGCGCCGCAGCGACATTGATCTCGATGATGCGGTCTTGCAGGTTGTATTCCTGCATCGTCAGGCGGTTCGAGCGGAATGTGTCCGTCTCCAGCACGTCCACGCCGACTTCGAGGAACGAGCGATGGACTTTTTCCACAGCTTCGGGATGCGAGATGACGAGATAGTCGTTGCATCCGTTGTATTGTTCGCCGCCGAAATGTTCAGCGGTGAGGTTTTGCAATTGCAGGCTCGTGCCCATTGCGCCATCGAAGACGAGGACTTTCTTTTCGAGGGCGTCGAGGTAACGGCGATTGGTGTATTTGCGATTCATTTAACTATCCTTTAACTTGGCGTGGTTATAAAAAAAACGGTAAAAACTCATCCGGCGCCCATGCTGGCATCAATAATCCGGCTGATTGTTTGACTGATATCAACCATGACTTCCGTAACCGGGCGGTTTGCATCGACATAGACCCGGTTTGGGATGCCTGATAAAAATTCATGATGCCGCTCGATAAGCTGGGCAAGTTCTTCACGCGTGGTTTGCTGCTTTCGGGAATAAACAACATCCACCGGCGCATCCAGATAAATGTAAAAATCCGGTTTCGGCAGCACACGGTAAAGAAATTTCCTCATGGAATCAGGTCCGCTGATCCTGAATTTGAGAGGATCCAGCATGATCATCAGGAAATAAAAATGATCGCATATCACAAGGGTTCCCGAGTGTCGCATGGGCAGCAGCCTTGTGTAGTACTTGAAAAGCCATGGAGCAACCTTGAAGCCCAGTTTCAAAAGCGTAACCGGGATGGAACGTGGGGGCTTCGCGTAATTTCCAACGGGAGTTCCCTCATCAAGTTCCCCGGAGTCCTCTTCATTAAAGCGTTTAAGAATGAACACCCCTTTAATTTTTTTATGCCGGTATTTATTGGCCAGCAGCGACAGGATCGTGGATTTTCCGACCCCATCCGGACCGATGATTGCGATCATGGGCGTTTTTTTGGAGGAACGTGAAGTGATTTTAAGCATCTTTGCACCTCTGGTTGGTTTTACTCGTCATGCCTGAATCCGGCAACATGCCAGCCCGGGTGCCCTCTTTTCGAGGGCATCGAGGTAACGGCGGTTGGTGTATTTGCGATTCATTTATTCTCCTAAAACTCAGCCGTAGATTTCACGGATTGTTGTGAATAGTAGTTACAAAATTTTTTTGCTCCGCACAAATGGCATGATGGATTTGTTTCTAAACAAATGCCACGCTCAATGCCAAATTCTCTTGACTGAACTTGTCCGTAAGCCACAAAGACTATGTCAATGTAGCGAATTGGATAGCCAGTTGCTTCTGCAAATTTTCTGCCTTGAATAATTGCCTCAAGATATTGTTCTCTTGAAGAGATTAAACCCAGTCTCTCAAAGATTCGACAAATTACTCTGTCAGGTTTCAAGACGGGTAGTCCGATATCTGTAAGAAAATGATAGACCGTAATTTTCCCCAAGCCCGAAAACCTATTCTCCAATTCTTCTTTCAGGATGAAAAGATTCTCAAAGGATTGGTGTACTTCGAACTCGTCAATATATTTTTGAAAAGACCCATGCTTTTGAATGATTGTCCTGAAAATCTTAGCGTTTTTAACACAAGATTCAACTTTTCTACGGTTTCGAATCATGTCTTTGTCAGCAAGGATGTTGTTGATATCGCTCTCGCTGTAATCGGCAACCACCTCATAGTCTGGAAAGTGTTTGTGAATTGTATCTATTTTGGAGTTGACCGTAGAGGCGCGAAAGCCTGAGTAAAAAATAACATCTACGATAGTTAGATAAAACTCATTGTCCAAAAATTTTTTTCCTTCAATTTGCTTGAACCGATTCAGATTTTCTCGAATTATCTCAGTCGAGAGATATTTTGAACCTTCTATAATCAGCGATGACTCTATTCTTTCGAAAACAGCTGTGTAATCTATCATTTATATCAATCCTTGTACATCTTCCGGCGTAGAATTGTGCCTACGACCATTCCTACGAAACCAACTAAAGTCTCTTCTTCAACACCGAATCATACTCCTCATATCCATGCTTTTTATAAAGTGCCAGCGCGGACAGATTATCATCACCCGTCTGCACGAGAATGCTGCGCGCACCTTTTTGAGATGCGATTTGTTCAGCGAAAGCAATGAGTCCACTGGCGATGCCGCGCTGACGGAATTCCTCCAGTACGTACAACTCGGTCAACTCGGCGTGGGGAGCGGCGTACAAAACACTTGGCACCACGCGCACAAGCGCAAAGCCAACGGCTTCATCATCAACGTTTGCGAGGATGACCGTCTCCACGCAATTTGGGTCACTCATGCGGGCAGCAATGGCTTCGGCGGATTCATCCACTTCGTTAAAGAGCAGGTTCAACTTTGCGATGGCAGGTGCGTCTTCTACAGATGCAATTGAAATCACTACTGCGTTTTCCATGCTATTTCGCATCCGAATGAATGGATGATTTACCTTCATTCCATAAAACTTTTTGCGTGATGCCGCTGATCTTCCACTCGCCTTTCTGTTTCACAAGTTGGAAGATATAGAAACAGTGTGAAGTAAATTCTCCCGTCTCAGATTTGCGCCACACGATCATGGATGCGCGGCAGGTTGCGCCGCCTGAATCGGGGAAGTCGATTTCGTAGTTGCTGACCAAATGATGCAGCTTCAACTGGTCGAGCGATTCACGGCGAGATTTGACATAGTCCGCAGCGGAAACAGTTTGCGGCGGCGTACCGCGCAGGTCGGAATAATCGGTGAAGAGCGAATCTGTGAGGCAGGCTTGCAACCCATTCCAATCCTTCACGTCAAAACTGTTTGCAAATTTTGCGATCACCTGCTGAATATACAAAACATCTTCGTGCATTCTAAATTCCCTTTGGCAAAAACATCCGCCCCGCTTCGGTCATTTTGCCTTCTTCGATCATTCTGCGTGCGCGCTCGATATTAGTGTCCGTCCAATGGGATTTCTGTCTGCGGCGCGTAAAACGGGTGGCATAACGGTCACCGTCCATGCCTTTTTCGAAGCCGTCGATCCAGCCAAAACAAATGGCTTCCTCCACTGCGTCCGCGTATGGGATGGATGGTTTCTTCGTCACCTTTTTGTATTGGATCAACCAGATCTCTTTGCTGGTCTTGTGATTTGCCTCCAGCCATGCACGGAATTCATCGCGGGTGGTGACATAAATTGTTTCGCCGATTTCCATACTAATTCTCCATGTTATTGAGTCGTCGGAGAAAACATCTCCACATGATGAAAATAAAAAACCTCTCACAATGAGAGGCGACACGCACACGCATATCATCTCTCATCTCCCAGAGTCGGGCGACATGACGTCGCCCCTACACTGCCGAAATTGGCACCTTTTTAGCACGGCGGCTAGTGTTTAGCTGTCAGGTTGCGAACGGCTAATTACTAATCGCTAAAAGCTACTTGGTTGCCGAGGCTTCATCGGGTCGGTCCCTCAGCCTCTCTGGATGAGTACAGTTATCCGCGCTTTATATCACGCGGGCGGATGAATGTCAAATAAAAATCATGCTTGACTCGCCCTACTTTAACCGGTAGACTTAAATTAAGTTTTTCCTTATCAGATGAAAACCGTCTCTCCGCTCCAGTCGTTTGACAAGATCAAACTCCTTGCGGATTCCCGCCGCATGGACATCCTGCGCCTGCTGATGGCATCCCCCGCCACGCTTACGCATCTGGCTCGGACCTTGAAGCGGTCTCCCGCCTGGGTGCGGCACCACATCCTGGCATTGGAATCCGCGGACCTGATCGAGATCAGCGAAGTGCGCCGCACGGGCAAGGTGATGGAAAAGTTCTACCGCGCCAAAGCGGATGCGCTTCTACTGCAGGAGATCGTCCTGCCGAAGGGAAAAAAGCCCTCTGTCATCTTTTCAGGCAGTCACGATATCGCATTGGAAGGCATTGCCGAACACCTTTCCAGACATCTCAATCTTCTCAGCCTGCCCGTCGGCTCGCTGGATGGACTGGTCAACCTGCGGCAGGGATTGTGCCAGATCTCAGGCTCGCACCTGCTGGATGAAAGCGGTGAATACAACATTCCCTTCGTGAAGCATCTTTTCCCCGACAGGGATGTGGAGATCATCACGCTTGCCTACCGCACACAGGGGTTGATCCTCGCGGCGGGAAATCCGAAAGGCATCAAAAAGATTGCGGATATTGCGCGCGAGGACGTCAGGTTCGTCAATCGTAATGCGGGCTCCGGCACGCGCATCTGGCTCGATGCCGAACTGCGGCGGCAAAAACTTCCGGTGGAGAAAATAAACGGGTACGGGGATCAGGTCAAAACACATAGCGAAGCGGCTCGCATCATCCACGAAAACAAAGCGGATGTATCGCTCGGTCTGCAAGCCGCCGCGCGCCGGCACGGGCTGGAATTTATCCCGCTTTTCGAGGAACGCTACGATCTGGTCCTGCCGCAAGCGGAGGAGCGCGAGCTCAACCCATTGCTTGAGTACATCCAAACATCAAATTTCAGACAGGCGCTTGCCGCATTGACGGGGTACAGCACTCTCCATAGCGGCGAGCAGGTATATTGAAAAGGAGAAAACCATGAAGCTAAGCGCAAGAAACGTCCTCAAAGGAAAAGTCGTCAAGATCACCAAGGGCGCGGTTAATTCCGAGGTGACGATCGAGGTGGCGGGCGGTTTGCAGGTCGTTTCCATTATCACGAATTCATCGGTCAAAAGTTTGGGGCTGAAGAAAGGCAAGGAAGCCTATGCCGTGATCAAGGCGTCCAATGTGATGGTGGCTGTAGAGTAGCCCGTCGATCCCTTTCTTAAGTGGTTGGATAGGGGATTAGTTTTTTTAATTTTCAATTAAGTAAAAACTTAATTGAAAAGGTATGTTTTTGGGATTACCACCGGACAAACGCGGTGAACCTCATTTCAGACAAAGGATAAAAAGTATGAAAAACACAAAACTTAATCTGTTCGTTACGCTCATGCTCGCTCTCGCCTTGGTGGCGACGGCATGCGCCTCGCCCGCTCCCACGGAAGCTCCGCCTCCCGAAGCCCCGGCGGCTACCGAGGTGCCCGTTGTTGAAGTCCCGCCAACCGAGGCTCCAACGGAAGTTCTCCCGCCTGCCAACCCGAACATCATCCTGGCGACCACCACGTCCACCCAGGATTCGGGTCTGCTTGATGTGCTTGTGCCGATGTTCCAGGAAGAGACCGGTTACGTCGTGCAGACCATCGCGGTCGGCACCGGCGCGGCTCTCAAGATGGGTGAAGAAGGCAACGCGGATGTCCTGCTTGCTCATGCTCCCGCCGCCGAAAAGGTGCTGGTGGATGCCGGCGTCGTCAAAGACCGTTTTCTTGTCATGCACAATGACTTTGTCATCGTCGGTCCTGCTTCCGACCCGGCAGGCATAAGAGGCATGAACGTCGTGGATGCCTACAAAGCGATTGCTGAAACCCAGTCCCCCTTCGTTACCCGCGGCGATGATTCCGGCACGCACAAAGCCGAACTTGCCCTGTGGAAAAACGCCGAACTTGACCCCGCAGCCTTCTCGCCCGATTTCTACATCTCCAGCGGACAGGGCATGGGTCCCACCCTGACGATCGCCTCCGAGCGCGAAGGCTACACCTTCACTGATCGCGGCACATACCTGTCGCTCATGAGCGGACTCGACCTTGAGATCCTGGTCGAAGGCGATGCCGTCCTGTTGAATATCTACCACGTCATGACCGTCGATCCTGCCATGTGGCCCAAAGTCAACTATGAGGGCGCGCTGGCGTTCGCGGAATTCATCATACGCGAGGACGTCCAAAAGATCATCGGAGAATTCGGCGTGGACAAGTTCGGTATGCCGCTCTTCTTCCCGGATGCGGGACGCGACCCGTCTGAACTCGGCTTGGACGATTAAGTTCCCACGATCGAGCAACAATGGAATGAGTTGGCAGGTTTTACAGTAAACTTGTCAACTCATTCTTCACTCACTCGCCTCATTTATGGATACTTCATTCATCTCCGAAATCTTCCAAATCACCACCCTCTCCCTGCAGATCTCCGGCATTGCCACCGGTATCAGCTTGTTGCTGGGCTTGCCGCTCGGCACGCTTCTCGCCTTGGGGAAATTCCCGGGGCGGTCTCTGCTCCTGAGCCTGATCAATACCGGCATGGGCTTGCCGCCGGTCGTCGTTGGTTTGTTCGTGGCGATGATGCTCTGGCGCTCCGGTCCGTTCGGCGACTTGCGTCTCATTTACACTCCGTCCGCCATCATCATTGCCCAAGTCATCATCGCCTTCCCGGTCGTGGCTGGGTTGACAGCCTCCTCCCTGCAAGCGCTCGACCCGCGCCTGCAACTGCAACTGCGCGGACTGGGTGCATCAACCCCGCAAATGGTCTGGATGCTGTGGCGCGAGGCGCGCATGCCCCTGCTGGCGGCATTGATGGCTGGATTCGGCGCCGTCATCTCGGAGGTCGGCGCGAGCATGATGGTCGGCGGCAATATCCGCTTTCAGACGCGTGTGCTGACCACCGCTATTGTGCTCGAAACCGGCAAAGGTCAGTTCGATATGGCAATTGGATTGAGCGTGCTGTTGCTAAGCATCACCTTTGCTGTCAACTGGGCGCTGACAGTCATCCAGCAAAGGAGCCTTCGCCGTGGAGATTAAGACAAGCGGATTCCAAAGCTCCCAGATATCCAACGGTTTCGCGCTTCAGATCAAAGATTTACGGGTCCGGCGGGGGGGACGGTTGGTACTGGAAGCAAATGAACTAAGCGTCAAAAAGGGCGAGGTACTGGCAGTGGTCGGACCGAACGGAGCGGGGAAAAGCACCCTGCTGCTCACTTTTGCTCGTTTGCTTAAACCTGAACACGGTGAGATCTGGTTCAACGGCAAACAGGCGGCGGCTGAGTCGGCGCTTCACTATCGGCGCCGCATTGGACTGGTCATGCAGGATCCGCTTCTATTTGACATGTCCGTGCATGAGAATGTCGCATCCGGTTTGAAATTCCGCGGAGTTGCCAAACGGGAGATCGGACCGCGCGTCGAGAAATGGCTGGAGCAGTTGGGGATCTCACATCTGGCTGGACGCCGCGCAAACGAACTTTCGGGCGGCGAGGGACAGCGCGTCAGCCTCGCGCGCGCGCTCGTGTTGGACCCGGAACTGCTCCTGCTCGATGAGCCTTTTTCCGCGCTCGATTCCCCCACCCGCACGCGCCTAATCGATGACTTGGGGCGTATTCTGCCCGAAAACGGGGTGACAACGATCTTCATCACCCACGATCTGGCAGAAGCACGGAAATTAGGCAACCGCCTGGCGATTTTGCTGAATGGCAAGCTCATGCAAACCGGCACGCCGGACCAACTCGCCAGCCAGACGCTCGACCCCAACGTGGCGGATTTTCTGGGAATTTAACGGCATACGCCGCGTTCTCACGCGGCGTAGCCTTAAGACCAACTCAGAGGGAGGAGAGAGTTTGGAAGAGCAAATTCACGTTGCTCGATCACACAATATTGAAATCAGGATTGGTTCCGCACAAGGCGCAGGCTGGCTTGTCCAGCAGGTTGCACTCAAGAGCGTGGGAACAGCGGTGCGCAAGGATACGCGGGGACTGTTCAGGCAGATGCTCAGCGGGGTACACCACTTCATTCTCGATGGCGACTTCCTGCCCCACATGCTCGCAGAATTTGATTTTTTCGACCTGCCAAATCTTTTCTGCCATATCTGCCTCCTTTACTCTGATGTCTCCAGTTTAAGAGAGAAACGCCTGTCATGCCAGTGACAGGCGTCACAAAGTTGTATGACAAAACGCTTATTTTGGATATGATGAGTCCTTATTTTTTGACAAGGACATACATATTACCGGCGTCATTGACGAGATAGACCTCCCCCGATTCATCCTGCCCAAAGGATGTGATACGGACATCCGCCTCGAACAGGACCTGAGACTGCCACTGACCATTCGAGAGGGTCAAACCCCAGACATTTCCGGAGCAATAATCGCCGTAGAAATATACTCCGTTCCACTCCGGCAACGCGCCGCGATAGACGTATCCACCCGTAACCGAACAGCCGAATTCCCGTCCGTATTCCGCCACTGGCAGGATCATGGTGGGCTGTTGTGCGCCGCCGAATCTCTGACTGCCCTCCATAACGCTCCAGCCGAAGTTCGCTCCGCCGGGTGAGCCGGCTGGCAGATAGTTGATCTCCTCCCAGCGGTTCTGCCCCACATCGGCGATCCATAGATCGCCGGTTGCACGGTCAAAGGAAAAGCGCCAGGGATTGCGAAGCCCGAATGCCCAGACCTCATTGCCAAAGGGATTGTCCGCTGGTATGGCATACGGGTCGCCGTTATCCACGTCAATGCGCACAAGTGTGGCAAGCAGGGTTTTGGGATCCTGTCCATGCTTTCCGGGGTCGCCGGCAGAGCCGCCGTCACCTACGCCGATATAGAGGTAGCCATCCGGACCAAATGACATTCCACCGCCGTTGTGATTCTGGTAGGGCTGTTCGACGCCCAGCAGGAATTTTTCGCTGTTCGGGTCTGCGGAGTTGCCGCTGGCGCTAAAACGCGAAACGCGGGTGTTCCCGTCCGCGCCGATGTAATTGACGTAGAAATAGCCGTTCTGTTCATGATCTGGGTGGAATGCCAGACCGAGCAATCCCGTCTCAAAGCCGCTGTTGTTCACACGATCGGTGATGTTCAGGAACGGCGGGTTGACGATCTGACCGTTCTGGAAAATGCGAATGACGCCGACTTTTTCGACAATGAACAACCTGCCCGAGCCGTCATTGGCAGGCTGGACGTCGAGCGGATAGTTCAGTCCGCTGGCGATAAGACGCCATTCATAATCCGCCGGGTTGGGAAATTCGTTCACAGCGGGAACCTGCGTGGGCGTTGATGTGTCAGGTTCGGGCTGGGATTCGGTTTGGGTGGCTGGGACAACTGTCGGCGGGGAAGGAGGCGTTTCAGTCGGGGAAACGGCGGTGTCCACGTTTGCTCCTCCGCAAGCGAGAAGAGCGAACGCGAGGAAAACCATCCATAGCGGTTTCATTATTCGTTCACATCCGTGGTTTCCGCATCCACCACGTCATCATCATTGCCGGATTGCAGGTTGCTGGTGAGCGATTTCATATGCTCGGCGACGACCTCGGGCGGGCAGAGTTCGGTGAAAATGTACGAGCCGAGCCAGAGCAGGGCGGCGTCGTCCACCACACCGATGACGGGAATGGAGATGGCGTCCACCGGGGAGACGAGATAAATCAGCGTTCCGACGGGGATCAGTTTTGCGAAGAAACTGACGCGGCGGTCTCCCATCAGGCGGAAGATGAGTTTCAACTGGTTAAGGATGTTGCGTACCACGCCGCCTTCCTGCTGCGTGACGGTGATATCGGTTTTATTTTTTGACATTGGTGTCTCCTTTGAACATCCGTTTATTATATTCGATTTGAATACACGTGTTTTATATACGGAGGGCGGGCTTATTCGTTTGATGCCTGATGCGCAAAATTGAGGCGATTTCAAAAAAGAAAGGTTCGTTTTGGGAATTGAGGGGTAAAATCCACGCAGTACACGATGTCACAAATATATGACAATCATAACTTTTTTGGAGGGCTTCTCATGGAGATGCTAATTGACTTTCCGGGCGGACTGAAGGTGGACGCCCACTTCCGTGGACACACGATTGGAACCGACCAGCCGCCTGCGGATTCCGCGCCGATGCCGTTCGAGCTGTTTTTGGCTTCGATCGGGACGTGTGCAGGAATTTATGTGCTGGGCTTTTGCAAACAACGCGACCTGCCTACCGACGGCATCCGCATCATTCAACGCAACCACGCCAACCCCGCCACCGGGCTGATGGATAATATCGAATTGGAAATCCAGGTTCCGCCCACGTTCCCGGAGCAGTATCATGCCGCGCTGATCCGTTCGGCGGAACTGTGCAAGGTGAAGAAAACGCTGGAGCATCCGCCCACATTCGATGTGAAGACAGTCGTAACCGAAGCGGCATAAGCAAGAGACGGTCACTCCCAAGGTGACCGTCTCTTTTTATCAAGTAAAATCACGTCATGCCCTACCTGATCGACGGTCACAACCTGATTCCAAAGCTGGGTCTGCGCCTCGATGAACCCGATGACGAATTGGAGTTGGGTCGAGTCTTACAGGACTTCGCGCGCCTGAAACGTCATAAAGTGGAGGTGTATTTCGACGGCGCGCCGCCGGGTCACGCTGGGACCCGAAACCTGGGTACTGTCCGAGCACATTTCATCCGCCTCGGGCAAACCGCGGACTCTGCCATCCGCGCGCGGCTGAACAAAATGGGAAAATCCGCAAAAAATTGGGTTGTTGTCTCCTCCGACAGGGAGGTACAAAGCGCGGCAAAAATCAATCAGGCACAACCCATGTCATCCGACGAATTTGTAAAACTGCTGAGAAATACGCTGGCATCCGCTCCCAAAACCGGCACGGACGAAAAGACGCTGTCCGCCCGCGAAGTGGATGAATGGCTGGATATTTTCAACAGGCGAAAATAAAATAAGACCGTTTCTCTCCAGTTTCTCATAATATCTTAATGCAATTCGGATTATTAAGGTGTATATTCTCTATATAGACACCTGCCCTCCCCTTTACTGGTATTTTGGTGTCCCCCGCCGTCCTGACCAGCATGCCCCCCCCATGTTGGCAGGCGGCGGAACCTTTTAATGACCTGACCCTCGGCGGGAAGTGACAAATGTTCTTGAATACGGCGTCCATTCTCACTATAATACATCTATAGTTTTTTCATCCTCCATCTGAATGATGGTAAGAAATTTTCCCTTTTACTCTCGTAAATCGGAAAGGCGGGATTATGTCAGGCGGCTACAACAAACGAGCAAGACAACTCCAAACTGCGCGATGGTGGCTGGTCATTATTCTCGCCGCAGGGTTGAGCGCGTGTGAAATTGCGCCTTCTCAAACACCAGCGAAACCAACCCCATGCATGCCGGATGCGGGGAATGCGAACCCGTATAATTCCAGTCCGCACCAATGGGCAAGGGAAATATATCAACATTCCGGGATTGTGATGAATCCGGGTATCCCAGTTACTGGTGATCAGGAACAACAAGTACTCCGTTCACGATATGCCGCGCTGAGGTTCCTGACTGACGAAACCACGAGATGGTCGGCTGTCAAAACGATCCGGCTCAACACTTCAAGCGAAGTGCACATCATCATCACATACATCCATCCCGAACTCATACAAGCCGCTTACCTTAATGAGATCCTGGAGAAAAAACATATGATTCAGGATATTGACGCGCAAATAATACAAGCCATAAGCAAGGTGTCCAGACGTGAAGAACTACTCTTCATGATGACTGTCGTGTCACATCATCGCGATGCATTTAACATTCAAAAAAGCAAGTTGGTGATGCCGGTCAGTAAGCTGATGTTAAAGAATTCTGGAAGCATCCCCGTTGCCCCCAGTCATTACGACTCAAATCTGGATCAGCCAATTGATATATCACTAGGACCCATATTTGGATTCGTCGCCTACCCCATTGGGATACAGTCGAATAATAGGTGTCTCTGGGTGCTCGACACCACGTTCAACAACAAAATCGTCATCACAACAGATGCGCTTATGGTTGATGGTTTGAAAAGCGATTCCCATGCCTGGGCGATCCAATACGAGCCTATAATAGAATCTGGGATTCCCATTGGGTCGCCAGATTTTTCAACGCTGAATTACGATTTGCGCCAACCGCCATCGGCGACTATTCCCCCCAGCAACATCAATGATGTTAATTTCTGGATGGATTATTCCCGTTTTGTCTGGAAACAAATCTTGTTTGGAAATTAGAAATGCCCTTATCATAAAATCGGTGACAGAAAAGATATAATCCCCGTATGAAAACCGTTTACACCTTCGTCCCCTCGCGGGATCACGAATACCCCGATCACCCCGAACGCCCAGGCAGACTGGATGTGTTGGAACCGCTGCTCGACTCATTCGGCGCGGAACGTATCGAGCCGCTGCGCGCGACACCCGAGGAGATCGGGCGTGTTCACCAGCCGCAAATGATCCGCGAGATCGAGGACGTGTGCAAACAGGGACTGGGGATCATCGATTACGCGCCGACCTACGTCACCGAAACATCTTACGAAGATGCCTTGCTCGCGGTGGGCGGCGTGATCGCCTGCACGCGGACCGTGGTGAACGGCGACGCCAAGAATGCGTTCGCCATCGTCCGACCGCCGGGGCACCACGCCGAGCCGCAGCGCGCCATGGGATTTTGCATCTTCAGCAACATCGCCGTCGCCGCGCAGGACGCGCTTGCGCACGGCATGGAGCGCGTGATGGTCATCGACTACGACGCGCATCACGGCAACGGCACGCAGGCTGCCTTCATGGACGACGAACGCGCCGCGCTCATCTCCACGCATCAATGGGGCATCTACCCCGGCACCGGCTGGATCGATGACGCGCCTCACGCCAGGGGACGGCTGGTCAACGTGCCGCTGCACGCCTACGCCGGGGATGAGACCTTCGCCCGCATTGCGGATGCGATCTTCAAGCCGGTCATCGAGACCTTCCGCCCGCAGATGCTGCTCATCTCGGCGGGATTCGACGCGCACTGGAACGACCCGATTACCACGCTGGGGCTGTCCACCAAGGGCTTTTACAACATCTCGAAGGGACTGGTCGAAATGGCGGAGGAATACTGCGGCGGCAGGATCGTCTTCGTGCTCGAGGGAGGCTATGACCCGCTCAACGTCGCCAACGGGGCGGGGGCGGTCTTCGATGCATTGACCAGCCGTCCGTTAGGGAAGGACGCGGGAGACCCGTCACCGCACCGCGAAACCGATCACGAGTCGCGCATTGCGGAGGTGCGCGCCCGGCACGGTCTGGCATAGGACAATTGGGGCGTTCGGCGGCGGCGGCTTTCCGGTACACTTGGGGGAATTATCAAAGGAGACCTCATGAAAAAGATTCTTGCATTCATTTTGATGCTTGGCATGTTCAGCATGGCATGCCAGACGTTGATGCCCACACCCGCTCCGGCGGGACCGGTGACGCAGGTTCCATCCGATCCTTCGCAGGAGATACCGGGTCCCCTCGCCGCGCTTGACGGTGAACCCTGCGAAGAGAAGCCCGAACTGACCTGCATCCGCATGCAGGTTCCGCTCGACCACTTTGATGAGGCGAATACGGAGACGATCGAGGTCGTGTTCGGCGTCCTGCCGGCGAGCGGCGAGCGCTATGGGATGTTCGTGCAGGCGTATCCCGGCGGACCCGGCGGCGAAGGCATCAGCACCGCCTACTGGGAGTATTACAGCACCGACATCCTCGAGCATTTCGATATTGTCTACTTCGACCAGCGCGGTCTTGGACTCTCGACCCCGCTGGAATGCCCGGTTGCATACGAAAAGGACTTCATCGCGTATTTGACGGAATTCGACACGGCGGGCGAGGAAGGCTACGACACGCCCGCGGAACAGCAAGCCGCCATCGATGATGCGCGGACCTACGCCGAGGAATGTGTCGCCGAGATCGGCATAGAGCCTGAGAAACTCGCCTTCTTCGGCACCGATCAGGTCGCGGAAGATATCGAGGCGTTCCGGCAGTTGATGGGCGAAGAGAAGTTCTGGATGTACGGCGTCAGCTATGGGACCGCCGTGGCGCAGACCTATGCCAGCGCCCATCCCGAGCGGCTCAACGCCCTCGTGCTGGACGGCACGATCAACATGACGCTCAGCGGCGTGGAAAGCTCGCTCTCACAGGAGCAGGCGTTCGACCGGGTATTGGTCGCGGTGCTGACCGCCTGCAACGAAGACCCCGAGTGCGCGGCGGACATGGGCGGCAGGGATGCCGTCGCTGTGTATGACGACCTTGCGGCGAAGGTCTCGCAGTCGCCGATCCCGTACGAGTTCCCGCTGCCGGACGGTGGGAAAGCGCAAGGCACATTCACCTTCAACCAGCTCGAATACACCACCGCCTATCAAATGTATTCGCTTGCCGCCCGCATGATCTTTTTGAAGGCGCTCGCGTCCGCCGAACAAGGCGACCTGGTGCCCATGCTGCGCTTGATGTACGCCAACACCCTCATCGACCCCGCCACCTTCACCTACAAAAGCGACCCGACCTTCTCGGATACGATGTTCCTGAGCGTGATCTGCACGGACGATACTTTCTTCAGCGGCACGCAGGAGGAGCGCATCCAGCAGACCATCGAGGCGGGTCAGGCTTCCAACGGAACGGTCCCGCGCATCGACGGGTCTGTGTACACCGGCTTGAGTTGCGCCTTCTGGCCCAGTTCCCCGCAGGAGGAAACCCAGCGCGAACCGCTTGTACTGGAGGGCGTGCCCGTGCTGGTGCTGAACGCCAAACTCGACCCCGCCACCCCGTTCGAGGAAGGTGAAGCCGTCTTCAACAACCTCGCCGACGGCTACCACATCTATGCCGAAGGCGGCGTGCACTCCATCATCGGCTGGGGCTACGCCTGCCCGGACGATTACGTCACCGACCTGCTGGTGAACGGCACGGTCCCGCCGGAACGCGAGATCGTGTGCGAGGACTGGGGCGACGATGCCTACTCCAACTACACCCCCAACCTGCCCGGGAGCGTGGACGATTTTGAAGACGCCTTGGAGATGATGGTCGCGCTGGATGACAACCTGTTCTACCTGCCCGAATCGTATTACGGCGAATGGACGGAGGGATGGGGCGACACGATCGGCTGCAACTACGGAGGCACATATTCCTTCGAGGCGACCGCCGCAGGCAGCAGTTATGTGTACGACCAATGCGCCATGATGCCCGGCTTGATCGTGACAGGCAGCGGCGAATTCAACCGCGATACATCCATCTTCACGAAGACATTGGAGATCAGCGGCGACAAGACCGGCTCATTAACCTTCAGTTTCGATTACAACGTGTCGATGGCAAGGGTCAGCGGGGAGTTCGACGGCGAAACCGTCAACCTGACCCGGCGCTACTAGACCGCAACGCAACCAGCCTCCGGCGAAACCCGGAGGCGTTTCATTCGTAGGATGGAGGTACTCTTCATCTCATCCCGGTTTTGTTGTACACTCAGGGAACCACACATCAAGGAGTAGAGCATGGCTCGCAAAGTAACAAAAGGGTTTGTAAAGTTGGAATGGGTCTGCCCGAATTGCGACGGGCGCAACCCCGGACCCGCCAAGACCTGTGAACAGTGCGGCGCGCCCCAGCCGGATGACGTCCAGTTCCAGCGCGCGGCAGAGGAACAACTCATCACCGACGAGAAGGTCGCGCAAGCCGTGCGCTCCGGCGCCGACATCCACTGCGGGTTCTGCGGCACGCGCAACCCCGCCAACGCAGTAACCTGCTCGCAATGCGGCGGCGACCTGCAGGAGGGCAAAGCCCGCCAGAAGGGACAGGCTCTGCAGGCGGCTCCGACTCCGCCGAAAGCTGCCCCCTGCACGAATTGCGGGACCGAAAACCCGGGCACGGCAAAGACCTGCGCGAAATGCGGCGCGCCCCTGCCGCGGCACGAAGCGCCGAAGCCGGTGCAGGCGCAAGCCGCCTCCCAGCCGTCGGCGCAGGCGAAGCGACCGCCCTGGCTGTTGTTCGGCGGCATCGCGGCGTTCATTGCCCTGTGCTGTATCGCCGTGGTGGTGATGTTCATGATCCCCTCCAAATCGGTGGATGCGACCGTGACCAACGTGCAATGGCAGACCATCGTGCCGGTGCAGGAAGTCCGCGCAGTGAACTACTCGAACGAACGCGGCAGTCCGCCTTCGGATGCGTATAACGTCTCGTGCCGCACGGAAAGCAGGGAGGTGTGTACCGAGCGCGTGGTGGACACCGGCACGGGCTTCGGCGAGGTGGTGGAGGAATGCCGCACGGAGAGCGAGCAATATTGCAGTTACACCGTTGACGAGTGGACCACCATCCAGACCTACGACCTGAGCGGCAACGACCTCTTCCCGCAGTATTCAACCCCCAACATCGCCAGCGACCAGCGCATCGGTTCCGCCTCGGAAGATTTGAGCGTGTATTTCAGCACCACTGACGGGCAGATCGTCTATTCGCCCAAGTCGATAAATGAATTTCAGCAATTCCAGCCCGGCAGTGTGTGGACGTTGAAGTTGAATGCGCTGGGCGGCATCATCAGCGTGGAGCGGTAGAATGAACGATCATACATTGTCAACGATTTTTCAACACTATCTTGAAACTGAAAATCCAAATGGATACCTGAAAAAAATATCAGAGTTGATGATTTCGGAAAATCTTTCAAGAAACACTTTCGATTCAATGCTTGAGGATGAAGGGCTTACTGGTGCGCCAAACTTAAAGGAATCTCTTTTAGATTTGATACTCTATTATGCTGAAAGATGCATTCAAGATCATGAGCTTTCAGATGAAGAACAACAAAATATTTGGATACTTTGCACAATTTTTCGCGTAGAAGATGGAGATTTCGTAAAATTTAGAGAAAGAGCTGTTCAAAACATTATTACGACCCAAATATCATGGATACTCAAAGACCGATTTGTCTCAAACTCAGAAGAACTTCTTCAATCTAATATCCAGCGTGCTTTTGGGCTTGGCTACGATCAATATGTGAATTTTGCAAAACCAATTGTAAAAACTCACATAAAAGAACTTGAGGAGATGTATTCCAATAGCCAATCCAGTACAGACAAAGAGAAAATTTTATTTTGCATACAGAACTTACGCGGCGTATTTATAATTTCGTAGTAAACCTAAAAAGAAAACTCCCGAATGTGTTCGGGAGTTTTCTCTTTATAACGTTACGGTATTATATAATGACGGCATGACGAAAACAGTGGCGATCATCGGCGGCGGACCCGCCGGGTTAATGGCGGCGGAGGTCTTGAGCGGACAGGGCGTGCGGGTGGACGTGTACGATTCCATGCCGTCGCTGGGACGCAAGTTCCTGATGGCGGGCAAGAGCGGATTGAACATCACCCATGCGGAGCCGTTCGAGGACTTCGTTGCGCGTTACGGGGACCGGCAGGACGAGGTGAAGAAATGGCTGTTGGAGTTCACGCCCGCTGACCTGCGCGAATGGGTGCGCGGACTTGGCATCGAGACCTTTGTAGGGACGTCGGGCAGGGTCTTCCCGGTGGGGATGAAGGCAAGTCCGCTGTTGCGGGCGTGGTTGAAGCGGTTGGACGAGGCGGGTGTGCGCTTCCATTTGAGGCATCGGTTGATAGGTCTAACTGGTCTGACAGGTCTGAATGGTCGTCGGGTCGGTCTGGAATTCGAGACGAGGGAGGGGACGAAGACGGTGGCGGCGGACGCGGTCATCCTCGCGCTCGGCGGCGGCAGTTGGCGCAGACTCGGCTCGGACGGGGCATGGGTTGAATGGCTGGGGCAGGCTGGGGTCCAGGTCGAGGCGCTTAAGCCGTCCAATTGCGGATTCGATGTGGCGTGGAGCGCAGTCTTCAAAGAAAAGTTTGACGGGCATCCCATCAAGTCGGTGGTATTGTCGTTCGGGGAGTTCCGCCAGCAGGGTGAGTTCATCGTCACGCAGGAGGGCGTGGAGGGGAGTTTGATCTACGCGGCGTCCGCTTTGATGCGCGATGCGCTCCTGACGAACGGACGGGCGGTGATGACGCTCGACCTTGCGCCCGGCAAGACCGAGGCGCAGTTGGCGGAGAAGTTATCGAAGCCGCGCGGTTCGCGGACGCTGGCAAGCCATTTGGAGAAGGCGGCGGGGATGAAGGGTGTGAAGGCGGGCTTGTTGAGGGAGTTCGTGCCGAAGGATGAGTTCGCGGACATGCACAGGCTGGCGTTCAACATCAAGCAATTGCCCGTGCCGTTGACCGCGACGCGTCCGCTGGATGAGGCGATCAGTTCGGCGGGCGGTGTGACCTTCGAGGCGCTGGACGAGCATTTGATGTTGAGGAACCTGCCCGGTGTGTTCTGCGCCGGTGAGATGCTGGACTGGGAAGCGCCGACGGGCGGGTATTTGATCACCGCTTGTATGGCGAGCGGGCGCTGGGTGGGGCGGGGCGTGGGGCGGTGGTTGGGCAGACCACAGTTGAATAACGTATAATCGAACCCATGAAACTGCTCCACTTCGCCGATGCGCACATCGACATGGCAAACTACGGGCGGCACGACCCCGAGAGCGGTCTGCCCCTGCGTGTGCTGGATTTTCTCAAGTCGCTGGATACCATCGTGGACGCCGCCATCGAGCGGGAGGTGGACATGGTCATCTTCGCGGGCGATGCCTACAAGGACCGTTCCCCCGCGCCCACCTTCCAGCGCGAATGGGGCAGGCGCATCATGCGGCTGTCGCAGGCGCACATCCCCACCCTCTTGCTGGTCGGCAACCACGACATCTCCCCCGCCGTCGGGCGCGCGCACGCCCTGCAGGAGTTCAAGACCCTGCACGTGCCGTTCGTCAAAGTGCTGGATGCGCCCTGCCTGCTGACTCCCGCCGACCTGTGGGACCTGCCGCTGCAGGTGATTGCCATGCCGTGGATCGCCCGTTCCGGGCTGATGGCGGTCACCAGTGAGACCGACTCCACCCAAGCCTTCTCCCGCATCGAAGAAAATATGGGACAGTTGATCGGCAATTGGCTGGAGGAGTGTGACCCGTCCCTGCCGACCGTCCTGACCGCGCACGCTTCCATCGAAGGCGCGAAGTTCGGCGGCGAACGGCTGGTGATGCTCGGCAACGACCTGGTGCTCTCCGGCAGTCTGGTCAAGAACAACAAGTTCAATTATGTGGCGATGGGTCACATCCACAAGCCGCAGGACGTCAACGAAGGACACCAGCCGCCCGTCGTCTATCCCGGCTCCATCGAGCGCGTGGACTTCGGCGAGGCAAAGGAGGAGCGCTTCTTTGTCATTGCCGAGTTGGAGGCAGGGCAGGATACGCGCGTCGAGTGGGTCCAGCTCACGGGGGTCAGAACGTTCATAGACCGCCGGGCAGTTCTCAGTTCCAGCGAGAACGTGACCGAGGCGCTCAAGCAGGCATTGCCCACACCGAAAGAAATGTCGGATGCCATCGTGCGGCTGGTGGTGGAATATCCGCGCGAATGGGATGCGCTCATCGATGAATCCGCGCTGCGGAAATACGCCGCGGATGCCTTCGAACTGCATCTTGTCAAACGTCCGCAGAGCGAGGCGCGCGTGCGCATCCCCGAGGGGCAGGTCGTCAGCAGTCTGGGTCCGCTGGAACTGTTGGGGCAGTACTTCGACTCCGCCAGGGTCTCGAACGCCGACGAGTTGAAGCGCCTCGCGCAGGAGATCATCGCGGACGGGGAGTAACCCGCAACGAATTCCGTTTTTTGTGTTCTACATGACAAAGGAGACGATGACATGAAAAACTTAAAATGGATATTGCTTGGTATTTACCTGATCGTTGCTGGATTGATGCTGTTGGGAGTCAGTTTTCCGCTTGCCGGCACGGTCGCAGGCGTGTGCGCCCTGATCGCAGGCGTGCTGTTCATCCTGAACCGTTGATCCGCTTCTATCGTTTGCAAACAGCCTCCAACATGGAGGCTGTTTTTATTGATTGACTTTGCCCTCCTTTTGGAATACACTTCCTTATTCCATCTTCGCGAGGTCATTATGTCCAGGGAACATTCACGTTATCGCTGGTTCGTGGTCGCCGTGTTCTTTTTCTTCATGCTCCTGCACCAGACCGACAAGTTGATGATCGGCTCGCTGCAGGTGCAGATCACCGATGAGTTTCAGATCAGCAACACACAATGGGGGTTGGTGAATTCCGGCGCGTTGATCGTCGCCACCCTGCTCTACCCGGTCTGGGGCTATCTATACGACCGCTACGCGCGCGCCAAACTGCTCGGGCTTGCCTCGTTCATCTGGGGCGCCACCACCTGGCTGAACGCGCTCGCGCGCAGTTTCGGCGTCTTCCTCGTCACCCGCGCCTCGACCGGCATCGACGACTCCTCCTACCCCGGTCTGTACACCCTTGTTGCCGATTACTTCGGTCCCAACCTGCGCGGCAAGGTCTACGGTCTCCTGCAACTGGCACAGCCCATCGGCTACCTGGTCGGTATGATCCTTGCCTTGATGATCGCGCCCATGATCGGCGGCTGGCGCAGTGTGTTCTTCATCACCGGCGGGCTGGGGCTGGTCATTGCGCTGTTCATCTACTTCGGCGTCAAGGAGATGCCGCGCGGCAAAGCCGAGCCCGAGTTCGAAGACATGCAGATGGCGGAGATGCAGAACTTCAAGTTCTCCTGGCAGGAGGCGAAACAGATCTTCAAGAAGCGCACCATGTGGTTCGTCTTCCTGCAGGGCTTTGCAGGCGTCTTCCCGTGGAACGTCATCACCTTTTTCTTCTTCGCTTATCTCGCGCGCGAACGCGGCTACGACGAGGGCAGCATCCTGTTCACCATGGCGCCGGTCATCCTCATCCTCGCCAGCGGATACTTTATCGGCGGCGCGCTGGGCGATTTTGCCTTCAAGTACACCCGCAAGGGGCGCATCATCGTCTCCAGCATCGGCGTGTTGATGGGCGCGTTGTTCATCACGCTCGCGCTCAACTCGCCCATCGAAGCGCGCAACCAATTCTTCATCTTCATGTGCCTCACCGCCGTCTTCATGCCGCTCTCCTCCGCCAACGTCGTCGCCACCGTCTATGATGTCACCGTCCCCGAAGTCCGCTCGACGGCGCAGGCGACGCAATACTTCATCGAGAACGCGGGCGCGGCATTCGCCCCCATCCTCACCGGTCTCATCGCCGATGCCATCGACCTCAAGACCGCCATCCTGCTGATCTGCGTGGTGGCGTGGGGCTTGTGCTTCCTCTTCTACCTCGGCGCGCTCTTCACCATCGACAAAGACACCGGCAACCTGCGCGCGCAAATGGCGGACCGCGCCAAATCCATGTAATTCCCCGTTGCAGGGGCGACGCATGCGTCGCCCCTGCAATTTAATGCGTGATGCACATCATCCAGATCGACCTCGATCACAAAAAGCAGGTGGACGATTTCCTCGCCCTGCCCTTCTCCATCTATCGGGACATCCCTCAATGGGTGCCGCCCCTGCAAACCGACGAACGCCTCCGCCTTAACCCAAAGCGGTTCCCGTTCTACAAACATTCCCACGCCGCATTCTTTGTCGCCTACTCGAAAACCCGTCCCATCGGCAGGCTCGCCGTCCTGGATAACCGTCCCTACAACGAGTTCAACAACGAGACAACCGCCTTCTTCTATCTCTTCGAATGTGAGCGCGACCCCGAAGCCGCGCAGGGACTGTTCGAGGCGGGCGTTGCGTGGTCGCGCTCGCGCGGCTTGACCAAGATCATCGGTCCCAAAGGCTTCACGCCCATGGACGGCTTCGGTCTGCTGGTGAAGGGCTTCGGGCATCGTCCCGCCTTCGGTCTGCCCTACAACCCCGATTACTATCCCGTCCTCATCGAGTCCCTCGGTTTCGAGCCGCTGCGCGATGCGGTCTCCGGCTACATCGGCGGGAATGTCCACTTCCCCGAACGCATCCACGAACTGGCGGACAGGATCAAACAGCGCCGCGGACTGCACATCGCCCGCTATGAAAAGCGCTCCGACCTGCGCAGGCTCGTCCCCAAACTGAAGGACCTCTACAACGGCGCATTGCGCGGCACCGCGGACAACGCTCCCATCTCTGATGAGGAAGCGGACGCGCTTGCCGATCAACTGCTGTGGTTCGCCGACCCCAAGCTCATCAAGATCGTTATGAAGGGCGAGGAACCGGTCGGCTTCCTGCTGGCATACCCGGATGTGTCCGCCGCGCTGCAAAGGTCACAGGGGAAGCTATTTCCGTTCGGCTGGTTCCACCTCCTGCGCGAACTGAAGCGCACGGACTGGCTCAACATCAACGGCGCGGGCATGATCCCCGAATACCGCGGCTCCGGCGGCATGGCGATCCTGTACAGCGAAATGTTCAAGTCCGTGCGCGATTCGGGGCAGTTCAAACATGCCGAGGTCGTGCAGATCGGCATGGAGAACGAAGCCATGCAGCGCGATCTGGAGAACTTCGGCATCGACTTCTACAAGGTCCACAGGACGTACCAGCGAGATTTGTAATACAAATTTGGGTTCGTTTGACAGTTATTTTCCCTGCGGAAGGGGGCTACAATGAAGTCCGGAGGACCCTTCCCCATGACCATTATCGTAGCTGACACCACCTGCGGCTTGCCGCGTGACCTGCTCGCCCAACGCGGCGTCCCCTTGATCCCCCAGATCGTCATCTTCGGTGAAGAGTCGTTCCATGATGATAAGGAACTCGACACCGCTGCATTCCTGCAAAAACTAAAAGCCGCCAAGGAATTGCCCAAGACCGCCGCGCCGGAAACGCATCAGTATTACCCGGTCTTTGAAGAGGCGAAGCGGAATGGTGAAAGCGTCATCGTGGTCGCGCCGACCAGCAAAGCCAGCGGCACGGTTCGTTCGGCGCAGACGGCTGCGCTGGAGTTCCCCGGCGTGGACATCCGCGTGGTGGATACGCTCACCACCTCCTGCAACCTCGGCTCGCTCGTGCTGTTGGCGGATGATATGGCGAAGGCGGGCGAATCCGCCGATGAGATCGTGGCGAAGCTGAACGACATGATCCCGCGCGGGCGCATCTACTTCCTGGTGGATACGCTCGAATATCTCGCCAAGGGCGGTCGCATCGGCGGCGCGAAACGGCTGGTGGCGGAACTGCTGGAGATCAAGCCCATCCTGCAGGTGAAGGACGGTCAGGTGGAGGCATTCGAGCAATTGCGGACGAAGAAACGCGCGCTCGCCCGTCTCGTGGATGTGGTGGCGGAGGGATGCAAAGGCGGAGAGTCCGCTTACTTGAGCGTGCTGCAGGTCGAGGCGGAGCAGGAGGCGGAGACTCTCGTCGCGGAGTTAAGATCAAGGGTGGCTGTCGCGGACATCCCTGTCTATGAACTGCCACCCGCCATCGTTGTCCATGCCGGACCGCGCGCGATGGGCGTCGGTTTCTTTGCCTGACCCGGCTGGGGGAATGGTATAATTTTTCCGCTTATCGCAAAATTCCCCACGCTTGTGGTTTTCATTTAAGGAGAACGTCTCATGTCCGGTCATTCAAAGTGGTCCACTATTAAGCGCAAAAAAGGCGCGGCTGATGCCAAGCGCGGCGCGATCTTTACCCGCCTTGCCCGCGAGATCACCATCGCGGCGCGCGAGGGCGGCGACCCCGATGTCAACTTTCGCCTGCGGCTGGCAGTGGACAAAGCCCGCGCCGAGAACATGCCCAAGGACAACATCGAGCGCGCCATTAAAAAAGGAACGGGGGATGATAAGGAAGGCGTCGCCTTCGAAGAATTGACGCTCGAAGGCTATGGTCCGCACGGTTCGGCGATCCTCGCCTCCTGCGTGACCGACAACCGCAACCGCACCATTTCGGAAGTCCGCCACGCCTTTAGCAAATCCGGCGGCAACATGGCGGAGGCGGGCGCGGTGGCATGGCAGTTCGACCGCAAATCCTATTTCTCGTTCCCGTCCAATCAGATGTCGTATGAGAAGGCGTTCGATCTTGCGGTGGTCGCCGGCGCGGACGATGTGGTGGATGGCGGCGAGGAGATCGAGATCTTCGGTCCCGTCGAGGCGTTCAAGACCATCGCGGACGCGCTTCATCAGGTCAACGTTCAGCCTGCCGAGGCGGGTTTGCGCATGATCCCCAAACAGGAATTGGAACTCGGCGTGGAGGAAACCCTGCAAGTGCTGAAGGTGGTGGAAGGCATCGAAGACCTCGACGATGTGCAGGACGTGTACCACAACGTCAAAGTTTCGGATGAGGTGATCGCCGCGCTGGAAGCGGCGTAATAAACAAAAGGACACGGCGATGCCGTGTCCTTACGAAAACAATTCGATCTTCTTTTTTCTTGGGAGAGCCTTAATGGCTCTCTCTCGTTTTAAGGCGGTGATCTTATCGGGCTGCGGTTCGATGTAAACCAGTTTCACCGGCAGGCGCATTTTTGTGTAACGCGCGCCTTTGCCTCTGTTGTGCTGTATCAGCCGCCGTTCGGGGTCGGTCGTCCAGCCGGTGTAGAGCGTGCCGTCTACGCATTCGAGGATGTAACAGAAGAAAGCGGTCATCCGTTCTTTTTGCGGGACCTGCCGAGCTTCGAGCCGAGCAACTGCTCCATGACGGAGATCTTCTCCACTGACGCCTTCTCCACTCCGAGCCAGTCGCCTTTGCCGCGCTGGGTGAGCCAGGTCTCGCGTCCCTTGCGCGCGGACTCAAAGCGTTCCTTGAGGGAATCTTCCTTCCCGTCTTCGATATCATCGCGCAATTCGATCAGGGCAGTGATCAGGCGATTCAATCCGTGCACCACGTTCTCGCGGTTGTGAAGGGATGACATGCTCAAAGCAACCGCATCACTGTCCTCGCCGAACGCAGATGTGGCGGAGAAATATGCGCGTCCCGCCACCTTGCGGACTTCCTGCCAGCCGGGCTGGTCCACCGTCGCATTCAGAAGCGCGGCGGATGTCAATTGCGGAAGCAGGCGGGCGGAGACCATCAAGCCGTCCGATTCGGGGATATCCGCGATCATGGTGGTTGCACCGATCAAACCGACCAGGTCCGAGACCAGTTTGATCGCCTCGCCGGGCGTGCCGGGAGGGGCTGAAAGCAGGAAAACGCTTCTGGAAAACAGATCCGCCCGCGCCGCGTCCCGACCCGTTTCGGTCTCGCGAAGATATACCGCCCCGGTCACAGGGACCAGTCCCACGTAATGAGAATGAGCGGGCAGGGTTTCCTTCGCCCACTTCGCCGCCTCGGCTTTGACCGGGCACAGATCCACCACCACCGCATCCTTTTTGAGATCGGGCGCAATGTAGCGGAACGTATCCCGCACCGCGTGGACGGGAATGGCAAGCAGGATCAAGTCCGCATTTTCGACGGAACCCGGCAGGTTATGATTGGTCGCATCCACTGCGCCCTTTTGTTTTGCCAGCCGTTCCGCGCTGTATTCCTTATCATGTCCGGTGACGAAAACCTTGTCCTTGTGCCCCGCAAGCGCCAGCCCCAGCGAAATGCCGGTCTGACCGAGTCCGATGATCGTGACTTGTACAGGCATAATACCCTCGCAATAGTTTGATGACGAGATTATACTGCCACTATCCCCTTAAAGTACGAGAACCGCGGACGCCGACCGCGGTTCCCTTTGAAAGGAGGAGAAGAGAAATCACCTTACGCCCGTAAATTTATCATGATTGCCCGAAAACAACTTGACGCAAAACCTACGACTACCCTACGATTGTCCGGCAAATAACGAGTTTGTAATGTTTGTGCGGTAAAAAAAGGATGGCAGGTCATGGACTCTTCTACCGTTGAACTATATCTGGGCGAACTGAACGGAACTCCGCTTGGAGATCTGCGCCTCGTCGTCTCGGACTTTGGCTTGGTTGCCGTCGAATGGGCGGATTCCCAGCCCGCGCTGGATGCGTACCTCGCACGCCTCAAGCGTCCCGTCCAGCCGGATGCGAGGAAAGTCAAGCCGTATGCCAAAGAACTTGCCGAATACCTCAACCAAAGACGCACCGCCTTCACCATCCCCGTCGATTGGACGTTCTTCACCCCGTTCCAGCGCGAGGCATTGCAGGCGGTCTACCGCATCCCCTACGGCGAGACGCGCACCTATATTGACATCGCCCGCGAGATCAACCGTCCGCTTGCGTATCGTGCCGTGGGCGCGGCGAATGCCATGAACCCCATGCCGCTCGTCATTCCCTGTCACCGCGTCATCGGCATGGACGGCAAACTCCACGGCTACGGCGGCGGGCAGGGACTCCCCACCAAGGAATGGCTGTTGAAGATGGAAGGGGCAGTGATTGCGTGATAGACTCAGGCATCAAACCGACCTGCATAGTCAACCCCTTCCTTCATGAACATCCTCCTCACCTTATTCTGGATCTTCCTAAAAATCAACCTGCTCAGCACCTCCGGGGTGGCATCCACCGGGCTGTTATATAACGAAACAGTCGGCACCTTCCTAACAGAAGAACAATTCGTGCAGGCAGTGGGTCTTTCCACACTCCTGCCCGGCAGTGACGCGCTTCAGTTAGCCATGTTCGTCGGCTATAATGTTGCGGGGATTCCGGGAAGTATGGTATCCATTTTAGCCGCCATCCTGCCCCCCACTGTGTTAATGCTGGCTGTGGTATTGCTGTTGCATCGCTTCCAACGCGAGGCATGGGTCAGCCGCTTTGCAGACGGGTTGACACCCGCTGTGGCGGTACTCATCATGACCGTGGCATGGAAGATCTTCAATAGCGGCGGGGAAATTGGTTGGCAGGCGATTACGCTGGCTGTTATCAGCTTCATTGCACTTGTACGCGATCTGCCAGCCCCGTTAATTCTTTTAGCCAGCGGCATTGCAGGGATTTTCCTTTTCCAATGAACGAAATACTCCCACCTGAAGAAACACCCACTGACAAGACGGAACCGCGTCAAAAGTTCGGTGTTGATATGCGGCTGTTTTGGATATTCCTCAAAGTCAACCTGCTGACAACGGCGGGACCTACATCGGTTGGTTTGTTATATAAAGAGACAGTTGGAAAGCTCATGTCGGAGGCGAAATTTGTGCAGGCGGTTGGGCTGTCCAACCTCCTGCCTGGCAGCGATGCACTCCAACTTGCCATGTTCATCGGCTATGCATTGGGCAGAATACCGGGACTGCTCGCCGCCCTGCTCGGAGCGATCCTGCCGCCCACTGTATTGATGTTCACAGTGGCATATTTCCTCGTCCGTTTTGAAGGACAGGAATGGATGAGCAATTTCATTGAAGGGATGACCCCCTCCATTGCGGTCCTGCTCGCGCTGGTTGCATGGCAGTTGTTCCGTTCAGGCAGTCAGACACCGGTCAAGTGGCGCACAGTGTTGATCGCCGTATTGAGTTTCCTCGCCCTGGTCGTTTTTCAAGTCCCGCCGCAGTATGTGTTGATCGGCGCAGGCATCCTCGGAATATTCCTCTTTCGGTAGATACCAATGACCCCTGATATTCTCATTCCCACCAATGGATACAAAGGCACCCTGCCCGCCATCGAGCAGGGGACCTGGCTCGCAAAAACTCTTGATGCGAAGATCACGCTTCTCGGTGTGACCGAGCACCTGAGTCCCGCCGCGATAGACGACCACCACCCGTTGGAGGAGGTCTTCGAATTGGCTGTCGGGTTGTTCCAGCAAGCAGGAGCGGAATACAGCCTCGAGGTCCGGAAGGGAAGCGCGGAGGATGTCATCCCAGAGCGGGCGAAGCAGGGCGATGCGATCGTCGTGTTGGGTCCGCTGGGGCGTCCGCAGATCCGCCACCTGCTGACCGGACGTTCGATCCGTTACTTCATCGAGGAGATCGAACAGCCGATCCTGTATGTGCCGCAGTCCGAACTGCCGGTGGAAAAGATCTTGATCTGTGTGGGCGGACTGGGCTACGAAGTGACCGCCGAACATCTTGCCATGCAGATCGCGCTGAAAAGCCGCGCGGAGATCACGATTCTGCATATTGTCCCGCCGGTTGATTATGACTACCCGACTGCGCGCGCCATCCGTGAGAACTGGCAACACCCCGAACAGACCGATACGCCGATTGGAAAAAGTTTGCGGCAGGCGCTGGAGGTTGCGAAGGCGGACGGCTTGACGGCAACGGTGCGCGGACGGCAGGGCAATGTGGTGGAGGAGATTTTGTCGGAGGCGAGGAATGGAAAATACGACCTGCTGTGCATGGGGTCGTCGTACAGCACTCATTCGCTGAGGCAGTTATATGCGCCGAATGTCACGGCGGAGATCGCCAACAGCCTGAATTGCCCCGTGCTGACGGCGAGGTATAAAGAAGAGCTATAGACCCGGTGTGTACTTCTCTTCCCACTCGCTGATGGCAGCGCGGATGGCGGCGCGGATATTGTCATCCGTCACTTCATCAATGGAGAAGAATTTTTTCAAGCCGACGGTCACTTCCACGGCGCCTTCGGGAGATTCCTGAAGGCGTATTCCTTTGTCTTCCAGCGGCGTATCCAAGAGACGTGCCTGCAGGATGGTATCGATCTGCTGGACAATGCTCATGGAAGCGAAGTCCTTTTCGGGTTCGGGCTTTTTGGCGGGCTGCAACGGGGTGGATACCTGTTCTCGGACCGGAGCAGGCGCGGGCTTGGGTTGAGGCGCGGCAGGTTGTTGGGACGATCCGCCTTCCAGCCAGGGTCGCAGAAGCGCAATGACTTCGATCAAACGCTTCTTTCGATCAGCGGAAACAGTTCCCCCCAATGGCGTGCCATCCACCTCAACGAGTGTGCGTCCGTTCTCGGCGCGGATGCGCAGCAAACCGGCATCCACCACACCGCCAGAGCCTGCCTGCTCAGCGCGCGCAATATCCGCTTCAGCTTTCTTCGATTTTTCCTCGGCTTCCAGGATCTTGGCGTGCGCCCTTGCTTCAGCTTCGTTGATCTTCTTTTCGGTGCGTTTGTTGGAATCGAAGAAGCCGATGACCCAGCCAATGACCATGCCAAGTATCGCGCCGATGATGATATAAAACACAGGGGTGGGGGTGAAATCCACGATCATGTACTACCTCAACTTTTGACACTTTGGGCAAACGTGTGTGCCTCGTTGACCTACATTCAGTTTCTGGATGCGCGCGCCGCAGACGATGCAGGGCTCACCCTCGCGGTCGTACACGCGAAAATGATTTTGATACTCGCCGCCGCGATAGACCCAGTCGATGCTGGCTCCGTTGCGGCGGATGCCTTCCTGCAAAACGGACAGGATAGCTTCATACAACGCCTCAGCCTGTTTCCTCGTCACCGCATTCGACAACCCGAGCGGATGAAGCTTCGCCATATGCAGGGACTCATCCGCATAGATATTGCCGACTCCCGCAAGGAAGGTCTGGTCGAGCAGCAGCGGTTTCAACTGACGCCTGCGCCTGCGCAAGTTTTCATACAACCACGCCGGTGTAAAGTCTGCATCAAGCGGTTCTGGACCAAGCTTGCCGAGGACAGTTTCGGGCTGGTCGGTAAGCCATACACGCCCGAACTTGCGCGTGTCGTTGAACACGAGATAGCTTTCCACGCCGCCTTTTCCTCGCAGGGAAAGCGCAAGGCGATCATGCTTTTGCGCCTCCATTTTACCTTTTCTTACCATTAAATCCCCGCTCATACGCAAATGTATAAGGAGATTGTAATCTTGAAGGAGCAATATCAGGTATTTCGCCCGCCTTGAAACGCCTGTGATCTTCTGCCCCTGCACCTGTTCCTTGAACTTCCGCACAGACGGAACCGCGAGCGTACGCGCCCAGAACACCTCGGCGGAGGTGATCATCCTGCCGAGGATGTGCGGCTCGATGGCACGCGCAATCGTTTCAACTTCAGGGAGTTCGGGCATAAGAACGTATCAGACGCAATGGATCGGGTGTCAGAAGGCTTTTTTCAGTTTTACTCGTTGAACATCTCTCCGACCGAGCGTCCTTCATGCGCGCGGCGGATCACTTCTCCCAGCAGGGAAGCGACCGAAAGTACGGTGATCTTCCCTTCGAGGTGTTTCATCTTCTCGGGAGAGATCGGCGCGGAATCCGTGGTGATGATCTGCTTGATCGGCAGGGAGGCAAGCCGTTCCGCGCCATCTCGCGAGAGAATCGCATGGACAAACGCCAGATAGACATCCCGCGCACCGTGCTGTTTCACCACATCCACAGCCTGCGCAATGGAACCGCCCGTATCGACCTCGTCATCCACGATGATGACATCGCGGTTCTTCACATCGCCGATCAGGGTCAACGCTTCGGCTTTCGATTCGTTGCCCATCCTGCGTTTTTCAATGAACGCGATTGGCATATCCATATCTGCGGCGTAATTGCGCCCCTTCTTCGCGAAGCCAAGGTCCACGGAGACGACTACAGGACCCTGCATATCCTTGCGAAGATTTGTGTTGATGTGTTCGATCAGGAGATGCGAGGAAGTCAGTACATCGCCTGGGATCGAAAAGAAGCCTTGGATCTGTCCCGCATGCGGATCGAGAGTCATGTAGCGGTCTGCGCCAGCCACTTCGATCATATCCGCTACGAGACGCGCCGTAATCGGCACGCGCGGCTGATCCTTTTTATCCGACCGCCCATAGCACAGATACGGCACGACCGCCGTGATGCGCGCCGCAGAATCCAGCCGCAGGGTCTGGATCATAATGAGCAGTTCCATCAAGTTTCGATGCACCGGGGATGATGTGGTCTGGATGACATACACATCCTGTCCGCGCACACTGCCTTTCAACTTAACGAACAAATTCTCGTTCGGAAACTCAAGTACGTCCACACCGCTCAACGGCAGGTTGAGATAATTGGCGATCTTTTGCGCCAGATCGGGCGAACCGCCGCCCGCAAACAATTTGATCCCGCCGTACACTTTCAGATCATGGTGCACATGATGCATTTTCTTTATTTCTCCTTCTTTCCAGCCGCCCACTCCGAGCGCAGTACACTCATGATGAGGACGTCGTCATACCTTCCAAATTTATACACTGCTTCGCGCAGCCTCCCCTCCAATACAAAACCAGCCTTTTCATACGAGCGGACCGCGCGCACATTGTCGGCGTATACCCGCAAAAAGAGGCGATGCAGGTTCAAGGTCTCGAAGCCGTGGCGTAGCAGCAGGGTCATTGCCTCCGCGCCGTAACCTTTATCCCATTCCGATTTTTCGCCGATCACGATCCCCAACTCCGCGCTGTGGTTTGGCATTTCGATCCCGAATATGCCGCAATTGCCGATCAGCTTCCAACTTTTTCCCTTGCGGATCTCGATGGAGAGTGGTTTTTCGTTTGGGTCGCGCCGCGAATTGAACCAGCTTTCCTCGTCTGTCATGGACATCGGTACATACAATGAAAGTCCGCGCGTTACTTCGGGGTCGTTCACATATTGATGGAACGCCTTGATATCTTCGCGTTCGACAGCACGCAAACGTATCCGTTTTCCATAGATCATGCTCATTCGAATCTCCCATTCAGCAGCAGCTTCGCCGCCTCCCACGGTGAAATATTTCTTTGGACGACCTTTTCGAGCATCTCATCATATTCCGTTTGCGGGACATCCTCACGGAAGCGGTTCAACAGCGATTCACGGATCAACGCCTCCAACTCGACCTCGAGCCTGGTACGCTCACGGACAGCCCAATCCCCGCTCGAGCGGAGATGCGCCGCATGCCGCGCAATGGATTCCGCCAACTCCACGATCCCCTTGCTTTCCGTGGAGACCGTGCGCTGGATGGGCGGAATCCACATCGGCATGGACGAGGCGGGTTGCGCAGGAGCAACTGTCCGCATGGTTGAGCCGTGATGACGGAAGACCCGCTCGGTCGGGTGCGCCAGTTCCAGCATGGATTTGAGCGCCTTCTCCGTGTTTTCCACGCCGGGGCGGTCGGCTTTGTTGATGACGAGAATGTCGGCAATTTCCAAGATCCCGGCTTTGATGGCTTGGATATCGTCACCGAGACCGGGCGCCTCCACCACCAGTGTAGTGTGCGCAAGACGGGCAACATCCACTTCGCTCTGCCCTGCGCCAACCGTTTCGATGATGATGATGTCAAAACCGGCGGCGTCGAACACCTGCACCATATTTGCCGTGGACTGGGCAAGTCCGCCCAGCGAACCACGCGTTGCCATCGAGCGGATGAACACATTGGGGTCGCCGGAAAGATCGCGCATGCGCACACGGTCACCGAGCACTGCGCCGCCCGTGAACGGGCTGGACGGGTCAACTGCCACAATCGCCACGCGTTTATCTTCGACCCTGCGATAGAACAGCGCCAGTTGATTTACCAACGATGATTTGCCGGTACCCGGCGCGCCCGTCACACCGATGAGATGCGCTTTACCGGTATGGGGAAAGAGTTCAATTAAGGCGGTGCGTCCTTCGGGAGCGTTATTTTCCACCTGAGTGAGCAGGCGGGCAAGGGCAAGCCGGTCGCCGTTAAGAATTGCCTGAGAATAGGTCATCGAATCCAATGGATCATCAATATTCATTAAGAGAAAAACACAGAGCTTGTGCTCTGTGTGGGGATGGCAGGTTACCCTGCCATTGCCGTTCGAACATCGCGGATGATATCTTCGGTGGATGCTCCGGGACCAAAGACCCCAGCCACCCCCATTTCTTTCAAGCGCTGCATATCTTCATCGGGAATGATGCCTCCGATAAAGACCTTGACGTGGGTCTGCCCGTTCGCCTGCAACAATTCCATGATGCGCGGGGTCAGCGCCATGTGCGCGCCGGAGAGAATGGACAAACCAACCACATCCACATCCTCCTGAAGCGCGGCTTCGGCGATCATTTCGGGTGTTTGGCGCAAACCTGTGTAGATCACTTCCATGCCGGCATCACGCAGCGCGCGCGCCACCACCTTCGCGCCGCGGTCGTGACCATCCAGCCCGGGTTTGGCAACCAATACACGAATTTTCTTTTCAGTCATGTTTCCTCCGAAGGAAATATCATGATGATTATACTATGTATCACAATCAAGATTTTGCACTAACAAAGTTGTTAAATAAAACAGGATTGCCAAATGACAATCCCGTTCTTCTAACCTTCTTCATCGCTGGATGGCGGCGGTGTGACATTACCGTAATCCAGCACCGGGCGCATCTGCGTCGCACCCTCCGGCGGACCGACGATCTTCTTGTCCTCCATCATGTCCACAATGCGGGATGCGCGTGTATAGCCGATGCGCAGCCTGCGCTGCAACATGGAAACCGAGGCGCGTCCCTCCTTGCGGACAATTGCCACTGCTTCCTCGAACAATGGATCCCCTTCGACCTTTTGTGCCTCTTCCCAAAGCGGAACCTGCTTGAGCGGGACATTCTCCGGGACGGCATCCGCGGGCATGCCTGCCACCGCATACGGACTGGCGTTCCCTGCCTGATCGCGCCAGTATTCCACCAGTTTCTGGATCTCATGATCCGAAACAAAGACGCCCTGCAAGCGGACCGGCGCAGGCGCATCGGGAGCCTGATACAGCATGTCACCGCGCCCGAGCAAACGTTCCGCACCGGGTTGGTCAAGAATAACGCGGCTGTCAGTATTGGATGCCACTGCGAACGCGATACGCGCCGGGAAGTTGGCTTTGATCAGTCCTGTCACCACGTCCACGGACGGGCGCTGGGTGGCAAGGATCATATGGATGCCAGTGGCGCGCGCCAACTGCGCGAGGCGCGTGATGGTTCTTTCGGTTTCGTCGGGGGCGATCATCATCAAGTCCGCCAACTCATCGATGACGACGACCAAATACGGGAGTTTCTTCCCACCCTGCAATTTCATTTTATTGTTGTAGTCGGTAATGTTACGCGAGCCCATCTGCGCAAACATGTGATAACGCTTGTCCATTTCGCGCGTCATCCACTGCAATGCGCCAATGACCCGATCCATCTCGACGACAACAGGACCAAGCAAATGCGGGATGCCGTTGTACCCGGTCAACTCCACGCGCTTGGGGTCCACCAACACAAGGCGCAGATCGTCGGGCGTATTGTACAGCAGCATACAGGTCAGGATCGAATTGACACAGACCGATTTACCCGAACCGGTCGTCCCAGCGATCAGCATGTGCGGCATGTTCTCGATGCTGGTCACAATCGGCATGCCCGCCACATCGCGTCCCAAACCAAAGCTCAACGGCTTCTTATAATTCCTGTACACTTCGCTTTCCAAAATATCGCGCAGCGCCACCATCGCCATCTCTTCGTTCGGCACCTCGATACCGACATAGCTATGACCGGGGACGGGAGCCTGAATGCGGATGCGCGGCGCGGCGAGCGCCAACGCAAGGTCATCGGAGAGGGATGCGATCTTGCTCACGCGGACTCTCGTCCGCACGCCGCCTCGGGTCTCAACGAAGAGCGGCTCCACACCAAATTGCGTGATCGTCGGTCCGCGGCTGATCGCCACCACCTGCGCTGGCGCGCCAAAGGACGCAAGCGTGTCTTCAATGAGACGCGCGCGCTGTTGGACGAACTCCTCATTGGCGGTCGGCGCATTGCCCGAATCAAGGATGTCGCCGACGGCGGGCAGTTTCCACTCGATGACGGTCACGCCGCTTCGCGTTTGCACGGGTTGAACCGGCACATTGACCGTGTCAACGTGCGGCATGGCGGAGGCATCGATCGGGGTGAATCCGTTTTCAGAAACTGAATCAGATGTCAGCGGTGAAGGAGGCGCGAGCGGTTTGTTCAGCAGGTCGCGCAGTTTGGATGTCAACGGTGTGAGCCAGAAGAACAGGTCGGAGACGGATTTATCCAACATGACGGCAACACCGATGATCAGCCATGCGATCAAAGCGATGACTGCGCCGATGGCGCCAAACGCCCCCCAGAGAAAACTTTGCAGCAGGCTTCCAAAGTAGCCGCCACCCGCGCCAGTGATGGCGACCGTTTCGGCGGTTTCGCGCGTCGCGCCGCTGAGCGGATGCAGAACGGCAAGCAGCCAGATGAAAAGCAGGATGCCGCCGACGGCTCGTTCGAAAGAAAATGGGGGCATGCGTTCGATCTTGCGGAAGACCAGCCATAAACCGAAGACAAGGAAACCGAGAGGCAGAACATATACTCCCCAGCCGAATAATTGCGAAAGGAAAAAGATCGCGCCGCCGATGAGCGCGGAACGATTGGCGGAGATAAGACCAAGCAGGATGATGATACCGACGAATGCGAGCACGATGCCGACCACGTCCAGTTTGCGTTCGGCGGAGAGGCTTTCCCACCACGTCTGCTGGCGCGGCGGCGCCTTATGTTTTGAGGCGGATTTCCCCTGCGAAGCGCCGCCCTTTTTTGGCGCGAAGGTTCTGCCTGCGGGTTTGCTGCTTTTCTTTGGGGGGGTGGATGGTTTGAGAAGAGGCATTGTATGAAATGCGCGATTCGCGATGCGACAAAAGGCGGTTTTGGGATTATAGCACAAATGGTCTGTTTTCTTTAAGGTACAATTGCAGGACTTCTATCGAAAATCTCGTCAGAACCTCCCTTCTGTGCGATCATTCATGTAAGGACACGACAACTTTGTTCGAAATTCTTTTTCTTGGCACATCCGCTTCCGCGCCGTCCATTCAGCGCGGGCTTTCAGGTCAGATCGTTTCCCACAACGAATACCGTTTTCTGGTGGATTGCGGCGAAGGCACACAGCGCCAGATCCTGCAATCGGGCAAGGGCTTCAAACGCCTGACGCGCGCCCTGCTCACGCACGGTCACCTTGATCACATCCTTGGGCTGGGTGGTCTGCTTTCGACCTTCCTGCGCTGGGAGGCGATCGAGGAGTTCGAGGTCTTTGGCAGCCGCGGCACGCTCGAACGTGTGCGCACGCTTCTTTATGATGTTGTCCTGCGCGGAAAGCAACCGCCGATGCCCCTGCGTCTGGTGGAGATCAAGCCCGGGGTCATTTTCGAAGCGGAAGATTTCACCGTGACTGCGTTCGACGTCTCGCATGGGCGGGCGGACAGTCTTGGGTATGTTTTCGAGGGCAAGGCGCGGCGTCCGTTTTTGGCTGAAAAAGCGGACGCGCTCGGCGTGCCGTTCGGACCCGAACGCCGCGAACTGGTTGAAGGCAGGGAGATCGTCCTGCCCGGTGGAAAGCGCATCACACCTGACGATGTGCTTGGTGACTGGGAAAAGGGCAGTAAACTCGTCATCGTGGGGGATGCGGGAAGGACCGATAATCTGATCGAGGTCTGCCGCGACGCGGACGCTGTGGTGATCGAATCCACCTACCTGAATGAAGAAGAGGAAATGGCGAAACAGTTCTCGCATCTCACCGCGCGCATGGCGGCGGAACTGGCTGTGAAGGCGGGGGTGAAGAAATTGATCCTGACTCATATTTCGCGCCGCTACCGTGGAAAGGATGTGCTTGCAGAGGCGCAGTCCGTTTTTCCGAATACGGTGGTCGCGCGCGATTTCGATACATTCCAAATCAAGAGAGATATTCAAGATGGCAGATAAATTTACAATTGGTATCATGACCTCCGGGGGCGATGCGCCCGGTATGAATGCGGCGATCCGCGCGGTGGTGCGGACGGCACTTGGCAACAATATGAACGTGATCGGTGTGATGCACGGGTTCGAGGGGCTGGTGGGCGGCGAGTTCAAACCCCTCGGCGCGCGCGATGTGGGTGGCATCCTCCAGCGCGGCGGGACCGTCCTGCAGACCAGCCGCAGCAAGCGCTTCATGGAGCCATCCGGTCAGCGTGAGGCGATCCGCAAGATGAACGAAGCCGGCATGGAGGCATTGATCATCATCGGCGGGGAAGGTTCGCTGAACGGCGCGTACGCGCTCCAGCAGCAGGGCATCAAGGTGATCGGCATCCCCGGCAGTATTGACAACGACATCTGGGGCACGAACATCGCCATCGGCACGGACACCGCCATGAACACCATCATGGATGCGGTGGATAAATTACGCGACACGGCTTCGTCACACCAGCGGGCATTCCTGGTCGAAACCATGGGACGCAACAGCGGCTATCTTGCCGTGATGGCGGGCATCGTCTGCGGCGCGGAGATCGTCCTGATCCCCGAAGCGCCCGCCACCGTGGACGAGGTGGCAAAAGCCATCGAGGAGGCGTACAAACGCGGCAAAACCCATGCGATTATTATCAACGCGGAAGGCTCGGCGGTCCGCACGACCGAATTGGCGGCAAAAATTGACGGAATGGATGTCGGTTTCAAGACACGCATGACCATCCTCGGTCACATTCAGCGCGGAGGTTCGCCGACGGCATACGACCGTCTGCTGGCATCGCGCATGGGCGTCAAAGCCGTGGAGGCGCTGGTCGCAGGCAAGGACGGCGTGATGACTGGTCTCAAAGGCAAAGGCATCGAATATATCCCGCTGGTGGATGTGATCTCGAACAAACGGAAAGTGAACATGGAATATATCCACATGGCGGAGGTTTTAGCCAGGTAGGTTATCAATTCTGGATTTGTTTTTCTTCCACCAAGAAAACGCCTGCATTAAAATGCAGGCGTTTATCATTAAATTTCTCATCACTCTCAATCGTACTTAATTGGTTCGACATCCCTTTTTCTTTTATCTTTCATTTTGCGTTCCCGCGCATAATAGAACGTCTCCCGCAGTTGCGGTGTGACCAGGCTCGTCTCACGGTGACCAATTCGCGTACCATGAAACTGCATGAAACGGAACCAGAAGATCGAAGCGAAACTTTTCAGAAACACACCTTCACAGGCGGCATGCCAGAGATCGCTCACAATATTCGTAAAAGTCAAACGGAGAAAATCGTAGAAATTAAAATGCGCTTCGGGGTAGATGCGCCGTAATGCCATCGCTTCGCGTCGGTAGCGGTTGTACACTCCGCGCGGCGTCTCGTTGTGGATGTGGATGATCTCCGCTTCGGCGGCGTAGGCGATCTTGTAGCCTTGTCCCTTCGCCCATTTGCCCCACTCCAAATCTTCGAGCCCCGTCAGCGTTTCATCATACGCGTGCTGTTCCCATAGTTTTTTACGAATGGCAGAATTGGCATTGTTGCAGAACGCGGTGGCTTGATCGAAATTGCTCACATCGGGATACCACTGATGGAAAATCTGATGCTCGGAAAACTTCGAGCCTTCGTATCCGCGTTGTTTGCCATAAGTGAGAGCGACTTTTTCATCCTGAAATGGATGCAGCAACGTCTCCAGCCAATCAGGATAGACAGGATAGACATGCGCGCTGGCAATGACGATGAATTCGCTTCTTGCTTCGCGGACCCCAAAGTTGAGCGACCGCCCAAACGTAAACTCCACTGACGGTATATGAACGACCTTCGCGCCGAATGATTCAGCAATGGAAACAGTCGCGTCAGTCGATCCTGAATCTACGAGAATCACTTCCACATCGTTGATGGTCTGCTGACGAATTCCTTCCAGCAAACGCCCAATATGCTTCTCTTCGTTATATGCGCGGATGACGATGGAGCAGTTCATATTTCACTCTAGGGGCGAGATAACCTTGCCCCTACCAATTATTATCCTTTTCGTAGCCTAGTTTGATCAACAAATCCCCAGCGGCATCTTTGAAAATCTTCTTATGCCCGTCGGTGAAATATTTCTTCCATTCGCCTGTTTTCCCTGAGCGGAAGGTCGGGGATTTTGTCGGGTTGATGGAGGCTTCGAGAGAATCAAGGATCGACTGTCGGGGAGTGGGAAGCGGAACACGTTCGAGGAAATGATCCATGATTTTGGTCAACGTCTCCGCGCGGGCATGGATCAAATCTTCAAAGTGGATCGTCAACACTTCGGGATGATTCAGCCAATCCATGTAGGGAGCAAAGCGTTCGGCGATGTTCGGAAATTCAATATCCGCATCGGGTCTTCCGAGAATGCTGGCTTTTAATCGCGCATCGAAATCGGGAAGCGATTGATAGTACACGTGATGAACGTGCCGCGCTTCCATTTCGGTGACGTAGAAGACGTGCGAGACGACCACATCGCGCGGGTCGCGGAAGATAAAGTAGGGCACGAACTTTTCGGAACACACACGGGCAACAGATTCGGGTCTGGCAAAGAGATGTGCGGAAGCGACATCACGCGGACGGAGCGAGTTGAGCCAGTCGAGCGCCTGTTGCGGGTCGCGTTTTTTTCCGCTTTCGCCTTCGTACTCGGCATAGAACGAATGCACGCGCTTGGCGTACGGTGCAATATTCGAGAAGCCAAGTAAAATCTGATCGAGCAGATGCGTGCCGCTTTTGGGAAATGAAATGCCGAGCAGGATGGGCAGGTCGGCAGGTTGGGAGGCGAAGCGCAGGCGTTGCAGGATTTTCTCACTGTGATACACTGTGAAACGGAGCGACGATTTTAAATCCATGCGGTTATTTAACCACAGATTTTGTCGTGCCGTAATTTGCCTTTCAGGGTTTAACGTCACATGAAAACCACCATTTTCACCACCTCCATTCTCAGCCCGATCTTCCGCCTCATCAGTGCATCGATCATGCGCCTGCGCGGATGGCGCGTGGAAGGGACATTGCCCGACATCCCGAAATTCATCATCATCGGCGCGCCTCACACTTCGAACTGGGATTTTGTCCTGTTCCTCGGCATCATCTTCCACCTCAAAGCGGATGTGCGCTACATGGGCAAGGCGGAATTATTCCGCCCACCGCATGGCTGGTTCTTTTACTGGTGCGGCGGCATCCCTGTTGACCGAAAAAAATCCACCGGGTTGGTGGACCAAATGGTGGAGGCGTTCAACCGTTCGGAGAAACTCATCCTCGTCATCGCCCCCGAGGGGACGCGGCATCATGTCACCGAGTGGAAGCGCGGTTTTTATCACATCGCAAAAAAAGCGGGGCTTCCCATTGTGATGGCAAAGGTGGATGGGAAACAGAAGACCGCCCATGTGGGTGAGACATTCCATCTCACGGATGACATCGAAGCGGATATGCAGTCCATTCAGAATGCGTTTGCGGGGTTGGAGGGAATCAACCCGAAGAGGAAGCAGAAGAAGAAATACATTACGCTGGAGGAGTAGGTTCCTTCAACAGAAAGTCCCCGTCGTTCAGCACGCCATCCAAAATCGCTTTTATTGATTCGGATTTCAGCAAATCGTCCAACTCAAACAATTTCAACTTCGTCTGCGTCGTCCGCACAGAGGGTTCAAGGAAATCACCGAACGGCAGGGACGTGCGGTACAGTTGGTAATACAAAAATCTGCGCGCGTTGCGTTTGAATTCAGGCGGGACATCAATTGAATCAGCCGCCAAAAACTCTCCCGTCTTTTTTCTTACATCTTCCACCGTCTGCGGGAAAAACACCGTCGGGTATTGCGTGAAGCGCGCCTTGCCCGCGCACAACACCGCCGCGCCCATGATGGACGCTTCCAAGCCGATGGTCGAGTTATAGACCATGACGAACTTGGATCTTTGGATCAACTCATAGGAACTCAGCACCTCACGCGGACCGACAAAAACGACATTCGCTTCTTTGTCCACGCCGCGGCTTGCCACCCAGCCTTCGACCGTTTCGCGGCTGGATTTTCTCACCCGCAACTCGTCGGGGTGCGCGCGGATGACGAACAGCGTATCCCGATTTTCCTTGATGACTTTCAATGCCATATCCAGCCAATCGAACATATCTTCAAAGACCGTGTTGGCATGCGGCTGGCTGGTATCGAAAATGACATTGGTAAAGATGGGGACGATCTGTCTGAATCCCGCCGCTTTTTGCAGGAATGACTCGTCCAATCCCTTCATATCCGCCCAGAATTTGATGCCTGCCATCGTAAAGTCGCCTTGGAAGCGTTTGGCGAGATAAGCGTCGAGTTTGGCGTTTTGCGCGTCGTTCAATTCAAATTCATCAGGGATGTGAATGGGATACGCCGTCGCTTCGCCCTCGGTGAAATAGGCGGTTGCAGGCTGTAACCCGACCTCATGCGTGATGACGCGCAGTCCGCGTTTTTGGGCGATGTAGCGCGCCGTCGCTTCGGGGAAGAACTGCCCATTGAAAACCAGCACAGCCCTCGGCTGGGTCTGATCGAGAAAGTCCGAGAACTTCCGCGCCACATTCCATGCGGACAGGATGTACTCCCGCAGAAGATAACGCGTGTTCTCGTCATCTTCCAAATGATGAATGCGAAGGATCCAACGCAGACCGGGCAGGCATAATGCGCCGAGGGGAATATCTTGATATTGAAACGCGGAAAGTTCGGAGATGGAAAGGGACGAGATACGGGATGCGAGTTGTTCGTCGCGCTGAAAATCGAACCAATTGACGCTCGACGTTGAAACATTCGAACCTTCAAACGTTTTAACGTTTTTATACAACGTCTTCGACTGCATCACACACGACTTGCACGGCATCTCTTTATGCGGATGATCCCGATTCGTTCCCAGCACACACTTGCTCATGCCGGAATGGCAGGCAAAATATGCCACTGGAATTCCATGCAAACGGAACGCCCACGAAGCCAGCAGGTGAAATCCGCTGTTCCAGGAGAGGTCGTCAATGCCGGAAGATGCTTTGAAAAATACCACTGGCGCACCAGAAGCAGTTGGCTCTTTGCCAGCCACTTCGCGCGCAACCGATGCGATTCTGAGATTATTGAGCCTGCGGACAAGTCCACGTTTGATGCGTTGGGTGATGAAGTCGTTCACTCCGCCCTACCAATCATTGCTTTTTTCATAACCAAGCCTGACCAGCAAATCCCCTGCGACTTCTTTGAAAAGTTTCTTGTGCTCTGCGGTGAAGTGCTGTGTCCAGCCGCCCGTCTTCCCCGAACGGAAGGTGTGACTTTTCTTCGGTTGAATGGCTTCCACCAAAATGGACAGTGCCTTTTCGCGCGGCGTGGGGATTTTGTAGCCTGTATTTTCCACTTCATCAAGCATGGATAAGAGCGTCGCATCGCGGTTGTTGATCAGGTCTTCAAAGCGGATGCACATCACATTCTTCTGCTCGAGCCACGCGAACACACCTTCGTACCGTTGTTTGACGCTGACCATTTTCAAGCCGTCCTGGTCAATGCCTGTGATCGCCACATTGAGCCTCGCGCCAAAATCAGGCAGGGATTTGTAGTAGGCGTGCATCCCGTGCTCTTCGTGCATGTCGGTCGCGAAGAAGACCTGCGAGATGAGCATGTCGCGCGGGTCACGATAAATAAAAAAGTTGACGCGCCCGGTCTGGATCAGGAAAGAAGCGTTCTCGGGAGTTGCATCCACATAGCCCCAACCGATGACACCGTCCGGAATTTGTTTTAATTCATCCAGAATTTCTTCTTTCGTCTTTCTTCTTCCATTCTTTTCAATCGTCCGCACGGGATCCGCATCCACGTAACGATACGGCATGATCTGTGTGAAACCGTTGAGGATCTGCAACAACAGATGCGATCCGCTCTTCGGTTTGGAGTTGCCGAAGATGGGCGGGGCATCGTTGAACGAAAACCGCCTCCATCGCCAAATGGCTTGGGCAGTTTTCCCTGCAGGTCGTAACGTGCGGCGAAGTTTTCGGATCATACTCATGCGTTATTCAACCGCAAAGCGCGCAAAGTCCGCCAAGTTTTTCCTTTGCGATCTTAGCGTTCTTCGCGATACATTCTTTTATTCGTTTGCCACGCGGCGGAGTTTCTTCAACGAACCTTTTTCGGATTCGTACACGCGCTTCACGCCATCGCCAAGCGACGCTTCGGTCACGCGGATGTATTTGACCAAACGCTCAAAGCCGCCCGGCTCCACGGATGCCGCCTGGTCGCTGCCCCACATGGCGCGGTCAAGCGTGATGTGGCGCTCGATGGATGACGCACCCAACGCGATCGCAACCGCCGAAGGGACCAATCCCACTTCGTGACCCGAATACCCGATCGGATTCTTCGGGAATTCCTTGCGCAGCGTTTCGACCATCTTAAGATTCAATTCTTCAGGTTCGCACGGATAGGTGCTGGTGCAATGCATGATGACAAGATTGTCATCACCGACCACATTCACGCCTTTGTGAATTTGCTCCATCGTGGACATGCCCGTGGAGATAATGACGGGCTTGCCCGTCTGGCGGACGTACTTCAACAAGTTATGATCGGTCAGCGAAGCGGATGGAACTTTATACGCAGGCGTATCGAACTTCTCCATGAAATCCACCGACGGCTCATCCCACACCGAAACCATCCAGTCAATGCCCTTTTCCTTGCAATAGCGGTCGATCTCGCGATACTGCTCTTCGTTGAACTCGACCTTGTAACGATAATCCAAATAAGTAATGTAGCCCCACGGCGTTTCGCGCATTTGCTTTTGCTGTTCGGGCGGCGTGGCGATCTCCGGCGTGCGCTTCTGGAATTTCACCGCATCCGCACCGGCATGCACCGCCGCATCGATGATCTTCTTTGCAATTTCGATATCACCGTTATGATTGATTCCAATTTCCGCAATGACGTAAGCAGGATGCCCGTCACCGATCATCCGCTTTCCAAATTTAATTTCACGAGCCATTCTTAATTCTCCTTTTGAGATAATTGCTTCAACACCAATTCGCACAACTCACGCACCGCGCCGTGTCCGCCATTCTTTGTCAACACGTAATCCGCCGCGCGTATGACCTCGGGATACGCATCCGCAACCGCCACCGACCAGCCCGCAACCTCGAAACAGGGCAGGTCATTCAAGTCATTGCCAATATAGATGACGTTCTCCGCTTTGACCTTTTTCTGCTCAAGGACTTCACGCATCACACGACCTTTATCCTGCATCCCGATCCCGTGAATTGCCTCCACCCCCATCTTTTTCGCCCGCGCCTTCACAACGGGGTTCGGCTCCGAAGACAGGATCATCACCTCCACGCCTTTTTCGCGCAGGGTTTTGATGTGCATACTGTCACTGCGCGAAGCGGCGACAGACTCCTTGCCCTTCTCATCGGTCAGGACGAGATTATCCGTCACCACGCCGTCGAAATCGCAGATGATCATCTGGACAGTCTCAGGCATCCGTCGGCGGGACTCGCCCGGCGAGACCACATCCAACCCGCCGTAGATAACCGCTTCATACTTCACCCAATCGGCTGGCGTATCGATATCCACCGTGTATTTCGGGTCGATCACCAGCGGATAAATTACATCGCCCGTCAACGACTTCTTATTTGTGATCGTCGCCAGGCGGATGGCATCGATATGCCCCGTCTGCCAGTAGACCGGCGGCAGGATCTGGCGCGGCGCATTGTATGGCTCGGGGATACCGTCCACTTCGAGCAGGGGATGAAGCGGTTTGTCCTCGCCGTTGAAGCGCCACATTTTGAAGGGATTCTGCGCCGCGGGGACCACTCCGCGCACACAATCGGCATCTTTGTGATTCAAAAGTATGCTGACCGCGCCATCCACCATCCCTTTGGGGCGGATGGGAGATGTGGGACGTAACTGCACAATGATACCCGGATAGTAGCCTTCGACTTCTTCCAGAAATTTGAGCGCATGTTCGAAAACGGGCAGGTCGGTGGTTTTGTCCTGCGCCAGTTCGGAAGGACGCAGGAAGGGAACTTCCGCGCCCCACTCGCGGGCAACGGCGGCGATCTCCTCATCATCCGTCGAGACGATGATCCGCGTCACCAGCGCGGATTGCTTCGCCGCGACAATGCTCCACGCGATCAGCGGATAGCCCGCAAAACTGCGGATATTCTTGCGCGGAATGCCTTTCGAGCCGCCGCGCGCAGGGATGAGAGCAAGGATGTCTTTCATAAATTCTCCGTAGGGATACAGCGACGCTGTCTCCCTACATGGCTACCAAGCTGTCCAGCCGCCATCCACGATGACGTTGTTGCCGGTCATATACGAGGACGCATCTGATGCAAGGAACAACAGCGCGCCGTTCATTTCATCCTTCTTCGCCATCCTGCCCAAAATGGTTTTGGCAGAGTAATTTTTTACAAAATATTCTTCATGGTTGTTATATACGCCGCCCGGCGTGAGCGCGTTGACACGGATCTCGGTCCCGGCATAGTAGGCGGCGAGATATTTGGTAAAGCCCATCACACCCGCCTTGGTAGTGGTGTAATAGGCAGGTTTGTATGCCACGCGCACCCCATCCTTGATATAGATGCGCTGGTCGGGTCCGTTCAGTCCGTATGTCGAACAGATGTTGATGATACTGCCCTTTTTGCCCTGTGCGATCATCTGCTTGACGCAGGCTTGCGTGGTCAGGAACATGCCTGTCAGGTTGACGTTGAGGGCGGCGTTCCAATCCTCGAGCGGATAATCTTCGAAGGCGCCGGGGGCGATTCCTTTCGCGGCGGCATCGGGATCGAACTTTGGATCGAGCGCGGCACTGTTGACGAGAATGTCGAGGCGGCTGAACTGCTTGACGGTTTCAGCGACCAGTTCACGGGTCGATTCGAGGCGCGTCACATCCAAGGGGAAGGCTGATGCGGTGTATCCAGCCTCTTTCAAGCGTGAAGCGGTTCTGGAGGCGAGTTCCAGATTGAGATCTGCGGCAACGACGGCTGCGCCCGCTTCGGCGAGGGTCTTGCAGAATTCAAATCCCAATTGCCCGCCGCCGCCGGTGACGATCGCAACGCGGTCTTTCAAGTTGAATTTATCGAAAATGGTCATGGTTTGCCTCTATGGAAATGCTGTGTAGATTTTATCGCCGCGCACGTCAAACGCAAGGTATAAACCGTTGGAAAGATCCATGTACACCGATTGGACATCCTCGTCCGCCGCGCCAAAGCGGAAGAGCGCCAGCACCGCTTCGCCCGCCAGAACATCTGCCCGGAGTTCAGCGACGCCTTCCTCGTACCGTCCGCGCGGAAGCCCCGTGACAGCGTCGACGAGGTCGGGCAGAACATAACCGGGACGTCCCGTGTACAGATACACGGCGGCAACCTGGTTGCTGTGAATGCGCGTCCCTTCTGGAAGGTTGCGCAGAAATTCCATGGCTTCGGAGTCAAACCAGCGGAAGGACGCGTATCCCTGCCCGCCTTTGCGGAGTTGGTTAACTGCATCGGTCATGCCGTGGATGGAAAGTGCAAAGATGCAAAGCGCAAGCACAATTGTAACGGCGTACAAAGGTTTATTTTGTTTTTGCCACAGCCAATACCCAAAATAGACCAGCAGGGTCAACAGGCTGACGAAAACCGGCGCAATGATGCGGAGTTGAAATTTCGTGGCAGCGTCGAACCAGGTCATGGTCACGGCAATGGATGCAAGATACCCCAAGCCATAGAGCGCGCTGACAAAGGACAGGATCTCTGGCATTTCGGTGAATGGCTTGAAGAATTTTTTCAATCCTTTGAACATCACCCAAACCAGCATAATCAATAAGAAAAAGATAATGATGGAAAGAAACAAGTTTGGGACTCTCATCAATTCACGCCGCCATTCTTCGAAGGGCATGAGGAAGACCGAGACATTGTAAACACCGATTTGAATATTCTCGGGTGTGATGGGATGATAGACAATCGTGCGGTTGGTGGCGTTATCCGCGAGCAGGCGGTTGCGGACAGCCCAGGCAAGCGCAAAAGGCAGGAAACCAGCGAGGAAAATCCCCGCACGGGTCAGGCGTTTTTTCCATGTGCCATGCAAAATGACAAGGGCGGCTAACAAGGTTACGAACAGGGCGAGACCTGCATAACGCGTCAGATAGGCGAAGGATGTGAGGATGGCTGTCAATAGCAGCCAGATATTGGGATTGCCCAACTTGCCGCTGAAAGATGCCGAAACTGGCTTCTCCGCTTCAAAGTATTGCGAAAAGGTCAAAAACGATGCGAGGGTGAAGAAAAGATACAGCGGTTCGCTCATTGCCGCGATGTGGACGCGGAATAACGAGGCGTTGACCAAAAAGAGCAAGGCCAGCGTGATACCGGCAAGTTTCGATCTGGTCATCCGCCAGCCGATAAGACCGAGCAAAAATGTATTTGCGCCGAACAGAAGGGAATTCACAAAACGTGTGCCGCGCAGTGGATCAAGTCCGCTCAAGCCGACGAGGGCAAGCACGGACGAGAAACCGGGCGGAAAATGCGTGACAGGCTTGTTGGAAGCCAGCCAGGCAGCGCGGTAGCCGTCCCCGCTCAGGATGCTGCGCGCCCCGGCAATGTACCCGATCGAATCATCGGAGAGCGCGAGACCTTGCGGAGTCGAATAAAGAACGAGAAATGTTCCGAGTACGGCAAGCAAGCCGAGGAGTAGGAATGAAGCGAGGGGGAATCTGGTCATACAGAATCAGGTGACAGTCACTCCGCGGAATGACTGTCACCCAAGGTTGGAATTACTTTGCAGGAAGCAGGTAGCCCTGTTCTTCCAGATACTGGACGATGATGCGGGCGTTATCTTCGGGCGTGGCGCCGTATCCCTTGAGCGTGATCTCGGGATTGATCGGCGGCTCGTAGGGATCATCCACGCCGGTGAAGCCCATCGGTTTGCCATCTTCCATTGCCTGACGCGCCTTGGCGTAGAGACCTTTCACGTCGCGTTCTTCGCAGACTTCGACGGGCGTGTCCATGAAAATTTCGATGAAGTTCTCGCCCACCATCTTGCGGGCTTCGGCGCGCGTGGCGCGGTACGGACTGATCGCCGCACAAATGACCGCGCCGCCGGCATGGACGATCTCGCCAGCCACAAAACCGATGCGCAGGATGTTGGTGTCGCGGTCTTCCTTGCTGAAGCCGAGACCTTTGGAAAGATGGGTGCGGACAACGTCGCCGTCGAGGATGGCGATCTCACGCCCGCGTTCGAGCAGAAGCGAGGTCAAGACCTGCGAAGTGGCGGACTTGCCGGAACCGCTCAAGCCGGTGAACCAGATCCCAAATCCCTGCTTGTGGCGCGGGGGATACATCTCGCGCAAAATCTCGGCGGTTTCGGGGCGTGTGAACCATTCGGGCAAAAGTTTGCCCTTGGCAAGATACTCGTCGCGGACCTGCGTGCCGGAGATGTTGGCAACCTTCGCGCCTTTGGGCACATCCTTCTCTTCCACATAGCGGTCTTCATCGGGAAGATACACCAGCATCTCGAAGGGGACCATTTTGACGCCGATCTCGTGCTCATACTGCTTCATCAACTCCTGCGCATCATACGGACCGTAGAACGGTTTGCCCGTGGAATCATTTCCCGGTCCCGCATGGTCGCGCCCGACGATAAAGTGATTTGCGCCGTGGTTGCGGCGGATGATGGCGTGAAGCAGGGCTTCCTTCGGTCCCGCCATGCGCATCGCCAGCGGAAGCAGGCTGAGCATGGTGCTTTTCTTGTCGTAGTGATTATCCACCAGCGCCTTGTAGGTGCGGACACGGGTGTAGTGATCCACATCGCCGGGCTTGGTCATGCCGACGACCGGATGAACAATGAGCGAGCCGTTGACCTGTGCCGCGGCGCGTTTGGTCAATTCTTCGTGGATGCGGTGCAAGGGATTGCGGGTCTGGAACGCGACTACATTGTCATTGCCCATTTTTTCGAGACGTTCGCGCACCTGAGCCGGGGTCAGGCGCAGTTCGACAAAGTCGTAGTATTTGGGCAGGTTGATGACCTTTATCGGACCGGAAATGCAGACCTTGTTCCAGCGTTCCATTTCGGAGGTCATCGGGTGCTTGTGGTCGGTGGAACCGTACGCCAGCGCGGCTTCCGTTTCCGCATCCCAGTGATAGACCTCATTGAGGGTCATGATCGCGACCACGTCATTGTTCGCGTTGCGCAGGACAATGTCCTCGCCGACGGTCGGCAGTTCGGCAGGATCAGCCGTCAGCGTGATGGGAAGCGGGAAGAGCGTTCCATCCGCAAGGCGCATTTCGCGCAGCACGCGGTCGTAGTCGGCTTTGCCCATGAAGGTCGTCAGCGGGGAAAAGCCGCCGGTGGCGATCAATTCCAGGTCGCACAAATTGCGCATGGTGATCTTGATGGACGGAAGTTTTGCGGCGAGCGCGAGCGCGTCTTCGCGCTCCTTGCCCGTCAAAATGAGATCCACAAGCTTGCCGCCATAGGGGGTGATAAGATTTGCTTTTGCCATTGTTACTCCATTTGTTTTGTAAAGCAGGGGCGGAGGTTTAGCCGTCAACGCCCGTACCAGTTTTCACAGACGCCCATTATACTCCAAAATTCAGCAAATGAATTTTGGAAGGACAAGTATAATCCCAACGCCATGAATATGAAGTTTTTGCGGAATGCGCTCTTTACCATGCTCGTTTTGGGCTATGTTTATTACTGTTATCGTTATATCGTCGCCACAAGTTTTGTGATCGAAGACAAAACCTACTACGTCCTTTTCGACGACGCAATGATCTCCATGCGTTACGCCTATAACCTCGCGCGCGGGCTGGGTCCCGTATGGAACGCGGGCGAACGCGTGGAGGGTTTCACCAATCCGCTCTGGGTGGGGATCATGGCGATCGTGCACCTCTTCCCCATTGGATTGAACGAGACGGGACTCTACATCCAAGTACTCGGCGCCTCGCTCCTGACCTTGAACCTGTTCCTCGTACGGAAGATCGTCGAATACTTCACCGACGACCTGCTCGTCATGCTCTCCGCCGTGGCATTGACCGCGTTCTATGCGCCGCTTAACTCGTTCGGCTTGCTCGGCATGGAGGTCAGTTTGCTCGTGGTCATCGTCAGCGCGGCGGTGTGGATGGCATTGAAAAGCGACGGGCGTTTCAACATCTGGATCTACATCCTGCTTGCCATTTCCACCCTCATTCGTTTTGACATGGCAGTGCCGTATTTTGTGATTTTTGCCGTTCTGTGGTTTGTCCAGAAAGAAAACCGTAAACAGCATTTGCTCTGGGGGCTTGGCTTGCTCGTCTTGTTCCTCGGCGCGCAGACGTTGGCGCGTTATTTCTATTACGGCGAATGGCTCCCGAACACATATTATCTAAAGGTCGAGGGCTGGAACAACACGCTCAAGCTCCTGCGTGGACTATACGCAGCCATCCAGTTCATTTATTTTTCGAATTGGGTTCTGATGCTTCTGCCGCTGACTCTGTTCCTCTTCCGCCGCGACTGGAAAGTGACCCTGCTGGCGCTCGTCCTGCTGGGACAGATCGCCTACTCCATCTATGTCGGCGGAGATGCGTGGGAACATCACGGCGGCGCGAACCGTTACATCGTCATCGCCATGCCGTTGTTCTTCGCCGCATTCAGTTGGTCGGTGGTGGAACTGCTCCAGAAAGCGGCAACCAGCCTCAAGGTCAAGTATGCGGCGGAGATCAGCTGGAGGGTCATCTTCATCATCGTATTCGCATTCTCCCTCCTGAACTTTAATGCCCTGATCGGCGAATGGAAATCCATTGAGCGCTGGAATTTGACTCGCCGCCCCGACTATGTCGCCGGTAATGACCGCAATTTGCAGATCGCCATCTCGCTCGAACGGATCACCCAACCCGGCGCATCTATTGCCGTCATCGGCGCGGGAACCATTCCCTATCTCCTGCCAGACCGTTACGCCATTGACATCCTCGGCAAGGCGGATCCGTACATCGCGCATCAAAACGTCCGCACGCCGATGGGCATTCCCGACATTCCGAACATGCGTCCCGGTCACATGAAGTGGGACTACGCCCATACATTTGGAACACTCAAACCCGATGTGATCGTATCCATCTGGCCCGGCACCGGCGAGGAAGCCGCGCCATATCTTGAAGAATACACGCACACTGCCATTGCCCCCGGAATACGAGTGTATTTGCGAAACAACTCGCCGAATATTTTGTGGGAAACAGTGAATCAATAAAAGAACGGCAGAACATCCGCCGTTCTTCGCTTAATCGAGTTGTATCAATCGCCCCGTTCTTTGCGATTCATGCACAGAAGAAATAATTCGCTGCACCTGAACACCGTCCTCCAATGTGCAGGACGGCTCTGCCTTCCCTTTGACGACATCCACAAAATGCTTGGTCTGTTCCTGGAACATGATGTTGCGCTCCCACCCCGCCGGAAGCGGGTACACGTCCCAGTCCTTTTTCTCCACCCTATAGATGCGCGCCGCGCCATCCGCGAGATTCCACTTGATCGTGCCGTTCGTGCCGATAATACGGAACTCATGTTCGGGAGGCTGCTGGTTGTAATCGAGGTGCAGACTGCCGAGCACACCGCCTTCAAAGCGCAAGCCGATCTTGGCGGTGTCATCGGCAGTAACATCAAGGTCGCTGATCTTTGCAGCAAAACCCCACACGGATTCCACTTTTTTGCCGACTAGCCACGGGAGATAATCGAGCGAGTGACACTGCGTTGCAACTACACCACCGCCCATGTCCGCGCGTGCGGCGTAGCCTGTGCGGTAATCTTCCCACGGGTGCCACGCGGGGAGATATTCGCCGAAGTGAACGCTCGCGGAGACCACACGCCCGATCTCGTCGTTTTCGATGAGTTCGCGCGTTTTGACCATGCCCGGATGAAAACGGAATTGGAATGCAACCAGCACTTTCGATCCGCTTTTTTGTACGGCTTTTTGCAGTACATCCATCCGCTCCATCGAGGCGGCGATGGGTTTTTCGAGCAGGATGGCGCAGCCCGCTTCCGCGGCAGGGATGGCGACATCCAGATGCAGTGAAGTCGGGTTCGAGACGATGACCGCATCGGGCCTGTGTTTTTTTAGCGCTTCGGCAAGGTCGGTTTCGACGGGGTAGCCTGCGAGTTCGTCATCGGGCAGGGTTGCCTTGTGCGTGCGGTAGAGGACGATGTCCGTTTCGCCAAGAGCGATGAGGTTGCGCATGTGGCGCCGACCAACGGAGCCGAGTCCGGCAATGAGATATTTCATTGTTTCACCAATTCAAATCGTTTTCGTATTTCCATTTGATGAGCATGTCACCCGCAATTTCTTTGAAAATATGCTTATCTTTCTCCGTGAACAAGCGCTGCCAGTTGCCCGCCTGCCCTTTCGGTAAAAAGGATGCGATGCCTTCGTTGCGCTGCGCCTGCCACTGTTCATCGGGGTTGGAGGACATTTCGGTTTTGATCGCCTTCTCGAGTGTTTTTCCGATCTTTTTCACGCCGAGAAACTTCCACAGTTTGGTCATTTCAGCAAATGGATTTTCGAGCAAATCTTCATATCGCAGGGAATGATATTGCTTCCCGTAAAGCCGCTGCGCTTCAGCGTCGGTTTCGGTCAGGTCGTTGACCCAGCGCGAAGCAATATTGCGGATGAAGGTCTCGGTGAAGATCGAGCGGCGTCCGTTGCTGAACGGAGCAGAATCAGTTTTGAGGTCAGCGATGATGCGTTTGTCTTCTGTCGTCAAAAATTTGGATTCTTCGACAAAATTGCGGAAGCGTTCCGAGATGAGGACATCCCGACCGTCGCGGACGATGTTGATGATTTTCGCATCGGGATATAACGCTTGCATGTCCCGCACGACCTGGCCGTGGATCACGCTGGAGGGACTCTTGTCCCCGACGATGCGCTTGCCTTCGCGGGCGGCGTCGCGCTCCATGATGAAATCGGCGGCGGCACGCAAGACGAGCGGCGAAAGGTCGCGCCCGTGGTTCCAGCGGTTGGATTTGCGCGTGAGCCATTCTTCGATTTCAGCGGAGTCCACAAGTGATTTCAGCAGCGGCTTGCGGGTGAAGAAGTGCGCCTGATAATTGCAGTGGACTTCGGGGTGCAGGCGCGCAAGGCGCATGAGCAGGGTCGTCCCTGAGCGGGCATGACCAAGGATGAAGAATTTTTCGCGCGGGAAGAATTGCTTTACTTCCGCCAGTTCATCAGGTGTGATGGCGGGAATGGGATTGCGTTTTTTTGTTTGGGCTTCGCCCTTGAACAAGATGCGGGCGGCGGTTTTGAGACGGGAAAACAATTCCATTTTCATATCTTCCAAGTATGCCATGAAAGTTCAGATTTATTATGAACTGGTCAAAATGAGTTGCAAAAGCCGTATCGTTGAAGGAATTGTGGTCAGTGCCTGATAACCCCCGAACCGTCGGTAAAAATAATCATAATAATTGACGCTCGCCCGGCTCGTGTTTACCTGCCAGTTATCGGCTGAAACAAGATCTGCTCCGGATTCAAACGGGTCACTGTCCAGGTCTACGCTCGTGCCATACATGAGGCCTCCGGGATACCTGCCGGTGCCGTCGGTGATAAACACCCGGGGCGTTACGGCGGGGATATACGAACGGATTGCACCCGAGCTATACACATCGCCTCCCTGCGCCTGCACCCATGCAGTGCCCAGCGTGTACCCGATATCCCAGCGGAGCAAAGCCCCTGCCGGCAAATTACGGGACAACCCCTCGGCATTGGTGCCATTGTCCAGGTTTCTTGAACAGGCGCGTACATACGCCCAATCGGCGGTCGGCGGAGCAGGATCAACGGTATACGATCCGGCGGTGATATTGGAAAATTGCACGTAATTGGCGCCGACTTGTGTCCGGGGAGCAGGATTGCTTGCGGAAGAGGGGGTAAATCGGTGGATTGTCCCGTTTACCTGCCCGTCGGTAGTCGGCACTGCACGGATCTCGATGTCGCCGATCTGGGGAACGGAAGACGTATTGGTCGGCGGCGGGGCGGTGGCTGTGGGACCGGTAGGGGAATAGTCGCACCAACGGGCCTCGGCCCCGTTATTGCAACAGGTAGGTTCAATGCAATACCTCGTCTCACCTTCTACCCCGTTTACACACCTTGACCACCGGGACCATGCAGTTGAATCGGTGCATCCGGTAACATACGTACAGTTCCAGTGTGTCGTACAGCCATTAGGCCCGTGATTACACACCGGAAACGAGTTGGGGTTTCCTATAATTGTAGGACAATCTGGCACTTCATCTCCCACCTGGGAATAACAGGTTACCGGGGAACATGATGTGGGAGCAATGGTAGGTGTTGTATATTGAGCATAAATAACCTGTGTTTCCGATATCGCAAGAAGTATAAACAAACTCAATACAAACCTGAAAAAAACCCTCATGCAAAAACTGTATCAGGGTTAAGACAAAGATACAAGATCAGTTAACGCCATGATTCTGTCCCTGTGTAGAGAATCATTCTCGAAAGCCCCTCGGGCAACTGAGCAAGAAGAAGGGATTTGGGGTTGGTTACTGGATCATAATTTTTATCGACCGTTGCATACATTGCTGTAATGGCTGATTGTACATCAGCAGGGAAAACAGCTATTACCTCCTGACCATTAAGCGCGCGTACAGAGGGATTTGCTGGCTGACCCCAATAATCAAATGTATTTGCCGGCGCTGCATAACTACCCGGGGGGGCAGGAAAAATCGGCAGTAACTGGCCGACAACACTGGCGTCATTTGCAAGAAATTTCAATATAAGGGGATATCTGATCCACTGGGTATACGCTGCTTCGTCAAAACCATGAAATGTCGGGAGTGTCTGATTTTTATTTTCGGGAACAGGATTCCAGTTTTCTTTCACAACAACGTATATAACCCGCCCTGCAGAGTCGGTCGTTTGCTGAAGCCCAAGGTATTCAAATGGCTTATTTGTTTTTCCGGTTATATTGGTGATTTTGTCAGCCGGAAATGCGTTTCTGTTTACCGGAATTAAACTAATATGATACCCATAGCTATTTTCAACATTCACCATATAGTATGGATAAGGCGCATCTGACTCAATTAGTCCTGGGTGCACAGCCATATATAGCTGTGCGGACAACGCCGCAGAGCCATCAGTATAAGCTTCCATTGGTACATATGGAGAGAGTTCTGGACGAGTGTAATCCATATTCGTCCCGAACTCTGGCGTCCAAGAAGCGAGGCGCTCATTCCAGATGAGCCTACCTGCGGCATCGGAATACACCAACAAATCGCCGATTTTCTGCGTCCTGGAGGGATCAATATCTACCGTCGCCTGTCCGTCGCGGTATTTCACGTCCCGCGTCACGGTAAATGTTTCGCCCCCCACAACAAGTTGGATTTTCGAGTCTAATGTCGCAGTGACGCTCAGCGCCGGCAAAGGAGTAAGCGAAGAAAGTGGAGTTGCAGTTGGTGAGAGCGTTGAAGTTGGTGAGAGCGTTGAAGTTGGTGAGAGCGTTGAAGTTGGTGTGGGTATTGAAGTTGTGCAAGCAGTAAGCATGAAAGTTAACAGAAGCAATATCTTTTTCATTTCAGCGCTCCTTTTCTACCTCTTCCAATTCAGCATCACCAACCCTACCAAACAAATCAGAATTCCCAAAACATTCACCCACGAAATTTTATCCTTGAATACGAATATTGCCACTGGCACTAAAATGAGCGACGCAATCACATTGACCAGCACTGCTGCGATGCCCAAATTCCAGCCTGAGCGATAGACGAGCAGGAAGCCGAATTCGATGCCGACGATGGCAATGGCAAGTCCGATGGTTGCCCAGTTGAGTTGTTTGAGGTCAGCGACGATGTTCGTGGTCGGGTAGAAAAAGAATCCGAACAGGGTGACTGCGAACGCAACGGCATAAGTCACCAGTAAAGATACAGTGAAATTTACATTGTGCGGCGTGCTTTTGGCGACGAAGTGATAGAACGCGCTGGACGCAATTGCAAGGGAAATGGAAAAGTAAAATAGGAACAAGGGTTTGTCCATTGGGAGTTTTCAAACATAGGTTCCGCTGAAAAGGCTGTAAAAGTAATATGCAATACCAAAAACAACATGCGCCACCCAAGCGCCTCTGATAACTACCGTTTTCCCAAACGAGGCAGCTGGTTTTTCCATATAAAAAACAGTTGTTGCCATGAAAAGAACAAAAGATGCGATTTCCCCGCTCCAGCCGAAGTTTCCATGCACCATACGATAACCAGACTCTGCAAAAAAGTATGTGTAGATCATCCCAAACGCGAAGATCAACCATGCCAACCGCATTCTTGAGTCAGAGAAGGTGTCTTTATAATGGAAAAATAAAACCGCCAGTGGGAAGAGGATGGATAGAATAAACTTTGGAAGCAGGAATTTTGAATATTTGCTCATTACTTCGAAGGGTAGGAATAATATCCCCTCGCTATCTGACTCATGATAGGTTGCCAAGTATTGAACCGCCAGAACAAAAACAGTAGGGACGATGATCCCCAAAATCAGTCCTTTAATATCTATATATTGCTTCTTTGCAAGCAATATCATGGATAAAATCCCTGTTGCCGGTAGGATACATATTGCAAAACTGGGTTTGGCAAACGTTGCCAATGCTGAAATTACCCCCACAAGCATGATATTTCTTGGCGTTAAACCAGAGGGTTGGAAGCATAGAAAAGCATAAATAAATTGTAATAAGGCAAGCGGTCTGAGTACAATAATAGTAGGGTTATGATATGACGTAATACCAATATACCCGAAATACATCAACCTGTCTTCGAACCAAAGGAGACTGACCGGTGCTGCGACAAGCATACCCATTATTAACGCATATAGCCATGCCCTATGTATGCGTCGTTCCTTCCATACTGGGATAAGCCAACAGATCAGGATTATGGCGGTTAGAAACACGTAAAGTATTGCAGAGATTAAACTGGCAGTATTGAAAGGAATGCCTGCAAATAGATTAAGAGCCGCCAATGTGATCTGCCACATTGCGTGGGCAAGCACATAATCGGGCACATCCCTTCCATTTCTTATATCAGCCGCCCAATTATTGTGGTCCTCAAAGTCTGTATCAACATGAAGGGGTATTAAAAAGGAGTGAGTTGCAAAAACTGGGCTAAAGAAAACAACGATTAAGGAAAGTAAAACGATGTAATCTTTCCAACTGCTCTTGGTTTTTCTGGAAATTGTCATTTGTAGTCCTATTTGGTAGTGGGCTTCATGTTCAATACGGTGATAAGAAACCCTGCCGTCCGTTTTCCAGATGTTGCGTCGGTGAAGGTGATTTCATCTTCGATGAATTTGCGGCGCTCCGCAGAGTCGATGGTTTTGTCTCTTAAGTACATATTCAATGCGTTGCGTAATTCATCTTCGTTAGTTGCCACTCGTCCCGCTTTTGCTTCGCGGAAGCGTTTATGCGTGGGCCAATCGCCAATTTCTTTTAACGAGAGTGAGAACTTATTGGGCTTGTTCCACCCGCCGGGGACGTCAATGGTTGCTGCAATCATCGGTGTATCATGGACAGCGGTCTCCACAAGCATCGTCGAGTAGACGGTTACGACCACATCTGAATACGCCATCATGGACGATTTTTCGTCCATGTCTTCGCCGCCGTAGTAGCCGAGTGACCCGCCCAAAGCCACAGGTTGGACAACATGCACATGCGGGTATTTCTTTTCCAACTCAAAGACCTGAGCGCGTTCATCGGCGAAGATCTTCGGCTTGTCTTGAAAATGACTGGGATGCAGTCGAATCAATAACTGCGAAGGTTCTGCCAGTTCGTCTGACGAAACCAGTTTTGCCAACGCTTCGATGTTCGGGAAGTTCGGTGCAAAATGGACGAAGCTGCTGGCGTATGAGATCAACTTGCGATTCGGGTCGAGTCCGTGCAGCTTGAAATACTCATCGCGAGGCATGAGCCATTGCCTGCGGAAATATCCGTCATACGAGGGGATGCCGCCAATGTTGACATGTTCTGGATCCCAGTCAGAACCGTACACCAATTCATCTTTTTGCAGTTGAGACCAACACGTCGCCCAACCCACATCCGCGCCGGAGATGTTGTACGAGGATGAATTGTCCCAGCCAACGATGACGGTCATGTTCGGGATGCCGCGTCGGGCGGATTCGCGCAGGAGATAACGGTCCATGCGCCAGCCGGGGGTGGAGGCGATGACCATGTCAGGTTGGTATTTGTCGAAGAGGTCGGTATACAGTCCAGGGTCAGGGGTGAAGCGGTTTTGCATCCGCACGAGAAGTTTGCGCGCCCACGAAAAATTCCGCAGGAGGAGAATCATCAGCGCAGAGGGAATCCAAATCCCCAAGCGGAACTTCCATGAGTTCTCCGCCCACACTTCCCAGATGTGGCTGTCCATGGCTTCGGTGTTGATGCGGCGCGACCCGCCGACGCGACGCAGGTAGCCAAGCAGCCACTGGATTCTTGGCTGAACTTTTTTTGCATATTCGTTCGCTTGTTTGAGGCGCAGCCCTTCGAAGGTTAAGCCAGGTCTTGCGAAGCGCTGTGAAATTTTTTCTTTGGTGTCATCATCGGTGAGGACGACGACTTCCACACCTGCCTCGAGCAGCGTCGAAACGACGTCACTTTGCAGGAAGTAGATGATTGCCATGCCGTGGTCGGCGGAAATGAAGATGCGTTTGGTCATGAAGTCTTATGAACCGCAAAGAGCGCCAAGTTTTTTCTTCGCGAACTTCGCGTTTTTATCTGTAATGGTCTATGAATAACATCAAATGAATCTCTTGTTATATACTACCAGCAATATCTTCTTGACAAGTGGAAACTCCAACAGGCGTTTCCCAAACCTTTTTACTCGTTATTCGTCCCTGCCCCGACTTTCATCTAAAATACCCCAGCGTATTGGACATGTTCATTAGCGTGAGCTTTGTCGACAGATCATATCTGCCTGTCAACCAATTTCGAAAAATATCTGCGCATTGGAAGTGCAGCAATTCCATACAGAATTTTTTTCGCGGCGCCTGCCAGCAACACCTTTTCTTCATTATCATCCCATTTCTCCAGCAAATAAATCAGACGATATAAATTCAAGGCATGGAAATCCACAGGCTCGGAGCGGAAATATCCCCGCAGGAAGGCTGCATTGAATTTTTTCAACCTTGAAGGCGGGATGCTCATTCCAAATGTTGAAACTTGAACGGCACAGGTTTCCATATCCACAATGAACTTGGCAATATCAATATATATTGAACCCGGTTTGTTATGCGGGTCGAAGGAACAGATCTTCTCATCACCTGTCACAAAGACGTTTGCCAGGCTGAAGTTATCATGGGTGATCCGGTAGGGCAGGGTCTTGTTTTTATATTGATCATAGAACATTCTCACCATGGATTGCAGGGATTCCACATTTTTTCCATAGACTGGTCGGATACGCTGAAGATTTTCCTGCGCCCTTTGATAAAACGCCTCGCTAAAAAATGGGCCATCGTGGGCATCCCCGATCTGGTCATGAAAGACGCGCAGCCATTGTCCGGTCAGTTCAAGGTGTGATTCAAAGATCCTGCGGGCATTTCCCTCAATCCACATAACTGGTTTCTGGAAATTCGATTTCAACGTGCGGATATCCGCTTCCTCCATGACTAAAACATTCAAGTCTTCATAAAATGCCAGTTGCCGGATCGTAGAAAATCTCTCTGCATCTTCGGCATGAGTAAAAATATCGCGTATCTTCACCAATGATTCGTATTCATCTTTCATCTCTTCCCGCATTTTCGTGTCTCGCATGGATTCGGAGACATTCATATTTTCAATATGACGTATCTTGGCAAGCACTGCACGTTCCCTAGAATCTCCCATTTGTATTCGATATCGAAAAAAATAAGACCAGGGACGCGGATGGAATGTCGGCTCTGCAATCAAGTGAGCATCACTGCCATACCAGGCAGCCAGATCCGCTTCAATCCTCGGCGTTAGAAGAGCGTAAAAAGATTTTAGTTCATTGTCCGATATTTGCATCTTTACCTCAATATTTGAAAACAGTGATTTCGTAAACTCGATCAGCAAAGAGCGGGTTGCTCGTGAAATTGACATGGTTAACGGTGCTGTGAATCAGTTCGTGCTTGTGGCAGAAGACGAGATGTTCACTGTCTATTTCAACGGCTCACGTCAAGGCAGATATTTTGATCACAGCAAACAACTCACAGAAGGCTCCCTTGTTTTTTGCATGGCAGGAATCTGGCACAGGCAGTTGTAAATATGAAAACCCATGGGTCTGGTCGTTGGGCGAATAGTCAAACCTTGTTCTAAACGAGCCATAAAGTGGAGATGCTGTCCAAGCGTATCTCCACTTTTGTTTAACACCCTATTATGCACGGTTCGTTTTATCCTTCAATCCTTTTTCAAATCTCCAGCAGAGACAATGCGGGAATGAAAAGATGGCTTCTTCAAGACTAAATGATACCCAATCGCGGCGGGGTTTTTGGCGGACTCGGGTGATTTTACATATCCGCCGCCGATGAGCGGTTTCATCAGAGAGATCAAACCCTCAATCAGGATCAAAAGACCGCGGGCGAGCCAGCGCGAGAGGCGCGGAAGCTTGGGCAGAACCCAGAAACGCAAGTTGCGCGTCCCCTCACCGACGAAGAAGATCGGGTCGTAGTAGCCTTCGAGCAGGGTAATTTCAAATCCGTGCTGGTGTGCCATTTGTTCGAGCGAGTAATGGGTGTAGCGTTGAAAATCGAACGGGGCTTGATGCACTTTGATCATGAACGGCACGGCGATCACCAATGAGCCGCCGGGCTTGAGCAGGTAATACAGCGCATCGAGCAACTCATGGAAATGATAGACATGCTCCAGCACGTTCATCAGCACGAGCATGTCGAAGGTATTCTCTTTGAACGGGATGCACTCGCCGAGGTCGCATGTCAAATCCACTTCGGGGTATGGAACGACATCCACAGATAGATAGTTTCGTCCCGCGAAGATTTGGGCGAAGTCACCATGACCTGCTCCGACATCAAAAATCAACGCTTCTTTTTCTTGACTTTGTACCTGCTCCTGCAAAAATTTCCAATTCGCCTGCCGCCACGGAGTGCCCTGATCGGATCCGCGCTCGATGCGTTCGTAGACGTGCGCCGTCTCTGGCATAGGCGTGAAGACGGGCTTGCCTTCGTGAATGCGCACTTCACATCCGTCGTTGGCACAGCGCCAGAGATTTTCTTCTTTTATGGAAAAGGGTTTTTTGCAATCGGGGCAGACGAGCAGAGAGGAGAGAAGTTGATTCATTTGTAGTAGAGGTTGAAGATGAAATTATACAACGCCATGAGCGGCTTCTTGAGAATCGGCAGGTCCCAGAGACGCTTTGAGCGGGAATCCTGTTTGGGTGCTGAACCAGTTTTGAGCGTGGAAGGAAGCGTATTGCTCATGTTCTGGGCATAACGCTCCACGGGCATCAATCGCAGATAACCAGCGGCGTCCATGCGTTCATCCAATTGACGCACCTGCCCCATTGGTTTATCCATGTCGAAGGGAAGGAACTGCGCGAGCACGGATTTGTAGGCGGTGAACTGCCAGTGACTGGCACCGAGATAGGCGGGCAGATTTTTATAGGTGACGCGGTAGTCGGTGGTTTCGCTGTAGATCTTTTTCAACTCGTCATCGGAGAAACCAAGCGTGGTGGAAAATTCGTAGAACCATTCGTAGGGCAGGATGTCGCCCTGTTCGAGTTCGGCGTTCTGTTTCGCCCATTTGATGGAACTCTGCAGGAAATTTTCCGGCGTGCGGAAGGGACGCGCAGTGACCATGCCGACGTTCGGATAAGTTTCGAGCAGGTTAACGGAGGCTTTCAGCCATTTCGAATAGAAAAGCACATCGGCGTCAGTGTAGGCGACGATTTCGCCGGGTGCGCCCGCCAGCATCACGTTCCACGCGCCGCCCTTGCCCATGTTCTTTTCAGAGAGAATCAAATATTGGATTCGTCCCTCTTCTTTTTCTTTGACAAGATAGTCGCGCACTTCGGCACATGAGCCGTTGTCGAAGATCATCAAGTCGAACGGCAGTCCCGCGTCCCTGCGCATGGACTCAAGCGAGACTTTCAGCACGTCGAGAGTCTCGGCGTAGAATCCGCTCAGGAAGGGGATGTAGTTGAGCAGCGCAACAGTGATCCGTTCGGGCTTGGCTACGGATTTGGCGGACTTGGCGGGATTTTGACCTTTTCGCATGGGGTGTCAGGTTCCAGGTTTCAAGTTTCAGGTTTTGGCGGGAGTCGGGATTCTTAAATCGGAGGTTGTCGCCGATACCAAATTTACGATTATCGATTCCCGAATATCTTCTTTATTCTCTTCTGCCATCGTTTCGGGCGGGCGATGTTCTCGATCATGTTTTCAGGCAGGAAAAAGAACAGGGTACGCAGAACCAACTCCAATTTACGAGTGAAGCGTGCAGAGGTCATCTTCGGGCGGATAAGTCTATCACCAATCAATTGATGGGTTGAATCCAAAATCGTGTAGCGGATGTTCGCCTGCCCGCCCGCGAGGCGGATGTTTTCGTTGGTCTCAGGGTGTTCGTAGTGCGGCTTGCCTTCGGGCAGGTGGGAGTAATCATGGTTCTGATGCACGATCATCACCGACGGAGTGCAATCGATCACCGTCCAATTTTCTTTTCGCGCTTTGTAGATCATCCAATTATCCCAACCCGCGCGACCGATGGTGAAGGAGGGAATATTGAGGTAAGAAGAAAGAGGAAAGAGGAAGAAATCGGAGCCAGCCGGGCGATGAAGCTGTCCCTGAGCGTGGACGGTGGAGCGTAGACGGTTATCCCAGCCTTCGGTAAATTCGATGGGTTGGGTGATGTCCAAGTCCCAGCGTTGGCTGAGCAACACGAATTTGTCGCGCAACATATGTGACCTGTGCGCCGTTTCGACGAAATCGGGCATGAGGATCATGTCCGTGTTGATGATGCAGAGAAGATCGCCCTTTGAGTTCTCGCGGGCGAGTTGGAACATGGACGAGATGAGCGGCACGCCGTTTTCGTTGCGCTCCACATGCGGGATGTGTTTTGCGCCAAATTCTTTTGCGGTTTCGGCAAGACCTTCCTCATCGCCAAGCAGGATGACTTCGACATCGGGAAGCAATATCCACGATTTGATGGCGTTGCGTTGGATCATCGCAATATGTGGATCGGTGAAAGGTTTGGGGGCGGAGAAAAAAGTGATTATAGGCATAATTTCAATAACAGGCAGTTATCGCTTCAAATTATCAGGAGATTGCTTCGGGCTTCGCCATCGCAATGACATTATTTCAGGGCTCGTTTATCTATGTCTTTCAAAGTTTTATGTTGCACACCCGCGTTGATCTTCGCTAATTCAGGATGATCGTGAACCAAGTCCAGGACTTCCTTCCACGAAAAATCATCTTGTCCATTGAAATGAGCATAGACTTGCCGAATAAATTCCAAATCTTCGGGCGTATCCACCGTCCAGCGGTAATCGCCGAAGTCGGTGGTGTGATGAAGCAGGGCGATATTATATCCGCGCGGGGAAGTGCCAGCCTCAAGGGTTCGGCTTTGGCGCGTTAGCTGTACGCCTTCATAAAAATACGGCATGGCATGTTCACGGTGTTGCGGCTCCTTCGCTTCCTTCCATGCCTTCTTCAAAACTTTGAAGGTGCAGGCTTCCACGTCCAAGCCGATGGGATAGGTGCGGCTCCACGGCGGCGGGAGACGGTTGCAGACAAAGTCATATTCATCGTCAAGCAATGCGTTGACCACATTATCGATCAATTCAGGGTCAATGACGGGACAATCCGCAGTGATGCGGACGACCACATCCGCTTTCATTTGCTTTGCGGTTTGATAATAACGATCCAGCACATCGAACTGACTGCCACGGGTGAAGGGAATTCCGCTGAAATCGCAGTACTCGGCTACGGGGTCGTCGGTGGCGTCCGTCGTCGTGGCGAACACGGTTTCAGTAACAGAAGCAGACCGCGAGGTCCGGATGAAGACGCGCTGCAACATCGGCTGTCCAGCAATATCCGCGAGAATTTTTCCGGGCAGTCTTGATGAGGACATGCGTCCTTGAATGATGGCGATGACACGCGGTTTCATGATGTCTGTCCTTCGGATGGAATCGGCAGGGGTGTGACGAAACCTTTCGCGCGGAATTTTTCGACGTACTCGCGCACCGCATCATACTCCAACCCAACCTGCTCGGCGATGTCGAAGAGGCTGTGTTCACCCTCGAAGCGCATCATGATCTTTTCGATGGCGCGGTTGAGCGCCCAATTCTTGCGCCAGTCCACCCAGAGACCGTGACCACTGAGGAACACGGGACCGCGGAAGGTGCGCTTGGGGATGTAGTTGCTGGCGTAGATACGGATGATCCGCTCGGCAACGTCTGCCGCGCCGACGAGCATGTCTTCGTGGATGATGTCGAGATTATCATCGGTGGTGTGATATTCATCATAGGGAAAGCGGTTGAGCGAGATGCACGGCACGTTGACGCCCGGTCCGTTGATGACGCGCTCATCGTTGGCGGGCGCGGACGCAAAGTCGCGTTCATCGTGAGGTGTGTCACGTAAAACATAATTGGTGATGCGGTCGAGCAGATGATTATTTTGCCTTGTATGATGCCACGCGATTTGATTTTGATTGCCCGTCATCTCCATGAAGATTCCGCCGCGCAGATTTGGGATGAGAGGCTCGTTGTGAGCGAGCCAGGCGATGGTGCCGATGGTCTCGGGTCCAAACCAAAAGCGGACACTCATTGAGCCAGCTGGCAGCGGAGTCTCTGCCAGCCGCCGCGCCAACTCAATCGTGCTGACCACGCCCGCGCCGTCGTCGTTGGCTTGCATGGGGTGACAGGTGTGCGCCTGCACAAGGAACTCGCCCGCTTCGGGGTTGGGTCCGCCTTCGGGGTGGACGATTGCCGTGGCGACTTTGAATCCCTGTTTGGGATCGGTGATAAATTCGCAATTGATGACCGCATGATATTTTTTATCGCGTGGAAGTTTGTCGAAGATTTTCTTCGGCAGACAGAATCCCCAGTCACGTTCGTAGTATTTGAAGACCCACGGTACGGTATGCGGACGTTTCTCGTTGAAATACAAATGCGGCTGGAGTTCTTCAAACGAAAGGACTTTATCCACAGACAACGAATACGAAACGATGTGAAGCGGATTATCCTTGAAGTCCACGATGCGCTCACCGTCTTCCGTTTCGAGATACGCCTCATGGACAAGATATCTCTCTGGCACGTTCCACGTCCAGACGGGAGTCAGCGGAGCGTAGGTCTCGATGGTGTAGTTGGATGAATCGGGCATGTACGAGCCGACGATCTCCAAGGTTTTGTCGTGGTCGTCGGAGGCGAGGGTGCGGTGCAGAGAGAAGAATTCCGCGAGGATGGATTTGAGGGATGTGTAGGGGTTCATAACTAAATTTATCCACAGATTACGCAGATTTCACAGATTTTTAAATAATCTGCGCAATCCGTGAAATCTGCGGATTGGCTTTCTAGTCCTTCTTTATGTAATACAACAAAAACGGATCACGCCTCATCTCGCGTACCGTGAACTCGTAGACTTCATTCGCCTTCATCAACTTCACATCCGCATCGCCGATTCTTGCGGACTTGATCACACCCTGCTCTTCCATCAACGCGCCCATCGGGTCTACCATCGTCATCACGCCCTGGTCCACATCGCGGACAAGCATCTCGAACGTGTCCGTGTATGTATTTCCGTTCTCGTCCGTCACTTCGCCTGTGAACTGTTTCAAGAAGCGGTAATCCACACCCTCCATTTGCTCGATGTGATGAAAGAACGTCATGCTGTTGTTATACGACAGCCCGATCACTATGATCTTCCCGTCTAAGTCACGCAGTTTGCCGAACACCGAATCCCGTTCATACGCGCTCTTGTAGCGTAAACTTCCCAGCATCTCAGCATGCTTCCCTAAAATTGCAAACGAATAAAACGGATGAAAGACCCGCTTCGCACGCGGGTCGGTCCGCACTAGTTCCGTTAGCACGCCCATCTTCGACGGCGTCGTGCGCACATCCCACGGCGCGCCTTTGTTGAAATCGAAGTTGAACGTCGGCATGATCAGCGTCCCCTCTGCGCCCAGCACCGCCTCCAACGCGCGGTTCACCGTCTGCGGTCCGCCATTCACTTCACCGAACGACTTATACGAACTATGCACCAACAGCGTGTCGCCCTCTGCCACGCCCAATTTGCGAAAACCATCCACCAGTTGTTCAAACGTCAACATATCAACTCCTATTTGGGAGGAGGCTTCGATAGACATTCATCAACGCCTCGGCATTCTTTTTCCAATCCGCGCGCTTCTCTGCCACCCTTCGGCTTGCTCTGCCGATCTCGGGCAGATTCTCCCGCTGATTCATCGCCGCGAGAATCTGCTCCGCCAGATGATCCGCATCCCCATCGCGAAACAGCCAGCCGTTCTCACCTTCGACAATCCATTCCTTGTTCGCAAGGATATCCGACACCAGGCAGGGAATTCCGCACGCAAGCGCCTCCATCAGCGAAACGGACGAGCCGTCCACGTGCGAAGGCGAGATGTACACATCCGCCATATGATACCAGCGCGGAAGATCGGTTTGGGAGACCTGTCCGCCAAAGGTGACATACTTCTCCACTCCGCCTGCCTGCAAAATCTTGCGAATATTCGCTCCTTGCGACCCTCCACTCAACAGCAGTAAACGGACATCATCGCGTTGCTGCGCCACCTTTACGAATGCGCGCGCCAGAACGTCAACCCCGTAGCGAGTCTCCCACGAACGGTTGCAGAACAAAACAAAGCCATCACCCTTTCTTCTTTCTTCTTTCTTCTTGAAATGCTCCAAATCCACGCCCCAAGGGAAGACGATGGTCTTTTCAGGGTCCATGCCGTAGGCGACAGCTTTATCTTTGGTCACATTCGCGTCGCTGGTGAAAAATGTCGAACGCTTCAGCGTGTATTTCGTGGCAAACTCCCATATCCATCCCTTGTGGACATCATCCATCAGGTCGAATCCCCACGACATGGTCAGCAAAGGACTCGCTCCAGCGAGGACGGCGATAAAGGCACAGGTTTGGATCGGACCCGCATGGACGAGATCAGGCTTGAGGTCCCGAAGGAGGCGTTTGAAATCCATCACAAGCGCGGGAAATTTGCTCCACGCAAATGGTTCGCGTCCACCCTTCCAATGCACTTGTGTCACACCTTCAGGAACGGGGCGGTCTTCGATCTGTCTTCGGTTGCCCTCAAGCTGGACAAAGAACACCTGATGCCCGCCGCTGGTGATGGCTTTGAGGAAACGGTGATCGTGCGTGGAGTAACCGAGGGAGAAATAAAGGATTTTCATATGCAACTGCAGGGCGGGGTAACCCCGCCCTACAAATTCATTTACGCACCCAGATCTGTCCAGCGCAATTCCTTGCCTTTGGGCATATCTACCAGCGCCTTGGTGCCGATGACATTCTCGATCTCGTGCGGTTTAATCGCGCCAATCGTGGCGGGACGCAGCACATCGATCATGTCACGGGTGAAGGTTTCGCCCGCTTTGATGTCGCGCGCGGCGCGCAAACAGCGGCGTTGCACGACCTTGGTCTCCTGCTCGTTGCCCGCGATGAATTTATCTGAACTGCCAAAAGAGCGTTCGAGGATACGCGTCTCTTCGACCATCTTCGCCCAGTTTTCGGGATTCATCGCAAACTTGTGGTCGGGACCTTCGCGGTCGTTGCTATCCGTAAAGTGACGTTCGATGACGCGTGCGCCCAGCGTCACCGCACCAAGGACGGGGGCAACGGAATGCGTATGGTCGGACAAGCCAAGAATCACATCGGGAAACATGGCTGCAAAAGTTTTGAGCGTGTTGATGTGCAGATGATCGTAGTTATCGGGGCTGGCAGTGTAATTGGTGTTGCATTGCATCAGGCATAACTGCTTGTTGACCTTGAGAATCGCGTGGACGGCGCGCTGAACGTCGGCAATGTCCGCCGCGCCACAGGCGATGATCATCGGCTTGCCCTTGGATGCCATGTGGACGAGCGCTTCGATCCAGTCGATTTCGCCCGAGCCTGCTTTGAAGGCAGGGATGTATGGGTCAACGTGTTCGATGGAGTCGTAATCGTAGGGTGAAGTGAAAAAGTGGATGCCAACCTTGTCGCATTCTTCTTTTAGAATTGGCGTCCAGCTTTGCGAGACGGATGCGGCGGCATATACTTCCGTGACGGACTTCCGCCACGTTGCCTGATGGCTGACCTTGGAATTCATATGCGTGAAGCCGTAATCCGAGACGATCTTGGGCGCTTGAAAATGCTGGAACTTTGCCGCATCTGCACCCGCTTCTTTGGCAAGTTTGATGAGTAATTTCGCTCGTTCCAAATCCCCGTCATGATTGGCAGCAATATCCGCGATGAAGTAGGTGGGGTAGTTCAGTCCGATCCATTGGTCTTGAATTTTGAATTCCATTATGTCCTCCGATGAAATTATTTTGGAGTGCAGAAGCTTGCTCCTGCAAAAATGGACAGCAAACTGTCCGATTCCATATTATCTCCCAATCTTCCCCAAATGCGTGTTCTGGAACGCGTCTTCGTGCTTCAAGCCATAGCCGAGCACACGGTCGAAGCTGGAGTGAGCGAGCAGGAGCGTCCCTGCGAACATGAACCAAGGGACGGTCAGTAGGTAGCCAAAGGCATACAGCGTAATCGCAAGCCCTTTGTGGTGGATCAGGTTATAGGTCCACGCGCCGAGGCGGGGATTTGCTAGATAGCCGAGCATGCTCAGGTCGGGGGCAAAGAACAGTAGGGCGAACAGTCCCCACGAGTAGTCCAATCCCGAAAAAAGAAGCAGGGAAAGGCAAAAAAGTAGGAATTCTTCGAGTTTGAGCAGGTTTTTCATGGTTTTCCTGTGGATAACTGGCTAAAAACTGTGGATAACTATGGATAAGATGGTGGATTCTGGGAGAAACTGGTGGGACCTCGGTGGAGAAAAGACGGGTTTTTCCTGCCGTGTTGTGGATAAATCAGGTGAAAAGCCGGTCAGGCTTCATCAGATTGTTGATAACTTCGGATTTTCTGTGGATAACCTTGCTGGTATTGTGTGTAAAACTCGTTCAAACCTGTGGAAAACTCCGGCAGATCCCCACCCAAATCTGTGGATAGTTTGTGGGTGGAAAGCCATAAATTGTGGGAACGGCGCGCCGTAAGGCTGGAAGACAGAATGGACTTGGGCGCGATCTCGCTCTCTCGCAGGCTGAATTTGCGGGCGATCTCCACCCCAAACTGATATTTGCTCATTGCCTGCGGACCGACGACGTGATACAAGCCGCTCAACCCGCGCTGGAGCATTTTTACCAGAGTGCGCCCCGTGTCGTTGACCAGCATGGGGCAGAAAGTGATGTCGGTGAAGCCGCTCACGTTTTTGTGCTCGGTCAGGCTGTGGAAGAAGAATTCCGCAAGACTGCGCCTGCCGCTCAGGCTCCAACCGTAGAAGTTTACACGCGCCACGACGGCTTTCGGATTTTCAGTCAGCGCCGCCCATTCGCCCTCGAGCTTGGTCCTGGCATAGACGCCAAGTGGATTCGGTTTATCCTCTTCAGCGTAAAAGCCATCCTTTTCCCCGTCGAAGACCGCGTCGGTGGAAATGTGGACGAAGGAAACTCCGCGCGCTTTGCATGCGCGCGCCAGCTGACGGGGGACGTCCGTGTTCAGGCGTTTGGCGAGGTCCGGGTCGTTCTCGCAGGCATCGAGGCTCGCAAGAGCCGCGCAGTTGATCAGCCAATCGGGCTGGGCGGCATCGAGGATGTAATCCACGGCATCGGGTTCGAGCAGGTCTTTCTTCAAGACCCTGAACGGCGCATTGAGCAGTTTGCCGCGGTCCACGCCGGTGACGTCATGAACGGACATCATCTCATGCGCGAGATTGATGCCGAGCAAACCACTGACGCCGGTGAGCAGGAGTTTCATGTGTCTGGTTCCAAATGTCAGGTGTCATGCAAAACCTGGCACATCACACCTTATCCTTCAAGTTTACCCTGCGCGAACAATTCCTCGAATGGCGCAATGTAGTTCTTGATGCCTTCCACATCCAGCCATTCGCTGTTGTTATCGCTCGAGTAATAGAAACCTTCGGGGAGCGTTTTGCCGCGGTCTTTCCACGAGTAGCCAAACCACACCGCTTCGGCGGGCTGGACAACGAACATCTTTTCGAGTTCGATGGTGTGGCGCGCCTCGTCCTCCGAAATGAGCACCTCGTGCAGTTTTTCGCCGGGGCGTATGCCGATGATCTCCAACTCCGCATCCGGCGCAATGGCATTGGCAAGATCGGTCACTTTTGTGCTGGGAATCTTCGGAACAAAGACCTCGCCGCCTTCCATCTGCTCGATGCAGTGGATGACAAATCGCACGCCCTGTTCCAGCGACAGCCAGAAGCGCGTCATGCGGCTGTCGGTGATGGTGACCTTGCCATTCGACCTTTGCTTCAAGAATAGCGGAACCACCGAGCCGCGGCTGCCGACGACGTTCCCGTATCGGACGCACGAGAACCTGGTCGCTGTTCCCCCGGCATACGCGTTGCTTTGAATCGTCAACTTCTCCGCCGCAAGCTTGGTCGCACCGTAGAGATTCGCCGGGCTGACCGCTTTGTCCGTGCTGACGGTCAGCACCTTCTTCACACCTGCATCCAACGCGGCTTCGACCACATTCGCCGTACCCATGATGTTGGTCTTGATGGCTTCCATCGGGTTGTACTCACAGGCAGGGACTTGTTTGAGCGCCGCCGCATGGACGACCACATCCACACCGTGCAGCGCGCGGACAAGCCGTTCACGGTCGCGCACATCACCGATGAAATAACGCAGGCGCGGATCGTTGAATCCGCCCACCTGCATTTCGTGCTGCTTCAACTCGTCACGGCTGAAGATGATGACCTTCTTCGGCTGTTTCTCCTCCAGCAGAATTTTTGTGAACTTCTTACCGAACGATCCCGTCCCGCCGGTGACGAGCACAATTTGATTTTCCCAGTCCATGAATACTCCTATTTCGAGGCTGTGAACAAGCCCGAATCCTTTTTAATATGGATCGCACCATTCTTTTTGATATTTTCCTTCAACTCCTGCTCAATGAGTTGAAACTGATCTTCCTGCAAATCCGCGGCAGATGTCATCGAACGGATGTATGCCATGATCATAGAAGCATCTGTTACTTTCAAGCTGTCAGGATAACGGGTCAATTCTACACGCGGAAAGAATTCCTGTAATTGTTCCTTTCCGTTCTTAAGCGTAAACGACAATGTGACCATTCCCTGCCTGCCGCCGCTTGCGCGTTCGATCCAACTCCACATCTCCTGCATGTGCGCCTCACCGACAGTGGTCGCAAACAAAACGCGGTCATCTTTCAAGACGCGCCGCATCTCTTGCAACGCCTGCTTTCGATCAGGGACATGATATAGCATGTGATTGGCGATCACCGCATCGAAGGTTTTCTCTGCATATGGGATGGCTTGCGCATCCACCTTCTCGAATTTGAAACTGCGTCCCGTCGGCAGGAGATTTCGCCACGCCGAATCCAACATCCCATCGGAGGTATCCGTCAAAGTGATGGTCCAACCGGCGGGAATCCGGTACGCGCATGATCTCCACAATTCAGCGGAACCGCAACCCAATTCCAAAATATTCGCATGTTCCGGCAAAGCGGCAAATGAGTCGAACATCCAGTTGAACCAGCCATACGGGTTGGTGCTGAAGCGTTTGTGGATCGCGATCCGCGCATCCAGATTGCCGGAGTCCCTGTATTGGTTTTGCGTAAGGTAGTTCTGATCCGTAAACTTGGACATCAGCCAGAACCTTTGCAATAACTCACATCGATGGTTTCCCGCACATCATCACTCAAAGGCTGTTCGATGTTACTCAACATCTCACACACCCGCAGGCGCAACGGTCTCTCACCGACCACACGGCTGGCAAGTTGTTCCAACTGTTCCGCATTGCCTGTGATGGCGTACGCCTTCAAAAACGGCATCCATTCGGCACGGTCTTCGGGACTCATCCTCAGGCGCATGGCTTCATCACCCAACTTTGCCGCCGTCTCCCAATCGCCCAACTGTACAGCCAGGTCCGCTTTCTGGAAGTAATAACACCAGTCGTGTTCCGGCTCACTGCCAAAAATAAACTTCTGCGGAACGGCGGGGACGGCATCCGCGACCACATTTTCGATGTTTGAGGAAGGAGCTGCCAGCGAAACTTCCACTGGGTCATACATCGAGATCAAAGGCTGTCGACCATCGATGATGTGCACACATGAACCAACTGTCGGCTGGCTGATGAGCAGGATATTCCCATAATCAAAGTTGACGGTATGGCTGCGGTAACTGGTCTCTCTGTAAAGTGAACCGTCCAAAACATCGGGCAGGTTCATACTGGACAGCGTCAGTCCCGACAGCGGATAATGCACAGGAATCGCCCCGGTCTCATCAGGGAAATAAATGACATTCGCCGCTTCCATCAATCCGTACTCCCCGCCCATGCCAGACAATGGATAATTCACCACCAGCGTGGTCCCAGCCTGAAGCGCGGGCGCGCGCCAACTCACCTGCCACCAGAATTTCTCGAGCGCCGACATCTCCGTCACTGCATGATGGGCAATGCCATAATGAGCCAACGCCGCGAACCCAACAACGCCATACAACACAGCAGAGCGCACACGCCTCGAGGATAACAGAGCAAGAAGCGCGACCATAAAAACCGCCGCCGCAAGCGATGCCGGTAGTCCATAATGGGAGAAAAATGTGATATTGACATGCCGATTCGCCATAATGACCGGCAGGACGCCGAAAACCATTCCCAGCCCGCCCAGCATCAACGCCTCTTTCCCGACCTGAAACTGCCCTGCCCCATCATCCTTTTCATCCTCTGTCGGTCTGATCCGCTTCTGCGCAAACACCACAAGCAAGACAACGATAATGGCAATCATCAAGCCGACCGCCGTGTCGCGCAGGCGAATCCCTTGAATAAATGCAGGGAACTGATTGATCCACGCCAGAATGCTGATATTTAACAAACTGTTATATAGCTGGAAAAGCCAATAAATCGTCGTAGCGGCAGGATTTCCCAAAAACACGCTCAATTGACCGCCAATATCCGTCGCGCGGCGTTCATTGGTAAAAAAGAACGCGCGCCAGACGATGAAACCCAACGGGATGACTACCGTCCATGCCCAGGCTTTGAGCGTGGCAATAATACGCTTCCAAAGATCGGCTTGTCCGCTTCGATTGACCAGCAGATATACACAGATCAACCGGAATGCTTCCATACCAATAGCATAATCCACAAGAAAGATGTACGCCCAGCCTGTAAAAATGGACGCGAATGCGTATGCAATTTTCGCTGTCCTATTCTGTGACTGGATCGCTTTCAAGGTGAGAGCAATCGAAAAGACCTGCAACGCCAGACTGGCGATCATCGGCTGGTATTCGATGGCGCTGATCCACCAGAAGTATCCGGGATAGATTGCGAAGAGCAGCGCGGCAATGAAATTGAATTTTCTCGCGTCACGCCAGAGAATGTTAAAAAGCCACAACGCGCCGCCGGCGCTCAATCCGCGCCAGAGAAACGCGCCGATGTGCCACGGCAGTGGATTCGCTCCCAGCGTTGAAAAATACCACTCGAAAAAGAACCCGCGCGCGGGGCGGTCGATGCGGAACATCTCATGAAAGACCTTCGCGCCGCCGACCATGCCGTCATAAATGTAATACCAGTCGTCGCGGTAATAGGTCAGATCGCCGATGCGCGGCAAATACACAACGGCGGAGATAAGAAGCAGGAACAAAACATCAGAAGATGGTTTTCTCTTCCAGAGCATTTTATTTCTTGACCACGATCAGCGGGTATTGTCCGTTCTCGGCGAAGAACTTTGGAAAGACACCTTCCAGCCAGAACACGAACTTCAAGAACGCCCGTCCGCCAAAGGGACGCACGAACCAGCGCAGGATGCGCGTGCTCAGACTGCGCCACGGTTTGATCTCGATCGTCATCTGCGAGCCGATCTCGCGTTTGAGCCATCCGGGCGTCATCTTTTCGACGAACGTACCCGTAGGCGCTTCGTCATTCATCCATTCTTTTTTCTTCTTCTCGGAACGCCCTGAAAGTCTGCGCATCAACCCGATCAGCGGCTCCGCCATCCGCATCAACAGCGGATTGTGCCAGCCGTTGACGATTGCCGCCGTCCGCCCCGCCGCCAGTACGCGATGGATCTCCGCATAGGCGCGTGGATGTTCAGGCAGCGCAAGGTGATGGATGGCGTGCATCGAGACCGCGCCGTCGAACGCATCGTTCTTAAAGGGCAGGTTGGCGAGGTCACCGACGACGAACAGTCCGTGGTCGCCGATGCGGTTGCGCGCTTCGCGCAGGGCTTGGATGGAAATATCGAGGCAAATGCGTTTTTCGTAGCCCGCCGAATAAGCCTTGTACTCTTCATACTGGACAGGACCAGACCCGGCGTCCAGTATGAAGCGACCCGTAGAGATGAGTCCATTCAGCACGCGCAGGCGCGTCTTATGGATGTATTCGCGCGAGACAGGGCGCAGGTCTTCGTAGCGGGCGTTTTGATAATGCCCGTCATCCTCCTGCTGCCAGCCGATCTCGTCATAGAATTCGCGGACTTTTTGTTTGGTATCGTTGGTCATATTTTCTCTTTTATTTCCACGCAAACGGTTCGCCAACCAGAAAGCCGAACGTATCTTTGAATTGCGCCATGCCTTCGTCGCTCAAGACTTTATCGAGTGTCCAGATCTCAAGGTCGTCCCAGAAATTCATCAAACGCCACGGGAAGGGGCGCGGATATTCGAAGAAGAAACGATAAGCATAATTCCAAGCGAATTCGATCTGTTTTTCATTCATTTGGTGGGCGGGGACATCGCTCAATATTTTTTCGAGCATCGCATAGTATTCATCCCACGTGTTCGGGTCGAGCGTGATGCCGCGTCCGCGATAGTGGGTTTGTCCGCACGAAATGACAGGGCGTCCGTTCATCGCGGTCTCGAGTCCGACTGTGGTGGTGTACGCCAAACCGACATCCGCGATCTCGATCAGGTCGTAAGTGTTGACCGGGTCCAGCGCGCCGATGACGTGGATGTGGCTGGGAATTTCGGGCAGCGCTTCCTTTACCACAGTCCCCATGGATTTTGCCTGCGGCACAAGTTTCTCGCCGGGATGCACGCGGATGACGAGTTGCACATCGGTTCGTTTGGCGAAATACTGCACGGTCTTGGTGATCCATTCGGTCATGGAGGCGGCGAAGATGTCGCGTCCGAGCGTCAGGCTGTCGCCCAGCACATTCGCAGCGAGCATTACCACGGGACGGTCATCCAAGCCAAGCGTTTTTCGTGTGGATTCCGCGCCCTGTGACGAGACATACTGCCACAAACGCTTCGATTTACCCCACACACGAGCGCCGCGGCGGGCATTTTCCAAGTCCGCCACGCGCTCGAACATTTCATCGGTCATCGGCTGGGAACAGCGCGCTTCGACGAGATAATCCGTTTCCTGCCGCATAATGGACGAGTTCTGCGCGATCCAGATCTGTTCACGCTGGTCGTTGAACTCGTAGGTGACCGCGTCAATGCCGAGATGACGCGCCACGCGGAACACAATTCCCATTTCAAGAATCAAGCCGTTGGGGATCAAGACCACATCGGGCTTGTTGACCTGCATCCATTCGAGCGCGGCTTTGGCGGCGAAGGTATTGCGTTCGATGCGCAGATCGTACAACGCGCGGTCGGATGGATCGCTCATATCAACTTCTTCGCGCATGAGCGTGTATTGCGCATCCCACAGGGAGACCTCTTCGATGTCAGCGTAGAGAGAGGCTGGTAGATCAGCAGCAGGTTTGAGGCGCCGCTCTGAGCCTGTCGAAGAGTCCAGCATGGAAGCGTGATTAACCAACGGAGTCAATGAAGCCAGCGCATCCTTCGTATGCAAAATCCGCTGGCGCTGGGTGAACTTATCCTTAACCTTATGCCACTCAGAGTAAGGCAATGTCAACAACGTGACATCGTGTCCCAGACCCGCAAGCGCAAGACTGAGAAACGCGGACTGCTCGATCCAGTAATGAAGCGTGGAAAAGAATAAAACCTTTTTTCCGGGCTTTGCTTTTTCAGCAAATGGCTTCACAGACTCAACCGCCGCGGGCAGGGACGTTTGCAAACGCGAAAGATTGTAATGATCTTTGCGCGCGCGATTCTTCGACCGAAGCATCCAGTCGATTTCGGCGGTGAAGGGCAGATCGCCCAAAAGTTCGCGGAGGGTGTTTGTTTTTGTCATGAAACTTTCCGTAGGTCACGCTACAAGCACGACCTACGATATCTTCTCGATCTTCCAATTCAAACGCGGGCGGATCGGACCCACACGCGGCTCGCCCCACTGCGTGCCGGGCGCGCCCGAAATATCCACATTGAACGCCAGCGCGTTCTCGTCCATGAAATAGCGGCGCACGCCAAACGAACTCGCATTCACGCCAACCATGTAACGACCTTCGTTGAACATGTCGGCGGGAATTTCCGCGCGGCTGATGTAATGCCCCGCACCGCGCGTATCGAACTTTTCATACAGCGCAGGCGTATCCGTATCGAACGACGTAAAAATATATTCGCCGCGCATCGTGCTGACATACAATCCAACGCGCAAACCCGTGACGGGCGAATCGAGTTTGTATTCGAACTCAAGCGTGACAGGTTCCGTCGAGCGGACAGTATCGACGACCTTCCCGCTTCTTTCTTTGACTTTGAGGCTGATCGGCGTAAACGGCTGACTCGCCGCTGGAACTTCGTCCGCATCCCATGTGCGTTCGCCCGCCTGCGATTGCCCCGACGAAAGATAAAAGTCCACGGCTTCCTGCGACGGTCCGCGCATGATGAGTTGACCTTTGTTCAGCACGATCGCTTCTTCGGTGAGACGCAAAATCGCTGACATGTTGTGGCTGACGAACAAGACCGTGCGACCCTGTTGCGCCACATCTCCCATTTTGCCCAAACATTTCTTCTGGAACTCGGCATCACCGACCGCCAGCACTTCATCCACAACGAGAATTTCAGGCTCGAGATGCGCGGCGACGGCAAACGCCAGCCGCAGGTACATCCCCGACGAATAGCGCTTGACGGGTGTATCGATGAATTGAGACACTTCGGAGAAATCCACGATCTCATCGAATTTCGAGTCAATTTCGGAGCGTTTCATTCCCAGAATTGCGCCGTTCATGTAGATATTCTCACGCCCTGTCAACTCGGGGTGGAAACCCGTGCCAACTTCGAGCAGCGAGCCGACCCTTCCGCGAACAGAGACCGTCCCCGTAGTCGGTTCGGTGACACGGGAGAGTATCTTCAAAAGAGTGGATTTGCCCGCGCCATTGCGCCCGACGATGCCAAGCACCTTGCCTTCTTCCAAATCGAAAGAGACATCCTTCAACGCCCAGACAAAATTCTGGTTCATCCGGCGGTCGGATTTGCCGATCATCGCCTTGGCAAGCCGCACGGGCGCGGAGACCGTATCCACGATCACGTCGCGCAGCATGTTGTAGCGGAACTTCGTCTCCGCCGCGCCGATCTTATAGCGTTTGCCGATGTTTTTTACTGAGATCGCTGTTGTCATAATAGGTATCAGGGGTCAAGTATCAGGGGTCAGGTTATTTGGTTAGCGAGCGTTTGAAGCCGCCGATAAGGGCTTTGGCTTTCCGCGCCTGTTCATAATGCACATCAAATTCGGTTTGGTCAATATAGTCCACGTCCATTGCCGCATCAAGCAGGGACTGAACTTCCACAGCGGAACGCCTTGCAACTCCAAGGAAACGGGCAAATTCAGCTTTGGACTCGCAATCGAAACCTTCTGCAATATTGTTCATCACAGAAACAGACGCTCGCCTGATCTGATCTCTCATTCCAAAATCTTTCGAGAATTTTTCCTTACTGGTTAATTGGTAAATCATCTTTACCAGTGTTCTTGCTTCCTGCCAGGCTTGAATATCTTCAAATCGTTGAATCATTGCCATGATATTCTCCATTTCTCAGGTGACCTGACACATGACACCTGAAACCTGACACTTATATTGTGTCTGCAAAGGTCTTTTCCATGCTTCTAAAATAGAAGAGACCCGAGATAAAGATCAAAACTGAAATCGCAACCGAGACCCAGAGCGTGATGTCCGGTCCGTTGCCCGTACCGAGCAACGCCCAGCGGAATCCGCTGACCACGCCCGCCATCGGGTTGAGCGAATACAGGATCTGCCACTGCTCGGAGATCACAGAGGCGGAATATGCCACAGGTGTGGCAAACAGCCAAAACTGAGTCAGAAACGGGAGGGCTTGGTTCACATCCCGATATTGGACGTTGATCGCCGAAAGCCAGAGGGCGACTCCGAGCGCGGTCACAATTGCAAGCAGGAGGAAGAGCGGAAGCGTCCAGATCAAGTTCCACGCGGGTGTGACCTGATAGTAGAACATCAATCCGACCAGGATGACAAACGCGATGAGGAAGTCCACCATGCCTGCAAAGACCGATGACATCGGCAGGATCAGGCGCGGGAAGTAGATCTTCGTCACCATGTTGTTGTGCGCCACGAGCGAGCGGCTGCCTTGATTGAGCGCTACGACGAATAAGCCCCACGGGAGCAGAGCCGTGAACGAAAAGACGGGATAAGGCACGCCTTCGGTCGGGAGTTTTGCCACGCGGTCGAAGAGGAAAGTAAAGACCAGCATGGTCATCACGGGCTGAATCACCGCCCACGCCATGCCGAGCAAGGTCTGTTTGTATTTCACTTTTACATCGCGCCAGACCATGAAGAAGATCAACTCGCGGTACACCCACAGGTCGCGCAGGTTCAACGCCGCAAGACCCGTGGTCGGCTTGATGTAAATGGTGGCGGGTTCGTGTTTTGTAAGTTCTGTCATGAGTTTACAGGTTGGAATGTTGGAAGGCTGGAAGGTTGGACGTTCAGACCTCCCAACCTTGTCAGCTTTCTAACGGATCTTGTCCCGATTCGCTTTGAACCACTCGATGGTGCGGCGCATCCCCTCTTCAAAGGGAACCTGCGCACTCCATCCGAACTGTTCCTTCGCCCGGGAGACGTCCAATCCGCGACGGGGCTGACCATTGGGCTTGTCCGTCTGCCAGACGATTTTGCCCTGGAAACCCGTCAGTTTGGCGACCATTTCCGTCAGGTCTTTGATGGAAATTTCATAGCCAGAACCGAGGTTGACGGGCAAGTCACCGTTGTATTTTTCAGCGGCGGTCAGGATGCCGTCGGCGGCATCTTCCACATAAAGGAACTCGCGCGTAGGAGAACCGTCACCCCAGGCGGGAAGTTCTGCCTCGCCGCGCTCGCCCGCTTCAATGGCTTTGCGGATCAGGGCGGGAATCACATGCGAAGTTTCCAAATTGAAATTATCGCGCGGACCGTACAGATTCACGGGGATTAGATGAATGGCGTTGAAGCCGTATTGCTGGCGATAGGTCTGTGCTTGCACAAGCATCATCTTCTTTGCCAGCCCATAGGGCGCATTCGTCTCTTCGGGATAGCCATCCCAGATGGTATCTTCCTTGAACGGAACAGGCGTGAACTTGGGATAGGAACACACCGTCCCAGTGGAAACGAATTTTCCGACGCCGTGTTTGTATGCCTGATGCATGAGTTCCACGCCCATAATTATGTTATCGTAGAAGAATTCGGCGGGATGTTCGCGGTTCGCGCCGATGCCGCCTACATTGGCGGCGAGGTGGATGACGACCACGTTCTTCGGGTCAACGCCGTTGAGCGCATCGGCGTACAGACGCTCAATGGCTTCGCGCTGGGTCAGGTCATAGTCTTTTTTGCGCGGGATGAAGATGTCCGTTGCGCCGCGTTCCTTTAGTTTTTCCACTACGAACGAGCCGAGGAAGCCCCCGCCGCCGGTGACAACAACTCTTTTGTTTTGCCAGAAATTTTCTGCCATGTAGTTCTCCATTTATTATTGAACGATGAATTGTGCGTTTCTATATCTATCATCCAGCGGATTGCGGATGATGCCAGATTTTAGTGTGAACAATACTTCTCGGATGCCGTCACCTACATCCAGCGTAGTATCAAATCCGAGCACGCGCTTGATCTTTTCAAATGAAACCGTGATGTCGCGCATGTCGCCGCCGAAGGTCAGGTCTTTGTATTCGACGGTCGTTTCGGGCATGCGTTTCAAGACCAACTGCACGATGTCATCCTTTGAGTAATTCCCGTTCTCGGTTCCCAAATTGAAAACCTGTCCGCGGATCTTCGACTGCTCCGCTTCCAAGCCCATGATGACGCCGCGGACCACATCACGGATGTGGACGAACGAACGCGAGTATCCGCGCTGGTAGATGATGAGTTGGCGTTTGGTGAAGGCTTCCAGCACGAACTGGTTGACGATCAAATCGAAACGCGTGCGCGGTGAAATTCCGTACAGTGTGGCAAAGCGGAACAACAACGGCGCGCAAGCTGCATCCTTTTGGGAGAGCAGGTATTCCTCCGCCGCAATCTTTGTCTCTGCATACAGTGATTGCGGATTAAGCGGCGACTCCTCCGTGACAGGTTTACCGTCTTCGGATAAGCCATAGTTGCTGTAAGTGGACGCAAAGACGAATCGTTCCACGCCCAGGTCTGCCGACTGCTCGAAGACCATTTTCGTCGCTTCGAAGTTGTACTTCCACGACACTTGCTTCCCGACTGCCTGACAGGCGGGAAAACCAACAATCGCCGCAAGGTGGACTACTGCATTTGGAACCTGCCAACCTTGTTTGACCGCATCCCGCAGGGCGCGCGGTTCGGTCACATCGGTTTTGATGAAGTGAAAGTTGGGATGATGCATGAAAGGCAGGATGCTCTCGCCGCCAAAGAGAAGAGAGTCCAGGATGGTGACCCTGTAATTTTGCCGAAGCAGTTCCGAGGTCAGGATGGAGCCGATGTACCCTGCTCCGCCCGTGATGAGTATGTGACGATCCGTCATTCCAGACCCTCCAGTCTGATCTTGTACCCATCCAGCACCAACGCAGGCGCGGCTTTATCATTCACCACCGCAATGCCTTGCTCGATGCAGGTCAACTTGCAAATGTCCGCTACATCGCCCGAGCCGACGATGCGCACATGCTCAAAGCCCGCGTTCCGCACTTTGGCGAGATGGTCCTTCACACGCTGGCGGGTGCGGCGGTAAACAGAAAAGGATTGCTCGACGTAGTTCACAGCGAGGCGGGCGCGCAGGGCAAGACCTTCCGGCGTGATGATATAGCGGAGTTTCTTGCGCTCGGCGCGTGAAACCTTGACAGCGCCCTTTGCGATCAACCGTTTTAAATGCCAGTTGACCGTGCCAACCGCCACGCCCAACTGGCGCGCCAGCGTGGATTGATTGACATCGGGGTCATTCTCGATCTGTTCGAGGAGGGTGAGTTCGCGTAATTCTTCGTTTGTGGATTCCATGGTCAAATTCAGTTCAAAATTCAGCGACTGAATTATAACTAGGAATACCGGGTTGTCAATCAGCGATTCTCATAAACCAGGCGCACTTAAGGCAGGGTGGTTCTTAATTGATAAATATCCGCGCCGTTCACCGTTTCCACCTTGATGTAATTCTCTTCGATGAAAGACAGGGTTTCGTCCATGTTGGAGGCAAGGACAACATCCCGCCACTTGATGCGCTGCTCGCGGCGCACGCTTCTATCCAGATCGGGGATGCGTTCGCTGTCTGCCGGTTCGATCAGGTTGACGATCAGCTTCGGCGGATCGGAACTGATCTGCGCATAAAATTGTTCCGCCCAGGAATTCGTCAATGGCGTATCCACATGCACCAACGGATATGGCAAAAAGGATACCGGCGCCTCCCTGCCGGACACAAAGTTGATCACTGGTCGAAAGCCCCAGACCAACACTTTGTCCTGTTCCGTCGTATTCCCGCGGATGTATGCTGCAACCGGATCCACGTATTCGACCTGACCGGTTTTCAGGTTATTAAATACTGCTCCATACCCTTTCCACACATCAAGTCTGTTAAAAATGGTTACGAGAATGAATGCTAGCAGGATCGGAATCTTATATATCTTAATTCGCGCCATAAATTCGCGCAGGAAGTGGAAAACCGCAAATGCGGACAGTACTCCCAGATAAGGCGCCCATCCAATGAAATAATGGAGGTAATTCCGACCTGAAAGGGTGCTCAGGAGCAACTCAATGGGCAAGCCGAACAACAGGACGAGAAGGAAAGGCGGGAAGCTTTCTCTGCGAATGAATCCTTTGAACACGACGAACAAAGCCGCCAGATAGCCGATCAACGCAAGGACCGAAAACACAACGCCGATCGAAATGGAAGCGTCCGCGATGCCGTGCAGGATTTGCATGAAGCTTGTATCTGAACTATATTGATAATTGAATACAAGCACTACATTGATCATTTCCCGCAGCGCGCCTTGGGATGCAAAATAAACAAGGACAGGCGCGAGCACCATCGTTGCCCCAAGCGCCATCAGCGCCAATCGTCTTAGCAACAACTTCCAGTCTTTCGACATCAACGCCAACACGAAAAATCCGCCCGCCACAGCAACCTGCATGCTTATGTTGTTGGGACGCAACAGGATGTTAAAGCCCAGGGAAACACCGACCAGGATGCCGGGTAGGTTTCGATGCGGTTCTTCCGTCGCTTTGATAAATGCCCATAATGCCAGGCAACTGAACAGAATGGAGTATTCCTCGGAATAATTCCCGCCTTGAAGGACGTTTCCAGCCGATATAACCAGAACGAAAACACTGAGCAGGGCGGGAATCCGACCCATCACCGAAGTGACGAACGCGTAGCAAATCCACGCTGCGGCGAACAGGAACAGGAATTCCATGAGCCAGATGCCCCAGCGTGAGCCGTCGCCGAGCGAAAGCCCCAGCGCGTTGATGAAAAAAACGAGCGGACCTTTGTTCTCCCAAACATGCAAGTAGGGAATCTTGCCTTTCAAGATCAGCGAGCCGATGTACATGAAAATGCCCGCATCCCGACCGGGATAGGAAAATAACGGGTTCAGGAGTATCCCGGAAACGAGAAGCCCGAACCACATGATTTTCAAAAAAACATCCGTCACAGCAGAATTTAAGAACGAGAAATGCTGTTTAAGCATGATTTCCTCAGAACTTGGATTATAACTCTCCCACACTGTTCAATTTGAAGTTTTCCAGAATATTTCAGGTAAAATCACCCCGCTATGAATATGAACTTGTCTTTTGATGAAGCCGGACAACGCTACCAGCAAACCCGCGTCGCCCATTGGGACAAAGTCGCACAAAAACGCGACCAATGGCGCGGCATGGGTCGTTGGTATCACAGCCGCCTTGAAGAGATATACAAATTTCTCGTCAACCCGAACCAGCGTGTGTTGGAGATCGGCTGCGGAAGAGGTGGCTTGATCGCCAGCGTAAAACCATCGCATGGCGTCGGGGTGGATTTTTCCGCCGAGATGATCGCGCGCGCAAAACAACGCCATCCCGAGATCGAATTTCACCAGCTCGACGCACACGATCTCTCCAGTCTCGACGGCACGTTCGACGTCATCATCCTTTCGGATACCGTCAATGACCTGTGGGATGTCCAGCGCGCGCTGGAGCAGGTCAAAAAATTTTGCACGCCTCATACCCGCCTGATCCTGAACTTCTACAGCCATCTCTGGCAGTTTCCGCTCGCCATCGCGCAAAGCCTCAATCTTGCCGCCCCCATGCTCAGCCAGAATTGGCTCACTCCCGAAGATGTGGACAACCTCCTGCGCCTCGCTGGCTTTGAAAGCATCCGCACCTCGCGCGAAATACTCTTCCCGCTCCCCCTCGGCGGGCTCGCCAACCGCTATCTCGTCAAACTCTGGCCCTTCAACCTGTTCGCCCTCTCCAATTTTGTGATCGCCCGCCCCGCGCCTCAGCCTGCAAAAAAACCGAGCGTTTCGGTCATCGTCGCGGCACGCAACGAAGAAGGCAACATCAAGAACATCTTTGAGCGTGTTCCTCAAATAGGATCGAAAACCGAACTCATCTTCGTGGAGGGACATTCCCGCGACAAGACCTACGAAACCATCGAGAAGGAAATCCCGCTTCATCCCGGGACCTCGAGCCTGCTCTTCCGTCAACCCGGCATTGGCAAAGCCGACGCTGTGCGCCTCGGCTTCGAAAAAGCATCCGGCGATATTCTCATGATCCTCGACGCAGATTTAACTGTCCCGCCGGAAGACCTGCCGCGTTTCTATGAAGCGATCGCATCCGGCACGGGCGAATTCATCAATGGCGTCCGCCTCGTCTACCCGATGGAAAAAGAAGCGATGCGCACGCTGAATTTCATCGGCAATAAATTATTCAGTCTGGCATTCTCGTGGATGCTCGGTCAGCCCATTAAGGACACGCTCTGCGGAACGAAAGTGCTCTGGCGCGAAGATTATGAAAAGATCGCTGCTAACCGTTCCTATTTCGGCGATTTCGACCCCTTCGGCGATTTCGACCTGATCTTCGGCGCGGCGAAACTGAACCGCAAGATCGTAGATCTGCCCATCCGCTACCGCGAACGCACGTATGGCACCACCAACATCTCACGCTGGAAACACGGCATCTTGCTGTTCCGCATGGTTGCCTTTGCAGCGAGACGAATAAAATTTGTTTAGGACAAGTATGCCCCCGACTCTCAAGCTTCTTCCCGCCCAAACCTATAAAGGCGTGAATCAATTCGACCCGATCAAATATTATTACTGGCCCGTGTTTGGAAAGATGTACCGTCGCCGTGTGGAATTGGCGCTGGGCGAATGTATGGGCGGAGAGCGCGTTCTCGAAGTTGGCTTCGGGACCGGGCTTGCTTTTCCCAACCTTCATGATCTCTACAAGGAAATCCACGGCATCGACCTGACCGCCGATATTGAATCAGTTCAATCCGTTTTTGAGCCGATGGGGATTCCGCTTTTTCTTGAAAAAGGCGACGTGCTCAACATGCCCTACCCGGAAAACAAATTCGACGCCGTATTGCTGATCAGCATCCTGGAACACCTAAAGCCCCTGGAACTGGAGCAGGCGTTCGCGGAGGTGAAGCGGGTGCTCAAGCCGGGAGGTCAGATGGTGTACGGGACGCCGGTCGAAAAGCCTTTCATGGTATTCATGTTCCGCATGATGGGACATGACATCCGGGACGAGCATTTTTCCACGGAGAAGGAGATCGCCGCCGCCGCGTATAAGGCGTTTTCAAAGGGGCATGTGATCGAAATGAAAAGCACGCCGCCGATTGCGGGGGCAGTGTACAACGTTGGAAATTTCATCAAGTAAAAAGGCAGTCCCGTATGGGACTGCCTTTTGATCAACGAACACGCTCGAAAACAAGAACATCCGGGTTGACCGCTGAGATCCAGACATGGGGCAAATAGGGCGGCAGTCGATACGAAAATTCCTTAACGAGTTGAAAACTTTCCACCTCGCCAGCCAACAGACGCTTGAAAAAGTCACATTCCACCGGGTTGGTCACGCAGACCGAATCGGTATAGAAGCGGTCGTAGGTGAAACTGTCGATTACGAAATAATCCGTGTCGCGCTCCAATAATCCCTGCTCACCTTGATTGTATTCGTAGCGTCCGCCGGTCGGGACAACATCCGTCGGATATTTCACAAAATAGATGGGATAGTTATGAGCCCGCAGAAAACGACGTCTCTCCACCACAGGCGGATACAACGTATATTCCATGCTCTTCCCGAAACCGCGAATGGTCGCGATATATTCACTGGCAGGGATGCGGGCATCGTTCAGGAAAAGCAATGCCGTGCTGACGAGGCGTAAACCGGAATACACGAATCCCGCCAAAAGCAGGAAGCCAATGAAGTATGGCGCAAATTTTAAATTTCTATTCTTCGCCGCGGCCAGAAGGTCTCTGAAGAGCAGCGCGCCAAGAATGGCTAAAAACGGAACGAATGGAATGAAATAACGCGGGATATAATTGATCGAGATCATGAATGGCAGGTCAAAGATCAACACTGCCAGAACGAGTACGATCACCGCCTGAGCCTCTTTCAAATCAAAGTTGACCCTGCCCATTTTCCACAGAACCAACTTTACAGTGAACCAGATAAATGCAAGAATAAAAACATAATATGCAAAGGTGCCGACCGCATTTTCGAACACCGCCCACTGACCGATGAGACCGATCGGCGAGCCTGAATTAAATCCATACTGCGGATAATTTCTCAAAAATGGAATGACGCTTGTAAAGTATTGGATCGGCGCAAAAAATGCCTTCGGCGTTCCGAGCGCATACCCCAAAAAGGAAATGATTCCGCCTAGGAACAGACTCCCAGCCATGTGCAGCCAGCGGGTCCGTACCTGCTGCCAGTTCGCCATCAAGAACACGATGATCGGCAAAAGGATGATACTTCCGCCTGTATATTTGCTGGAAGCCGCCAATCCCACCGAAAAAAAGGATGCATACAACCAGACCATCGAGTTGTTGGACTGATACTTAACAACGAACAACACGCACAAAATGGTGAACAATTGCAGATACAGGTCGTTGTGTGCAAAACGTCCATTCGCCGCAGCGACACCGCTGGCGATATACAAAAAACCAGCCAGCGCGGAAATACGCCGGTCTGCGCCGATCATCCGTGCCAGATAATAGATCAACACGCCAGCCAGCGCCCCTAAAAATGCTGAAAACGCGCGCGCCGCAACGACAAAGGCGAAATCCGAGCGCCCCATTCCGTACGTCACAGAACCGATGGTATACATCACATACTTCGGCAGGGATGGATAGTTAAAATCCGGCTCGGTCTCATCGAACACCATATGACCATCCAGCGCCATCCCCACCCGCCAGATCAACTCATCGGGATTCCACAAGGCAGGCGCGCCCCACTGCACACCCGGCAAAGACGCCGCCAGAAACAGTAGAAAAATAAAAACAGGGATCAGGAACTCATATCGAAAAAAAAACGAATTCAATCTGGTTTGCATCAAAACTCCACGCTATTTTGGCTGGCTCACAAACACGGAGATCAACGTCACCGCATCCGCATGTTCGTCCCCCGTCAGGAATTCCGCGCGAATGGCAGAACGCGCATCCCGAAAATTTTCCACATCCCGTTCCAAAACGACAATATCCGTTGTTTGAAAATATCGCTCGAACACCTGCTGATAATCCTTCAAGCGGAACCGGTTTAAATTGCTGGTGGGATTCAACAAACCGCGCCAGACACGTTGCGAAAACTTCAACATCTCAAACGGATACTTGAAATAATGGTCGCGCAAATCCACGAAATGCACATGTACACCGCCCGGCGCGGTCAATGTCGCAAGCGACTCCGTGATCCCATCGACATCGTCCAAATGTTCATATACGGATGTGCTGAGAACAATGTCCACTTCGGAGATCTGTTTTTGGATTTGCTTATCGCGGATGTCGCCATGCAACAGTGTGATGAATTCGCCTCGCGGCTGGACCTGATCCTGCTCAAGTTTCAGATACTTTCCATACGCCGATAGCAGTTCCCGGTTCCGTTCATGATCCAGCAAAACGAAATGGTCGCACAAAACCACATGCACTGCACCATGCTTTAACAGATCCACGCCCACAGCAAATCGCCCGCCATAACCAAAGACCAGCACCCGCTTCCCTTCAATGGAACATCCCCTCGCTGCCAATGCATCCATATACCGCTTCGAAGCCGCAAACGGATCATCCGTTTCCAGCCCAGGCTTTATGATCCAGCGCTGCTTCAACAGAAAACGCGCCGCGGCCTCAGGCATAAAATGACGGATAAGTCGGAGAAAAAAGTATTTGATATTCACTGGAAAACCTACGGAAGTTCGGAGGAACAATCTTGTGTGCCGGCTTTCGGCACAAGCAATTGCACCCCGACAGAACGCTCGGTCAACAACGGCTCATAATAGCACAGGGTTGGCGAGGAAACCCAGATCACCCAAGCGTCATTCTCCTCGGAGAAAACGCCGCCAAGTTCCGATTTCAAGACCACCCTCAACGGCTCCGTGACAATCAACTTGAAACGCTTATCCGCCAGATCTTGATAATACGATTCAAAATAGGTTGCATTGGATGCCATCGCCTGATCCATCATATATTTTTTCTCATATTCTGAAACGAACGGGATATCGGTAATGTATCCAAATGTTAACAGTTGACGCTGGTCCATGAACAATACTTCGCCTTGCGCGCTATATTTCGCCACCTCTGCGCGAACCATTTCCAGAGCTTCCTGCACATCATCAGGTTTTGCCAGTTCCAAACGACTACTGTACGCAGCGCCGGGGTTGAACGGAGAGAAAATATAGACGGGCAACAATGCAATAAAGAATACCAATCCCAATACCCATGAGGTCCATTGAATCTGTAAGGCGCGAAAGATTATTGTCACACTGAGCGAAACGACGGTCAACAACGTGATCAGGTACATATCAAGGTTGTGCAGGTCACCACCGCCGCCGATCTTGGTGCTGATCACCAAACCAACGCCAAAAAAGCCGATCAAGGCGCCCCAGATCGCTGTTTTTTGAAGCCAATCCAATTGCAGGCGTTTTGAAATCATCCACCATGCCAGCAGGATCAACAATGGACCGGTATAGTACAGCGCAAGGAAAAGCACACCCGGACCCAGCGTGTCATTGGGGAGCAGACGATACCAAAGCAGTGGCTGCTGCGCCGTCATCGATTGGCCCGAAGCAGTGGAATGGAACGCATCCAAGTTGGGGAGCAATCCAGGCAAAATACCGAGCAATCCAAGGATGATAGTCGGGATGATACGCTTGAACCAGTGTCCTTGTCGTTTCGGGTAATACAGAAGAAGATCGATCAATGCGCCAAGCGCACCGGGCGCAAACGCCCACGTCCAGCGGGAGATGCCCACGTACAAGCCCGCAACCACCAATGAGATGCCGCGCTTGACGGGCGATTCATCAAAGGCGAATAAGGCGATGACAACAGAAGCAAGCACAAAGGGAGGATGAAGCGGGGCAAGCGTCACAAGGAACAAACTGATCCACATCATCACCATCACGCGCAGGGTAGACGGCGCCATCTTTCTTGTGATAAAGATGGCAAAAAGGAGCGGCAACAGTGTATGCAAAACCACGTTCCACAAACGATGCACCCAGATGGGCAATCCCTGCCACAGGAAAAGAATGCCCCATAAACCATAGCGCCCCGGCGAGCTATATGGATTGACGATCACGCCTTCGTGGTCATATAACGATTGTCCAAAGATCAGCGAATAATCATAGAAGCGGTTCCCCTCCGACCAAGTCAGGGAGAATGGATAATCCACGACGAGCAGCAAACGGGCATTGACTGCGGATGCGAAAAGCAAAATACTGAAATTGACTCCCAGCGCATCCGGTGTGACAAGGCGATTTGGTTCCGGACAAGTGAGATATGCCGCCGCCCAAAACGATAAGAGCATAACGAGGAAGCGGGTATTGAAAAGCAGAACGTAATTTTCTGCACCGACCCCATAGTGATACAGGATCGGGGCAGCCCATAACAACGGGAGAATCAACCAGCGCACTCTCCCGATCTTCGTCCGCAGGATGATCAGGGAATGTCGGATGGTTTCGCCAAATGGATGATACAAAGCAAATGCAAGCGCAACCGTAACTGTAAATCCGCCCGCCATTGCGCCACGATACAACCATGGCAGGTCGGTAAAGGCGCGCATGTCATGGACAACTCTTGGGAAAATAAATATTCCTAATGTGAGTGCAAGCTCGCGCCAACCAAAGTCCTTGCTGTTGTGGGGACCAACAAAGATGTGAATGATCTGGGCAAGTCCGGTCGCAAATACAAACTGAAGCCAGGGACCAGACAGGAAATCCTGCCAGGGCGAATAGAGGTAGATCCATGCCGCAATCAGAATCAGCATCCCCACGACAAGCCAGTTCACGATGCTTATGCTTCTTTTCGGTTTTACATCCGTACGCAGACTGGAAAACAAGGCATATACACCTGTACATAGAAGGATGACATATACAGATATCGCCGCCAGCCCTGAAGCTGAAAGCAATTTCTCCCAATTCCATGAAGCCGCCCAGATGGATGCGGTCTCGAAACAGGCGAGGAGAACAGCAAGTAAAATGCCAATTCCCATGAGAAGCGGTTTATTCAAATGCGTTCGAGTCATGGTTCAGTTTGTGGACGATTAAAGAAAACAGCATACAGCGGCAAGTATAACAGTGCCGCAAGGTTCGTCAGATAAAAAAGCACACGCATGCCAACCAGCACGGCAGCAAGTTCCGCCTGTGGCACATCGAACATACCGTACATATAGAGGGATGTCATCTCGTTGATGCCCAATCCGCCAAAGACCTGTATCGGCAAATATGAGATCAACTGCATGATGGTGTTGACAAAAACCACCGGCAGGACGCCGATATCGAATGAAAAGGTCAGCAGGCTTGCGTACAGCCATGCCATCGTAAAAAACATATAAGGCAGTGAAAATGCCACACCAGTTCCAACCATGCGGAAAACAAAGGCATGTTCCTGCTCCGCGAGGCTGTTCAGGAAATCCATCAAGCGGGTAACATACCCAAATTGTGAAAGCCTTGTCTTTTCCAAGAACAATGCCAGCCATGCCACAAACTTCTGGCGCAAGAGCACCACTGCAAAGAAGATAATAATTACTGTGCCAATAACGGTCAGCAAAACAGCGATCAGCCCATGCAAGACTTCCACTCTCTGCCACAGAAGCAGGCTGGAAACCAGCATGAACATCCATATCGCGATCAAATCACCGATTTTGGTCAGTAAAAAGACCAGCACAGCACGGCTGACTCGAACACCCTGTTCAACACGGAACAGGGTCAGATAGGAAACTATCCCCGCCCCCGTGGCAATGAAATTGGAAACTGCATTCTGTACCACCACAACATTCAACACATGCGGATATCCCACACGACGATTAATTAGAAAATAATATTGCAGGGCTTTAAGCAGGGTGATCAAGAAGTATAGCAGAATGCCGATTGTCAGCCAGATGCCATCGATTCGTTCATGCAATGCAGATAATTCATCGAGATCCGTCCTTGACAGAACAAATCCTGCAAGCGCCAGGGCCAAAATGATTTTCAGTATATTCCAAACAACGGATCCGCGTTTTTTTTTCGAGGGGGACATTTTCATCCACGAGCAGCGGGACAGCACAGAACATAATAGCGTTCCCCGCCAGGTGAAATATTGAGATAAAACAAGGCATATAACAAGTTGGAGATCAATTTCTTGCGTCCGCTGTAACGCCCCATCGTGCTTGATTCAGGCATCAAATTAACGATTCGTCGGTGAAGGTTGTAAAAAGGAAAACCCCACTGAATAGCTCTGATTATCTCGAACCCTGCATCTCGAATCTTTTCTTCCAGTTCCAAGCGGCTATACCCATGGACATGCCCCATGCGTTCCTCTTCCACCTTGAATTTATGGAGAGGACCCAATGGCACGGACAGGATCATATACTTCTTCGTCATTGCCAGTAGATTCTTCAACGCCGTGCTATCATCCTCGATATGCTCCAGCACGTCGATACAAGTTACGAGATCATACTGTCCCAACACATCCGTTGCCAAGTCGATGGAAAAAAATTCAGCGTTCGGAAGGCGCTTCTTTGCGATCTCAATTCCCTGCGATGAATATTCCGACCCCGTCAACGTCACATGCGGGTATTTCTCAAAAATCTTTTGCAGCAAAACCCCTGTGCCACAACCAGCATCCAACACGCTGTCAAAGGACAATCCGCGTAATAATGAAAAGATAAAACGGCGGGTATGCCGGGCGGTGGGACCATATATTTTCATGTCATCCCACTTGTCCCAGGCTTCGTTGTAAAAATCCGATGAAAACGTCATTCGAAATCCTTTATTGCTTCGCCCACATGCCCAGCATTGCCAATGCGTAGAGGCGTTTTCCATGATCAACACGGGCAGAGACATGTTCTTCAATAAGCGTGTTCAACACATCGCGCTCAAACCACTGATGCAACGGACTTCCATTATCCAGCAATATTTGCTTCGACCAATCCAACAATGGACCGCGGAACCAGGCGGAGAGAGGAATGCCAAAGCCCTGCTTGGCGCGTCCTTTTAGAGAATCGGGCAACTCCCTGGCAAATGCCTTCTTCAGCAGATATTTTCCGCTTCTTCCCTTAACTTTGAATTGATCCGGCACCCGGGCAGACCACTCCACCAATTCATGGTCAAGGAAAGGCGAACGTCCCTCGAGCGAGGCTGCCATCGTCATACGGTCCGCTTTGACAAGCAAGTCACCGGGCAGGTAGGTGTGCAGGTCGGTGTAGAGGGTCTTATCGAGATATGATCCATCCGCTGAATCAAAATGGTGAGCAAGCAGGTTTTGGGCGTTGGTGGAATCAAAACGGAATTCGGGTTTCCACAGGGATGCCCGTTGTTTGGGCGAGAAGTACGACCCCCAGCGCAGGATGCTGGCACGGCGGTCAATTTCGGGAATTTGCTCAAGGCGTTTGATTCCGCTAACCACGCTCTGCCCGACGGGGCGATCTGCGTTATCGGGGAGGAGATTTGCAATGGACGGGATCAGGCTGCGGGTTAAGAGTCGAGGCGCACGGGCGTAGGCGTTGGCGAATCCATCCAGCCAATAACGCTGGTAGCCGGCAAAGTTCTCATCACCACCATCCCCATTCAACGCAACAGTGACATGCTCGCGGGTCAGCATCGAAAGATGATAGAGCGGAATGGCGGAAGCGTCCGCGAAAGGTTCACCGAAGTGACAAGCGATCTTTTTAAGCGTGGCGGGGATGTCGCCATACGTGAGCGTGAATTCATGATGGTCAGTGGCATATTTTTCAGCAACAGCGCGGGCGTAGGGCAGTTCAGTGAAATTCTGCTCCTCAAAGCCTGCCGAAAACGTTTTGACAGGTCCGCTGGCAAACTCAGACATGAGCGCAACGATGATACTCGAATCGATGCCGCCGCTGAGATGCGCTCCCAGCGGACGCTCACTGAGCAGGCGGATTTTTACGGCTTCGCGCAGGCGGGCGCGCAGTTCTTCAATGAGTTCATCTTCAGAGGCGTTCCATTTGGGTTGGTAGGTGTAATCCCAGTAGCGTTCAAGATGAATCTGCCCATTCTCCCAGACCAATGTGTGTGCGGGGGGAAGTTTATGGATGCCCTGATAAATGGTAAGCGGGTCAGGGATGTATTGCAGGCTGAGATACAGATCGAGCGCTTCGAGATCGATCTCGGGCTTGTGCGGCAGAGCAGTGAGAACGGCGCTGAGTTCCGAGCCAAAGTAGAGCGTGCCGTTCTGTACGGTGTAGTACATGGGCTTCTTGCCGAGGCGGTCACGCGCGAGGAGCAGGCGTTGTTTGTTTTCATCCCACAATGCGAAGGCAAACATGCCGCGCAGGCGTTTTACACAATCGATGCCTTCATCTTCGTAAAAATGGACTATGCACTCGGTATCGGATTTTGTGGCGAGACGGTGTCCGCGCCTTTCAAGCTCGGCTCGCATTTCGGGATAGTTGTAACATTCGCCGTTGAAAACGATCCATACGGATTCGGTCTCGTTGGCGATGGGCTGGTCGCCGCCGCTCACGTCGATGATAGCAAGGCGGCGCATGGCAAGCCCCACTCCTGCGTCGATGTGAAATCCGTCGCTGTCCGGTCCCCGATGGGCGATGGATGCGTTCATTTTTTCGAGCAGGGCGCGCTCGGGTTTTCGATTGTCCGAATGGGAAATACCGCAAATTCCGCACATAAGATTCCTTCAGTTCTAAAGGGTCAATGCCTGGAAAGTTCTTTCAAAAAGGATTGATATTGCTCAGCCACTTTTTGCCATGAATAACTTTGTTCCACGCGCCGACGGGAAGCTGTGCCCATGCTCTTTCTTAACTCAGGGGCGGACAGCATCTTGCGCAAGGCATCGCGTAATTCATCCACATTCTCGGATGGCACAAGGAAGCCTGTCTCACCGTCCAGGACGAGTTCTTCACTGCCAGCGATGCGGGTCGCTACGATGGGAAGTCCACTTGCCATGGCTTCGAGCACAGCGTTCGGCATCCCTTCATGGCGGGACGGGAACATGAAAATATTCGATTGATGATACCACTTTGCCAGGTCCGCGCGGGACTGCCAGCCGAGGAAGATGACGCGATCAGCAATGCCAAGTTCTTTTGCGAGAGTTTGTAGTGTGCCCAATTGCGGACCATCCCCCGCGATGTACCACTTCCAATCCAGATCTGTCAGCTGGGAAAGTGCCCGTAGTCCAAGATCCAAGCCCTTCTGGTGGACGATGCGTCCGGTGAACAATAGTTGCGGCGGCGACCAGTCGCGGTCATCCGCCTTGTATTGAGTCGCATCCACGCCGTTCGGGATGATGGGGATGTCCATGGTGGAATCAAAGGCGAGAGCCAGATCGCGCAGTCCGCGGCTGTTGGCGATCACGCGCGAAGCGTCGCGCCAGATGATCCGCAAAAACGGACCGAGCAGTTTGTGAAAGGTCTTGAAGTCATACGGACGGAAGCCGGGCACATCGCCGCCGCGCAAAGAGACAATGTACGGGATTCCAAAAAACTTCTTCAATATCCACGCCACCGCGCCGGACGGCACACCAAAAAATGCCAGTGTGGCATCCGGTTTGAAGCGTCGAACCAGTTTTATACTACGGAGAGATGCAGAGGCGATAAAAGCCAGTTGTTCCAATGCAGATGAACGATCCTGTCTACGGCGCAGGGCAGGAACGCGATGGATGGTCACGCCATCTTGAATCTCGAATTTCGGCTGACCGTGGAAATGGGCAGTCAACACCACTACGTCATGCCCAAGCGAGACAAAGAGTCGGGCAAGGTGCGCGCTGGCATTCCCCGCCCCGCCGCCAATGGGCGGATACTCACTGTTGATAAGCAATATCCGCATCGTCAATCCGTAAACGGGTTTTTACAATCAGGCTGGCGGGGACGCGGCTCGAAGATCCGGAGATTGTTCGAGAGCAGGGTAACAGCAGGACGATAATTGCACAACATCGGCGAACCGATATAACGCACCCACGCCGCATCTTCCTCCGCAAAAGCGCCCTGTCGCTGCGGCGCAAACTTCTGGTCTTCGGCAACGATCAAGTCAAAACGGCGGCTCGCAAGGTCGGCGTAAAACTGATCAAGATACAAACGGTTGCGCGACATCGCCATTTCCATCAACTCGCTTTGCTCGTATTCGGGCACAAGCCTTATGCCATTCACATAATCGAACGTAATGAGCTGGCGCTCCGTGATGAACAAGATCTCGCCGCCGTTCTGAATGGTCTCCTGCAATAGTTGAATATCCTGTTCGGCGGTGGTTTTGTCATACGATGGAAAAAAGCCGATGCTGCGAATCGCAAACCCGAGCGGGATCAGAAGCGCCGCCAGCGCCACGCTCCAACTGACCCTGCCATCCATCGGCTTCGCATCTTTCTCCGCCGACACCTGTCCCGCCCAAATGGACAGAATCAACACCGACAACATGACCATGTATGCATCCATGTTGTGCAGGTCTCCCCCGCCGCCGATCTTCGTGCTGACCACCGCCCCGCCGATGAATAGAATTGCCAGCATGGCAAACAACGCCAGCCAGCGCAACGGATGCAGGGAGTTCATTCTTCCATGCGTAATTTGATAAAACGCGATGAGCAATGGCGCAGAAACCAGCAAAATTCCGGGCAAAATCCCCATCGGGAAGGTCTCATTCGGAAGCAGGCGGTTCCACAACAGATCGGATGTGAAGCTGGAGCCAAAAGCGGAGACATCCGCATTGCCGGAAATTTGAATATAGGCAAATTGCGAGATCAACGCAGCGACAACTCCGCTTGCGCCCCAACCGAAGGGAGTAAGCCAGTACTTCCAGCTTTTTCCTGTCAGAGGTGTTTCGAGCAGGTAGATGCCGATCGCCAGCATGGCTGGGACAGGGAACCAGTTCACGCGGCTGATTCCCCCCCAGAGCGATGCCAGAATGATGAAAATTAATGAATGCCACGGATGTTTCACTGATACGCCTGCCAGGACCAAGATCACCATGACCTGCAAGTGATAATAGACCGATCCCTGCAGGAAGAATAAGAACGCCCATACAGTGACCAGAGCAGTCATGTTCTTGTTCAATTTCAATCTACGCGCAAGGAAAAAGGAAGCGGTCAGCGTCAGTCCGAACCAAAGGAATGCCTGCCAGAAACGATGGAACCAGAGCGGCAGCCCATCCACCAAAAACGGCATGGACATGAGCAGATAGCGCGAGGGATGTAAAAACGGAAGCGGGAGTTTCATCCCATACAAGGAATCAGCGAAGAACAGCGAAGCGTAGTAATGCCGACCCGCTTCGGAGTATCCCATCGAAAACGGGTCTGTGGAGGTGATGGAGAAAATACCGTAGGTTTGGTAGATCAATCCCTGTAACAGCAGGACGATTGCGAACGCCGAATGTAAACCAAGCGATCCGCGGATTAATTTCAAGCCGATGGATTGTGCAAGGCTTGCCCACAAAAACACCCAAAGAATCGGCATGGTCTGCGGAAGGATGCCCCCGAACACATACAAACGGATGAACCAAACCGAGAAAAAACCAACAAGGATCAGCAGAATGCCAACAGGGACGAGAAAAGGCTTGGGATGTGAACCAAGTTCACTTAAGACCGAAGCGATACGGTCCAGCAGGGAGGAGCGGAGCAGCCAAGTTCCGGCAATTGCCGTAAAGGCGAAGATGCCGACCAGTCCGATCCATTTGGAACGCAGGAGGATGATCTCCAGTTCATTTGTGCGTTGAACGGTCTGGGGAATCGCCAGCAGACTGACGATGATCACCGCCCAAATCCACGCTTGCAGAAATTTCCTCGACGACACGGCTTCCATGAATTTCACTCCTGAGCCTGGGTTGTTTCAGGTTTCATTGCCGCCAAAATGGAGGGCAGGAAGAACGCCCCCGGCAGGCTGGCGAGGATGAACAGCAGGCGGGTCAGCAGGGCAATGGTCGCGCTTTCGGAAGATGTCAAGCCGCCGAAATGGGAGAGCAGAAACGCCATCGAAAGTTCCTGAACCCCCAAGCCGTTGATCGAGATGGGAATAAGCGTGACGAAGTAGGTCAGGGTGTATAGCCCCGCGACAAGCCAATAAGGGACGGGATGGTCAATGCCGAGCAGCAGAAGATAGATCGTCAGATAAATAAACACCTGATTCCCCAGCGTCGAAAGCAGGGAGCCCGTCAATGCCAGCGGTTTTTTCAACCAGATGGAAAAGGAATCAAGGGTGCGTTTGGCAAAATCTACGAGCTTTTGGAACAGCCCAGTCACCACAGCAGATTGTGTAATACCGCTCCCGGAAAAAACGGGGATCAAGCCCAAAGGGAGCGCCAGCGCCATGCCCGCCATACCGATCAACCGGTCCGCGACGAGCGAGGCGAGACAGATGGCACGGTCATATCCCATTTGCATTGCGCCTGCCAACCGCGCCATGTCGCCGCCGATGGTTGTCGGTAAAAAATTGGACGAAAAATTCCCCGTGAATGTCAACATCATGGAGCGAAAGAAGGAAAGTTTCACGCCCGCCGACTGAAGCAGAATATGCCAGCGCATCACTGCGAACAGGCGCGAAATGAACAAGGCGGCAAGCCCTGTCACAAAGTACCAGATCGAAACACGCCGAAGCGCGGAGAAAAGTTCGCCATCCCCCTCTTCTTCAATCAGAACGACCAGCAATACCAGCGTCAGGATGCTGCCAAACGCGCGCAGGATGACCTGACGATTTTCCCGCAGCCACTTAATCATTCTCTTCCAGGTTGATCTTCGTACGAATGGTATAGGTGGGCTTGCGCTGTGATTCGTGATACGTCCGCACGAGCAGTTCTGCGATCAAGCCCATCAGCATGGACTGAAAGCCGAGGATGAAGAACATCACACTGGTCTGGAAAAGAGGCGAACCCGTCACAGCGACAAAAAAGAACAGGCGACGGATCATCAGATATGCCATGATTACCGCGCTGATGATCATCAAAAGTCCGCCCGTGCCGCCAAAGAGATAGATCGGTTTGGATGCAAAACTGATCAGAAATTTAACTGTGAACAGGTCCAGGATGACCTTCGCGGTTCGTTCCAGCCCGTACTTGGTCTTGCCAAATTTACGGGGGTGGTGGTTGACGACGACCTCCGTGATGTTGGCGCCCACCGAGTGGGCGTAGACCGGGATGAAACGGTGCATCTCGCCGTAAAGACGGAAGCCCTCCAACACATCGCGGCGATAGGCTTTAAGCGTGCAGCCGTAATCGTGCAAGTGGACGCCGGTCACGCGCGAGATCAGCCAATTCGCGATCATGGACGGGAAGTTGCGCGTGACGGCATTATCCTTCCTGTCCTTGCGCCAGCCGCTGACGAGATCGTAGCCTTCGTCCAGTTTGGCGAGCATCATGGGAATGTCGGCGGGATCGTTTTGCAAGTCGGCATCCAGCAGAACAATGATATCGCCGCTGGAATAATCCAATCCGGCGGCGATGGCGGCAGTTTGACCGAAGTTGCGGCGGAAGGAAACCACACGGATGTGTTCGGGATCTTTCTCCGCATATTCCTTGAGAATGGACAAACTTTTATCCCGGCTGCCATCATCCACAAAAATGGCTTCCCAGGAACGACCAAGCGTGCCCATGGTCTTGTAGATGGCATCAAACAACAGGGGGAGATTATCCTGTTCGTTGAAAACAGGAACAACAAGGGAAAGGTTCATGGTAAACGTTTGAATATCCTTATTTCAGAGCCTTCCACGCAGGAAGGCGCATCGGCTGGTCGTGGGAATTCCTGAAATTCCCACGGGGTCAGAAAGTCCCGCCAGGCTGCGTACCGCTTCGCTTCGATAAGAAAAATATCCGCTTCACTGCGCCATTGCATGTCGAGTTCGGCATTCCAGTGATTGAATTGATAGAGCGTATCGGGGTCGCCGCCGATGTAATAAGTATAACCACTATTGATTTGCGGCGGAAAGATGCGCACATCCGGCACATAGATCATCGGTGTCATGGCGGTACCACCATCCCAATATACCAAACTATCAGGCGGGATCACTTCGTTGAGATATGCCCCAATGCGTTCATGCGCGAGGATGATATCCTGCCGGCAGTCCAGCCCGCTCTCACCCAAATGTAGGAGCGGTGACAGAACAAATCCAATCACAAGATAGGAATTTATCAAGATGATGGCAAAGCGCTGATTCTTGGACCGCCGCCAGAGCAAAAAAGTTATTATTAAGACGCCCAATCCAAGCAGGAACCCCAGCGAAGAACTGATCACACGTTTGATCTGAAAAAGGGGCAGGTCAAAGCGATATCGAAATACATCCACAATTGCGGTCGAAGTGAGTTGACCTTCCCGCAAGCGCGGCACAGGGAGGTTCAGTAGTTTGTCGCCAACCTGCTCGAAGAGTGAGAATCCCATCCCTGTGGAGAATAGGATGACAATGCCGATCACGAGAATTGTGAGTACGCGTACGGGCTGACGATTCCACGCATGGGAGAAGGCAATGACAAACAGCAGAATCCCCAACGGGTCGAAAAAGGTCAGGTAGTTCGAAAAGCAAAATACACAGCTGTAACTTTCATATTGACTCGCGAGCGAAGCCCAACCGTGCATCACGAACAGGATGAAATAGGTCACAGCGAGGAAAACAGCCGCCCGCATGGCAGGAGCAGATTTCCAGTCAGCACGAGGCGGCCACAATATCAACGCGAACAAACTGCCGAGAATAGCAATGAAATGGTAGCGAATCCCTTGAAAAAAGGCGTTCATCCTGTTCCAGAAATCAATGGATGGAGCCCAGACCGGAACGGCGTCCTTGGGCAGGCGGAAGGCATCCAGAAACGGTGTCAGGTTCTCCGGAAGCCACGGCGCCCAGATAATCAGAATGCGGGGCCAATAATAAGCATGTATGGCGAGAAAGACGAATACGCCCACTGCCAGCGCCCAGATCCCCTTTTGTTTACCATGCTGCCAGTACACATAGAGCGCCAGCAAGGGCAAAAGCAAAACCATGTTCTGGCGGGTCAGCACGGCGAAGGCGGCGAGGATGGCGCCAAGGATGATCTGCCATAATGCACGGCGTTCCGCCAGCACGAGAACGCATATCCATGCCAGCATACAAGCGATGATGACCTCGGAGACTGCGCGCACATATAGCCGAATGATCATCGGGCTGAGCGCAAAGAGCCAGACCACTCCGGCAGCCATCCAATTTCCCGTCCAACGGCGGGTTGTAATCCAAACGCCCAGAATCGTGAGAAAACCAAGGAAAAGGGAAAAATAACGTCCTGTGCGAAGCCCTGCCCCGAAAATATATTCCGCAAAGCCAGGGATGAGAAAGGCAAGCGGCGCCTTATTCGTGAGAGGTCCGTACGGCTCGAACGGTTCATAAACGCCGCGCAAGTACAAGATCCCCTTGAGAAGATAGGAGCCCTCATCCAATCCGCTGACGGTGGTGTGGGCATAAATGAATGCTTGAATGAAATACAGAACCGCCCCCAAGCCAGCCAACGCAAACGGCAGCCAGGAGGGCAGTTCCTTGTTCTTAATAAAACCAGACAACTTGGTCATGGGTGGGATTTTAATCGCGAAAGTAGAAATTTCATCAACGGGTTGTGGGATTGGGATGGATTCCAACAACCCGCCATTTATGACAAAAACGAAACTAGTTCTTCTGCAGGCGCGCGATATCCGCATCCACCATCATCGTGACCAGTTCCTTGAACGAGACGGCAGGCTCCCACTTCAACTGTATCCGCGCTTTAGCCGGATCGGAAATAAGCAGATCCACTTCAGCGGGGCGGTAGAAGCGTTCGTCCACCACCACAAATTCCTTGTAGTCCAGATCCACGCGAGAGAAGGCGACTTCGCAGAATTCACGAACGGAATGGGTTTCGCCCATGCCGATCACATAATTATCCGCCTTATCCTGTTGAAGCATGAGCCACATGGCTTGGACGTAATCACCGGCAAAGCCCCAGTCACGCTGTGCATCGAGATTTCCGAGGCGCAATTCCTTTGACTTGCCCAGTTTGATCTTCGCCACCCCGTCAGAGATCTTGCGCGTTACAAATTCCAAGCCGCGGCGCGGACTCTCGTGGTTGAACAGGATGCCCGATGTGGCAAAAATATTGAACGACTCGCGATAGTTCACCGTGATCCAGTGTCCATAGACCTTCGCCACGCCATACGGACTGCGCGGATAGAAAGGCGTCTCTTCGCTTTGCGGAACTTCCAACACCTTGCCGAACATTTCGCTCGAGGATGCCTGATAAAAACGGATCTTCGGATTCACAAAACGGATGGCTTCCAGAATGCGCGTCACGCCGATGGCAGTCACATCGCCGGTCAAGGCGGGTTGATTCCATGAAGTCGGCACAAAGGACTGCGCCGCAAGGTTATACACTTCATCGGGCTCATATTCCTCGAGAAGAGCAAGCAGGGAGCCTTGGTCTTGCAGATCGCCCTGTACGACCGTAATATCATCCAAAAGATGGTCAATACGTTCGTAGTTCACCGTACTGGAACGGCGCGCTACGCCGATCACGCGGTATCCTTTTTGCAACAACAGTTCGGCAAGATAGGAACCATCCTGTCCGGTGATCCCTGTAATGATGGCAGTGGGCATTTAATCTCCTAATTCAAAATTCAGCGACTGAATTATACACCATGTCAGCGGCTTTTTGCGCGGTCATGCCAGATCCCCCATCCCGCAATCAACAGCCAAAATCCGAAGATCACAGCGATCATGATTGGAAAAGGCAGTTGAATCCCAATGTGCAAATAACGATTTGCATACCATTGACCGAATACAAGCACCAGCACCACTTCCATTGCAACCACACGCGGGAACCACGCATTTCGCGTCTCCCGCCACCACACCCAGACATATCCCGCCAGCACTGCCTGCCACAGGAACAGGATCGTCCGATAGCGCGGATTGTTCCATTGATCGCCGCCTCCGCGCAGCGCGGTGAACAGGATCCAGCCCCACATCACCAGACTGATCCACAGCCATAATTTTCGCTTCTTCTCCTCGCTCGAACCTGCTGAGGCGGTAAAGGACAGGATCAAGGCTGGGACCAACGCGTACCAACCCAAAGACCGCAGGATGCCGATGATCTTCCAGATGATCGTCGTCGGGGCAATCAGTATCGCCGGCAGGACGGGTTGCAGCACCCCGTAGATCATCACGAACGGCAGGCGCATCCAGGCGGGCATCTCCTCGAAAAGTTTTTGCACCCAGCCCGAGCCTGCCTCGATGCGGTAAAAATTCCATTTGAGCGATTCGCGGATGAAGTTGTTGATTACACCAAAAGGCGTCGCCGCGCTGATATTTCCCTGACGATCCACGGCAGAGGACAAGAGGAACAAGCCTGCAACAAATACGATCACTACAACGGCAACCGCCCACCAAGAAATGCGGCTTCGTTCGCGGATGAAATACATCCAACCGCCAAAAATGACCAGTGTGACCAACGCAATGGAGGGCGAGACCAGCAACATGCCAGCAATTCCAAGCGCCAGCCAGAGCAAATGTTTTCTCTCCTGCGAATCCTGCCAGCCGACAAATCCCCACAAGGCGAAGGCGCTGAATGCCAGCAGGTATGGCTCACGCATGGCGGACATGCCAAGCAGGACGCTTTCCGGGTACAGCGCGAATATCCAGCCGGACGCGATGGCTACTTTCGAGCCCCATTGCAGGTTGACCGCCTTCCACAAAAACGGCACGCCGATCGCACCCATGAAGGCGGTCACCAGCACCAGCAGCAATATACGATGTGCATCCGGGGAAAACGCGCGATAGATCAATGCACTGAACGCCAGCAGACCACCGTACTGATCATAGGCGAATTTCTGGTTGAACGCATCTAAAATCGGACGGTCGGAGTTTGCCAGATCCCAGGCTTGGGCATCGCGGCGGCGGGCATCAGTGTAGACAAAACCAGACTGGTCGTCCACATCATCATACCCATAGATGGGCAGGGCGAAATAAACAACAACTCCGCCAACAAAGCGCAGGACGAACGCCAGCGAAACCATCCACGACAGAATCTTTCCGCCGCCCGCCCAGCGCGTGGAAACGGTCAATACTCCAAAGGAAAGAAGAAAAAGGAAAGAGAATCCCAGCCAGCCGATGAACCAGTCACCGGGTTGGACGGATGTGAGGACTGCGCCCCCCGCGATGGATAGGGGAAACATCCACCATAGATCGCGTTGCTCCAAATATTTCATATCCACACTTTACCATGAAATCCAAATCCTATTCACAGCCGACGAGTTGATAAATTTGCGCCTGCGGAAGTGCGAAGACCTGCCGATACCATGCCGGTTGACTGGAGAACTGGGAACCGTCAAAACTCTGGGGCATCCCGCCAATGTAGATATAGTCAACACCTTGCAGGCAAAGTTGATTCCGCACATCGTCCTGCCCGAACTGGGTTTGAAAAGGGAGCAGTGTCACAGGGCGGGAGGTCAGCGCGGGAATCCAGATCCCGGCATCGGAACCCGCCTGGGCATGGGCTGGCTCGAGGGATGTTACGTAAAGGGCGGATGATGCGATGAGGATATGTGAATCTGGCGGGAGGGATGTGTCGATCCATGTCAGGGCAGCGAGATCATCGAGGCTGGCGAACTGGCAGCAATCGGATGGATAAAAAACACGGTTCAGGCTGGCGTTGGCGACGATAAGCCCGCAGACGAGAAAAACTGTCAGAGTGGCTGGCAGGTTGGAGCGGGGGAAGAGGCGGGACATCCATTGAAGCAAGCCGGAGAGTCCCAATCCGCCAAGAAGCGAGAGCGGGAGATAAGCAAGCATCTGCACATACGGTCGGTCGAGAAGGGTCAACACCGGGAAGCCCGTCAGTTCGATGGGAATGAATAGGGCAAGGATGAAGAGCAACGAGGATGTCACAAGGAAGAAGGAAATCTGCGCATGAAATTTAAGGAAAAAAGGCGTTAATACCAGCACGAGAATCAGCATCCACGAATCTCTTTGCATGTAGCCGCTTATTAAAGGGGCAAGCGCGCCATGATTTTGCATGAAGCCAATTCCCAGCGCGAGACCCAGCACAACGAGCGCAAAAACGATCCGTTGGGCATTGACCGGGAGACGCATCCACAATGCCATAAACACGACAGCCGCCAGCAAGCCGGCATAGACCATTGCAGATCGTGTATGGATTAGAATGGAGAGCAGAATTCCAATGCCTGCGAGGAGAATGGTGGATGGGCGCCGGTTTTTGAAATATCCCCGCACCAGTAGGCCGCCAAGCGACAAAACAAAAAACATGCAAATCAAACTGAGCAACGCCGGGTATTTTCCCCAATTTGCCAAATGTGACGGCATGTGCCAGCCAAACCCCGCCAGCAGGCAGGTAATGAAGGCAGTGACATTCGAGCCGGTTGCGCGGCGGGCTATGAAAAACAAAGAGATCGGCAGAATTGCAAGGATGGTCTGTCCGAAGACCAACATAAAGTCCGAAATATTTATTTGAAAAAAATGGACGAATGCCGCACCGATCAAATGATAACCGGCGTGATAGTAGGATGTTCCGACCCAGGTGGATGGAAGGCTTCCCGCCAGAAGAGTCTCGGAGAAATATTTGAGGATGCGGTAATGTTCCGCCGAGTCAAAATAGGATGGCAGGGTTGCCTTCTGCAAGAAAGCGGAATGCAAAACAAGGGAAATCAGGGCAAACAGCGTCAACGTGATGGCGGGAAACGATATCCGCTGATGTTTTTCAATCGAAACGTATAGGGAGGCAGTAAGCAGGATGATCGAAACGATCCTGCCCGTCAGCGAACCGAACAGGAAAACGATGAGAATATAGACTGTCGCCCAAGCCGCAACGGGCAAAATCCAGCCTGTCAGTCCAAGCGATAGGGATTCGGCATCGGTCAATTGCTCTTTGAAAATGTTTGCAAGAATCTTCCCCATAATGATTTGCCCCCAGAGAATCATCAACAAGACGAAAAAAAACGCCCAAGCGTGATGACGCAGCGCGTCCCATCCATCCAGCCAGATGTTCATGATCTAGGGATAACTGGGGTATGAGACGGTAGCAGTCGGCGTGATACGAACCGCGGTTCCTGTCGCGTTGGGAGTGGGTGTCCCGCTGGCGGCAGGCTGTGTCACGGGAGCCGAAGCGGAGTCTCCCATTTCAGATATTTGGGGATCCCACGCTTGGGATGATAGTAATATTGCCGTCAATGTGAACGTTCCCCGCGCCAGCAGATGATATTCTTCTGTTGACATGATGTTAATATCCACCCGTTCGCCCAGGTTAATGACATCTCCCATGCACAGGACACTGGTCGGCGTTTCTTCGTTGCGCTGGCACACATAAATGATCTCGTCAGCAAGACGGTTGATGTTCAAATAAAAATCGGGAAAATCGCGGTCCGGCACAAAGAGATTAATGATCGAATTCCCGTTTGCGTCGCGCCCAAAAGATAGAATGCATAATTCTGTCAGTTCCGCGCCGCAATATCCGAAGGTCATTGGCGGTTCGACAGGTTCATCCGACGTTTCATCCTTCGAGGGGAAAAACACCCAGACACAAAGGGTCAACAGGACAAGGGCGAATATCCCTGCCGAGAAAAAAATCAACTTTTTTTGTTCTTCGAACAGTTTTCTAACCATTTGGAAAATTCTACCACTACAAGCAGGCGGGCTGTCGGCGGCGATTCGTGAAAAAATTTGTTGTAAATTCGGAATACAATGGGACAACATGCATCCGGGAGTGATTTTTTAACATGAACAACCTGTTTATTCGGAACGCTTCAATCAGCGACTCAGTCCTACTGGCAGACTTGTCTGCGCGCACCTTCAAGAGCGCGTACAAAGCCCAATTAACGGACAAGGAACTGGATGACTACACCGCCTCGACCTTCTCCCTCGGCAGGATTCAAGCCGAGTTAAATGATCCCGCCTGTACATTCCTGCTCGCGTATGAAGGCGATACTGCCATTGGATATGCACTGGTGAGAGCAGGCGATCCGCCTGAGGGCGTGGCAGGACCCAAACCAGTGGAACTCGCCCGCATCTATCTCACGGAAGAAGTCATTGGCAAAGGGTACGGAACCACGCTCATGGAAGCCTGCCTGAAAACCGCGCAACAAAATGGTCATGAGACGATCTGGCTGGGAGTGTGGGAAAAGAACGAGCGTGCCATCCGCGTTTATGAAAAATGGGGATTTACAACCGTTGGTTCGATTGACTTTGAGTTTGGAGATGAAGTTCAAACCGATCTGGTGATGGTACGTGTGATAACATCCGCACACCAAGCGTAAAATTATTTCAGCATATTTTGGAGAAGCCGTGTCACCAAAAGTCGAAACTTCCACCCCACCCAACACCCCGACCCCGATCGGACCGTACAACCATATTGCCAAAGTCGGGGATTTCATTACCATCGGTGGGACGGCGGGAGTCAACCCCGCCACAGGTCAACTCGCAGGAGAGGACGTCTTTTCACAGGCATCGCAAATTCTTGATTCGTTCAAGGTGATGTTGGAATCCGCCAATTCCGATCTCAGCCATGTCGTCCACATCAACATCTTTCTCAAGGACATGAACGACTTCGAGGAGATGAATCACGCCTATATCAGCAAAATGGGCGGCCATCGTCCAGCGCGGACGGTCATCGGTGTGAATGAACTCCCCAAGCCCGGCGTGTTGCTCACGATGAATTTGACGGCAGTAACAAAAGATTGATAAAAACTTCCGAAGGCTTAATGACTTCGGAAGTTCGATCTCAGTAAGTCCATTATCCATTCTTCGCGTTTCACCCACGTCAACTGTGAAACATCAGTCCGTGCTTGTTTTCCCAATGCCAGCCTGCGCGGTTCATCCGCAAGCAAAGACTCGATTGCCACTTTCCATTTTTCAATTTCAGCAGGCTCACAAAGCACTGCATTCCCATCGTTCAGCACTTCGCGTATCGAAGGCAGATCCGCAGAGATGATCGCACGTCCCGACGCCATGTACTCAAACATCTTCATCGGGTTGATGACTTCGGCGATGTCCTGCCCGCTCGACGCTTCAATCGAACGCGAGTACGGCATCAGCAGCACGTCCGCCGCCGCCTGATACAGCGGGATGCGTTCATGCTGAACAAAGCCCGTCATCGTCACGTTGGTCATCCCCGCTTCGGTTAGTTTATTTTTCCAAAACGCCACCAACTCTGGCGTGCCACCCACCCACAAGAAATTGACATTCGGCATTTGTTTTGCCAATTCGAACAACAAATCCGCGCCGCGCCCGGGGTAGATGTGACCCGTGAATCCGATAGTCAAACCTTCCGGCAAATCCAATTGACGACGCGCTTCGGGTGGACTTGGCAGATTTTCGTACTTCTCCAATTCGACGCCGTTCGGCGCGACCAGCACCGCTTCATTCTTAAATTTGAGTTTGGTCGAGCGTTCCAAAGCCTTTCTCAACGCTGACGTGGTGACCGTCATCATCTTGCGACCGTTTGCTTTCCAGAATCGCCTCATCCACCACGCGCCGAGTTTGCCCGAATTATCCGCGTGCATTTCGAGCACGACGGGATAGCCTGACCGCAGTCCCAACACCGCGGATTGCGGCAGCCAGGTGTAGATCAAGTCCGCGCGGAATTTCTTCGCGGCACGCTGGGCATGGATGATAAAGTCGAAGCGTTTGAGTCGCTTAATGGATGGGAGCAGTTCGAGGTCCGGTGCGAGGCGCAGACCATAGTGTGAGAGCAGAGTCTCTTTGGAGACAGGATCAACTTCTGCGGGGGCGAACATCTTCACGTCGTGATCCAATTGAATCAACGCCTGAGCGACCTTCATCGCTTGAATGGAATTCGCAGTCAGCGAAGGGATGCGGGAGTTAGTGATGAGTGCGATTCTCATTTTGTTTTATCTTGTGCAATCCGCGCCAGACCATCGCGCCGACGGAAGCAATGTAATAGAACGAAAGCAATGCGCCCGCCGCGACGATGCCGTAACGCGGAACCAGCCAGAACGAAAGCGCAAGTTTGATGATACCCGCCGCGAGCGTGGCGTAGATGGGAAACTCGGGCAAACCAAGCGAAAGCAGGAGCGGACGATTCCAAAACAGCATGTAATTGAAAACGAGACCGATGGTGAGCGCAACGAGCGCAGGGTAGGCGGCGAGATAGTCCGCGCCCGAGTAGATGCGGATGGCGAGTTGACCGAACAGGATCAAGCCCGCGCCAAGCGCAAGATTATATGCGAATGAAAATGCAGTAATTCGCTTGAGGAAACTCTTGAGTTTGTTCCACGCTTTTTCGACGGCGAAGCGATTGATCTCAGGGAAGGTCGTGGCGATGAGCGGGTCAGCGGGGATGGCGAGAAAATGGACGATGGTGTACGCCACGCGATAATATCCGACAGCGGTGGTGTCGAGAAAAAAGCCGACCCAGATCAATTCGCTTTCGCGGAAGAGTTTGATGATGGTCGCGCTGATGTTGGAACTGAACGCAAAACGGATGAGTTCGCGGGTGTCAGTCAACACGGAGAACGGCGCGCGCCACCAGCCGTTGCCGAGTCTTTTGTGAAGTTGGATTTGCGCAGCGGTGAACAATCCCAAGCCAATGATGGATTTTCCAACCAAATATGCAACTAAAACAATCGTGATACTGCCGTTGAAAAAAAACGCGCCTGTGATGATGAGCGTGGTCAGGACGGCTTGCGCGAGATTGATCGTCCCCTGCAGTTTGATACGGTCTGTGATCTGCAACACGCCCGTGGACGTTTCGGTGTTGAAATTCGCCAGCAAACCGAGCGCGAAGATCGTGAACATCCATGCAACATGTTCCGTTTTGGCGAGATGCGCTTCCGCCAGATGCGCGGTTAACACGACGACAAGAAACGCGATCAGCGAAACGAATGCTTCGGTCAATCCTGCCGCTTTGATGACGGCGGCGGCTTTGTATTTTTCGTCCCGTTCGAGATATTCCCCGCCGTAACGGACGACCAACTCGCTCATGCGGAACGAGAACAGGCTGTTGACTGTCGAAGCGAACGCCATCACCACGCCGATCAGACCGAAGCCCGCAGGTCCGAGCAGGCGCGTTGCCATCACCCCTTGCAGGACGCTCAAGCCCAGTGCGAGGGTGTTATTGCTGAACAGCGATCCGCTGGAGCGCAGGATTTTCAGAAAAAGGGGATCGTTCTTGAATTTGGATAATAAGGACATTGGAGATATTGTACACAAGAAACAAAAACCGCAGAGACGCGGAGAACGCCGAGAAAGACTCCGCGCGCTTTGCGTCTCTGCGGTAAAGAATCAATTCAATGGATTATGGCGTCAGCACTTCCTTCGCCCACGTCCGTTCTTCGTTGTACCATTTGATGAGATTGCCAAGCCCTTCGCGCAAATTGACCTGCGGATTCCATCCCAGCATCTCGCGCGCCTTGCTTACATCCGCCCAGTTGGTGAACATGTCCGCCAGGTTGGGCGGACCATACTGCACGTCCGCTTGTTTGCCCGTCAATTCTTCGATCATTTCCACCAGTTCATTGATGGTGATGACCTCATGCCCGCCGAGATTGATAATCTCATAACCGACGGGTTTCAGCGCGGCAATCGTCCCGCGCGCAATGTCGTCCACGTAAGTAAATCCGCGCGACTGCTTCCCGTCCCCGTTGATGCGCACAGGCTGACCTTCGGTGATCCACTGCACGAAGCGGAACATGGCAAGGTCGGGGCGACCCGCAGGTCCATAGACCGTGAAATAGCGGACAACGCTCACGTCAATATCATAGAGGTGATGATAGGAATGCGCCAGCGCCTCTGCCCCCTTTTTGCTTGCCGCATACGGCTGGAGCGGTTCACTGCTGGATGCTGTTTCAGGCGTCGGGTAGGGCGGATTCTCACCATAGATGCTGGAGGTGGATGCCATGATGAATTTCTTGCATCCATGCTGACGGCAGACTTCCAGCATGTTCAACGTTCCCATCACGTTGGATTCCAGGAAAACCCAGGGGTTTTCCACACTGTAACGAACACCCGCCCGCGCCGCAAGGTGGATCACGCCGTCGATGGTTTCATCCTTGAACAATTCGATGGCGGATTTCTCCGAAATGTCGCGTCTGTGGAACTTGAATCCCGACATCGCCTGAAGTTTCTTCAAGCGGTATTCCTTCATGCGCGGATCATATGCATCGTTGACATTGTCGATGCCAACGACGGTGTGTCCCTGCCCGAGCAGTATCTCCGAGGTCCGCGCGCCAATGAATCCCGCCGCGCCTGTCACCAGATAATGTCCCATTTATAACCTCTCAACCTTGCTATTCTTCTTCCCGAACCTGCTCGTCGCATTGCGTGAATCGAAGACAAAACTTGCCGTTTCGACGATCGCTTCATAGTCATAATCTTTGTGATTGGTGACGATCACCACCGCATCCGCTTCCTTCACAGATTTCATCAGGTCGGGCACGCTATTCATCTCCCAGCCGTCAGATTCGTGGTGGATGTGCGGAATATACGGATCATGATATTCCACGATCCCGCCTTTCTTGCGCAGCAGACCGATCACATCCAGCGCGGGAGATTCGCGCACGTCGTCAATATCGGGCTTGTACGCCGCCCCCAAAACAAGGATCTTCGAGCCGTGGACTGTCTTGCCGCGGTCGTTCATCGCTTCCATCACGCGACTGACCACATAACGCGGCATGTTGGTGTTGATCTCTGAAGCCAGGTCAATGAAGCGCGCATTGTAATTGAACGATTTCATCTTCCACGACAAATACAACGGATCGATTGGGATGCAGTGACCGCCCAGACCTGGTCCCGGTGTGAACTTCATGAAGCCGAACGGCTTGCTCGCCGCGGCATCGATCACTTCCCACACGTCCACACCGAGGCGTTCGCACATGATCGCCATTTCATTGACCAGACCGATGTTGATCATGCGGAATGTGTTTTCCAGCAGTTTCGCCATCTCCGCCGCCTCCGCCGAAGAGACGTGATGCACGGTCTGGATCGCGCCCTCATACCAGGCAGTCGCCACATCGCCGCATGCTTCGGTGACGCCGCCCATCACTTTTGGAGTATTGATGGTCGTCCAGTCCTCGCGCCCCGGATCCACTCGTTCGGGAGAAAAGGCTAGGAACCAGTCCTCACCAACTGTCAGATTGTGTTCGATGCCGAGTTTTGGCAGGAGCAGTTCGCGGGTCGTGCCGGGATACGTCGTAGACTCCAGCACCACCACCATTCCCTTATGCACATACTTCGCCAGTTCCTCCGTGGCAGAGATGATGAACGACATGTCCGGGTCGCCCGTTTTCCGAAGCGGCGTCGGCACACAAATGCTGACGGCATCCATATCCTTCAACACGGAGAAATCCGTTGTGGCGGTGAACTTTCCATCCTTGACCAGCTTCGCCACCGACTCGGTCTTCACATCGGGGATATAGGACTCCCCTTTGGAAAGCGCCTCGATCTTGCGCTGATCCGGGTCCACACCAGTGACATGGAACCCCGCCTCACCAAAGACCACCGCCAGCGGCAGCCCGACATAGCCCAAGCCCAAAATTGCAACCTTGGCTTCCTTGTTCCTTAATTTTTTAATGAGCGTATCTTTTGTTGACATGTTTTCCTTCGTTTTTGATGTCATTGCGAGGAGCGCAGCAACGAAGCAATCTCCTCAAAATTCAGGATTGCTTCGGGCACACCTGCCCTGGCGGGCGGTGCCAGAGAAGAACAAGAACGCCCTCGCAATGACATAATGTTTAGAACAAACTCAATTGCTTCGGCTTCTCAGGTTTCTGAGAAACCGCCTTCTTTTCGATTACCTTCCTGCTAAGAGCCTTACGCGCCTCATTCAATTGATCCGGCAAATTCGCAAAATCCGCCAGAATGGACGGTTTCAATGCAGGCTGATGCAGAGCCGCCGCCGGATGGAACATCGGGATGACGAACCGCTCCCCGGCCTTGTGCATCCGCCCGTGCACGGCGCTGATCTTCACGCCGGGGATGAACTTGCCCATCGAGATGCGCCCCAGCGTGACAATGATGCTCGGGTCAATCGCTTCGATCTGCGCTTCCAGATATGCATTGCAAGCATCTAATTCCTCCGCCTGCGGATCGCGGTTGCCAGGCGGTCGGCACTTGACCACGTTCGCAATGAACACATCCGCGCGGGTTAAGCCTGCCTGCTCCAACAACTGATCCAGAAACTTGCCCGATGCCCCCACGAACGGACGTCCCTGCTCGCCCTCATGGAATCCCGGTCCCTCACCAATGAACATGATCTCCGCATCCGCGGGACCTTCGCCAGGTACCGCTTTTTTGCGCGTCTCATGCAGGGCGCACTTTGTGCAAACGGAAATTTCACTGGCAATATTGGCAAGCGTCTCTTCAGCGGACATCTATTCTCCGGGCAGGTGATTCAAATCATTCAGCGACATTAAGATCGCATCTTCCGCATTATCCTTGTAATATTCCTTGCGTCTTCCGTCTTCCACATACCCAAAACTTTTGTACATCTTCTGCGCCGTCACATTGCTGGCGCGCACTTCCAAGAACGACTTGAGCACACCTTCATCCCTCGCGGACCGCAGAGCATGGAGCAATATGGCTTTGCCGATCCCCTGTCCGCGAAGATCAGGATGCGTGGCGATCGTCGCAATATGCAATTCATCCACGATCAGCCAGCCCACCAGCATCGCCGCCACGCGCCCATCCAACTCCGCCACCCAACAGCGCGAAGCCGGATTATCCGTCAACTCATATTGAAAGGTGCGCGAGGGCCACGGCAAACTGAACGAAACCTGATCAATGGCAATGACCTGCTCCAGGTCCTCCATCGCCATTTTGCGGATCACAAGACTCATTCAATCGGCGTCCCTGCCACGTGCAAATAGATCGGCGCAAGCGCCGCTGCATCGTCCACATCATCCGCCTGCCAGCGCGCCCACGCCAGTTCCGCCAAAATGGATGGACGCCGCACGCAATAGGCAGGCGATGCCAGCAGTATTTTTTTCTTCTTCGACATTTTTTTTCGATCTTCGGGATGCAGTTCTCCCGCGACAATGGTCGGGCTCTCGATCTCATCCAACAACTCATCCACCGTCCCGCTTCGGACTCCGCCCTCCGCCTGCCAGCTCATCCCATCGCTTTGATACCCGCCGATGGCGATCCGCTTCCGCCCCGCCTGCAGGACCGCGATCAGCGGGTGCTCTGTTACGGGTTGCGCCGCCGCAATCACATCCAGCGTCGGGATGCCGATCAGCGGAAGATTACGCGCCAGTGCAATCCCCTTCACCAGCGACAGACCGACCCTCAAGCTCGTGAACGACCCCGGACCAATCGCCACAGCCGCAGCGTGGACCATGTCCATCGTCACGCCGCAGCGATTCAACAGTCCGGAAAGAGCCGAGGCAAGTTCGGTGGTGTGATGCCGACGTGTTGTCCACGTCATCTCGCCCAGCACCTGATCCCCGTCATAGACCGCCAATCCAACCTGCGCAGTGGAAGTATCAACCGCGATAAGCATCATGTTCCTCCCACCACGGCTTGACGGACTCCGTCCAGCAATTTGTCGTAGCGTTCGCCGCGCGCGTGAAATTTCATTTGACGATGTTCCTCGGAAATGTGCTCGAGATCGATCCACAAATGTTCGGATGGAATGAGATTGCCAAGCCGCTCGGGCCACTCGATGATGAGCGCGCCCTCGGTGAGCATCGAGTCGAGGTCGAGTTCCTCCGCTTCCGGCACGGATTCGAGGCGATAGGCGTCGAGATGGAAGATCTGTTCCCCATCGGCGCGGCGATACATGTTGACCAGAATAAAAGTCGGGCTGGAAACCGAATCGAGCGATCCCCAACCCTGGGCAAGCCCTTGTGTAAAGGTGGTCTTGCCGGCTCCGAGATCGCCCTGCAAACAAATGACATCGCCAGTCTGCAGCATCCCACCGAGGCGCATGCCGATGCGGCGCGTTTGCTCGGGACTGCGGCTGAAAAATTCCAGCATATGTTCGTCCAAAATAGCCATGGCGTCCGAATTATACCCCCCGCGCGCTTAACAATTCGCAGATTCATAGAAAAAATCAGCCTGACACGCATCGTCCGCGGATTTTCTCAAGAACTACTCTTCTTTTTCCTTTGACCTGCCCGGCAGCATCCCGGTAATGCGTCGTCCGATCCTTTGGGGGATGTGTTCGATATCTTTTGGAATAAATCGTTCGAAAAATTTTCCACGCCAGTTTTGCAGGATGGCTTCCACATACAATTTTTCCAGCGACCTGACCTGTTCTTCAATGGAATATTTTTTGCTCAACATAACCGAATGTTTTCCAAAGCGTTCCAATCTTTCGCCATCCGCCAGCAGGTCGGAAATGGTATCCGCAAATACGTTCATGTCCAGTTTTACCATGTAGCCGTTCTGGTCATTCTCTATCATGCCTTCAAAGGCTTGATCTTCCACCGCCACCATGGGCAAACCCGAAGCGATCGCTTCTATCACTGAGATCGGATGCACTTCCGTTGTGGATGCCGAAAGAAACATCGTTGCATCGTGGAACACATCCGGCAGGTCGGCTCGATTGACCATTCCCAGAAAATGGATGCGATTCTTTGCGCTTGTTTTCGCCACCTTTTCTTCAAGTCCCTTGCGCGCACTGCCATCGCCTGCAAAAACCAACTGCGCATTTGGGTGTCGTTCTGAGATCCGGACAAATGCGTCCACAATAAAATCTAGACGTTTCTCCGGGTCCATGCGTCCCACCGTGAGCAGGATCGGCGCATCAGGACCAACCCCAAGCCTGTTTCGCAGACTTCCAGGATTCTGCGCCGCCTTGAACATGCTCAAATCTATTCCGTTCGGGACGACATGGATCGGCTTAGTGACTTTTTGTTCCAGCAATAAGCGGTGGAATTTCGGCGACGGCACCACGATCTGGTCGCCTAAATTAGTGGACGTGGCGCTGAACCAGCCCGCCGCATATTTTACAAGGCTTGTTCCCCCGATGAATTTTACATAGTGGGTGTAATCCGTAATGGACGTGTGATAGGTGTAGATCAGCGGCAGGTTCTTCGTGGATGCCGTGAAATATGCCAGCAGCCCCACGCTCAGCGGACTGTGTGCGTGTAGCACATCGAAATGCCTGCGGGTCAATGACCATGTACTGCGCGGCGTTCCCAGCACCGCCACATAGATGGGCGGATTGTTCAAGTACTTTAGCGAAGGCAAACGCACGACGCTGGGCTGGTCATCCTTATATCCCGGAAAACGCGGCGCAAAAATGGTGACCTGATGCCCGCGTTTCTTTAACCCCTCCGAGATCATTTGCAGGGAAACGGACACGCCGTTCACTTGCGGCGCATAAGTATCCGTGAAAAGCCCAATGCGCAGAGACCCTACGGGCAGATCCTGTTCGGTGTGCTGTGATTCCATGTTTATCTCCACTTTATCCTTGTTCATCCCCGCTCATCTCCGGTTTCTCTCGTTCCTGCTGTGTAAAATTCACTTTCATGCGCTTTGCCAGCTCACGCCTCGTCAGCATCACACGATGACCACAGCCCTTGCATTCCAAGCCGATATCCGCGCCGAGGCGCACGACTGTCCACTCATACGAACCGCAGGGATGGGGTTTCCGCAGGCGCAGGTGATCGTTCAATTGCAGGTCGGGAAGCATGGGAAGGATTATACCGCCGCCGCAAACAGACTTGCACAGGTGCGATCGGCTTATGAAAATCCCCATTGAAGGTGAAACACCGCTCGAATCAAAAACGGGACTGCGTTCGGACACAGTCCCGTTTTGGGTTTGTTTTCGTCATTCACCCGTGATCTGATAGATCTGGATCAAATTCCCGCACGTATCGTTGAGTACCGCCGCGGTGGTCATGCCCATATTCGTCGGCTCCATCGCAAACTCCACGCCGAGGTTTTGCATCCGTTCATATTCGCTTTGAATATCGTTGACCTCGAATGCCGTAAATGGAATCCCATCCTTCATGAGTGATTCCTTGAGCGCTTTCATGGCAGGATAACCGGCATTCGGTTCGAGAAGCAATTCGGTGCCGTTGGGGTCCTCGGGCGAGACGACGGTGATCCAGCGGGCGCTGTCTCCCAATGGAATGTCCCGTTTTGGCAGGAAGCCCATCACCTCCGTGTAGAATTTTAACGCCTTGTCATAATCGTCTATTGAAACACTGGTAAGTTTGATCCTCATTTGCTAATTCCTTTCATTAAGAGTTGTGTGGCTTCACTGCAACCCAACTGACGGAATTCACTGGGGCTGAGCCCATATTGCTGTTTGAACGCCTTGCTGAATGCGGCGTGGGACTCGTACCCGGAAGCGCGCGCCACTTCCGTAATATCCACCGCGCCCATGCGGAGCTTGCGCCCTGCACGTTCCAGCCGCAGACGCCGTACATAACCGACCGCGCTCTCACCCACCTGCGCCGTAAAAACGCGATGGAAGTGCGGCACCGAGAAGCCTGCCACCTGCGCCAACACCTCCCGATTCAGCGGTTCGTGGATGTGCGCGCGGATATACAGCATCACTTCTTTGACGGTCTCGGCATGTTCATCAACAAGTTGCAAGTCAGTCACCATGGGCAAAATATAGTATATCAAAACCCCTGTGCGCTATTCCAAACGTATCAGTTTGGGATACAGAAAGCAAATTTCACCCACAGTTCCGCTTTAGTTACTGTCATATCACAAGAGAGCACTCGCCGTGACCGATACCGATGGGCGCATTGTTATTCAGGACAGGATTGGGCTGGCAAGGTTTTGCGATTGATTTGGCGGCTGGGAGCCGCATAGTCTGGTTGTCTCCAGTCGTGGAGTTTTCCACTCCGCGGCTGTTTTTATTGACCATCCGGCTACCAGACTATCTGACATGCTGACTACTCGGCTATAATCACCCCATGAGCGACTACAAATTCTTCCATCCCACCGAAGTCCGCTACGGGGATTTGGACCCGCAGGGACACGTCAATAACGCAAAATACCTGACGTACTTCGAGCAGGCGCGCGTTTATCATTTCATGAAAATGGGGTTGTTCAGCAAGGATCAGTCCTTTATGGAGATCGGCGTCATCGTTGCGGACATCCACATTACCTACCATGCCCCCACCCATTATGGCGATGTCATCAAAGTCGGCTCCAGGATCGCGAAGATCGGCACCAAATCCATGACGGTGGAGCAGTGTGTGATGGACGCCGAGACCGGCAAAGTGACGGCAAGCGGAACGGTGATCCTGGTCACATTCGATTATGAGGGGATGAAGACCATTCCCGTGCCGGAAGATTGGAAGAAGAAGATCAGTGAATTTGAAAGTTCGAACGTTTGAAGGTTGAAAAGTTAAAACCTTACAACACGTCTATCTGTCAACTTGCAAAACGAAAGGTTCTCCATGTCACTCCCAAAAATTGACGAACAATATTTCATAACGTTTCTCGTTGAACTGCTCAACATCCCCTCGCCGACCGGTTTTTCCAGCGCGGCAGTGGATTTCGTGGAAAAGGAGCTTTCCAAATACAAGCCGTTGAAACTCAGCCGCACGCGTAAAGGCGCATTGGTTGCGAAATGGGAAGTAAAGTCCGATCTGCCTCCTGTTGCATTGACCGCCCACGTGGATACGCTCGGCGCGGTGGTCAAGGAGATCAAAAGCAACGGGCGGCTGCGTCTCAGCCGCATTGGCGGGATTCAGTGGGCGACCGTCGAAACCGAAGGTGTATGGGTGTTCACCGACAAGGGCGAAAAGATACGCGGCTCGGTGTTGATCGAGGAGGCGTCCGGTCATATCCACAGCGGAGCCGACCTGCCGCGCGACGATAAGCATCTCGAAGTGCGGCTCGATGCGCGCACCACCTCCGAAGAGGAGACTCGCGCGCTGGGTATCAATATCGGCGATTGCGCGGCGTTCGACACGCGCACCGAAGTCACGAACGGTTTCATCCGCTCGCGCTTCCTGGACGACAAGGCGTGCGTGGCAAATCTCGTCGCGGCGATCAAGTCGATGGTGGAATCAGGTCAAAGTCCGGTACGAAGCGTGTACTTCCACATCAGCAATTATGAGGAGGTCGGTCATGGCGCGGCAGCGGGCATCCCGGATGAAGTCGCGGAATTGGTCACGGTGGATATGGCGGTCGTCGGTCCCGGTCAGGAGTCCGATGAATTCCACGCCACGCTGTGCATCAAGGACAGCGGCGGACCGTATCACGAAGGCTTGAATAAAAAACTGCGCGGCATCGCCGAGAAACACGGCATCCCGTATAAGACCGATGTGTATCCGTTCTACGGCTCGGACGGCGAAGCGTTTTGGCGCGCGGGCGGTGATGTGGCGATGTCGCTGATCGGTCCCGGCATCGATGCCTCGCACAACTATGAACGCACCCACATGGACGGCTTGAACGCGACGACGAATTGGATCATGGCGTACCTGCTCGAAAAGTAAAAAAATGGATGTGTCCAGCATCTAAGCAATGAAACTTTTTAGGATTTGAACCATGTCTCTCGACTCCATCGAAGCCAAGATCGGCTCGCTCGCCCCGGACTTCAAACTACCCGCCACCAACGGGCAGGAGATTGCGCTGACGGATTTCCGCGGCAAGGCGAATGTGATCGTGTTCTTCATCCGCGAATATACCTGTATGCAATGCCGCTCGCATGTTTCCCAGTTGGGGAAACTCTATGAACAATTCAAGGAAGCCGGCGCAGAGATCATCGTCATTTTGGGCGAAGGCGTGGAGAAAGCCCGCAAATATGCCGAATCGATAAAACTGCCATTCCCCATCCTCTCTGACCCGGACCGCGCCGTGTACAACCTGTATGAGTTGGAGAAATATTTCCTGCTTTACCAGCGGACAGCCTCGCTGGTGGTGGATAAGGATGGAGTTGTCCGTTATTTGAAACGAACCACCATCCCGAACGTCTGGCTGCAGGAAAGCCGTGAGTTGTACGGATTTGTGGATAGTCTGAACGAAGAGCAAAAAATGTGACCGTTGAAGTCCCGCATACGCGGGACTTTTTTGTTTCCCATTCCCTATTCCCTTTTCACCTTGTATACTTGCCTTATGAAACTCGATGCCGCACTGCCCCCAGTTCAATTAAGAGATGTCCCTGCTGTTGCGAAAGCCGCCGAAGGGATCGGCTTCGCTGCGCTGTGGACTCAGGAAACCCAGCACGATCCTTTTTTGCCCTGCACACTGATCGCAGAGCACACATCCAAGGTGGAGATGGGGACTGCGATTGCTGTGTCGTTTGCGCGTTCGCCCGCCAACCTTGCCTATACCGCATGGGATTTGGCGGCGCAGTCTGGGGGGCGATTCATTCTGGGACTTGGCACGCAGGTCAAGGCGCATATCGAGAGGCGCTTTGGGATGCAATGGCCCCAATCCGTGACGGGGAAGCTGCGCGAGCAGATCCAGGTCATCCGCGCGTTTTGGGATGCGTGGCAGAACGGCTCGAAGTTGAACTTCCGGGGAGAATATTACAAAATTACGTTGATGTCGCCCTTTTTTAATCCGGGCGCAATTCCAAATCCGCAAATTCCAATTTATATTGCAGGAGTGAATACCGGCTTGGCAAAACTCGCGGGCGAACTGTGCGAAGGTTTCCACGCGCACCCGTTCAACAGTCCGAGATATATGAACGAGGTCATCCTGCCCGCCATCGAGGAAGGCTTGAAAAAGGGCGGACGCAAGCGCAGCGATATTGCCGTTTCGATGACTCCCTTTGTGGCGACTACGCCTGAAGAAGTCGGCTTTGCGCGAATGCAGGTCGCGTTCTACGCATCCACGCCTTCGTACAAACCCGTCATGGATTTGCACGGCTGGGGCGAAACTGCCGAGAAACTTTCAGGCTTCGCATCCAAAGGCGAGTGGCACGAAATGCCCATGCTCATCACGGACGAGATGCTGGCGGAATTTTGTTTGATGACCACGCAGGAAGGTCTTGCAGCTGATCTGAAGAAACGCTACGACGGCATCGCAGACCGCATCACGCTGTACACACCCTTCGTCCCCGGCGAAAAGGATGAGTGGTGGAAGAAGCTGGCGAAGGCGTTTAATTAGCCTGTAGGTCCGGCTTCTAACCGGACATTTTTTGCACTCAATATTCGGCGGGTTTTCAACCCGCCTTACCGAAAAGAGACATATACATGAACTTCACAGACTACCAAATCAAATCCCGCGTCACCGCAAAATATCCCGCCATTGGGCATGGGGTCATCTATCCGACTCTCGGTCTGGTCAACGAGGCGGGAGAAGTGGCGGGGAAGATCAAGAAGATTTTCAGAGACAAGGACGGGGTCGTCGGCGAAGCGGAACGGGAAGCGCTCAAAGCCGAACTCGGCGACGTCCTGTGGTACATTGCCCAAGTCTGCACCGAGCTGGATCTTTCCCTCGACGAAGTTGCCGAATCCAATTTAACCAAACTTTTGGACAGGCAGGCGCGCGGTAAGATTCAGGGCGATGGGGACAACCGATAATACAGGAACCCCGTCTGATTTCACGCTTTTCGGGGGAAAATGAACGAAAACATACGCCTATCGTAAGGAAACTCTAACCTTTTTCCTACACGCGCCTTCCCGCTTTTTGGTAGAATCCTTTATAAGGAATTTTAGGAGAATTATTATGGCTGGCATGGAAAGATTTACACAGCGAGCACGGCGTGTTCTCAGCCTCGCACATCAGGAAGCCGAACGCGCCCGCCAGAACAGCATTGGAACCGAGCATCTTCTGCTCGGATTAATGGACGAAGAAGGAGGCGTCGCAGGACGCGTCCTGCGCGAACTCGGCATGACCCCAGACCGCGTCCGCGAAGTGGTGGCGCGTGTTTCAGCGCCGCCTGTCACTTTTGATCCCAACCGCATCGAACTTGCGCCCGAAACCCAGCAAGTGCTTGAATTTGCCGTGGACGAGGCGCGCCGCCTCGGGCATCACTACATCGGCACCGAACACATTCTGCTCGGGCTGGTTCGCATTGAATCCGTCGCGATGGAAGTGCTCCGCAGACTTGGCGTGACGCCGGACCAGATTCGCCGCCAGACGCGCCGCGTGCTGAACGAATCCGCTTCATCCTCGCCGACACCTGCCGCCCCCGCCCAGGGCGGACGCGGCGCCTCAGCCGCCAACCCCAAAACCCCGCTCGTGGATCAACTCGCATCGGATCTGACCTCCAAAGCCGAAGAGAAAAAACTTGACCCCGTCATCGGGCGGCAGATGGAGATCGAGCGCGTCATCCAGATTTTGGCGCGCCGCACCAAGAACAACCCCGCGCTCATCGGCGAACCCGGCGTCGGCAAGACTGCCATCGTCGAAGGACTCGCCCAACGCATTGTCGAAGGCGATGTCCCCGCGCCGCTCATGAACAAACGCGTTCTGCAATTGGACGTCGGCTCGCTCGTAGCTGGCACGATGTACCGCGGTCAGTTCGAGGAAAGGCTCAAGCGCATCATAGATGAGTTGAAGCAATCGGGCGCGATCCTGTTCATAGACGAGGTTCACATGCTCGTCGGGGCGGGAGCCGCAGGGTCCTCCGTCGATGCTGCAAACATCCTCAAGCCCGCCTTATCCCGCGGCGAGTTGCAGGTCATCGGCGCGACCACGCTCGATGAATACCGCAAGCACATCGAATCGGATGCCGCGCTCGAACGCCGCTTCCAGCCCATCCAGGTGGACGAACCTTCCGAGGAGGAAACCATCGCCATCCTCAAGGGCATCCGCGGCGCGTACGAGGAGCATCACCACCTCGTCATCTCCGACGAGGCGCTCGAAGCCGCCGCGCACCTGTCTTCGCGCTACGTCACCGAACGCTTTTTGCCCGACAAAGCCATCGACCTGATCGATGAATCATCCTCGCGCGTGCGCATGTACAAAAGCCCCGCCGCGAAGCACGCCAAGGACTTATTCAGTCAACTGCGCCAGGCGCGCCAGAACCGCACCCTCGCGCAGGAGGAAGGCAACAGCGAAGACATCAAGGAATGGGAAGAACGCGAGTTCGACCTCGGTCAGCAGATCGAACGTCTGCGCACCGGCTGGGATCGCGCCACCAGCCCCGTCGTCTCGGCGGAGGATATCGCCGAAGTCGTCTCCATGTGGACGGGCGTGCCGCTCATGCAGCTGGCAGAGGAAGAATCCCATCGCCTGCTCAAGATGGAAGATGAACTCCGCAAAGCCATCATCGGGCAGGAAGATGCGATCATCGCCATCTCCCGCGCCGTACGCCGCGCGCGCGCCGGGTTGAAAGACCCCAAACGCCCCATCGGTTCCTTCATGTTCCTCGGACCGACCGGCGTCGGCAAGACCGAACTCACCAAGGCGCTCGCCAAGTTCATGTTCGGCAGTGAAGACGCCGCCATTCAACTCGATATGTCCGAGTTCATGGAACGGCACACCGCCTCCCGCCTCGTCGGCGCGCCTCCCGGCTACGTCGGCTACGAGGACGCAGGTCAACTGACCGAAGCGCTGCGCCGCCGTCCGTATTCCATCGTCGTCTTCGACGAGATCGAAAAGGCGCACCCCGAAGTCCACAACATGCTGTTGCAGATCATGGAAGAAGGTCACCTCAGCGATGCAAAGGGACGCAAGGTGGATTTCCGCAACGCCATCATCGTCATGACCTCCAACATCGGCGCGGACGTCATCAAACGGCAATCCTCCCTCGGCTTCGCCATGAAGCGCGATGAGGCTGTCGAAGAAAAACTTTCCTACGAAGAAATGCGCAAGAAGTTGAGCGAATCGCTCAAACGCGCCTTCCGCCCCGAATTCATCAACCGCATGGATTCTGTCGTCATCTTCCGCTCGCTTAACAAAGAAGACATCCAGAAGATCGTCTCTCTCGAACTGGAGAAGGTCGCCCAGCGCCTCAAAGACCATGACCTGGTGCTGACCGCCACACCTGAGGCTTTGTCCTTGCTGGCAGAGCAGGGTTTCGATGCCGAGTTTGGCGCCCGTCCGCTGCGCCGCGTCATCCAACAGAAGGTGGAAGATCCTCTGTCCGACAAATTGCTCGGCGGCGAATTCATGACCGGCGACTCTGTTGAAGTGAACATCAACGACGACGGCGAGATTATGCTCGAAAAAGTGCAGGAAAAACTCGCCGAGCCGAGTTTGTAAATAATCACGCAGGGGCGACGCATGCGTCGCCCCTGCAATTAACATGACAAAACAAGAACTTTTCAAGCAAGCCGATTACACCTTCCAGCGCGGAAACCGCGGACTGGCAAAAAAGTATTTGACCGAATACCTCTCCGCCCACCCGGACGATGAAGCCGCATGGATGCTCATGGCGCGCATCGTAGAAGATAAACAGGGCAGGATTAAATGCTACGAACGCACGCTCAAGATCAATCCGGGCAATAACGAAGCCAGGATCGGGATTTCCCGCGTACGATCCACCAACCCCACCCTGCCGAGATCCGGCAACGGCAATTCCAATACCGACCTTTGGCAGCCAAAGCCAAACCCTTACAAAAAAGCACTGCGTGCGGCGCTGTCAGTGCTGGTTGTGGCAATTCTTTTCGGCACGACCACGCTCGTTGTGGCGCGCAACAATCCCGAATCGAAGATGGCACAGATACTGGCAATTTCCACGCCCGATTTGTACAGCGATTCGGCATTTGCAGGCGATGTCGCGCCGCAGACCCGCGCCCAAGTGGGCATGAATTATCCCCAGTATGCCCCCCTAGTGGATGCGTTGATCGGTTTTGCAGTGGAGAGTTCAAAGAACGGCATGGAAGGCGCGCCGGAGCGTCCGGGCGCCGAGATCATGGTCTCTGAAAAGGCTGGCTTGGAGGCAAAATCCCTGCTGGAGAACGCCCTGCCGCAATCCGGATCGTTGTCATCCATCACGATCACGGAACAGCAGGTCACCTCCTGGCTGGCAATGGGAATGCAAAACAATCCCGACTTGCCATTGGATGATGTACAAGTTTATTTGCGGAACGGGAAAATACAGGTCTGGGGTGTTGTGACGGGAAATGATACATCGACCTCCGCTCTTATCATCGGCACGATTAGTATTGACGGGAACAAACATCCCCGCTTCAAGATCGAATCCATCCAGATCGGTCAACAGACCATCCCCAGCTTGTTGACAGCGCAGGTCGAATCCTGGTTGAACCAATCTCTGACAGATAAGATCAACGGGCACTTGCCGGGTTTGGAACTGATGAATGTCAATGTAACCAACGGGTTGATCACCATCTCAGGAATGAGGTAACAGCCCGAAGATCGCCGCGAGGCGGTCTTTTTTTGTTAAACTATCACCACCCATTAAGGATATTTTTCCATCACGCCGCATCTGATTTTTAGAAAAGGAGAATTTATCATGAGCACAAATTATGAGACCATCACGCTGGCTGGAGGCTGTTTCTGGTGTCTTGAAGCCGTGTATGACGAAGTGAAGGGCGTCCTTTCTGTGGATTCAGGCTATGCCAATGGACATGTCCCCAACCCGACCTATCGCGCCGTCTGCAACGGCGACACGGGGCACGCCGAGGTGGTTCAGATCAAATTCGACCCGTCGGTCATCACCCTCCGCGACCTGCTCAACATCTTCTTCACGATCCATGACCCGACTACGCTCAACCGCCAGGGTGCGGACGTGGGCACGCAATACCGTTCGGGAATCTACTATCACAGCGAGGATCAGAAACGGGAGGCGGAGCAGGTTATTCGTGAGTTGGAGGCGCAAAAGGTCTGGGACCAAGCCATTGTCACTGAGGTCGAACCGCTCAAGGATTTCTACATCGCCGAAGATTATCATCAGGAATATTTCGCGAAGAACCCTTACCAGCCGTATTGCATGGCGGTCGTCGCACCGAAGGTCAGCAAGTTCCGCAAGCACTTTTTGGAGTTGTGGAAAAAACAGTCGGCGTAAATAAAACAACAGACTCTCAAGGTCATGAAGACCTTGAGAGTCTTATTCTTTGTTATACTTTTCATCATGAACGAAGGCAAGACACCCAATTTCTTTATCCGCGACATCCCCATCCACGGCGATACCATCCTCGCGCCGATGGACGGGTATTCCGACTGGCCCTTCCGCTCGATCTGCCGCGAACTCGGCTCGGCAATGAGTTACACCGAATTCGTCAAAGTGGAGAAGATCCTCAGCCGTTCGAAAGAACCTGCCAAACGTCTGTTCTTCAAGGAAGCCGAACGCCCCATCACATTCCAAATATACGGCGAGGATTCGGATCTCATCCTGCAAGCCGCGTTGAAAATCCAGGAACTCAATCCCGACATCATTGACCTGAACATGGGCTGTCCCGCCAAAACCATCGCGGACCGTGGCGCGGGCGTCGGCATGATGCCCTCTCCGCTGCGCATCGCGCGCACGTTCCGCAAACTGGTCAAACATCTGCGCGTGCCGGTGACCGGAAAGATCCGTCTCGGCTGGGATAAAAATAAAAATTACAAACTCATCGCCCGCATCGTCGAAGAGGAAGGCGGCTCGCTGGTCGCTGTGCATGGGCGGACAAAGGAACAACGCTACGCGGGCAGCGCCGATTGGGATGCGATCGCCGAAGTGAAATCGCTGGTCAAGATTCCCGTCATCGGCAGCGGCGATGTAAAAACCGTCGCAGATATCGACCGCATGAAAAATCACACGGGTGTGGATGCCGTCATGATCGGGCGCGGCGCAATCCCCAACCCGTGGATATTTTCACGCCTCGACCGCGATCAGGTCCCGCCAGATGCGCTGAAGCAGACCATCCGTAAACACCTTGAGCGCTGCGTTGAATTCTACGGCGAAGAGGACGGTCAACGTTTGTTCCGCAAGAACGCCGTCCAATACGTGATGATGCAGCACCTCACCCGTGACGAGCGCAAGGAGATTCTCAAATCGCGTCCATCAGCCGAGTTCCTGGAACTGCTCGAAAGAATCTACGACTCGCCCATCATGCAAGCCTAACGTATAATCACCCCATGCTCAACTTTCCCCTCATTCTCGAAACGCGGCGCAACCACGCGCTTGAACATGCCACCATTCACCTGCTCGCGCGCAGGCATCCCGGCAAACGCATGGCGGGACATTCCAATCCCACCGGCTTCTTCCTGCTCGGCGACCTGACCACCCAACAGGTTTGGGAATCCGTCACGGAAGCGCACACGCGACTTAATTCCGGCGAAAGCGAACTTGCCATCCATCCCGGCTGTGGGACCAACCTCGCGACCACCGCGCTTCTCTCCGCGACCTTTGCCTGGGCGCCGCTTCGCGCGACCCGGTCCACTCTCTGGCGATTCCTGCTCATCCCCTTCGCATTGACATTTGCCATCGTCGGATTCAGCCTGAGCAAACCGCTTGGACCATGGCTCCAGAAACACGTCACCACCGAAGCGAATTTGGGTTCCATGCAGATCGTGGATATTGTGCCCGTCCGCAAGGGTGTTCATCGGGTGATCACCAAGTAATGGCACGATATATCGTACCCCAACACCATGCCCACCATCTTCCTCCTCTACGGCAACGATGAATTCGCCATTGCGCGCAAACTCAAGGACTTCGAGTCCGAGTTTAGCGACTCCACCACAGCGGACATGAACATGACCCGTCTCGAAGCGCGCACGATGAGTGAGAACGACCTCAACAACGCGGTCAACGCCATGCCGTTCCTCGCGCCGAAGAGACTGGTTTTCATCGCTTATCCTTCTGCAAAATATAATAATCCAGCCGCCCGCAAAAAATTCCTGGAATTTTTAGAGAAAGCGCCCGATACGGCAAAGGTCATTTTGTTCGATACGGTGGAAAAACCGAAGGAAGCCGATAAACATTGGCTGGTGAAGTGGGCGGATAAGAAAAAACCGCAGGTCAAGTCGCAGGGATTTTTCCTGCCGCAACAGCGCGATATGCCCGGCTGGATCGTCAACGAAGCGAAAAATCAAGGCGGGAATATCGAACCGCCCGCGGCGGCACGTCTCGCTGAAATGACGGGCGTGGATACCCGTCAGGCGGGGATGGAAATCGCCAAACTGTTGGCATATGTCAACTGGGAGCGATCCGTTCGCGGGTCCGATGTGGAGGCGGTTTGTATCGTCACATCCCAGCAAAGCGTGTTCGATTTCGTCGATGCCTTGTCGCAAGGCAATGCCAAAACGGCGCAGAAATTATTGCATCGTTTGTTGGAGAATGAAGATGCATTTTCGCTGTGGGGCATGGTCGTGCGTCAATTTCGTTTGTTGATCCAGGCGCGTGAAATTTTGGATGGACGGGGAAACAAAGACGATGTGGCACGCGCGCTGGGTGTGCATCCATTCGTGGCGGAGAAGACCACCGGGCAGGCGGGGCGTTTCACGATGGAGTCGCTTGAAAGCATTTATCGTCAGTTATTAAACATCGATGAGCAAGTCAAAACGAGCCAAGTCACACTGGACCTGGCTCTGGATACGCTGGTGGTGGAACTGGCGCGCTAGAAAAGTGTTGGCTGTTCGACCTCATCACTGGATAAACCCTTCCACCCATATTTCTTCAAATCAACGCGATCCTTCGCATCGAACTCCACCCCTTCCTGCTCCAACAATTGACGCTGTCTCTCCGCCCCGGGGCGTTCACTGATCTTGCCCTGCGAGTTAATGACGCGCTGCCAGGGCACATCGTCGGGGCAGTTTGCCATCGCGCCGCCCACCCAACGCGGAGCAAATGCGGCGTAGGCTTCAATATCCACGCTATTGGGCGGGGGAATCATTTTGGCGATCTGTCCATAAGTGGCTACTTTTCCGCGTGGGATCTGGCGGACGAGATTCCAGACTTGTTCATAAAACGCTTGCTGATTGGGGGGAGAGGAATAGGATGGCATGGGAATTCCTTTCGTTAAACCGATTATCTTTTCGCAAGATATCTGTAGAAGAATGTCTGACGGACGTTGGCAACGAAATTCCGTGAGAGTTGATCTTCCATAAATTTCAGGGTGGGGACACCGTCCGCGATGAGTGAGTTGGGATGTTCGTACTCAGGCACGCCCGGCGGCGGGAGGCGGATGACAGGCTCTTCGATGGGTTGTGCCTTTTGGCTGTCATCCAAAACAAAGTAATACTCATACGTCCGATAGATGGAGCGGTTGATTTCGTAGAGAGGAGTGAGAGCGCCGATTAGGAGTAATAAGTAACAAGTAGTAAGTAACAAACGCGATGTGGTTTTATTGAAGATCGTTTCGCCGGTCATCAGCATAAGATAGAAAAGCGGGGCAATAGAGGCACGCATGACGAAGTCACGGTCACTGCCGAGTTGGACAAAGGGAATGATGGCGAGGAGAATGCCTGTGACCATCCAGCGCGGATCACGGTATTTGGAGGGGGCGAGGATCAGCCAGAGAATTCCGCCTTCGAGCAGAAAGAAGGCGATGAATTTATCGGGAGGAATGGATTGCAGTCCGCGGGATTGGGCGGCGGTGTTGGATGTAAAGAAGAAAGCGGAAAGAAGAAAGATGATAATGGCGGCGAGGATCTTTTCCCAGCGGAGGTGCTTGAAGGGTGACTTAAGGTCAGTTTGCCTGGCAAATTCAATCAGGATGTAAGGGAGCAGTCCCAGCGAGGCGAGGGGAGCGAAGAAGAAGCAGAGCGACCAGAGGAGGATGAGTTCATTTCGTGTGTTAGATTGCTTCGCATCTGCAAGACTCGCAATGACAGAAAATATCAACCATGCCGGAACCGCCTGATTGAACACCCAGAACAATTGTGTCGTGAACGATGAGTATTGCAAATTCCCAGCCCAAGTTTCGAGATGAGTGATGGGCGGAATAATAGTCGGATAGTCCTGCGGAAAGAAAAGCGTGCCGAGGAAGTCGAGTCCGCTGAAGAAAATGATGAGTAGTGCCGCTTTGAGGTTGGAGGTTTTGAAGAAATTTCCAAGGTGATGAGTAACAAGCAGCAAGCCGATGAGCGTCCAAATGAAGAGCGCGAAGTTTGCGAAACCCCAGCCAAGGAGTTTGCCGATCCACGCGGCGGGGAGCCAGTAGCCGACGTAATAGACCAGCATGTTGATCGGTCCGCGTTCGGGGTGGGTGTAGTAGATGGGATGGTCAAAGAAAATCAGGTCGCGGAAGACAGCGTTGCGCCAGTGATGGTCCCAGTTTTGGAAAGCGTAGCCGCCGATGCCGGAGAGCAGGAGCCAGAGGGTAGTTGCCAGTAACCAATAAACAGTGGACAGTGACCAGTTTTTAGGAGAAAGAGTAAACAGAAAAGGTGTCTCGTTCTTTTCAGATAGCAGTTTGTAAAGAGCGAAGAGCAAGATGATTGCAAGGGGCAGCGCGACGGATAACCGCACCCAGCCAAAAAGGAAGAGAAAAAAGGGGATGGTGAGATAGATGATGGAGAGGCGTTTCATTGTCGGACGGTGGACGATGGACGGATACGGTCTGTGATCTATCGTCCATCGTCTAATTCGTAGATGATGTAATCGTCGCGTTCCATTGTAATGGAATAACGCTCATCCAGAAATGCACGCAGTTCAGGGAAGTCCCGTGAAGTATCTTCGCCGGTGACCCAGGGTTTGTCTATGGCGGTGACCTCGATGATGAAACGCGGATCGGCTTTCTGCAATTGAGTCATGAAGTCCGCGCGGAGGGATTGAATGTAGGGCTCGGAGACATGATGATAGAAATAGAAATCGAACACATATGGTGTGGCTATCGGTGTACGGGTTTGGAGCATGGCGAGCAAGGAGCCGCCCGTCCAATCCAACGGCTGGACGGTATCGCCGGGTTCGAGATTCCGTTCAAGAAAGCGGGCGATGTCACCTGCGCGGTCCGTGGAGGTGGTGATAGGTTTGCCTTCGATTTGGCGCAGGAAGGCGGTGGAGGGGCGGATGGTGAGGATGATGGTAATAAGTAAGAGGAGAGACGAAAGATGAAAGAGAAAAGAAGGTTGTGGAAAGTGGAAAGTGGGAAGTGGGGAGCGGAAAGATGAGAGTGTTAGCGACGCCAGCAAAATTATGAAATAGATGAATGGAATGTAGTGATATGGGAAGAATTGACCTGACAAAGCGGGGTAGATGGCGTAACAGAGCGCGAGGGCGGCAAGAAGATAGGTTTGGCGATCTCGATTGAGATAAACTCCCAAGCCTGCGGGAATCAACCAGAGCGCGTATCCGCCGAAGTGTGGGAGTTGGGCGAGGATGAAGAGCCAGCGTTCCATGCCGGAGGTGACTTCCATGCGCCCGTTGATCTGCGAGTACAAGCCCCAGTAGTTTGCGGCAATATCAAGGAAAGGTAATAGCGAATTGGTGAATAGGAGCCAGAGGGCGGCGAGCGAAATAGGAATGAGGAAACCAAATCCCATTGGAAGGAGGCTTTCCTTGATAAGCGATTGAAGGGAAACGCCCGGGCGTTGACGAAGGTCTGCAATGTCAAAGAGCAGAAAGGGCAGGAGTCCGAGCGCGGCGTGGGGCTTGATGACTGCCGATAGACCGAATAAAAGCCCGAGCGTGAGACGATGTTTGAGAGTCAGATAGTCACGACGTATCCCGATCAACAGGGCAAGCGCGATGAAAATGAGCAGGAGATATTCGCGTTGAAGCGCAAGGGACGGACCGCCTTGAAGGTATTTCAACCCGAAGAGCACACCCGCAGCAATCGCGGGAAGCTTCCCGCAGCGTTGAATTGCAAAATAGGTGATGGTGATGAGCGCGGCGAGAATCAGCAGATCGAGGATGCGCAGGCGAAGCGGACCAAAGTTGCTGACGATGCCGAGCAGATAGTAAGCGGCGTACGCGCCCGGCATTTGAAAGTCGAAGATGTCGCGGTAGGGCATGGCGCCGCCCTGCATGAGGAAAACTTCGTACAGCAGCGGCGCGGCGTCGTGCGTGGGAGTCCATTGCAGGGAATAAGCCGCCTGAACGATTAGGAAGGCGGCGAGCAGTGTGAGGACGACGTATTGAATGCGGCGCATTATTCGGTTTGTGAAACGAACTCCCCGCCGGTGACCTGACGCTCGATCAACGTGCGCGCAGGCGTGAATTTGAAGGTGGCTTCGATACGCTGGAAGCATCGGCTCTCACCGATCAACATCTTGCGGGCGTAGTACACGTCGCCGCCTTCTTCATATTCCACGCTGGGATCGTTGTCCAAATCCACGCGCCCTTCGATCAATTCACCGCAGCGCAGGCATTTGACCGTGAAGACGTAGTAGCGTTTTTCAGGTTTGGCGGGAGGGGAAAAAAGTTTTTTGAGAAAGTTCATGATCATCCTTCCTGTTTGGTCTCATACCCATACAACTCCACCTTGAAAGCCGAGAGCGAGCGGTTGATATCAGTGATAAAAACGATCAGAGATGCGATCAACGATCCCATGCAGACGACAAAGATGAGGCTCAACAGCCATGCATCTTCAATGCCGAACAGCGCGGTGATGAACAGAATGATGATGAGCAATGCCGCGCACAACAGACTGATGGCTGCGAAAAGGATCGAAAGGCGAATCAACTTTGCCTGACTCCACAAGATATCGATCTGAGCAAGCGTCTTCTGTTGAACAGGTCCACTTTGGGTTTCAGAGATTGCCAGTAAATTGCGGGCACGGTCGATAATGCGCGAAAAGCGATTGGTCATACTGAGTAGAAGCAAGCCAACACCAGAGATCAGAATGACCGGTCCGACGGCGGTTTGCAAGACGGGGATAAGTTCGTTGATGGAGTTCACTCAAATTTCCACTTCTTCAACACATCCATCGCCCTGACATGCGTCAAGTCCAATTGCAGCGGCGTGATGGATACGTATCCCTGCGCGAGCGCGCCGAAGTCGGTGCCGTCCTCCGCCACGCCAGTGGGCGCTTCACCGCCGATCCAGTAATACGGCTTGCCGCGCGGGTCAATGCGCACATCGAGCGCATCGCGATAGACGCGCAGTCCCTGACGGGTGATCATATATCCCTTGAGTTCTGACTCTTTGAGGTATGGCACATTGACATTCAAGACGACACCCTCAGGCAGACCGTCCGCGATGACCTGTTCCGCAATGCGCTTCGCGACTACGGCGGCAGTTGAGTAGTCGAGTGGACCTTTGTGCCCCTCCGGCGAATCCAGTGAGACTGCGATGCCCTTCACGCCTGCGATGACCGCCTCCATCGCGGCAGTGACCGTGCCGGAATAAGTCACGTCATGCCCGATGTTGGCGTTGGGATTGATACCCGAAACGACGAGATCGATCTGCTCTTCGATGAGGCCGAGCATGGGCAACGCCACACAATCCGACGGTGCGCCATCCGAGGCGAACGCCGAAGTGCCATCCGCTAGCGTCACCTCTTTCACCCGCAAGGGACGTTCCATCGTCTTCACATGCCCCGAAGCAGACCAGTTCTTATCCGGCGCAAAGACGGTCACTTTGCCGAGTTTGCGCATCTCCTGCGCGAGTGCGAGAAGTCCGGGCGCCTGTACGCCGTCATCGTTGGTTACAAGAATATGCATGGATTCGTTTTCCGATCTTGAATTTTGAGTTGATTATAACGTGCAAGGCATCCCATCCCCTGTCACGGTGTTAGAATAACAGACATCCCCCACCCAATTCAGGGAAAACGCCCATGGCAAAACCCGTGATCCTCACCATCGATGATGATTCCGCCGTTCTAAGTTCGATAGAACGCGATCTGCGTTCCCGCTACGGGCGGGATTACCGCATCCTGCCGATCGATTCGGGAGCCGTTGCGCTGGATTATCTAAAGAAATTACAGGAACGCGGCGAACCTGTCGCGCTGTTTTTGGTGGATCAACGCATGCCTGCCATCAGCGGAACGGAATTCCTTGCCGAGGCGATCAAATCCCAGCCGCAGGCGAAGCGGGTTCTGCTCACCGCCTACGCCGATACGCAAGCCGCCATCGATTCCATCAATGAGATCGGGCTTGATTATTATTTGATGAAGCCGTGGCATCCGCCGGAGGAACGGCTGTATCCCATCCTCGATGAACTGCTGGAGGACTGGAAAGCCCATGTGCGGCTGCCTTATGAAGGGATCCGTGTTGCGGGGACGCAGTGGTCGTTATCCAGTCATCAGGTCAAGGATTTTCTGACGAGGCACCAGATCCCCTATCAATGGCTGGACATCGAAAAGGATGTGAATGCGCGCCAGCTGGTGGACGGACTTTCCTCCGAAACGACAAAACTCCCCGTCATATTCTTTCCCGATGGAACCATACTGACCCAGCCGAATTTGAAAGAACTGGCGGATAAAGCCGGTCTGCAAACACGCGCCGAACTCCCGTTTTACGACATCGTGATCATTGGAAGCGGTCCCGCCGGGCTGGCAGCCGCGGTGTATGGAGGTTCGGAAGGGTATCGCTGTCTTGTCGTCGAAAAAGGCGCGCCGGGCGGGCAGGCAGGCAGCAGCCCGAAGATCGAGAATTATCTCGGTTTTCCCAGCGGCATCTCCGGGGACGATCTCGCCCGCCGCGCGGTGTCGCAGGCAAAACGTTTCGGCGTGGAGATTCTGTCCGCGCAGGAGGCAAGCCGGGTCTTCGTCAGGGATGCGTATCGTATCGTCACACTGGCGGATGGAACGGAGATTTCCTGTCATGCAGTGTTGATCGCCACCGGCGCTTCATTCCACATGTTGAAAATGCCCGGCGCGGACAAATTCACCGGCGCGGGGATCTATTACGGCGCGGCGTACACCGAGGCGATGAATTACAAAGACCGGCACGTGTTTGTGGCGGGCGGCGCGAACTCCGCCGCGCAGGGAGCCATGTACCTGAGCCGGTTCGCAAGCAAGGTCACAATGCTGATCCGCGGTCCACAGCCCACCGCTTCGAAATATCTTGTGGATGCGATGAACGACAATGAAAAGGTCGAGCTATTATTGAACACCGACCTGATGGAAGTGAAGGGCGGCAACACGCTGGAACAGATCATCGTCAAAAACGCGAAAACCAATGAAGCCCGGACCTTCGATGCGGCGGCGTTGTTCGTATTCATCGGCGTCCGCCCGCAAAGTCAGGTAGTCGCCGACCTCGTGATGCGCAACGAAAAAGGATACATTTTCACAGGTCCCGATACGCTGGTGGATAACAGACCGCCTCCCGGCTGGACCTTGGAGCGGACCCCGTTCCTGTTGGAGACCAGTGTCCCGGGCATTTTCGCGGCGGGCGATGTGCGCTTTGGAACCAACCATCGCGTGGCATCCGCGGCAGGTGAGGGCGCCGTTGCCTTTGCCTTGATGAAGGAATATTTGAAAACGCTGTGATGAATCTCAACGACCTGCGCAAATCCCTGTTATTTCAAGGCTTGTCTGATGACGAATTGCGTCAGCTTGTGGACATGGGCGAGCGCGTATCCCTGTACCCGGGCGAAGTATTGATCCGTCAGGGCGATGTCGGCGAAGCCGCCTACGTCATCCTAAGCGGGGAATTTATCATCCAGAAATTGTCGGGACAGTCCGTCATTCATCTCGATACGCGCGGCGCAGGCGACGTGGTCGGCGAGATGGCGTTGATCACGCGCGCGCCGCGTTCCGCGACGATCATTGCGCGCACTCGAGGGGAAGTCTTGCGCATCCCACAAGCGGCGTTCGATAAATTGCTGGCGTCCAGTTCATCGGCAGCGACCGCGATCCTGCATCTGGTGATGGGACGGTTGATCCAGGATGAAGCCCTGCTGCATCAGCACGAGAAGATGGTGGCGCTCGGCACGATGACGGCGGGACTGGCGCACGAGTTGAACAATCCGTCCGCGGCGGCGCAGAGGAGCGCATCGCAATTGCGCGAAGCGCAGTTCAACTACATCCGCCTGACGCATGAGATCGAATCCCAGGCGGTCCGTGAGGGACAGACCGCGTGGCTGGAAGGTTTCATGGACGAGGCGTCACGCCGCTTCGAGTCGCCGCTCAAACTTGATGCGTTGGAGAAGATCGACCTGACCGACCAGCTTCAGGCGTGGCTGGAAGCGAACGGCGTCGACTCCGCGTGGGAGCTTGCTCCGGCGATGGTCAACTTCGGCTGGAATGGTGAGTCGCTTGAGCCGTTCCGAAATCCCGCCCTGTTCGATCTGTCCATCCGTTGGTTGGGCGCGGGTTGTCTGACGATGGTTTTGCTTGCAGATGTTTTGCAGGCGACCGAGCGCATCTCGAAGATCGTGCAGGCGATGAAGTCCTACACCTATCACGATCAGGCGCCGCTGCTCGAAGTGGATGTGCACGAAGGGCTGGAAAATACGCTCACCATCATGCAGTACAAGTTGAAGCGCGGGGTTGCCGTCAAACGTGAATATTCGCCGGACCTGCCGCGCATCGAAGCGTATGCCAGTGAATTAAACCAGGTGTGGACGAACATCATCGACAACGCCGTGGATGCGATGAGCGGCAGCGGCGAGCTGACCCTGCGCACATACGCGGAAAATGATAAAGTGGTGGTCGAGATTTCAGATAACGGTCCCGGCATCCCTGCGGAGATTTGCGAGCGCATCTTCGACCCGTTCTTCACCACAAAGCCGCCGGGACAGGGCACCGGGCTGGGATTGCACATCTCGCACAACATCATCGCATCCCGCCATTGCGGGCAGTTATCAGTCGAATCAACACCGGGCAAAACGACCTTCAAAGCCACCCTGCCAACCCGAATTCCCATCAATGAAAAGGAGAATACCGTCATGAACGACACCCAAACGATGAAAGACATCCTGACCTCCGCAAAGACGATCGCCGTGGTCGGCTTGTCATCCAACCCCGACAAACCCAGCTACTCGATCGCATCCTACTTGAAAGAACACGGGTATCGCATCATCCCCGTCAACCCGATGGCGGCGGAGATCATGGGCGAAACATCCTATCCCGACCTCGCCTCCATCCCCGAAACAGTGGACGTGGTACAGGTCTTCCGCAAACCCGAAGACGTCCCGCCGGTGGTGGAGGAAGCCATCAAGATCGGCGCAAAAGTCATTTGGATGCAGGAGGGAATTTCCCACGATGCGGCGGCTCTCTCCGCGCGGAACGCCGGAGTGCAGGTCGTGATGGACGCCTGTATGCGCTCGATGCATCGCAGATTGATCGGAGAGTGACGTTCCGCCTCATGACCGGTCTTCAACCTGCCAGCCATCTCAAGCATCTCCCCCACTGAAACAACAGCGTCCCGCCATATGACGGGACGCTGTTCATAACTTTAGGTCACTTACGGAATCAACATTGCCAGTGCGGTCAACGCCGCTCCCGCCAGCGTGCCTTTAACGATGACCCTCATCGCCTGCCAGCGGATTTTCCAGACTTCCTTTTGGTCTTCGATTCTTTCCGACGTTCCATTCATGAGGCGTGTACCACGCGCAGCTTCGACCACTCAGGTTTTATCGAGGGCTTGGAAGATGGACGAGGCTCCCGCCGCGAACATGAAGAAAAGCGGTAAACGCCAGGCATTGTCCGCGCCGAGCAGGAGCAGGACAGCCAGAATAACGACGCCAAAAACGATCTGCATGATGCCGAACTGCATCCGCTTTTGGCGTTCTTTTGGGCTGATATTGGCAATACAAACGTCCGCAGGCTCATTGCCCTCGGGGTTTAAGGTGATTTTTGGGGTCGAATCAGAAAATTGAGCGAGCATTTGGTCCTCTCCAGTCCAGGTAGAGACGACGCCTGTTTGAAGTTTTTTACGGGGAACTTCACTCCCGCAGCAACCCCCTCCCCGCGGCGACCGCGACCGCGGCGGCGCGGGAATCCACGCCGAATTTTTGGTAGATGCTTTGCAAGTGAGCTTTTACCGTCCGTTCCGTGATTCCCAGTTTATAAGCCATTTCCTTATTGCGCTCGCCTTTCGCGGCAAGTTGCAGCACTTCGAGTTCGCGCTCTGTCAGCGTGGAGTCGGTTTGGTTTGTAGAGACAGGCTTGCCATGCGATTGGGGCGCGAGCACGCGGGCGAGAATTTCAGGCTTCAATAACGTCTCCCCTCTCGCGGCGGCGTGGATCGCATCCAATAGATTTTCGCGGCTTGAGTCTTTGAGCAAATATCCGCGCGCGCCCGCTTGCAGACCGCGGATCATCAAATCATCTTCGTTGTAAGTGGTGAGGATGACAATGGCGATCTCGGGGAAATTTTTTCGCAGATGACCGATGGCGGTGATGCCGTCCATGCGCGGCATTTGCAGGTCCATGAGAATGACTTGGGGATTTAATTTCGAGACGAGTTCGAGACACTCCGCCCCGTCCATCGCTTCGCCGACGATTTCGATATCATTCGCCGTTTCGAGAATCAGCCGCAAACCTTCACGGACAATGAGATGGTCGTCCGTGATCATCACGCGGATCATCGTGCAATCCTCACAAAGACATTCGCAACATTCGCGTTAAGCCTCTTTCTTTTCATCATAACGACCTCCCCACCACGAACTGCACGCAAGTTCCACCTGCATCTGACTCAATCGAGAGCATTCCACCTGTCAGGCGTGCGCGTTCGTGCATACCGACCAAGCCGTAGTGACCTTTGGTTTCCTGCTTCACGTCGAAGCCGATGCCGTTATCGCGGACTTCCAACTCCAGTGTTTTGTTTTGAATGAAGAATTTTACATTCACGTTCGTCGCCTGCGCGTGACGGGCAATGTTCGTCAGCGATTCGCTGAGGATGTTCATGGCATGGTCGAGCGTTTCGGCAGGGAGTTGGCTTTCACTGACCGAGATTTCCAATTCACAGGGAATGCCCGTGGACTGTTTGAAGCGTTCCACTTTTTCGCGCACCAAGTCTGTGACGTTGGTCGACGCAGAGCGCAGGTCATCGATCACCGCACGGGATTCGGCGAGTGTGCTGCGTGCCCGCGCAATGGACTGCTCGACGATGGCGGTGGCGCGTTCGGTATTTTCAGCAGTGAGATGCGCTTTGATGGCTTCGAGTTGTAGCACAAGCCCCGCCACGCCTTGCGCCAGTGTGTCATGCAATTCCCGCGCCATGCGTTGACGTTCGTTCTGCAAAGTCAGCAATTCGATCTTGGCATTGTACGCCGCCAGTTTGGCGTTCGCGCTTTCCAAAGACTCGGCGAGTTCCACGGCTTTTTGGCGTTCTGCCAATTGCTGATTCAACACCACCATGAACAGGATGATAAATCCACCGTTGATGAGCAGGTTGACAATGACCGCCCCCCACTCGCTGGCGGGCACACGCAAAAAGATCAAACCAACCGTCAGCGCAAGATAGAACAAGCCTAGGTACAACGCGCGGCGCGTATTCCCCCACCACCCCAGCACATCCGCAATGATGGTGATGACCGCCGAGCCGAGAATCATCAAATAGATTGGCGTGCCGTAAGGGATGGAAACCAGCGCAACGATCAACATGGCTTGCGCCGCATAGTACACCAGCAATCGGTGCCTGACCAATTCCGTTCTCAAATTCAGCCAGTACAAACCGATGTGAGACGCGAATAGCAAGAAACACAGCGCGGTGAAAAACAGCGAGCCTGTATTCCACACATCCCGCAGGCTGAATACCGCGATCAAACCCAACAGGATGGTGATGAAAATATAGAAGGGGAAACCGACGAACTGGCTTTTATATGAATCGGACTGTTCCATGCGCTTATTCTACCTGACGCGGTCAGGCAGGCATATTGTCCGAATGGACAATGTCCACTTTCGCCCTGAATGGACGATGTGCGAAGAAACCAATATTTATAGAATAGCGCCAATCACAACTTTCCACTTTCCAAATACAGGAGAACATCATGAACAAACGCTACATCTACCTCGCCATCGCCACCATCCTCACCGTCTTCATTGGCGGCAAATGGAATCTTCCGCTCGCGGCATGGCTCATGCCCGTCTTTGCCATCCGCTTCTTCCGCGAAAGCGACAAAGCAGGGCGCAACTTCCTGCTGATGTGGGCGGCGTCCGCCATCGCCACCATCATCGCATGGAACGGCGCCACCGCCACCGCCGCCATCCACCCGAACGCCGAACCGATCTTCTTCATCGTGATGATGCCCATCAGCCTGCTCCCCTACGTCATCGACCGCCTCTATGCCCGCCGCTTCCCGGACGCGGCATGGGTCACGCTCGTCTATCCCATCGCCGCCACCGCCATGGACTTTTTCTCCGCCAGCGGCAGTCCCTTCGGAACCTTCGGCGCGGCAGCCTACTCGCAGCGCGGATTCCTGCCCGCCATGCAGATCGCATCCGTGTTCGGATTATGGGGAATCAACTTCGTGATGAGTTGGTTCGCAAGCCTGATCAATCACCTGTGGGAAAACGGATTCAAATTCACGCGCCTCACTCTGACTTCGGCTGGGTTGCTCGCCCTCATCCTTGGTCTTGGCTTCGGGCGGATTCTGCTCCCATCCCAGCCCGGGCAGATGGTTACAGTTGCAGGCTTTTCGCTCCCCAATGGGACACTGCCTGGGTTGCTGAATCAACTCAACGGCGGAGATGAAGCGGGTTTTCGTCAAGCTACAAATGAACTCCACGCGCAGCAGCTGGAGCAAATCCGCAAAATGGCAGATGAAGGCGCAAACATCGTCTCACTGCAAGAAGGCGCAGGACTTGGCATGAGCGATCAGGTTGCAAAGTTCGTTGTAGATGCATCTGCCATTGCGGTGGAGAAAAATATTTACATCATCCTGCCAACCTTCGACTTTGGACAAACCCCGCCTGTTAACGCGGTCCACATCATTGACCCGAACGGCGATGTTGCGCTGACGCACGTCAAATACGGCGGCAACGATTTTGAAGGCACGCTCAAAGGCGACGGCGTTCTGCAAACTGTGGATACGCCCTACGGCAAACTCAGCGCCATCATCTGCTGGGACGCCGACTTCCCGAACGTCATCAAGCAGGCGGGCGAACAGAGTGTGGATCTACTCTTCGTCCCTTCGAATGATTGGCTGGAAGTGAAAGATATTCACGCGGGCATGGCAACTTTCCGCGCGGTGGAGAACGGTGTGAGCATCTTCCGCCAGACGGGGCAGGGCGTCTCCTCCGCAGTGGATGTATATGGGCGCGAACTCAACCGCGTGGACTCGTTCAAAGAAACTGCAAGCAATTTCGCAGGAATCCAAAATGTGCAAATGCCCATCGGCTCAGTGAATACGCTGTATCCGTTCGTTGGCGATGCGCTGGGAAATGTGATGCTGGTCGGTTTGGTTGGGCTGTTGATCGGATTATTCATCACCCGCAAGAAGGCGATACTTCCGCCTCAGTAATGGTCTGAAACATGGAAACAGCTTCCTTTACGCGTTGTCAGCGTGGAGGAAGCTGTTTTGCTTGACCAATTCCAAGTCAGGCAGGATGCGGCAGAGTCTAGTCTGTTTGATCTGCGTCGGGCAGTTCATTTTCCACGTTGCGGATGCGCGGGTTGGCATAGACGAGTACGCTTGTGACAATGGCGACCACGCCAGAAATGATGAACATCAAGCCGATGCCGCGTCCTGCGCCGGTACCAAGCCATTGACCGATGAACGTGGAAGCCAGCGCGCCGCCATCTCGAAGCAGCGGCTCGAAGAATTTGTCGGCAAGCGGACCTGCGGTAAGAAATGCGAGCGGCATCATGGATTGCGAAATGGCAGAGCGGACGGAGAAGACGCGTCCCTGCACATCACGCGCGACCTTGGTTTGGAACACCACCTGGCTGTTGCCTGAAGCCAGCGGGACGAAGAACATCAGGACGAATGCGCCGACGCCGATGAGATAGGGGTTGGGGGTCATGCCCGCAATGATGAAGCCGGTCACTGCCAGGACGATGAATCCGATGGCGGCAGGGATGCGGCGTTTTGCGCCTCCCCAGGCGCTCATGACGATACTGCCCGCCAACATGCCCACGCCCATCACGGTCTGGATGATGCCAAGCACATCCGCTGTAAACCGGCTCAAGACCATGGGGATCAGCAGCACTGCCGACCAGTTGAGCAGGAAGTTGACCATGGCGTAGTACAACAGGAGACCAAAGAGACCCGTGCGTTCGCGCAGGTAATTCCAGCCGAATGCCATATCCTGCCAGACATTTTTATCCTTGTGCTCGGGCGCGCGCTCCGGCTGCGGAATGCGTACGAATAACAACGCGCCAACCGCAAAGAAGAATGTGACAAAGTCAATGATGATGATGCCCATGAAACCGATGAACACGAACAATGCGCCAGCCAGAACCGGGATGAGCACCGATGTGATCGCCTGCCCCATTTGCACCATACCGTTGGCGCTGCCAAGTTTTTCCTTCGGCACGATCATGGCAATGGATGCCGAATAAGCAGGCTCCTGAAAAGCGCTAAAAACGGACATCATCGCAGCGATGATATAGATGTGCCACAACTGCAAATTCCCTGCGCCGAGCAGGATGAAAATAATCAGCGTGAACACCGCAGTGAAGGTATCCGCCAGGATCATGATCATACGGCGGTTGAAGCGGTCCGCGAGCGAACCGGCAAAGGGCAGTAACAGGATGCGCGGCAGGGATCCAAGCAAAACGGTGATGGCGAACGGTGTGGCTTGTTTGGTCTGGTCGTATAACCAGACGCCGAGGGCGAAGTTGGTCAAGCCCGAACCGAGCATGGAGACGAGTTGTCCGCCCCAGATGATGAAGAAGGTCTTCATATCTTTTGGGGTTTCAGCGGATGCAGATACGGATAAAGTTGTCATTTCTTTTTGCCTTTCTTCGCCTTATCAAAATAAAAATTCGGATAGAACGCCACCGTCAAAGCGTACGGGTGATCGCCGGATTTGGAGACTTTGTCATCCGCTTCGAACTCTTGAATGAGCTTGACCAGTCGATCCTGAAATTCGCCTACCCGCTCCTCCGACACGCGGCTGACAACGCGGTTGATGATCAGGCGGCGCGGCGTTTCATCCGCGCCCTGCTCCAGTTGGAACTGACGCGCCTGCAAACTGCGGAACAGGTCTTCGCGCGTCGCATCGATGGTGGATGCCAGCAGGATGTTGATCGGCTCGTTGTCGCCTTCCTTGGAGAACTTGAACAGGGATGGGTCCACGTCCAACGCTTCCGCCGCCGCCTTGAATTTTTTCTCAAGCATGTTGGAAACCATGCGCGTCTCCGCCACTTCGATCAACCCCAGCTTTTCCAACGCGCCGAAGTGATAATACAATTTGCTGGGAGCCAGCCCCAATTTCTTCGCAACCTGCTTGACGGTGAGCGCCTGTCCGCCCAGCAATTCCATGATCTGCACCCGCAGGGGATCGGCAATGGCGCGCAGGGTCTCCAGGTCGGAGACGTGAAAACGCTCTTTTTCTTTATTCTTTTTCATAGATAAGTTTTCCTTTATCATTAAAATTATTTTTAACGATAAGCCGTATTTTACATATTTCCGCCCGCCTGTCAAGGGCGAATTTCTGCGGGGACCGGTGAGGCCGCTCCGGTGTTATAGTTAAACAGGTAGTTCATCCCCACTTCAGGAGTTGCACCATGAACGCACTCGGCATCGACATTGGCGGTTCGGGCATCAAAGGCGCGCCCGTGGACATAACAACCGGCGAACTGCTTGCGGAACGAATCCGAATCAAAACGCCCAAAGGCGCAAAGCCCAATCCCGTGGCGGAGGTGGTCGCGGAGATCGCTCAGGCATTCAAATGGAACGGTCCCATCGGCGTGGGTTTCCCCGCCCCCATCAAACACGGCATCGCCATGATGGCGGCAAATGTTTCGGAAAAGTGGGTCGGGATCAATGCCGAGGAGTTGCTCACGTCGATGACGGGATGCAGGTGCCGGGTCGGGAATGATGCGGATGTGGCTGGGATGGCAGAGATGGCGTTCGGCGCGGGGAAAGGTCAGATGGGCACGGTCATCATGATCACGCTCGGCACGGGCATCGGCACCGCTATCTATTATGATGGACATCTTTTGCCCAACACCGAGTTCGGTCATTTGCAAATCAATGGAACCGATGCCGAACATCGCGCGTCCGATGCGGCGCGCCAGCGCGATGACCTTTCGTGGAAAAAATATGCCAAACGCCTGAACATCTACCTTAACGAAATGGAAAAACTCTTCTGGCCCGACCTGTTCATCATCGGCGGCGGCATCAGCAAACAGCACGAAAAATTCCTGCCGCTTTTGAATTTGCAGACCAGGATCACGCCGGCGCAGTTCCAAAACGAGGCGGGCATCGTCGGCGCGGCATTGTTCTCGCAGGAAAAATAAAAAAAAGACCTGACGGTTAAAACCCGTCAGGTCTTTTCGAATACTCCGTTACTACGCCTTCACGACGCTGAACTTATCTTTTCCAATTTTGTAATTGCCGCTGTGCTTGATGACCTGCGCGATCACATCTTCAGGAATATCCACGAACGAAATTTTATCTTCGATGCGGATCTTGCCGATGGTATAGCCGGGGATGTTGGCATGGAAAGCGATCTGCCCGACGATATCATTCGGGCGGATGTTGTGCATCTTGCCCTTGTTGATCTTCACACGGACCATGCCAGCCTCATGCGACGCGCTTCCTTTTACCCGCTGCTTGCCAGCCCGCGCGGAGGCATCTCCACGCCCGAACGGTTCCCGCTTCGCGCCGCGTGAAGAGAAATCGCGCTCGCGTTTCTCGAACTTCACTTCGGCGATCTCGGCGATCGGACGCTGTTTTTCGTCCGCGCGCGAGATCTTGATGGCGGCAGCGGCGATATTCATGACGTCATGTCCGCCGTCGATCAATTCCTGCACGATCTCCAGTTCGCGTTTGTAACGTCCGCGACCGAGCCAGACTTTGAGTTTCTCCACTAATTGCGCTTCACGATGACTGGCAATATCTTCGGCGGTGGGAAGTTTCATTTCCTTGACAGGTTGCTTGGTCAACGCCTCTACTTCGCGCAGGCGGCGCTTCTCCTTGGGAGAAAGCAGGGTGATGGCAATGCCGGTCTTGCCGGCGCGTCCTGTCCGCCCAATGCGGTGGACGTACACTTCAGCGTCGTCGGGCAGGTGATAGTTGAAGACGTGCGAGATGTCATCGATGTCCAAGCCGCGCGCGGCGACATCGGTGGCGACCAGCACCTTCAACTGATTCGAGCGGAAACGTCCCAGCACGCGCTCGCGGGCTTGCTGGTCCAGGTCGCCGCTGATGGCTTCGGCGGGGATCCCGCGCACGACGAGTTCATTCGCCAGCGTGCTGGTCTCGGCGCGGGTGCGGGTGAAGATCAACGCGCTGTGGATGGGTTCGATCTCGAACAGGCGGGTCAACGCATTGGTCTTGTGACTCTCATGGACGAAGTAATAGCGTTGTTCGATTGCCGCAGCGTTGAGCGCGGTCCGCTTGGCGGTGACAGATTGCGGGTCGCGCATGAAGCGTTCCGCCAGTTTCCGGATGCGCGGGGGCATGGTGGCGCTGAAGAGGGCAGTCTGACGTTCGGGCGGGGTTAATCCCAAAATCTTTTCCACGTCTTCGATGAAACCCATGTTGAGCATTTCGTCGGCTTCATCCAGCACCACGGTTTTGACGCCGTGCAGGAACAAAACGCCGCGGTCGAGCAGGTCGTTCAAACGTCCCGGTGTGCCGACGATGATATCCACGCCGCGTTTGAGGCTGTTGATCTGCGGTCCGTAGGGCTGACCGCCATAGACCGCCAGCACGCGCACGTTAAGGTGTTTGCCGTATTCGGTCATCGAATCAGCGACTTGCAACGCGAGTTCGCGCGTCGGTGCGAGCACCAACGCCTGCGGATTCTTTTGCTTTTCGAAGTTGTTGAGAATGGGGAGGGCGAAGGCGGCGGTTTTGCCTGTGCCGGTCTGCGCCTGACCGATCACATCCACGCCGGTGAGCATGAGCGGGATCATGCCGGTTTGAATGGGAGTCGGCTCGGCATAGCCGAGTTCGGTGATCGCCTGCATGATCTCATCACGCAGGTTGAGGGAAGAAAAATCGGTTGTCATCTTTATCCTTTGTAGAGGCACAGCGACGCTGCGCACCTACGGTTATGCGGGATGTTCCGATGACTCCGTCTAACGTTCTTCCTGTCTACAAGGTCCGCCTTCACAGGCTGGACCCGCCCAACAAAAAAGCCCGACAATCCTATCGGGCGATCATTCAGAGTTACCAAAACAATTCCCAGAAAATTTACTCTCCATTGAGAGCGGCGGGAGTATAACACAGATTTGGACGAAACGCTTGGGAAATCCGGGTTTCCAAATCATCCTTCGATGCCCTTGCCTTTTGCTGTAAATTTTATATAATGGAATACGGTATCGAAAAGGCAAACCCGTCGTGAGGCGGGGACGCAAAGTCATGGGTCTTTCCTCCCCGAGGGAAGATCGCCAGACCGCCGAAATCTTTTTTCGGCGGTTTTTTGTCTTAATTCAGAAGGAGGCAGCCGTCCAAATACATTCAATACTCTTTCCAGTACTGCGCAGCAAAATACATAAAATATTTTTTCTCAGTACAACATGACCAGCTCTTGAAGAGGAGACAAGATAATGTTCAGAAAGAGTTTCAACGTTTTTTCCGTACTTCTGATTCTGGCATTGGCGTTTGCCAGTTTCGGTCCGGTTCTGGCAGATGATGGGGACTCGCTCATTCCGGAAACTCCCGCCCCCTCCGCAGAAACAGGTGAAATGACCAACGAGACCCCTGCGTTATGGTTCGTTGAACTTTCCGGACCCTCGGTAGCGGCTGGAAATTCGTTATCCAAAGTGAAGGCGGAAAAATCGTCCTTCCGATCCGAAGCGAAAAAGGCGGGCTTGGTCTACAAGGAACAATTCGCATTCGATACCCTGTGGAATGGTCTCTCCATTCAGGTCGGCACATCCCAACTCGCCAAGCTGTCACGCATTCCCGGCGTGAAGGCGATCTACCTCGTTGATACGATCCAGATCCCCGAAACAGCGGCAGGCGAAAACCCTGAAATGTTCACCGCCCTCGCCATGACCGGCGCGGATACGGCGCAGAGCGAACTCGGCTACACCGGCGCAGGCATCAAGGTGGCGGTCATGGACACCGGCGTCGACTACGATCACCCCGACCTCGGCGGTTGTTTCGGTCCCGGCTGCCGCGTGGCGTTCGGATATGACTTTGTCGGCGATAATTTCAACGCAGATCCCGCATCCGCTTCGTACAACCCCGTACCTGCTCCTGATAACGACCCCGATGACTGCAACGGACACGGCACACACGTAGCGGGCATCGTCGGCGCGAGCGGCGCTGTCACCGGCGTTGCGCCCGAAGTGACCTTCGGCGCGTATCGCGTTTTCGGCTGTGAAGGCTCCACCACCGCGGACATCATGCTCGCCGCCATGGAACGCGCCCTGGCTGACGATATGGACATCCTCAACATGTCCATCGGCTCCTCCTTCCAGTGGCCCCAGTACCCCACCGCCGTGGCTGCCAGCCGCCTGGTGGAAAAGGGCATGGTTGTGGTCGCATCCATCGGCAACAGCGGTGCGAACGGCTTGTATGCAGCCGGCGCGCCCGGTTTGGGTGAAAACGTGATCGGTGTAGCGTCATTCGACAATACCCACGTCGCGTTGAACACCTTCACCGTGTCCCCGGCTGGACTTTCGATTGGATATGCTAACGCTGCGGGCTCACCTCTGGCGCCAACCTCGGGCAGTTTACCGCTGGCAAAGACCGGCACTCCCGTCTCCGCAGATGATGCCTGTACTTCCGCAGGTCCTTTGCCGGATTTAACCGGCATGGCTGTGTTGATCCGCCGCGGAACGTGTCCTTTCTACGAAAAAGCGTTGAATGCGCAGAATGCAGGCGCGGCGGCTGTTGTGCTCTACAACAATGCAGCCGGTCGCTTCAGCCCGACTGTTGCCGGAACCCCTGCGATCACCATTCCGGTCGTTGCAGTTTCTGACACGGAAGGCGTGGCGATCAACAACGCCATCGATTTGGAACCGCAGACCTTGAATTGGACGGAAGATCTCGGTACCTTCCTCAACCCCACTGGCGGACTGATCTCATCCTTCAGTTCCTACGGTCTCTCCCCCGATCTCGCGCTCAAACCTGATATCGGCGCTCCCGGTGGTTTGATCTTCTCCACCTACCCGCTCGAGGCTGGCGCTTATGCCACCATCAGCGGAACATCCATGGCGTCCCCGCATGTGGCGGGCGCGGCGGCTTTGCTCCTGCAGGCTCACCCCGGAACCCCGGCTGGGGCAGTGCGCGGCATCCTGCAAAACAGCGCGGACCCGAAAAATTGGTGGGGCAACCCCGCTCTCGGCTTCCTGGATAATGTCCACCGCCAAGGCGCCGGTATGCTCGATATTGACGATGCCATCCTGAGCACCACGACCGTATCCCCCTCCAAGATCGCTACCGGTGAGAGCGAAGCAGGTCCCTTCACGCAGACATTGACGATCCAGAACACCAGCGCATCAAGCGTGACCTATGACCTGTCTCACGTCCCCGCGTTGTCCACTGGTCCTAACACCTTCACGCCAGCCTTCTTCACAGGCTTCGCTGCCGTTGCCTTTAGCGCGCCCAGCGTGACAGTGCCGGCAGGCGGTTCCGCCACTGTGGATGTCACCATCACAGCGAATCCCACTTTGGCAGACCTCAGCCAATATGGAGGTTATCTCGTACTCACCCCGCAAGGCGGCGGACAGACCTATCGCGTCCCATATGCCGGTCTCAAGGGCGATTACCAGACCAAACAGGTGCTGACCTCCGGCGGCATCGGCTTCCCGCTCGTTGGTCGGGCGACAGCTTGTATCCGCATCCTGGATGGCGAATGTATTGGCGGCTCGTACACGATCCCGCCGGCTGGCTACGTCTTCAACATGACCAGCATTTACGAAATGCCGTCCATTCTGGTGCATTTCGATCACCATGCCCGCACACTACAGATGGAACTCTACAATGCCGACACAGGCAAGCCGGTCCACCCGGTGTTCAACAAGTTCGTGGATATTGAGTACCTCCCACGCAACTCCACCTCGACCGGTTTCTTTGCCTTCGCCTGGGATGGAACCCGCATCCACAGCAACATGAGCAACGGCAAGGGCAACACCAACCAGCTCTTCAAGAACGTACCCGATGGCAATTATCTCGTTGTCGTCAAAGTACTGAAGGCGCTGGGCGATCCCAACAACCCGGCTCACTGGGAAAGTTGGACCTCCCCGGTCATCACGATCGACCGACCTTAGAAAGACGCACGGTTTGTAATAAACAGGCTGGCGGAGTTCTCCGCCAGCCTGTTCCTTTTATTTGCTTCAAGATTACAGACTATCTACTCCAACGTCTCCATGCTCAACAACACCCACGCGCCCTGATCCTTCACGCCATACACACGATACAGGCGTTTGGGCTGGATGACTTCAAAGAACGACTCGGTTAACCCGAACTCGATACTGTCCATTTTCAGGATGTGGGTGACCTTCGATGATTGATGCCCGTGGCGGTTGATCCCGCCCTGTGACTGGAACGCCTCCGCCCGCGCTTCGATCGTTTGCAGCTCCCCAAGCGGACTCTCCGCCAGCGGCGTGCCCAATCCCTTCGCCATCTCCACCGAAGCCTTATATTGACGCGGGATGATGATAAAGACGAACAGGGCGGCAAGGATTCCAAGTCCCGCCATCACCGGCAGGAACAACCCGCCAAGCATGGTCTGGAGCATGTCAAAGACACCGACGAAATACAGCACGGCGGCAAACCCCAGCAAACCGATGCCAAAGATCGCGGAGATCAACGGGCTTTTGTTGTCATACTTTGCCGCGTTGTACTGCATGAAATCGCGCTCGTTCTGAAAACGCTGAAGCTGGGCATCGGAATATCGTCCCTGCTTGTTTGCTTCAAGGTCGGCGGCGGTGAACATGCCCTTTTGTTGTAATTCGTAGTTATGTTCGTAAGCGGAACTCATAAGGCATCTCCTTTATATGGTCATTAAGACAATTGCGATCAATGCACAGATGACGCCGATCCACTGATTGCGGTTGAGGCGTTCCTTAAGGAAAACCCACGCCAGCAAAACCGTTGCGCCGGGAAAGAGCGAACTGATCACGGCGGCAACATCCAGCCGCCCTGCCTGCCCGGCAAGGATGAAAAAGAAATTTCCGCCGAGGTCGAGTATCCCGTTCAAGGAGATAATGGGCAGGGCGTTCAGTTCGATCTTCCACGAGGAACGCGTGAGCAACAGGTAGGCAACGATGAGCGTCATGCCGCCTGTGCGTGAATAGATCATATGCCAGACCGCGCCACCATCCTTGGTGGCTTGGTGCATGAGCACAAAGTAGAAGCCGAAGCCAATGCCTGCAAGCAGGGGCAGTTTCAAGTCCGAGAGATGCGAAAGAACGTCGCTCACACCGCCCTCGCTTTGGGAGATCATCCACACCGCGAAAAGCGCGAAGACAAATCCGATAAATGTGAGAAAGCCGGGGAAGCCTTCAGTGAACATCCCAACCGCTACCGGGAGCGCCGCCGCCAGCAGAGCGGAAACGGGCGCGGCGATGCTCATCAAACCGAGCGTCATCGAGTGGTAGAGCAGCATCAGCCCCATCGTGCCAAATACGCCAGCGACCAGCGCGAAGATCTGCGCGCGGCGGTCGGGCAGCGGCTCACCGACGAACGCAAGCACGGCAAAAAGAAAAATCACGCCGATCACTTCTGCGTAGAAAACGGAACGATATGCGCCCACGCGCCGCGCCGCAAGCCCGCCTGTAAAATCACCCGCGCCCCAACTGAGCGCGGATGCAAGACCAAATAGTATGGATAACAATGGTTTCTCCTTGAGTTGGATGAAGGGCTATGGTCGTTTTGCTCTCGCTAAAACTTTTTGCGCATTCTTCAACAGCGGCATATCGATCATCTTGCCGTCGAGCGAGTACGCGCCCTTGCCTTCTTTTTGACTGGCTTCAAACGTCTCGACGATTCTCCGTGCATACGCCACTGCTTCATCGGACGGAGTGAACGCTTCCTGCACCACCGGGACCTGATTCGGGTGAATGACCTGTTTCCCGCTGAAGCCGAGTCTTGCCCCGAATTCCGCTTCGGCTTTGAGCGCGTCCAAATCCTTGTAATCAATAGTGACAATATCAATCGGCTGGAGGTCGAACGCCGCGCACGCGACAATGACCGCCTGCCGCGCATACAGCAGTTCAACCGCATCCTTCGTGCGGACAGCGCCAATGGATGCGGCAAAATCCTCGCCGCCGAAGATGACCGCATCCAAGCGCGGATGTGCCGCAATCTCCTTGAGATTTAAAATTCCCTTGGCAGTTTCCACACCAATCAAAATCCGAATCGAGTTGATCTGCCAGCCGTTCTTCAATTCGGCGTCTTCGATGATCCTGCTCGCCCATTCGACGTGTTCAAACGATTCCACTTTTGGAATCACAATGCCATCAGGTTTGTATGGCAGGACTGCTTCGATGTCATCCTTCTCCCAGCCTGAGCCGACCGAGTTGATGCGCGCCAATTTTTCACTCGCGCCGAAGTCCAGTTCCTGCAAGGCTTTGGCGATCGTGGCGCGTGCTTCCGCTTTTTTGTTGACGGCTGTACCGTCTTCCATATCCATACAAATTGAATCCACCCCCAGCGTAATGGATTTGGTGATCATCTTCCAATTGTCACCGGGCATGTAGAGTAGGGCTCGTCGGGAATGCATGTAGGTCTCCGTGATTAGCGATTAGAGATTGGCAATCTTTAATTTGTGATAAAAGAAGATAGAGGAAAGAAGCGAGTAATTGGTTTCTTTCTTCTTTCATCTTTCCTTTTTGAGGAACATCGCGGTTCTCTCAAACTCAACAACAACCGTGCCATCGGGCTTTTTGCCTGTGCATTTAATCTTCACCAACCCCGCATTCGGTCGTGACTTCGACTCGCGTTTTTCGATGATCTCGCTTTCAGCATAGACCGTGTCACCGTGAAAGACGGGGTTGGGATGCACGATTTTGTCGTAGCCTAAATTCGCCACGATGGTGCCTTCCGTCAAGTCTGCCACGGTCAAGCCAACGACCAGACCGAAAGTGAAGAGTCCGTTTACCAGCCTTTGACCAAACTCGGTCTTGGAAGCAAAATCCTCGTTAAGGTGAAGCGGTTGGGTGTTCATCGTCAGCGCGGAGAAAAGCACGTTATCCATTTCCGTCACCGTGCGCCCGCCGTGCTTGAACTTCATCCCGATCTCAAGTTCATCGAAAAATTTTCCAGCCATACTATTCCACCTCCACCAAAATTTGTTCGCGCTCCACCGTCTGCCCTTGAGTCACCGAAACCGATTTGACCACGCCATCGGTCAACGCCTGAATGCGGATTTCCATCTTCATGGCTTCCATCGTAAGCAGGGTTTGACCTTTCTTCACAGCATCGCCCACGCTGACGGAAACGCTTCGGATCTGACCCGGCATCGGGGCGATCAATCCCCCGGCATGGTCGTGTCTGACGCCGCGTTTCGCGCCCGATGTTTTCGTGAGCATGGATGTCGTCCCGTCCACCGTCACCCAACGCCTCGCCATATCGGATGAGACAAACGCCGTCACCCGCTGACCGTCCACAAGCAGGTCCATGCGCCCGCTCACAGCATCCGCGCGGACGATGTGTACCGGCACGGTTTTTCCGTCCACGATGGCAACATAGCCGTCGTCCGACGGATTGAGTTCGATGGTTTGTGTATCGAAGGTTGTTTTCATTTTGTTCACCGTAGGGGCGACCCGCCCTGTGAAAGCAAGCCGCCTTCATAAACAATGAAGGGTCGCACCTACAAATTAATTCCTATAATTCCCTGTCCGCTTCCACGGATTGAAGGGATCGGTCTCATTTGAAACAGCCGATTGAGACTTGCCATCCACAAAAACCACATCTGCCAGCGCGGCGGCGATCAGGCTATGGAGTGCGGGAGTTTGCTCTTTCAAATCCAATGGCAAGCCATTGGATTCCAAAATAGTTTCCACCCACCGAGTAGAGACCTTCCCCTGCTTGAAATCATCGGTTTCCAATACAGCATACATGAAATCAATATTCGTCACCACGCCGTGGACAATGAAATCACGCAAGGCGGTTTGCATGCGCCGAATGGCAATTTCCCGGTTCTCGGCATGGACGATCAACTTCGCAAGCAATGGATCATAGAAATGCGTCACGTCGTCGCCAGCAGCAAAGCCCGCATCGACGCGGATGCCCGGTCCGCGCGGCTCGATGAATTGCAGGAGTTTCCCCGTGCTGGGTAAAAATCCCGTAGCGGGGTCTTCCGCATAGACACGGCACTCGATGGCATGTCCGTGCTGGTGCAGGTCAACTTGCGTGAAGGGGAATTTCTCTCCCGCCGCGATGCGGATCTGCCAATGGACGAGGTCAAAGCCCGTCACCATCTCCGTGACGGGATGCTCCACTTGCAATCTTGTGTTCATTTCAAGGAAGTAATATTGCGAAGTTTTGGGATCGAAGATGAACTCAACCGTCCCGGCGTTGAAATAATTCACCGCCTTTGCGGCATTGACCGCCGCCGCCCCCATTTTCGCGCGGATTTCGGGCGTCAGCAACGGCGAAGGGGACTCTTCAATGATCTTCTGGTGGCGTCTCTGCACGGAACATTCGCGCTCGAAGAGATGCACGAGGCTGCCGTGCTTATCGCCAAAGACTTGAATTTCGATGTGATGCGCGTCGGCGAGATATTTTTCGATCAGCAGGCGTTCGTCACCGAAGGAGTTCAATGCCTCACGCCGCGCCGTTTCGATGGCTTCGTTCAATTCATCTTCCGAATTGACCACGCGCATGCCTTTGCCCCCGCCGCCCGCCGCCGCTTTGACCAGCACCGGATAGCCGATCTCGCTTGCTGCTTTTTTGAACTCGCCGAACGTCTCCAAGCCTTCGTGACCGGGCACGGTGGGCACGCCTGCCTGCTTCATCAATATCTTTGATTCGGCTTTGTCGCCCATCGCGCGGATCGAATCCGCCGAGGGACCGATAAAGGTCAAATGGGCGGAATCAACTGCGGCGGCGAAGGAGGCGTTCTCCGAGAGAAATCCATAGCCCGGGTGGATGGCATCCGCTTTCGTATCGAGCGCGGCGCGGATGAGTTTCTCCGCGTTCAAATAGGATTCTTTCGGCGCGGCATCACCCAGTAAAACGGCTTCATCTGCGAATTGCACATGCTGGGACTGTTTGTCCGCTTCGGAATACACGGCGACGGTTTTTATGCCGAGTTCGCGGCAGGCGCGCATGATGCGGATGGCGATCTCGCCGCGGTTGGCGATGAGAACTTTATTGAACATTCAACAGTTCCAATAATTCCTTCTCGCGTTCGGGTTTCAAGCCCGCCTTCATCGTATATTCGTTGGGCAGGTCCGATGCCCACGCCAGCGTATCGCGCACGGTATCGAGCAGCGGCGTGAACTCAAGCCCCGCCTGCAGCGCCTTGGAAATATCCACGCGCGCAAAGCCCCGGGATTCATCGGTGTCGGGCAGCCATGCGGGCATGTCGCTCCACGGGTTGACCTGATGCTGCTTCAAAAACTCGACCGGCGCCCACTTGAAGTGCGCATCGCTGCCGCTGGCGATCTTGCAGGTTTGGAACACGGTCTCCAGCGAAACGGTCTCGCCTGTGACGTTAAAGACGCCCGAAACATCCTGCTCGATCAATTGCAGGATGAAATCGGCGAGGTCGCGCACATCGATGATCTGTGTCGGCGCGTTGGGTCCTTCCGGCGCGAGCACATCGCCGCCGCGCGCGATGCGCGAAACCCAATAGGTGAAACGGTCGGTCGGGTCGTGCGGTCCCACCACCAACCCGGGGCGGATGATGAGCGAATTGATGCCGAACACATCCTGCGCGGCGCGTTCGCACAACGCCTTCAACGGTCCGTAGGTCTCGCCCGTGATCTGCTCGGTCGTTTCATCTTCAAGCATTCCCACCGGGTCGCTCTCGCGGATGCCCGCTTTGTGGAAACTTTCATACGCCGAAATGCTGGAGATAAAGACATACTGCCCGACCTTGCCCTTAAGCGCCTCCGCCGACATGCGGACAAGGCGCGGAAGATAACCGCACGTGTCGATCACCGCATCCCACTGCCCCGCAAGTTGATCCAGGTCCTGTTCCCTGTCTCCCCGTATCTTTTTCACCTTCTGGAACAGTTCGGGGTTCGTCTGCCCGCGGTTGAAGAGCGTCACTTCGTGCCTGCGGGCGCGGGCGGAATTGACGAGGTGTCGTCCGAGAAAGCGCGTGCCGCCGAGGATGAGGATCTTCATGTCTTGACTCCCACCAGGGTGAACAGGGTATCGTCCGGCTTGACCGGTTCGAACGTGAACTCGCTATAGATTTGCACATCCTTGAAGCCCGCCTCTTCGAACAGCGCAAGCGCCTCTTCCTGCGTATAGGACAGCGTGGCGGGAGACTGCGAATGCACCTCCGATTGGATCATCACCCCGTCACGGATGACCTCCCACATGTCGCGGGTGTCTTCCATTTTGGTCTCCGGGTTGTAACGTGACCAGCCCGTCCGGCGGATGGTTGCGCCGTCTTCGGGGCGTTTGGCTTCCTGTTCGAAGCCGCTGTCCAGCGGATCGCCCTCGCGCCAGAGCGTCATGAACGGAGCGACCAGCGCCCCGCCCTCTTCAAGATGGTCATGGAAGCGCCGCATGGCTTGCCGGGGTTGTCCGGGTTTCAAGAGCAGTTGCAGTGAACTCGAAGGGACAAGGATGGTCTTGTACTTGCGCGGCAGGTTCAACTCCGTCATGTTCTGGACGTAGAGGTTGGGCTTGAGGTTCTTGCGCGCGGCATTCTCTCCGCACAGTTCGATCATTTCAGGCGAGAGGTCCACGCCGTCGATGTCGATGCCCTGCGCGGCGAAATCAAGGAGCAGGCGTCCGCTCGAACAGCCCACGTCAAGGACGGGCTGTCCGTACTTCTGAATCAGGTCGAGGTACATGAAGCGATCGGGCCAGTTGGAGGTGTCTCCGCGCAGCAGGTCCCAGTATCTGACCATCAGACCGCGGTATTCGTAGTTCTCTTGGGATGTCATTATTCATGCTCCTGTCGGATGCGGGTGAGACTCAATTCAGTTGCCTTGCCTTCCATGCCTTCCGGAGTGATATTGTACGCCGTAATGATAAGACGATCATTATTAATGAGTTCCACTTCCGTGCGCCAGCCCCAGTCCGGTCCGCCGGAGGGATCGGGGTAACTGCCGAGCACGAAGAAACCGTTCCCCTTCGCGTCGCCCGTGCAGAACATGATGGCGGTGTTGTTGTGGAACGAGTCCACCCAGCTGGCTTCGTAGCGGTCGAGCAGGGTGTTGTAACCAAAGGTGATCATGCCGTGCTGCGCTTCATCTTCGATGGTGGATTGATACAGGAACAACGCAAAGCGACCATCGAGAACAAGTTGGATCGTCCCGACAACAGGCGCCTCGTTGGCAAGTTTATCTGGTTCCAGCCACAATTTGGAAGTCCCCTGCCAGTGACCGGCGAGTTGGGAGAGGAAGTGGTGGGGGGAGGAGGTTTTGTGAGACATTTTATTTTTCTAAAATACGCTGGCTACGCCGCTCATCATACTGAATAAGAAGGGACCAAGACAAAGCCAAATTCCAATACCTGCAAACACAGCTATGATTGTCGTTATAAAAGACTGCCAATATTTAAGCCCGCTGATGGATTTGAACGCAACCGAAAGCAGGGCAAATTGATATACCCATACTGCATATCCAAGAAAATCTTTAAAGCTCTCGGGTATAAGTAGAATTGCAGGAAGGGCAATAACCTGAATGGACACAATTATTGCTGTTGAGATGTAGAGAATTTTGTCGTAAATGTACTTGTTGTGATGGAATACCTTTTGATAAACAAGATTTGCTGCGGACACTGCAAGGATAACTGTCGCTGGAATAAATATTGACAAGGTTATCGCTATTACCGGGGCGACAAGTAGATTTTCAGTGCCGATTGTGACCATAATAGAAACGTAAATAGCAAATAGCACCAGCCAGACCACAATCCCGGAAAAACGTTTATTGCCTTTACCAGCTTCAGCCGAGAAAGTTGCAGGAGTTGGCGACGCTATAATTTTCAAAGACGTATCAAGGCATTGTTTCGCGAAATCCATTCTGGTTTCCCTTTCTACATTCTGAACACGCCGAAGCCGCCATCTTCTTTCGGCGCATTCAGCACCACGGACAACGCCAAGCCAAGCACTTGCCTTGTATCCACAGGGTCGATCACCCCATCATCCCACAACCGCGCGGAGGAATGGTAGGGACTGCCTTCTCGTTCGTACTTCTCCAACAGCGGACGTTTGAACTCCTCCGCCTCTTCCACAGTGAGCGGAGGTTTGCCCTCGCGGACGAGTTGATCCTGCTTGATGGTTAAGAGCACGTTCGCAGCCTGCTCCCCGCCCATGACCGAGATGCGCGCATTGGGCCACATCCACAGGAAGCGCGAACCGTAGGCGCGACCTGCCATGGCGTAGTTGCCCGCGCCGAACGAGCCGCCGATGACCAGCGTCAGCTTGGGGACGCGGGTCGTCGCCACCGCATGGACCATCTTCGCGCCGTCCTTGGCGATGCCGCCGGTCTCGTATTCCTTGCCGACCATGAAGCCGGTGATGTTCTGCAAAAAGATGAGCGGAATGCCGCGCTGGTCGCACAACTCAATGAAGTGCGTGCCCTTCAGCGCGGACTCGCTGAACAAGACGCCGTTGTTGGCGATGATGCCGACCGGGTAGCCGTGGATGCGCGCGAACCCGCAGATGAGAGTCGTGCCGTAGCGCGCCTTGAACTCGCGGAACTTGCTGCCGTCCACGATGCGGGCGATGATCTCGCGCACGTCGAAGGACTCTTTGAAAGTGCGCGGCAGGACGCCGTACAATTCGTCGGCGTGGTACAAGGGTTCCTCGGGCGGGGCAACTTCGAGCGCGGAAAGATGCGAATGGACATGTCCACGGGGGAGAGTTTCAACAATCGAGCGAAGAATTTCGATGGCGTGGTCGTCATCCTCGGCGAAGTGATCCGCCACGCCCGACTTGCGCGTGTGGACATCCGCGCCGCCCAACTCCTCGGCAGTGACGTCCTCGCCCGTGGCGGCTTTCACCAGCGGAGGTCCGCCGAGGAAGATCGTGCCCGCGCCTTTGACGATGACCGCTTCGTCGCTCATGGCAGGCACGTACGCGCCGCCCGCTGTGCAACTGCCCATCACCGCGGCGATCTGCGGAATGCGCTTGGCAGACATGCGCGCCTGATTGTAAAAAATGCGCCCGAAGTGATGCGCATCGGGGAAGACCTCATCCTGAAAAGGCAGGTTCGCGCCGCCCGAGTCGACCAGATACAGGCAAGGCAGGTGGTTCTCCTCGGCGATCTGCTGGGCGCGCAGGTGTTTCTTGACCGTCATCGGGAAGTACGAGCCGCCCTTGACCGTGGCATCGTTGGCGACGATCAACACTTCGCGCTTCGCGACGCGCCCGATGCCTGTCACAATCCCCGCGCCGGGTGCCCCGCCGTCATAGAGATCGTGCGCCGCCAGCGTGGACAGTTCAAGGAACGGCGCGCCGGGGTCGAGCAGGCGTTCGATGCGTTCGCGCACGAACAACTTGCCCTGCTCTTCGTGCCGCTTGCGGTACTTCTCGCCGCCTCCCTCGCGGACAATGGCCAGCTGTTTCTTCAGTTCCTGTGCCAGTGCGCGGTGATGCTCGGCGTTGGCTTTGAATTCGGGTGAGTTGGGGTCGAGGGCGGAGGACAGGGTTTCCATAAGTGGTCTGGTAGTCTAATGGTCTGGTGGTCGGATGGTCGCTGTGGAACGGGTTGGGCAGGGAAGACGAACGAATTTGTGTGAGTCTAGCACATTTTGTTTGAAGGTTGGAAGGTTTGCAAACCCCCATCCGCTCGTAGGGGCGAAATCATCTCGCCCATGAAATTCCGCTCTCCAAACCACCCGCCCTTGAAATCCCGTTTCTAATCCCGCACGCTGTGTTGGGCGACATTGATGGTAATAACAGCTTTCATCTTGGACCACCAACCAGGTAAACAGCCGTACGTATTTTATTCCTGGGCAGCGCGGAGTATCTTTTCCAGAGTATGGAAAAACCTTGAAGTACTCCTTGCTGGAAGGGTATTCGCGGGAAACGTGCCAGAAGGCGGTCTTCCGTTGACAAGGTGCCATACTACAAATGCCTCATACTTGTTGACAGCTATGAGATCCATGTCATTCGTAGTGGAATGGATCGGTAAAAGCAGCCCCTTGTTTAGGGGGACAGCGGTGAATATAACGCAATATCGTTGCTCTTCCGTTTGTTTGATTTCTTTGAAAGGATTTTGCGCCAAAATGGCTTTGAGTTCGGCTACTGTTCTCAGAAACACGGGGACTTCATAACCCAGCGTGCCATGCAAATGCCGCTCAATGCGTTCGGTCAATCCTTGACGATCCCTCTCGTTCGTATCGAAGAATAGATTTCCACTATTGATGTAAGAGCGCACGTTAGTTAGTCCAAGTTCTGTGAACACGGTACGTAATTGTTCCATTTTGACCCGATGACCGCCAACGTTAATGCCGCGCAGGAATGCTATATACCTATCTGCCATTCTCATCCTTCTCCTTACAATGGTTCTTTTCCCTCAGAGTTGATCATCAATTTGCCGACCAACGGACTTGCGCCATCGTCCCCGAGCGAAGCGGGGACGGGTGGCACGCTGTGTTCTGTGGCTCTTTGCCTTAAGACTCACTGGATTTTGAGAAACGACTGAAAATTTCCATAACTCAACCATTGAGAGTCTTGTCTTTTAATCATGTTCTATTTCATTCTGAACCCCATATCGTATCGCCGCTTCAAGAATGTCAAGGTTTATATCTTTCAGCGCCTTGAACTTAATGCAATATCCGCTCACGCTCGCCTTGCCAAGTTTTTTTCCATATGTCTGGGCTAAATATTTCTTATCCTTGATCCCAAGTATGTAGACGGAGATACCGGTTTTGTTTGCGCTCAAGCCAACTTGATAAAACTCTCTGGTTTTCCCATCGGCATATTTAATGGTACGAAGTCCATATCCGATATTAGGGTTGGAGACAATTTTATTTTCGCTGTTTTTACCATCCAAGAACCATAATTTACATGCTGGCATTACTTCCAGAATGACGCGGTGCAACTCTTGCATATCGCTGCGTTTTGGTTCAGGTTGGCTGGAAATATACTCTTTGATTTGTCTTTGTATGCTCATATAAAATGTCACCAAAATTTACGACAATCCCGCCCAGCCGAAAGACTTCTGCGCGGAGAACCCCTTGGGGGTGGCACTGCTGTTCATCGGTAGGCGTTGCTGGGCTTGAATATACTCACCATAATTAATGGGATTTGCTTTCTGGCAAGATGGTTTTTACCATGTACACACTATCAAAGTAGTCATTCTGCCACCAAATGTTTCGAGCTTCTTCAACAGTCAGTGGGAGCTTTACAAACCCAATTTTTTCATAGGCTCTAATTGCTCGTGGATTTCGAGCGGATGGCTGAACCATAAACTCTTGGACTGCAAGTTCGCGTGCCACATGATTACAAAGTGTGAGAAGCGCGTCGCTGCCATAGCCTTTGCCACAGTATTTCTCAGCTCGCATCCAAAGATCCATTTCAGTCCTTTTCTTGCCATTTCGTTCATCAATATCGTTAAAGTAGACCTGTCCAACTGGCTCGTTATCGACCATGATGATGAAACAGCGTCCAAGATGAGGGGCAGAACCGTCAAAGAAATGCGTTTTATGGTCTTCGCAAAACTCATCCCATGTTGGGACAGGATGTTCAGGGTAGATCGGTGGTCCCATCATGGATTGGGTTGCATCGGAAAATGCTGCCCATTCATAGATTGACCGCCGATCATCCAGAGTTGCTGGGCGAAGTATGACCAATTGTCCTTGTAGCACTTGATCTAACATAGAATCCTTTTAGAGAAAATGCCAAACCACCTTGCGGACCTCGTCACCAGTTCCCTCTCCAAATACGACTTGTACGTCCTACATCCCTACCCAACTTGAAATGTCGTAATTGGGGAGGGTGGACCACGCAGTGGGACGGGAGGGGCAACCCGTCCAGCCGAAAGACTTCTGCGCGGAGCGATCCCTATGGGGGGACACTGCTATTAATCGGCGTTAATCGGTGGGCGCATTTTCTAAGAATCAAGGATGTCGATTCTTTAATTCTAGGGCGAGGTTTGCTAGGTCTGGAAATACATCTCCTTTTCTAAAGCCGCAAACATCAATTGTAAATGCCATCTCATGGATTCTTTGAGCGGGAATTCTCACAGCCGATAAATAAGCTTCACTACCTTGGCGCTTATTCAGTGGCTCTTGGTACGAATGGATAGTAAAGCATCCTTGTTGTACAAACATTCTTTGGTCCATTTCTGAAGCCATAGCCGCTAAGACTTTGTTATTTTCCTCTCCCTGATGATAAAAAGCTGGTCGCAGCATGTCACGACACATGTGAGCATCAATCGATGGAGTAACATCACCAAAACCCTCGATGTTATTCAAAATATGAGGTTCAAGTATCCATATGCAGGCATCTTCGATTTCTCTTTCTTCATATATATACGGTTCAAGGGCAAAATACAAGGCAATCAGCGGTGAACGTGTCCAGTCTAACAATCGTGTTGGTAGACCATAATGTTGCATAAGGCTCAACCATCCCGCTAAGTCGTCGTAAGGGGGTGCATTGGTGTATCGGATTCGTGCGCGAGAACGAAATCGTTGTGTTAGATTTCTTTCCTCTAGGTCATAACCTCGACTGATTCCAGCCTGTATGTTCCATGATGCAGAACGCTGACCACGATACCAAAGAATTCGATTATCTCTTCTTATCCGTTTTTCGAGTACACTGATTAGTTCACCGATTGATTCAATCGTGTCCATAGTGAATTATTCCTTCTTGAAGCCAAGCACCCAACCGCCTTGCGGACCTCGTCCCATGTGCTCTTCACAGCATCCCCGCCCCGGTGCGGGAACAACAAAAGGCAAAAACCCGATGAACAAATTATAAACACACCCACAACACCGGTCAACAAGAAACATCACACACCCCCCTCTTTCAAACCTTCCAACCTGCAAACTTTCTACTTTTCACGCACATCCCCAAATACTAAGACTTCCATTAAACGCCCCGTCCCCCGCCGCTCAACTGTGGTTTAATCGCCTGAATGAAGCGCACCGCCCTTTTACTGCTAACAACCTGCCTCCTGCTCGCCTCATGCGCCCCACCGGCGGCTGCCACTCCCACCCCCGAACCGACCGCCACCCTCGCCAGACAGATCCCCACCCCGCGCTACGACGTCCCCCCGACGACCAGCCCCACAGTCACGCCCGAAGCCGCCTCCACCCCCAGCCTGACATCCACGCCTCGCACCACGCCGACAGCTGATCCGGCATCCACCAGCCTTCCCCCCGCCACCGCCTCTGCCGCCGCCCGCATCACCGCCACCCCCGACAACTCATGGATGCGCCTGCCCGTCCTGCCCTCCCCCTCCGAAAACCTGCGCGACATCTACCAGCGCGGACTGGCGCTCGGCAACGATCCCAACGCCTTCTCCCTCTTCGGCGACTGCCAAGCCCGTCCCGAAGAATTCTTCGGCATCTACGAAACCGACCCGCTCGCCATCTCCGACCTCCCCCCCGAACTGCGCGAACTGGTGGACAACTTCACCGGCTCCTTCAACCGTGAGAGTCCCACCGCACAGGACGGCACCACCCCCGGCGCCCTGCTCTGGACCCAGTGGCATCGCGGTCGCTTCGGCTGCACCTTCGCAGAGACGCCCGTCCAATGCGAACTGCGCCTGCACAACCCGTCCTTCGTCATCATCCAGATCGGCTCCCATTACGAGTCCCGCAACACCGAATACCTGCGCCGTGTCATCGGGCAGTTGATCGAGAAGGGCGTCGTGCCTCTGCTCGCCACCAAAGCCGACAACCGCGAACTCGACCACCGCGTCAACCGCGACGTGGCACTGCTCGCCGCCGAGTTCAACCTCCCGCTCTGGAACTTCTACGCCGCCCTGAACGACCTCCCCGACCGCGGCTTGTACGTCATGCGCAACAGGGAATATCAGGGACCCATCTACCTCAACGAGCAGGCGCAGGAGATCCACCGCCGCACCGGTCTCGAGGCACTGAACCTCGTCTGGCGCATGGCAACAGGGGAATGACCCGCTGCCAGCTCCCGCCATGACCGCGAAGCAACCACAAGCGCTCGACGTCCTCGGCGCGCTTCGCGGTTAAAAAAACAGGACGCCCGCAAGGGACGTCCCAACGTTCAAACCTTCTCACCCCTTCAACGGCGGCGCATCCTTGTCATAGACGAAGACCTGCACATCCATCCCGTCCGTATTCAGCATGTCGAGCGCGGGCTGGAAGGTCACATCCTTGATCTTCTGGATGTCCCCCGCCGGCGCATACACCGACAACCGCGCCTCCTCATCCGACATCACCGCCGATTTGATCTCCGCGTCGGCGCAGGCGGCTTTGATGAGTTCTGTCATCTTTTTTATGGCGTCGTCAATGGACATGGCGCTCCTCCGATGTCTAAAAAATTATACCGTAGGTCACGTTACGAACGTGACCTGCATATTCGGCTACCCGGCGTTCAACTTCGCCACCGTCACGCCTTCGCCGCCTTCCTTGTCCCCGCCCTCCTCGAACGACTTGACGTACGCATGACCCTTCAGCGCTTCGCGCACCGCCTGCCGCAGCCTGCCCGTCCCCTTCCCGTGAATGATGCGCACCCACGGCAGTCCCGCCAGATACGCCTGCTCCAGATAGCGCTCCATCTTATCCAGCGCATCTTCAGACATCAACCCGCGCAGGTCTACTTCCATACCGGGCGATGTGGACGCCGGGCGGCTGACCGTGGACGAGGCAGTTGATTTCTTTCCACTTTCCACTTTCTTTGGATCCGCTGGCGCCTCATCCCTTCGCCTCACCAGATCCGATAACTTCGCCCGCACGCGGATCGTCCCAATCTGCACCTCCGCATCCGACTCACCCAGGGCTGTCACCACCCCCTCGGCATTCAACGTGCTGACAGTGACCTTCTCCCCCAGCGCAAACGACCGCTGACCGTTGACCGTTGACGGTCCGCCGTCTACCGTCCGTCGGCGCTCCACAGGCGCATCCACCTTCTCTTCCATCTGTTCCATCTTCGCTTCGATGGCTTTGATGGCTGTCAACGGCTGGCTGGCTTTCTTGAGTTGAGCCTTCAACGAGTCGATGTTGCGTTTGAGTACTGCCACTTCCAACTCGCCTTCGGCGCGGGCTTTGGCAATGGTGTCGCGGCGTTCGTCCTCTATCTTTTCGAGGCGCTGTTCCAGTTCGCGGGTTTGCGCTTCGAGCCGGGCGCGGGCTTTCTCCAACTTCTCACGCTCGCGCGAGGTGCGGTTGCGCTCCTTGCGGATGTCGTCCAGCAGTTTGTCGGCGCGCAGATCGAGCGGATTGATCTCCGCTTTTGCCGAGTCAATGATGGCTTGCGGCAGTCCCAGCTTTTGGGCGATGGCTAAGGCGTTGGACCTGCCCGGGAGACCGATGGTCAGCTTGAAGGTCGGGCGAAGCGTCTTGATGTCGAATTCCAGCGAAGCGTTGACCACGCCTTCCGTCGAGTGCGCGAAGGTTTTCAGTTCGGGATAGTGCGTCGCGACGAGCGTCGTACAGCCCGTATCCAGCAGGTGCGTGAGGATCGCGCGCGCGATGGCGGCGCCTTCCTGCGGGTCGGTGCCGGAGCCGAGCTCGTCGAAGATGACCAGCGAGCGCTGGTCGATCACTTTCAGGATGCGGATGATGTTGGTGATGTGCCCGCTGAACGTGCTGAGCGATTGCTCGATGGATTGCTCGTCGCCGATATCGGCATAGACCGATTTGAAGAAGGGCAGTTCCGAGCCGCTTTGCGCCGGGATGTGCAGCCCGCTTTGCGCCATGACCACCAGCAGACCGACGGTCTTGAGCGAGACGGTCTTGCCGCCCGTGTTCGGACCGGTGATAACGATGGCGCGTGTGCCTTCGCGCGGGTCCACGTCGATGGGGACGACGGTCTCGGAGTCGAGCAAGGGGTGGCGGGCTTGGAGGAGACGTAAGACGAAAGAGGAAAGAGGAGCGTCATTATTCTTTCTTCTTTCATCTTTCCTATCATGCAACACAGGCTCGTTCGCCCGCAGTTCTTCGGCATATTTCGCTTTTGCGAACGCCAGATCGAGCACGGCGAGGTTCTCCACGCCGTACTTGATCTCCACTGCGTGCGCGCCGACGATGGACGACACTTCCGCGAGGATGCGGCGTTCTTCGTCCCGTTCGGCGAGTTGCAGTTCGCGGATCTCGTTGTTGGCTTCGACGACGGGCAGAGGCTCGACGAACAACGTCGCTCCGCTGGCGGATTGGTCGTGGATGATGGCTTTGATCTTGCCTTTGAACTCAGCCCGCAGTGGAATGACATAACGCCCGTCGCGCTGGGTGATGATCGAATCCTGTAACATGGACACGGTCTTGGAGTCCGTGACGTATTTTTGCAGGCGCGTCATCAAGCGGTCATGCGCGATCTTCAATTTGCGGCGGATGTCTGCCAGCTTGACGGAGGCAGAATCCAGCACTTCGCCGCGGTCCGAGAGCACGCGCGTGATGGCATCCACGATACCGTGCGTTTCGGGCAATCCGTCCACGATCAGCGCCAGGCGCGGATACTCGCCTTCCTTTTTGTCAAAGGTTTTCTTCAACTCGCGGCAGGAGATGAGCGTGGATTTGATGTCCAGCAGGGCATGCGGGTCGAGCACACCGTTGCGGGCGGCGAGGTCCGCTGCGTTGCGGACGTCATGCGCCGCGCCGATGCTCACATCCTGAATCGAGAGCAGTTTCCGCGCTTCAGTGGTCTCTGCAATGCGGGAGACGGCGAGGTCGTAGGAATCGGTCGGCTCGAGCGAGCGGGCGAGTGCCATCGAAGCGGAGAAATCGCAGAAGCCTGCCAGCCGTTCGAGGATCTTGGGGTATTCGAGTACGTTGAGGGTCTTGCTGTCCATGCTGTGAATTAAACCACAGATGAACGCGGATGAATACGGATAAAATAAGAATGGAGGTAGTTATGCGATTAAAAAGTAAAGTTGCCATCATCACGGGCGGCACATCGGGAATCGGTCAAGCCACGGCGATCCGTTTCGCGGAAGAAGGTGCGGATCTGGTCATCACGGGCAGGCGCGTCGGCTTGGGGAAAACCGTCGAAGCGGAATGCAGGAACAGGGGAGTCCGATGCGTGTTCATAGAGGCGGATCACTCAAAGATGGAGGACTGTCAGCGAGTTGTGGATGTCGCTCTCAAGGAATTCGGTCGCATTGATATTTTGTTCAACAACGCGGGCATCGTCACCAGCGGGACGGCGGAGACAACGGACGAGGAGACATGGCAGCGCACGATCGACATCAACATCACAGCGGTGTGGCGCATGAGCAAACTGATCCTGCCGCACATGAGGAAGCAGGGACGCGGCGCGATCGTCAACAATGGCTCGGATTGGTCGGTGGTGGCTGGGACGGATGCCTTCCCGTATGTGATGAGCAAGGGTGCGGTGGGGATGATGACCAAGGCAATGGCGCTCGATTATGCGCGCGAGAACATCCGCGTGAATGCGGTCTGCCCCGGTGATACGTTCGTGGACAGGTGGATGGAGAAAGGCTATTTCGAGAACTCCGACCCGGTGACGCTGGAGGAAGCGATCAAGGAATCCAGCGCATACATCCCGATGGGGCGTTTCGGAAAACCGGAAGAGATCGCCAATGCCGTTTTGTTTTTGGCTTCGGATGAAGCGTCCTTTGTGACCGGTCATTTGCTGCTGGTGGATGGGGGCAATACAGCGCAATAACTTCCTTATTTGACTGAAATTCAGATACAATCGGGAATTCACTGAAGAGGAGAGCGCCATGCAAAGCAAACCTGCTTTTTCTTTTGATTCACATCAACTTGTTACAGGAATCACAGCAGGACTGGTCATCGGCATGATCACGGTGGTCTTGAGCGTTTCGCTGGCGGCGCTCGTGTTCAGCGGGGAAATGAGCGTATACATTCAGCGGGGTGTCGGATTGTTCCTATTCGGTGCATTCGTCGTAACACTTTTCGCATCACTGCTTGGCTCCTTGCCCGGCACAGCGATCGGTCCGCAGGATGGTCCCGCCGCGCTGGTGGCGGTCATGGCGGGCGGCATCGCCGGCATGCTGGCTGGTTCATCCGGCGTGGAAGTCGCTTTCTTTACCACGGCGGCGGGCATCATCATCTCATCCCTCGTCACCGGGGCGATCCTGCTCGTGATCGGTCAGTTCGGGCTGGGGAATCTCGTCCGCTACATCCCCTACCCCGTCGTCGGCGGTTTTTTAGCCGGGACCGGCTGGCTGTTGACTCGCGGCGCGATCGAGGTCATGGCTGGGCAGACATTATCGCTTCAGACTCTCCGCAACCTGATGCAGCTTGAGAATATCTTTCTCTGGCTGCCGGGGACTCTCTACGCCCTTATCATCCTCGTCGTACTGCGAAAGGTAAATCATCATCTGGTCTGGCCCGGCATTATCTTCGGCGCGCTTCTTCTCTTTTACGCCGGATTACTCGTCACAGGCACATCCATTGAGCAGGCGCGCAGCATGGGGCTGCTTTTTGAAACCTTTCCAGCGGGCGGACTCTGGAAACCATTTACCCCTGCGGATATCAGCCTCGTGGATTGGAACGCGCTGGCACAGCAGATCGGTCTCTTGATCCCTGTGCCGCTGGTAAGTTTGATCGCGCTTCTCCTGAACGCCACAGGCTTGGAATTGGTCGCCAAACGCGATATCGACCTGAACCGTGAACTGCGCATGACCGGCATCGCCAACATCGTTTCCGGTCTGGGCGGAGGACCGATCGGCTATCATTATCTCGGCGCGACGGCGCTCGGTCAACGCATGGGAGCGAAAACCCGCGTGGTCACCGTCACTGCAACGGTGATCTGCGGACTGGTGCTGCTCTTCGGCGGCGGATTTTTCAGTTATCTGCCTGTCGCGCTTCTGAGCAGTCTGCTCCTGGTATTGGGCTTATCCTTGTTGATCGAATGGGTATATGAAGCCTGGTTCAAACTTCCGCGTGCAGATTACTTCATCGTCATCATCAGCCTGATCGTGATCGCCCTGTGGGGATTTCTCGAAGGCGTGGGTGTGGGAATCATCGCTGCAACCATCCTGTTCGTGGTCAAGTACAGCAACATCAATACGGTGCGGGACACGTTGAACGGGCAGATCTATCATTCCAATGTGGATAGACCCGCCGCCCAGCGCGAGATCCTTCATGCGCACGGCATGGGTATTCATATTTTTCGTTTGCAGGGATATATCTTCTTCGGCACATCAGACAGGCTGCTGGCGCGCGTCCGCGAAATTTTGGAGGACAAGACCAACAAGGAGCATTTCATCGTGCTGGATTTCCACCGCGTCCACGGGCTGGATTCCTCGGCTGTATCCAGTTTCACGCGCATGTATCAACTGGCAGAACTGCACGATATTCACCTCGTGCTCACACAAGTAACGCCTGTCATCCGCCAGCAAATGATCAAGGGAGGCTTCCAGCCCGGTCTGCGGGTGCAGATCTTCCCCACGCTCGACCACGGCGTGGAATGGTGCGAGAATATGATCCTGCAAAGGCACGAAGCGTCCACGCAGTTCATCCAGACCGGGATCAAATCCCAATTACGGAGAACCTTCCCAAAACCGGAAATGATCGACCGTCTGCTGCTCTACCTCGAACGCATGGAATTGGACGCGAATTCCTATCTCATACGGCGCGGCGACCCGCCCGAAGCCATGTACTTCATCGAGTCCGGGCGTCTTAACGTGATCCTGGAAGAAGGGGAAGCCGGAACGACACGCTTGCGGAACGTCCGCGGCGGGACGGTGGTCGGCGAGGTGGGCATCTATCTAAAAAATGAACGTACTGCCAGCGTGGTTGCAGAGCAAAAATGCGTGCTTTTCCGCCTGACGACCGAATCCATGAAAAAGATGGAAAGCGAGGAGCCTCACGTGGCAGCCGCCCTGCATGAATGGCTCGCGCGCCTGATGGCAGAACGAATGGCAGATAACACCCGCGCACTACGGGCGTTGCTGGATTAATCATTGAAGGAGAATTCATGATCGTCGTTTCAGATATGATGGGAACCCTGACCACCGGCTCGCCGTTCCTGGGTCTTGTGGACTGGGTGAAACATAATCAAAGCAAGCTGCGCGCCAACTGGTATATCGCAGCCATCACGCCGTCGTACCTGCTGGCAAAGAATGGACTCATCGACTGGCAAACGTGGGGACAAAAGTTAATGGTGGACAGCCTTGGCTATATCAAAAACGCCACGCCGGAAAACGTCAAACACGCTGCCGAATGGACCGTGGAACACAACCTGTGGAAGAAACGCCGCGAAGACGTCGTGACGCGTCTCATCAAGCACCGCGAAAACGGCGCAAAGGTCTATATCGCCAGCAGTGTCGTGGAACCATTCATCGAGCCGTTCGCGCGCCGCATTGGCGCAGAGGTCATCGGCACGCCGATCGAGATCGTGAACGGACGTGTGCGGCTGGTCAGCGAACTGGTGGCGGACGAGAAAAAGATCGAAAAAGTGCTCAGCCGTCTCGGCGTTGACAAAGTGGACATCGCCTACGGCGATACCATCCTCGATGTTCCACTGCTCGAACACGCCGATCATCCCGTAGCAGTCTATCCCGACGCGAAATTGAAAGTCATCGCACAGGAGCACGGCTGGGAAATCATCGGCGATACGCCAAAATACGGCTGATTCAACTATTCAACGCCCGCACGAACGTTTCCGCCATCTTTTGGATGTTGATCTCCTCGGAAACAATGCGGAACGACTCCGCCCCCATCCTTCGCAGACGCGCTATATCCGATAGCGCGTTTTTCATTGCGGCAACCAGCGCACCATAATTTTCAGGCTCGATCTGCCAGCCATTCCCTTCGCGGACAAGGTCATCCTGCGTGCCGTCCCCTTTTGCCACAATGACCGGCAAACCGTGACTCATCGCCTCCTGCACCGCCAACCCTCCGGTTCCAGGCAGGACGAATAGGTCTGCTTCTGCAAAATAGGGCTTTATCTCCGCCCCATGTTTCGCACCGATGAATTCCGCCGATGGATAAATCTCTTTTGCAAGTGATTCCAACGCGGCGCGTTCGGGTCCATCACCGACGATGAGCAGGCGCGGATTTGTCCCCAACTCCGCGCAGGCACGGAGCAGCGAATCGATCCTCTTGCGAGCCTGCAACCGTCCCACGAACAAGATCGTCGCACGCTCCACAGTCTGAGGTCTATCGTCCGGTTTTTCGGGCGCCGGTGAAACCGAGTTATGCGCCACGAAGATCTTCTCACGCGGGAACCCGAGCGCGGCATATTCCTCCGCACCACGCTGGCTGTAAGAGATCATGGCGTCGAATTGGCTGACAAATGCAACCCTTCGTTTTCTTCGAAGCCCGTGCGCTGTTGGAGAACCCAATCCCCAGCCGATGACTTTTCGTCCGCGCTGGTGCATCCAACCCACAGCGGCGGGCGTGGCGAGATAACGCGGATTTGCCTCCACGATCAACGCATCGGGATCCCAATCTTCGAGCCATTGGATGAAATTCTTTTGATGACAAAGATAGAACGGACCGCCAAACAAATGGATATTTTTCGCCTCGACATGACGGGCAAGCTGAGTCGTTCCACCTGCGATCATTTCCACGGGACGGGCTTGCCCCGCGAACAGACTCATCCCGCCTTCACAGTGACCTGCCAGCAGATCAAAGAACGGCACGCGGTAACTCGGAAGGACGCGTTGTTGCAGACCCAATCTTCCTTTGAAATTCATTTCGCCTCGCAACGTGCGAAGATGACCGCATACGCATCGCGGTATTCTTCGCACCAAATCTCAGATTCGGAAACTGCACTCACCAGCCTCGGCTGTGCCACTGCGGAAAGCATGAGCGTGTTGATTTTCCCGCGGTCGAACATCTCCTGCCAGCCTTCGGCGCGGCTGACCCGGACATACTCGCTCCATTGTTCGGGCGGATAGGCATTGAAGCGGCTGTCCATCCACGGTTTGCAGGAGGGCATGGCAAAGGACAGATAACCGCCAAAGGCGTAGTCCGCCCAAAGGTTGGAACAGGCTTGGGGGTGTTCACTCAACCATCCCGTCGCGGCGAGAGGCGTGGTGGTCATCTCATAAACAGGAACAGAGTCATCCATCCATGTTTCGCGAAGCCCCGTCAAAAACAGCAAGGGAATAAAAAGGATGAAAATCCCAAAACTGACATTGAGTGCGGGAAAAGTCGGTTTGGGCTGATCGAGCCGTTTTGTCCATTCGGCGAGGAGTGCGGCGGTGAAGACGGCGAGGAGAATTTGAAACCAGATGACGTAACGCAAGCCTGTGAGCGCGAGCCAGCCAAAGCCAAGAAGCCAAACCCAGTCCAGCATGGACAGTTTGCGCGGCGAGAATGCGGCGAGCGGAGAAAATGCAAGCAGCCACGCGAAGAAGATGTTCATCTGCCAGCCTTCGTTGCGCGGCGGCGACCATTCGAATGCAAAGAGCTGGTCGGACGGTGAGTTGAGCATGAAGGCAACATATTTCCACACGTCAAGCCCATGCGGATTGATCAACGTCGCAAGGAGCATCAGACCAAATATAATGGCGAGTGTTTTTTTGTCGCCCGTTCCAAACAGGAGCGCCGCGCCAACCAACATGAATGGCAGGATAAAGGAGCCATGCAGGTTTGCCCAAAGCAGGGCGGCGACGGGCAGCACCCAAAGATGATTTCTCTTTCCATTTTGCCAATGCAGAAGGCTCCACAGGCAAATTACAAAAAGCGGATAAGCAAACAACTGCGAACGCACAGACCAGTTGTTCGCGCTGGCAATGCCAAGGACAAAAATAAGAATGGTCGCAAGACGGGCGTTGGAAACCTGGCGGGACATCTGCCAAACCAAGCCGTAGGTGATCGCGATCAACAGTCCGCGCAATAAAAATACAAATGTAATTCCGCCCGCATTGTAAACAAGATAAAGAATCACCCCCGCCAGCCAGGGTTGATAGACGATAGGTTGCCCCGCCTGGCTCCAACTGATGGTGTCAATAATGGGAACCGCCCCATTCTGAATGGTCTCCATCCCCACACGCATCAACCACCAGAAGTCCTGCGGTTGGATCTCCAGCAGGAATGCAATCACGATCAACGGCATCAACGCAATGCTCAACCAGAGAAAGTCGTAAGAACGATGTTGGCGAGAGTTCATGCAGTGCCTATAGACTGCGGATTACAGACCGTATCCATCATCAATCGTCCACAGTCAATTGTCCATCATCCCACGTGCGGAGCCGAGTAGGCGGGCGATTTATGCACGTGCACCACCTTCCACACGCCATCCAACTTCACCATCACGCGGCTTTCGTTATGCGCGGCGACCGTCACGCCCGAAGCCAGCGCCGTGCTGATGAGCAAGGTATAACTTGCAATCGCCGTATCGCCGTAGCGTTGGATATGCAAATTCGACAAGTCGAATCTGGTCTTGCCCGTTTCCTCCGCGCCGAAGACTGCGCCGCGCTCTCCGTTCGATGTCATCATAAACTCATGGAACGGCAACCCGTCCAACCGATGCGGCGTGACCCACCACTCGTACAACGTCAAATCCTCCGCCGTCGTTTCGTGATACGACGCAATATCATTGGTCATGATGCCCCGCAAATGCTTCAACAAAAATTCGTGGACTTCGCCATCCATGCCTAATCCTCCAACAAAACGTTGAGATACGACTTGACCATTGTATCGAGACCGAACTCCGCTTCCGCGCGCCTCCTCGCCGCCGCCCGGAATTGACTCTGTTTCTCGATCACCTCCCCCGCTGACGCCGCGAGCACATCCACATCGGGTGTTTCCAATCTCCAGGGATTCGCCCCGTACGGCACGATCACCCCCGCCTCATCACCGACCAACTCCTTGAGCGAGCCTGTATCGAAGCCGATGACGGGCAGTCCGCATGCCAGTGACTCGATGACCGAGTTCGGGCAGGGCGGGTTGACTTCCGCGCAGTACATTAAGTGGGATGACCGTGCCAGTTTGGGAATCTCCGTGCGCGGGACGGTGCCGAGGAATTTCACAGGGACACTGCTTTGCATTTTGCGCTGTGTGGCTTCGTCCACTGTGCCAGCCACAACGACTTCCATCGGGTATTTCGTGGACAATTTCTCCGCCACGCTGACGGCATGGAACAAGCCCGAATTCAACCCCCGCGCAAGACTGCCTTCGAGCAGTAACATACGGAATTTGTCGGTCGGGCTTTCGTGCTCACCTGCAGGAGTGTAAGTCTGCAAATCCACGCCGTTGATGATGACACTTGCAGGAGCGTCCGCCACGCCGTACCAGTCCTCCCACCACTGGCGGATGAATTGACTTTGGTAAATGACCCTGTCCGCGAAACGATTGCGGATGAGCGAAAGCATGAAATTGCCGTACATCGCACGGACGGTATATCTCGCACCCGACCATTTCACGCGATGCACCCAGTTGATGCCATCCAACCTTTGGACGACGCGAATGCCTCGTCGGCGGACCCGGCTGAGGCGGGGAAGGAAGCGAGTCCCTGCAATGACGAGCAGAGACTCGAAGTTTGAGTCCAGATCGTAGGTGATGTCGATGCCGCGGGACTTTAATCCCTGCTCGAATTTCAGACGAAAGGACGCCATGCCGCCCGTCCCCTGCACGAACGGCGTGATGCAAATGCGGGTCATGCTGGGATTATATCGTAGGGATACAACGTTGCCGCATCCCTACGGATTCTCTACCCCAGAACTTCCATCCCATATTTTTGAATGATCGGCATCAATGGCTCCATATCTTCCGGGGTGGGAGGCGCATCGGGTCGTGGCGGCAGGGTGATGGACGCGGCAGGTTCACTCGTCTCAAGGATGAAATCCTCAAAGCCCGAGGGCGAGAGAATGAACAACATGCGTGATGGACCTTTGTCTACGCGGTAACGGTGCGGCACGCCTTTGGGACCGAAGAGGAATGAGCCGGGTCCTGCCTTGATGGTTTTGTCGCCGACTTCAAAGGTGAGCGAACCTTCCAGAACCCAAAATGCTTCATCCTCGTTGTGATGGACATGCAGGGGTGTATCCTCACCCTCGTGATCCATTACTTCCACCAGCGCGAAGTGCCCGTCGGTATCTTTGCCTGTGGCTTTGATGATCGCCAGTCCGCCCATCCACCAGCGGGCTTCACCCTCGTTCGCGTTCAATGCATAGATTAGGCTTGCAAGGTTTGTGTTCATTTTTGCTCCTCTGACCATTAAAACAAGCCACCGCTAACCCGGCGACCTGGCAACCAAACACACCAGTAATTCATTGATCGTCCGTTCGATCTCCGCGCGTGATATTTCTTTTCTGCGAAATGACAGGAATACAGGCACATCCAACAACGCGCTGACGGTTTCCACCGTGCGTTTGTTCGGTTTGATCGGCTTGAGCGCGATACGCGTCAGCCCTTCGATTAGGGATTTGAGATACGCCTCCCACTCCTGAACTGATGGCAATGTGCGTTCTTGATGATCCATCTCAAGATAGGGCTCGCCGCGCTCATAAAAGTCGAAGAGTGTTTTCACCAAACTTGCGATTCGTTCCTCAACCGTTGCCGCGTTGGCAAAGATGACATCTGCATCCTCCAATGAGGGCGGCTGGACAATCGCATACATCAACTCGCCGCAGGCAGGCACCAGCTCATCGAGGGAAGGGAAGTAGTTATAAACAGTCGCCAGTGAGACATCTGCATGTTGGGCGATATCCTTCCAGGAAGTGCCGAAGATTCCCTTCCGGCTGTGAAGCGCCAGCGTGGATCGGAGGATCCGCTGACGGATGGCTTCGGAAGCGGCTTCGCGTTTGGTCTTGGTGTATTTTCGAGGCGTCATAATTAATTATTTAGAAAAAAATTCTATCCAAATATATCAAAGCGTATTCCACATGTCAAGTCAACACAAGCGGGATTTAATCAACTTATCCGGTCGTCAGACAATGGCATCCGCGCATGGATACTCCCCCTTTATCCCGCCCTCTTCAAAAGAATATCAAACCTGTTTTATGGTATCCTTTGGTCAATACCATTCAGGGAGCATTCGTTCATGTACATAGCCATCGAAGGCGTGATCGGTGTCGGAAAGACCACGCTCGCCCGTCTTTTACAATCCGCGTTTGAAGCGGAGGTTTTGCTGGAAGTGTTCGAGGAGAATCCATTCCTCTCCGATTTTTATGCAGACCGCGCGCGCTACGCCTTTCAGACACAGATCTTCTTTTTGCTCAGCCGCTATCACCAACAGAACAACAATGTGCCAAAGATACTGGCGGATGGGAAAAGCCTGATCTCGGATTACACGTTTGCAAAGGATGCGCTGTTCGCAGGCATCAACCTGAAAGGCGACGAACTGGACATGTATCACAAAGTACATGAGGCGCTGGGCGAAAAGATCCCCAAACCCGATTTACTCGTCTATTTGCAAGCCAGCACCGACACACTCATGAACCGCATCGCCTTCCGCGACAGACCCTACGAACGGCAAATGGAGCGCAGTTACATCCATGAACTCAACCTGGCGTATGAAGAATTTTTCTCCAAGCCGTTCGACCATACACCCGTATTGAAGATCGACACCAACGACCTGAACATCATCCAAAACACGGAGCATCTCCAGTTGATTGAAAACCGCATCCGCCAGACCTTGAACCTGACTCCGTTTCAAGCCAGTTTGCCCCTCGAATAGGCAGGAACCATGCGCGTCACACGAGACTCCCTTCTGCGAATTGCCAAAGAGACCGTCCAGGAACGGGCGTATAACGACCCCAACATCATCGCCGCCTACCTGACAGGCTCCCTGCTCAACGTCGACCCCATGCTCGGCGGCACAGCCGACATCGACCTGGTCTTCGTTGTCAAGGACCTACCCGAAAAGCCGCGCGAGTTCATCAAACTCACCCCCGATTTTCACCTCGACATCACCCGCCGCCCAAGGGACGACTTCAAATCCCCGCGCGACCTGCGCGGCGATCCGTGGCTCGGCTACGAAATGTACGACCCCATCCTGCTTTACGAACGTGAAAAATTCTTCGATTTCGTGCAAGCCAGCCTGCGGGCAGGCTTCGAATTCGAACAGCCGCCGCTCATGCTCCAGCGCTGCCGCAGCCTGCTCACCCACAGCCGCCAGATCTGGATGGACCTTTCCGAGTTCGAGGGCGAGGCGGGCGCGAAAGAGATCCGCAAGTACATGAGGTCGGTTTTCCACGTCGTCAACGCCGTCGCCGAGTTGAGCGGTCCGCCCATTTGGGAGCGCAGGCTTCTGCTCGAATTCCCCGCCCGCGCCGAGGCGGCGCAAAAGCCCGGCATGGTCGCAACAGTGTACGGGTTGGTTGGCGCGAACAACGTCGATGTGGAAAAGGTCAAAAGCTGGCTATCGGACTGGAAAGCCGCCTTCAGCACCGCCTGCGGCAATCCGCTTGTAGATCCGCGCATCGACAAGAACCGCCTGAACTATTACGAAAAAGCCGCCAAAACCCTGCTGGACGGCGAAACGCCTCTTTCCGCGCTCTGGCTTGTCCTGCATACCTGGACCTTGTCCGCCGCTGTATTGACGGGCGACCACCTGAAGTTCTGGCAGAATGCCTGCACGGACCTGAGTTTGCTGGGAGACGGTTTCTCTGAACATGTGGAGGCGCTCGACCATTTCATTGACGAGGTCGAGATCATATTGGAGGAGATCGCCGCCGCCAACGGGCTTAACGAAGAACCATTGGCAGGTTTGTAAATGCGGGTATAATCAGCGCCGATGTTCCGAGGAAATCCCCTGCTCCGATTGCTCTACAAGTCCCGCGTAGACATACTTTTTCTTTTCAACTTTCGTTCTCAAAAAGCCTGACAGTAATTGTCAGGCTTTTTCTTAATACTCCTGTAGGTCAGGCTTTTAGCCTGACACATTTCTAAAAATCATGCGACACGGCGGGTTACAAACCTGCCCTACCAGAACCGTTGGAGAGAACTCATGAACAACTTTACTGACGTAAAACTGGAAATATTCACCCCGCAGGAATATGCCCTGACCATCCGTGACGAACTGGCAAAGATCGGTGTGGGCGTGATCGGAAATTATGACCATTGTGTTGCCATCTCGCAGGTGACAGGTTATTTCCGTCCGTTGGAGGGAGCCAACCCGTTCGATGGCAAGGTTGGTGAGATCAAAGTGACCACGGAGTACAAGCTCGAAGTCAATTGCAGGCGCGAATTGGTGAAGGATGCGATTGAAGTGATCAAGCGTGTGCATCCCTACGAAGAGCCGCTGATCAATGTCATTCCGCTGGCGAATCATATTTTTACGTAACCAATGTCATTGCGAGCCACTTCGCGGCTCGCAATGACAGAAGACCAACTAAAGGAGTAAACATGCCCACAGACCCCCAATCCCCCTACCTGCCGTTTGGCGAGAACAAGCACGCCGCGTGGTATGGCAAGGACATCATATCCGTCAAGCAGTTCAGCCGCGCCGACCTGGAATACATCTTCGGTGTGGCGCATGAGATGCGCGGCATGGTTGAGCGCGTCGGGACGTTCGACCTGCTGAAAGGGAAAATTCTGGCGAACCTGTTCTATGAACCGTCCACGCGCACGTCATCGTCGTTCACCGCCGCGATGGAACGGCTCGGCGGGAGCGTCATCCCGATCAACGAGGTGAAGTATTCGTCGGTGACAAAGGGCGAGAGCCTTTCGGATACAGTGCGCACGCTCGAGTGTTATGCCGATGTGATCGTGCTGCGGCATCCCGAAATGGGGTCGGCGGCGATCGCGGCGAAGGCGGCGCGCAAACCTGTCATCAACGCGGGCGACGGCACGGGCGAACATCCCACGCAGGCATTGCTTGATACGTTCACGATCTTCGAGGAACTCGGCGCGGGGCAGGTGGATGGCATGACCGTGACCATGCTCGGCGATCTAAAATACGGACGTACCGTCCATTCGCTGGCGCGTCTGCTTTCGATGTTCAAGGTCAAGATCAATTATGTTTCGCCCGATATTTTGAAGATGCCGAAGGAAGTGATGGACGAGGTCAGCGCGAAGGGCATTCCGCAGGCGGAGTTCAGCACGCTCGCTGACGTGCTCCCCGAAACCGACGTGCTGTATGTCACGCGCGTGCAAAAGGAGCGCTTCGAAGACCCCGCCGATTATGAAAAGGTCAAGAGTGCGTACGTGATCGACCCCGAAATCATGAAAGTAGCCAAGCAGGAGATGATCGTCATGCACCCGCTCCCGCGCGTCACCGAGATCAGCATGGACTTCGACGACGATCCCCGCGCGGCGTATTTCAGGCAGATGGAATATGGTTTGTATGTGAGAATGGCGTTGCTGGCGATGGTGTTGGGAAAGGCATAAGTAAGTAACAAGTCAGACATAAAAGGAACGGGTTGCGATAAAATGCCGCAACCCGTTCCTTATTTCTCACAACCGAGCAGTCTAATCTTCCGCCGCCCTTGCCATTTCCTCAGGCTCGAAAACGACCTCTTCCTTGCCTGTCAACTTATCGTCAATTTTGGAAACGATCAGCCGTAAATGACCGTTGTGCGCGACATAATCCAGATCATCGGCAGGGACGGCAAGCACGGGGCAAAGCGTGAAATTCTCGATCCAGGATTCGTATAGATTATTCAGATTTTGCAGGTATTCCGGCGTGATCTGGCGCTCATAGTCGCGTCCGCGCAGATTGATGCGGTTCATCAGCGTATCCACCGAGGCGCGCAGGTAAATGACGAGATCGGGCGGAGGCAGGAACTGCACCGATGTCTCATACAGTTCACGATAGGTTTGGTAATCGCGGTCTGTCATATTCCCCTGGCGATACAGATTGTGGGCAAATATCTCCGCGTCCTCATACACACTGCGGTCCTGCACCACGGAATTGGGATGCTGCGCCAGGTTGAAGTGCGAGCGCAGGCGGTGTGTCAAAAAGAAGACCTGGGAATGAAATGCCCAGGCGGTCATATTCTTGTAAAAATCCGCAAGATAAGGATTTTCGGTCACCGGTTCGTAGAACGGATCCCAGTCCAGTTGGTCGCATAGTTTTTTTACAAGCGTGGATTTTCCGACACCGATATTGCCTGCAATGGCGATGAATTTTTTCATGATCTACCCTCGGAGTTTTTTTCCATCATACCACCCGGGCGGAAAAACGCGCGGAGTTTTAAGAAAAAACGGGCGGATTCTCATCCGCCCGCCGGCATATTTTTCTAGGGGATCTCCCCGGCTAATTCCAGGTCGATCAACTGCTGGAAGTTGACAAGAGGCTGTGCGCCGACGATCGCCAGCCCGTTGATGAAAAAGGTTGGCGTGGACTGTATCCCAAGATTGAAGGCAAACTCCATATCCTGCTGAATGAACTCCTCGTGCTTGCCGCTTTCCAAACAGGCGGTGAATTCCTCCACATCCAAACCCAGGTCGGTCGCATACTGCATATACACATCCTGCCCCAACACCTCGCTGCCGAACAACTTATCGTGATAATCCCAATACGCGTTCTGGTCGTGGGCGCACAACGAAGCCGCCGCAGCGGACATGGCATTGGGATGAATGGACGTCAACGGCAGGTTGCGGTACACAAAACGGATCTGCCCGGGGTACGCTTCCAATAAAGGCGCATACGTCTGTTCGAAGAAGCGGCGGCAGAACGGGCACTCGAAATCGCTGAACTCAACGATCGTGATCGGCGCATTTTCCGGTCCGCGGCTGGGGAAACCTTCGGTCGGGATATCGTAGCGGATGTATTGCGGCTGTTCGTCCACAGGCGCTTCCACCACCGGACCGGAGGGTTGGTTCGGCGCTGCGGCGGTGGTCGTCCCCCCGCGCCCCCACAGGACGTAACCGAGCAAAAGTCCGACGCCGAAGGCAAGCACAACAAGCGCCGAGTAAAAGTGGGTGCGCTTGAACGTGATGAACTCTTCCGCATCCGGCGCATCGTTGACCTCGTCTTCGACAAAGACGGGCTCAATATCGGCGGATTTACGAAGTTTTGGTTCTGTAGCTGTTGTCTTTTTTGTTCTGGTTGGCATAGTGGGTGGAATTATAGCCTTTCTATGGGATTTATGCAGGAATACTTAAGCAACGATTCGATGAGAATTGCGTATAAAAAACATGGAGGTCGCTATGACAAATCAATCAACTGGTCGAATTCCCTGGTATCTGTGGCCCTTCGCAGCGATCTGGAAACTGCTGGCGGTCATCGTGGAGATGACAGGGCGTTTCGTGGCAATGGTGCTGGGCATTCTGTTGATCCTTGCCGGTGTACTTGTCAGCCTGACGATCATCGGGGCGATCATCGGCGTTCCGCTGGCGATCATCGGACTGTTGCTGTTGCTGCGCGGAATATTTTAGCGGATTCGGCATCCATCACAAGAATGCGGCGTTGGTTTATGGAAACGCCGCATTTTCCATATTAAGGAGCATCCACTTTGGGCTGGGCTTCCTTTTTGGAGGGTGGAAGCAGGCTGCGGGTCGGGATGGATGCGATGGCTCTTCTCACTGCGGGGATCCGAAGGATGAGAAAAATGGCGAGGATGAGTCCATAGATCAACGGGCGGACGATGTCGCCTGACAGTGAAAAGAGATCGCCTTTTTTGCTCCAGGCATAATGCAGGACGGCAAGCGGGGCGATCAGGTAGACGATGCGATGCAGGCGTTTCCAGTTTTTGCCGAGGCGGACCTTCCAGATGTCGAAGGATGTGAACGCCAGCGGCATAAGCATAAGGAAAACGATGACGCCAACAAGAATGTACGGCTTCTGTAAAACGGTCTGGGCGATCTGACTCCACGCGAGACCATAGTCGAGGTCTACGAAGATGATGACGTGAATGGTGGCGTAGAGAAAGGCGTATAAACCAAGCGTGCGGCGGCGTTTGAGCGGTTCGGTCCATTTGAAGATGGTGTTGACCGGCGTACAAAGCAGGGAGAGCATCAGCAGGGTAATGGCGTGACGCCCGGTGCGCTGTTCGAGTTCCTGGATCGGGTTGATGGAGAATGTGCCGGTCAGCATTTGGATGATGATCCACACCAATGCCGACCAGGCATATATATGAATGGCGATCTGAAGCGGGGTATAGCGCGTGAAAAATTTCATACCTAGAAGTACAGCCTCAGATCCATGTCCTTGTAAAGGCTGGCGACCTGTTCTCCATATCCATTGAACATTAGGGTTGGGCGGCGGCTGAGTTCGCCGATGCGGCGTTCGGATGCCTGCGACCAGCGCGGATGATCCACTTCGGGGTTGACGTTGGCGTAAAAACCGTACTCGCGCGGCGTGACGGTTGACCAGAGCGTGGCGGGACGTTCCGTTGTCAGTTCGATCTTGACGATGGACTTGATGGACTTGAATCCGTACTTCCACGGGACGACGAGGCGGATGGGCGCTCCGTTCTGCGGGAGGATGGTTTCGCCGTAGATGCCGGTGGACAGGATGGTCAGGTCGTTCATGGCTTCGTCGAGGCGCAAGCCTTCCTGATAGGGCCAGGGATAGAACGGGCTGCCTTGTCCCTTCATTTCTTCGGGGCGGTATACCGTTTCAAAACGCACATATTTTGCGTCGGAGGTCGGCTCGACCAGCTTGAGCAGACTGGCAAGCGGGAAGCCATTCCACGGGATGATCATGCTCCACGCTTCCACACAGCGCAGACGATAGATGCGTTCCTCTTGCGGGAACATGCTCAGCAGGTCTTCGACTCCGAAGGTCTTCGGCTTGTTGACCAGTCCATACACTTCCACCGTCCACGGGGATGTGGTGAAGTCCTTGGAAAGAGGCACCACCGCTTCCTTGTTGGTGCTGAATTCGTAATAATTGTTGTAGTTGGTAATATCCTTGAAGGCGTTGGCGGGATCGCCGAATTCATCGGTCTTGACCGGAACCGCTGGAAGATCGGGCACGCCAGCCACATCCACAGCGGACGGAGCGCAGGCGGCAAGTACCGCGCTCCCGGCGATCACGCCGGCAGCTTTGATAAAATCCCGCCGCGAGAGGTAGACATCCTTGGGCGTGATCTCGTAGGAACGAACAGGAACGGATTTTAGTGGGTTGCTCATAGGTCTCTCCTGAACACATCTTTAGGACAAAGACGCTCCAATTCTAAGGAAACTTCCTTATGAAAAGATGATAAGCGGCTTAGGAAATCACTGGGCAGGATTAATAGGAAACGCTCCCCATCATTGGGGAGCATTTCCATCATGAGAAGACGCTCTATTCCTTGAACGAACTTATCGCAGCTTCCCGGGTCTCGTAATTGGGGATGTTCTGCAGAAACCCCGTGATCCCCAATACGTGATAGACCTGCGGCGGCGCATTACACAGCTTGACACGCATCGAATTTGCATCACTGCCTTCGGAATTGAATATCTTATACACCTTCTGCATCGCACGCATGCCCGCGCTGGTCAGCGTATCCACTCCGGCAAGGTCAAGGAGCAGGAACCGCGCACCTTCATCATATGCATCACGCGCCGAAGCAAGCAACGCCGATTCACCCTGCGCATCCAACCAGCCGTGCAAATGGAACACAGTGACAGGCACATTTCCCTGCACCTGTTCTTTGTCGATCCTTAATGCGGTATCCATATCTCCTCCGTTCTGACGAATGGGTTTGTCACCTACGAAAACGAGCCAAGAGCTTCCTGCACGGTCGGGTAAATCTGGATATTTTGCAAAAAACCTGCAATACTCAATACATAATGTACCTGCGGCGATGGCTGCGCAAGCTTGAGATACGGCGATTTAAACGTCTCATGCGCGTGATCGACATTCCATGTCTGCACTTCGTCATCGGGCGTAAACATCTTATAGATGACATGCAAAGCACGCAAACCTGCGCTTGTCACCATCTCCACGCCGCTCAGGTCAATTAACAAAGAACGCGCACCGGCATCCTTTACAGACTGTGCGCTTTCTATGGCAAACTTTTCAGTTTGTGAATCGATCGCACCCGCAAAGTGCAAAACAGGTACGGGTCCACCGGTCTTTGTGATCTTGAGCATTTCCGTCATTCGCACACCTCCGTCCAAAACAGCCCATCGAGAATAATGTCGCATTATACATCAAGAAAACTGCCGCTATTCACCGCGCTCCACGCTCACGTGCATCCGGGTTCCATCCGTGCTGATATTGATCCAGCCGTTGCGGTCGGTCCGCAGCAGGGAGAATCCATCCAGCCATTCCAACACATCCTGCGACGGCAATCCGTTCGGGTCGCCCGCCGCCACGCTCAACACCACAAGCTGCGGCGTCATATTCTGAAATAGATCAGGGGGATTTGTCGGCGCATAGCCTGACTCGGACAACAACAGTACATCCACATCGCCAACGACGTTGCCAAACTCGAGCGATTCGAGCATCCCCTCGCTCAGACCGATGGGAAGCAGCGCACGGAAACTTCCATACTGGATGAGAACCACGCTTCCTCTTGGACCTGCCGCCTGAATCTCGATAAAGGAATTTTCTCCCAACTCGAGCCTTTGTCCCGCTTCCGCGCGGATGACGGGAATATCATTCAGCGCAAAGAATTCATCCAATCTCTGCGCGGAGAAAGAAGCCTGCGTGTTACCGCTCCACAGCACATTATCAGGCGGATAGATCTCCACCACACGCGGCAACGCCGCCAGTTGACTCTCCTGCGTGGAGGCGATAATGAGCCAATCCAGTTTGCGCGAGAAGAACGGAAGCCGCCTGCCGAGTTCATCCGAGAGCCCGGTCACGCTCGCACCGCCGTTGATGAGGATGTTGCGTCCTTCAGGTGTTTGGATCAGCACCGCATCCGCCGAGCCGACTTCGAGGAAGGTAATGTGAAATTGACCGTCGCCAGCCGTGGCGGAGGCGCGCCAGAACAGGATCATGCAGATGAACGTCAGGACGAATGTGGAGGTCAGCGCCACGGCGCGGAGCGCACCCGCCGTCCGCTGGAACCAGGCTTGGATGTTTGACCAGCCAAACGTCACAGCAAGAAGCGGGGCAAAAAACAAAATCACGAACCAGATCGAAGAATCCCCAAGCACGATCACGCCGTGCGGCACTCGGTCGAATAATTCCACCACGCGGATGGAGTAGGCAGAGAAGGGCCAGGCGATCCACGCGATGAGTTGCCCGAGCGGATAGAACACGACACTGACCAGCAACGCCAGCCCGCTGACGATCATCACCGGCGGTTGGACCGGCAGGATGAACGGGTTGGCGATGAATGAAATGAGCGAGATGCGTTTGAAGTGATATGCCATGATCGGGATGGTGGTCAATTGCGCGGCAAAGGTGAGCGTGACGTTCTCGTTGATGATACGCGCAATTGTACTTGTATCTTCCTTGATGATGCGTTCGATGATGCGGTTGGTGAAGTTCGAGAACGGTTCGGAATACAGGATCAGACCGAGCGTGGCGAAGAACGAGAGTTGAAAACTGACATCCCACAGCACGAGCGGATTGATGAGTGCCATCAGCAAAGCGACTGCCATAAGCGCGTTCATGCCGTCGTTGCGCCTGCCAACCTGCCGCGCGAATAACGAGACGCTTCCCATGAACGCCGCGCGCATGACCGCTGCGTCACCGCCGACGAGAAAGGCGTAGAAGAAAATTCCAACCACGGCAAGAACTGCGCCGATTCGTTCACCGAAGATGTTCTTGAAAATGGAAAAGAACATCCCTGCAATGATGGCGATGTTAAAACCAGAGATGGCGATGATGTGCGCCGTGCCGGTATCCTTGAATGCCTGTTGCAGTTTTGCGGAAAGTCCGGTCTGCACGCCGAGCAGGATGCCCGCCAGCAGTGACGCTTCGGGGTCGGGGAAGAGGCGATAGGTGTTTTCGAGTAGTTTCGTTTTGAATTTGTAGGTCTGTGTAAAAATGGGATTCCCGCCCGTGCCCGGCAGGCGCGTCACTTCGGCTTGAGTCATGTACGAGTGGATGCCGAAGCGCGCGAGGTAATCACGGTAGGAGAATTCTTCGCTTTCGGGCGGAGTCTTCAACTGTCCGCGCAGGCGGATGCGTTCGCCGTATTCGTAGGTCTGGTTCGGCTGGACGCGCACAAGCATCAAACCCGAGGCGGGCATATCGCCGTTCCCCGTATCCACCGCTTCAACTTCAATGCGGAGGTTGGTATATCGATCGCGGTAATCGGGCAGGCGGGTGAGATGCCCCGTGATTAGAAGGTCATATTCGCGGTCGTTGTAAAAAGCGATGTGGAAGGCATCAATGGCTGGCTGGCGGAATTGGTAGTAGGCGGAGCCGAGAAGGAGAAAAGCGGGAAGTAGAAAGTGGAAAGTGGAAAGTGGAAACGTGTAATTCGCAATCCGTAATTCGGGCGAGAGCAGACGGCGGAGAAGAAGAGAAAGAAATAGAGCGAGCGCAGCAAGCAGGAGCCATGTCCAGGTTGAAAGAAAGACTCCGCGCGCCAAAATAATTCCCGCAAGGAATGACAGGGAGATCCACAATAAGGGCATTGATGGATTCTACTTTAGATTGGGGCATTCCTGTCAATCACCCCAGCGCCACATCCAGGATCATCATGATCACAAAACCGAGCATCGCGCCGCCGGTGGCGATGTGGATGTCCTTCTCCAGTTGCGATTCGGGGATCAACTCTTCGATGACGACGTAGATCATCGCTCCTGCCGCGAAGGCAAGCGCATAGGGAAGCAAGGGCTTGATGAAGATGACAGCGGCGGCTCCCATCACGCCTGCAATGGGTTCGACAATCCCAGACAGTTGCCCATACCAGAAACTCTTCAGGCGGCTCATCCCTGCGCGATGCAATGGCGCAGCGACTGACGTCCCTTCGGGGAAGTTTTGAAGACCGATACCGATCGCCAGTGCAATCGCTCCCGCCAGCGTCGCGGACGAGTGACCGTCATACAGGGCGCCAAACGCCACTCCGACCGCCAATCCTTCCGGGATATTGTGCAATGTGATCGCCAACACGAGCAGGATACTTCTCTGCCATTTCGTTTTGATACCTTCGGCTTGTTCGATTGGAAAACCGATGTGCAAGTGCGGCAGGATCTTGTCCACGCCCCAGAGGAAGAGACCGCCCAACAGAAACCCAACCGCGGCAGGCATCCATGCGGGCTGTCCCATTTCCTCCGCCATTGAAATGGACGGAGCCAGCAACGACCAGAAACTGGCGGCGATCATCACGCCTGCGGCAAAGCCGAGCATCCCGTCCAGAAAGCGGCGGTTGACATCCTTGAAGAAAAACACCACGCTTGCCCCAAGCGCGGTCACAAACCAAGTGAAGCAGGTCGCCAGAAACGCCTGCATGATGGGATTAAGTTGGGAAAACCATTCGATGAACATTGCGATTTCCTTTACGACGGTGTACAGTCTATTGTCCACGGTCTGTTCAGATTATAAAACTCCCCCACCAATTCAAAACCTGACAACCCTCCTCCAAAATAATGACATTCGCATCATGCTGTAGCATATGGAATGCCTGCGCGCTGGGTATAATCCCCTTATGGCTGAAAAGAAACTCATCCTCGTCACCGGAGCCACAGGCTATGTCGGCGGGAGGCTTGTGCCGAGACTGCTGGAAACAGGATATCGCGTGCGCTGCCTTGTGCGCGATCCGTCCCGTTTGCAGGGGCGCGGGTGGTTGAATCAGGTTGAGGTCGCGGAGGGCGATGCGATTAATCCCGATGACCTGGTCAATGCCATGCAGGATGTGTCTGTCGCGTATTATCTCATTCATGGAATGCAGGGCGGAAAGATCAATGCAGAGCGCGACTTGCAGATCGCGCGTATTTTCGCACATGCGGCGGAAGAAGCGGGCGTCGAACGCATCATCTATCTTGGCGAGTTGGTTGACCCGACCGCAAACTTATCGCCGTATTTACGCGCGCGTCATGAAACGGGCTATCTGCTTCGATACAGCAAAGTGCCCGTCACCGAGATACGCGCGGGCATGATCATCGGTTCGGGTTCTGCGCTTTTTGAAATGATCCGTTATCTCACCGAACGCGAGCCGATCCTTGTTTGTCCTGCGTGGTTCTTCTCACAGGCGCAACCCATCGCCATCCGTGATGTGCTTTCCTATCTGGTGGATGCGATTCACACACCCGACAGTGTTGGGCGCGTGATCGAGATCGGAGGTCCCACCCGCCTCACCTACGCGGACATGCTGCTTGGTTATGCAAAGGAGCGGAATCTCCGCCGCTGGTTGATCCGCACGCCGTTCCACGCTCCGCGTCTCTCCGCGTACTGGGTTCACATGGTCACGCCGATCCACTGGCGCGTGGTCGCCCCGCTGATCGAAGGTCTGCGTGCAAACTTGATCGTCCGTGACGATGATGCGCGGAAATTGTTCCCGCACATCCAGCCGCTTGATTTCCAAACCGCCGCGCATCTTGCGCTCGGACGCATCCAACGCGACAACGTGGAAACGTCATGGTCGGATGCATTGGTCACCGCGGTGGGCGATGTCAAGCCGTATGAGTTTGTAGTGGAAGAAGGCATGTACATCGAACGCCGTCAAATGGAACTCGACCTGCCCGCCGAGACGGTCTTCCGCTCGTACACAGGCATCGGCGGCGAACGCGGCTGGCTGTACATGGATTGGAGTTGGGCACTGCGCGGCTGGCTCGATAAAGCCATCGGCGGCGTCGGCTTGCGGCGCGGAAGGCGTCACCCTGATGAGATCAACCCCGGCGAATCGCTCGATTTCTGGCGCGTGGAAACTGTGGAGAAGAACCGCCTGATGCGCCTGCGGGCAGAGATGAAATTACCGGGCAAGGCATGGCTTCAATTCGAGTCCCTGCCGAAGGAAAACGACAAGACGCTGTTCACCGTCACCGCATACTTTGCGCCGTATGGCTTGTTCGGATTTTTGTATTGGTATGCCATGTGGCCCTTCCACAAACCGCTATTCGACGGTCTCGCGCGCCGGGTGGCGTCACGGGCGCGGGTGCTGGCAAGATCGTACTAAATTTTCCCGAAGTGCGGACTTTTCAGTCCGCGCTTTTTTTAGCAGATTGAAGTCTGCACTCCGTATTTATGGCGGCATAAAACTTTTCACATCAACGGGGTTATACAAGGCATGACAAACTTCATATTCCCCATTCTCGGATATTTACTCGGCTCGCTCCCGTTCTCGATCTGGGTCACACGCTACGTCAAAGGCGTGGACGTGCGCAATGCAGGGTCGGGTCATGCCACCACCACGAACACCATCCGCCAGGCAGGGTTTGGCTGGGGCGCACTCGTTCTCATTTTGGACATCGCCAAGGGATTTCTGCCGACCTTTCTCGCTGTGAAATATTCCGGAGAGACGTGGGTCATTGCGCTGACGGCAACTGCCACAGTTATCGGTCACTGCTGGACCGTGTTTGCAGGTTTCCGCGGCGGGATGGGGCTGGCAACAGCAGGCGGCGCAATGCTGGCGGTCAATCCGCTGGCATTTCTGATCTGTTTTGCGCTTTTGCTTTTGCTGGTGCTGATCATACGTCATTCGGCACGGGCAAGCGTGGCGACCGGCGTTCTCGCCGCGCCGATGCTGTGGCTGTTGAACATCCGCGATGCATCCATGTGGGTCATTGCCGGCGCGGGAATTGTGATCGCGATCCGTTTTTTGATCGATTGGAATCGCAAATATCGGGAGTTGTGGCTGGATCGGGAGAAAAAAACATCAGGCTGAAAGCCTGATTTGAAAAAACTTCGGGGAAGAATCTGCTCGATTTTGGCGGACAATTCAGAGCGGGGCGTGAGGCGCGTTTATTCGCCCAGCAGCCAGCCGAACAAGCCCTGTTTCTTGAGAGTAGTTTCCTCCAACCTCGGCATCGAAAGCAATGCGACCGTAATATTATCGTGTCCGCCGCGTTCATTGGCGAGATTGACCAGCGCTTCGGCGGCGGATTTCAAATCCTTTTTCGAGCGGATGATCTGCTGGATTTCGTCGTCCCAGACGAGGTCAGTCAGACCGTCGGTGCAAAGCAGGATGGTGTCGCCGGGCTCAAGATGGAATCCTTGATTGTTGATGGATTCCTCGTCGGTTTCATCATTGTCGATGCGCAGACGGAAATCGACTTCGGGCAGTTTTACGCCGCCAAGGTGACGGCGGATGACATGCACATTGGGATGGTCGTGCATTTGCTCGGCAGTAATGATGCCCTTCTCGTACGCCTCCTGCACCCAGGTGTGGTCAATGGACAGGCGTTGGATGAATTTTCCCCGCAATAGATAAATACGTGTGTCGCCCACATAGGCGGTGTATAAACGGTTCTCAATGATCCATGCACAGGCACAGGTGGCGCCCATGCCTTCCTTGTCCGCCTTTCCGGCGGAGTGCGCCGCAATCGCCTGACTGGCATCGTGGATGGCATTTTCAAGGATCTTCAGGGGTTTCTTGGCATTACTTTCCGCCACATGCATGCCGATATAGTTGACGGCAAGTTCAGCGGCGACTTCACCGGCTTGATGTCCCCCAATCCCATCCGCAACGATCGCAAATACCGATGGGCGAGCATCATCCTTCCCCAATTGGAAAGACGAGATCGCATAACGATCCTCATTATTTTTGCCGGACTTGCCAGCATGGCTAAGTGCGGCAATATGCAGATGAGCAAGTGTTGTACGAATCATCCTTCGATTTGGACAGTGACCTTCGGTAATGATGGTGGCGGAGGCGTTCTGAGCATAAATCGGTACACCAACTGTCCAAAGTGTACCATATCCCCATGCATAAGCCGATAGCCCTCACGGGGGATTGGCTCATAGTTCACCCATGTCCCCGCGATCGAATTGTTATCCATCAAAAGATAACCGCCGTCATCTGTCAGGCGCAGGCGCGCATGGACGGATGAAATGGATGGATGATCCAAAATATGACTGCATTGTACCGGATCGGTCCCCAAAATAAGTTCCTGTCCATTCAGCGGGAGCGGCGCAACCGCGGCAAACTGCCCATCCTCATTCAAGCGGATGAGGGAAGCAGCCGCATCACCGCCGGACTTTGAAACTGATTCTGTTTTCTTTGACGTGGTGCGCCGCTTTTTGGTTTTCACCTGCATGGAGGCGGGCAATGCCTCCTCCTCCAGCACATTGATCGGCTGGGTCAACGGATCATTTTGCGCGCGGCGCGCCTCGCGCAGGGAACGCAGGGTGGGGATCCGCACCCGCCCGCTGATCAGGATGAAGAACAGCACCAGTCCCGCGAGAATGATGGATGCAAAAGTGATCCATGTGCGATATTTCGCGAGGAAAGCGGTCGGTCCGCTGGGAGGTTTGACAACCGTAACCGCGATCGGAACCGGCAGGCTTGCCTTGCTAAAACCAAGCACGTCCACTGCCTCAACGACGACCTGATGTTCGCCGTTGGCATCGTAGGCGGTCAAATCCCATGTGAAGACATCGAACGGTTCGGACGTATTCTCGTCCACGATGTCTCCATCCACATACAGGGTCGTCCGCGTGAGTGGGCGCGGATGTCCATCCGGGAATTCGACGATGATCTCGATCTGCTGGGTTTCGGGCAGGAGCATGTCCGTGTTGAACGGGTCATCCTCCGGAGCCTGACGTGTGATCTGCAATTGCGGCGCGACCAGGAACGGGTTGGGCGGCTGGACGTTCAAATTGAACGATTGCCCATTGGAAAGCATGTTCCCGACCGACGGCAGGTTGACCTGAACCCGTAGTTCATGGTCGCCGGACGTATTCAATCGCGATGTGTAAGTCAACTGGTAGATGCGGCGTAGAATTGAAAAATAGGCTTCCGGATCGGGGAAGCGTTCCTCGCCTGAATACTGGAACATGCTCCCGCCGGTCTGAATGGCAAGATTGTTGAAGATCGCCGCGCTGGTGGTGGTAAAGGTGGTGTTTGCATCCACGTACCAGACAAATACGCGGACGTTGTTCTCGAGCGCGCGCTGGATCAGCGGTTCAAGAGATGCGGCAAGGGAGGGGTCATCCATCAACGGGGTGATGAACAGGATGGCGCGCTTCATGCCGAGATAAGGCGTTTGCGCGCTGACCACATCCAGCGCGGTGACGAGGGATTGCAAGTTGGGGCGCGAGGCGCGCAGGTCCGGCTGGAAACCGTTTAATCCGACGATGAAATCCGCAGGGCTGGCATGGTTGATAACGGGTCCCGCCTGGCTGACGAGGCTGAGGTCATCGGGCAGGTCGGCGGGACGGCTCTCCGCCCATTGTGCGATGACCTGTGAAACGCGCTGGAAGCGCGAGATACCGTTGGCGTTCTGCGTTGCAAGCGCGGGACCTTGATTGACGGCGACCGCCAACTGCAGGGGGATCGCCATTTCGACCAGCGAATCAACCGGGAGGGTCTGTCCATTTTCTATAACGGAAACAGCCTCCGGAGCGAGTCCGGAGGCGAAAATCCGCTGGGCGTCGTACACATCCACAAAGGCGGAGACGGTCGGGAAGTTGGATGCATCCGCGTTGTAGAGCGTCACGATGGCGCCGGTTTGCTGCGCCCGCGCCTGCGACACAACGCTGAAGACAAGCCCTAGAACGAGCAGGAAAAGCAGGGTTTTGTTTTTACGCATTCGCCTCGACAAAAACGGGTGTTTCCTCATCAGATTTGGTGAGACGCAGGAAGGTCAGCGTCCACACGGACTGGATATAGGCAGTGAGTATACCAGTGAGCAGGTACAGGATGGGGATGTAAAGGGCGCAGCACGCCATTGCAATATAGAGGGGCATGAGCGTCTCATTCAGCATCCGTATGCCGGCAATCAGGGGAACAACCGTCAGGATGATCGGAAGCGCAATAAAGATGCCGATAACCGCGCCGCCGATGAACAGGACCAGCGCCAGCAGGAGGAAGTTCACGGCATTGGCTTTGACGATCTCCCAGCCGCGCTTGAAGCTGTCCCACATGCCGAGGTTCTCGATCACAATGGCGGCTTGCGCCTGTTCAAGGATGACCATGACCACCCAGCTCAGCGGGATCAGGACGCAGAGCAGCGGGATCAGACAGAGGAAGCCCAGTCCGAAGGTGACAATGCTCACGAACACCATCGGCACAAAGATGATGAGGAACAGCACGGCAACCGCCAGCCCGACCAGAAAGTTCAAGCCGAAGACACGCCAGAAATACGGCATGCTCTCCGACCACAGTTCGGCGAAGGTCAGTTGTTCCGCGCCCTTTTCCACTTTATGCACTCCTTTGATCAAGCCGATCCTGCCCATGATGCCGAGCGCATAAAAGAGCAGGGACAGGATGATGGCAACAGCAATGAAAACGAAGACGATCCACAGATTCTGTTCGATGAATTGAGCGAATTGCTGGAATGCGCGTTCCAATTCATTGGTTGGGATCGGAAACTCGTCGGAACCTGTTTGATAACCGGTGCCCCCGCCACCTCCTCCTCCCCCGCCGCCACCGCTGCTTGCAAATATAGCAAAAACGCCAAAGACCCACAGGATTTTATGCTTCCAAATGATCTGCCAGGCGCGGGTCAGGACCTCGCCAAGATTGAAGTTGTTCATACGTTCTCCTTTATCGAATTTCTCTGCCTTTTTTACATTTCAAGAATACATACGGCGGAAAACCCGAAAAGTCGCTGACAGAATGATACCCCACCCGATCGATTCCTTCCACCGGGTCAGGCTTGAGGCGTGGATGTCCCGCCTCGTGTGATCCGCAGATAGGTCACTGCCCAGGCGGATTGGAAGAATGCCATGAGAATCCCCTGGATGATAACCATCAGGAACAGTGCAAGCGGAAACAGCACAAGTAAGAATATCATCATAAAGTTGTTTATATTGCCTTGTATTTCCGCCATGATCGGGAAAGCCATCATTGGCGCCATTATCGGAAATACCGCAACACTGGAAAGCGTAGTGAGACCGAAATAAAGGATCAACATCAGCAGGGTGGCTCCCAGCCAGTTTTCACGAAAGAGCTTCCAGCCGTGCGAAATGGAGTGAAACGTACGCATGTCATCCGCGATGATGGCGGCTTGCGCCAGTTCCAAGACTGAATAGCCAACCAACATGACCGGCAATAACAACAGGAAAAAGGGCATAAAGCATAGGGTCGCCAGCCCCATGGTGAGCATGGATCCCGCCATGAAAAAGAACATAACCGCAAAGTAAAGAACCATCCATGCGCCTACAAAGATGGCATACAGCCCCAATATGCGCCAGAAGTAAGGCTTACTCTCGTTTAACAAACCGATGAATGTAAGTTTTTCCGCGCCTTGTTCCACCTTTAATGCGCCATAGACCGTCGTTAATTGGGCGATGGTCCCAAGAAGCATCGACAAGACGGTGACAACTATCATCAGCCCTGAAAATATAAGCAAGATCCACGACTCATCGGCATAGTTACTGAACGGCTCGGGCATCATCATCAAAAAGCCGGGGTTCGAGAGGATGAACAAAGGCATCACTACAAAGGTCACCGCTCCCGGCAGCATCTGCCACAGCCACAGCACCTTGTGCTTCCAACCGATCTTCCACATACGCGTCAGCACTTCACCAAGATCAAATTTCATTTTTTTCTCCTTGCCACCTTAAATGTCCAACCCAAACTCACTCCCATTCAATTGTCGCTGGCGGCTTGCTGGTAATATCATACACCACGCGGTTGATTCCTTCCACCTCGTTGACGATACGGCTCGACACCCGCGCCAGCAGGTCGTGCGGCAGGCGCGCCCAATCGGCGGTCATGAAATCGTCGGTCGTCACGGCGCGGATGGCGGCGGCTTCCTGATACGTCCGCTGATCGCCCATCACGCCCACCGAGCGCACGGGCAGAAGCACGACGAATGCCTGCGAGGTCTGCGCTCCCTTCCCCAGAAAACCCGCTTTGGATAATTCTTCCAGCAGGATCTTATCCGCCGCCCGCAAACGGGATACACGCTCGGGCGTACACTCCCCGAGACAGCGCACGGTCAAGCCCGGACCCGGGAACGGCTGTCTCCACACCAAGCCATCGTTTAGTCCGAGAGCTTCTCCCACCAAGCGGACTTCATCCTTGAATAGATAACGCAGCGGTTCGACGAGTTCAAATTCCATGTCTTCGGGCAAGCCGCCCACGTTGTGATGCGATTTGATCTTCGCCGCCTTGCTGCGATCAGGACCGGAAGATTCCACAACATCAGGGTAGATCGTCCCCTGCACCAAAAATTTCGGCTGACCAAGATCCTTTGCTTCGCGTTCGAAAATGCGGATGAATTTCTCACCGACGATTCTTCGCTTTTGCTCGGGGTCGGTGACGCCCTTCAATGCGCCGAGAAAATCGTCAGCGGCGTTAACGGTCACAAGTTCAGCACCCAAGCCGCCCCGAAAGGCCGAAGCGACCTGCGTGCCTTCATCCGCGCGCAGGAGTCCCGTATCCACAAATACGCAGACGAGTTGGTCGCCTATCGCCTTGTGGACGAGCGCCGCCGCGACAGACGAATCCACGCCGCCCGAAACCGCCGCAAGCACGCGCCCATCGCCAACCTGTTCGCGAATCCGCTTGACGCTTTCTTCGATGATGTTGGCGGGCGTCCAGTCGGGCAGGATGCCGCAGATGTCGGCTGCGAAATGTTTGAAGAGTTCGATGCCGTTGGGGGTATGATGCACTTCGGGGTGAAATTGCACGCCGAAGTATTTTCGTTTGAGATCGCCCATCGCCGCGTAGGGACTGTTGCCGCTTTTGGCGAGCGCTTCAAAACCTTCGGGCAGTTGAGTGACTTTGTCGCCGTGGGACATCCAGACTTTGGAGATATTCGAGAGTAGAGGAGTAGAAATTAGGGATTGGATTTCGGCGTGACCGTATTCGCGCTGGGCGGAGGGATCCACCTTGCCGCCGAGAGCGTGGGTGATGGCTTGCATGCCGTAGCAAATGCCAAGAATGGGAAGTCCGCTTTCGAGGATGAATTTTTGAATGAAAGGGGCGTTCTCTTCGTAAACGGATCTGGGTCCGCCTGACAAAATAAATCCCTTCGGGTGGATCGAAAGGATTTGTTCCTGCGGCGCATCCCACGGAAATAGCTCGCAATAGACTTGTGCCTCACGCACGCGGCGGGCGATGATCTGGGCGTACTGGGATCCAAAATCGAGAATGGCGATGGAGTTCATGTAATTTAATCCCATAGGGCGGGGGACAGCCGCCTCTACAAATCAGATATGAGATGAAAATGCAAATGCGGAAAATCCTGATACTCTCCGCCGTTGACAATGAGACGGTATGCCTTGAGGTTGAATTCGTCCACGAGGCTTTGGGCGGTGGAATATAGGTCGGTGAGAAAGGCGGTATCGCTGGGGTCGAGCTCCGCGAGTGTCTTCACCTGCCGCTTGGGGACGATCAGTACATGAAACTTGTAGGAAGGTGAAGGATGATGAAACGCAAGCAGGCTCGAGGTCTCGCGGAGGCGCTTGACTGGGATGGCGAAACTCATGTGGGTGAATATCCAGCCTATCAGCGGTGAAAGAAACCAGAGAAGTTTCTTAATCAACGAATTCAATCTTCCCATCATCCATCGATTTGATGCAGGCAATGGATTCGATGGGAACGCCAAGAGAAGAAAGCGCATCACGCCCGCCTTCGAAGATCTTTTCGATCAGTGCGCCAATGCCAACGATCTTGGAGCCAGAGGCTTCCGCGAGGCGGCATAAGCCTAAAATGGTCTGTCCGCTGGCGAGGAAGTCGTCGATGATGAGGACTTTTTCGTTGTTGGCGAGATATTCCGGCGAGACGATGAGTTCGACCATGCGTCCCTTTGTGTGGGATGGTGCCAGTGTAAGATAGACCTGGTCGGGCATGGTAATGGGTTTTGTTTTGCGGGCATAGACAACGGGCAGCCCCATATGAATGGCAGTGGTCAGTGCTGGTGCAATGCCCGAAATCTCCGCCGTGAGAATCTTAGTCGCGCCAACGTTTGCAAAGCGTTTTGCAAACTCCCGTCCACAGATATCCATGAGGGTAGGGTCGACTTGATGATTGACGAAACTATCCACTTTGAGAATCCCATTCCCCAGGTTTTTCCCATCCCGTAAAATACGTTCCTGCAACGCGTTCATTGCGCCTCCGTTTGTGTAGACAAGATTTTTGTGAATTTTACGACTTAATGGAAGATGATACCAGTGAAAGTTGGAAAGGGTTTTTCTTAAAATCAAACATCCGAAGTCATATTTAGACTTCGGATGTCGTTTTATGCGATCGATCTTAGTCGCGGCTCATGCCGCCAACGCGGAGAACAAAATACAGCAACTGCAGGATGGCAGTGAGCAGACCTCCTACGTAGGTCAGCGCGGCGGCGTTGAGGACGTTGTTGACACCGCGCATCTCTGCGTCAGACTGGATGATGCCGCTTTGGGCAAGCAGGCGCTTCGCGCGGGCGGATGCGTCAAATTCCACGGGCAGGGTGGCAAGCGCAAACAAGGCGCCGCCGGAGAAGACGATCACGCCCAGCCACGCCAGTCCCGTCCAACCGATGAGCATCCCGACCAGAATCAGGATCCAGCCGAGATTGGAGCCGACACTGACCATCGGCACCATGAAGCCGCGCAGACGCATCGGGAAGTAATCTTCCGCATCCTGCATGGCGTGACCGAGTTCATGCGCAGAGATCGCCAGCGCGGCGACGGAGGGGCTGGTGGCGACGCCGTTGGATAGATACACGGTCTTGTTGCGCGGGTCGTAGTGGTCGGTGAGTTCCCCGTGCGTGCCTTGGATCTGCACGCCGTACAAGCCGCTCGAACTGATGAGGAGGCGGGTGGCATCGTAGCCGGTGAGACGGCTGGAGGATGCAACACGGCTCCATTTTCTATATGCAGCCTTGACATACCATGACGTGATCCCCATGACGATAAAGGCGGGGATCATAAGGATAAGGTACAGTGGGTCGAAGAACATGTTGGCTTCTCCTTTTCTTATTGTCCAATCATTCCAAGAAGGATCTCGATGGCACGATCCAGTTGAGGGTCTCTGCCTGCCTGGCGGTCTTCAAGCGTCATTTCCACCGGATAATCGGGGGTAAGCCCAAGTTCATGGATGGTCTTTTCGTTCGGGGTAAGCCACTTCGCAATCGTTACGCGCACGGCTCCGTTATCATCGGACAGCGGAATCCAGTTTTGGACAGAGCCTTTTCCATAAGTCAGTGTACCGACCAATTTGGCGCGCCCAGCATCCTGCAAGGCGCCTGCCACGATCTCCGAAGCAGAAGCGGAGCCTTCATTGACCAATACCAGCATGGGGATATCACTATTGGTCGCCAGCCCGTTGGGGATGACCGTGAACGTATCACGGGAGCCGTCACCATACTGTTCATACAATACAACGCCTTCTCCCATGAACTGCGAAGCGACCTCCACGGAAGTTTGCAGGAAGCCTCCGCCGTTGTTGCGCAGATCCAAGATGATGCCTTTGGGATTTTGCGCCATCAACTCTTTGAGCGTGGCAAGCAGTTCCGGGGTGGTTCTGGAACCGAAGGTCGTTACCTGAACATAAGCAATATCATTGTCGAGCATTTCACCGCTGGCAGAAGCGATGGTGATCCGTGCACGGACGATATCGAATTCAAGCAGTTCATTTTCGCCCTCCCGCCGAATGGTCAGCCGGACGGTTGAACCAGCAGGACCGAGGACTTTGAGGCGGGCGACCTCGGCAGCAGTACCCGTCATGTCTTCGCCGTCGATGGCGACGATCTGGTCACCGGGCAGGAGCCCAGCCTTTTCGGCAGGCGAGCCGGGAATCGGGCTGGTGATGGTCAGGTAGGTCGTGGTGGTATCCACATAAGCGCCGATACCTTCGTATTCACCTTCAAGCCCGGCGTTGGCTTGTTCGTAATCCTCCGGGCTCATGTAGGAAGAATGCTCGTCGCCAAGCGCTTCCATCATGCCTTTGATCGCGCCGCGCATGAGCGCGACATCATCCACGGGTTGGTCGACATAATTCTCGTGGACGAGGTTCCACGCTTCCCAAAACGGCTTGAAGAGGGTCTGCAATTCCTCGGGCGTTGCCGACTGTTGAGACGGGGATGCCGTGGGCGGCGCAGAAACGCTGGGTGTTGACGGGTTGAAAGCGGACAAACCCGCGAATGGCATGATATGCCCAGTTATAAATCCGCCTGCAAACGAGCCAAGCGCGACCACAGCCACGACAAGGATGAGCAGGATTACTTTTAAGGTTTTATTCACAATAGCCTCCAATTTTGGCTTTCTGGTACGAAAGATACCAGTCTGGGATTAAAGATTGCTGAATTCTTTGTACGATTCTTGTAAGAGCCGGTTACTGTTCAGAATCAGATGACGCGTCTTTCTTACCCGCATGCAGCTCCTCCACCCTGCGGCGCAGTTCATTGATCGGCTCGTTCTGCTTCTTTGTGGACGTGGTCAGCGATTTGGAAAAATTATCGAACGCCCCTTTACCGTCCGAACGGAAGGCGCCGCGCACCATGGCATACATGACGAGGTTAATGCCGATAACAAGCACAATGAATATCAATGCACCGATCATGAGTTTACTGGTTTCCATGATATGCCTCCAAGCAATGGTTAATGTAGACGTTCCAAAATGGCGGGCAATTCATTCCAGTCCAGCAGATGCGCGTCGGCATCGCCGTTGACATATGAATTGTGCGCCAGAACGCTGAACAGTCCCGCATCCTTTGCGGCGCGGGTGGTGCGGACAATGTCGTCGATCATCACGCATTTCGACGGGTCGCTTTCGCCCGCGACGTTCATGGCGATCTCGAACGACTTGGGCATCGGCTTGCAATACGGCGCAACGGCATTCACGTCCACGATGGTGTCGAAAAGGTCGGCGAGTTCGAGTGTGGTCAGCACTCTTCGGGCATGGGCAGAGTCCGCGTTGGTGAAGATCAGGTTGCGGGTCGGGAGCGAAGCGATGACTGAGCGCAGAGTCGGATCGGGAACCAGGTAATCCTTCAAGGGCAGGTCATGCACAAAGGCGAGAAATTCATCCGCATCGATGTTGTGATTTGCCTGTAAGCCGCGCATGGTGGTCCCGTATTCCCGAAAGTATTTTTCGCGCAAGATCGGAATTTCGTCTTCGGGGATGTCCATGTGGTCGCGCATATACAAGTTCATGCGCTCCTTGATCGCCTGCCACAAGCCCGCGCCGGGCGGATACAACGTGTCGTCGAGATCGAAGAAAATCGTGGTAAATCGCATGGGGCGATTATAATCGCGCCATGCCCATTCGATTGCTTTCCCCGGAAGTTTCATCGCAAATCGCCGCCGGTGAGGTGGTGGAGCGCCCCGCTTCAGTCGTAAAAGAGTTGGTTGAAAATTCTTTGGACGCGGGCGCGAAGAATATTTCAATTTCGATCGCGGATGCGGGACGGACGTTGATCGAAGTGGCGGATAACGGACACGGCATCTCCGCGGACGAATTGGCATTAGCCGCCTCGCGTCACGCGACCTCAAAGTTGGTTCAGTCCGATGACCTGTTTCACATCCAGACCTTGGGATTCCGCGGCGAAGCGCTGGCTTCGATCGGCTCCGTCTCGCGCATGATCATCACTTCGCGCGTGGAATCTGCGAAGGAAGGCGCGCGCCAGAGCGTGGATGGCGGGATCGCAGGGAAGGTCGAAAAGGTCGGCGCGCCGGTGGGAACGGTAGTGCGCGTGGAGAATCTTTTCTACAACGTGCCCGCGCGTTTGAAATTTTTGAAAACAGATACCACCGAACGCCGCGCGATTGACTCGCTTGTCACACGCTATGCGCTGGCGTATCCGAATGTGCGATTCAAAGTGACCGATGGAAAGCAGGTCACGTTACAGACGGCGGGAGATGGCGATCGCCGCGCGATTTTGGCGGCACTGTACGGCGTGGATGTCGCCAAGCAGATGCTGGAAGTGATGGCTTCCGAAGAAAATCTCACATTATCGGGCTTCATCAGTCCCGTTTCGTTAACCCGCTCCAACCGCAGGGAAATTACTTTTTTCATCAATGGGCGCTGGGTGCAGGAAATTTCGCTCAACTCCGCGCTTTTACAGGCGTATCATACGCTCCTGATGGTGGGACGTTATCCGCTGACGGCATTGTTCCTTGAAATGGCTCCCGAAGATGTGGATGTGAACGTCCACCCGACAAAAGCCGAAGTGCGATTCCGCAGCCAGGATAAAGTGTTCAGTTTCGTCCAGCGTTCGGTGCGAAAGGCATTACTGGCGTACACGCCGGTCCCGTCCATTTCGCCGCAGTTATGGGGAGCGCGTTCGCGCGATGAAGTACCAGAGAGACAGGCGGGCATCGATTGGACGATGGCGCAAGATGAATCTTTGACGATGGACGGTGAACCGCAATCCGTAGAAACCCCGGAAGGACAGGCACCGTCCACGGTTGACGGTCAACGGTCGTTTGAAACTGGCGTTCCGCTGCTTCGTCTCATCGGTCAGATCGGCTCGACATATCTTGTGGCAGAAGGACCTGATGGGTTGTATCTCATTGATCAACACGCTGCGCATGAACGGGTTCTGTTCGAGAAGTTGATGGCACAGCACGAGAGCAAGATCATCCCGTCGCAGGCATTGCTTGCGCCGGAAGTGGTGACGCTCCCGCCGCAGTCCGCGAAGATGATCGGGGAACAATTGCCTTTCCTGAACAAATTCGGCTTTGAAGTCGAGGAGTTCGGGGCGAATACGTTCCAAGTCCGCGCGATGCCGATATTATTTTCGGGCGGCGATCCTGCCTCGGCGCTGAGGGCGTTGGTGGAGGATTTTGAAGAGGACGAGAGTCCGCTTCAGGCGGAGGTTGAGGCGCGGCTTGCGGCAAGAGTCTGCAAGAGATTGGCGGTCAAAGCCGGGCAGGTGCTCACATCCGATGAGCAGAGAAGTTTGCTGAACGATCTTGAGGCGTGCCAATCGCCGCGGACATGTCCGCATGGCAGACCGACGATGATCCACCTGTCGGTGGATACGCTGGAGCGTCAATTTGGGAGGCGCGGAGCGCGATAATCCAGCTTGCCTTTTTGTTAGGTCGTGTTTCTAATTTTGTAAGGTGGAAATAAAAAGCTTTTCGGATACGCTAAAATCATGCAATGCTAAAGTTGGCGGAGATCATCACCACACAGGATGTGGAAAAAATACTTGAAACCATACATGCCATGGTGGCGGTCGTGGAAAAGGACGGCAGGCTGGTTTCATGGAATTCCGCTTTTGCTTCTTGCAAGAAACGCTTCCCGTCCACAGATAACATTACCGATTTATTCCCTGACAAAGACAAACTCGTCCTGCAGCGTCAATTAGCCGATGGGGCGCAGGCTGAATGGGTCACTGAGATTCCAACCAATGATGCCGACAAGACCTCGCTTTGCGATTGTGTATTATTCCCCGCCCCAAATGGGCGGGTTATCTTTATCGCCGAACGGATCGATTCGGAGCCTGTTCTGCAGGAAAGCATTGAACGGCTCAGCAGACAGGTCAGGCTGTTCCAGATCGAAAGTGAAGTTTCAAAGAAACTGGCGCACAATAAACAGGTCGAATTGGATGCGGTCGTGGTACAGGCAAAAGAGGTCGCCCAGACCGATCCGCTGACCTATTTATACAACCGCCGCGCGATCGTCCGCGAACTGCAGGACGAGGTCATGCGCGCCGAGCGGTACGGCTCGCTTCTGTCCATTTCCATCATAGATGTGGATCACTTCAAAGCCATCAACGATATGTACGGTCACCCCGTCGGCGACGAAGTGCTGCGTCAAATGGCGAACCATTTGCGCGAGGGCATCCGAAGCCCGGACGTTATCGGACGGTATGGGGGCGAGGAGTTCATCATCATTCTGCCCAGTTCTGACGCAAAAGCCGCCGCGGAACAAGCCGCCCGCCTGTGCAAACAGATCGGCGAAACCACCCTGCAGGTCAAGGAACATTCCATCCGCATCACACTCAGCATTGGCGTGGCGCAGTTAAAGATCGGCGAGGATACGTGGGACAGCCTGCTCAAACGCGCGGATAACGCCATGTATGATGCGAAGGAACAGGGGCGCGGACGCTGGGTCGTCGCAGAATAAAAAATCTCCCATCGCGGGAGATTTTTTATTTTTCGTCGAACACACTCTTGAACGAAGCGATCACCTTCGCTTTGACATCATCCATGGAAGGAATGGGGTCGAGCAAATCAGCCAATGAAACCACAGGCTCAGGCAGCCCGCATGCAATGATGCCGTTCCAATACTCCATATTCGGGTTGACATTCAACGCGAAACCATGACGGGTGACACCCCGCGCATCCACCTTGACGCCAATGGCGGCGATCTTGGCGGGCTTCTTCCTGTCTTCAGGCTTGCAATTCACGCATCGCGAATGGACATCCGCCTGAATCCACACCCCGGTCTTTCCCTCCCGTTGACCTGATGCAATGCCGAACTGCATCAATGCGCCAATGAGTACGGACTCCAATTTGCGGATGTAGCCGACATAGTCAGACCTGACAGGTCTTTTATCGTCAACATCCACATCGGGGGATTCTTCGGAAGACCCGTCAGGTCTTATAGGCATGAGCGGAATCAACGGATAGCCCACCAACTGCCCCGGTCCGTGGTAGGTGACATCCCCGCCGCGATCCACCCAGAAGGTGGAAATCTCTTTCTCTTTCAATTGTGCTTCATTCCAAAGCAGGTTGGCGGCATTGCCCCGTCTGCCGAAGGTGTAAACGTGAGGATGTTCGAGCAATAACAGCATCGGCGGACGTTTCCCCTCCGCGATCTCCGCCGCGTATTCATCCTGCAGCTTCCAGGCGGTTTCGTATTCGATCAAACCCAGATCAATGATTTCGATGTTCATACCATTAAATTCCGTAGGGGCGGAGTAACTCCGCCCCTACATTTGTGATTATCCAAATATTCTTCTATACAGATCCGATTCCAACAACCCGTTCGGGTCACAGCGCTTCTTTAATTTCTTAAACCTCATCACAGTTTCTTCGCCGTAGAACGCCAGCGCGGTCTCCGCAGTCGTTTCGCTGTTCTTGGCGAAGTAGAAACGCCCGCCGTTGGCGAGGACGATCCTGTCGAATTCCAATAACATGGTGCGGAGTTTGGCGCGGTTGCCGTTCGTTACTTTGAAATCCATCGCCAGTGAAAAACCGTCTACGGCGTGGGTGAGCAGGAATGGGTCAGGGCGGTGGCGTTTGGTCACGCCGAGGTATGAGGGCAGGCGGTTCTTATGTGATGTTTTGAGCATCTCCGTCCATGCAGCTTCGGCGGTCTCCTTGGGCATGAACGATTGATACTGGATCAAGCCCGTTTTCCCGTATGACAATTCCCAATCAGGGACATAATCCAGCAGGAAGTGAAATGCCGCGTGAGGTTGGCGGAAGGTATGCGTCCGCAGGGATGCAATGTATTTTGCAGTGTTGATCCCCCACGTCCCAAAGTTATTCATGAACGGCGACATGAAGTAATGCAAAAGTCCCTTCGGGAACACGCCAAAGATGCGTGAAGGCAGGATCTGATTCTTCAACTTCATGCTCTCCTGCGGATTCGGGTCTTCGCCCTCGTGCACATAGCTTGCGGCATGGATCTGTCCGCGCCCGAGCGAAGAACCTTTCGCGGTGCAATCCAGCCAGCCGACAATGTAATCATATTTCGGCGCACCGTCATACAGGCTGGAAAGTTGTCGGCTGAGATCCTGCACGGGGTACGCATCCACAGTTAAAAGTCCGGAGTGGATGCGTTTCATCTGCAAGGTGATGGACGTGAAAATGCCAAGCATCCCGTAGCCGCCGATCATCGCGTAGAACAGATCCTTGTTCTTTTTGGGCGAGCAGGTCACCTCCGCACCGGTCGGCAGGACGGCAGTGAACTCGGTCACGTGTTCGCCGATGGTGCCCATTTTGAAATTATTTTTGCCGTGGATGTTCGCGCCGAGACAGCCGCCCAGCGTGGTCTTCATGGTGCCGGAGACGACGGGGGGCCACCAGCCCTCGGGCTCGACGGTCTGCCAGAGTTTTTCGAGCGTGACGCCCGGTTCGCATCGGACTACGCCGGTGGCTGGATCCCAGGATGTGATCTGGTCTATGCCGGTCATGTCCAGCACAATGCCGCCGCCGTTGAGAGCGGCGTCGTTGTAACTGCGCCCTGCACCGCGCGCAGTGACGGTGATACCCTCTTTCTTTGCGCGCTGGAACGCGGAGTAGATCTCCTCCGCGGTTTTCGGGCGGACGAGATAGGAGGGCGCACGAAGTGAATGTCCGAAGTTTTCGAGTTGAGTGAATGTTGTTTGCATGGTGATTTGGTTTTGAAAAGAAACCCTAAAGGGTTTCGAAGCCTTTAGGGTTTTGGGATTAGAACGATAGCCGCCTGAAAATGAATGACGGGATATGCCGGATGATCAGCATGATGTACATCCAGATGAAATGGGTGTACACCATTTGCCTGCGTTTGCGCATGGCTTTGTAAATATCGTCCGCCGCTTTTTCAGGTTCGATGGCAAAGGGAGTTCCGCCCTGCGCCGCCTTGAGCATTTCGGTTTTGACGAAGCCCGGCTTGACGGTCAGCACATTCACGCCGTGGCGGGTGAGGCGGTTGCGGAGCGCTTCGAGATAAATGGCAAGCCCACCCTTGGAGGTGTTGTAGCCGGGGTTGCCGACACGTCCGCGGTCACCGGCAACAGAGCCGATGCCGACGATCTGCCCCGCTTTGGCGCTTTGGAACATCTCCGCCACGGGGCTGAGCCATGCCATCGCGCCGATGAGATTGACCTCGACCATTTTTCGGTCGTTCTCAAAGTTGTATTTTTCGATGCCGCCGGGCGGATAGTTGACGCCCGCCATAAAGACGAATACGTCCAGTCCGCCGAGGTCCGCGACGATTTTCTGGAGCAGGGCGGGGACTTCTTTGTACTTGGAGACATCGTGGGTATATACCAGCGCACGCGTTTCGCCAGCAGATTGGTTGATCTCGGCGCACAGGGTTTCCAGTTTTTCGGTTTGACGGGCTAGCAGGGCAAGGACATATCCCTCTTTGGCAAGTTTTCGGGCAAGTGCGGCGCCGATCCCCTCGGAGGCTCCTACGATGATTCCGCGTCGGCGTGGATTCAGCGGGGTGGCGGGAGCAATTTTCAGTGAGTCAGACACGTGAACCTCATCAAAAGTTTTGGTGTTTCATTCTAACACAGTCCTTTTCAGGCTGAAAATAGGCGTTATAATGCATTATCATCTGTGAGCGATAGTACAAACGGACACTGTGCATCCAAGGCAACAGATGGTAAAAGGGAGATTATGATAGAAAAAAGCGGAACGGCAACTGGGATTTTTCATCGGGCAAGGGAGGTTGTTGAGCAGGACGCTTCCATTACAGCAGAAGATAAAAAAGGTATTTTGAAACTCCTTTGGGCATTGATCGATGCCGAGGAAGCAGCCAAAGACCCGCAACACCAGGATGAACTGGCAAGTCTGATCGTTCAGGAGATCCTGACCGGATATTCCCTTCTAAAATTGGTGAAACAGCAGGCAAATGAACTGGATGCGCTGAAAAACATCAGCCTGAACCTGACCGCCAGCCTGGACCTGCAGACCGTTCTGGACGGTGTCGTCATGGAAGCCATGCGGCTGATCAAGGATGCCTTCGCCGCTCATATTTTTTTGTATTCGCACGGCATTCTGACCTTCGGCGCATCCCTGAACATGTATGGGGAGAAGAATAAGCCGATCTCTCAGCCAAGACCGAACGGATTGACCTATTCCGTCGCAAAAAACGGGGAAACGATCATTGTCGAAGACATGCAGAATCACCCGCTGTATGATGAATTCAAATCGAGCATCGAAGGTTCCATCATTGGAATTCCGCTCAAGTTCAATAATGTGATTGTGGGCGTGATGAATCTTTCCCGCGCCGTTGCCGGGCAATTCAGCAACTCCGAATTGCGTTTGAGCGGTCTCTTGGCGGACCAGGCGGCGGTGGCAATTTCCAATGCGCGTTTGCACAAAGGCGTGACCGAACTGGCAAACACCGACAGCGTGACCGGGCTTCCCAACCGCCGCGCGCTCGATGAGCGGCTCCAGGATGAAATGCATCTGGCGGTACGCTCGAATTCACAGTTCTCTGTGGTTATGATGGATCTGGATGGTTTCAAAAATGTCAACGACACCTACGGACACAGCGTCGGCGATGATGTACTGAGGGACGCCTTCAACCACCTCGCGGAAAAAATGCGCACAACCGACTTCCTTGCCCGCTACGGGGGCGATGAACTGACGCTGGTCATGCGCGACAGCGGGCTGGAACCTGCCCGAATCGTTACGATGAAGATCATCGAATTGATGAAAGAATACCGTTTCCCATTCCCGGGGGATACGAACGTCCAGTTGGGGATCACCGCCGGAATCGCCGTGTATCCATTGCATGCGCGCAACGCCGGTGACCTGCTCCGCGCGGCGGATGCGGCGCTCTATCATGCCAAGAAATACAGCCGCGGCTCGTACGCAATTGCAAAGGGCGAGACCAAGCCGCTCGACCCAGCCATGCTGGATTATCTCCCCAAAGTTGATCTGTAGAAAAAACAATGGAACAAAGGGGCATATTCGGGGTTATATCAACACAAATCAACCTTAGGAGTCCATCATGCCCCGCAAAGTAAAGCTCATCCTCAACCCCATGGCAGATATGGGGCGCGCCTGGAAGACCGCCAACGACCTGCGCCCCATCGCGCAGGAATTCCAGGGCGACCTGACCTGGAGCGGCACGGTCTATCCCACGCACGCGGTCGAACTTGCCAGACAAGCCGCGGAAGAGGGCTGTGACCTCGTCATTGCGATGGGCGGGGATGGCACGGTGCATGAAGTGATGAATGGACTGATGCAGGTTCCGGCGGAGAAACGACCCGTCATGGGCGTTGTCCCCATCGGCTCGGGCAACGACTTCGCCTATTCCATCGGCATCATGCAAAAATCATCCTACGCGCTGGCGCACGCGCTCAAGGCGGAAAACGTCCAACCCGTGGACATCGGCTTGATGACCGACGAACACGGCAGGCGGGAATACTTCGACAACACGCTCGGCATCGGCTTCGACGCGGTCGTCACCATCCGTTCGCATAAACTGCCCATCGTCAAAGGCTTCCTGATGTATCTCACGGCGGTCATTCAAACCATCGTGCTCAACCACAATCCCGCCAGCATCAAAGTGGAGACCGAAGCGGAAACATGGGAGGACAAACTGCTCATGTTCACGTTGTGCAACGGTCTGCGCGAAGGCGGCGGCTTCATGCTCTCACCTGATTCGAAGAACAACGACGGCGTCATGGAATCAGTCGCCGTCACCAAGGTCTCACGCGCCACGATGTTCCGCCTCGTGCCGGAATTCATGAAAGGCACGCACATGCGCTTCAAACAGATCCGCATGGGACAGTTCAAACGCCTCACCCTGACCTCCGACCTGCCGCTCTACATTCATGCCGACGGCGAAATTTTCACAAGTTTTGGCAGTAACCTGAAAAAGGTCAGTTTCGAGATCATCCCCCAAGCTCTTAAAGTTGTGCACGGTTAAATCAAAAACAGCGGACGGATTAAACTCCGTCCGCTGTTTTTTAAATTGTCAGGAACTGCTTATCCGAAAAAACGCGCCGACGCCATCAACGCAATTGAAATAAGAATGAAGATCGTATTCCCGGTGGTGACGAAAACCTGCCGCTTGCGCAGCGCCCCCATCAAAGCCATTTGCTCGTCGGTGGGCTTGCCCTGAATTTGCGCGCCAAGCGCAGCCAGCCTGCCATTCGTTTTGCCGATCATGTACCCAAACACAAGCGCCACAATCCCGGCTGCCGCGCCGATACCGAAGCCAAGTCCCTGCCCGCTGAGCATCCAGCCGGACGTGAACCAGTTGGAGCTAACCCCATACAAATAGGTTCCAGCCAGCACCGTCAACAGTCCCGACCCAAGCATGATCTTCGAGAACGCGGTCTTGCCCATCAAGTGACCGGCAAACTGCCTGCCAGCGTCCCCTGTCGCGCCGATGGCTGGACCAATAACCAAATTCATCAGGACCGCGCCTCCAGCCCAGACGATCCCAGCGATAATGTGAATAAAACGCATTGCAGCAAACATTTTTTCTCTCCTTAAAATGTAAGATCCAATAAATTACAACACAAGTCGTCTTTGGACGATACACATTTTGAAAAAGTTCCCGCATCCCCCATTCAGGGGATGATAGAATCAATCCATGCCCGATCTGCATCAATCCCTGCTCAAATCTGATCTTGGACATCTCCGCATCATTGCCGGATTCTGGGGACTTGAACTGGAATCCATCGATGAAGACTCCGCGCGCGAAGAACTGTGCGCCTCTCTTCTGGACCTTGAGGCTGTTTCTGAAACCCTTGAGATACTCCCCGCCGAAGCCCGCTCCGCGTTGGCCGCGCTCGTCGAAGCGGACGGTAAAATGGAATGGGTCATCTTTGTCCGCAAATACGGCGAGATCCGCGAAATGGGCGCAGGCAGGCGGGACCGGGAACGTCCGCACCTCAAACCGACTTCCACAACCGAAATTCTCTTCTATCGCGGTCTGCTCGCCAGAGCCTTCTTTGACACCGGCAAAGGCGGTCAGGAATTCGCCTACATCCCTGAAGATCTGCTTGAGATCATCGTCGAGGTAGTGGCGATGCATGCATCGCCACTACCTCGACAAAAGAATGAGTCTTTGGGTCGTCCCGCCACACCGGTGGAAAAGGCATATGAAATCCCCGCCAGTGATTTTATTCTGGACGATGCCACAACGTATCTTGCGGCGTTACGCATTGGCGATGGAAATATGTCACGCTTCAAACGTGAACTGCAAGAATTATTGAAAATCGCCGGACTCATCAAAAAGAACGCCCTGCAACCCGAAGCCGTCAAAAAATTCCTCGAGGCTCCCCGTCTCGAAGCAATGACCATGCTCTATAACGCCTGGCTCACATCCGACACCTTCGATGAACTGCGATTAGTTCCGGGCATCGTCTGCGAAGGCGAGTGGAAGAACCAACCGCAGGTGACGCGCGAATTCCTGATGAACCTCATCCACGACATTCCACAAGGCAAATGGTGGAGCATCCCCGCCTTCGTAAAGGGAATTAAGGAAAAATATCCCGACTTCCAGCGCCCCGCCGGGGATTATGACTCGTGGTTCATCAAGCGCGAATCGGACGGTCAATTTCTGCGCGGATTTGCGTACTGGGATGCGGTGGACGGCGCGCTGGTCAAGTATTTGATTCAAATGCTGCACCGGCTTGGAAAAGTGAATTTGGCGGCGCCGGAAGAGGGGAAAGAACCGACCGCCTTCTTTCTTCTTTCGTCTTCTGTTGAAGGGAAGGATGATAAAGGAAAGATCATTGCCTCTTCCAACGGCAAAATCACCGTTTCAAGATTTTTCTCCCGCGCAGTACGCTACCAGATTGCGAGGTTTTGCGAATGGGGTGACGAGAAAAACGATGAATACAGTTACTCCATCAGCGCCAAATCATTGAAGCGCGCCAACGAGCAGGGACTGAAAGCGGAGCAATTGCTGGCGATGCTGGTCAAATACACGAACGGAAACGTCCCGCCGGCGCTGGTGAAGGCGCTCAAACGCTGGGATGCGAGCGGACCCGAAGCCCGGTTGGAGAGTCTGCTTGTGCTACGAGTCAGCAAGCCCGAGATTATGGAAGAGATGCGCAAGTCGAAAGCGGGGAAATTTCTGGGCGAGTTATTAAGTCCGACAGCAGTGGTCGTCAAAAGCGGAGCTGTCGACAAAGTCATGGCGGCGCTGGCGGAGTTGGGTCTGCTGGCGGAAGTGATACATGACGATTCAAATCGTGACACATCGCGCGCGGGGAAGTGACTATAATGAAAACATCAAGGAGATGAATATGTCGAAGACTGACTGGATCCAACAGGAAATTGACGGCTTGAAATCGCAAGGACTGTACAACAACATCCGCACCATCGGATCGCCGCAGGGCGCGTGGCTGGTGGTGGATGGTAAAAAGGTTTTGAATTTTTGCTCGAACAATTATCTGGGATTGGCGAATCATCCCACGTTGACCGCCGCCGCAAAACAGGCGACCGACACGATGGGCGTGGGACCCGCCGCAGTGCGCTCGATCGCAGGGACGATGACGCTGCACGTCGAGTTGGAGAAGCGGCTGGCACAGTTCAAAGGTGTGGAAGCGACGATCACGTTCCAATCGGGTTTTACTGCAAATCTGGCAACCATCCCCGCGCTGGTCGGAAAAGAGGATGTGATCTTCTCAGACCGCTTGAACCACGCATCCATCATTGACGGATGCCGTTTGTCTGGTGCGAAGATCATCGCGTATGAACACAATGACGTGAAATCGCTCGAAGAACAGATTCAGGCAAACCTGAAGAATTACCGCCGCGCGCTCATCATCACAGACGGCGTTTTCAGCATGGACGGCGACATCGCGCCCCTGCCCGACATCTACGAAGTGGCGCAGAAATACGACATCCTTTTGATGGTGGATGACGCGCACGGCGAAGGCGTGCTCGGCAAAGGCGGACGCGGCATCGTGGATCACTTCGGCTTGCACGGCAAAGTGGATGTGGAAGTCGGCACGTTCTCGAAGGCGTTCGGCGTGGTCGGCGGCGTGGTGGCGGGTAGGTCGGTCATCATCGAATGGCTGCGTCAGCGCGGACGCCCGTTCCTGTTCTCCTCCGCGATGACCGTCCCTGACACGGCGGCTTGTCTCGCGGCGGTGGACCTGCTCGAAGATTCCACGCAACTGGTGGACAAACTGTGGGATAACGCCAAATACTTCAAAGCCGAAATGAAGAATCTCGGCTTCAATACCGGCGCGAGCGAAACGCCCATCACGCCGATCATGCTCGGCGAAGCGCCGCTGGCACAACAGTTCAGCCGCGAGCTGTTCGAAGCGGGCGTGTTCGCAATGGCGATCGGCTATCCCACCGTGCCGCAGGGCAAGGCGCGGATTCGAGTCATGATCTCCGCCGCGCACTCGCAGGACGATCTCGGCAAGGGTTTGGAAGCGTTCAAGAACGTCGGGAAGAAGCTGGGCGTGATCTAGTTAGAATCGCTACTCGGTAATAGACAATGGCGGCAGAGGTTCTGCTGCCATTATTCATATGGTTATTTAACATCCATTTTTCATGAACAATGCTAAAATACCATCATGAACACAGCACGCCCTCCCTGCTAAGTCCTACCCCATGAAGCCCTCCTTCGGGCTGACTTCGCATTCCCCTTAACTCATAACAAACCTACACCCGACGACCTCGACGGTGCCTGACGCAGCCGTCTATTTATATTTAAGCGCGCCCGTGGTCCGCCCCGCTCCAATTTGTCTCTATTCATCAATTCGACAAATTGGAGGTTTCAAATGGAAACAATTCGGGGCAGAACGTCCTTTGATCTGGATTTAACTGACCTGCGCGCGCGACTCGCAGATTACAACCGCATCACACTGGACCTTGGAACGGGTGACGGCAAATTCGCCTTCCACCACGCTCAAGCCTTTCCGCATCACTTCATCGTCGGCGTGGACTCGTGCCGCGAGAACCTGCGCGATTCTTCGCGCGCAAAACTGCCGAACCTGCTTTACGTCATTGCCAACGCGCAGGCATTGCCGCAAGAACTGCATGGACTGGTCTCACACGTCACCATCAACTTCCCGTGGGGCAGCCTGCTGGAAAGTTTGTTGACCGGTGATCCGCGGCTCATGTGCGGACTTGAATCCGTTTTGGGCGCGGCGGGCAGGCTCGAGGTCCGCTTGAACGGAGGCGCATTGACGGAGCAAGGTTGGTCGCTCGAAGATGGCGCGGAGTGCATCCGTGAGAATCTTGAGACGGCAGGCTGGCGGGTTGGAAATCCCGCCATGATGGATGCGCGCACCTTGCGAAAATTCCCCAGCACGTGGGCAAAGCGTCTTGCCTTCGGGCGCGATCCGCGCGCGACCCAATTAAGTGCATCCATATAGAAAGTAGGTCACGCTTGTAGCGTGGCCTACTCCGCTAATTCAATACTTTGACTGCGTTCCGTCCCGCCGCACCACTGACTCCCCCGCCGCCGTGGACACCGCTTCCGCATAAATATAAATTATCAATCGGCGTCTTGTGGTTCGACCAGCCCGGCATGGGACGCATGAAGAGGAACTGGTCGAGCATGAGTTGACCGTGGTTGAGGTCGCCTTCGGTGAGACCGTAGGTTTGTTCAAGGTCGATAGGCGTGATGGTTTTCTTATGTACGATTGACGATTTTAGATTGGGGAAGAATTCCGCAAGTGTGTCAATTGCCAATCTCTCGATATTTTCACTTTCCACTTTCCACTCACTGTTCTTCAATGCATACGGAGCGAATTGAAAATGGATACCCACCACATTGCCCGACGTAGTGACTTCGAGATACGGCTTTTCGGAAATCTCGCCGTACTTCGCCGCGTCGTAGGCTTTTTCGAGATATTTGATGGATGGGGCGAGGACGACTGTCCCTTCAGGGATGCCATGCTCCCCATTCGTCTGCAAGTGGATTTTTGCCACCGATCCGCGCATTTTGATGGATTGGACGTGCCAGACGAATTCAGGCGGCAACTCACGCGGACCGACCAGTTTGAGCAACGTGTGCTTCGGGTCGGCGGAAGAGAGAATGATATTTGAAGAAATCTCTTCGCCATTTGCCAGCACAACACCTTTGGCAAATTGATTTTTGACTTTGATACTGACTACTTCCGCATCGGTTCGTATCTCACCGCCGAAAGATTTCACCGCATTCGCCAATGTTTGTGTTATTTCGCCCGCCTTGCCAACGTTCACATGCGAAAGTCCGCCGCGATTCATCCAGTTGTGGATGAGGGTGTAGCCCGTGCCCGCGGACATCGGCCCCAGCGTGGAACTGTGAATGGCAACGGCGCAAATGGCGGCTTTGACAGTCTCAGACTCGAAGTATTCTTCCACAAGTTCCTGCGCGGTCATCGGCAGGGCGCGGATGAAGTTGAGCATGTCCTTTTGCCCGGCGAGTTTCAGTTCGAGACCCCATTCGAGCAAGCCATAGCCTTCTTTGATTCCGAAATTCATAGGCAGGCGCGGCATGATGGTGGAGTAGGTCACATCCATGATCTGCGCCGCCTTATTCATAAAGCGGACAAATTCAGGAAAACGCGCCGCGTCTTTTTCGGAGATGCGTTTGATGGATTCAGCGTCAAGCGTTAGGTGGGAGCCATCCGCTAACAGGGTGATAAAAGGCTGGGAAGCAGAATCAGGCTGAAGTCCGTGTGAGGCGAGTTTCAGGTCTTTGATAATGTCTGGGCGTAGAGTCCCGCCGGTGTGGAGAGAGTCCACAGCGAAGCCATCCCCAAAAGATTCTGTGACCACCGAACCACCGACGATGGCGCGACGTTCGAGAACCAGAACCTTCTTGCCTTGTTTGGCGAGATATGCAGCAGCGACCAGTCCATTGTGCCCCGCGCCGATGATGATGGTGTCGTAGTGATTTGTCATGAATGATTCCTTTTTTGCCGAAAGTAGGTATCTTCAAGTTATTGCACTTGAAATAGATTTAATCTATACTGGAACAAAGTTTCCTAAAAAAGAGGCATTGAAGATGGATACTCTCTTAGTTTTTCTTCAAAAGAATACAGAAATAATATCCTTCGTTCTTGCATTATTCGGAGGTCTTGCTGCAATAACAGGTTGGACAGACCTGATTTCATTGAAGCAAGGCAAGTTCAAGTTATCAAAAGATAATTACAGCCAAAAATTGGAGACACTTTTAGAAAACCTTTCAAAAGCCTCAAAAGAAGTAGATAGTGTTTTGGATGAATTGAGTACCATCGCAAAAGAAAGGGAAGCCTCAATCGCAAAATTAGAGAGTGGTTTGGCATCTCTTGAAGAACAAGAAAAAACACTAAAAAAGAGAGTTGATGAGTTGAAGGACATTCCGATACCAGTGGCTGAACATTTTGCTTCAATCTTAGAAAAGGGAGAAAAGCGAAGCGCTTATCGCGATTATTTATTATTTGGATTAGGCGTCTTATTGAGCACCATCATATCTATTGTGCTTCGTTTAATAGGTTTTGGCTAAACCGTAATAACTATTGAGCGTAGACCAAACTCCATTTTGCAGAATCAACTTCCAGTTAAGAAAGAAGCGGGGTCTTCATCCACTTTCCACTCACCACTTTCTAAAATCCATCCTTCAACATTTCCTTCGCCGCCAGCATGCCGGGTGCGCCCATCACGCCGCCGCCGGGGTGTGCGCCGCTCGCGCCGAAGTAGTAGCCTTTGAGCGGGGTGCGGAAGTCTGCCCATTGCGGTGCCGGACGCAGGAAGAAAATTTGATGCAGCAGCAGTTCGCCGTGGAAGATGTTGCCGCCGGTGATGCCTGCGATGCGTTCGATGTCTTTGGGCGAGATGACCTGCATGCCCACGATGCACTCGCGGATGTTCGGCGCGTATTGTTCGATGGTGGCAATGACCGCTTCGCCGAGTTCGTCGCGGCGTTGGTCGTTCCAGCCGCCTTCGAGATCGTAGGGCGCGTATTGCACGAAGCAAGACATTACGTGATGTCCGGGAGGCGCCATGTCGGGGTCGATCATCGAGGGGAAGATCATGTCAATGTAGGGGCGCTTCGAAATCTGCCCGTACTTCGCGTCGTCGTAAGCGTGTTCGATGTAATCGATGCTCGGGCTGATCGAAACCGCGCCGCGATGCAGAACCGAATTCGCGCCGTTGCCCGTGTATGGCAGCGCGGTGAAGTTCGGCAGTTTGCTCAAAGCGATGTTGACCTTGCCCGACGAGCCGCGCGTGCGGAAGTTTTGTATCGACGTGACAAAATCATCGGGCAGATGTTTCCCCTCGACGAATTGCAGGAAGGTGCGCTTCGGGTCGGCGGCGGACATCACGACTTTGGAATCGAGTTCGTCTCCATTTTCAAGGATGATACCCACGGCGCGTCCACCCTTGACCTTGACCTGCCGCACGCTCGCGTTGACTCTGACCTCCACTCCGAGCGCTTGCGCCGCGTTGAGGATGGAGCCGCTGACTCCACCAGAGCCGTTCTTGGCAAATCCCCAGGCACGGAAAGCCCCGTCAATTTCGCCCATGTAGTGATGCAGCAACACATACGCGGTGCCGGGAGAGCGTGGTCCGAGATAGGTGCCGATGATTCCGCTGGCGGCTTTGGTGCCTTTGAGCGCGTCTGTCTCGAACCACTCTTCGAGCAAATCTGCTGAAGATTGCGTAGCGAGTTTGGCAACCATGTAGAGTTCTTTTTCGGAAAGCGATGCCGCGTATTGACCGACCTTGAGAAGTCCCATCAAATCGCGCGGGCTCATCGATGAGGGATCAGGTGGGATGAGATTGATAATCGGCTTGATGGCTTTTGCAGCACGCGCCATGACACGGGCATACTCGTCATACGCTTCGGCGTCTTTGGGCGAGTGGCGATACAACTCGCGGCGGGTCAGGTCGTGGTCATCCCATGCGGCGAGGTAGTCGCCATTTTCCATGGGCGTGAAGGTGGAAGGCAGCGGAAGGATTTTCAGTCCGTGCTTGGGCAATTCCAAGTCGCGGATGATCTCCGGGCGCAACAGACTCACCACGTACGAGAACTCGGTGAACTTGTAGCCGGGGAATATCTCTTCGGTCACTGCCGCGCCGCCGACGATCGGTCTGCGTTCGAGCACGACCACCTTCTTGCCTGCACGGGCAAGGTACGCGCCAGCCACGAGTCCGTTGTGACCGCCGCCGATGATGATTGCATCGTATGTGTTGGATGATGTCATAAATAATTCCTCTTTCAAATGTCGTTGCGAGCCACGAAGTGGCGAAGCAATCTCCTGATATCAACTATATATTTGTTTCGAGGAGATTGCTTCGTCGGGCTACGCCCTCCTCGCAACGACATAGGTTATTTCTTCTTCCACTCAGGTTCATAGAACGGCAACCTGACCACTTTTGCGGGCGCATGTTGACGGTGATGCTCGACCGTGATTTCCATGCGGACATCGGTGCCGATTTCGTAATATGGTTTCTGCAAATGCGCGAGAGCGATGTAGGTCTTCAACAACGGTGACCATGTGGAAGTGGACGCGTAGCCCACTTGCACATTGCCCACCATCACGGGCAGACTGGCACGCACCGCCGAGCCGGGAATTTGAGGCGGCAGACCTACCTTGCCGAATAATTTTTCCATGCCGACCCAATCCACTGCCAAGCCAACCATCTTCCACGCGGGTCCTTCGCGCTTTTCTTTTTCCAAGGCGCGACGACCGACGAAGTAGCCGGGCTTATTGAGCGCGACGGTCCAATCGAGCCCAAGTTCAAACGGAGATGATTTCTGCGATTCGATCCACGCGTGAGAAGCCGAGGTGTAATCCACATCGAGCATGAAGAGACCGGCTTCCACGCGCGCCATGTCCATGGCGAGGATGCCGACGGGAGTGATGCCGTAATCGGAACCGGCTTCCATGAGCGCGTCCCACACTTTGAGCGCGTCTTTGGCGTCCATCCAAATCTCGTAGCCGAGGTCGCCGGTGTAGCCGGTGCGTGAAATTGTGACTTCAACCCCATTGATTTTGTTTGTCATCAAGCGGAAATACTTCAACTCATCAACTTGTTTCTCGGAAACTTTATTCAGCACTTTTCTTGTGTTTGGTCCCTGAAAACTGAGCGCCGCCACGTCATCGGTCACTTCGGTGATGGAAACGTCCATGCCGACTGCGTTCATCGTCAGCCAGCGCAGATTCGGTTCCGCGGCAGTCAGGCGGAAGGTCTGTTCTTCGAGGCGCGAGATGGTACCATCGTCGATCATCTTGCCTTCTTCGTCGCACCAGCCGGTGTAAGCGACCTGTCCCACTTTCATCTTATGGATGTCGCGGGTGGTGACGCGGTGCAGCAGAGCCGCCGCATCTTTGCCTTTAATGACGTACTTGATCAGCGGCGAGACGTCGATCAACGCCGCCGAGTTGCGGATCGCCCAATATTCGCGGTCGAGCACATGCTCATACGAGCCGACGACAAAATAGCCTGCCCACTTGCGCCAGTTCTGCGGCTGGCACAACGCGGACGTCCGTTCGTGGAAGGGGGTGGTTTTGAGATTGAGATTCAGCATGGGGGAGTGTTCCTTGATTGGCGCGGATTGTACATTATATATAATTTTGTGACAACCAGAATTTGGGGGATTAAAGACAAAACAGGTCAGATATACATTGACCTGTTTTATACATAAAGCCTCTTACAAAAATTGATCGTAGGTCAGGCTTGCAGCCTGACATGTTCATAAAATCTAAAGAATGGCGGGTTGGAAACCCACCCTACTGATTATGAATAATACCTATTCAACCGTATCGCCACAACTTCATTCCACATCAAGATCGCAAGCAAAAACACATAGAACGCCGCGCCTTTGAGCGCAAATGCCGGAGCGGCGAGCGCGAGCGTTCCCCATGTGTAGAGTGAAAAATTCCTCCATGTTTCATCGCTGCGGAAGGCGAAACCAAGGGCGATCATGGCGGGGAACAACGTCAGCCCGAGCGCAACGAACGAAAGGTCATGCAAACGTCCGTGCCAGGTGGATGAGGTATCGCGGATGGTCGGGTCGGTGGTGAAGGACAGGGCAGCCAGCGCGAGACCGGCGAACATCATCAGCGTGGAACCCGCTTTGGAGGCTGGAGCAGGTTTGAGGTCGAGAAAGAGGCGGATGCCCAGCATCGTCATGAGCATCCCGCTGACAATAAACGTCGCGGTCATGATCCACCCGAACCTGCCAAGCGCCAGCCCGCTGGGCCAGTCGAAGGTCGGGTCGTGGATGGGATGCCAGCCGAGGCTGAGCAGGAAGTCGTACTCGACGACGGTGAGTGTGACAAGGACAAGCGCGAACAGGATCGGACCGAATGGGAGGACGCGCTTCATCCCCAGCCGTTACCTGTTCCACCCGCCGGGCAGACGCATCACCCCGAGGTAGACCAGCAAGAGAGCGCCGAGCACACAGAACAACGTGTTGCGGAAGCGGACGTTGTCGGCGGCGTTCTTCCAGCGCGCGGGCAGGTGCGCGACGACCGCCGCAACGATCATGGTGACGCCATGTTCGATGCGATACATCGGGAAGCCCATGCCTGCCACGCCCATCCAAATGATGAGAATGAGACCAAGCGTGGCTTGCAGATCCATCACGCCGCTGAAGCCCGCGGCAAGACCGCGGTCCATGCCTTTGAATTCGCTTTTCATCAGCCAGCCGGCAGCGAATTTGATGACGGCAAGCGCGGCGACGATCAACACCAGCCAGCGCAAGTGGGAGTGGGCAATAAATAAAAGGTCCATGTTCATTTCTCCGTTTTTCTCCGCAGATTGTTTCTCTGCAAATCTGCAGATCGTTTTTGATGTGTCCGCCAAATTATACAGCAGGGCGCATCTCCTTTATAATCAAATCAATATTTGGAGGCAAAATGACCTACACAACGATACTGACAGAAATCCGCGGGCGCGTTGGGCTGGTGCAGTTGAACCGTCCGCAGGCGATGAACGCATTCAACTTAGCCATGCTCGGCGAGGTCTTCGATGCGATGGAAGCATTCGACAGGAACGAACACGTCGGCGCGATCGTCGTAACCGGCAATGAAAAAGCCTTCGCCGCCGGAGCCGACATCAAGGAAATGGCGGATGCTTCCTATGTGCAAATGATGATGGAAGAACGCGTGGAGATCTGGGACCGCATCCGCGGCGTTAAGAAGCCGGTCATTGCGGCGGTATCCGGCTGGGCGCTGGGAGGGGGCTTTGAATTCGTCCTTTCGTGCGACATGATCATCGCATCCGAATCCGCGAAGTTCGGGCTGCCCGAGGTCACCATCGGCGTCATCCCCGGCGCGGGCGGCACACAACGGCTGACGCGCCTGCTCGGCAAACATCTCGCCATGGAAATCGTCATCAACGACCGCAAAATCAACGCTGCTGAGGCACTGCAATTTGGGCTGGCAAACCGTGTTGTCCCCGTGGAGGGTTATCTCGATGCCGCCATCGCTTTCGCGGAAGAGATCGCTTCGCGCGCACCGCTTGCTGTCCGCATGGCGAAAGACTCGGTCAATGCTGCATTCGAGACCACCCTCACCGAAGGGTTAAAAATCGAGAAGCGCAATTTCTATCCGCTCTTTGCAACGGAAGATCAAAAGGAGGGTATGCAGGCGTTCATCGAAAAAAGAAAACCGGAGTGGAAGGGGAAGTAGGTTGATGGAAAACAAAAACACGCCCCTTTCAGGGCGTGTTTTTCAGCGGAGAGGGCGGGATTCGAACCCGCGACTGGTTTTACCCAGCACTCACTTAGCAGGCGAGCCCATTCAGCCACTCTGGCACCTCCCCAAATCAATTGACGTCAATATTGTAACCATAAATCACGAATCGTCAATAACCAGCGGAGGGAGTGGGATTCGAACCCACGTTGGCTTTCACCAAACATGTTTTCAAGACATGCGCCTTCAGCCGCTCGGCCATCCCTCCATGGAAGCCTAAATTTTGGGCGGAGGCGATTTTACCATACAATCCAATGCCCCATTTACAGCGGTGGATATATTCCCGCCTTTTGTGTATAATCCCAGCGTCGCCCTGATAGTTCAATGGACAGAACAAGGCACTCCTAAGGCTTAGATGTAGGTTCGATTCCTACTCAGGGCATCCGACAAAACGAACAGAAAAATTAATAATTTTCTAACTATTTTAGACTTGCAATTTCTCGATGGTGGTAGTAATATTGTAAGCGTTGACCGCCAGGGTGCCCCCCTCACCCTGGCGGTCAACGCTTTAAACACGTAATAAAGAGACAAAAAACGGACGTTTCGAAACGTCCGTTTTTTTAATTCCTATCTATTTCTTTTCACCTTTTATCATTTGCCGCGCGGTCTGCATCAGTTCGTGTGCCGAGCGGATCGTGCTCTCGCCCACTTCGCCAAGCATCTGGGACAGTTCAAGCAGACGGGATTCGCCGTCTAGCGGCTCGACGCGGGTGAGGGTGCGTCCCTTATCCACCAGTTTTTGGACCTGGTAATGCTGATCACCGAAGACCGCCAGTTGCGGGAGATGCGTGACACAAAAGACCTGATGCGTGCGCGAGAGATTCCACAATTTTTGTCCGACCACCATGCCCACACGTCCGCCAATGCCTTGATCGATCTCATCGAAGATCAGCGAAGGGACTTCGTCGGCGCGCGCCATGACGTTCTTCAAACCGAGCATCAGGCGCGAGGTCTCGCCGCCGGATGCGATCTTCGCGAGCGGCTTGAGGCCTTCGCCGGGGTTCGGGGCGACGAGAAATTCCACGCGGTCGAATCCGTTCTGGTCGAAGGCGATGCGGGTTCCGTCTGCGATGGGAATGCCATTGGGCTCGGGCTTGGTCCTGAAATCCACGCCGAATTGCGCGGACGCCATGCGCAGGTCGTCGAGTTCGGACTCGATTCCCTTACCCATTTCCGCCGCCGCGGATTTGCGTTTTTCGGAGAGAGTAGTGCCCTGTTTGGAAAGTTTTTCCAGCAGTTTGGCTTCCTGCATTTCCAGCTCGACGATGCGGTCCGCCGCGCCGGTGATAGTTTCAAGCTGCTTTTGGGCATCTTCGCCATAGGCGATGACTGCGGGGATGCTGCCGCCATATTTGCGTGTGAGCGAGTGAATCAGGTCGAGGCGCTCCTCCACGTCATCGAGACGTTTGGGGTTGAATTCGATCTCTTCGAGATAATCACGCAGGTTATGGATGACATCGGAAATCGTGTCGAGCATAAGTTCGGCTTGGTTCGCCAGTTCCGCTTGTCCCGCATCGATTTTTGCGAGCGCGGCTAACGCCTGCGCAGCCTGCCCGACCAGATCTGTTGCGGCGGGAGTTTCCGGCGAGCCTTCATCCAGCACCGCAAGCGCCTCCTGCGCGTTCTGCGCCAGCGACTCAGCATTGGCAAGCCGGTCACGTTCCTTGCGGAGTTCCTCGTCCTCGCCCGGTTTCAGGCGCGCGGCTTCGATCTCCTCAACCTGATAGGTCAGCATTTCGGTGCGCCGGTCGGCGTCGGACTGCGCCTTCCGAAGCTCGCCCAACTCACGGCGGAGATTCAGAAGCGCGTGATAGGTCTGGCGGTACTCCGTCAGCGGTTTGGAAACCTCCGCGTAACGGTCAAGCAAACCGAGGTGCGCCTTGGGATCGAGCAGGGAGAGATGCTCCGCCTGCCCGTGGATGTCCACCAACAGCGCGCCAAGTTCCTTCAACAAACCGACGTTCACCGTGCGCCCATTGACGCGTGCCACACTGCGTCCCTCCTTGCGGACCTCGCGCATCAGCGTGAGGTAATCGGGATCATCCAGCAGTTCCTCGCGTTTCAGGACCTCATGCACCGCTTCTTTTTCCGGACCTTTGAGTTGGAACACACCCTCGACAAATGCCGCGTCCGAATCCGTGCGGACGAAGGTCGTGTCCGCTTTGCCGCCGATGAGCATGACGACTGCATCAAGAATGATGGATTTGCCCGCACCGGTCTCACCGGTGAGGATGATCAGCCCGGGACCGAAACGCAGGTCGAGCTTGTCGATGATGGCGAAATTCTGGATGTGAAGTTCGGTGAGCATAAATTAGAGTTGGATCCCTGATGTGCGGGAGTAGACCATCGGGGTGGCGATGATGAGATAAATGACGATCCCGATGACACCGAAGATATATCCCGTAAAAAGAAAACTGATCAGAACAGGCAGTGCGCCCAGCACCATGCCTGCGGCGAAGGTCACGAACAAGGCTTTCGAACGGCGTTTTCCGACGGCACGCAAAGCCAGATCGGCGATCCACCTGCCTGCCGCGCCGCCAATGCCTGCGGCGATGAAGAACATGAAAAAACCAATGAACGACCCGATGAAAGCGATCAATCCGCTGGCGATCAACGAAAGGATGGATGTAATCGCAAAACCGATCAGATAATCGTACCACTCGGCAGTGTCGAAGGCTTTTTGGTGCGCGCGCGAACAATCCCTGCAGATGTAACCCGTTGGGATGCGCACCGCGCAGGAGGTGCAAATCGGATTTTCACAGCGCTTGCAGCGCAGGGAAGTTTCACGGGTGGGATGTGCGTAACAAAATAAAGTCGTATCAGTCATCGCGGCAATCCTAAAGAGTTTTCGTTCATGTGCATGGTGATATTGCGGTAGAAGTAGCCGGGGTCTCCAAAACGGACGAATTGCGCTGTCACATCCGCGGCGGTGACAATCACCTGGTCATCTTCCATGACCGGGGTCGGCAACTGTCCGTCCACGCTCATCACGGCGTTTTCGCTCTTGACCAAAATTTTCACCGAAGAACCCGCCGCCAAGACCACCGCCCGATCCACAGATAGGTGCGGGGCGATGGGCACCAGCAGGATATTGCGCAACTCCGGCGGCAGGATCGGTCCGCCTGCGGCAAGCGCGTATGCCGTTGAACCGGTGGCGGTGGAGGCGATCAACCCGTCCGCGACGTAACTGGTCAACTGGCGGGCGTCCACAAAAGCGGTCAGTCGTACAGGACGCAGATTCTGTCCGCGCCCGACGACCACTTCATTCAACGCGTTGGAGCGCCCGATAGACTCCCCGCCGCGAAAGTGTTCGGCATGCAGCATCATACGGTTTTCGATCCATGCCTCGCCGTTCAGCAATTTTTCAAAATACTCATGCCATTCCTTGCGGTCGACCTGGATGAGAAATCCCAGCCTGCCGAGGTTGACGCCCAGGATCGGGACGCCGCTTGGCGCGCACAGATGACCTGCCCGCAGGACACTTCCATCCCCGCCGACGGCGATGAGCATATCGAACTCACCCTGCTTCACCCGCTTGCGAAGGTCTTCATCGTACAACGAGCCGACAGGCGCTTCCATGCCTTTTTCCCGCAAAAAAGCGGACATCGCTTCCGCTTCCGTGAAGGCTTCCGGCATTTTCGGATACGCCGTAACTACAGGACGTTTGGGAATGAATGGCGTGGACATATCGGGGATTATACCTTTTGTCCATCCGACCTACGCCAGCTTTTCTTCGCAGACAGCCTGATACCCGCATCGCTTACAACGGGACGCCTGCTCATGCGAGCGATGGACATTTCTCCTCGCGTCGTCCTCTCGCATGTCCGCCAGCAGTTCGATCAGCGCGGACTCCAATTCCCGTGTATAGTCCACGGCGAAGTCGCGGTTCTCGTAATGGATGATGCCGTACGGCGGACGTTTTTTATACGTCTTCTCCACCAGCAGACAATACGACGCCAGTTGAAAGATATGCGAATCATACGGCGCTTCGGGCGCGCGCCCCGATTTGACCTCCACCGGGATGATCTGTCCGTTCTTTTCGATCAGGTAATCGGGCTTCCCCGTCAACCTGAGGGATGCGTAATACAACGGCTTCTCGACCTTGCCCCAGCCGTCCGTGTCGGTGTAGATGACCCGTCCGCCCGGCAGACCGGCGGCTTTTTGCTGGCGGTTCGACTGCCAGAAGAAAATCAAAGCAAGCACGAACAGGAGAAGAATAAGATAGATCATAAGAATTGATAGGCGAGATACGCCACCAGCGTAAGCACCGCCGCCAGAAACAGGATCCAGCCCACGGTCCGCGTGAGAAGCGAGGCGAATACCCGGCGTCCATGACGGCGGTGGAGGTCGGTCCCCGCCGCAAGTTCGATCTGATTCTCGGAAGGGACGCCCGTCTTGCGATACCACCAGGCGCGGCGGCAGTACAGGTAATTTCCGATTTCAGAGGAGCGGATCGTGCGCATGGCGAAAGTATAGCACAAATTTTCTATACCTTGCATGACAGATAAACCATGATAAACTTCCGATGCTGATTTCAAAATTCCATGGAGGAAACCATGACCCAACGCGAAACCTATGCCATCGAGATCGCCGGTGTGAAGCGCAACCTGCCGCTCTTCGAGATCAAACCCGGACTGCGCATTGCCATCCTGAACATCCTCGGCGACACCGAACTGGTGCAAGCCTGCGCGCGCGGACTCGCCAAACAGATCCAATCCATCGAGTATGACATGCTCGTCACCGCCGAGGCGAAATCCATTCCGCTGGCTCATGCGTTATCGGTCGAAACGAAGAAGCCTTATATTGTCCTCCGTAAAATGTACAAGCCCTACATGGGCGACGCCCTCAAAGCCGAAACGCTTTCCATCACCACCGGTCAGCCGCAAATTCTGATCCTCGACGAAAAAGACCGCGAAAGCATCAAAGGCAAAAAAGTGCTGATCGTGGACGATGTCATCAGCACAGGCTCCACGCTGCAGGGCATGCACATAATCATCGACCAGGCGGGCGCGACCATCGCGGGAGAAGCGGCGATCCTGACCGAAGGCGACCACGCCCAGTGGACACACATCCACGCGCTCGGGCATCTGCCTCTTTTTACAGATTAAATGACGCTCGCCCTCGGAATTGACCCCGGCACTGCGACGACAGGCTACGGGCTCGTACGCCTCCTGCCGGACGGGGAATTGGTCGCTGTTTCCTTTGGCATTATCTCCACCCCCAAAGAAGCAACCCCGCCCGCGCGGCTGGAGATGCTCTTCAACGACCTGAACAAGCTGCTGAAAAAATACAAGCCCGAGACCGCCGCCGTGGAAAAATTGTTCTTTTCACGGAATGTCACCACCGCCATCGCGGTGGGACAAGCGCGCGGCGTGGTTCTGCTGGCGTTGCAAAAAGCGGGGATCGAAGCCTTTGAGTACACTCCCAACGAGGTCAAACAAGCTGTGGCGGGGTACGGCTCCGCGGATAAGCGCCAGGTGCAGGAAATGGTGCGCGCATTGCTGCAACTGGACAGCATCCCCAAACCTGACGATGCCGCCGATGCGCTGGCAATCGCCATCACGCATTTGAATACCAGCCGTTATTAACCACAGATAAACACGGATAAACGGGAGGTTGATGTGCAGCCCCAAGATGTAAATACCATAACCGAGAAAATCATTGGATGCGCTTACAAGGTAAGTAACACGTTGGGAATTGGGTTTGTTGAGAAAGTTTACGAAAACGCGCTTGCTCATTTGATCCGCAAAACAGGCATGCAAGTGATTCAACAACATCCGATCAAAGTCGAATTTGATGGAATTATTGTCGGGGAATTCGTTGCGGACATTCTTGTGGAAAACAGGGTATTGGTTGAGTTGAAGGCAGTTTCCACGCTCAAAGATGAGCATATGGCACAGGCATTGAATTATCTGCGGGCCACAGGTTCAGAAATTTGCCTGCTCATCAACTTCGGTACAACAAAAGTAGAAATCAAACGCCTTCGTCCCTCCTCCCATTGGAAACCGTCCGTCCAGAATTCGCCTTGAAAAATCCTTTTTATCTGCGTTCATCTGTGGTTAAATGGATTTATGATAGCAACTTTGCGCGGAGAAGTATCCCAGATCGAAGAGAATGCCCTGATCGTCGAAGTCGGCGGGGTGGGGTTGAGAGTCCTCGTCCCCGCGCCGGTGCGGACGAATGCCAAGGCGGGGGAAATGATCTTTCTGTTCACTCATCTCGCAGTCCGTGAAGATGCGTTGACGTTGTACGGATTCGAATCCCAAGCCGATAGAGATCTCTTCAACATCCTGCTCGGCGTGGACGGGGTTGGTCCCAAGGTAGCGCTCTCGGTTCTTTCCACGCTGACGATTGATACCATCCAGCGCGCCATCTTCGCCGATGAAGAAGACCTGCTGAGCAAAGTCCCCGGCGTGGGCAAAAAGACCGCCCAGAAAATGGCGCTGCATCTCAAAGACAAACTCAAACCGACCGACGCGCTTGCCAAAGTGGCGGCAATGGCGGATTACGACAGCGAAGTGCTCGCCGCGTTGACCGCGTTGGGTTACTCCGTCGTCGAAGCACAAGCCGCCATTCAGTCCATTCCGAAGGACGCGCCCAAGGATGTGGAAGAACGCCTGCGTGTGGCGTTGCAGCATTTCCAATGATGAAAATCGGAGACCGCATTCCCGTCCGCGCCTGTAAAGCGGATGGGACGGTATATCGAAGCTGGACAGCCATGATCGAGTCTGTGACCACAGACTCGATTGTTACAATTGGACGGGCAGGCTCATTCGTTCATAATGTGAATGGCGGGACGTTTAAGATCGAAAACCACCTTCGGGCATATTACTGGTTCGATAGGTTCTACAACCTGATCGAAGTCTTTGAAACCACGGGTGAACTGCTTGAGATTTATGTCAACATCGGTTCACCCGCGAAGTTTGAAAATGGTGTTTTGCATTTTGAAGATTACGAACTTGACGTTTCAAAATATCCGCCGAGCCCCGCCGAGATCGTGGATGAAGATGAATTCGCCGAAGCGGTTGTGAAATACAATTACTCGCAGGAATTTCAAGAGAAAATGTACGCCGCCGCACGTGAGGCGCTGGAGTTGGCGGAAAATTGGAGAGCAAAGCCCTGCCCGTTTGGAGAGAACCATGCTTAAGAAAAAAATTGCCTTTATCGGTCCTGGCGTAATGGCGGAAGCCATGATCGCAGGCTTGCTGCGCAAAAAACTCGCGGACGCGAAACATATCATCGCATCCGGTCCGCGAGATGAGCGGGGCGCGGAGTTAAAGAAGAAGTACGGCATCCAAGCCACCACCGACAACGCCGCCGCCATCCATGAAGCGGACGTGGTGGTACTCTCCGTCAAACCGCAGCGATTGACCGAAGTGATGAAGGGACTGAAAGGCATCCGCTCGGACGCGCTGGTCTTGTCCATTATTGCGGGCGCAACCATCAAGAAGATCGGCACAGGTCTGAAACACAAAGCCATCGTCCGCTCGATGCCGAATACGCCCGGTCAGATCGGTGAGGGCATCACCGTCTGGGCGGCATCAAAGGAAGTGACTGAAGAACAGCAGGGAATCACCCGCGCCCTCCTCGGCGCATTGGGCGAGGAAGTGTTCGTGGAAGATGAAAGCTATCTAGACATGGCAACCGCGTTGTCAGGTTCTGGTCCCGCGTATGTTTTCCTCTTCACCGAAGCGCTGATCGACGCCGGCGTCCACATGGGATTTCCGCGCCGCATTGCCGAGCAACTCGTCTTGCAGACCATCAAAGGCTCGGCATCGTTTTATGAAAGCGCGGCACGGCATCCCGCCACCTTGCGGAATCAGGTCACGTCGCCGGGCGGAACGTCCGCGGAGGCGTTGTACTATTTGGAAAAGGCTGGCTTCCGCACGGCGATCTCCCGCTCGGTGTGGGCGGCGTATCAACGCTCCCTGGAGTTGGGCAAGGAGAAGCCGGGGCATGTGGATGTGGAGGAGGAGAAGTAGATTTATAAATTGGAAATCGGGAATCATCGCGGATGGGTTAAAATCCATTCGCGATTTTTTTCGCATCACTTTCCACTGATCACTGAACCAACCATGTCCCTCATCTCCGTCTCCAACCTCACCAAATCCTTCGGCGCGACCGATATCTTCACGGGCGTGACCTTTTCCGTTGCAAAGGGCTCGCGGCTCGCCATTGTCGGTCCGAACGGCGTGGGCAAGACCACGCTGCTGCGCATCCTTGCCGGGGAGGATGAAGCCTCGTCGGGAGCCGTCACCCGCTCACGGGGAGTCCGAAGCGGATACCTGTCGCAGGAAGCCGATTTCAAAATGGAGGGCACGCTGTGGGACGCGTGTCATTCCGTCTTTGAGAATTTGATCAAACAGCAAAACGAATTGCACCGCCTTGAAGAATTGATGGCGACGGATCCAAATGTGATCGAGCAATACGGCAAGTTGCAGGAAGATTTCGAACGGCGCGGCGGATACACCTACGAGACGCGCATCAAACAGGTGTTAACCGGTTTGGGATTCGACGCATCAGACTACAACCTGTCTTTGGATCACCTCTCCGGCGGACAGCGCACCCGCGCCTTTCTCGCCCGCCTCCTTTTATCTGACCCGGACCTGCTCCTGCTCGACGAGCCGACCAACCACCTCGACATCCGCGCCGTGGAATGGCTGGAAGGATATTTGAGCCAGTGGGAAGGCGCGGTGGTGATCGTGTCGCATGACCGCTATTTTCTGGACAAGGTCAGCAACATCATCATGGAGATGCTGCCCGCCGCGTACGAGATGTACAACGGGAATTACAGCGCGTACCTGAAACAGCGCGAAGAACGCATCGCGCGGCGGCAGGAAGTCTTCGAGAGCGAACGCGAAAAACTCTTGAAGGAAGTGGAATACATCAAGCGTAATATTTCAGGACAGAACACCCTGCAAGCCAAAGGGAAGTTGAAACGTCTCACGCGCATTGTGCAGGCGATCGAGCAAGTCGGGTTAGAAGCGGTGCTGAACACCAAATGGATCGAGCTGGGCGTGAGTATGACCACCAGTCCGTTCAGCGTGGATGAAGCGGAGCGGCGTGTGCGCGCCATGAAGTCGCCTGTGCGTGTGCTTCCAAACCTGCATCTGCGGCTCGGCTCGCAAAAACGTTCCGGCGATCTCGTCATCCGCACGAAGGAGTTGCAGGTCGGATTCCCGGATAAATTCCTGTTCAGTTCTCCAGACATCGAATTGCGCCGTCAGGATTGTGCCGCGTTGATCGGACCGAACGGCGCGGGCAAGTCCACGTTTTTGAGGACGATCCTCGGTCAGCTTGAACCGCTGGCGGGCGAGGTCATCCTTGGTTCAAGTCTGAACATCGGCTATTTTGCGCAAGCGCATGAAGGACTCGACCCGAACAAGACCTTGATCCAAGAGATCGACGCGGTCATGCCGCAATGGCTGCCGGGGCAGATCCGCGATTATCTCGGCAAGTATCTGTTCAGCGGCGATGATGTGTACAAAAAAGTATCCATGCTCTCCGGCGGCGAGCGCGGACGTTTGGCATTGGCAAAACTTGCTTTGCAGGACACCAATCTGCTCCTGCTTGACGAGCCGACCAATCACCTCGACATCCCTTCGCAGGAGATCCTCGAATCTGTGCTGGAAGATTACACCGGCACGATCCTGCTCATTTCACATGACCGTTATCTCGTGGATGCGTTGGCTACCCAGATCTGGGAGGTCGATCCCGATGAGCAAAGCCTGAACGTGTTCAAGGGCACATACTCGGAGTTGAGAGCCGAACGCGAGCAAAAGGAATACGAAGCGTTCATGGCGGCGCAGGCAAAGGAAAAAGCGGGCAACGCCAAAAAGGAAAAAAGCGCGGGCACGAAAGATGAACGCCGCCGCATCGCCCAGTTACAGGAATTGGAAAACACCATCGCCGAACTCGAGGCGACGCTGGCGAATCTCGGCGGGCAGTTGGAAAGTCCGCTGGTGAAACCGGATGAAGTGGCGGTGATCGGCAGGGAATACGAACGCGTACAAAAAGAGATGGACGAGAAACTGGAAGAATGGGAACAGATGCAGGGATAGGATGCAAAAACTCATTCGCATCTTCTCCGCGCTGACAGTTGTCAGCGGGATCGCAGCGTTTGCCTATCTGACGTCCCTGCCCGGGGAGGGACTCTCCCCAATCCGTTTGGTCTCTCTGGCTGGGATTCTCTCAGTGGCGATTGCCAGCGCGTTCGTTTTCTTCACATTCCGTTCCGCAAAATTGACCGAACGCCTGACCGCATGGATCCAACGATGGAAGCCAGCCGTTCTGCTGTCATTCCTTTTCTTTGCATTCGCATGGATCGCCTGGCTCGCCGTCCTTTACAAAGACCTGTGGATCTTGCATCTCAGCGAAGCGTTGTACGAGCGCTCCGTGCCCGTCCTATTGATCGGAGCGCTGACAGGATTTCAAGCAGGCATTGTTTTTCTCATCCCACACTTGGATAAAAAAAATCTTGCCCCGCCATCCAAATCCGTCTGGCGGACAAGCCTGTTCCTCGCGGCGGGATTTTTTCTTCTTACTGTGTTCATTTCCATAACAAAAATCGGCATCACGTACGATATCGTCGGGCTCAACTGGGGACCGGCAGGCGTGCCGATCAGTTTTGCCCAAGTCAACCTTGTCCTTGCCATCGGTTTTCTCTTCACCTTCGCAATGGCGTTTATAAGAAAAAACGCTGTGCTTATAGACATGCGCTGGCTGGTCAGGCTGGATGTGATCATTTTCGCCGGTTTGTGGATGGCGGCTGTGATGCTTTGGTCGGCACAGACCATCAGCCCATCCCATTTCTCTCCGGCGGTATCCGCGCCCAATTTTGAATACTACCCCTATTCAGATGCCGCCTTGTTCGACAAGGCAGCCTATCGTTTCTTCACAGGCGTGGGACTTGGGGAAAATTTGATCCGCCGTCCTTTATACGCCGGCTTGCTCGCCCTCTTCCACACGATCGGCGGCGTGACCTATGAAGGGACAATGTCGGTTCAGATCCTGTTCTTGGCGTTGATCCCCGCTCTTATCTACCTGCTCACTGCAAAATTATCCAACCGTTTCGCCGGTTTCCTCGCAGGCGGATTTGTGATCCTGCGCGAAGCGAACGCCATCGAACTTTCGGGGAAAATTGCAACTTCCCATGCCAAACTGATGATGAGCGACCTGCCTGCGATGCTGGGGATTGTGGCTCTGGTATATGCCTGCATCGTTCTGTTCGCAAGATCAAAACAGGATAAATGGTTGCTATTGGTCACCGGCGGCATTCTGGGGTTGACCGTATTGGTACGGGCGCAATCCCTGATTTTGCTTCCGCTCATTCTTTTGCTTCTTCTATTTCACCAAAAGTTCAGTAAACCGGCGTTCATTCAATCCACATTTCTCGTCCTCGGATTGGCAGCCGTCATCACCCCGTGGGCAATCCGCAACTGGATCGTCACCGACAGTCCATCCCTTGGCGATGGCGGCGAAAAAGTCCTCATGGCGCGGAATTATTCCTTTCAAGTCACTGAATATCCACAGCCATTACCCGGCGAGACCAGTGACGAATTCTCGGATCGCCTCACCGACCAGATCATCACGCACATCCTTCAACATCCCGGCGATGTCGCATTCTTTGTCTCCAACCACTTCCTGCGTGCGTTGGCGACCAGCACAGTGTTTATCGCCCCGGTCTATTCAGCGGATACGCCCGAAAGCCTCGTCGGCAACTATCCCTTTTGGGGCGACTGGAATGGAACACTTCCCGGCGGAACACTCATCCCGCTTGCCGTCAACTTTGCGATCCTTTCATTCGGCATCGGCTTGGCACAGGCAGGCGGCAAACGCATCGGCTGGTATCCGCTGTTATTTTTCATTGTGTATCAGGCTGGGAACGCGATCGCCCGCACATCCGGCTGGAGATTCTCCCTGCCCATCGACTGGGTCGTCATCGTCTACCATTGCATTGCGCTTTCTTATCTTCCATATAAGCTTTCCTTCGCGGATGATAACCCGACAAAAACAGAATCCGGATCGACCCGACCATCCCGCCTCTACCCGACCATATTTCTGATCCTGTTTGCTGCGGGCATTCTGCTCCCTCTGGCAGGACAATTCGCCCCGCAGCAAGACTTCGCTCACCTCACGGATGAAGCGTCTCAGACTCTGCTCGAACGGGATCTATCAACATCATCCCAATTCTCGGAATTTCTCGAACAGGAGAATGCAGTAATTATCTCTGGTATTGCGCTCTATCCCCGTTATTTCAGACCAAATGGAAATGTGTACATTGCAGAAATGCCGCAAGACTTCCGATATTTACATTTCTGGCTGCTCCACAACAGCGACTCGCAGATCGTCCTGCCGCGTGAAAGACCTCCCGACTTCTTCCCTCACGCATCCACAGTCACAGTGATCGGCTGTGAGGACGGCAATCACATATCCGCTTGGGCGGTCATTCTCCACGTGGAGACCGGAAAAGAGATCGTACTTCAAGAGCCTGTCCCGCCGCTCACCTGCCCGTGAATTTCATTACTGGTTAAATAAAAAAACTTCCGATGTGATGAACATCGGAAGTTTTCCTTTTAGTATTCGATCGCCCGTTTGAGCGTCTTCGCGTTCTTGACCCAGGCTTTTACCTGATTCAAACCCGGCAGCTGGCGGACAAGTCTCTTCTTGCCGGAGTTCGCCTTTGCGAATGCTTCGAGCAGGGCTTCAGGCTTGCGGTTCGCAAGTTCCATGACCGTATCCACTCCGGCGGCTTCGAGCAGATCGGAATACTGCGCGCCGATGCCCTTCACACGGAACAGGTCCGCGCGGTTGACCCACTCAAGGATCGTCTTCGTGCTGAAACCGGTGGCTTCCGCGAGTTCCTTGCGTCCCTTTTTGGTGCCGCCCGCCTTCAACAGAGCTTCAGTTGTGCGGATGCCTGCCTTGCGAAGTTTGGTGGCATACGCGCCGCCAATACCTTCAATGTCTGTAATGGTTGCCATTGTCTTATCTCCTTTTGTTGTGTTTCCATCTTATATCATTCGAAACAGAAAACCAATCTCTTTATACCATATTTAACATGAATAAAAAACTAACATGCTAAAATATAAAGACCTTATCAATAGGAGCGTACAATGACTGCGATCAACTTTAATGGAAGGACCTACAACAGTCTCGATGAAATGCCTGCAAATGAACGCATGGCATACGAACAGATGATGCAGATCTTCGTGGACAAGAACGGGAACGGCATCCCCGATTTTCTGGAAGGTGACATGGTGCAGAATGTGCTCAAAGCCCATTCCACCAACATCAGCGTTGGCGGGAACACCGTTCACAGCATGAACGATCTCACACCCGAAGCCCGGGAAAGCGTGGAAAACGCCTTCAAGATGCTCTCACAACTTGGCATCCTTCCAAAGGATGTCCCTTCATCCGCCTATACCCAATCCGCGCCGGCAATCAGCCGCGAACCAAAGATGACATCCAAGCCGTTCGTCTCGCGCGAATACAATCCCACCATCCAGGAGGAGAAGAGCAACCTCCCGCTGATCCTTGTGCTGCTCAGCGTTGGCGTGCTGTTATGTCTTGGAGTGGCGGCTCTTGCCTTTCTGATGCTGGGATAAATGAAACCGATCTGGCGCATCCTGATCTACACCTTGATCGCGGGAGTCTTCTCGGCTCTGACCGCGCCGATACCGGGCACATCCCTCCTGCTGACCGCGCTCGAGATCTACATGATCGTACATCTCGCCAAAGTCCATGACTATACACTCGGCTTGAAAGAGATCGGTTATTCCGCCGTCGCCATTTACGGACTCTCCACCCTGCTCAAGGATACCGCCCTCGAACTCATGAACTTCTTCCCCGTCATCGGCTGGATCGCAGAACCGATCGTGGCGATGCTCTTCGTGCTGTTCCTCGGATTGCTGGCAAATCTGTATTTCGGCAAACCATCACGGCAGGGGCGGGACCTTCAAAAGCACACCGACTAAATATCCAGCCATTGCGCTGACAATGCCGATCACCGTCATCTCAAGTCCGCTGCGCATCGGTTTGCCGACCGTCATCACCCGCGCCTTGTACGCACCGATCCCGAACAGCACCAGCGCCGTGAACAGGATGGAAACCCACATGCTCGTGGAAACAGGCAGAAGCATGAACGGAATGATCGGCACAAGCGAACCGATGATCGCGGAAAGCCCCACCACCCACGCGGCTTTCAACGCCGTTTTACGGTCTATGGGCGAGAGTTTGTGTTCTTCCGCCATCATCACCGCCACCCAGACATCCTTGTTCGCCGTGATCGTCTGCACAATACGGTCCAACAGATCCCCCTTGAATCCCTTGTTTTCATAAATATCGCGGATCTCCTTCGTCTCCAAATTCGGCGCTTCAACGATGTGCCGGTACTCGCGTTCGCGCTCGCTCTGATACAGATCCGCATCGGCGAGCGTGGTCGTGTACGCCACCGCACCCATCGAAATGGATTCGGCAAACGTGGTGGCAAGTCCCGCCACCAACACCACGCGGGCATCACTCGTTGCGGCAGCGATCCCCAGCACCACGCCGAGGACGTTGACCAAGCCGTCTTGCGCACCCAGGATGAAGTCCGAGAGACCCGAACCGCGTTTATGCGGATCCGTATGGTTATGATGATACAGTTCATCGTGCAAAGTTGTCGTGTTCATATCCCCATCATACATTCGCGCAAAAAAATATATAATGGATGAATGTCACGGAAAACAATTATCGTCCTGCTGCTTATTGTCATCTCTGCCTGCCAGCCGCCGGCAACAGCGGTAGTGGAAACGGAAACGACGACGCCCATCCCGACCGCAGCCGCGACGCTGACTCCCACAACGACTCCAACGCTCGAACCGACCTTTACTCCCACGCCTGCGCCTCTTGCCCGCCGCGTGTTGATCCTGTCCATCGACGGACTCCGCCCCGATGCCATTGCGCTTGCATACATGAACAACCTGCTGGCATTGATGGAAAGCTCCGCTTATTCGCTCACCGCGCAGACGATCCGCCCCAGCGCTACACTGCCTGCGCATGTTTCCATGCTGAGCGGACAATGCCCAAGAAAACATGGCGTGAACTGGAACGATTACATGCCCGAGTTTGGATACGCACAGGTCACCGACCTGTTCGACATCGCTCACGCGGCGGGGCTGAAAACTGTGATGTATGTCGGCAAGGAAAAGTTGCGGCAGATCACCGAGCCGGAAAGCACGGATGTGTACGAGTTCATCCCCGACCGCGACCTGGTTATCGTCGAACGCCTGCTCGAAAATTTCCCCGCCGATTTCGACTTGATGTTCGTCCACTTCCCGACCGCTGATTGGATGGGACATCTCTACGGCTGGCTTTCACCCGAGCAGTTCAGCGTACTCTTCCGCGCGGATCAGGCATTGGGCAATCTGCTCGCCGAACTTGACGCGCGCGGCATCCGTGAGGAAACGCTTATCATCGTTACTGCAGATCACGGCGGACACGATTTCATCCACGGTTCGAACCTGCCCGAAGACATGACCATTCCATGGATCGCGTTTGGGGCTGGCGTTCAACCCGCGTCGCTGACGGGGAAGATCACTACCACAGACACGGCTGCGACTGCCGCCTTTGCATTGAATCTGCCCATCCCCGAAGAGTGGGATGGCGTGCCGGTCTATGAAGCGTTCGGTTTACCCGTGATAGAGGAAACGAGAGGGTGTAACTGATTTTTCGGTACAATAGAGCAAGCTGTACATTTCAAGGATGTGGAGAAAATCGCAATGGCAGTCTCAAAAAAGAAACCCGAATCTGATAAAGTCAATGGCGCGAAAATGCTGTTCCTTTTGGAAGCGATCAAAGATGTTCAGGAAACAAATCGCTTTCTGGATACCAAAGCTGGGGTGCTGGTGGGTATCGAATCTACCCTGCTATTTGCCGTGGTTGCAACCATTTTTGACAGCCAAAAATATACAGCTATAAAGGAGACGCTTCTGTCCATTCCATTGTGGCAATCTGTTTCCATACTTATCTATTGCCTGATCTATATGTTCATCCTGATTTTCCATATCATTTACACCCTGCGAGTCTTGGAACCCTCCAAAAGTCCTGAAATGTTTGTCAATGTGGATGGTTTCAAACCAAAAAGGCTGTTCTTTTTGAGTATCGATACAACTCTAAAGCAAATAACTCCCTCATTGAAACAATATGCAAGCCAATTGAGAGCTATCAAAGAAGATGATATTACAAACGAATTAATTTTTGAGTTGATGAAGATGTCTTATATCAGAGACAACAAATCAAGCCGAGTTCAATTCTCAATCGGTTTTTTGAAATACTTAATTGCTGGGGTATTACTTTTTGGCATAATTCTTGTTGCAGTCTATTGAAAGTATTTAATGAATGGTGATATGTCAATTACGGAGCCGGTGTCCATGGAATGATGGCGGGGACGGAATATCCATGTTTCTCAACGAGGTAGATAACGCCGCTCGATGGTTCGGAGCAGCCGGGTTCATCGGGAACCAGCACATCGTCCTGCCAGGTAAACCAGGGGGTGAAAACCAACTCACCGCCTTTGCATAACCAAAGTTCCAGCAGATAGCGCGGGCTTTGCGGGCTTTCCATTTCGCCGTCGGGGAGGATGAAGGGATCCCAATAGATGGCGATCTGCCTGCCGTCCCGGGCGCGGACGGTGTAGACGTTCTGGGGAGGATCCCAATAATAGGAAATGGGCAGGCTGACCTTGCCGGGGTAGACAGGCTCAAGTTTCTCAAGGTCTCCATCTATTTCGACGTTGCTGAAATCCACCCAGCAGAGTTTGTCCCTGCTCTGGTCATTGTCATCCCGATAGCCATCCGGGTGGACATACACCCAGCCGGAGTTGACGTCGCGTCCGAATACCTGCAATTTGATCCCGGCTCGCAGGGTCTCGTCATCCAGATAGTAGATGCCGGGTCCGTAGCGGCAGGAGGTGCGTTCATTTCGGACAACGCCGGTGAAGACTTCGTACACGATGGGCGTTGCGGTCGGTGTTTCGGTTGGGATGGATGTCGGAGTGGATGTTTGTGTTGGAATTTCCGCAGCTGTCTCGCTGGGAACTGTGGAGGGTGGAGCCGTCGGGGTGGAGGGGATCGGGGTGGCAGACCAGGCAACGGTTGGGTCAGAGGCGGGAGGTTCCGTCTGGGAAGGGGCGAAGGTGGTCAATCCGACAAGGATGAGGATGACAGCCAGAATCATCACGATCTTTCCAACGATGGTTGAGAAGAATGCCTTGACGGGATTCGGTTTGGGCAGAGGGCTGAGTATGCCTTGCGCTGTGTGGATGTAAAGTTTGTTACCTTCGAGGCGGAGCGAGACGATGTTCTGTGAGGCGAAGCGTGGGTCGGCGTTGAGGGCGAGGGTCTTGAGGCGGTAGGCGGCATCGGCGGGCATATCCACGAAGACGTGAACACTGCCGGCGGTCATGTTTGCGATGCGGAGTTGGGATGCATCCGCGCTGGCGAGATTGGCTACGAAGGCGAGGAGTTCCTGTTGTTTTTCGGGCGTGAAGGCGGAGAGATCGATGCCCTGAATGACTAGTTCGACTTGTTTGTGGGAATCTTCACTCTTTGACGTTATTTTTTTTAGGTACGGCTTGAGTGCCTCAATGAGGTCTTTCGTCGAGCGCTCAAAGCCGAGCAGGGGAACATTGATGAACTGTAATCCCGCCAATTGATAACGGATCTCGGCAGGGACGCGCACCTCCTCCAGCATGACGACGTAAAGAGGGCGTGACGAATCTTGCGCGAGGATGACTTCCTTGTGGACATTGGTGGATGCGGCGGAGTTCGAGGACAGCATAAGCACAAAAGCGTCACAGGTGTCGATGGCTTCGACGATCTGTACGCGCCATGAGTTGCCGACCTTGATGTCTTCGCGGTCGATCCAAACGTTGGCTCCCTCCTGATCGAGCGAACCGATAAATTGGTCCACGATCTTGACGTCGCGGCGTGAGTAACTGATAAAGATGTGGCTCATGCTGGTTTCCTGATAAATGGCTGTTTGATTTGAACATAATACGGGATTATGCAGGGTGAGTCAATCGGTCTTGGGAGCCATCGCCAAAGTTCAGGGGATTTTTTAATCCGCCAAATTGTGAAATAATGTACAATAAATATTGACAATATCTATGCAAGGAGTCTCGATGGACCATATAACGAAACATGAGGGCAAAACCTCATGGCAGAAAATTGTTTCTTCCTATTCCAAACCGGATCCGGGCAAAAGCCTTTGGCAAACCGCCAATACCCTGATTCCGTTCTTTGCGTTGTTCTACATCACCATGCGCAGCGTGGATGTTTCGCTCTGGCTGACCGTTCCGCTCGCCCTGCTCACGGCGGGATTCATGGTGCGGGCTTTCATCATCTTCCACGATTGCGGTCATGGCTCGTTCTTCAAGTCACAGCGCGCCAATGACCTGTTGGGGATCGTGACAGGCATCCTGACCTTCACGCCGTATTACCGCTGGAAACATGACCATGCCGTCCATCATGCCACAAGCGGCGACCTTGACCGGCGCGGCAAGGGGGATGTGTACACGATGACGGTCCAGGAATATCTGGATGCGCCCTGGTGGAAAAAGGTCGGCTACCGCGTGATGCGGAATCCGCTCGCGCTTCTATTGATCGGACCGATGCTGGTGTTCGTCGTCTCGGAGCGGATCCCACCCGCGAAGGGGAAGCGCGAGATCGCCAGTGTATGGTGGACCAATCTTGCGCTGGCAGTCATCATCCCTGTAATGGGATTTACCTTCGGCTGGAAGAATTACCTGATCACGCAGCTGCTCGTCCTTTTCTTTGGGACGAGCGCGGGCGTGTGGCTGTTCTACATCCAGCATAATTTCGAGGGCGTATATTGGGAACGGCACGAGAAGTGGGATTATTTCAAAGCCAGCTTGCAGGGAAGTTCCTTCTACAAACTGCCTGCCATCCTGCAATGGTTCAGCGGGAACATCGGCTTCCATCATATCCATCACCTTGGCTCGAAGATCCCCAACTACAACCTGCCAAAGGCATACAAGGAAAATCCGATCTTTCAGGTCAAGCCATTGACATTGTTCGATAGCCTGAAATGCCTGAATTGGCGGCTGTACGACGAAGCGGAACGCAGGCTGGTGGGATGGGACGTGTTGAAGCGGTATCGGCAGAAATCAACGGCATGACAAAGAAGAAACGCCCCTGAACAATAAACTCCCGCGAATGCGGGAGTTTATTGTTAGAACTTCAAATGCTTGACCGTCTCGCCTTTGTTGATCAACTGCTTGAGCGAGTCAATGCCGATGCGCAGGTGCATATCCAGGTATTTCTGTGTGACCTTTTTATCGCTCTTCGAGGTCTTGATGCCGCCGGGAGTCATCGGCTGGTCGGAGACGAGCAGCAAAGCGCCGGTGGGAATTTCGTTATAGAAGCCGGTTGTGAACAGCGTGGCAGTCTCCATATCAATTGCCATGGCGCGGATCTGGCGCAGATAGGTTTTGAACTTATCGTCATGCTCCCAGACGCGGCGGTTGGTTGTGTACACCGTACCAGTCCAATAGTCCCGGTGATGATCGCGGATGGTGGTCGAGATGGCTTTCTGCAAACTAAAGGCAGGCAGGGCTGGGACTTCAGGCGGGTAGTAGTCGTTGGATGTCCCCTCGCCGCGGATGGCGGCGATCGGCAGGATCAGGTCACCGACCTTGCTCTTCCGCTTGAGTCCGCCGCACTTTCCGAGGAAGAGACAGGCTTGGGGGTTGACAGCCCGCAACAGGTCCATGATGGTGGCGGCGTTTGGGCTTCCCATCCCAAAATTGATCAGAGTGACGCCTTCAGCGGTGACATTGGGCATGGGCTTATCCTTGCCTCGAATGGGAACGTTGAACCACTGGGAAAACATGATCAGGTAATCTTCGAAGTTGACCAACAGAATGTACTTGCCGAAGTCCTTGAGCGGGGTGTCGGTGTAGCGCGGCAGCCAGTTGTTGACGATCTCTTGCTTGGTTTTCATTATCAGCTCCAATTTGGACGGGTTGACTTAATCTTACCTGAATTCAGGAATATTCAGACAGGCAAAAATCCGCCTGTAACAGGCGCAAAATACGAATTTTGTTGATAAATAAAACATCCTGTCAATAAAATCAAAGTTTTAGTAAATAATTCTTAACTAATATTGACAAATATTAAAAAATAAATATAATGTATTTTAATATTCTTATTGAAGTTTCGATAATCCTATCCGTGCAGGAGTATTTATGGAAAAGAAAGCTCCCCTGATCACCCAAACCCTGGCGATCCTGCTATTCAGCATGATCGTCGCCAATATCGGCGGGCAGATGTACGGTCCGTTGCTGCCGCTTTACGTGCAAGAACTCGGCGCGGACATGGGACAGATCGGCATCTTCTTCACACTGTCAATGATCGCCCCGCTGCTCTTCCAGATCCTGGGCGGCTGGCTTTCGGATGCGATCGGACGCGTGCAAGCCATAGCGATCGGAAGTCTGGCAGGTTTGACCGGCTATATCGTGTTCGTCATCGCTCCTTCGTGGGGATGGCTGTTACTCGCTATGATCGGTCTGGCAATGGCTTCGTCCTTTGTGGGACCAAGCTTCAACGCGCTGGTGGCGGAAGAATCATCCGAGGCATCACGCGGCAAAGTCTTTGGGATCGTACAAAGCCTCTTTCTCATCGTCGGCGTGATCGGTGCTCCGTTGGGCGGTTTCCTCGCTGACAGATACGGCTTCCGGATGATGTTCATCGTGGCGGCGGGACTGTATGGTCTGGCAACCATCGTCCGCTTAAGTATGGCGCGGAAGCTGCGCAAAATCCAAGCCGGGGAACCTGCGCCAGCGCCGTCCTTCGCCCACTTGAAAACCAGCCTCGCATCCATTTTCGGTCTGCTGACAGCGGGCGGAATCGTCACATGGATCTTCCTCGCCGACGGCGTGGGCGATGTGACCTTCAGTATGGTCGGCAACCTGTTCCCGCTTTACATGAACAACATCATGGGCATCAGCATGACCCAGTTGGGCGTGCTCGGCGCGATCTCGTCGGTGACCACGATGGTCTTCACGGTGCCGGGCGGCATGCTGGCAGACCGCTACGGCGAGCGCGTGGGCATTGTGACCGGCAACCTGCTGGTGGCTGTCGCGCTGTACACCATGCTCAACACGCAAGGCTTCGCCTGGTTCGTGGCGGCATGGGCATTGCTGGGAGTTGGTCAGGCATTGTTTGGTCCCGCCTATAATTCTCTGATCTCGAAGGCGGTTCCGCAAAAACTGCGCGGCACGGCGTTCGGTCTGTTCTCGACCAGCCTCGGTTTGATCTCGCTCCCGTCGCCGTATATTGGCGTGATGCTGTGGGAGAACTTCGGACCCAAAGTTCCGTTCTACGTCCCGTTGACCGCCATGCTGTTGATGCTGCCGATCATCTGGATCAAGTTCCGTTTGCCGAAAAACGGCGAACCGGCAACCGATGCCCTGCCAGTCCCCGCACAGGCAGAGGGATAATAACAATCTCAAAGTACGCACAGGGCTGACCTTTATGGTCAGCCCTGTTTTCTTTGCTCAAACCATCCCTTGACCTCCCCGCGATTATGAGACAACACTCATTGTGAACATAGATTTTCCCTTATCCATGCAAGGACATCACCCGGTGTTCCAATTTTCAGCCCTGCTTTTTCAGCGACCTTCGGATCGTTCAGAAAATGCTTGCTATCGTGTGTCGCAAGATAATCCGCCTTGGCTTTGATGGCAGCAAGCAAAATAGGGACATCATCAGGGTCATCCATCAAATATAAATTTGCCTGAATTTCTTCGTATGATGGGTCTTGGGTAATGATAATTCTTGCCTTCTCTATCTCTTTCTGAACATTTGCCAGATTTTCAGGCGACTTTCTTCCAATGGAGCGTGTAGTCTCATTGAACACCAATTCGCTGATCGTCAATGAGATATCTTCTGTCTCTCCAAGTTGAAGCAAGACATGAGCCGCGCCATTTTCGGAAATCACACCTGCAATCAAAGCGCTACTATCCAGAAAGATGCTCACTTTCTTCATGGGCTATTTTCCAGAATGCTTTATATTGCCATATTTTTCTTGAAATAACTTTTTTCTTTCTTCTTTTATGATTGGAAGCCATTCCTCAATGTCAAAATCCTCTTCCCTGAGGCTTTGAGATATTCGTCTTGAAAGGACATCGACTTCCAGCACTTTTGGTGTAAGCAGAAATGATCCACCACCCAGATCAATGATGGTGAACACTTCACCTTCTTGAAGTTTGTATTTTGAGCGTAATTTGGCTGGAAAGGTGATTGTGCCTTTTCCACGCATTTGAACTGTAGCCATATTTTTTCTCCAGAAAATCAGAATTTCTGATTTTCTGGAATTCTACCATAAAGCTCCACTCTGTGCCTCCCCACCACCGCGTACAACACCTTCTCCCGCCGTTCATCTTCATCTTTCTGCAAATCGTGGATGTCGCCATCTGCTTCAATGACCAGCCTCACCTTGTGGCAGGTGACAGTGGAAGTCCCTACAAAAACACAGCGCTTGACACCTTGAATTTTTTCGCCAAAAATCGAATCTGGCGGACATTCAATTCGCGCTTTCCATTCAATATTTCAGAGACCACACCTTGCGAGCCGACCTCTGGCAGATCGGATTGGGTCAAGCCATGCTCTTCCATGAGAAAACGTAACACTTCAGCGCCCGTAGCGTCAGGGATTGGATAATTTTCTTCTTCATAGATTTCAATAAGCGTGCCAAGCGTATCCAACAACCCATAAAGCGGATGTTTCTCATTATCCCCGATCTCATCCAATAATTCATTGAGCCGTTTGACCGCCGCGTTGTATTCGCGCTCGTTGCGAATGGACAGCAATGGCGCAATATTTGCCCAGTGGACTTCAAGTTCTTTAGTTGCGAGAGTCATTTTTTCCAGTCTCCTCGGTCATATTCTGCATGGGTTAGAACATGACGGACATACACTTTGCCGCGATTGAAATGAATGGACGTGATCAACCTGTATTTATTGCCGCCGATATTGAAGATGACCCAATGGTCAAGTTTGTCAGCAGACGGGAAAACCTGTCTTAGTTCGGCAAAGGAGTGAAACTCAGTTTTTTGCACGATCTTGAACCAACGCTGTAACGCCATGCGGCTGTCGGGATGTTTTTCCCAGAATTGGATGAGCGTTTTGCGGGTGATGATGTGCATGGACTATTTTATATCTCAATTTGAGATATTTAGCAAGGGGCAGATTATTGCCTTTAACAAACTCTCTGATCTTCCCCACCACCGCGGACAGGTTCTTCACGACCTCATCATTCCCAAAGCGGACAATCCTCAGCCCCAACGCGGACAACACCTTCTCCCGTCGTTCATCTTCCTCTTTCTGCAAGTCGTGGATATCCCCATCTACTTCAACGACCAACCCCGCCTTGTGACAGTAAAAATCGACAATGAATCCCTGAATGACCTGCTGCCTCCGAAAGTGGACTCCCAGCTTATTCGCCCGTAATTCTTCCCACAAGAGTTTCTCGGCGGGAGTCATCTCGCGGCGCAGTTCCTTGGCGCGTTGAAGTTTTTCTTTGGTGACTTTTTGATTCGTGACGATGTTTTTGATGGGCATGGCGGAATTCTAACCCCTCTCCCGTCTCCCCTGAAGGGGAGAAGCTAAGACCATCCAATCAAATGTGACTTGCTTTGCCAAAGTCCGTGCCAGCGGACAAGATAAAAGCCGCGCCCATGTCCTTCCCTTCATCGTATAAACAAGAACTCCGAGATAATTTCGGAGTTCTTAAGGCTGTTGATTGCAATTAAATATCTTGAATTTATTGGGATGTTTTTTGAAGCAATGTATACAGGGAATTCTGACATTTACGAATACGCCAATCTTTTTGACGCTCTTTTGGGAGCATGTTTATTCGTGTTATTACATCACTAGCAGCCTTTTGCAAAGTTTCCACATGCTTAGTTTGCATGTCAACTGAATACATATCATAAAAACTTTCATATAGACTTGCTACCTTGAACGGAAAGTGTAATCTTTCCTTTTTCGCCTGAATATGTATCAACCTATGAGCCTCTACAAAATCGCTCATAGCATCTTGGATATTTCTTTTCTCCTTTACGGCTCTATTAATAAGAAACTCAGCATACCTATTGTCAATCTGGAAAGTATCAAACCACGGAAGATCATCTGCTAAAGAATATGCCGTTTGGAAGTATTTTTCAGTCTGCTCGAATTCTTCCAAGACCTCACAAGCAATTGCATATTGAAGCCAAAACAAGGGATAGTTATTAATGGTATTGAAGTTTTTTATTGTCGCGTAATATCTGATTATTTCCGATTTGGTGCTGTTATTTTTGGGCAAAAGTTCCTGCAAACTACTAAAGCGCATCAAGAGGTTTTTTACATCGAAGTGAAACTGAATTGGCTTGGCGAGCCGATTGGATGTTTGCATCAGTTTAATCAATACATCAGCTAGAGTTTTAACGTCAACGACATTGCGCAAGATATGCTTTGCAGTTACTGATGACTTAAAAGTAATACTGTTCTTCTGAAAATCAATCAACTGTCGAACCGCAGCATCTTGCTTGAAATTAGAATCCAAAATCTGATTACCCCAATAATCAATAAGCCTCTCAATACTTGGCGTCTTGTTCAGAGTGTTCAAGACCATTATTGTTATTAAGATTTGATAGTATGATTTCTTATGTTTTATATTCTCGATAATAGTTTCGAGTTTGGAAATAATGTTAGGTGACTTTAAGAGTTCGAGCAAAATCCCTTGAAATTCACCGCCACAGTTTACGGATAAAAACTCAAGTTTCTTTGCCCAGGATTTATTCTTATGCTCGCCCCATAGTCCAAATTCATCAAACACATTAGCAAACCATTTGATTTCAAGATCGGTTAAATTATCAACGGGTATTTCTTTAACTTCAAGGTCGGGGAACATTTCGCTTAATCTGTCAATATTTACATCGTGAAGCGAAGTTCGTGATGTTAGGATAACGGAACATCTATCATCCGAGATTTGGGATATATGCCTAATTGGCTCCATCCAGTCGGTATAGTTCTCAATTATTATTATCTTTTTTCCAGAATCATGAAAAACACTATCTATTTGTTCCAAAATATCGTCACTATTTTCAAGGAGAGTGTAAACATTAAAACCTGCTTGACTTGCTCTGTACTTGATTCCTTCGAGCAATAACGATTTTCCATTTCCTAACTCAGAATGAATAACTATTACAGACTGCTCATATCTAATCTGCTCTAAAACAAAGCCCAATTGTGGTCTTTCCAAGAAATATTTTATTTCACCATTAAGACTGTTTACCAAATAAGATGTATCTATATATCCTTGCAGGAATAGAGAAAACAAATCTTTGTCCAAGTATTCTTTTTTCTCTACTGGAACAATGTATTTTTCAATTACAGAACTCGAAAACCCAGAATCAATTGGCGGAACATAATTCTTTGAAACCGTTTTTACTTCAACAGAAAAAGAAGAAGTGTCCAACCCAGTAATTTCCCCAAATTTAGAGCATGAATTTATTGTCGCTTTACCAGGAGACCCAATTACGAAAAAGCATTTCTCTTTGAGTGCTTCCGACTCCATTAGGATTCGTTTTATATCCAAATCTGCTAACGAATATCCAACAAAAAATACCGACTGGGCAGATTTAATGTCTGTCCTAAAAAGAGACACCCAAGAAGTGTCTTCAATAGAGGAAGTTAGGTAACTTGTCTCTGTTAATTTAAATTCCGATGTCAGAGTATTTCTATCAAGCCGATCAATATAACCATTCAAATGCACGCATAAAGTATTTAACTCTGGAATATCACGGATATTATCGTTTATCGTTACAGGAACTAACTTTTTCCCATTTTCAGAGTATGCCTTCTCCATGACATTGTCATAATTTGTGGTGTATATGCGTTTCCAAGGAATACCTGCAATAACAGACTGTGCTGATGTGATAACCTTCGCGGTAAATTCATTGTGCAACTCGTCAATTAATTTGTCTTTCCCGTTTGCTGATATGTATTCTTCTGCTGCATCATCTAAAGAGATTTCGTCCAGTTGAGTCCCCGTTATTCCAGATAACTCTGCTAAATGCTTTGCTAATTTTCTACCTGTCTTGAATGATACACCCCTTAAGTTTTGAGCATCAACAGAAAATCCAGCACCGATAAATAATATAGATTTACCTGAGAGAGCAAATTCAATTCCTTCTTGTAGATTCATTTTGAGTTCTCCTTGGACGATCTGCTAAATTGATTATAACATTTGAAAACCATATCTCTTTATGCGGGCTAACAGTCAGCGTAGCGCAAAACCCCAAGAAACCGAATCAACTTCCAGTTAAGAATGAAGCGGTGCTTTTCATCTTCCCATTAAACCTTCGTGTACTTCGTGGTTAAAAAACAATCATCGGGTAAAATACCGCCACCATGTCAAACGAAACCACACAAGTCATCTACTCAATGAATAAGGTCGGCAGAATCGTCCCGCCCAACAAACAAATTCTGCGCGACATCTCGCTCGGCTTCTACCTCGGCGCCAAGATCGGCGTGCTCGGTCTCAACGGTGCGGGCAAATCCACCTTACTGCGCATCATGGCAGGCGTCGATAACGACTACATCGGCGAGATCTCGCAATCCAAAGGCTACACCGTCGGCTTGCTCGAGCAGGAACCCAAACTCGACGAAAGCAAGACCGTGATGGAAGTCGTCAAAGAGGCGGTACAGCCCATCGTCGAAATGCTGGCGCGCTTCGATGAGGTCAACGCCAAATTCGCCGAACCCGACGCCGACTTCGACGCCCTCGTCGCCGAGCAAGCCAAACTGCAGGAGCAACTCGACAAGCACGACGCCTGGAACCTCGACAGCCGCCTCGAACTCGCCATGGACGCCCTGCGCTGCCCGCCGTCGGATACGCCCATCAACGTCTGCTCAGGCGGAGAAAAGCGCCGCGTCGCGCTCACCCGACTGCTGCTCACCGAACCCGACATTCTCCTGCTCGACGAACCCACCAACCACCTCGACGCCGAGTCTGTGGCGTGGCTCGAACATCACCTGCGCGACTACAAAGGCACCGTCATCGCCGTCACCCACGACCGCTACTTCCTCGACAACGTCGCAGGCTGGATCCTCGAACTCGACCGCGGCTACGGCATCCCCTACAAAGGCAACTACTCCTCCTGGCTCGAACAAAAACAGGAGCGCATCCGCCTCGAAGAAAAATCCGAAAGCCAGCGACAAAAGACTCTCAACCGCGAACTCGAATGGATTCGCATGTCGCCCAAAGCGCGTCAATCCAAAGGACAAGCCCGCGTCACTGCCTATGAAAAATTATTGAGTCAAGAAGCCGAAGCGCGCCGCGAAGAACTGGAAATTTACATCCCGCCTGGACCTCGCCTCGGTGACGTTGTTTTTGAATTTGACAAAGTCACCAAGAGTTACGGTGACCGCCTCATTCTTGACGAGTTTTCTGCTTCTGTTCCCCCTGGCTCTATCGTCGGGATAGTGGGTCCCAACGGCGCAGGCAAGACCACCCTGCTCAAGATGATCACAGGACAAGAAAAACCCGACAGCGGCACGGTCAAGATCGGCGAGACCGTCAAACTCTCCTACGTCGACCAAAACCGCACCCTCGACCCCGAGAAAACCGTCTACGAAGAAATCTCGCAAGGCGCCGACTTCCTCGAACTTGGCAAGCGCAAGATCAACTCACGTGCCTACTGCGCCTCCTTCAACTTCCAAGGCTCCGACCAGCAAAAGAAAGTCGGCATCCTTTCAGGCGGTGAACGCAACCGCGTCCACCTCGCCAAGACCCTCACCGAAGGCGCCAACGTCATCCTACTCGACGAACCCACCAACGACCTCGACGTCAACACCCTGCGCGCCCTCGAAGAAGCCATCGAAGAATTTGCAGGCGTCGCCCTCGTCGTCAGCCACGACCGCTGGTTCCTCGACCGCATCTGCACCCACATTGTTGTGTTCGAAGGTGATTCTGTGGCGAAGATGTATATCGGGAATTGGTCTGACTATGAAGCGATGATGGTTGAAAAGTTTGGGAAAGATTTAACTCCCCATAGAGTCAAATATCGCACGATAAAACGGTAATGTCCCGTAGGGGCGACGCATGCGTCGCCCCTACATTTTTTACTTCAACCCCTCCGCCAGTTCGATCAAGCCCTCCATGTCGAGATATTCAATGGAATGTATATCGCCGTACCTGGTCAGCTCGAACCAGACTCCGTCCTTGAACCAGCGCAGGCGGAAGATGGGCGCATCGGAATTCCACGTGGCGGAGGTCTCGCCTGCCATGACGACGAACGTGCCTTGCGTGTACTCCGCATCCACGCCGCCAACCTTCACTGGGACAATGGCGTTCGCGGGGACCTGATCCCACTCGGATTGGAGGAAGCCAGCCTGCGATTGCATGAGAATGAGGTTGCCCCCGCCGCCCGGTACAGCGTATTCAATGCTGACATAATTTCCGTACATGCGTGCGCCGAGATATTCAAAGCCCTGCGGCACGGACGGCAGTTCGACGAGGTTGAAGCCAGCCAGTGCTTCGGCTTCCGCGACGCTGATCAGCGGTGAGGGCGGCATGGCGGTCGGGGCGGACGCATCCGTTTGCGCAACGGGTTCTTCGAGCGGGAACGATTCGCTTTGCGCGCGGGTGAACAGTTGGATGATGCTTTGCGCAAAAGCGCGTCCCTGCGGAGTGACGAAGGCGAGTGCCAGCAGGGCAACGATCGCCAGGGTTGCATAAGCGACGCGGGGAATGCGGCGCGGTTGGGTTGTGTTCATATTTGCTCCTTGTTGTTTGTTGGCTCCCGCAACAAGGCTGGTCTTCACAGAGCGCCAGAGATTCACTTCCGAGGAGGGAACTTTCTCTTCGAGGGCGTCCTGCAAAATGGACTGTACTTTCTTCTTGTCCATGTGTGACTCCTATCGTGTGGTTTCCATCAGATCGCGCAGGCGTTGGCGTGCATCCCTGAGCCACCATTTGATGGTGCTGAGCGGTCGCTCCATGCGTTCGGACATGTCCGCTTCGCTGAGGTCGAGGAAGTAGCGCATCACGACCACGGCGCGCTGTTCTGGCGGCAGGGATTGGATCGCCTCCAGGATGTGCTCGCGGACCTGCTTCTCCTCCAGCCATTGCTCAGGCTGGGGTGCAGGATCAGCCAACAGCGCCGCGAGAGGCGAAGCGTCCTCGTCCAGATCTTCCAATGAAACATTGCGCTGCATCCGTTTGGCAAGTTTGAGCGCGTCGTTGACGACGATCCGAAAGAACCACGGTGCGAAGGGACGTTCCTCGTCGAACTGGTGGATGCGTTCCGCGGCTTTGACGAACGCCGATTGAGCAACGTCCTCCGCCAGCGTGCGGTCGTAAAGGATGAGGTACGCGGCATGCACCGCCCGAGCCTGATACCGATTGACCAAGATTTCAAGGCTGTCGAGGTGACCTTGTTTGATGCGGGAGATTGCGGTTCGATCTTCCATGCACGGACCTTTCAGGAGAATTCTCTGATTATAGTATCCGCGAGGAGGAGAAAAGATAGTAAAAGAGACCGCCACTTTTTGAGCAGCAGTCTCCTTTGTTTACGATGCAGAACTTCAGGTATCAGACCGTTTCTTTTGCAGCATCCGACTGATCGATTTTTGGTGAATTGTTTTTCCAGATGACAGCGCACAACAGGAACAGGCCTGCCAGCAGAGATGCGATTACATTCCAATAAAAATAGCGGAAATCGCAGGCAGTAGCGACAAAGAAATATGCCGCCCCGTACAATATTCCGCTTACGCTAAATACGAGGGCAATGACAGCAGGGTATCTTTTTTCAATAGAAGATCTCAAAACCATGAGCAACGAAACAGCGAATAACATCAACGGCAAAAACAGGTACAGCCAGTTCCAGTAGAGAAAACTATTGCGTAGAGGTTCCATCCAGGTATAAATGACATTGGCAACCGGGTTATCTGAATAGTAATTGCCGTCTGATTGGTAATATCCTTTCGGTTTGTAAACGGTGTCTTCGTAATAATATGGACTGCAATGACGCCCTCCCCGAAACCCCAGCACACCCATGAACACATCGGAGCGATGCATAAGATATGCGCGTGGATGATCCACAACCTCGGTGACCCAGGTATTGAACAGATCGTCCGCCAAGTCAGTTTCCGTCAAGATGCGGTAATGGATGTTCGTGAAATCGGGCCAATATAGGTTCTTCATGGACCGCAACTGATAGATCTGCCTCAGATCTTTCATGGACGGCTGCTCGGTCGCAGCGACATATTCGGGGATCAAATAGGTGTTCAGGCGAATTGAAATACCCGCCAGGTCATGCAGCATGATCTGCTGGAATGGATAGGTCTTGGTATCGGTCAGGCGGTTGTTCCAGATTCTCCCGGTCACAAAGACGATCAAAAAGAGCGAGGCTCCCAGTCCAATGGCGCGCCAACTAGGAGGAGTTTTACTCAGGATATCCGGGTGCATCTGCGTGAGGACATATCCGGCATACAGGAACAAAGGCAGGGCGGCGAGGATGGCATTATGCCGGATAAGCATCCCATATCCCAGAAAGACCATTCCCGCCACAAAAGCGCCCATGGATTTTCTTCTTTCGGCGTATAGGATCGATGCGACCCCAAACAGGAAAACCGCCGCCATGAGAATATCCTTTATGACGGCTCCCAGAAACATGAAGGCGGGCGGAAATAAACCAAGTAGAAGATACAGGCTTTTGCTTGTTGGAGTGGATGCGATCAGGTTTGCGATGATCCCCATCCCGCTCCAGAATAGAACCACCTGCAACAGGAACAGGCTCAGAGGTCCGGGAAGGACGCGGTCAAACTGTCCCCACAACCACGACATGGCAGGCGGATGCCAGTCATCAAAATGACCGCTTCGTATCTGCTCGAGCTGATTCGCTGAATCGTTGTCAATGTATCCCGGCTGGAAGATAAAGACCGTGAACGCGATTAAGGCAAGAATCAAAAATAGAAATAGCAGGTTCTTGGATTTCATTGCATGGAATTATACACTTATGAACTTGATGCAATAAAAGAAAGTGAGTTTAATGCATCGTTCATTGCACCAAACTCACTTTCTTTAAGATCTTCAATGTCAGAACAAATGTTCTAATACTTATACTGCGGCATGGATCGCCGCCTGATCGTCTCCCGTGTCAGCGGACGCTTCGCGATCACGTTGATCTTGTTCGCGTTCTCAAGAATGTGCGTGGATACGACCTCCCAGCCTTCTTCACCCCATTCGTTGAGAAGTGTTTCCAATTCATCGGCGGGGACTCCTTTGAAAAATCCGCCGACGGTCTGCACGCGGTATTCCCATTTTTGAAGTTCATCCGCCATTCAAGCCTCCTATAACGCCAGCAACACATGCAGGACAATGTCTGCAGTGAAGTGTGCAATGATCGCGGATTCAAGTCCGCGCTTCCAATACAGCCAGCCGAATGCGACTCCTGCAACACCGTTCAAGACGATGGCGCGTGTGATGACCAGCGGAGTCAGCGGAAGGATGTTTGCGGTGGCGGGCAAATGTCCCAGACCGAAAAGAACCGCAGCAAGGATATTGCCGATCCAGAACACCGCGCTGGTGGGTTTGCCTTCCGCTGTTTTGCTGACGAACGATCCCAGCCACACGAACAGCGACATGGTGAACAGTCTCAGCAAAACTTCTTCAGAGATGCCGCCATAGAACGATGCCAGGAATCCCTGCCATGCTGGCGGCTTGACGGATCCGTCCGCCAGAGATTCTGCGGCGCTGCCCAATTCATTTAGTAAAGCGGGCTGGAAAACGAATACATCCAAACCGACGATCAACACCGCCGCGACCGCGCCGATAATGATGCTGGGCAAAAGGATCGCGCGGACTTTTTCTGCAACGGATTCGCCCGCCAGTTTCGCTTCCAGAATTGGCAATCCAAGACCGACGCGGTTGGCGAAGAAGAGTCCGAGCGCCGTCAGGATGGCGAACATCACAGCGTTCTGACCAATTTGAATGGCGAGCAGAAGCGGCAGAGGGATCGGCAGCTCCACGCTCTCCAAAATTCCGCCTTGCAGGGTCAACGAATATGGGATGACGGCTATCACGCCAAATACTGCCGCGAGCCAAACGATGAGAAAAATTTTCCAATTGAAGGGTTTTGTCATTTCATTCTCCTTGAACTAAAGTTTTGCGATCAACGAACTGCGCTTGAACTTTTTCACGCTGATGTAGATCAGCGCCGCATCCACCAGCCAGATGACCGCGCCAATGGCAAGCGCGGTACCAACTCCCAAAAACAGCACGCCCGTAACCTGCCCGATGACGAGCGCCAGCACCAGCACCACCAGCGACGCGCTCATTTGATACGCCTCCATGAACGTGCGCACGCGGGACGAGATGAGCACCGTGGCGGAAATTCCCAGCACCGCCAGCGCGGGCGTCATCCACAACATCAGCGGATACCATGTCGGCAGCGGGAACCAAACCTCGCCGAACAACGGATAACTCGCCACGTTCACCACGATGATGTACATCAGGTACGTGATCCACGACAAGCCGATGGCGGGAATAACCGCCGCCAGCACTTTACCAAGAAACAATTCCATATCGCTGGTCGGCGCGTATAGCAGGGCTTCCATCGTTTTGCGTTCGCGTTCGCCTACAAATGAATCCGAGCCGATCACGGTCGAAAACATCAGCGGCATGATCAGGAACAGCGGCGCGAGCGTGAAGCCTGCCATGTACAACACGAACATCTGCTCCAGGCTTCGCCCCTCGAACAACGCCTGCATCGCGGGCGGCATCGAACGCAGCATTACATTAATATCGCCCAGCTCGCGCTCCACATCCTCCACGGGAATTACCTGCGGCAGGATGATGAAGATCAACGGCATCAAAATCGCGAAGATCAACGGCACGGCAATGCCGGGTCCCCACGCCGCCTTGTTCTGCCGCACTTCCTTCAAATCCTTTTTGGCAATCGCCCAGATCGAACGCCAGTTCATTTCTCACCTGCCTGCAACGCAAAATAAATATCCTCCAGCGTGTAATCGCGCGGAATGACCTTCAGGATGGATTCGCCTCTTTCAACCAGATGACGGACAACTGAGGGAATCACATCCTCGTTCTCGACCTGGACTGCCAGCGCTTCATTCTCCGCTGACACCTGGATCACACCTCGTTGAGCCTTGAGACTCCCCGCGACGTTTTCCTTCGGTTTCACGTGAAACGTGACGTCCACCCACGTGACGGGCCACAACTCCCGTGCCAACTCCGTGAGGCTGCCCATCGCAAGGATGCGTCCCTTGTTGAGGATCGCCACGCGGTTGCACAGACGCTGTGCTTCGTGCAGGTTGTGCGTCGCCAGAATGATGGTCTGCCCATTGCGCTGACCCAGCCCCGCGATCAACTCGTTGACTTGCTGTGCCGCTTCAGGGTCCAGCCCCGAAGTCGGCTCGTCCAGAAACAAGAGCGGCGGCTCGTGGACCAGCGCGCGCGCCAGTGCGAGCCTTTGCTTCATGCCCTTGCTGTACGTTTCTACCTTGTCGTCCACGCGCTCCTGCAAGCCAAAGAATTTCAGAATATCCAGCACGCGCTCCGAGAGCTTCTCCGCGGGGATGCCCGCCAGTGTGCCGAAGAATTCCAGGTTTTCACGCGCGGAAAGCCGCTCATACAGCGCGGGCGTCTCCGTCAACACCCCGGTCTCCTGGCGGATTTTCCCACCGTTCTCGGCGGGATCCAGCCCAAAGACCCGCGCCATTCCACTCGATGGCGGCAGGATGCCGTTCAACAAGCGGACGGTAGTGGTCTTGCCCGCGCCGTTGGGACCGAGCAGTCCGAAGACCTCGCCCTGTTTCACGTGAAACGTCATCCCGTCCACGGCGCGGTTCTGACCGAAGGTACGCTCCAAGGCGTTGACCTCGACGATATTTTCCATTTACTGCCCTTTCATCTCGCGCTGGTACAGCACGAAGGAGTAGAGCACCACGAACAACGCCGAGCCGAGCATGGGAATAAGCGTCAGGTACAGGGCGATCGTTCCGCCGAAGAAAGCCCCGAGGAAGGCTAAAACCCCGGATGCAATGAACAGCACCGAGCCGAGTTGATGCGTCTTGTCCCAGACCGTGTCGCTGGAAAGCGTCCACGGAGTCCGGATCCCGATGAACCAGTTGCGTTTTGCCTGTCGCAGCATATAGCCCATGAAGACGAACAGGATGCCCATGAACGGCAGCATGGCGGAGCTCATGCGGAATTCATAGCCGAGGTTCCAGGCGAGCGTCAGCCCGTGAATGTAGAGCATGAAGGCGGTGATGAGCAAGATGAACAGATTGAATATATTGCGGAATTTGGCAATGTTCGCCTTGAGCGGGTCAATGACGGGAACCAGCAGGAATATCCCGAACATGCCGAGCACCATCAGCGGCATCATCCACACGCCCCAGAATTTGCTCATGTAGCCGTCCACCTGGTCGTTCTCGTTCCAGTGGGAAGCCATCGACTCAGGCAGTTGATCCCAGAACAACGCGCCTGCAATGACCGCCGCGGCGATCAGGATGAGTACAAGAATTGTAGTGAGTTTTGTTGACATTTGTTTTCCTTTCGTTGTTTCACGTGAAACGTTATTTATCTTCCTTCGGCACTGTGTTTTGCGCCAAGGAGACCATGCCGCTGATGCCGCCGAGATTCATCGTATCCACTGCGGAACTCGGCACGATGACCAATGCGCCTTTTTCCTTCAAACCTTCGAAGAGCATGTTCATCGCACGCAGATGCAATGCCGTGGGATTGTTGATGTACGCCTGTGAAGCCTCTGCAAAAGATGCGGCGATCTGTTTCTCGGATTCACCGAGGATGACACGCGCCTGACGTTCACGCTCCGCCTGCGCCTGACGCGACATGGCATCTTCCAGATCCTGCGGGATGACGATATCGCGGATCTCGACCGACTGAACCGTCACGCCCCACGGCGTGGTACGCTCGTCAATGACCTGTTGCAGTTCCTGGTCAATCGCGCTGCGCCCGACGAGGATATCCGCCAGCATTTTCTTGCCGATGATGTCGCGCAGAGCGGTCTGCGCCGCCCAATCCACCGCGGCGCGATAGTCTTCCACTTCCAGCGCGGCTTTCTCGGCATCCCACACCACCCAAAACAGCACGGCGTCCACATCAACGGGCACAGTGTCTTTTGTCAGCGTTTTCTGCGCGGCGAACGGCGTGACCATCACGCGATGATCGATCCACGTCGGCGTGGTATCCACGATGGGAATGATCCAGAACAAGCCGGGTCCCTTCAATCCCATGAACTTTCCAAGCCGCAGGACGATGACCTTCTCCCATTGCGAAGCAACCTTCAGCGCGAACAGGATATACGTGCCGATTGCCGTCCACAGAACGACCCACCCGCCGAGCACGTTGTCCGAATACTTCCCGTCGCCAAGCACTGCGCCAAGGATGGCAACCAGCAGGAACACGGCAAATATAGTCCCTGCGATCGGCGGAATGTGCTGGTCACGGGTATTGGTTTGGATCATTGATCGTAGTAATCTTGAATTCATTGGACATTCTCCTTAATAAGATTTTTCTTTGTCTTCACTCGCTTCTTTTCTGAACTTCAACCTGTCTCTCACCATCTGGCTGACTTCACGCTCGGAAAATCCCAGCCGTTCGGCTTCGCCGAGGAATCGGTCTGTCAGTTCGATCAAGGACTCGGTCCGTAATTTCTCGTTCACGTCCGGCGGCGGGATTTGCATGATGAATGTGCCGCGTCCTTGCTGCGTGGAGATGATGCGCTCCTCATCCAATATACGATACGCGCGCGCCACGGTGTTGAAGTTGACCCTTAATTCCAGCGCCAGCGCACGGACTGTAGGGAGTTGATCGCCCGGTTTCAGGATCCCATTCACCAATTGACTTTGTATCTGGTTCACGATCTGGGTGTAGATCGGCAAGCCGGAGTGAAAGTCGAGCTGCAGGGTAAGTTTCTTTTCAGCCATCGGTCTCTCTATATTGTACTAATTGTATCATTGTATATATTGTATCTAAATTTGAATTTAAGTCAAGAGGGAGTTGCCCGCCCTCCAGTGTGGATTCTGTTTGAAGCGCTGGAGCAGGTCAGGGTCAGGGATGAGGCGCTTTGCGCTTACAGTCCTCTTATGCTTTAAATATGTCCACATGGTAGAATTTGCGTGCACATACAAAACATCAGGAAACAAAAAAATCAAAATCCTCTCGCGATTGCGAGACAGGCGAAATTCAAGGAGTAAATAAATGGAAGCAAAGACTGGTACCTGGACCGAGAAAAAAGGTTTAGCGCAGATGTTGAAAGGCGGCGTCATCATGGACGTGGTGAATGCCGAGCAGGCGAAAATCGCCGAAGACGCGGGCGCGTGCGCGGTGATGGCGTTGGAACGCGTGCCTGCCGATATCCGCGCGGATGGCGGCGTGGCGCGTATGTCCGACCCGGACATGATTCTGAAGATCATTGATGCCGTTTCCATCCCTGTGATGGCGAAATGCCGCATCGGTCATTTCGTCGAGGCGCAGATTCTGGAATCTCTCGGCGTGGATTACATTGACGAATCCGAAGTGCTCACTCCCGCGGACGAGGAACATCATATTTTGAAGCACAACTTTAAAGTGCCGTTCGTGTGCGGATGCCGTAACATAGGCGAGGCATTGCGCCGCATCGGTGAAGGCGCGGCGATGATCCGTACGAAGGGCGAAGCAGGCACGGGCGATGTGGTCGAGGCGGTGCGTCATGCCCGCAGCGTGATGGGTTCCATCCGCCAGTTGCAGACGATGAACGACGAAGAGTTGATGACCTTCGCCAAGAACAACGGCGCGCCGTATGAACTGGTGAAGGAAACCAAGGAACTTGGACGCATGCCCGTGGTCAATTTTGCGGCGGGCGGTGTGGCTACTCCTGCCGATGCGGCGTTGATGATGCAGCTCGGCGTGGACGGCGTGTTCGTCGGCTCGGGTATTTTCAAGAGCGGCAACCCTGCCCAGCGCGCGCAAGCCATCGTCAAGGCGGTGACGCATTATCAGGATGCTTCCATCCTCGCCGAAGTGAGTAAGAATCTCGGTGAGGCGATGGTCGGGCGCAATGTCTCACAGATGCCTGAGGGCGAGAAGCTCGCAGGTCGCGGCTGGTAAATAAATTGCAGGGACATAGCGCCGCTGTGTCCCTGCCTTTGGATAACATGAAAATCGGAGTTCTCGCCCTGCAGGGCGATTTTGCAGAGCATATCTCCATGCTGAAAAAACTCGGCGTGGAAACAGCGGAAGTTCGTTTGTCCAAACATTTGGATGGGCTGGACGGACTTATCATCCCCGGCGGAGAGTCCACAACGATCGGCAAGCTGGCGGTGGCGTATGATTTATTGGATCCGCTCAAGAAGTTTGGAAAGACCCGCGCCATTTGGGGAACATGCGCAGGCGCGATCTTCCTTTCCAAAAACATCGGGCGTGACCAGCCCCTGCTTGGCTTGATGGATATCAAAGTCCAGCGCAATGCCTTCGGACGGCAGGTGGATTCATTCGAGACCGACCTTGAGATCGATGAGTTATACAAAGCCACCGGCACGGAGCATCCATATCATGCGGTCTTCATCCGCGCGCCGATCATTGAATCTGTTGGCGGAAATGTGAAAGTTCTGTCTGCTTTGGAAGATGGTCGAATTGTTGCTGCGCAGGAAGGTCATCTGCTGGCGACGTCGTTCCATCCCGAACTGACCGAAGATACACGCTTCCACGAGTATTTTATTTCGCTGGCGTCGTAAATCTGCAGGGACATGGCGTTGTGTCCCTGCAAATATCAAATGACCATTCGTCCGCTCGACTTCCTCGATCTACCCACAATTGCACGTTATCGAAACGATGTGCTGACACTCGATAGCGCGCGTGCCCTCACGCGCGGACATCCGCTGGGAGCGATGGGATTGCTGGCGTATATCAACCCGTCGCGGCATTTGTATGCGGCGATCGACAACAGCAATAACGAGACGATCCTGGGCGGCGTCATCCACACGCGCGGAGAGACGTTCGCAAAATTGTTGTACCTCGCGCCGGCATCCAACTTGAACGACTCGCAGCTGCCCGCGCTGATCGAGCATTTGTCCGCTCAGGCGGGGGAATGGCAGGCGGCTCATATCATCGCCGAGGTGGATGAGACCAGCGATGTCTTCCCGGCGCTGCGGATGGCGGGATTCTCCGTCTACGCGTGGCAGCGGGTTTGGGATGTGAGTCTGCTCGAGAAAACAGGGTCAAATTCAAGTACGAGTTGGAGGCGGATGCAGTCGGTGGATCTGCATGGCGTGCAGAGTCTTCACTATCAGATCGTCCCGCAGTTGCTGCATCCGGTCGAGCCGGCGCCGAACCGTGTGCAGGGATATGTGCATGAGGGGATGCGTTGTTTTGCGAATATCACATCGGGCATGTATGGGATCGCGCTGACGCCGCTCATCCACCCGGAAGAGAACGGCGTGAGTGAAAAGATTGTTTCGCTTATCTCGAACCTGCCCGGGCGCGGACGCCCCATCTATTTGAACGTTCGTTCGTATCAGACCTGGCTGGAGCCGGTGCTGGAGGATCTGGGGGCAAAGGCTTCGGCGCGGCAGGCGGTAATGGTGAAACATCTCGCGCACCTGGTAAAGAACGGGCAGCCCGTGCGCACTCTTCCAACCACAGCGGGCGTACAACCCTCGCGCATGAGCAGGATGAAAGTGGATGAGTAACTGGGTCGCATACAACGCCGGGCGGAGCATCGGCACGAAGGGTCTGGAAGGTGGAATGATCCTGTACGATGAGGAACATGCCAGCGGCGCGCGCATCACCCTGCGGCGCGGCAACCGTTTTATTTCCGTCTCTGCCAACATCTACGGCTGGATGGACCACACCCGCTTCTTCAGCACCGATGTGGACGGCGAGCGCGAGTACCGCGCCATGCGTTCCGCATTGAGCGACCTGCTAAAACTCATCAACACCGACGGGGTTCGGGAAATAAAGATTTGGGAAGCAATATCAGATTTCGTAAGGCGGTTTCCATAAATGCTTAAAGCGTTAATATTCGATTTTGACGGGTTGATCCTCGACACCGAGACACCTGAAGTTTTTGTCTGGGAATCCATTTACCGCGAACACGGATTCGAACTTCCAGTGCATGAATGGGAGAAGACCATCGGGGGATACGGCATCTCGACCTTCGATGCCGCCAATCATCTCTCGCTTCTTTCTCAGGGACGGCTGGATGCTGTTTCGATGCGCAGCCGTTACCGACGGGAGGCAGACCAACTTATCCATGCCAGTCCGGTCATGCCCGGCGTGCTGGAGATGATCCATCAGGCACGGGAAGTCGGGATGAAAATTGCCATCGGCTCCAGTTCCCCCCACTCCTGGGTGGATACCCACGCAAAGCGTCTTGGAATCTTTAATCTCTTCAATCACATCATTTGCCAGGATGATGTTCCGCCCGGCAGGACGAAACCCAACCCGGATATCTACCTGAAGGTGTTGGAGCGGCTGCGGGTTCAAGCCAGCGAGGCGGTTGTCTTCGAGGATTCGCTCAACGGCGTGGAGGCGGCGCGCCGTGCGGGTATCTTCGTAGTGGCGGTACCCAATCCGCTGACGGCAAAGATGGGTGTGCGTGGTGACATGACGATTGCGTCTCTTGCGAACCTATCCCTGCGGGATTTGATGGCAAGGATTTAAAAAAATAAAAGGACTGGCTTTACAAAGCCAGTCCTTTTATTTTAAAGAAGGCGCTACACAACCTTCTCACGCATCACGGAACTGACGTAATCCATGAGGGAGACAACAACAGCGATCGCGATCATCTGCGCACTGGCATCACGGTAGTTCAAGAGATTGATGTTTTGCTGGAGCAGAAAACCGATACCACCGCCGCCGACAAACCCGATGATGGTGGACATACGGACATTGATATCCCAGCGATACATGGTGTAGGAGATATACGGCGGGACGATCTGCGGAACGACCGCATAGATGATGGTTTGCAGGCGATTTGCGCCGGTGGCTTGTATGGCTTCTATGGGACCCGCCATGATACTTTCCACTTGTTCGGAATACAACTTGGCAAGCGATGCAATAGTATGCAACGCCAGCGCAAGTGAACCAGCAAAAGGTCCGATCCCGACCCATACGACAAAAACAATCGCCATCACCAGCGCCTCAACGGAACGTAACGCGTTGAAGATGGTACGAGCCACGTAATAAATGACAAGTCCGCTTGGGACCGCATCAGCAGGCTTGTAGAACAAGCTGGTTATAAGCCCCAACCCCGCACCGATCGCGCCGGCATACATGAAGAAACTCTGAACATCCTGAAATTGATAGAACCAGTTAATGATCGCAGCAAGGATGACAACAAGAGCTGCTCCAGCGGCAGTCGCCAGTATTATGTGGAGTAAATGGGCAGTGGTGCCTGTTTTTCGGCTCAGGGATTCACCCCAGCGTCCTGCGAGACCGTTTAAGATGCCTGCGCCAGCGAGGGCAACCACCGCTTTCACCACCATGTTCAAGATATCACCGAGATCGCGGATAAAGAATCCCAAAAATCCGAAATTGCCCATGGAAAGCCCCAACGATCTTCCTCCACTTAGGGCAAGGAATGCTATGAGGTAGAGCGCCAGGATGAAGATGAAGAACAGCGCAAGCAATGTCAGGATACGGGCAACTCTCAATCCCACGGATGGGTTGATGATCTCCTGCTGCGGCAGTGCCCAGCGCACACCTCTTACCAGAATAAATGGCGCTATGATCAAAACTGCCATGATAACTAGAAGATTGTTTGTCAATAACAGGCTGATCCGTTCCGCCTGGTCAGCCAACTGACTACCCAAATACAAACCAACAGGAATAAGCAGAATGGAAAGTGATATGCCTGCAAGGGAATTGGTCACATCCTTCATCAGGTTGCGGGCGGCAAAGAAACTCAACGGGATTGCAAACACGATGCCCAAGGTGGTTGCCAACAAAGCTAGAAAAACCGTTTCTATGATCTTATTCCACGTATCGTAGGCTGTTTTTGTCAATTGAGGAGCGCCTACGTTGCGACGGGTTATGGCTACGATCTCATGAGCATCTTCACTGGGGCGGTTTGGCAAGAGTACGGTGGCTTCAAATTCCCCGAATCGATCCACTTCGATACTGGCAAGTTGCAAATTGACTCCGCTTTCAAACGGGACGAGGTTAAGAGGTCCGCGTGTCTGCGGTTCGAAGTTATATCCCTTTATCGTAATATTCGTGCGAACATCACTGCAAGCGGGTGTGACAACCATGTAAGGCTGCGACGGATCTTCATTGACTTCAGGCTCAAATCCCTCCGGAGGACACGGGATCATGATCGGGGTGCGAACCTCAAACTCCTCCTTTTCATAGGTGAAGAAGTTGGGTCTGGCTAAGGCGCGAAGAATACGGAACAGTTGCTGCTGGCGGTGTTCGGATTTTGTCTCTGCAAGGTTGACCTGTGTAACTTGAAAGCCATAGGCATATACTACAAGAACTGCAATAATAAACAGACCAAGTCTTAGGGAACGAAACGGGCTAGGTTTTTTGTCCTTCATGATGCATCCTCTATCCTACACGTTCCGCATCGCGGCCGTAAATCTCTTTGAATTTGACATCATCGATCTCTTTGGGCGAACCGTCAAACATCAGTTTTCCTTCATTAAGAGCCACTACGCGGTCGGCATAACGGTGTACCAAATCCAGAAAGTGCAGACTGCATAACACTGTTACGCCATCCTCTTTATTGATCATTTCCAGGTATTGCATGATGCTGTGCGCCAGAACTGGATCGAGGCTTGCAACGGGTTCATCCGCCAATATCATTTCAGGGTTCTGCATCATGGCACGCGCCACCCCCACGCGTTGCTGCTGCCCGCCGCTTAGTTCATCAGCACGGTGGTTGGCTTTATCAGCGATGCCAACCCGTTCCAATTGCTTGAATGCGTTTTCCACATCACTTTTTGGAAAGCGGTTGACCAGACTCCAAGCGGGATTGACATATCCCAGGCGCCCAGCAAGCACATTTGTGAGAACAGAAGAGCGGTGAACAAGGTTGAAATGCTGGAATACCATGCCGATCTTGCGGCGGACGCGGCGTAATTCATCGTCGGAAGCGTCTGTTACATCCACCCCATTCCAAAGTATCTTTCCATCGGTTGGTTCGATCAGGCGATTAATGCAACGCAACAGCGTTGATTTACCGGAACCGCTCAAGCCGATCACAGCCAAGAATTGACCTTTTGGCACATCAAAACTTACATCTGTCAGGGCTTGGACACCGCCATCATAGATTTTTGTCAGGTTTTGAATTTTTAGCATGATTATCACCGCCAATGGAAGAAAAAGGTTGTAAGTACAAAATCCCGGACAGGGGAGACCCCTGTCCGGGATGAATGCTACCGGGACAGATTATTGACCAAGTCCTTCAAGGGTGTAGCCTGAAGCTTCCACCATCTTGCGAACAACATCATATTCTGCATCCGTTGCCGCTTCGATGCCGGTCCAGCCATAGAAATCCTGATTGCCGATTGATTCATTCCAGGCATCAGTTCCAGCGAAAGCCACCAAGGCGGCTTCGATCTGGGCGCGCAAGTCGGCGGGGAATTCAGGACCGAAGGAGAGCGTATCGTTGGGAATGCCGGTGGAGATCATCAAAATGCGGGTCTTCTGCATGATATCCGGGGCTTCCGTGCGGATGCTGGCGCGGGCATCCAGTACGCGGTATTCGCCATTGGGTCCGCACAATAAGCGGGATCCATCAGCATTCGGACCGCAGGTATCGATCACATCTTCAGGGATGTCGGGATTTTCAAACGACCATTCAACACCGCCTTCGGGATGCAAGTAGGGGCTGTAGAAGGTGGTAGCGAAATCCACAGAGCCATTGTAAAGGGCGAGAGCTGCACCATTGTGGCTGCCGCCAGTTTCAAAGTGAACGGGCTCAATACCGGCTTCCTGGAACATGACCAACGGGACCATGTAACCGGAGGTGGAGCCGGGATCGCCATAACCCCAAGTCAGACCATCCAAGTCTTCAAGGGAGTCAATGTCACTGTCACGCGGGACCAGGATCTGAGCCCAGTATTCGGAAAAACCGAAGCGGACAGCTTTGAAGGCAACATCCACGCCACACAACTGGCTGGCAAGTGCGTACCCCAAACCAGGGATGAACGCCATGGTGTCGGCAGGGGATGCACACATCTCTTCAATGGTGGCTGCATAGGAGGTCGGCACAACAACTTCAAAGGTCAAGCCGGTGGCTTCGTTAAGGGCTTGAGCCATGATCTCACCGCCGCTCACAATGACCTGCGCGTCCACGGAGGGGACGAACAAGACTTTGATGGGGTGTTCCGGGGAGCCGATTTCCGGCGCGGGTTCTTCGGTGGGTTCAGGTACTGCGGTCGGCGGCACCGCCGTGGGTTCTTCAACCGGTTCAGGGGCAGGAGCCTCTGTGGCGGCTGGACCGCATGCGCTGAGGATCATCGCAACGGACACGATGAGCGCCAGCAGGACAAAAGACATACGTTTGTTCATGGTTTCTCCTCTTTCACAATGTTAGATTCTACCGGGGTGGACGTCACCCCTGACCTTAGGATAATAACGCAAACATTGGGGATGAACAAGTGCCTATTTCTTAAAAAATGGGTTTGCAGGGTAAGGTTTGAATTCGTTGTATGTATATCAATCCTGGGTTTGAGCCTTCGTTTCATCTTTAACAAGGAATGCAACCGCCCGGCTCTTCTGTGAATCCATTACCAGATCCATGTGGTGATGCGGACGATAGTCATGGACAGCGATCAAATGCAGAGCGGAGAGGACGCGCGGATTATCGATGGAGATGAATTCTTTGATACGATTCGGTGTTCGATAGAAAAATTCCCGGTTGAACACCGTATCCATATCATCGAGAAAGACCGCTAGCGGATAAATGTTCGCTTCCATCAAGTCTTGAAAGAAGTGAGTACCAAAGGACGGTTCGGGAGAGGCGCCAATGGATTCGCCCGCCAATTCCACCAAGGCGCGGGCATTATAGATATCACCATACGCGATGTGCACGCCAAGGTCGGGAGTGGATGTGCCCCAGCGCCCCGGACCAACCGCGATGTACACCTCGTCCTTCATGAGCGCATTGAATTGCCCAATGGCGCGCTCCAGCGCAGTCCGCTCTGCCTGCGATTCAAGGCTGAAATACCCTTCCGATGGGACGAAAAGAACATAACGGATGTTTTGGATCGCTCCTTGAGGAACCATTCGCGATGTGGAGAACACAATGTTATCATTCCGCAAGTCGCTTGGGATCTGCACTTCTCCCGATTCTTGAATATGGCTTTGCGGGCGGCATTGCAGAAGGGTGATGCGAACTTCAGACCGCTGTTCGTCAGGCGTAAGAAGCTCCAATGTGAATTCGGTATCCACCGGGGATCCATAATGAGTTTCAAGCAGTTTCAATGCTTCGCGGATCGATGCGGCAAAAGGCGTACGGGATAACAATCCGTTGAAGTTGATCACCATTTTTTCGGGTGGGGCGATCCGTGAGCGGATGGCAGCGAGATATCCTTCTTCCACAGTCTGGGCAATATAACGCACCGCTTCATAATCCACGCCAATAAGTTCGCGGACAGGGATCGTAACAAAATCGTTTTTATCAAGGTCGATAACATCCACACTCCGCTGCGAGTAACTCTGTGTCGCGCGGACATCGGATGAGGGAGTCAATGTAGGGTGACTAAGCGCCACGAGGCGGGGATAATCATCCGCGACCACATCCACTGCGCGGGTGCCCAACCCCCAGACAAGACGCAAAAATCCGTCTTCCTGCTTGATCTGCGGTGACCAACGGTATAAGTTGCGGCTGAAAGCGACCCCGGCGGCGTGCGGTAAATAATAATTTCCCCAACGCCTTCCCTCCACAAACTGGATAAGGATGCCGATACGCTCATCATAATCCGCCAAGTCTTTGAGGTGACGATAAAGCAGCGCATCGGGATCCAGGACACTGGCATAGATCTTGGCAATGGCATCTGTCAGCTTGGAAAGTTTCCGGTCTGGCTCCCCCTGATTCGGGAGAAAGATGCTTTCATATTTCCCGGCGAAGGAGGTTCCAAAGTTGTCCTCCAGCAAACTGGAGGAACGGACAATGAGAGGCGTATCTCCTGCCTCAGCAAGGATTTCCTCCAACCGCTCGATGATCTCCGGCGGAAATTTGCCATCGGCAAATTCGGCACACAGCACAGGATAGTCCGCACGCATCTCTTCCTCGGTCTTATATTTCTGGTCATTCCAGTGCATCAATCCGTTTAATGACAGAAAGTTATAGAAAACATCCGAACCGAGGTAATAGGAGGTGGGGATCTTGAATCGCTCACGAACTTCCTGTGGGGCGGTTTCCTTGATGATTCGGTGAGCGAGCAGCATCCCTGCTGCTTTTCCGCCGATCTTACCGCCGCCGATCTTGCGCCGATGGATCTCCTTGAAGTCATCCACAGTGAACCAGTGACGCGCCATCTTGATATATTTCAACTGGTCGCTGATCATGGTGCGGATGAGCACGACCTTCAATTCTTTCAAGCGCGCCTCGTACCTCCCCCGGTCTGGTTCCGCCATGGACTCGATCATCGCCGCCTGTTCGAATACCATGTCCTGCGGGGCAAGCTCAGGGTTGAACCAGATAAACTCCACATCATCCCTGCCGCGTTCCGCCAGCATTTGCCGCACGAGGGTCTCAAACTCGGCATATGGCAGGTTGTAGGCGAAGTAAAAATCCGTCAACGAATCCCGGACGCGCTGCAAGCGCTCTTCCCAGACATCCGCTTTTTCCTCTTCGTAGGGATTATGCAGCCCTTCACGCGCCTGCGACTCGACCGCTTTCCGTTTTGCTTCATCATCAAACGCTTCACGCGTAATGACTCCGCGATTAAATAGCGTTTTGCGCATGTAGTGACGGATGCGCCTGCTCAGAATTGGATACTGACTTAAGGCAAGGAATATTCTGGTGACGTTATCTTCGGAAAGACTGGGGAAGGTCATGGATGCATCAAAGTTATGTAAGATTTAGCGGAAACATGCAAGAAGCGCCGGAGATTTCTTGCATTCAAGCAGTCTATTCAAAATACGATTCCCATTTGCTGGTATTGGATTGGAGCATCCTCCAGCCCAGCCAGCCGTACCGGTCCCAATAATAGGGATTCCAAATGTTCGTGCCATAACTACGGCATTCCGCCGTGAGAAAATCAGACGGAATAGTGTCGGGCAGTTCGCAAACAAGAGATTCATAACCGCCGCCCGGCATGGATGGGACCGTACCTTCACGTGTGTTAACCAGATTTGGGGTGGGGATGCAGTCTTCGAACCACGATCCAAAGAATTCCCGGTCGGGCATGCGGCAGAAGGAGCGGTCGGGAGTTCCTGCAAATGAATAGGTATAGGCGTCGATGATGGTCCTGCCGGGGTTGATCAAGCGGACGGTCTCGCCGCCGTCGCTGAGCAGCAGGTTGGTTTGCGAACCGTAAAAGACCACCCGTTCGCCCGGTCTTAGTGAAACCGACGGCAGGACAAAGGCTGACTCGGCATTCACGGCATCCAACTGCCAGCCGCTCAGGTCTTCAGTGACGGGACCAAGATTCTTGATCTCGATGAATTCATCGAAAACATCCACCTTGCCATCTTGATTCCAATCAAAGCCGGGGCGCGCAAGGATCTCGTTGATGACGAGGCGCGGGATAACAACAAGGGTCGGCACTCGGGATGGTGTGGGCGTACGCGTAGGGGTGCGGAATGGCGTGGCGGTTGGTGTGACGTTGACCGCCCAATTTGCCTGTTTCGGGGAGCCTCGCACCAGAGCATTATCGCGATTACGGGCAAAGGGTGTGCCTCCAAACGTGAACCAGGCATTTGCTCCGTCCAAAATTTTTCCGCGCCGTTCCATACTGGCGTACGTCGTTGCAGCGGTGCCGGCATACCATCCAGATTGCCTGCCGAGGTTGGCAGAGTCGATGAAGGTCCCTTGCGCGTTGTACAAGCGCAGAATGACAACACCATCGTTCGGGAGCGCTGTTGAAAATGCCTTGTCCACTATCACGTTATTAAAAATGTTTAGCGCACGTCCCAGCAAAAAGAACCCGCCAGCGGGGATCTCATCATCACCGTTGAAGATTATAAAATCTATCTCTCCATCACCTCTATCCATTGTTATTTTCCAGCCATCCAAGTTTAGTGAACTGGATAGAGTGTTGTGCAGTTCGATCCACTCATCATTCGTACGCGTGGATGATGTACCAGACCAGGCAACTTCGTTGATGAGAACAGACAACGGTCCCGTGACCGGGGTAGCGGTGCTGCTCGGCGTGGATGTGCGGGTTTGCGTGACGGTGGGAGTATTGGTTGGTGTTCCCGTTTCGGTTGGAGTGTTGGTAATTGTGGGCGTAGGTGTCGGAATGATAGAAGAATTCGGCTGTTTTGGAGTACCGTTTATTGGATTTCCACTCGCATCTAGTCCATTTCTTGTAATTCCATCATTTGAAACCCAAGATGATGGACCATCTGGATCGCCCGTTTTTCGCTCCATGCTATAGAAGCCAGTTGTATTTCCAGCAAGCCAAACAGTACTCCCCTCATTGGCAGTGTCTATCAAATTATTGCTTTCATCACGTAATTCCAAGTTCTCAGCCGGAGCGTTTCCAAGAGCACCAGTGTATATCTGATCAGCCGGAATGTCATTTACAGTAGTGTCAGCAGTGCGTTCTAATAAGTAATATCCATTTGCAGGTATGATTCCAGTTAATATAATATTTGGGGTTCCATCAATTGCTCTCAGTGTCCACCCATTCAAATTAATATCAACAGCACCTGGGTTATATAGTTCAATCCATTCAGCATTTACATTGGCTTGCGTTCCTGCCCATGCAATTTCATTAAAAATAACCTCCATGGTTCCAGAGTAAACTGGCTTCGCCTCGACCCGCTCCAAACGCGGAGCGAACATCCCTGCGCCAAGGGCGATCAACAGGGAAACGACGAGAAGCAAGCGCGGAAGTCTGTTCTTTTGCATGGGAACACGTCAGCGTGGCACCAGCTCACGCGCGGAAGCAACCGTCGGCGGCGCGTGAAGCGAATACCCGCTTAAGAAGGATTATACCCGTCGTATTTATAATTTGTGAATAAAACGGGCAGTTACGCCACCCTGCGCGGGGATGTCTAAAACATCAGGCGGCGCATTCACCAATAAAAGACGCCGCCTCGTTTTTTATGTAGTTGGCACCCGCACCTCGACCACCAACTTGATCGCCGTGCGCACCTTCTCTTCGATCTCCACATCCACGAACTCGGGGACGCAGAACACCTCGATCCCGTCGTTCTTGAGATAACTGGAGGCAAGCACCAATGCCTTTACCGCCTGATTGACGGCGCCCGCTCCAATGGCTTGCACTTCTGCCCGCTTGTGCTCGCGGATCACGCCCGCGATCGCCCCGGCAACTGCAGAGGTACGGGAGTTGGCTGAAACTTTGATCATATCCATGGCAACCTCCCAAGGTTGGCAAAGAGGGGACAAACGTACATGTGGATTGTACAGGAATCCCTTAATAGATTCAAGCAGTATATTAGTATGATTATGGATTCGTAATAGTAGTAGGGGCTGTGGATAGTGTGGATAGATAACGTACGACCCTATATATGGGTTCGGATGCCGCGCCTCCCACCAGACCTGCGGGTTAACTCGACTCCCAAGCCTTCTCCATACTGTGGATTTCTCTGTTGCAACTTTTCAACAGAATGAATGATCTAAAAAGAGCGCTTTTGATGATTTTTCCATATATCGGTATATCAAAAAAACACCCCCCATATATGGGGGCAAGCCTTTCTTAACTTGTCTGACCTTTTCTCTCATAAAAAGGGCTCTTGTCCACAGGGCAGGGGAGTTTTCCACAATTTACTGGCAGTTATCCACAGATTTTGGCTTGTGGACGGCTGTGTTGTCTAAACAAATAACCCAATATATGGGATGGCAGATGGGATATTTCGGATAGTAAAAGGAACTTTGATGCTTTTGTGGCGTATTTCTATACCGTGTAGATTAATTTAATGTTTTGTTACAATTCGTGGATATAGAAGCCTATGAAAAAACTCTTCTTCTTTGTTGTGTTATTCCTCGGCGTGATCGTAGTGGCGCTCAGTTTGAGCGAGTTGGAAACGATCCTCGAAACGCTTGAAAGGGCAAAACTTCGCTTCTTCACTCTTGCACTGTTGATCCAAATGCTCTGGTTCATCACCAACGGGCGAATGTACCAGAGCATTTTCCACCTGCTCGGCATCCACGAGAGTGTTCTGACGCTCAGCCGCATTGCCACAGCGGCGAATTTCATCAATATTGTAGCGCCAACTGCCGGCGCGGGCGGAGTCGCACTGTTCGCTGCCGAGGCACGCCGCCGCGGACATCCCACTGGCAAAGCCACCGTCGTTGCCGCGCTTTTCCTCCTGCTCGATCAGGCGGCATTCCTCGTCATTCTTGCCTTGGGGCTCATCGTCCTATTTCGCCGCAATGACCTCGAAGTCGGGGAAATTTCTGCATCACTTTTCTTATTTCTCATTGCAGTTTGTTACGCGTTCGTGCTGTATCTGGGATACCGTTCCGCAGAACGGCTTGGGAACCTGCTGGCAAAACTTGCGCGCGCCATTAATCGCTTTGTGAAATGGTTTCGCAAGGAAGAATATCTCAGCGAAGCGCGCGCGCGCCATTTTGCGGTTGAAATTTCCGAGGGCTTTTCCGGGCTCACCGAAAAACCGTCCAGCCTGTTTCGTCCCATTTTGTGGGGGATCTTCAACAAGGGCTTGTTGATGCTGATCTTGGTTTGTTCTTTCCTGTCTTTTGGTGTTCCATTTTCATCCGGCACCATCGTTGCAGGATTTGCGATGGCATATCTCTTTCTAATCGTATCACCGACTCCTTCCGGCATTGGCATTGTCGAAGGGTTGATGCCTCTTGCGCTTGCATCCCTCAATGTGCGTTGGGGGCAGGCGGTTGTGATCACGCTCATCTATCGCGCCGTAACCTTCTGGGTCCCATTCATTGTCGGAGCCTGGGCATTCCGGACACTTCATGCGGGCGAACGCCTGCCGCGAGTTGAAAGTGATAAGCCGTGAATATCCTGCAAACTCTTTTGGATTTTTGGAAACAAGACGCGGACACCGCGCCGAACATCTCCGCCTGGCGGACAACGCCTCCCCGCGCCGCGCAGACGCATCCTTTCCCTGACGATCTGCCTGCTCCGCTTCGGGAAGCCTTATCCACCCGCGGCATTGACTCGTTGTACTCCCATCAACTCTCCGCATGGACTCACATCCGCGCCGGCAGGAATATCATTCTCGCCACCGGTACCGCCAGCGGAAAGACGCTTGCCTATAACCTGCCCGTGCTTGCAGAAATGCTCCATGCCTCCGAAGCCCGTGCCCTGTATCTCTTTCCCACCAAAGCCCTTGCCCAAGATCAGCTTTCCACACTTCAGGCATTTCAATCGTCAGTCATACATCTGCAATCGTCAATTTATGACGGCGATACCCCTCAACCTCACCGCTCAACCATCCGCAGAAGTGCGCGCATTGTTTTGTCCAATCCCGACATGCTCCACACCGGCATCCTTCCACATCACGCCAACTGGAGCGACTTTTTCTCCAACCTGAAATTCATCGTCATTGACGAGGCGCACACCTACCGCGGAGTCTTCGGTTCCCACGTTGCCAACGTCCTGCGCAGAGTGAAGCGGGTTGCTCAATTTTACGGCTCTGCGCCGCAGTTCATTCTTGCATCTGCCACCATTGGCAATCCGCGCGAACTGGCGGAACGGCTCATCGAAGAGCCGGTCGAACTGGTCGATAATGACGGTTCGGCGCGCGGTGAGCGTCACTTCATCATGTATAACCCGCCGGTCACGGAACCTGCGCTCGGTTTGCGGAAAAGCAGTCTGCTTGAAAGCGTGCGGCTGGCAAATGACCTATTTTCGCGCAATATTCAAACCGTTGTCTTTGCGCGGACAAGACGAAGTGTGGAAATGATGCTGACGTATTTGCAGGAGGGCAGGAAAGAAGAAAGAAGAAAAAATGAAAAAGGCGATCTCTTTCCTCGTCCATCTTTCATTCGAGGCTACCGCTCCGGTTATCTCCCACATCAGCGCCGCGAGATCGAGCAGGGACTGCGCGACGGCTCTGTCAAAACCGTAGTGGCGACCAATGCACTCGAACTCGGCATTGATGTCGGCGGACTTGGCGCGGCGATCCTTGTCGGATATCCCGGCACAATTGCAAGCGCGCGTCAGCAGGCGGGTAGGGCAGGCAGGGGTGACGAACCAGCTGTCGCTGTGTTGGTGGCGTCTCCCAATCCGCTCGATCAGTTTTTGGCGCACCATCCGGAATATTTTTTTGGCAGATCGCCGGAACAGGCGCTGATTAATCCGAACCATTTGCTGATCCTGCTGGAGCATTTACGCTGTGCCATGTTCGAACTACCCTTTCAAAAGGGGGAAGGCTTCGGCGGTATTTCGGATGAATTGCTCGATGAGTATCTGGATTTTCTTGTCTCCAACAGCGAAGCGCATTTCTCGAACGAAAAATATTATTGGATGCAGGACCAGTATCCCGCCGCGAACATTTCCCTGCGTTCCGCATCGCCGCAGCGTTTTATCTTGCAAAGCGTCACTGAAGATGGCAAGCCGCTGACGATCGGCACAGTGGACGGCGAATCCGCTCCATGGATGATCCATCCCGGCGCGGTTTACATGCACGAGGCACAACAGTATTTCGTGCAGGAACTCGATCTGGAAAACCACGTTTCGCAATTGATCCCCGTCAGTTTGGATTATTACACCGAAGCCCAACAGCAGTCGGAGATCCAAGTGCTTTCTGTGAGCGAACATATTGCGTTATCGCCTGTCGGCAAAAAGTGGGGCGAGGCTTGCTACAAGGGATATGGCGAAATTCAGGTCACCACGCAGGTGGTTGGATTCCGCAAGATGCGCTGGTTTACCAACGAGACATTGGGGCAGGAACTGTTGGACCTGCCTCCCTCCGAGTTGCAGACGACCGGTTACTGGCTGACCATCTCTGAAGCGACTCTTTCGCATCTGCGCGACACTGGAGCCTGGTCCAACGACCCGAACGACTACGGACCCGGCTGGAGGAAGATTCGCGAAGCCGTCCGCGCGCGGGATAAATTCACCTGTCAGGTGTGCGGCGCGGTGGAATCCACACGTGAACATGATGTGCATCACAAGATCCCATTCCGCGCGTTCACATCAAAGGAAGAAGCGAACCGGCTGGAAAATCTCACCACGCTGTGCAATAGTTGTCATCGCAAAGTGGAGCAGAATGTGAAGATCCGCAGCGGATTGGCGGGGTTGGGATTTGTGCTTGGCAACCTTGCACCGTTGTTCCTGATGTGCGATACCGGCGACCTTGGTGTTTACACCGACCCGGCGTGGGCGATGGTCAATGGACTGCCGTCCATCGTTCTATATGACCTTGTCCCTGCGGGAATCGGTTTCAGCCAGAGATTGTTTGAGATCCATGATGAATTGATCGTCCGTGCTCATGAGCTGGTCAGTCAATGTGAATGTGAGGACGGTTGTCCGTCCTGCGTGGGACCGGGCGGTGAAAACGGATATGGCGGCAAGCCGGAAGCGCTCGCCATTTTGAAGGAATTGCTATGACGAAGGATCATCGCAGGGATATTGTTCTGCTCTTTGCCACCCGCATTATCCGCATGTTTTGTTACGGCTCGCTCGCAGTTGTTCTTGTGCTGTACCTAACCGAAGCGGGATTAACCGCAACGCAGGTCGGGTTGTTATTCACACTCACGTTGATAGGGGATGCGGGGATTTCGCTCTGGCTGACCACGCACGCCGACGGGTTTGGACGCAAACGCACCCTGCTGATCGGCGCCCTGCTCATGCTCGGCGCGGGGATTGTTTTTATACTGACGAACAACATCATCATCCTTACGATTGCCGCCGTTATTGGCGTGATCAGCCCGAATGATAAGGAGATCGGTCCCTTCCTTGCCGTCGAGCAGGCGGGGTTGACACAACTTGTCCCCGACCGCTCGCGCACGAAACTCTTTGCATGGTACAACCTGGGCGGTTCGTTCTCGTCCGCGTTTGGCGCGCTGGGGAGCGGATGGCTGGCGCAGGTCTTGCAGTCCAATGGCTGGACGGCGCTCGAATCATATCGTGCCATTCTGATGGGATATGCGCTCGGCGGTCTCATTCTGCTCGTCCTGTTTTTAGGCGTCTCGCCTGCCATCGAAGCCGCTCACAAACAAACACAGCAAAAGAAGGTACTGGGCTTGCATCGCTCGCGGAATGTCGTTTTCAAACTGAGCGCGCTTTTTTCCATCGATGCTTTTGCAGGCGGATTGATCGTGCAAAGTTTCATGGCGTACTGGTTCCACGTCAAATTCGGCGTGGATACGGGAGTCCTTGGCAGTATTTTCTTCGGTGCAAATATCCTCGCGGGAATTTCGGCGTTGCTGGCTGTCAAACTTGCTGAAAAGATCGGGCTGGTCAATACAATGGTCTTCACCCACATTCCATCCAATATCTTGTTGATTCTTGTCCCGTTGATGCCGACGCTTCCGCTTGCCATCGGAGTCCTGCTCCTGCGCTTTAGCATCTCCCAGATGGATGTCCCGACGCGTCAATCCTACACGGTGGCTGTTGTTGACCCCGACGAACGGTCCGCCGCTGCAGGTGTTACCGCCATCGCCCGTTCTGTTGGCGCAGCCCTCTCCCCAACGTTGACGGGGTTATTTTTCAGCATCCCGGTTTTATTCAGCGCGCCCTTTTTCTTTTCCGGAGGGCTGAAAATCGTTTATGATCTATTGTTGTTCCGCGAATTCCGTTCGATCAAACCACCCGAGGAAACCAAATAAACAGGAGGAACCATGTCCACTGCGCCAAAATCACAAGTATTGAAACTCGCTGAAATGGTCAATTATCAGGAAGGATCGGTCGTCAGCCGCCAGATCACCAAGGCGGAGGCGGGGAACGTCACATTATTTGCTTTCGACATCGAACAGGGTTTGAGTGAACATACCGCGCCCTTCGATGCTTTGGTTCACATTATTGAAGGCGAAGCAGATGTCACCATCTCCGGTCAGCCGTTTCGGTTGACCGCGGGTGATGCCATCATCATGCCCGCCAATGAACCCCATGCATTGAAGGCGATCCAGAAGTTCAAAATGCTGTTGACGATGATCCGCGCTTAAGGAAAATGACGGTCACTTCACCAGTGACCGTCATTTTATTTTCGAAAATGCTTTTCGAGTTCGTGTAGATCCACGCGAGCGGTCATATCCAGGTTGATGGGTGTGACCGCGACCATTTTTTTCTTGCGCAGAACATACACATCCGTATCTTCGGGTTCCTGATCGATCGTGTTGTCGTGGCGGTATCTAATGGAGCCGGGCACATCCCAGGATTCTCTTTCAGCGGGGACCGGTTCATAGTATCGGTGGCGGGAAAGCCTCGCCATTTCCCACTCAGTTTCCGGCGTGGCATGACGCGGTACTTCTACTTTCAATAGATCGACCCCGGCGAAGAATTTTTTTTCCAGGATCAATTTTGCGAAATAGGCGGTGAAGTATCCCGCTGGTTTGAAATCAATTTCATCCGAGTAGCTGAGGTGATGATGCGCGTCGGTTTCCTGTGAGACTGCCAGCGCGGGATAGCCGAGCGAGGCGGCTTCCATTGCTGCGCCGACCGTGCCGGAGATGGTGATGCCCAGCCCGACATTTTCACCGTAGTTGATGCCCGAGACGATCAGATCCGGCTTGTGCGGGACGATCTCCAAGATGCCGTGCAGGACGGCTTGGGCGGGGGAGCCCCCGATGGCATACACGCTCCATTCCTGACCGTTGACCTGCACCTGTTCCTTGCGAATGATCCCATCTGACGTGCTGGGCAGGCTGCGCCCCATGGCTGTGGATTGGTCGCGCGGCGCGGCAACGGTGACGTAGCCGATCTTCGAGAGTTCGCTTGCCGCCGCCCATAAGCCGGGCGAGCGGATGCCGTCATCGTTGGTAAGAAGGATATGGGGTTTGTTCTTTTTCATAGTATGGTTCCATTATAAGCAAAAACGTTCTCAATTATGGCATGGTTTACTGAACGAAAAACCGTCTTCCTCATGGAAAACGGTTTGAATGGCGCCCTCGGTGCGACTCGAACACACGACCTATTGCTCCGCAAGCAAGCGCTCTAATCCACTGAGCTACGAGGGCATTGAAGCGGGTGGTATTTTACTGTAATGCGGGTAGACGGTCAAGTGCTTGACTGACTTGGGGCATCACAGTAAAATCAGGCTCTCGCGGGAGTCGCCAAGTGGTAAGGCGTCAGCCTTCCAAGCTGATATTCGTGGGTTCGAATCCCATCTCCCGCTCTGACGTTCGGTGTCAAGTGTCAGGTTCCAGGTGTCACGTGACACTTTGATGCCTGACACTTGATACTTAATATCAGGGGCCCGTGGCGCAGCGGTTAGCGCAGGCGACTCATAATCGCTTGGTCGCAGGTTCGAATCCTGCCGGGCCCACAAATTGGTTAATAAAACAAGCCGCCTCATCAAAAATGAGGCGGCTTGTTTTATTTTATTGCACTATGGTGTGGGTGTTGTAGACGATGCTCCCGCTTCTGCGGCGGTGCGCGGCATTCCGTTCATGATCCAGCGGATGAAAACGTCGATCACGTTCTGGCTCATCAGACGGCTGGGCGGCATGATGCTGATGAGCTCTTCTCCATTCTCGTCGAGGATCGGATGTCCCTGAATGGTCTGCAGGAGGTAACTGTTCTCATCCCCGGCGATGACGTTGAAATCCACGTGGTCGCCGGTGGTGAGAATTTCATCAAAGCTGGTCATCAGATAATTGTTGTTCTCCTTGCCGGCGCGGTGACAGGAAATGCAATAACGTTTGGCAATCGGCTGGATGTGGACATCATACGACGGGACTTCGCCCTCCGCCAACGGCGGGAAGAGTTCGGGGACTTGGGGAGCTTCAAAACGGTCATCCCATGAATAGCGCATGAAGACCACGATGTAGTCGATCTGACTGCGGGTGAGTTCGCCGCCGTAGGTCTTTCCGTACGGAGGCATGCCGGCGCTGGGGCGTCCGTACGCGATGACCTCGATCATGGCGGAGTCGGTGATGGTGTAGAGCACATCACGGCTGTTGATGGGGGTGATCTTCTCGCCTTCAAGCCCTTCCACGCCAGCGATGATCGCAACTGAACCATCGTCGCCATGACATTCGGTGCAGTGGATGGAGTACAGATCCTGCCCGGCGACGATCTGGTCAACAAGCGTTGTGGCAACTTCCGTTTCTTCACCATGTTTCTCAGGAGCGAGTGCGAGCGCTGTCCCTGAGAAAAGGATCATGGAAAGGGCAGCCAGGCTTGTCGTCCAGAGCATGAAGCGGGTGTTGTCCTTGAAAACGAAGAACAGGATGTAGGCAATCAACGGGATGGCGATCCCGGAGATGGTTTGTAGTATCCCAAGCAGGTTTGAGCCGTCTTCAGAGACGGTGGGCACTTCGGAAGTGATGGTTAACAGGACGATGCCGACGACCATGATGGTCATGATGGAGATGGGCAGCATGCGTTTGCTGTAATGGCGGCGCGGGCTTTTTTCGATGAAGGGCAGAAGCGTGAGCACGCCGAGGGCAATGCCGGGAACAACGACGGTGGCGAGCCATTCGATCTTGCCGATGAGCGGCAATTGACCGTACAGCGCAAGGAATTTGAAGAGGAAGAGAAAATACCATTCCGGGCGCGGCAGATAGGACGTATCGCTGGGGTCGGCTTTGGCTTCGGCGGGGATGCCGACGAAGGTTGCCAGCAGGATGAGCAGGACGAAGACGCCCAGCGACATGATGAGGTCTTTGAAGATGGTGTCGGGCCAGAAACGCTCGCCCTTATCGAGCTGGCGTTCGTAGCGTTCGTTGATCTGTTTTTTGGTTTCGTCGTTCATCGTTAATCTTCCTTGGTTGGGAAGTGCGATTCGCCGTGTTTGATGATGAGGTAGAGATGCACGCCAATGAGCGCGGCGAGAATGGCGGGGATGATCCAGATGTGGGCGGCGAAGAAACGCTGGAGGGTGAGCGCGCTGAGTTCGGGTCCGCCGCGCAGGGCTTTGAGTATGAAATCCCCGACGAAGGGAACCGTGCCTGCGATCTGTGTGCCGACGGTGGTCGCCCAGTATGCCTTCTGATTCCAGGGGAGCAGGTAGCCGGTGAAGCCCATGCCGAGCGTGGTCAGGAACAAGCCGATGCCGATCAGCCAGGTCAGTTCGCGGGGATATTTGAAGGAGGCGGTATAGAACACACGCAACATGTGGATGAAGACGAGCAGGACCATCAGGGTCGCGCCCCAATGGTGAATGCCGCGTATCAGCCAGCCGAAGGCAACGCCTTCCATGATGTAGGTGATGGAGTCGTAGGCATGGTCGGGCGAGGGCGTGTAATAGACGGTCAGGAAGATGCCCGTAAGTCCCTGCACAATGAAGAGGAACAGGCTGGCGGAGCCGAGCGTGTTCCACCAATTGGTCTTTGGTTCGGGGCGGTCGAGCAGGTTGGTGTAGAGGCTGTCGAAGCCGAGGCGTTCATCAAGCCAGGCATAGATGGTTTTCCACATGGATCAGCCCTCCTTGAAGAAGATTTCGATGATACCGTCCTCAGTGAGGCGGTGTTGGTCGAATACGAACAGATCGTGCGGGGGAGGTCCGCTCAATACTGCGCCCTCGATGTCGAATGCGGCATCGTGGCAGGGGCAGAGATAAGCATTGGCTTCAGCCGACCAGTTGACGGTGCAGGCGAGATGCGTACAGCGGCTGTTGAGGATGAGCAGGTCCTCAGGCGAGTCCGATTTGCGGACGGCGTATCCGCCGAAACTGCTGGCTGTCCGTTCCCAGCCGTTGACTTGGACGCGTGTGAATGAGAACGAGTAAGGGGTGCCGACTTGCATGTCATCGAATTTACCGATGGGGATCCACGCTTCCTTGCCGCCCTCGCGCAGGGCGGGGTCGATCAAATAGTAGATCGCGGGCAGACCGATCACTGCTCCGATCAATCCTCCAACAATTCCCGTCGTCACCTTGATGAAATCGCGGCGGGATAGTTCATGTGAATCAGACATATGCGCCTCCTTGGACGATTTTTTGCGCTTGTCGAAGCTGATCATGAATAAAGAAGGGGCTTGTACGTTACAAGCGGCGTGAATTGGATTATAAAGGTCTTTGTCCGCTTTTTTGAAGGATGACGGATAACAAAATCACTAGGATGTTTGTCACCTTTCATTGTTCGCGATTTCACTTTCTTTTGCGATTTACGAGGTTAGAGAGTAAAATAGGCGCAGTCATCACAAAATCAACGGGAGACGAGCGGGTGATCTTCCAAAGAAAAGTCATACGGAGGCATAGATGGGCTTGAAACGAAATGTCAGCCTTTCGGCGGGGTTGCGTTATAAAGGACCGTCAGGCTACCTGACCTATATCCTGCACCGCATCGGCGGGCTGGGCATGGGCATCTTCATCACTGTGCACATTCTGGCGTCGTTCGTTGGAGGCAGGTTCGGGGGATTTTTGAACGGTATCTATCAAAACTGGGCGTTCCAGATATTCATTTTCTTCTGCGTGTTGTTCCATGCCATCAACGGGCTGCGCATCACCATTCTGGATCTTTGGCCCAAACTGCTCGACTATCAAAAGGAAGCCATCTGGCTCGAATGGGCGGTGTTCATTCCGTTGTTCGGCATTTCGGTCTTCGTAATTCTCAACACGGCGTTCGGAGGCTGACATGGCGACGAAATCGAGAAGACTCTCCCTTAAAGAGCGCGGATTGACGAACTTTGAAGCCATCATGTGGATCTTCACCCGCCTCTCTGCCTTAGCCATATATGGTCTGATCCTCGTGGGCATTATCGGCGCCTTGATCATGGGTGCGCGCAACCAGATGAACTTCGCAGATGTGATGCGCTGGGCGTTCATGCCAAACGTCTATCACGTGCAGAGCACGGATGTGCCCGATCTGGACATCTGGTCCAATCCGTTCTGGCTGTTGACCGCCAGCGCGCTTTTGCTAGTCGCGACAGCGCACGGCGTGCACGGTCTGGTCGTGATTGCGGATGATTACATCGCAAGTTCCGGCGGGCGCAAGTTCGTGCGCTTCCTGAGCATTGTGATGATGATCGGCGTCAGTATCATGGGTTTGTATATCATCTGGACAGCGTAAATTGACCGCAGACAATGGACGATAGACCGTATCATTGTCCATCGTCCATCGTCAGTATTTTTCAGGAGTAATTCATGGCAAACGTTCATCAATTTGATGTGGTGGTGGTGGGGGCGGGCGGCGCAGGTCTGATGGCTGGCTTGTACGCCTCACGCACCGCAAAGACCGCCGTCATCAGCAAGTTATATCCCACACGCTCGCATACCGGCGCGGCGCAGGGCGGCATCTCCGCGGCGCTGGGCAACTACGAGGAAGACCGACCCGAATGGCACATGTACGATACCGTCAAAGGCTCCGATTATCTCGGCGACCAGGATGCCATCGAGTTCATGTGCAATGAAGCCATCGATGCCGTGCTGGAGCTCGAACATATGGGTCTGCCGTTCGACCGCACGCCCGAAGGCAAGATCTCCCAGCGGCCGTTTGGCGGACATACGAACAACGAAACCGGCAAACCTGTCCGCCGCGCAGCACACGCCGCCGACCGCACGGGGCACATGATCCTGCAAACCTTGTATCAGCAGTGCTTGAAGAACAAGGTCAATTTCTTTGATGAATATCAAGTGTTGGATTTCATCATGGTCAATGGAAAAGCCGCAGGCGTGGTGGCTGTGGAACTGGCGACGGGCGAACTGCACACCATCCACGCCAAGGCGGTCGTCTTTGCCACGGGCGGACATGGGCGCATCTTCGACGTCACCTCGAATGCGTATGCCTACACAGGCGATGGCGCGGCGATCCTGCTCCGTCACGGCATTCCGCTCGAAGATATGGAGTTCTTCCAGTTCCATCCGACGGGAATTTATAAACTCGGTATTCTCATCACCGAAGGCGTGCGCGGCGAAGGCGGGATTCTGCTCAATGGAGATGGTGAGCGCTTCATGCCGAAGTATGCGCCGACCGTAAAAGACCTTGCCTCGCGTGATGTGGTCTCCCGCGCAATCTACACTGAAATTAAAGAAGGGCGCGGCATCAACGGCTCGAACTATGTCTATCTCGATATCCGCCCGGAAAGCGTGAACAAATTCGCTGCCATGGATGGACGCACCAACCCCGACGGCACTCCCTACACCATCACTGCGGATACCGTCCTGAAGAAGATTCCTGATATTGTGGATTTCTGCCGCGTCTACCTCGGCGTAGACCCGGTCACACAAGTGATGCCGATCCAGCCGACAGCGCATTACACGATGGGCGGCATCCCGACCAATAAATACGGTGAAGTGGTCATTGACGATAAAAATACCATCCTGACCGGCTTGTACGCGGCGGGCGAGTGTGCGTGTGTATCTGTCCATGGCGCGAACCGTTTGGGGACAAACTCGTTGCTCGACCTTGTTGTCTTCGGCAAACATGCGGGGCTCAAAGCGGCGGAATACGCGCAGACAGCCGACTTTGAGACTCTGCCCGGGGACGCAGAAGCAGGCGCGAGGTCCGCGTTTGAAGCGTTGAGAAATGGATCGGGCAAGGAGAACGCATTCGACATTTCCAATGAGATGAAGAAGATCATGTTCGCGGATGTCGGCATCTATCGCAACGAAAAAGACATGCAAGCTGCGTTGGAGAAGGTGCGCGAGTTGAAGGAGCGTTACAAGCAGGTCGGCGTGACCGACACGGGAAAAATTTTCAATACCGAGTTGTTGAACGCCTGGGAACTTGGCAACCTGCTTGAAATTGCGGAAGTGGTGGCTGTGAGCGCCTTGAACCGCAAGGAAAGCCGCGGCGGACATTCGCGCGAGGATTATCCCGACCGCGACGATGCGAACTGGCTGAAACATACGCTGATCACGAAGAAGGATGACAAGCTCGATATCAGTTACAAGCCGGTTGTCATCACCAAACACCAACCGAAGGCGAGAGTTTATTAGAGGTGGTTTCGATACGGCGGCGATGGTCGAGTAGGATGAAGTCTGTATCGAGACCCGCCGCCTACTCAACCACCTAGGAGATTAGAGATTATGGAAGTTACCATCAAAATTTTCCGTTACAACCCCGAGAAGGACCAGCGCGGCAATTATGTGACCTACAAGGTGGAAGCCGATCCGAATGACCGCGTGCTGGATGTGCTCGAGTACATCAAGGGCAAGGAAGACGGCACGCTCTCGTTTCGCCGTTCGTGCGCGCACGGCGTGTGCGGTTCGGATGCGATGCGCATCAACGGGCGCAATATGCTGGCGTGCAAGGTGTTGATCCGTGACGTGGGCGAAAATATCACCGTCGAGCCGTTGCTTGGCTTGAAGATCGCCAAGGACTTGATCGTGGATATGGAGCCGTTCTTCGACAATTACAAGAAGGTGCTGCCCTATTTCATCAACGACAGTCCGCTGCCTGAAGGCGGACGCGAACGTTTGCAAAGTCCCGAAGACCGCGCGCGCTTCGACGAATCGACCAAATGTATTTTGTGCGCCGCGTGTACCACCTCCTGCCCATCCTATTGGGCGAACGGTGAGTATTATGGTCCCGCCGCGATCGTGACCGCGCACCGCTTCATCTTCGACAGCCGCGACGAAGCCGCGGGCGAACGCCTGCAGATCCTTGCAGAGACGGACGGCGTGGCGCGCTGTCATACCGCATATTCCTGCACCGAAGCCTGTCCGCGCGAGATCAAGATCACGCGCGCCATCGGCGAGGTGAAGATGGCGATGATCACCGGGAAGTTGGATTAGAACGGCATTCAGTAATTAGCGATTAGCAAAACAACCGCATCCTTGTAAGATGCGGTTGTTTTTTGTCCAGATTTTTTAGTACCAGTGGGTGACGAAATTTTTCTGGAGTTTTGGGGTTATCGTATTTATAATTTTCACATCATTCAACCAAGTGAGGAAATCCATGTTCAATTTATTCAAGAAAAAGGAAGACCCCAAACCAACCCTGCGTGATACTCTGTTTGGCGATATGCCCATGTCCAAGTGGCCTGAAGGGGAAACTGCCACAGGCGAACCCTGGACATTATTTATCGAAGCAAGAAATCAACTCGATAAGAAAGATAAAAATGCCGCCATTGCAACCCTGCAAAGAATTACCGACCTGTCCGATCTGGAGCCGCGTCACTACTTGCAGGCGTGGCACTTTTTGCGTTCGCTGGGCGTGAATCCGCCTGCAGATAAAGCCAAGATCGCCTATGGCGTGGTGATCGAAGTCGGCATGGAAAAAGGCGCGGATATCGTCGCCGCCTACACCGATTTCAATGCCTACTACGTCAACTTCACTGGTGCTGCCACCATCTGGCAGCACCCTGACAATTCTCTTGATGCAGAGATCGATGCCCTGCTCAAGGCGGGGCAAATGGTCGCCGAGAAGATCGGTCCGTGGGACAAGGCGCGTCCTGCCCCGCCGACGAATGGCAATGTCCGCTTGAACATGCTGACCCCAAGCGGGCTGCACTTTGGGGAAGGCGGCTTCAATGTCCTTTCACAAGACCCAATGGGCAAGGCGTTAATCGACCCCGCCACCGCCCTCATGCTGCGGCTGACCAAACTTCCGCGCTAAAGGAACGAAATACATGCAAACCGCGTCTGAAACGATGCGGTTTATTTTTGAATAATTTTGGAGGTATGTAATGACAAAAGTATTAAGACTCGCCGCCTTTTCCCACAATGGACAAGGCGGCAACCCGGCAGGCGTGGCGTTCTATGATGAGATGCCCGCCGAAACTGAAATGCTTGCCATCGCGAAGGAAGTCGGCTATTCGGAGACGGCATTTTTGGTAAAGCAGGCGGATGGTTGGCGCGTGCGTTATTTCGCGCCCGAAATGGAAGTCCCTTTTTGCGGTCACGCCACCATCGCGTTGGGAGCGGCGCTCGGCGAACGCTTCGGCGAAGGGATGTATCAACTGCACCTGAACGACAGCCAGATCAGCGTGCGCTCGGAAAAGACATCGGGCGGGATGTCCGCTACGTTGCAGTCACCAGCCACATGGTCGGAAGATGCGCCGCAGGAGTATGCGGACAAGGTTTTGGCGGCGTTCAATCTGACAAATGGACAGCTTGATTCCCGCTTCCCCGTCCGTTTGGCGGGAGCGGGAGCAAAACATCTGATCATCTTTCTCAAGGAGCGCAAGACCCTGGCGGAGATGTCGTATCCGTTCGAGGAAGTCCGCGCGCTGATGAATGAGCAGGGACTTGTCACGATCAGTTTGCTGTGGAATGAATCCGATGACGTGTTCCATTCACGCAATGCTTTTGCATCAGGCGGAGTTTACGAAGATCCCGCCACTGGAGCCGCCGCTGCGGCGCTGGCGGGTTATCTGCGCGATATTGGCTGGAACGGAGCGTCCACGTTTACGATTTTGCAGGGCGAGGATATGAGCGTGCCTTCACGTCTGACGGTCTCATTTACGCCCAAGGCGGGTGAGAGCGTGACTGTCGGCGGCGAAGTGCGGCATATCGAGTAGCATAGAAAAAAGCCGTGACCTGTATACGCATGGCTTGTTTTGTGCAAATGGGGCTTATCGGGCTATAATGATGGAAATCACTCCCGCCCAGAAAGGATGTTAAATTGGCTAAAGTAAATTATCAATACGAGAAACGACAGAAAGAACTGGCTAAGAAACGCAAGAAGGATGAGAAGTTAAGGCTTAAACAGCAGAAAAAGAACAATCAGCAGAGCGGGAACCTGACCAAGGCGCAGGATGAAGCGCAGGTCGAATCATCCACAGAGGAGACCTCGACAGGGGCAACGCCGGCTGAAAAATCCGCTGAGCCCGAAGAGAAATAAATGGCGAGGAAGAGAATGATGCAAACTTTCCTTTGCAGAATTCCATCCTGACCTGCAATGGCGGATGCCATAATTTGAACCTCCTTCGCCAAAGGAGACGCCATGAAAGAAATTTCCATTGATCAGCCCTTCGCCCGCGGACGGACTGCCGACATCCATGAATGGGAGAACGGAACCGTCCTCAAACTCTTCCATAATTGGTTCAGCCTCGAAGACATCCAATACGAACAAAGGATCGCGCGTGCTGTCCATGCCAGCGGGGTGAAAACGCCCGCGGTGCGTGAAATCGTCCAAACGCACGGACGGAACGGCTTGATCTATGAACGGGTGACAGGCATATCCATGCTGGAGATGTTTCAGAAAAAGCCGTGGCAGGTGCTTCAACTCGGAAAGATGCTTGCCGAACTCCATGCTCAAATGCATGCCTGCATCTTTGATGCGGATGTTCCCCTGCAGCGCCGGAAATTGCAAAACAAGATCAAGGATGCGAAGGCGCTTCCCGTCTACCTGAAGCCGAAACTGCTGGACTCGCTCGAATCCCTGCCCGATGGTGACCGGGTCTGTCACGGGGATTTTCACCCCGCCAATGTGCTGGTCTCTGAAAATGACTCGACCATCATCGACTGGATCGACGCTTCACGCGGCAACCCGTTGGCTGATGTGGCGCGTACGAGCATTATCACCCTCGGGGCGGCGGCAAGTTCGCAGATACCGAATGCGATGTTGAAGGTGTTTGTGAAAGTATTTCACTCCGCTTATTTGAATCATTACTTCCGTCTGCGCCCCGGCGGCGAGGACGAATACCTGCGCTGGCTCCCTGTTGTGGCGGGTGCGCGGCTGAATGAGAATATCCCCGAAGTGGAGGCATGGCTGGTAAAGGAAGCGGGTAGAATTTGAAGGTGTTGTAGTCAGTGCCGGAATCAAAACCGCCAGAGCAAAATGCTCTGGCGGTTTTCAATTACTCCTCTACCCCAAATGCATTGGCATAATAACATGCAGAAAATCATCGTCGCCAACCGGGCGGACCACGCCGGGCGCATTCGATGCGGAGGTTTCCAGCGCCACGTTCGGCGTACGGATGACCTCCAGCGCCTCACGCAAGAACTTGACATTGAACGCGATCAACACACTTCCACCGTCCACGGTCGCTTCGACGATGGTCTCATTCTTGCCAGTTTCCTCGGATGTGGCGGAAATTTCCACTTCGCTGGGCTGCATCTCACCGTTCGCCTGCTTGATGTCCAGCCGCGCCACATTCGAACCCTCACGGGCGAAAATCTCCGCCTGCTTGCAGGCTTTGAGCAATGCCGCCGTAGACACGAGCGTGCGTGACTTGTAACTGCGCGGAATGATCTGGTGATAATCCGGGAAGGTCCCGTCAATCAACTGCGACACCACTTCCACATCCTTTACACGGAAGAGCACCTGTCCGCGATTCTTCGGGATAACCATGTAGATCGGCTCTTCGCCGTCCGATGCGACGCGCGCCAGTTCATTCAACGCTCGCGCGGGAATGATGACATTGATCGGCTGTTGCACCGCCTGAGACAACTGGGCTTTGCGCACCGAAAGCCGGAACCCGTCCGCCGCCGCCATCGTGACCTTGTCCTTTTCCACATTCATCAACACGCCCATCAACACGGGACGCGCTTCATCCGTCGAAGCCGCAAATGCCACCTGATGGATCATTTCCTTGAAATCCGCCACGTTCAATTGCACAGCGCCATCCATTTCGGGCGTGGGCAAAGGCGGGAATTCCTGTGCATCGATGCACTTGATATCGTTATTGGATGTGCCGCCTTTTAAATGCAAGTTCTGGGTTTTCAGATCAAGTGTCAATTGCACCTGATCTCCGGGCAGGGTGTTGACCAGATCCGAAAATGTGCGTGCCGGAACCGTTGTCGAGCCTTCCTCGTCAACCCGTGCTGCGATCCAACAAGTGATACCCAACTCGAGATTGGTGGCGGAAAGCCGCAAACGCCCCTCATCGGTTGCGATCAAAATATTCGATAAAACAGGCAGGGTGCTGCGCGGCGAGACGGCGCGTGAAACAATGCCCAAACCGCGTGCAAGATTTTCTTGAAGGACAGTTACTTTCATGGTGTTCGCCCTCGGTTTCGTGGAATGATTTTTAAAAGTATATCATTAAGACGAAAGTAGGTCACGCTTTAAGCGTGACCTACAATGTTAGAACCCTGTCACCATCGAAACACCCAGCATCGTCAACATGAACAACAATTGACACGCGAACAACGCCGCAAATACATAGGCAACGTACGCCCACACCGGCGTGATCCGTTTTGGAGATTGCGGGCGGAGTTCCTGTCCTTCTGCAATGGACTTCGCGGAATCAGCCGCCTGCCCAAAATCATTCATCCAGAACACGCCCGCCGCCTCATCATTGACGATAAGCCTGTTCCCGTTAAAGGAGCGGATCCACGCCTCGACATTTTTCGGCAGATCCACCGCCAGCGACGCAGGCAGGATGATCGCATCCGCCTGTACATCCTTTGCAAGTTTTTCACCAGCATCGACCACCGTCAATTGCAGTTTCGGCGCGCGCTTGGCAAACACGGCTCTGACAGCCTCGCCGAATTTTCCATCATGGTCAAAGACCAACACATGGAATTGGGACTGCTTCTCTTCCAGGGCATCGGCGCGGGCTGCGCTGTCCTTTCGCAGTGCGGAGAGATGATAGAGCAGCAGCACAACGAAGAGCACCAGCACCTGGAAGGTGTTCAGAACGGAATTAACAATATTATCTGCAGCACCGCCAAGCGCGGCATTGATCAGCAGGAAGATCAACCAGCCCGCCCATATCATCCCGCCGATGACCGCAGCAAATAACACGATGTACAAATACGTTTTGCGGATCACCGACCGCCGGGCATGATCGCCCTCATCGGATTCCGCCAATGCCTGCGTTTGCATCGGGCGCCATGTCACCAGCCAGAGGGGAAGTCCCGCCGCCAGAAATGCCAATGCACTGGAGATCTGAGTCCGAAACCCGCCGCTCCCCAGATAGGCTCTTTCGGTCAGCAGGTCCACAACCACTGAAAGCAAGGCTGCGGCTGCAAAGAATGTTGCCGCAAGACCAATGAGGGAGAGGATATAGAAATAAAGCCTTTGTTTCCCAGCACGGCGAGGCGCATTTTCATCGAATACGAATTGCTGGTTGAGCCACTTCCCAAAGTATGCCCAGATGACAGCGAACGGCAAGCCAATGGAGATCGGACCGCCGATATCCTGTAAAAATTCCACCCAGGGTTTATTCTCGCCGAGAAGCTGGATCAGGATCATATAGATCAGGTTTCCGCCCGCGGTGAGCACGATCACCACGCCGCCAAGCGAAAGCAGATAGAGAATGCCGAGGCGGAGATAAGACTCCCGTTCGGAGGGATCAGCCAACCCGTCCTGAAGGATGCGCCAGGCATAGATCCAGATCGGCGTTCCGATCACGAGCAGCGCGATCGCATTGACCACAGTCTCCCGTCCGACCGATCCAAGGACTACACTGATGGATAACGTGAAGGCGTAGTTCAATGCCTGCTGCGCGCCATAGACCGTCATCAGCAGACCGTAAAGCATCCAGATGAACCGATAGATGCGGCGGATCTCCGCATAGTTTTCAGTTTCACTAAGCGTGCGCCATTCGCCTTTGAGGATGTTCCAGAAATATGCGGCGATGAGCAGGTTGATGACGATGGCGATGAGGTTGTCGCTCCACGTTTGCGAGCCGCCGACGATGGCACGGGTGGTGAAGAGGTCTGCCGCGGAGAGGAAGATGCGGTCGACCAATGCGAGTGTATTTTGCACAACCGGGATGAGCGTACCGAGCAGGATGCCATATAAAAAGACAGCGCGGACAGAGGATGTTTTCTCTTCATCATCCTGCGCGGATGTGCGCTGTGCCCACAGCCAGTGAACGAGGAAGATCGGCACGCCGACGAGGATCAGCGCCAGTGCCTGTGCCAATGTGGATGCGCTGTCCACGACCTGCCGGGCGTTGAACACCGAACGGAGCAAGCCGATCATGCCCCATAGCACCACTTCGACACTGATAAAGGCAACGGCATAAAAGTAAAGACGGCGAATGGTTTTCATAAGGTCACTTTCTGTCATTGCGAACTTTTCGCAATGACATGAAATTAAGGCTTATACGGTTCCTGATACCAGCTAAAGTCCCAGAAGTTGTACGGCATGGAACTTAACTTCCACATGCCGTTCTGCTGAACCAATAAAGCGCGATCGGAACTTGAATAACGGCTGGAGAACGGATCGGTATTTGGATAATAGATGGAAAGCGAAACAACCGCCTCGTCATCGTGAATGTCAGCCGAGCCGACGTCCACACCCACATCACCGGGGTTGACCATGCCATTGAAAAAAGAGCGGCGGAACGCTTCATAGGTTGGTTTGTGTTCGAGATCGGCGAGATATTCATACGCCTTCTGGTAATCCCTGTTCAACACCGCCAGCACATAATTATGCACCACGCCCTCGGGTGTCGTCTCCGCGACATAATCGCGTTTATCCTGCCGCGTAAAGAATAAACCCAACGCCAGCAGGATGAGCACGCCAATGCCGATCAGAATACCTGTCAGAAATTTATCCTGTTTCATAAATGCCTCCAATTCGGGCTTAACTGTACTCCAAAATGACGAAAAAAACACCCGAAAAGTTTCACATACAACGCCCCTGCTTTGATATACTTACCCCATCATCATCAAGGAGAATCCAAATGACCGTTTCCGCACCCCGCTGGGACCTGACCAACGTCTATCCCTCGCTTGATTCAAAACAGTTCAAGACCGCCATCAAGACCTTCAAAAAACAGCTCGATGAACTAGATGCCTTCTTCAAGAAAGCCGCCAAAGCAGATTCAAAAACCGACCCGAAGAAACTCGGCAAGATCCTCGGCGAATCCGTGGAACGCTTCAACGCCCTCTTTGAGTTGTCCGGCACCATTGGACCTTTCGTCTACTCATACATCTCCACCGACTCGCGCAACAAGGAAGCCATGCGCATCCTCTCCGAGTTTGAGCAGATGAACGTGCAGACCAGTATGCTCAATACCCGCTTCACCGCTTGGGCGGGCAAACTTGGTAAAGCCGCCATCAAAAAAGCAGTGAAGACCAATCCTGCCGCCAAGGCGCACGAGTTCATCCTGCTCGAAGCGGCGGAACAATCCAAATATCTGATGAGCGAAGCCGAGGAAGCCGTCGCCGCCGAATTGACGCTCAGCGGCGGAAACGCCTTCGGCAAACTGCAGGGGACGATCACATCCCAAATGACCGTGGACTTTGAACTCGACGGCAAGTCCCAAAAGATGCCGATGCCCGCGCTCATCAACCTGCGCTCGCACCCCGACGAAGCCACCCGCCGCCGCGGATATGAAGCCGAGAACAAAGCCTGGGAGGGCGTGCAGGAAACCCTCGCCGCCTGTCTGAACGGCGTCAAGGGCGAAACGCTCGTGCTCGACAAGAAACGCGGACGCGAAGATAACCTTCACGCCTCCATCGATTCCGCCCGCATGGACCGCGCCACGCTCGAAGCCATGCTCGGCGCGATGAAGGATTCCTTCCCCATGTTCCGCCGCTATTTCAAGCACAAGGCAAAACTGCTTGGCAAGAAAAAACTCGCCTGGTGGGACCTCTTCGCTCCGATGGGCAAGACCGACAAGGTCTATTCGTGGAATGAAGCGCGCGATTTCATCGTGGAGAACTTCAACAAGTTCTCGCCCGATCTCGGCGCCTTTGCCCGGCGCGCCTTCGACAGCAACTGGATCGACGGCGAACAACGCGAAGGCAAACGCGGAGGCGCGTTCTGCATGGGCTTGGACGGAGTAAAGGAAAGCCGCATCCTAGCCAATTTCGACGGCTCGTTCGATCAGGTCAGCACGCTGGCACATGAGCTTGGTCACGCCTTCCACAATGAATGCGCCTATCAGGCAGACAAGACCCCGCTCCAACAGCAAACACCGATGACCCTCGCGGAAACCGCTTCGATCATGTGCGAGACCATCGCCACCGAAGCCGCCCTCGAACAGACCACCGACAAGCAGGAAGTGCTTGCCATTCTCGAAGCGCAGTTGAACAATGCCTCACAGGTGGTGGTGGACATTTACTCGCGCTACCTGTTCGAGAAGGAAGTCTTCGAACGCCGTGCCAAAGCCGAACTCGCCGCTGACGAGATCAACGACATCATGGAACGCGCGCAGAAAGCCACCTACGGCGACGGTCTGGACGAGAAATTCCTCCAGAAATACATGTGGACGTGGAAGCCGCACTACTACTCCGCCGGCTTCTCGTTCTACAACTATCCGTATGCCTTCGGACTGCTCTTCGCCACGGGCTTGTATGCCATCTACCAGAAGCGCGGCGCGGAATTCGTGCCTGCTTACAAGGAACTGCTCGCCTCCACGGGCGAAGCGCCCGCCGCGGAACTCGCCGACAAGTTCGGCATCAACATCCGCACCAAGAAATTCTGGGCAGACAGCCTCGCCATCATCGGCAAGCGCGTGGACCGCTACTGCAAGTTGTAATTGAAACTGCAAGGGCGACCCATCCGTCGAATGCAAAGAACATTGATGGATGGGTCGCCCTATTTTTATACCAACGAGGAGAGAGATGAAACCATACAAACCCCTTTTGGCGGTTGCGATCCTTGTGCTTGCCACGCTTGCGTGCCAGGCGCTCGCGCCGTCCCAGACACAAAGCAATGCCATCCCGCGCACCGACGCCGATGTGCCGCGCATCAGCGTCAGCGAAGCAAAAGCCGCACTGGACGCAGGATCAGCCATACTCGTAGATGTGCGAAGCGTGGAATCCTACACAGCAAGCCATGTTGCCGGGGCAATGTCGATCCCCCTATCACTTATTGAAACCAGCGTCAACGATCTATCGCTCGAAAAGAATCAGTGGATCATCACCTACTGCACCTGACCGCAGGAACAGACGAGCGCCCGTGCGGCGTTCCTACTGCTGACGAACGGCTACACCAACGTGCAAGCCATGCTGGGTGGATTTGAAGCCTGGCTGAATGCCGGATATCCAACACAACCATAAACGATGACGAACCCGCCTCGTGTCACCCCTTGGGCTGGTTCAACAGCCCCAACCGAATCCGCCCTGCGGCAGTTGATGGCGGATGAAGGTCTTGCACCTTATGCCTGGTCGAACGGACCGTTCGACACCTACTCCGCACACTCGCACGGATATGACAAGGTCATCTACGTCGTGCGCGGAAGCATCACCTTCGGTTTGCCGGAGTTGGGTCAATCGCTCACGCTGAAAGCAGGAGATAGATTGGACCTGCCCGCGGGCGTAGTACACAATGCCACTGTCGGCGCAGAAGGTGTGGTCTGCTTGGAAGGACATAAATAAACCGCAGGGGCGACGTATGCGTCGCCCCCCCTGCAAAATTATGAAAACGCCTGAAGTCCCGTTTGCGCTCTTCCCAAAATCAACGCATGGATGTCATGCGTGCCTTCATACGTATTGACCGATTCCAAATTCATCACATGACGGATGACGTGATATTCATCCGAAACGCCGTTGCCGCCGTGCATATCGCGGGCATGACGCGCAATATCCAACGCCTTGCCGCATGAATTTCGCTTGACGAGCGAGATCATCTCCGGGCTGGCTTTATCTTCATCGATCAAACGCCCCACCCGCAGAACGGACTGCAAACCCAGCGTAATTTCCGTCATCATATTCGCCAGTTTCAACTGGATCAATTGATTCGCCGCCAGCGGACGCCCGAACTGTGGACGGTCGAGCGTGTATTGCCGCGCCGCATGCCAGCAGAACTCCGCCGCGCCCAATGCACCCCATGCAATGCCGTAACGTGCCTTATTCAAACATCCGAACGGACCCTTCAAGCCTTTGACTTCCGGGAAGATATTCTCTTCAGGGACAAAGACCTCATCCATTACGATCTCGCCCGTGGAACTGGCGCGCAGGCTGAACTTGCCTTCGATCTTCGGCGCGGAGAGTCCCTTCATGCCTTTTTCCAGAATAAAGCCGCGGATTTCCCCGTCCAACTTTGCCCACACAACAAAGACATCTGCAATCGGGGAATTGGTGATCCACATCTTGTTGCCGTGAACGATGTATCCGCCGTCCACTTTTTTGGCGCGGGTTTCCATACTGGCGGGGTCGCTGCCATGATTCGGCTCGGTCAGCCCGAAACAGCCAACCCATTCTCCGCTGGCAAGTTTGGGCAGGTATTTCTTGCGTTGTTCTTCCGTGCCGTATGTAAAAATCGGATACATCACCAGCGACGATTGCACGCTCATGGCGGAGCGGTAGCCGCTGTCCACGCGCTCGACTTCGCGCGCGATCAGTCCATAGGCAACGTGGTTCAAGCCTGCGCCGCCGTATTCCTCGGGGATGGTGGCGCCCAGGAAACCCATGGCGCCCATTTCGGTCATGATCTCGCGGTGGAATTCCTCTTTCCGGTTCGCTTCGAGGATGCGCGGCATGAGCTTGTCCTGACAATAGCGGCGGGACGCATCACGGATCATGCGTTCTTCGTCGGTCAGTTGGTCATTGAAAAGCAGGGGGTCGTCCCATTTGAAGGTTGGTTTTGACATGGTTGCCTCTGGTAGCGATTGTTGTAGGGTGATTGTATCAAATATCACAGTAGAAAATGTTTGGAGAGCAGGATCAGGTTTCGGCTGGGTGTGATACGGAGCGTCAAAAAAAGGATGCACCCGTTCAGGCGCATCCTTTTCTTAGGTCACATATTTCGACTTGTAAATTACGCGCTTCCGGTCAACCAGCCGCGCAGTTCCATCGCTTTCACTACGCGGTCAATGGCGACCATGTAGGCTGCGTCGCGCATGTACACCTTCTCGGAGGCGCTGCGTTCGAGCACGGCGTTGAAGGCGGAGGTCATCTTCTGGTCGAGCTTTTCGAGGACTTCTTCCTTGCTCCAGTAGAAGTTCATGTCGTTCTGCACCTGTTCGAAGTAGGAGGTGGTGACGCCGCCGGCGTTGCAGAGGAAATCGGGGATGTTGAAGATGTTGTTCTTCTGGAAGTATTCGTCGGCTTCGGGGGTGGTGGGACCGTTCGCGCCTTCAGCAACGATCTTTACGTTCTTGGAGATCTTCTTGACCGTATCGGCATTGATCTGACCTTCGAGCGCGGCGGGGATCAACACGTCGGCTTCGAATTCGATCCATTTGTCGCCGTCGCTGACTTCGTAACCGGCATCCATCGCCTTTTGCTTGTCCACGGTACCATACTGGTCCACGATCGACATCAGGAAGCGCGGGTCGATGCCGCCCTTCTTGCTGTAGGTGTAGGCTTTCTTATCGTGACGGTCGTAGCAGGAGACGCAAGCGATCGATCCGCCCAGCATTTCGACAAAGCCAATTGCCGCATATTGCGAGACGTTGCCAAAGCCCTGCAGCGCCGCAACGGATTTTGTTGAGTCCAAGCCAAGGTGTTTCATCGCTTCACGGACGGTGTAGATGACGCCGAAACCGGTGGCTTCGGTGCGACCAAGCGAACCGCCTCCGCCTACGGGTTTGCCTGTGAACACACCCGGGGTATATTCGCCCACGAGACGGGAATACTCGTCCATCATCCAGCCCATCATCTGAGGGGTGGTGCCGACATCGGGAGCGGGCACGTCATTGCGCGGACCGATGTTCTTCCACATCGCACGTACCCAGCCGCGGCACAATTCTTCTTTTTCACGGACAGACAGCGTGGATGGATCCACGACGATACCGCCTTTGCCGCCGCCCAGCGGGATATCCGCCACAGCGCATTTCCAGGTCATCCACGTGGCGAGCGCACGAACCGTGTCCAGCGTCTCGGCGGGATGGAAGCGGATGCCGCCCTTGTTGGGTCCGCGCGCATCGTTGTGTTGAACGCGGAAGCCTTGAAAGACTTTCAGGGAACCATCGTCCATGCGTACGGGGATGCGGAAGGCATATTCACGCATGGGCCAGCGCAGCACTTCTGAAACGCCGGAATCGAGCTTCAGCATCTTCGCTACGCCGTCGAATTGTTTCTGCGCCATTTCAAAGGCATTAATTTGTCCTGACATGATGTTCTCCTAGGTAGGTTTTAGAGAAAAATATAAGCGGGCACCCCGGACGGGGTTGCCCGCTCTTAAGCACAGTGTATGTCAACTTGCCGGGTCATACGATTAATCCTATTAATCACAATCGCCCTCAAACTTTACACGATTATTAAAGCCGCGTCAATATGACAAAAATCCGCTTATTTTCGGTAAAAAATGACGGATTCTGATGAATATAACCCCGTCCATTCGTGAAAGGTTTCGCTAATGGAAATTCGCGAAATTCTACCATCCCTCGCAAAAAAGAGGCTGTCACCCGTGAGTGACAGCCTCCTGTCTTTAAACTTCTACAACCGCGGTTTCTATCGATTGGATGGGAGGCAGGAAATCCGCCAGCAATTCCCAGGTATCTCCGGAGTCGCGAGAGTGGAAGATCTGTCCCGTATTCGTTCCGAAGTAAATGCCGGCATCTTCGAAAGTATCAGTCGCCATCGCTTCCCGCAAAACATCCACATAGGCGCGTTCGGGCAGTCCATTGGACAGGCGCTGCCAGGTATCGCCGGCATCGCGGCTGCGCCACACAGCGAGCTTTCCATCCAAGCTTATGTGGAATTCATCGCTTTCCTCAGGGACAACATAGATCGTTTTTGGGTCGGTGGGATGGACCGCGATCGGGAACCCGAAGCGGGTTGGCAGTTTGCCCTCACCGATATCAATCCAGTCCTCGCCGGCGTTGTCGCTGCGATAAATCCCGCAGTGATTTTGCTGATAGAGCACGTTTGGATTGGCTGGGTGCATTGCCATCTTATGTACGCATTGCCCATATTCGGGAAATTTTTCGGGATGAAAATCAGCGCGGACATTCTTATTGAACGGATTCCATGTTTTCCCGCCGTCATCCGTGCGGTAGCAGCCTCCCGTTGACATTGCAATATACATGCGGCTCAGGTTGGACGGGTCTAGCATGATCGTATGCAGGCAGAATCCGCCGTTGCCGGGGAAGAACTTCCCGCGATGTGGATGGTCGAAGAAGCCTTTGTTGATCTCCCACGTCTCACCGCGGTCTTTGGATACGAACAGGGAAGCCGGCTGTGCGCCTGCATACAGGACATTCGGCTCATCAACGCGCCCGGGCGTGATATTCCAGACCTTGATCATTTTCTCCGGTTTGTCTTTTATCTCTTCACCCGCCTCCGAGCGGAACGCCTCTTCCACTGTGCTGGGTGGACGCCCCGACTTTGACGGGCGCGGAATGATCGGATTCTGTTTTGCCTGCGTCCAAGTCCTTCCAAAATCGTCCGAGTAATGGGTGGTTGGTCCATAGACAAAATGGCTGACCGCCGCATGAATGCGGCTGTCACGCGGATCCAGTTTCATATGCATCATGTTCCAACTCTTGAAGAGGATGTCGCTCATTGTCCATTTTTTGCGGGCAGGATCGCTTTCCAGAATAAAACCACCCTTGGTTGTCCCAACGAAGACCATCACTTTTTGGGTCATGAGATTCTCCTTTACCAATAAAAGAACAAATTTTCTAAACATTATAGCACATTCTTTACCAAAAACAAGCGGTACAATGGTGGAGATAATTATGGTCGTAAAAATCAAAGGAACAAAGACCATGACCGCTACAGGTGCACAAACGAGAAAAACGCTCCCGTTGGGCGAGATATATGGGGATATTAATAATATAAAAAACGTATTCCGATGGTGTCTCACCCTGGTGATCATGGCAATGATCGCTGGCAGTGTCATCGGGTACATATCCGGCAATGTATCATCATCCAACCTGTTGTTGACGGGCATTCTGCCTGTGTTAACAGGATATTACCTCGTGAGCCGCGAAAATTTCGAGATGACTGCGGTTCTGCTTTCCGTTGAATTGATCCTCCTGAATACGATCCTTGCCACCCGTGGAGCGGGGATTCACCACGTCACCATGCTCGCTTTTCCTGCGATCCTCATCATTGCCAGCCTGGTCACAAAACGACAGACCATGATCTTTTTGACCATCCTGACGCTTGCCTGCCTTGTCTGGCTGGTATTCGGGGAGATACATGGTTTGTATGCTCCCGCCGGTATTATTCATGGTGCGGCAGCGAGCTTCTACTTGGCATCCATTATCGTTGTCATCACAGCGATCATGGCGCGTGTGTTGTCGGAAACCCTGTTCCGGAATTCCCTGCAGATCCAGCGGGAACTCGCAGAGAGAAAACTGACCGAGGGAAAAATGGAGTCGCTCATCCACGAGTTGGAAGCGAGGAACGCTGAATCGGAGACCTTGCGTGAAAGCCTTGCCAGCCTGGTCAGCACGGTCGAATTTGCGGAGATCATCCAGAAAATTCTGGAGCAGATCAAACGCGTCATCCCGTACGACAGCGCATCGGTGTGGAGGGTGGAAGGTGATATACAAAAATTCATTGGCGGTCGCGACCTGCCTGAGATGTTTTGGGATGCCAATGTGGAATTCGCCACCGATGAGACCAATTCCGCATTGCCCATTCTCACTGGAGAAGCGCCGTTCATTTTGAACAATAATGTTCAAGAGGAGTTGATGGATTTCAAAGAAGAGCCGCACAGCTATATCAACTCCTGGCTTGCGATCCCGCTGAAAACACGCGGGAAGATCATCGGCGCGATCATGCTGGATGGAAAGAAAAAGGGTCAATTCACCGGACATCATGCGGAACTGGCGGTCATGTTCGCCAACCAGGTTGCCATCGCGCTGGAAAATTCACGGTTGTTTAACGATCTGCAAAACGAATTGCGTATGCGGGGCGAGCTTATCCGCGAGTTGGAAGCGAAGAATGCCGAATTGGAACGCTTCACCTACACCGTTTCGCATGACCTGAAATCGCCGCTGGTGACCATCAACGGGTTTCTCGGCTACCTTGAAGCGGATATCGCATCGAACAACATTGCGCGTTTCCGGCACGACTGTCAACGCATCAAGGATGCCGTTGTAAAAATGCACACCCTGCTTGGCGAACTGCTGGATCTTTCGCGGATCGGCCGCATCGCAAATCCCTCGCAGATGATCCCTTTCGAAACACTTGTGCATGATGCGGTTGATATGGTGCACGGACAACTTGCCGCGCGCGGCATCACGGTCGATATTCAGCCGAACCTGCCGGCTGTTTATGGAGATAAACAGCGCCTGACAGAGGTCCTGCAAAACCTGATGGACAATGCCGCCAAGTTCATGGGAGATCAATCCGATCCGCGTATTGAGGTCGGGCAGGATGGTGAGGAAAACGGTTTGCCGATCTTCTTTGTGCGCGATAACGGCATCGGCATTCCGCTGGAATTGCAGGGACGAGTTTTCGATCTCTTTGATAAGTTGAACCCGGAAAGCGATGGGAGCGGGGTGGGTCTTGCTATCGTTAAGAGAATTATCGAGGTCCACGGCGGCAGGATCTGGGTCCGGAGCGAAGCGGGAAAAGGATCCGCATTCCTTTTCACCCTGCCGCGGGAAGAAAGTCAATCAAAATCACAAGGAGATTCAGCATGAAAAAGATTCTGTTTTTGTTCGCCTTGTCCGCGCTTGTGCTTGCATCCTGCCGGGGCGGCGGAAACGACGAGATCTTTCAGATTTCCGACCCTGCCAGACAGTTGGAAGCTGCGGCGGGGAGCGAGTTCAAGATCGTGATCGAATCGAACCCGACCACGGGCTATCACTGGGAACTTGTAGAAGAGCTTGACGGGAGTATTGTGGAGTTCGTTTCGAAGGATTATCGGCCCGATGAACCCGTCACTACCGGCTCCGGCGGCGTGGATGTGTGGACGTTCAAAGCGATCGCCGCCGGGGAAACAGAGATCGTGCTTGGATATTATCCGCCATCCAATGACCCGACAGAACCGGAGCAAACTGTAACGTTCTCGCTTGCCGTAAAATGACCAAACCGAACAGGATGCCCCTTCGGTACTAATTCCGAGCCGGCGGCATAAAAAACAGTAACAAACCTCCTGGTTTGATGTTACAGTAATAGTGGTTGCACCATGCAACGCGGACGGGCTGCCGGTTCTCCAACGCCGATGGAGCGCAGCCTGATTGACAATAAGGAGGAAACATGAAACGCCTTGTCCTGCTTGCAGGACTTGTTCTGCTCGGTTTGACGGCTTGCAGGGGCGAAAGTACCGAGCCCGCAGCGATGCCATCTACCACATCCACAAGCGCGCCGACGCTTGCGCCTACCCCTGTTCTTCCAACACCCGCTCCAACTCCTGAACCTGTGACCATACAGTTGACGAGCGAACGGGTCAATTGCCGCATCGGACCGGGTACGTTCTACCAGACCATCAACGAATTGGGTCAGGGACGGTCGCTGCGGGTTGAGGGACGGAATGACGCGTCCAACTGGTGGTATGTGCGTGATCCTGGAAACCCCGGCGGATTCTGCTGGGTCTCTGCCGAAGTAAGCCAGACACAGGGAGATATCGACCAACTCCCGGTCATCCCGCCGCCTATGGCTGCTGTAACGGATGTAAGACTCCGCGTCGAGCCAAACCGGATCGTGGTTGGATGCAACCAGTTCCCTCAGACGGTCTTTTTTGAAGCGCAAGTCACCACCGACGGACCCACCCTGCTTACATGGAGATGGGAAGTCAGCAATGGCGCGGTATCGGATGTCGGCTCGTTGATCTTTCAGGAAGCCGGGACGCAGGTCATCAACGATTATTATCAGATCAATGCCCCGAACGAATATTGGGTGAAATTGTACATTCTCACCCCCAATCAACGCGAAGATCAAATCACATTCCCCGTAAGCTGCACTCCTTAAGAGAGAAGCCCCTGAAGTTTCATCATCAGGGGCTTTTGTTAAGCTACTGGAAAATCACCGTCTTGTACCCGAGGGCGGTGAAGAACTTTAGTAGATAGGCTTCCGCGTTCCGCTTTCCCTGAACGAGAATGCCGTCCTCCAGCGCCGCCTTGAGAATTTCATTCTCTGCCGACTGCCTCGCCAGCGTCTCGAGGTCCACCTGCCCCTTGGTCAGCAGACCCGTATCGCGATCATACACATAGGATTTCTGGTTGTCGAGCGTCGCCACGAACACCTCGGTGGGAGGCAGGCGCACGTACAAGACGCCGTTATCCAAACGCAGGTCGCCGGGCTGCATTTTCTCCATATCGATACCTGCGATCACGATGCCGTGCGCCACGAACAACAATCTGTCGCCGAACACAAAACCGAACGTGCCCTGCCCGATCTCCGCAGTAATGACCTTTTCCACGCTATACTGGATCGTCTCCAGACGAGCCAGCGCGCGGATCTCGTTGATATACGTCACCGGGTCGGGGATGATCGTAGGCGTGGGATTCATCAACTGCGCCACCTGAGTCTGCAATGCCTGGTTCGCCTGGCTGGCTTGCTCGAACGGGCGGGATGCCGCTTCGGCTGTATCGCGCACCGTCTCTACGATAAAATAGACACCAGCGGCAAGCACCGCCAGGATCAGGATGGACATGATTGTATTAAATGTCTTCATTTTCTTCCTTTCACTAACTTGCCCTATTATAGCAAGGTCATTATGATCGCATACAAACAATCTTGTAAGATGAGAAAAGTCCTATTTGCGCTTTCCCTCGCCCTTTTTGGGTGTTCTTTCCCTGTTCAGGTGACGTTGGGGACTCCCACGCCGACTCCCGCTCCTGAAGTGCTTCCTACTCCCACACAACCGCCTCTCACCACGGCGGAACCTGGTACAGACCAGAATCCCCTGATCCTCGCCCTCTCTCCTTCCCCGCGCCCCTCCGACGAGGTGATCGCCGCTGGGGAAAGCATCGCTGCCTATCTTCAGGAGCGGACCGGTTACCGTATTGTGACCACCGCTCCCCCATCCGAGGGTGTGCTGGTGGATGCGATCTCAAAGGGTAATGCGCATATCTTTGTGCTTTCGCCCTACGGGTATGTGATGGCGCGCGACATGGACCTCGTCACCGCATTGTTGGCGCGCGTCCGCGACGGGCAGACATTTTACGGGGCGCAGATCATCTCCACCCGAAAAAATGACTTCATCTCTTATTTCGATCCCGCGCGGAACGAGAACACGGCAGATGCCGTCGCCGCGCTGAGGCAATTCGACCAGAAGAAAGCCTGCTGGAGCGATGCCGTATCACCGTCGGGGTATGTGGTGCCGCTGGGGTTGTTGAATCAGGCTCAGGTCCAGATACGAAGCGGGGCGTTCATGAGCGGACAGCCGAGCGTCGTGCGCGCCGTCTACTCCGAGGATATCTGCGACTTCGGCGCCACGTTCATCGACGCCCGAACTTCCCCTGCACTCGAAGCGGATTATCCCGATGTGATGGACAAGGTCATCGTGGTGTGGCGTATTCCGGAGATCATTCCGTATGAAAATATTTCAATGGCGGGCAGCCTGCCGTTCGAGATGCGGCGCGTGATCCAACGCGCGTTCATTGACCTGATGCTGACGCCGGACGGAAAGTCTGCGATGCAGGTGGTGTACGGGTTTGACGAAGTGCAGGCGGTGGAGGATTCTGCTTATACAGAATTCGTAAATTATGTGCTGGCTTCGGGTTTGGACCTGCTGGTTTTGATACAATAGCGCGGATGTTCAAAAGAATAATAAGATTTCTTTGGCGCACTGCGCTTGTATTTGGTTTTCTGGCTGCCGTCGGTCTGTTCGCTCCAAGGTTCGTGATGATGATGTCCGCCGCGTCACGCACGTTCAGCGCGCAGGATGTTCCGCAGGCGCGCGTGGCAATCGTCTTCGGCGCAGGGTTGTACCGTGACGGCTCTGCAGGACCCGTGTTGAGCGACCGCGTGGAAACCGCCGTGCAACTGTACGAGCAGGGCAAAGTGGAGAAACTGCTGATGAGCGGCGATAACCGCTTCATCGAATACAACGAGCCCGAAGCGGCGCGGCAGTATGCGCTCCAGCGCGGTGTGCCGGATGAAGACATCGTGCTGGATTATGCGGGCAGGCGCACGTATGATACCTGCTATCGTGCAAAACATATCTTCGGCGTGGGCGAGGCGATCATCGTCACACAGGCGTTCCACATGCCGAGAGCATTATTCCTTTGTAATTGGTTCGGCGTTGAATCGACCGGCGTGGAGTCGGATAACCGATATTTCCTGAAACGCTCACGCGCCTATTGGAATTTCCGCGAGACGTTTGCGGTCTTCCAAGCCGCGTGGGATGTGCTGGTGACAAAGCCCGTGCCTGTGCTCGGCGAACCCATACCGATCGAGTAATTCACTTCGTTATGAAAGTACCTGAATGGAGAATTCAATGAACCGTGAAGAAGCCCTGTCCCTCGTGCGTGAATTTGTGAAGAACGAAGGTCTCGTGCGCCATATGCTTTCGGTGGAAGCCGCCATGCGCTTCTACGCAGAAAAACATGGCGAAGACATCGAGTTATGGGGATTGCTCGGTCTGCTGCACGATTTCGATTGGGAGATCCATCCTTCGCTGGAGGAACACCCGCAAAAGGGATCGGCGATCCTGCGCGAGCGCGGCGTGAGCGAGGAGATCATTCAGGATATTTTGAGTCACGCCGACCATACCGGTGTGCCGCGCGACACGCTTCGCAGAAAAGCGCTCGCCGCCTGCGACGAGATCACGGGGCTGATCACCGCCGTTGCGCTGGTGCGCCCGTCCCATTCGCTGTACGACCTTGAAGCGAGTTCCGTCAAAAAGAAATGGAAGGATAAGGCATTTGCGGCAGGCGCCTCGCGCGAGGAGATGACGCATTCCGCGCAGGAATTCGGCGTGGAGTTGTGGGAGCATGTTGGCAATGTCATACTTGCGATGCGGAAAATCGCCCCGGAGTTGGGACTGGTTGGAAACATCCAGCAGGGGTAACCATGCTGATCAAACGCCTCGAACTACTGACCTCGGACCTGATCGCACAGCGGGATTTTTTCTCCACCATGTTGGAGTTGCCTGCCCATCTCGAAAGTGACTCGCTCACCATCGGCGCAGGGAAAAGCATGCTGGTGTTTAATCAGGCTCCAGCGGAGTGGCGAGGTGCGTATCATTTTTGTTTTAACATCCCGGAGAATCAATTCATCCATGCCAAGGCGTGGCTCTCGGCGCGGACTCTGCTGGTGAAAGATGATAAGGGCAATGATGAGTTCCATAGCCAGACATGGAACTCATCTTCGTGCTATTTCAAGGATGCGGCGGGGAATATTCTGGAGTTCATCGCGCGGCATGACCAGCGGAACGCCGTGAATGCGCCGTTCGGGAGCGGGCAGATCTTGCAGGTCAGTGAGATCGGGCTGGCTTCAAACGATGTGGTCGCGTTCGCAAAGGAATTGTGTGAAAGGATGGGGATTTCGGCGTATAGGCAGGAGCCGAAGGAGGATTTTGCACCCATCGGTGACGAGGACGGTTTGTTGATTCTGCCTGTAGAGAACCGTATCTGGTATCCAAACACGGGCGTTCCTGCGCAGATGCTTTCGGTGCGGGTGGATGTGGATGTACATGGTACGGAATATCAAATCCGCGGCGTGCCGTATGAGATAACTCAGACTTGACAGTTTTTATCACTGATGAAGTAATTGTGACAATTCGTAAAAAAATAAACATCCTGCGGAGAATTCTCCGCAGGATGTTTTCGTTGTTACTTCTTTTTCTTCTTCACCGGCTTCGCTTTGGGTTTCGCCGCTGGCTTTTTTCCCTTCGGGGATTTTGTCTTAACAGGCGCGGCTTTCTTCGGCTTCGCTTCTTTCCTCCCTTCGGCGCGCTCAGGGCGGCGCTTTCCTTCTTTCTTCCCCTCCGCCTTCTGCGCTCCGAGGAATCGCTCCACCGTCCAGCCCACATTGACCGAGGTCACTGCCTCGCCGGGTTTCACTTCCACGATCAGGTCGCCCTTGGTGGAGGCGCGTTTGCGTACGCCCGCCGCATCCAGCCGCGTGGATTTGGGCGCGCCCTTCGTCAAGTGGATGGTCGCCATGTAATTCGGCTTTCCGCTGGCGATGGCGGCAAGCGCCACTTTGTCCGGCAGATCCCATGCGACCACGCCCTTGCCGTAGCGTCCCTGCACGGGGAAGTCCTTCACGTCCACGCGCTTGGCTTTGCCGTCGCTGGTCAGAATGAAGATATCGCCTTCGGCGGGCAGGATCTCCGCGCCGACGACCTCGTCCTTCTCGTCCAGTTTCATGCCGTTCACACCCGCCGCGACAAGTCCCATCGGGCGCACGTCATCCTCCTTGAAGCGGATCGCCATGCCGCCTGCCGTGACCAGCAGGATTTCCTTCTTTCCATCCGTCAAGCCGACCCAGCCGAGCCGGTCACCTTCATTGACCTTGACCATCGTAAAGGTTTGCGAGGAAGGACCGGGCAATTCGCTGACGAGACTCTTCTTGAGCATGCCGAAGCGCGTGATCGTGATGACGCAGGTCTCTTCGCCGAGCGCGGATTTACTGGCGGGCAATGCAAAGACTGCCGCAAGCGCATCGTTCTCGGTCAGCGGCGAGACTTTGAAATATGCGATCCCCTGACTCAATTTATTCGCCTGCGGTATCAAATGTGCGGCGACCGCGGCGGCTTTGCCGAGTTTGCTGACGAAGTAAACCGTATCGGTCGTGGACGCTCTGACCAGGAAGCGCGGCGCATCGTTGCCGGAATGACGCGGCTGTTTATCGTCTGCCGTACGCGAGACCAAGCCGTCATCGGTCACGCCGATCCACACGGTTTGCTGGGGCAGCAGGTCATTGGTGGTCAGCGCCTGCATACCCTTCGCCCCATCCTTCACGCTGACGATCTGCGTGCGGCGGCGGTCGGCATAGGCGGCTTTCACCTTTTGCAGTTCGTCCGCCACCACGCCGCGCATCAACTTCGGCGACTTCAACAGCGTCATCAGCTCCTTGATCAGCGCGCTCACTTCCTTGTATTCGGTTTCGATCTTTTTACGTTCCAACGCGGCAAGACGGCGCAGCTGCATGTCAAGGATCGCGTTCGCCTGCAACTCCGTCAGCTTGTAACGCTTCATCAGTTTCGCCCGCGCAGCTTCCACGTCCGCGGCGGAGCGTATGAGGTTGATGATCTCGTCCAGATTCTTCAACGCCACCAGATATCCTTCAAGGATGTGCTGGCGCGCCTTCGCCTTTTCCAGATCGAATTGCGCCCGCCTCTTGATGACCTCGAGCCTGTGTTCCACATAGACGCGGAGTGCCTGCTTCAGGGTTAAGGTACGCGGCTCGCCATCCACCAATGCCAGCAGGTTGATGCTGAAGGTGGTTTGCATCGGCGTGCGGCGATACAGTTCGCGCAGGACAAAATTCGGGTCGGCGTTCTTCGTCAGTTCGATAACGATGCGCATGCCCTGGCGGTCGGATTCATCGCGCAGGTCGGAGAGACCCTCCAGATGTCCGTCACGCGCCAGTTCGGCGATACGCTCGATCAGGCTGGATTTGTTGACCATGTACGGCAGTTCGGTGACGATGATGCGGTTCTTGCCGCGCTCCATCTCCTCGACATGCGCCTTCGCCTGCACCGTGATCTTGCCGCGCCCCGAACCATACGCGGACTCAAGTCCCTCCTCGCCCTTCTCCTGCACGATCAACCCGCCGGTCGGGAAGTCGGGTCCCTGCACGAATTTCATCAACTGTTCCACGTCGATGTCGTCGAGCTTTTCCCATTTTTGGATCATGAAGACCAGCGCATCCACGATCTCGCCGAGGTTGTGCGGCGGAATGGAGGTCGCCATACCGACCGCGATACCCGTTGCGCCGTTCACCAGCAGGTTGGGGATGGCGGCGGGCAGCACGCTCGGCTCTTCGAGCGTGTCGTCGAAGTTCGGGGCGTAGTTAACGGTATTTTTATTGAGATCAAACAGAATGTCGAGCGCGGCGGAGGTAAGTCTCGCCTCGGTGTAACGCATCGCGGCGGGCGGATCGCCGTCCACCGAACCGAAGTTCCCCTGACCATCCACCAGCAGGGTGCGCAGCGAAAAATCCTGCGCCATGCGCGCCATCGCTTCATAGACCGCCGAGTCGCCGTGCGGGTGGTATTTACCCAGCACCTCGCCGACAATACGCGCGGATTTTTTATAGGGCGAATCGGCGCGCAGCCCCATGTCATACATCGCGTACAGGATGCGCCTCTGCACGGGTTTGAGCCCGTCTCGGGCATCGGGCAGGGCGCGCGCCACGATCACCGACATGGCGTAATCAAGATACGCCTGTTGCATTTCGGTGTCGATGTCAATTTTTCGTACGATACCAAGTTCCATTGAATATCCTTTTTGAACCGCGAAGCGCGCAAGGGACGCAAAGGAAAAAACGAATCTTCGCGCGCTTGGCGAACTTGGCGGTAAAGTCTGTGGTGAATTAATGTTCTATCGCGGGGCAATCTTACGGGCAAAGGGGAGATGCGTCAAGTGGAGCGTCTTCTGTTGTGCAGGAAACGGACGGCACCGATCAGAATGATCAGGAATGTCAGCGTGGCATAACTGTAAAAGAACATGGTATACGCAGGCAGTGCTGCGCTGTCCGCGGCGTGTAGGATGAGATAGAGCGTGTAGAACACATAGTACGAAAACAATATGCCGCCTTCGAGACGCGAGATCCTGCTGTCCACATAAAAGATGGGAAGAGTGATAATCGCCACGAACAGCATGACAAGAAAATCGAAACGCAGCACCTGCCCTGTGACGTTGATCCCCGCCGGGGAGACCAGCCCTGCAATGCCCAGCACGCCGAGCAGGTTGTAGATATTGCTGCCCACCGCATTGCCGACGGCAATGTCGCTTTCCCCTTTCAGCGCCGCCACAAGCGACGTGGCAACTTCCGGCAGGGAGGTGCCGATCGCCACAATGGTCAGACCGATGATCAACTGGCTCACGCCCAGCGCCACCGCAATGGAAGAAGCGGCATCCACCAGCCAGCGTGCACCCAACACCAGCAGGCTTAATCCCGCAATGACAAAAGCAATATTCTTCAGAATGTTCTTCAACGTGGACGGTTCTTTCGCTTCGTATTCCTGGGCATATTCATCCTGCACCGCCCTGACCTCCTTGCGGCTTTGGCGGAACGAAAAGATGGTGTAGGCGACCACGCCGGCAAAAAGGAGCGCGCCGTCCAGCCGCCCAAGCCGTCCATCCAGCACGAGCAAATAAGCAAGCACGGAAACGCCGATCATGATGGGCACATCGAGGCGGATAAGTTGTTCCGCGATCAGAATGGGGGCGATCAATGCGCTGACGCCAAGCACGAACAGGATGTTGAAGATATTCGAACCGAGCACATTGCCGATTGTCAGATCGCCCTGCCCGGTGGCGGCGGCTTGAATGGACACGGCGATCTCCGGCGAAGCCGTCCCCAACGCCACGATGGTCAGACCGATGACAAGCGGCGAAACGCCGAATGCCGCCGCCAGCCGCGATGATCCGCGCACCAACAGTTCCGCGCCGGCAATGAGGACAACCAGTCCCAGAATGAAAAGCAGGATTGTGGAGAGCATTGGTTCATATTCCCTTTACGATGTGGATGGGGTCATTATAAGGCATGGACTTGTCCGATCCCTTCGGATTGCCTCGAATAAAAAAATCGGGCAGGCGATATGCCTGCCCGATACGGACTAGGGGGTGAAATTGATGCTTCGAGTGATACAAGCGCCGTTTTGACCCGGGCTGGGGCACAATGTGACGTTTACCCGCATGGCATTGCCGCCGGGGTTGTATGCGAACATCGGCGAGCTGACCGTGAACGTATCTTCGGGATTAAGCACATCCTTGGTGGTCGTTTTCAGACAGCCATCCAGATCGGTGAAACTGTCTGCCAGCGCCACAAGTTCTGTTCCGGTGACCGTATCCTTGACTTCGATCCGCAGCGATCGAAACGCAAGCGGACCGGTATTCTTTAGTTTGATCTCAACCCACCACCCCGAACAGGAATCCAGACCGGCGTACTCAAGGTTGAAATCGGGGACCGGTGTAGGGGTCATGGTCGCTGTCGGAGTGGGCGGAGGCGTAAACACCGGCAGGAACATGTAGGGACCCGTCAATGTTGCATACTCGCCCCACACCCAACAGAATTGCGCTCCCGCGCCCGGATTGCGGATGTACCAGTAATTTCCTCCCGGGTCGCGTCCATGCACTTCAGCGGACTGACCTACGAGCAAAGCGCCCACACGTCCATACACCCTGCCCGGACCCACGCGGCAATTGGTATTGACGGAAACGCTGATCAACGACACGGTCGAAGTGGCAGTGAACAGCGGAGTGGGAGTCTGCGTTTCGGTCGGTGTGAGGGATGGCGTAAACGTAAACTCCGGCGTCGGAGTGAATTCCAATGTCGGAGACGGAAGTTCCACCGGCGCGCCTTCGGTCAGCCCTGCGATCACGGTCTGCGCGGCGGCGGTGCTGATACTGCCCGCATCCGGCGTTGCGACACCCGGCACGGAACAGGCTGCGCTGACGAGCAATAAGATGAACAGGGGCGAATATATTTTTGATAAGCGCATCATGGCTGTTCCTTTCCTTCGATTCTTCGTCCAAAATCCGTTTTATTAAGACGATCCACAATGCGTTCTTGTTCCCGCGTCAGCGATACCAGATCAGCCAGCCCCTCGTCAGCCATTTTCGGCGCAGGTCGATCTTAAATCCCTTCGACGCAAGACTTTCGACCGAAGCCGCAAACCATTGCTTCAACCCGAACGCCTTCGCAGCAGATGTCTCTGCCGCAGAGCGCTTCCACGCCTCGACAAAATCATGGATCTCCTCCCCAGACGTCACGTGGTGGATCAGATTCTTGGGCAGGACTGCCTGAAAATCGGTGATGTCGAATCCCATGCGAAAGTTTGTGCTGAAGACGAGCGCCTCGAACCTCCAACCGACGCCTGCTTCACGCCTCGCGACATTCGCCACGCTGATGCTGCCATACGGGTTGGACGTCCCCTCGACCATCAACCCGCCCGGCAGGACGTACTCCGCAAGCCGTTCATAAGCCGGCGCGAATTCGCTCTCCTCATACTGCCGCAGGACATTGAACGCACGGATCAACCGGACACGCTCATTTGCCAGCAAGGGTAGGTTGAATCCGCCCAGCCGAAAGAAGGTCTTTTCGTCGGCGAAGGGCTGCGCCGCATCGACCCGCTCCTTGTCGATCTCCACACCGAGGATGCGCAGCCCCGGATTCAGCCGCCGGAACCGTTCCGCGCTTTCGAGCGTGGTACGCGGGTCAAAGCCGTAGCCGAGGTCAACGAACAGGGAATCAGCGAACAAGCCGTCGGTCCGCGTGAGAAGCGAAGGTTCATAGAGCAGGATAAAGTTATCCACACGCCGGAGTCGGTTCGAGACGGTCTTCCCGCGGGTGATCTGTCCCTGCGGTTTTTTGCTGGTTGACTTCATTTGTGCGATTATACGATGCGGAGAATCAAAAAAGGAAGCAGCCGTGTGACTGCTTCCTTTTGTTGTGTTGATTAGTCGCCCGGTTCTGCGTCCGGTGACGGCGAGAGTTCCGCGCCATCGTCGCTGACAGGTTCCTCGCCCTCGGTGAACCGTCCATGGATGAAGCCGGTTCCGGCGGGGATGAGCTTGCCGATGATGACGTTCTCCTTCAAGCCGAAGAGCGGATCGGTGGTGGAGCCGATGGCGGCGCTTGCCAGCACCTTGATGGTGTGCTGGAAGGAGGAGGCGGAGAGGAACGAGTCGGTGCTGAGCGATGCCTTGGTAACACCGAGCAGGACTTCGCTGAAACGAGCCGCCTGTTTGCCTTCCGAGATCAATTGCTCGTTTATCTTGCGGATCTCGAGGCGGTCGACCACGTCGCCGGGCAGATACTTGCTGTCGCCTGGGCGGGTGACCTGCACCTTGCTCAGCATCTTGCGGATGATGACCTCAAAGTGCTTGTCGTGGATGTTCTGACCCTGCGAGCGGTACACCTTCTGAACCTCGGTCATCAAGTACATCTGGCAGGCGTCGCGTCCCTGAATTTTCAGGATGTGGTGCGGGTTGAGAGAACCTTCCGTCAACGGCTGACCGGCTTCCACGCGCATGCCGTCCTTGACGAGCAGGCGGGATGTGTTCGGGATGTCTTCGGTGATCTCCTCGCGTTGTTCGTAGGAGACAAGGATCTTGTGTTCCTTCTTTTCGACCGCCACGCGCCCGCCGTGCTGGGCAACGATGGTGGCTTTGTCCTTCGTGGCAAGGATGTCGCCAGCCTGAACTTCCGATTCGTCCTTGGCGACGAACTTCCAATCCTCGGGGATGGCATATTCATCGTGGATCATTTCGGCATGTTCGATGCGGACTTCGCGCATGTCCGGGTATTTTTCCGACGGCTGGATGCGCACAATGCCGCTGATCTCAGCGACCATGGCTTCACCCTTCGGCATCTTGCGCGCTTCGAAGATTTCCTCCACGCGGGGAAGACCGGTGGTGATGTCTGCCGCGCCGGTTGCCGCCACACCGCCGGTATGGAAGGTGCGAAGCGTCAACTGCGTGCCCGGTTCACCGATGGACTGGGCGGCAACAATACCGACCGCCGCGCCGAGTTCCACCATTTCGCCGCGTCCAAGATCAACGCCGTAACACTTGGAACAAATACCGTGTTCCAGTTCACAGGTCATGGGAGAACGGACTTTGACTTCGGTCACGCCGGCGGATGTGATGCGGCGCGCCAGTTCGTGTGTGATGACATCGTTGTACTCGGCAAGCACTTCACCCGTTTTCGGGTCGAGGATGCGGTCCGCGGACAGGCGACTGAACATGCGGTTCGCCATGGATTGACCAGCCACGTCATCCGATTTGCGGATCCAGATGCCGTCATGAGTGCCGCAATCATGTTCGTTGATGATGATATCCTGCGCGATGTCCACGAGGCGGCGGGTGAGATACCCCGCATCCGCCGTGCGGAGGGCTGTGTCCGCCAGACCCTTGCGCGCGCCGTGCGTGGAGATGAAGTATTCCTGCGCGGTGAGTCCCTCACGGAAGTTGGAGCGGATCGGCATCGGGATGATGCGACCGGAGGGGTCAGCCATCAAACCGCGCATACCCGCCAACTGGGAAATGGTGGAGAAACCACCCTTGGTCGCGCCGGAGGTTGCCATGGTGGAAAGGTTGCCGTCCGGGTCCATATGCTTCTTCACGGCGTCGCCGACCTTGTCGGTCGTTTCCTGCCAGATCTGGATCTCGCGTTCGTTCTTTTCCTGCTCGGTCAACAGACCGCGGCGGAAATCACGCAGGACCACTTCAACGGCTTTCAGGGCGTCTTCGATGATCGGCTTGCGTTCCGGCGGGATGGAAATATCCGCAACCGCCAGCGTCGTGCCGGATTTCATGGCGTATTCGAAACCGATGCTCTTGACGCGGTCCGCCACATTGGTGGTTACATCGCGTCCGCAAAGTTCATAGACTTCGGCGATCAGGTCCTTCACGCCGCCTTTATCAAGCTTTTTGTTGACAAACTGTACCTGTTCAGGCAGGACGCGGTTGAAGAGCACGCGTCCAACTGTCGTTTCGATGATGCGGGTTTCTGCTTCGGGCAGGCGCGCGCCGTTATCGTTGTACCAGGTTTGCACGCGAAGTTTTATTTCGGTATGCACATCCACCTGATCGAGCGCGTAGGCGAGTTCCACTTCGTCCATATCGGCGAAGGCGCGCCCGTCACCGCGGTGTGCGGCTCGTTGGGGCATGGTCAGGTAATACACACCCAGCACCATGTCCTTCGACGGGGAAATGATCGGTTCGCCGTCCGCAGGCTTGAGCAGGTTGCGCGAAGCGAGCATCAGCTCACGTGCTTCGGTCACCGCTTTTTGCGAGAGCGGAACATGCACAGCCATCTGGTCGCCGTCAAAGTCCGCGTTGAAGGCGGTGGTGACGAGCGGATGGAGCTGAATGGCGGAACCTTCGATCAGGATCGGCTCGAACGCCTGAATACCGAGACGGTGCAGCGTGGGAGCGCGATTCAACAACACGGGGCGGTCACCGATGACGCTTTCGAGCGCCTCCCATACTTCGGGACGGTTGCGTTCGATCAGGCGACGGGCGCCCTTCACGTTGGCAGCATATCCGTTCTGCACAAGCTTGGCGATCACGAACGGACGATACAGTTCCAACGCCATGCTCTTGGGCAGACCGCACTGATTGAGTTTGAGTTGGGGACCAACCACGATCACGGAGCGCCCGGAATAGTCCACGCGCTTGCCAAGCAGGTTGCGGCGGAAGCGTCCCTTTTTACCCTTGAGCATATCGCTCAGGGATTTGAGTTCGCGGCGTCCGCGGCGGGAGAGCGCCTTGCCACGCTGACTGTTGTCGATCAGGCTGTCCACCGCTTCCTGCAACATACGCTTTTCGTTGCGGATGATGACATCCGGCGCGCCGAGTTCGAGCAATCTCTTCAAGCGGTTGTTGCGGTTAATGACGCGACGATAAAGATCGTTGAGATCGGAAGTGGCGAAACGTCCACCATCCAACTGCACCATCGGGCGCAGGTCGGGGGGGATGACCGGCAGGACGGTCAGGATCATCCACTCAGGGCGGTTGCCGGAGCGGCGGAATGCCTCCACGACCTTAAGGCGGGTGGTGGCTTTCTTGCGCTTCTGCTTGCTCTTTGTGGTGCGGACTTCATGCCAGAGTTCTTCGGAAAGTTTGTCGAGGTCAAGGCGTTCGAGGATGTCATAGAACGCTTCGGCACCCATATCGGCGCGGAAGACCTGTCCCCAACGCTGTTTCAATTCACGGTAGCGGATCTCGCTGATAAAGGTGAAAGGACGCAGTTCCAACAGTTCATCGCGCAGGCGGGATGAGTTATTGGACGAGACGGAAGTCTGGGACTCCAGTTCGTTGCGCAGGGCTTCCATATCCTGATCCGCCTGCGCCTTGATGGCGGCGGATTGCGTTTTCAATTCCTCGATCTCAGCCTGGCGCTTGTCCTTCAATTCATTTTCAAGCGATTCCAGTTTCTTCTGGACGGTCTTTTGAATCAGTGTAATGTGTTTGCTGGCGACCTTGTCACCAGCGTCGATGATCTTCTCGCCGGTCTGTTCAAAAACGAGAGCTTTCTTGGCAGCTTCGCCCATTTGGTCTTGAAGCTGCTTCTCCAGTTTCTGACCTTCCTTGATGACAGGGTCAAGCTGTTCGGCAATGCCTTCGTCATAGCCTTGTTCGAGCAGCGCTTGCTTCTGCTTGAATTCGGCGATCTGCTGGTCGCGTTTGGTCTTGATATCTGCAATGCGGGCGTTGATCTCGGCAGCCTGCTCGCGCTCTGAGACCGAGATCTCATCCTCGAGACGCTGTAACGCCTTCTTGCGGGCTTCCTCGTCGACGTAGGTCACGATGTACTGGGCAAAATACAGCACCCGGTCCAGGTTGCGGCGGGAAATATCCAACAGCATGCCCATCTGAGACGGGATGCGGCGCGTATACCAGATATGTGCAACAGGGGATGCAAGCGCAATATGCCCCATGCGCTCGCGACGGACGGCAGAGCGGGTTACTTCCACACCGCATTTTTCACAAGTAATGCCCTTGTAGCGCGGGTTTTTATATTTTCCGCAGTAACATTGCCAGTCGCGGGTCGGTCCGAAAATCGCCTCACAGAACAACCCGTCCTTTTCAGGACGCAGGCGGCGATAGTTGATGGTCTCAGGTTTGAGCACCTCGCCATACGACCATGACAGAATCGTTTGAGGCGAAGCGAGGCTGATACGGAGTGCGGTCAGTCCTTTGGTTTCCACTGGATCCTCTCCTAAATAAAAAGAATACGTTTCGAGCGTTCCCTGTATCGTGTAGTCGCACTATATCAGAGGCAAACAAAGGCAAGCGCTTTGAGAGTATCTCTCAAGCGCTTGCTGGTTTTTGGCTCGTTTATTACATCCAACAGGACGATTATATGCCAGCTGGAAGTGCCCGTCAAGGGTGTTAATTAGTGAAGGAAGTACGAATCAAGGTGATTCAGCGCCTCGATCTTGACCTTTTGCCTGATCCTGTCACCCGGTCACTTCCCTCAACTGAAGGTCGGAGAAGGCAAAGGAACCGCCATCCTTCTCGCCCGGGTCCACCATCAAATGGACTCTTCCCATCGAATACTTCGAGTCCTTAAAGGACCCTGCCAGCACGCCATTGAGATACACGCGGAATGACTCGCCGTTACAAACCACACGCAGGCGGTTGCTCTCGTTGTATCCCTCACGCAAGGCGGTATGCCAGGTCCATGGGAGCATATCCTTCCAGACAAGCTTTCCGTTTTCATTTTTTTCGAAAAATCCCAGCGTATAGCTTCCCTGAACAGAGATCAGGAAGCCATATCCACCGTTATCCGAAAAGCGCAGATAGAACCCTGCACGTATCGCATTTTTCTCCCCATCAAGAAATTTGATGGAGACGCTGGCGTCGTAATCATCCAGCAAACCGGAACTTCTCAACAAGAAGTATGCCCCATCGTTTTTAGCTGGGACCTTCCCAACCAATTCAGGCGGATTTCCTCCATTGAAGGTGAGTTTGTCCGCGTTGAGAAGTTCCCAGCCGGGCATGATCTTATGGCTGAAATCTGTGCCGAGGAGCAGGTTGCCCATATCCGGTTCGGGAGTCAGGGATTTTGGAATGCGGAAGCTGGTTCCGCAAAACTCACAGGATGCAATATCGCTTTTGATGGCGCGGGCAGGTAATGCTGCTCCGCAGTTGGGGCAATTGATCGGCTTCATCATAAGACTACGGGGCGGGCGTATCCGTCGGAAGCGGTGTTTCCGTTGGAATGGGCGTATCGGTCGGGACGATGATAATGATCGGCGTGGGCGTCGATGTCGGCGACGGGGTTGGCGTCAGCGTGGCGGGCGGCGGGGTTGGCGTGGGCAGGTTGATGTTAAGTCGGACGCGTTCGTCCACTTCCGCGTTTTCACCGATCAAGGTCAGTCGCAGGGTGATGATCCCGTTTGGCAGGCTGGATACATCCCAAGTATAGAATGTGCCGTTCTCAACCGGGTTATTTCCTTCGGTCAGGATCGTCCATGAACCGGGGTTGTCACCCAGACCGTATTCAAGCACCCACTTTCTGAATCCGCCATCCGCATTGGCGGTGCCTTTGATGTCGAACGATGGGGAGGAGATGAGTTGCCCATCGTTGAGGTCAAACCCGGTCTCGGGCTGGGGGTCGCCGGTGCGGCAATCGCGCTCGGGAGCATAATCCGGCTCTTCTGGAAAGCCGTTGCTGTCCAGCCAGTTGCGTCCGTCGCGGGTTTCGAACCATTCGCGCGCCCATCTGTCTGTTACGTTCATGACAACCCGGTCTTCCGATGGTCCCTTGCAGGCTTCAGAGGCTTGGTATCCGGTCCAAAGGTCGATGGCGATGCGGCGGGCAAGGTCCTGACTGGGAGGCAGGGGGAGTTGATCGGACGCGAATATCTCAGTGTATTGCGATCGGCAGAAGTTAGATGGTTCTGTGCCTGAAAGACGGCAAACGACTTTATCTACGATGCCTGCCGGGCGGACGAAGGGAGTTGGCAAGCCGTTGGTGACATATGGAACGGCAAATTCCATGAATTGCGACCAGATGGGAGCCGCGCCGCTCAAGCCGGAGGTACTGACCATCGGTGTGTAATCGGCGTTGCCGACCCACACACCGGTGACGAGGTCGGGCGTGTATCCGAGCGTCCAGTTATCACGGATGTCGTTGGTGGTGCCCGTCTTGGCGGCGACCGGGAAGGACAGGTTCAGGGGCGAGTTGCGTCCGAACATCCATGAGCGGGCTTCGTTATCCGAAAGGATGGATGACATCAGATAGGCATGTTCTTCGCGGATGACCTGCTCGCCTTCGGGCGGTTCGTACTCGTAGATGACCTCGCCTGCAAAGGTGGTGATCCTTAGAATGGAAGCTGTCGGCATCTTCTTGCCGTTGTTGGCGAAGACGGAGTAGGCGGTGGTCATATCGATCAAGCTGACGTCGCCGCCGCCGAGCGTGAGGGAGAGTCCGTAATCGTTACGGGTGAAGGAAGTGATTCCAAGCCGTTCTGCCATGGCGATCATGCCGTCCTTTTCGGGCGTGTTCGGGTCATCGTAAATGCCGACGAATTCCAATGCCTTCACAGCCGGAATGTTGAACGAATTGGCAAGCGCGGTGCGGATGGTCATGCCGCCGTGGAAGCGTCCGTTGTAATTGCGCGGCTCATACGGCGGGTTGGCGCCGTCCGGGAACTGGGTGGGGACATCCCAGATCCATGTGGATGCTGTCCAGCCTTTTTCAAAGGCGGCGACATAGGTGATCGGCTTGATGGACGATCCCGGCTGGCGCGTGGGGCTGACCGCCATGTTGATCTGCCCGGAGATTTCCACGTTATTGAAATCCGGTGAACCGATCATTGCCAGGATCTCGCCCGTGGACGGGCGGATGGCAATCAGCGCGCCGTTGCGGGCGTTGTTCTCCGCCATGGCAGCGACCTGTTCCGTGACCAGTTGCTGGGCGCGGTCCTGAAGCGCCGGGTCAATGGTAGTGTAGACCACAAAGCCGGAACGATAGATGGTCTGCGCGTCATACAACTTTTCCAATTCGGTGCGGACATAATTGACCCAGTGTGGATATTTTGCGCCGAAGGACGGTGTGCGATACGGATAGGTTTTCATTTCGTTCGCCGCCTGGGTCGCTGTAAGCGGATCCACGCAAACGCGCTCGGGGCTGTTGCTGACCTCGATGCATCCCTCTGTCTGGCTGAGTTCGAACATCAACACCAGCACTTGCTGCTGGCGGAGCAGGGTCACATCGGGATTATTGTAGATGTCATAGACGGCAGGGGATTGCGGCAAGCCTGCCAAAAAGGAGGCTTCGCCCAACGTCAGGTCTTTGACGGGTTTTCCAAAATAGGTTTCAGCGGCAGCTTCCGCGCCATAGGCGAGATTGCCGTAATAGATTTCATTCAGATACAACTCAAGGATCTCATCCTTGGAATAGCGGCGGGTAATTTCCGCGGCAAGGATGATCTCGCGCGTTTTTCGCGAATAAGTGCGTTGGGCGCGCTCCTCGGGGGAAAGCAATAATGCGCGCGCCAATTGTTGAGTGATGGTGGATGCACCTCCGCCTTGCCCGTCAGTGCGGTAGTTTTCCCACAGGGCGCGGGCGATCGCGACCACATCAAAGCCGGGGTGATTGTAAAATTCCTTATCCTCGGTGGCGATGGTGGCGGCGACCAGGTTCGGCGAAATATCATCCAGCGGGACATAGGTGCGCCGACCCGCTGTCGGGTCGAGAATTTCGTAGAGCGGCTGTCCGTTACGGTCAAGGATGCGCGTGGTCTGGAACTGCGACGTGCGGTTGCGCAGGTCACTCACATCGGGCAGGGTGCTGGCAATGGCGGAATATTGATACACAACGATGGATGCCGCGCACAGCCCGATCAGTACAAACGAAAAAAGTGAGATGACCAGTCCGCGCACAAGACAGCCCCTGTTGCCTATGAGTCGTTGCCAAAGGGATTGCTTCACCGGGCGCTGGGGCACATACTGCGTGGATGCCTGGCGCTGATCAACGAGCGGACGATACACCGGGCGCGGCTGACTCGCCGGAGCCTGATACGCGGGACGTTGACCTTGTCCACCCGTGGGCGGTTGGTTCGTCGTCCGGTAGGCGGCTGGGGTGACGCGCGTTCCGTCGAGGTCGGTCTCTTCCACACGGCGGGGAAGCGGCATATTGTTTTCGTCCAGGTCGGGAAGATTGAGCAGCGGCGTGGTGTTCCCCATCTGGCTTGGATCAGGTTTGGGCGGAGTCGGAGGCACAGGCGTCCCATCGAACTGGGTCTCTTCCTCCGAGCGCAGCAATCGCCTTAGTTTTTTCTCAATATCGTCTTCTTCGTTTTCGTTCGTCATCTGAATACCTTTTTATTTCGGCTTGCTCAACATCAGCAAGTTCAACGTTCCTTTTTGCAAAACTTCATCGTTCTGGTTACGGACTTCGACCGCCGCGATCAACGCGCCGCCGCCAATGCGCGGCAGGGCTTTGGTTTCGGTGACGGTCAACACGGCATGGATGGTATCGCCGATGAAGATCGGTTTTACGAATTTCCATTCCTGAATTTCGCGGAACGCGAGCACTGTGCCTTCGAGCAGACCGGTGCGCATGATCAACCCGGTGGCAATGGACAAGCCGAGCAAGCCGTGCGCCACACGCTGACCAAACGGCGTGGTCTTTGCAAATTCAGCATCAGTGTGGATCTGGTTGTAATCGCCCGTCAGCCCGGCGAAGGTGTTGATGGCGTCCTCGCCCACCGTGCGCGAAAGGGTCTTGACGGTTTGTCCCACTGAGAATTCCTCGAAATAAAGTCCAGCCATTGGTAATCTCCTCGTCTGTTGGTCGCATAGCGCATGGTCGTTCGGTCTTATTGTCTCCGACCACCAGACGATGCGACCATTTGACCACTGACTATGAGACCAAATTATACCCGTTTGACCAACCGCCACTCTGCCCGTACAATTGGCGCCATGCGAGATTGGTCACTCAGCCTCGGCGACCCGCTCCACCTCAGTCTTGCGGCGGATGCCCGCCTCTGCCAGACGGATTACATCAACGACCACATTTGGGAAGTGGAACTTGGCAGCAACGATCCGGAACGCTCCGCCGTCGGCATCCATACGACATTCGGTTTGCGTGCGCGTTCGATGCGCATTTTTTTGCGCTTCAGCGAGGGCGACACTTCAGTTACAGACCCAAACACCTTTGCGGGCAAACCGTCGCTGCGCCGCTTCTATCCAAACTTCCTAACGCTCGATTTTGTTCCCTTTGAAAACCTGCAAACAAAAGTGGATTTCTGGGTCCCGGAATCCCATGCGGTTGCCGGGCGCATCATGCTCACGAACAAAAGCACCGCCACCCGCCAGATCCAACTGGAAGTGTGTGCCGCGCTCGCGCACCTCAACGGGCAATCCATCATCCCCACCCAGCAGCAACTTGTTAATATCCTCGCAGGACAAACCAGTGGGATCGCCCCCGTCGTCTTCATGACCGGTGGTCCCAAACACGGACCCGGTCCCCACGCCTCGCTTCTCCTCGACCTCGAACTTGGTCCCGGCGCCACCCGAACCTTATCCTTCGCCCACGCCGCGCTCGACACGGTTGCCGCGGGTTTCGACCTCGCCCGCAAGACCGCCGCCCGCCCGTGGCAGGCAGAACTTGCCCGCATCGAAATGCTGGATGCCGGGCAGACTCTCGACATCCGCACCGGCGACATCGAATGGGATGCGGCACTTGCCTTTAGCCAGAAGGCGGCGCATGCCCTTTTCCTGAACGGCAACGGCGGACTGCCCAACCCGACCTTTATGCAAACCCGCCACGCAGATAACGGTCACTCGCCCAAAGGTGACGGTTTGGATTATCCCCCCGCGTGGAACGGTCAATTTGCGCTGGATGCGTATTATCTTTCGAGCATCCTTTCCGCCGCCCCGCAGGTGACGAAGAATCTGTTGCTCAACTTCCTTGCCACACAGGACGAAGACGGCGAAATAGACGGCAAGCCCGGTTTGGGTGGTCAGCGCGGAAAGTTCCAGTCCATGCCGATCTTTGCCAGCATGGCGTGGAAGTATTTTCAGATCTCGCAGGATGCTGATTTCCTAAACGATGCGTACCCGAAATTGGTCAAGTTCTTCTGGTCATGGTTCTCCGGTCAACATGACCGTGACCGTGACGGCGTTCCGGAGTGGGATCACATCCTGCAGACAGGCTTTGAAGATAACCCGCTTTTTGATGTCTGGCATCCGTGGTCGCAGGGATTGGATGTTTCGTATGTCCATAGCCCGGCGCTTGAGTCCATGCTGTACCGCGAAGCGCAAATGCTGGCAAAGATCGCGCGCCAAGTAGGGAAGCCGGAAGAAGAGACAACACTTATCACTGCACAGGCGCAGAAGGTACGCACTTCCATCGATGCGGGCTGGAATCCGCGTAACAGTTTTTTTGCCTATCGTGATCGTGAAACAGAAGAGATTTCGGTCGGCAAAGTGATCGCCAAACGCAAAGGCGACGGCTCGATGCGTCCCAAGTTCGAGTCCGAGACGCCGGTCAGGCTGCTGGTGGAGATCCAGACAGACAGTCCAGCCGCGAAGCGCCCCGAGATCGAGATCAGCGAGTATTTCACCAAATCAAAAGGCGAGACGGAGATCATCGCCGGGCATCAATTCCAATGGCGCACGGGCGGACTGGTGGCGACGACACAGAATGTTTTTTCGCGAGTCGGGCGCGTGAGTGTGGTTGGGCTGGAGGAGAAGGATAAGATCAACGTCAAGATCATCGACACGACAGGCGAAGACCTTACATTGGCGCTTCCGTTATGGGCTGGCGCGGTGGAGCAACAACGCGCCTATACAATGATCGGTCGCAACATGATGAGCGCCGAACGCTTCGACCGACCCTTTGGGTTGCCATCGCTGCCGAGCGTGCCGGACAAGGAAGCTGAAACAGTTTCGATGAGCGTGAGCCTGCCGTGGAACATGATGATCGCGGAGGGACTGTTCGCCTACGGATTCCGCGCCGAAGCCACGCGCCTGACCGCGCATTTGATGAATGCGGTCATCCAGAATTTGAAGCAGAACCGCGCGTTCTATCAACGCTATCATGCTGAAAAAGGGACCGGCATCGGCGAGCGGAATTCGCTGACAGGGTTTGCGCCCGTCGGTTTGTTCATGCAGGCGCTGGGCGTGACGATCCTTTCGTCCACGCGGGTGCGGCTGGAGGGGCGCAATCTTTTCCCCTGGCAGGTGACGATCAAGTACAAGGGACTTACCATCGTGCGCGGCTCGGAGCAGACGACGGTCACCTTTGCGAACGGAGAGAGTGTGATCGTAAAAGACGATGCGCCTTGCATTGTGGAAATGTAAGATAAGCATACAAATGAACAGCGCCCCGTTTAGGGGCGCTGTTATTTTTACTCTCACATATCACGCAGGCAACAGGGACTTCATCTGCTTGTAAATAAATTCTGCTGCGCCTTTGGGGTTCAACCTGTAAATGAAATCCATGAATTTGGCATCGGAACCGACGAGCACGCTGTAACGGTCTTTCTCGATGGCATCCACGATGATCTCGGCGGCTTTGTCTGCGGGCAGGGGCTTGATGCTGGACTTTTCCGCATCGCCGTTGGAGCGGATCTCGACGCCGGAATTTGCTGTGATATTCGTGCCGATGGCGCCGGGGTAGACGAGCGTCACTTTGACATTGGTGTGCAGCAGTTCGGCATACAAGCCTTCAGTCATCAACTTCACCGCGGATTTGCTCGCTCCGTAGATGGTCTGTCCGGGCACGGGCAGGAAGCCGCCCATGCTGGAAACGTTGGCGATGTGCGCCTCGGGACGTTCAAGCAGGTGCGGCAGGAACGCCTTGACCATGTATAACGTCCCGTACAGGTTGACGTTCAGTACGCGTTCGATGGCGTTGTAGTCAAGGTCATACAGGCGTACGAAGGGCTGAATGATGCCTGCGTTATTGATGATGCCATCCACAGCACCGTGTTTGGCGATGACCTGCGCAGGAAGCGCCTCCACCGCATCTTTATCCGCGACGCTCAAGACATGCGTGGATAGATTCTTCTTCCATTTGCCAGCCAGTTCTATTATTTCGCGCAGGGTGGATTCATTGATATCCACCGCGGCGACCTTTGAGCCTTTGGAGAGCAGGTTCAAAACCAACTCGCGTCCGATTCCGCTCCCGCCGCCCGTGACAACGATCACTTTATTCTGTACTTTCATCGCTAATGCTCCTTTTCACGTTTCGGGTTCGTTCCGCCTGACGGGGCAGGTGGATGATAAAGCCCTTATTTGTCTTCTTATTCGATGTCATTGTAGTCTTACATTCTTACCCTTGATAGTGAAATTTGTCACAATAAATCAGGTAAAAATCATCCATTTTGGAACTTCCCTGCTCAAGGGCAAAACAGAAGAAAGAAATAAGCCAAAGTTTTTTATGTTTTGTTAACAATTGATGAAATTTGGCACAATCAATAAAATATGGTATAAAAATTTTCGGGCTTAATCTGGTTTTTACATATTCCAGGGGAAAAGAACGAATTTAGGAGGTTCGAAAGGAGAATAACCATGACAAAAACTGTTGTTGCAGCAGCTTTGGGAGAATGCGTCCATGTGGCGGGCGTGATGAACTTTTTACGTCTCGCAGAATCGGCGGGATGGAAGACCGTATTCCTCGGCCCAGCTGTGCCGATTGATGAGGTGCTGAAAGCCATCAAACGCGAGAAGGCGGATATGGTCGGGATTTCGTATCGCCTCACGCCTGAGACGGGCGAACGCCTGCTGGGTGAATTTGCCGAAGCCGCCTCGGACTTGCATGAGGCTGGTATCCGCTTCGCGTTTGCGGGGACTCCGCCTGTGGTGGAACGCGTCAAATCGATTGGATTTTTCGAGCAGACGTTCGATGGCAGTGAACAAGTCGAAGATGTGCTGAGTTATCTGAAAGGCAACCAAGCCACAGTTAAGTCCGAAGCGGATTATCCGCGGACGACGGTGGAGCGCATCGCGTGGAAATCTCCGTATCCGATTCTTCGTCATCATTTTGGTCTTCCGACAATGGAAGCGACGATTGAGGGCATCGAAAAAATTGCCGAGGCGCACGCGCTGGATGTCATCTCGCTCGGCATTGATCAGGATGCGCAGGAAAATTTTTATCATCCTGAGCGGCAGAACCCGCGGCAGAAAGGTGCGGGCGGTGTGCCCGTGCGCAGCGAGGAGGATTACCGCGCGTTGTATCAAGCCAGCCGACGGGGGAATTATCCGCTCTTGCGCACGTATTCGGGAACGGATGATTTTATAAAACTTGCAGAAATGTACAAGCGCACGATCAACATTGCATGGTGTGCCATTCCGCTGTTTTGGTTCAATCAAATGGATGGGCGCGGACCGTGGGATCTGGAAGGTTCGATCCGCGAGCATCAACAAGTGATGCAGTGGTACGGTGAAAATAATATTCCTGTTGAACTCAATGAGCCGCATCACTGGGGCATGCGCGATTCGTCGGATGTGACGTTTGTGGTTTCTGCATATCTTTCGGCGTATAACGCGCGCGCCTTTGGTGTGAAAGATTACATCGCGCAGATGATGTTCAACAGCCCGCCTGGTTTGTCGGATGCGATGGATTTGGCGAAGATGCTGGCGGTCATTGAAATGGTCAAACCGCTGGAGAACGAAAACTTTAGAGTGTTGAAACAAACTCGCATCGGTTTGCTTTCGCATCCGCTTGATACCGACGCCGCGCGTGGACATCTTGCCGCCGCCACCTATCTGCAAATGGCGCTCAAGCCCGATATTTATCACATCGTCGGGCACACCGAAGCCGATCACGCCGCGACTGCGGATGATGTGATCGAAGCCAGCAAGATCGTCCGCCGTGCCATCAATAACGCGATGGGCGCGCCTGATATGACCAAAGACCCCGCGATCCAAAAACGCGTGAAGGATTTGGTGAAGGATGCGAATCTGCTGCTGGATGCGATTCGAAATCTTCACGCCTCTTCTGCGGACCCGCTCACTGATCCCGTGACATTGACCTTAGCCGTCACTTCAGGCTTGCTGGATGCGCCGCAACTGCGCAATAACAAATTCGGGCGCGGTGAAGTGTTGACTCGCATCGTGGATGGCGCGAGTGTTACAGTGAATAAAAAAGGAAAACTGATCACCGAAAGCAAACGGATTGCAAAGATCCAGGAACGCCTTGCCGTCAAAGTGGCGGTTTAACCCCATACTTTTTCAAGGAGATTTCAATGACACAATACTTTGCAGTCATCGGCGCGGGACACGGCGGAAAGGCAATGGCGGCGCATCTCGCATTGATGGGATTCAAGGTCTCGCTGTATAACCGCACACCCGAAAACATAGAAGTCATAAAAAAACGCGGCGGCATCGAACTGGACGGCGGCGAAGGCGCACCGCACGGGTTTGGCAAACTGGCATTGGTCACATCCAATATGGCGGACGCGATCAAAAATGCGGAAGTCATCATGGTCGTCCTGCCCTCATCCGCCCATGCGGAAGTCGCCGCGACCATGTCTCCGCATCTCGTAGACGGGCAGATCGTCATCCTGCATCCGGGACGAACCTGCGGCGCCCTCGAATTCTCGAAGGTCGTCCGCGACAGCGGCTGTACGGCGGATGTCACCATCGCCGAAGCCGAGACGTTCATCTACGCTTCACGTTCGGATGGTCCCGCCGCGTCACGTATTTTCCGCGTCAAGGAGGCATTGCCGCTGGCGGCGCTTCCTGCCATGCGCACACAACTAGTGCTGGATGCCATCAAGGATGCATATCCGCAGTTCTTCGATGGCGTGGACGTGTTGCACACCAGTTTGAATAATATGGGCGCGATTTTCCATCCCGCACTAACGCTGCTCAACGCCGGCTGGATCGAAGCCACGCATGGCGATTACCAGTTCTACATCGACGGCGTGACCCCGTCCGTGGCGCGCATGTTGGAAGTGCTCGACCGCGAACGCGTGACTGTCGCTTCGGCGTTGGGCATCCGTGCGCGGACGGCGCTCGAATGGCTGAAGCTCGCCTACGACACCACCGGCGCGGACTTGCACGAAGCGATCCACAACCAGCCGGGCTATTACGGCATCAAGGCACCGCCGACGTTGAACCATCGTTACATCTTTGAGGAAATTCCCATGAGTCTGGTGCCGATCGCTTCGCTGGCGAATCGCTTTGGCGTCTCGGTGCGCGGTATCGAGAGCATCATCCGCATCGGCAGCATCATCCATCGCACCGATTACTGGCGGCGCGGAAGAACCGTGGAAAAACTTGGCATCCAAAATTGGAGCGTCAGCGAACTGACGCGCTTCGTGCAGGAAGGCGTGATCGAATAACCAGTTGGTGACCAGACTTCGGAAGCAAACTTCCGAAGTCTTCATGAAGGAAGTAAATCAAAAAACAAGGAGTTAAATTATGTGTGGAATCGCTGGCGTATTACGTCAACCAGCAAATGGAAACGTCAAATCCATGATCGAAAAACTCTCGCACCGCGGACCCGATGGACGCGGTGTACAGGAGCTGAAGCATGCCTCCATCGGACACGCACGACTCGCCATTTTGGATGTCGAGGGCGGACATCAACCCATGCAATACGAAGACACATGGATCGCCTTCAACGGTGAGATCTACAACTACCGCAAACTGCAAGCCAAATATCTTTCAGGCGTCGCCCTGAACACAACTTCGGATACTGAGGTGCTGTTGCACCTTTATAAAAAGTTCGGACCCGAATTCGTGAAGCTGCTCGACGGCATGTTTGCCTTCGTCATTTATCAGAATGGGGAATTCCTGCTGGCGCGCGATCCGCTCGGCATCAAACCGCTCTATCTCGGCTTTGGCGAGGATGGCAATCAGATGTACTTCGCATCCGAGATCAAAGCCTTCGAGGGGAAAGCGGACAAGGTGAAGATCTTCCCCGCAGGTCACTGGTACCATTCAAAGTCCGGGTGGAAGCGTTTTTACAGCGTCGAGAAGAGTATCAAACCGTTTGATGGAAGCGAGGCGCAATCCCTGCCGCTCATCAAATCCACGCTGCGCGAAGCGGTGCACAAACGCCTGCTTGCCGATGTCCCCGTTGGCGTCAGCCTGAGCGGCGGCTTGGATAGCAGTATCGTCTCCGCGCTGGCGAGCGAAAACACGGAGCGCCTGCATTCCTTTGCCGTCGGTGTGACAGGCAGTGAGGATCTCCCCGCCGCGCGCCTGATGGCGGAACACCTCAACACACAACATCACGAGTTGGTCTACACCGCGCAGGATATGGTGGACGCGCTCCCGGACGTGTTGTATTACCTCGAAACCTTCGATCCCGCGTTGGTGCGCAGTGCCATCCCGAATTATTTTTTGTCGAAGCTTGCCGCGGATCACGTTAAAGTCTTCCTCACGGGGGAAGGCGCGGACGAGGTTTATGCGGGCTACGATTATCTGGCGGATTTCGATGATCCTGAAGCCCTGCAGGATGAAATGATCGAGATTACCGAGGCGCTCCACAACACGAACTTGCAGCGCGCCGACAGAATGTCCATGGCGTTTGGATTGGAAGCCCGCGTCCCTTTCCTCGACGTGAAATCTGTTTCGACCGCCCTGAGCTTTCCCGCCGAGTGGAAAATGCACAATGGACGCGCCCCCAAGCACATCCTGCGCCAGGCGTTTGCAGATGACCTGCCCGATGAGATCGTCAACCGCCCCAAGCAGAAATTTTCCAAAGGCGCAGGCTCCTCGGACCTGATCGCGCAACTCGCCGAGGAAAAGATCCCGGATGAGGAATTCCTGTCCGAGTCACAACGATTGCAAAGCGAGTGGAATTATGCCCTGCCGAACAAGGAAGCCCTGTACTACTACAAGATCATGCAGGAACACTACGACGACCAGTGGATCTTCCCGAACATGGGGCACAGCCGGAGTTTGTAATCCAGCAGGAACTACTCTGCCGGGAGTTGCTCCTGGCAGAGTAGAATGGGGGTACAGACCGACACTCGGAAATATGGAGGCATCATGGAAACATTCGACTGGCATACCTGGGTGATCCTGCCGTTGCTCGTTTTTTTTGCGCGCGCCTTTGACGTGGCACTCGGCACCCTGCGCATCATCTTCACATCCCGCGGCAAGCGGCATCTTGCGCCGCTGCTCGGTTTTGTGGAGGTCTTCATCTGGATCAGCATCATCGCCCAGATCACACGGGGAGCAAGCAACGTCGCCGCCTACTTCGCCTACGCAGCAGGATTTGCCGCCGGGAATTATCTCGGCATGTATATCGAGAACAAACTGGCGATCGGCACGCTGGTCATCCGCGCGATCGTACCAGAGGAGATCGCAAGTCCGCTTGCGAAAACCTTGCAGGAGAAAGGCTTGGGAATGACGAGCGTCAGCGGCATGGGCTCGCACGGACCCGTGAAACTGATCTACACCATCGTCATGCGCAAAGAACTGACGATGGCGGCGGAAGTCATAAAATCCGTGCACCCGAACGCGTTCTTCACAGTGGAGGAATTGCGTTCCGCTGAACACGGCATCTTCCTGCCATCTGCCCAGACTTCCACGCCCTTCGGGATGCTTGCAAAGCGAAAATCGAAATAAGCAGAGATCAACGTCATCGGGGATACAATACAACCGAGGAATTAATCATGAAAATTACCCTTCTTCATTATTCCGCTCCGCCGGTGGTCGGCGGCGTGGAAAGTGTCATGGATCATCACGCCCGATTGATGGCTGACGACGGTCATCAGGTACAGGTCATCGCCGGACGCGGCAGGCAGGTGGATTCGCGCATCCGCTTCGCTTCCATCCCGTTGGTTGATTCGCGGCATGCGGACATCTTGTCCATGAAGGAGGATCTGGATCGGGGCAGAATCCCCGTCAGTTTTGAATCAACTGTCGGGAGGATCGAAGCGCTTTTATCCGAGCAGTTGAAGGATACCGACATGCTGGTCGCGCACAACGTCTGTTCGCTGAACAAGAACCTCGCATTGACCGCCGCCCTGTTCAATATCAGCAAGCAGGAGAATGCTCCGCGTGTGATCCTGTGGCATCATGACCTGGCGTGGACGACGCCGCGCTACCAGCCTGAACTGCATGAGGGCTATCCGTGGGATCTGTTGAGGACCGCGTGGGAAGGTGTGACGCAGGTGACCATCTCGGATATGCGGCAGGCTGAGCTGGCGGAGTTGATGCGGCTGGATAAATCCAGCATCGCAGTCATTCCGAACGGTGTGGATGTCAACAAATTTCTCAAACTCGAAGATGATACGCAGACATATGTTGAGAAGACCGGCGTGCTGACTGCAAATCCGCTTCTGCTTTTGCCCGTGCGAATCACAACGCGGAAGAATATCGAACTGGCATTGAAGGTGCTTGCGCAATTGCGCAAGCATTACCCGGAGGCGCAGTTGGTGGTGACCGGACCACTCGGTCCGCACAACCCCGCCAACCTGACTTATTTTGAGAAACTGACCGCCCTGCGGAGGGAGTTGGGGCTGCGCGGCGCGGCGCATTTTCTTGCTGAGTTGACGGATGAGTACATCCCGGACGCGGTCATCTCGGATTTCTATCAATTGGCGGATGCGCTGTTCCTGCCAAGCATCGAGGAGGGGTTCGGCATTCCCATTTTGGAAGCCGGGCTGGCAGGCATTCCCATTTTCTGTTCGGATATTCCGCCTCTGCGCAAATTGGGCGGGGAGTTTGGAACGTATTTTTCGCCGCAGGAAGACCCTGAAACGGTTTGCAAATTGATCCTTGAGAGACTCGAGGGGAATGCCGTGCAGGGCATGAAGGCATATGTCCGCGCGAATTATATTTGGGATAGCATATATAAAATGAGGATCGCGCCGTTGCTCCAGGCAATTTGAAAGGAAAACCACTGTGAACGCACCATCAAGAAATAGATTGATCTCAAAAGTGCTCGTGCCGGTTGTGCACGGCTGTCAACAGCAATCCGCCATCCATGCCGCGCATGCCATTGCAGGAGATGAAAAACTCCTGCTGGCGGGATTCATTTATGTGCCCGAGGGACAATCGCTCAGCATGGCAACCGTCCATGCGCGGGAATTACGAAAGACGTTGAAGGGCTTATACAGGATAAAACGCAATGGGAAGTGGGCGCAGGTGCACGTTTCCCATAAGCCGTGGGATGAACTGGTGAAAGTGATCGAGGAGGAACAACCCGACCTGCTGGTGCTGGAATATCCGCATCAGTTCGAGGCGCTTCAGGTCTCGCTCTCGGAGGTGTTGACGCTCACGCCGTGCAATATCGCCATTGTGAATCAACAGGTGGGGGAGGAAATCAAGAGCGCGCTGTTGCCCATCCGCGGCGGACCGTACACGGAGCTGGCATTGCGCATCGCCCTGTCCTTGCGTGAGACCAAAGGAACGCATATCGAGTCCCTGCACCTGTATCCGCAGAACATGACCAAGGCGCAGGATGTCGCCTTCAGAGGTGCAGACCGGGTGCTGAGGAACCTGCCCGAGATCGAACGCAGCGAGATCTTCACCGATCTTCCCATCGACACCATCTTCGATGCATCAAAGAAACACGACCTTGTCATCATGGGCACCTCCGTGCGCCCCAATCAACCACCCGTCATTGGGACAGCCGCTGAAAAGATGATGCGTGAAAGCGACTATGGCGTGATCATGGTCAAGACAAAACTGCCGCATGACGTCAACCCGGAAAGCGAAGAAGCGGGTAAATCTGCCATCTCCGTGCTGGTGGATAAATGGTTTGCGGAAAACACCTTCCACGGTGACGAGTTCAAGGACTTGAGGTACCTGGTCTCGCTAAAGGAAAAACAGGGTATCACCATCAGTCTTGCACTGCCCGCGCTCAACGAAGAGGCAACGGTCGGCAAAGTCATCACCACCGTCCAGAACGCGTTGATGAAAGACGTGCCGCTTTTGGATGAGATCGTGCTGATGGATTCGGATTCCACAGACCACACGCGCGAGATCGCGGATGGACTCGGCGTTCCCGTGCATATCCATCAAAAAACCCTGCCACAATATGACGTGCGCAGGGGCAAGGGCGAAGCGCTGTGGAAAAGCCTGTATTGCACGCGCGGTGATATCATCGTTTGGATCGACACGGATATTGTCAATATCAGCCCGCATTTCGTGTACGGCTTGGTCGGTCCGCTTCTGCTCAAGCCGGAACTGAACTTCATTAAGGGCTTTTACCGCCGTCCGCTGAAAGTTGGAAACAAGATGCAGGCAGGCAGCGGCGGACGAGTCACCGAATTGACAGCGCGTCCCTTGCTCAATCTGTTCTATCCCGAATTGAGCGGCATTGTCCAGCCGCTTTCGGGCGAATACGGCGGCAGGCGCAGCGCGCTGGAACAGCTTCCCTTCTTTTCGGGATACGGCGTCGAGATCGGCTTGCTGATCGACATGTTCGAGAAGTTCGGGCTGGGCTCCATCGGACAGGTGGATCTGCAGGAACGCATCCATCACAACCAGCCGCTGGAATCGCTCAGTAAAATGTCCTTTGCCATCATTCAGGCAGTCATCCGCAAACTGGAAGAGCGCTATGACCAGAACATCCTGGAGAACGTCAACACCACGATGAAACTCATCCGCTACGGACAGGAACGCTTCTTCCTCGATGTGGATGAGGTCGCCGAACGGGAACGTCCGCCCATGATCGAGATCCCGGAATACATGAAAAAACGCATGGGAACGCCCTAATCATCATCCGCTTTCGCGTTATACTATTAAGATGAGCACTTTCCTCCAGCTTATCTTCCTGCTCACCATCATCCTGCTTGCAGCAAAAGTGGCAGGACGCCTGAGTATGTATTTCGGGCAGCCCTCGGTGTTGGGCGGATTGATCGCGGGCATTATTCTGGGTCCCTCCCTGCTCGATCTGCTGGGGCTTCCATTTATCGCCCACGAGCTTTCCGAGGTCATCGCGCTTTTTGGCGAACTTGGCGTATTGATGCTCATGTTCCTTGCAGGGCTGGAATTCCAACTCGAAGAACTGCGCGAGAATATGCGCGTTGCCGCCTTTGCAGGGACGATCGGCGTGGTTGGACCTGTCTTGATGGGATGGGGGATTGGCTTGCTCTTCGGCATGACACATATCGCCTCGCTCTTCCTCGGACTGACACTTGGCGCGACCAGCGTGAGCATCTCAGCCCAGACGCTGATCGAGCTTAAAGCGTTACGCACCCGCGCAGGGTTAAGCCTGCTGGGCGCGGCGGTCTTCGACGACATCCTTATCATCCTCCTGCTTTCGGTCTTCCTCGCCTTCACGAGCGGAGGCGGAAGCAGCGGCATGGAAATTCTGTTCATCATTTTACGGATGGCTGTCTTTGTGTCCCTTTCCTTCCTGTTCGGAATGCGCATCCTGCCCTGGATCATCCGTCAGATTGCCAGATTGCAGACCAGCCAGGGCTTGCTTGTTGCCGCACTGGTGACCATGTTCATATTTAGCGTGGCATCGGAATACTTCGGCGGACTTGCAGCGATCACCGGCGCTTTCATTGCAGGGTTGATGCTGGCTCGCACACCCGAAAAGGAACGTATTGAATCGGGGATGCACGCACTGTCGTACGGCTTGTTCGTCCCCATCTTCTTTGTGAACATCGGCTTGTCCATTGACCTGCGTGGATTCCCCATGCAGGCTTTACTTTTTACCGCCGCCATCGTTCTGGTGGCAATCTTTGGGAAGTGGCTCGGCGCGGGCTGGGGCGCAAAGCTGGGCGGACTCTCATTACGCGAATCCATACAGTTGGGCGCAGGCATGATCTCGCGCGGCGAGGTCGGTTTGATCGCGGCAAGCATCGGCGTCACCAGCAGCCTGATCGGCGCGACGGAATTCTCCGCCATCGTTGTCATGGTGCTTGCCACAACGCTGGTCACGCCGCCCATTCTGCGGGCGTTGTTCGCGCGGAAAGAATTTGCGGATAGGGAACTGCAGCTCGAAACAGGACAGGTTCAGGCTTCGTCTGCAGCGCCATCGAAGGAAGATACAGCCTAACTCGGAGGTGTCAGATATGGAAACAAATTCGTCAAATCCCCCCATCCATTTGTTGTTGGTCGCTGTCGTGCAGGATCAGGACCTTGAGAACGCCACGAACGCGTTGAAGAACATCGGCGCGTCGCTCACGTACCTGTCCAGCGCAGGCGGATTTTTGGGAAGGCGTAATGCCACGCTGCTGATCGGTTTGCCCGCCGAACGGGAGGCGCAGGCGCTTGCCGCCCTGCACGAAGCCTGCCGCCAGCGCGTCGAATATATGACCCTTCCGCTGGAAGGATCGCCGATGCCCATGCCATCCCCCGTCCCTGTGACGGTTGGCGGCGCGACAGTGTTCGCATTGCCTGTGGAACGGTTCGAACAGATTTAGAGGAGAAGCCACCATGAAAATGATGATCATCATCGTGAAAGACCATGACGCTGACACGCTCACGCAAGCCTTTACCGCCGAGAATTTCCGTGTGACGCGCGTCGCATCCACAGGCGGATTCATGCGCAGCGGCGTTGTCACCATGCTGTTGGGCGTGGATGATGTGCAGGTGGATGCCGCCATTCAGACCGTACGCAATGCGTTGCCGGTAAAAGAAGGCGAAAAACGCGCCACGCTTTTCGTTGTCCCCGTACACCATTACGAACAAGTGTAATCCGTCGAACAAAGACGCTGATCAAGAAACACTCCATTATTGGTCATCGTCTTTGTTTTGTTTTAACTCAGAGGAGACTTTATGAGACGAAATCCCCGAATTGTGTTTTTTCTTTTTTCACTGCTGGCAGTCATGCTTGCCTGCGCCAACCCGCTGGGGGAAGCGCCATCCGAAAGCCCGCTCAACGTGGAGACCATCGTCGCCGCAACCTTCGAAGCGTTGACGCAAGCCGCGCCTCCCACTCCGACCTCGAGCCTGCTCCCGGCATCGTTGTATTATCTCGCCACCGACAACATCGGACGCTCGCAAGTATTCCGCCTTGAAAGGGACGGGACGACGGTCACACAGCTCACATCCGAATCGGACGAAGTGCGCGAATTCGACGTCTCTCCCATGGATGGCAGCGTGGTCTACATCGCGGACAATCAGCTGATCACCGTCAACGCGGATGGAAGCAACCGCGCCATGATCTTCGATGGCGGCGCGATCAATGAGAACGAACCTTTTATCACCATCTTGAGAAGCCCGGTGTGGTCACCGGACGGGCAGACGATCGCCTTCGGGCATCAGGGCTTGAATCTGTACTCCATCATCGACGGGCAATCCAACCGCGTGCTGGAAGATCAAGTGACTGAAATGGAAGGCGGCTTTTTCTTCCCGGAGGAACTATACTGGCCCGAAATGTATTCCGCCGACGGAAACAAGCTCATCATCACACTCGGTTATTACGAAAGCGCATCCACTGCGATCTATTATCCGGACGGCGGTTCGCTCGTCCGTTTGAACGGCGTCGAAGGCGCGATCATCTGCTGCGGCGATTATTCCCTCTCCAGCGATGCGTCCGTGCTATTTTCCGCCAGCCCGTACATGGGCATGTTCCGCGCAGGTCTCTGGCGTGTGGACACTGCATCCGGCAGCGTCACCACCCTGTTCCAAGCGGACTATGATTCCAACCCTGCGGATGTTGCCGACAATCCTTTCATCGCACCGGATGGACAGTTGTATTACTTCTACGCCAGCGTGCCGAACCCAGAAGGTTTCATTGACCGCCCACCCATGCAACTCGTCCGTTCGGCGACGGATGGCGTCACCGGCAGAACCGTGCTGCGCCCCGAAACCTTCGAGCGCATGAACGAGGCGCTCTGGGCGCCGGATGCCAGTTTTGTCATCGTCGCCAATGCCCAAAATGACCAGACCTATCAGGGCGGCGCGGCGCAATTGTATTACACGGACGAACGTCCCATGATCCCGCTCGTGCCGTTTGCGCGAGATATGAAGTGGGGACCGTAGCTTAAAAAATAATTCGCAGATCGCACAGACAATTCAATCTGTGTGATCTGCGGATGGATGCAATACAAACTATCCCAACACAAAATTGTCGATCAACCGCGTCTTCCCCACAAAGACCGCCATCGAAAGCAGAGCTTTTCCCTTCACCGTATCCAGTTCTTCGAGCGTATCGTAATCCGCGCAGGAGACGTATTGCATCTGCGCCAGCGACTCGGCTTCGATCACTTCTTTCATCATTCTTCGCAGCGCCTCAGCATCCCTTTCCCCATTCTCAAACAATCCCTTCGCGGCGCTCAATGCCCGGAACAAGACCGTCGCCGCCTGCCGCTCGGCTTCGTTCAAATACTTGTTGCGGCTGGACATCGCCAGCCCGTCCGCTTCACGCACCGTCGGGCAGATGATGACCTCAAGCGGGAAGTTCAAATCCACCGCCATACGCCGGATGACCGCCGCCTGCTGGGCATCCTTTTGCCCGAAATAGGCTTTATCGGGCTGGGTCGCATTGAAAAGTTTCGCCACGACAGTGGTCACGCCCTTGAAATGACCGGGACGCATCGCGCCTTCGAGCGGATTTGTCAGCGCTTCGACCTCCACCCAGGTCTGGTAGCCGGACGGATACATCACCTCCGCTGACGGATTCCAGACCAGATCCACGCCAAGCGAGGAGAGTAGTTCCAAGTCCCGTTCGAGGTCGCGCGGATACTTGGAAAGGTCTTCTTTGGGACCAAACTGGGTCGGGTTGACGAATATAGAGACAATGACGTGGTCGCACTCGGCTTTCGCTTGGCGCACCAACGACAAATGCCCCTCGTGGAGATACCCCATCGTGGGAACCAGACCAACCGTCCCTTTGAGAGAGAGGCGGGCGGCACGCAGGTCAGAGAGAGGGGAAACAGTTCTCATAATTCACCTATTTGTCTATACAAATGACCTTTTTCCTACTTGACAGCCTAGAAACTTTGTTCTACACTCTTATTACACTCAGAAAAAAAGGAGATTTACAATGGCTTACTCACATACCAATTCCAAAGGGACGACCTATTACCTGCACTCCAACGGCAGAATGTTCTACTTCTCGAAGGAGATCAAGGAAGGCGCCCTCGACGCCGTGCCTGCGGGCTACAATGTCGTGGAGATGAAGACGGGCATGCTGGTGCTGAAGAAGGTCCAGGCGGAGGCGCCCGCTTCCGGGTCCACCAATACGGAAAGCGCAGGGTAACCCTGAAAGTATAACCCTGTTCGAAACAACCCAACTGTTCTTTTAGATTAAAAGGAGACTAATTATGACACGTACACATGCATCTAAAAGTATTGAAACGAAAGGGGTGCCGACATGCCAACTCTAAACCGCGTTCAACTGATCGGGCGGCTGGGCAAGGACCCGGAGAGCAAGTTCACGCCGACAGGCAAGAAGGTCTGTCACTTCAGCCTTGCCGTCAGCAACCGCTGGAAGGACAAGAACGGCGAGACGCGCGAAACCACCGAATGGGTCAACATCGAAGCGTGGGGGCGGCTCGGCGAGGTCTGCCAGGAATATCTAAAGAAAGGCAGTCTGATCTACGTCGAAGGGCGTTTGAAGACCGACAAGTATGAGGATAAAGGCGAAACCAAGTACTTTACGAAGGTCGTTGCCCAGACCCTGCAATTCCTGGACAAGAAGGAAAAGGAAGAGCCAGTGATGACGGTCGAGGAAGACCCCGGCGATTACGAGTTTTAGAACATAAGTATACAGCCGCCGAGAGGCGGCTGTTTGTTTTATTACTGTCCCCATTCAAGCAGGGACGGTCTTTTCTTTCAACACATCGGCTCTTAGGATATATCCCAGTGCCGCCAATGCAAATCCTTGCAGGATAAAGAGAGCGTAAAACAGATACCAAAAGTTCTCAAAAAAGGTGTTAACAACAGAGACGTCAACAAAAGAATAAATCAGCGGAGAAAGGAAAACAACGAATGGAAACCAGATTCCGGCGACAAGGGGAAGGAAGTTCCAGCGCGGCAGCGGTTTCTTAAACAATGCAACCATCCCAAATAAACTCAGGCATAAGAGTACTGTAACCAAACCATAGATGGCATAAACGAATATCCATCTATCCTCCCCTCTTGAAATAGCCACACCAAAACCTCTAAAGCTGAGCACCGGTCCCAGAATCCCCCCAAGTAACAAAATGTTCCTCCCAATCCAGCCAGCCTTTTCACCATATCGTCTATGAAGCTCCAACAAACCAAGAGCCAACAGAGGTGTGAGGAAAAAAATGAAAAGAAAAAGAACTACATCCCCTAATAAATCAATGCGCAGGTAAATCGTAGTCATTGTAGCGATAAACCCCACGCTTCCAAGAAAGAATGCAATTCCAGCAAAACCATTAAACGAGACTCTATTCAGTTGACTGTCGCTCTGCATATTTTTGGGGAGTAGATGTTGGATGGTTATCTCTTCCGTTCCATCATTTTTTAATATATACCCAAGCGCCACCAATGCAACCCCTTGCAAGATACCAAGCGGGATATCCAGCGACTGGGCTGGCATAATCGAAAACGCGGATGTGATAAAAGAGACTGGGAAAACAAACCCCGCAATCAAGGGAAGGAAATTCCAACGCGGCAGAGGTTTCGTGAACAATGCGACAATTCCGAACAAGCCCAGGCAGGTGAGCGTCACTACCATGCCGAAAAGAAAAGCAGCGATCATCCTCTCTCCATAGAAGTACAAAGAGCCGAAACCCATCAAACTGATTGCCGGTCCTGCGACTGCACCGAGCAACAGGATACTCCTGCCAAACCAGCCAACCTTTTCACCATATCGTTTACGCATTTCCAACAAACCAACTGCCAACAATGGCAGGCAGAAGAAGACGATGGGAAGGATTACGTTGGCGTTAAATTTACTCATTATCGGGAACACTATGCCTGTGAGCATAACTCCGATACCAGCCAGATAGGTATCTTCTGATTTCAAGCCCTTGTTCACTTGAACCTCCTTTTGTAAATGTTCTGAAATCGCGCTTTGGATAATGTCGAGAAACGTCACTCCCCATAATCGTGCGAGTCCATGTATTCCACCCTGGCGAATCGCCTGCAGACAGCAATCCCGGAATACTTGCACCATATCCGGACCATATTCCCGCTGGAACCTGTCCGGATATACCTTCAGGAGTACCTGATAAAATTTAACCGAGACCACAACACTCGGGTCTTCCGCAGTCTTTTTCATCATGTCACACCACCCTAAAGATCCATTGTGAGGATATTTTTTGAGCGTGCGATCTGCACCTGCGAAGCCAGCCGCTCCGCCTCCATGCGCAAAACGCGCCTACCCAAACTCGTCAATTCGTAATAACGGCGGCGTTGATCGTCCATAGTGGGGTCGGCGCGTTCGTCGCTTTCCTCAATCAATTCAGACTGCAACATGCGCTTGATCGAACCATAGAGCGTGCCGGGTCCCATCAAGACCTGTCCTTTTGTATTCGCCTCTACCTCCTGCATGATGCCATAGCCATGCTTTTCACCGTCCGCAAGCGCCAAAAGAATGTTGAACACCGCTGGGGTGAGAGGGAGAAAATCATCGGGATTTTTCAAAGTCTCGGTCATTAAACGCTCCTTGTATCCGTTGTGGATATATCTGTTACAGATATAATATGCCAGGAAATGGGATTTGTCAAGCCCGATCTATCCAAATTAGAGCAGCATAAAAATAAACCAGCCGACCCATTTATCAGGTCGGCTGGTTCGTTTCCTACTTGTTACTCGTCGCTATTTCTTTTTCGCCTTGCTTTTTGCGGAGACTTTCTTCGCAGGCGCTTTCTTCACGGACTTCTTGCTTGCAACCTTCTTCCTTTTGGAAGTTTTCGCCGCCGCTTTCTTCGGGGCAGCCTGTTTCTTCTTTACAGGCTTCGGCACAGGGAGAGCTTCCAGTTCGCCGACCAGCTTCTCCAGCACGTCGAAGCCGCCCTGCCAGAACTGCGGGTCACGGATGTTAATCCCCGCTTCGCTCAAGATGCGTTCCGGCGCTTCCGATCCACCCGCGGAAAGGATCTTCAGGTACTTCGGCTTGAACGATTCACCCTCCGCCTTGAACTGCTGATACAGAGCCAGCACCAGCAACTGACCGAAGGCGTAGGCATAGACATAGAACGGCACCTGATAAATGTGCGGGATGCCGACCCATTCCCATTTGAACTCGTCGCTCAGTTCGAGCGAGTCACCGAACTGTTCTTTCAGGTTTTCAAGGTAGGCATTGCTCAGATCATCCACCGAAGCATTCTTCTGCACCAATTCGTGCGCGGTCTTCTCGAACATCGCAAAATAGGACTGTCGCATGATGGTCGCATAGGCGTCGTCCATTTGCTTGAAGAGAATATCGCGCCGCACGGATTCATCGGTCTCTTCCGCGAGCAATTTGTCGATCAAGACCATTTCCGCAAACGTGGAGGCGGTCTCCGCCAGCGGCAATGACGAGTGGAACGTGAACGTGCTGTGATGTGACGCCAGCATGGCGTGAATGGCGTGACCGAGTTCGTGCGCCAGCGTCGCCACTTCGCGTCCCGTGCCTTGATAGTTGATCAGCACGTACGGCGTCATCTCCGGCGTGATGGAAGCGCAGAACGCGCCGCCGCGCTTGCCTTTTCGGATCTCGCTGTCGATGCGGCTCTCATCAAAGACGCGCTTCGCCAGTTCCGCCACTTGCGGCGAAAAGGAGTTGAACGCATCCAGCACCATCGTCACGGCTTCGTCCCAATTATAGGTCTTCTTCGATGCGGCGACCGGTGCGTAAATATCGTAGCGGCGTAATTTCTTCATGCCGACATATTTGGCTTTCATCTTGAAGTAACGCTGGAAGATGCCCACGTTCTTGCGTGCCACGCTCAACAGCGCTTCGACCGCTTCCTCGGGCACATCGTTGTTCAGATTGCGCGGCGCGATCGAATTCTTGAACTTGCGCAGGTTGACGTTCTCTGTATGCCAGTCGCGCAGGATCGTCTGGTAGATCTGCCCAAGGATGGGACCATCCTCCGCGTACACCTTGAACTGCGACTGGTAACTTTCCGCGCGCACCTTCGGGTCGGTGCTGTAGCGGTACGAGAACAACTCCGCCGCGGTCATTTCTTTCTCTTTGCCGTTCACCTTCATCTTGAAGTTGTAACGGTTCGTAATCGAGTCATACAGATTGCCGAGCGCGTTCACGCCCGTCACGTTTTTCAGGTTGACGATCTTCTCTTCCGCTTCGCTCAGCGTGTGCGGCTTGAAATTGCGCATCGCCTCGAGATAATAGCGGTAATCGCCCGAAGCATCCATCAGGCGCTTGGCGTTCTCGTCGTCCAATTCCTTCCACCACAGATTGAAGAAAAGCGTGCGATTCTCGATCTCCGCCAGAAACTGCATCACACGCGCCATCAACGCCTGCGCCTTCTGGTCCTGCGTATCCGCCGCAAAAGACAATCCCGCAAACGAATACATCTTGCTGCCGATGCGCGTCATCGTTTCGTTGGCTTTCACCGCCTCCAGGAACCGCTCAGTGGGCATGTCGGGCGTGAGCTTGTCGCGCAATCCTTCGAACGAAGTCACCTGCTCCTCAAGCATGTCGAACGCGCTTTGCAGTTCAGGGCTGTCATAGCCGGGGTACAGCGGGGAAAGATCCCATTTTGAAAGTTGGTATGTCATCTTGTCTCCTGATTAATATGAAAGTGGATGTCTTCCATCCTTGAGTTTTATCACAAACGAATTCCCTGCGACCCATTCTCCAGTATGGATTTTACAGGCTGGAGCGGACGTGCATGATCTCGCCTTCTTTAATGCGATATTCCTTGCCCTCGAGCCTCAACTTGCCCTTCGCCTTCGCTTCATTCATGGATCCGAGGCTGATGAGGTCTTCGTACGCCACCACCTCCGCCCGAACGAATCCGCGCGAAAGATCGGTGTGGATCTCGCCCGCCGCTTCCTGCGCCGTCGCGCCGCGGTGCGTGACCCATGCCCGCACTTCATCTTCGCCCACCGTGAAGAAAGTCTGTTCTTTCAGCAGTTCGTAGGACAGGTTGATCATGCGATTCAGGCTGAGTTCCTTGATGCCATATTCCTCCATGAAAAGCGCGGCATCCTCGGCGGACAATTGCGCGATCTCCATTTCCAGTTTGCCCATCAACGCCACGGAGGGATGATCGAGCCCCCCGGCATCCGGGGCGGACTGTCCCTCGCCGAGATTGAACACGGTCAGGATCGGTTTGCGCGACAACAAGCCGAAGCTGGACAGTTCCTTTGCCTCTTCAGCAGTGAATTCCATGTCGCGCAAAGGTTTGTTCTCCGAGAGCGTTGCGTGTAATTTCTCGAACAACTCGGTTTGACGCGCGTTCAATGCCTTGTCCGTGCCGCCCTTTTTGCGTTCGTCGGTGAGGCGTTCCAGTTTGCGTTCCACGGCGATCAGGTCGTTCAACAGCAATTCGCCGGTCATCATCTCCACATCGCGCAGCGGATTTACGCTCCCGCTGGGGTGCATGACGAGATCGCTTTCAAAGGCGCGCACCACAAGCAGAAGCCCGTCCATTTGGTTGAGCTGATTCAACAGTTGCCCAGAAATGCCGCTTTTGGCGGAACCAGTTTCCAGCCCGGCAATATCCGCGTACGTTACCTTGGCGTAGATCGTTTTCTTCGGGTTGAACATTTTCGAGAGGGCATCCACGCGCGGGTCGGGGACATCCACCACGGCTTGATGCACTTCGATGCGTCCCGCCGAGGCGGTGGTTGGGGCGTTGCCGCGGGTGATCGCATTGTAAATGGTCGTCTTTCCAGATTGGGGCAGTCCGATAATTCCTAGTTTCATCTTGACCTTGTAGTTGAGAGTGGTATACTTGCTTCGCAATTGAGCCGAAGTGGCGGAATAGGCAGACGCGCACGACTCAAAATCGTGTTCCCTACGGGAATGAGGGTTCGATTCCCTCCTTCGGCACAGCGAGCAGGTTACCCGGAACGATATTATACCGTACAGGTTTCCGCTCCCGCCTGGCATCCTCCTTCTGGAGGATGTTTGATTTTTATATATCCGTGCCTTTTATCAATTGACTTTGCACCGTCCGAATGTACAATGGAAATGAAACAACGCTTCTTATCGAAAACCGTACATCCTCCAGAGAGTTTCCTCATGTAAGACGGAGGCACACATGAAAATTAACCTGATTTTAATCGTCATCGACGTCCTGATCCTGCTGGCATATCCGATCGTGTACGTGATTCATCGCATTCGAAGGATGTTGGGGGTAAAATAGGGGAAATCGTCATCCACATCGTACAAGGATTACCCAGGAGGCTAAAAATGCCGTCATTGAACGAAGTCCTTGCAGTGATCTTGGGGGGAGGACGCGGGGCGCGCCTGTATCCGCTGACACAGATGCGCTCAAAGCCAGCCGTGCCGATCGCCGGCAAGTACCGCTTGATCGATATTCCCATCAGCAATTGCATCAACTCGGAGATCTACCGCATTGCGGTCCTGACGCAGTTCAACTCTGTGTCCCTGCACCGCCACATCACGCGGACCTATAACTTTGATTCGTTCCATCAGGGCTGGGTTCAGATCTGGGCGGCGGAGCAGACCGTCGAGAGCGCGGACTGGTACCAGGGCACGGCAGACGCGGTCCGCAAGCAATTGCTGGAAATACAAGCCGCCGGGTCCAAGTACGTGCTCATCCTTGCGGGCGATCATCTGTACCGCATGAATTACAAGGCAATGGCGGAATATCACTGGGAGAACAAGGCGGATATCACTGTCGCTGTGCAACCAGTTTCAAAGGACGAAGTGACGCGCTTCGGGATTCTTAAACGGGAGGCGGATGGTCACATCACCGACTTTGTCGAAAAACCGAAAGACCCCGAAGTCCAGAACAAGTTCATCAGCCGCGATGACCCCGAGCGCCCCTTCCTAGGCTCGATGGGAATTTACATGTTCAACACAAAGGTGCTCGTGGAACTGCTGATGGATTTCCCGCATCATGATGATTTCGGCGGCGACACCATCCCGCAGGCGATCAATTCGCATGAGGTGTTCGGCTTCGATTTCGACGGCTATTGGCAGGACATCGGGACGATCCGCTCGTTCTATGAGACCAACCTGATGCTGACCACATCCCAGACGCCGTTCAATTTTTACGACGCGAGGTTTCCCATCTATACTGAAACACGCTACCTGCCCGCATCCATCGTGGAAGACACCCACTTGCAGAACGTGCTGATCGCGGATGGCAGCCGCATTCTCAAATCCGAGATCACCCATTCCATCATCGGCATCCGCAGCCAGATCGCGGCGGGCTGTGTCATCAAAGACAGCATCGTGATGGGCGCGGATTATTTCGAGCGGGAACGCGAAGGCATTCCCATCGGCATTGGCGCGAATTGTCATATCGAAGGCGCGATCCTCGACAAGAACGCGCGTATCGGTGATAACGTCACCATCCGCCCCTTCCCGCGCGACAAGGATATCGACAACGAAAAATGGTACGTGCGCGACGGCATCGTCATCATTCCAAAGGATACGGTGCTGCCATCCGGCACGACCATCACCCCGTAACTCATCATTTCAATGAACATAAAGAGCTTGCGCCGATTTGAACATCAAAGCGCAGGCTCTTTCTACATCGGTTATTAAACTGTAATCTTTTTCCGCGCATCATAAGAGGGGCTACATTAAAATTATGCTATACTTTTATTAATTATGAAGTCAACGCGCGAATTCTGGCATCGCTGGGCTGAGACCTTGCGCCGGTATCAACTTCACGATCTGGTCGCCTCATTCCTTGAAGCAGGAAGCCCTCTTGCACTGCTTGGAGCGCAGGCGATTTATTTTAGCGGCGGCTTTATCAAGAACGACCAACTGACCGCCCTCGCCCAGACCCTTGAAGAAGAGACCGAAGCACGCGCATTTGCATCCTTCCTGACCCGCGAAGGAACGGCTCAATGAACCTCACAGCATTGCTCATCCTGCTCGTTACTGCCTTCCTCCTCATCGCCATCACCTTGTGGAAACGAAAAGCGCCTTCCCGCCTGCGCGATATCCCCGCCCTCACAAAATTGATACGCACATTGGGATTAAGCATCGAAGACGGCACGCGCCTGCACATATCGCTTGGACACAGTAGTCTGCTGGATGCGCGCGGAGGATCCGCTTTTGCCGGTCTTGCCATGCTGCGGATCATCGCCGAGCACACCTCCACCAGTGACATGCCCGCCGTCGCATCCGCTGGCGACCCGCCGCTTGGTCTGTTGACCCAGGACACACTCCAGGCTGGATACCAGGCTGCCGGGGTCGATGAACTCTACGTCCCCACGACGGGACGCGTCACCGGCTTGACGCCCTTCAGTTACGCCGCTGGCGCGATGCACATCGCAAAGAACGAAAATGTCTCATCCAATATCATGATCGGTCATTTCGGACCGGAAGCCGCCTTGCTTGCCGAAGCCTCCGACCGCGATGACATTGCCTTGATCGGTGCCAGCGACAACCTGAGCGGACAGGCGGTTCTTTTCGCCAACACGCAGGATGCATTGATCGGTGAAGAACTGTTCGCCGCAGGTGCATACCTCGGCGCGAGCCCATCGCATACTGCCAGCCTCACGGTGCAGGATGTTCTGCGCTGGCTGGTCATCCTTGCACTGGTGGGCGGCGCTGCCGCAAAATTCCTGGGGGTTCTCTAATGCGCGTCTTTACCGCACTCATTGCCATTGCCACCGGCATTCTCGTCCTGTTGGGATACTTCCTTCCGCAAGCGGTCGGAATCCAAACCCTTTTATTGAACTGGGCGATCATCCTTGCCGGAGTTGCTGCGCTGGTGGGAATTTTCAACCTTATCACCGTCCACACAGATAAGATCCGCCGGGCTGAAAAGGGAAGCGTGTACAGCGCTCTGCTCGTTATCGCGCTGGCTGCGACCTTTATCTTTGGCATCATCCTTCGCCCGCAGCATCAAGCCATGCAGGTTCTGTTGAACGGCATCATCCTGCCCGTCGAAGCGACGTTGATGGGCTTGCTGACCGTCTCCCTGCTCTATGCTGCCATCCGCCTCCTGCGCCGCCGCGCGGACGTGATGGGTGTCGTCTTCCTGCTGACCGCCGTGCTTATCTTCATCGGTTCCGCCACACTGCCTTTCGGGGATATGCCCGTATTCGGCACGCTGGTGCGCCCGTGGGTGGCACAGATCTGGGCGCTGGGCGGCGCGCGCGGAATTTTGATCGGTGTGGCGCTTGGCACGCTCACCACGGGATTGCGCGTCCTGTTCGGCTTGGACCGCCCATATGGGGGTAACTAATGGCTGACATCATAAAATGTCCCGCCTGCGGAGAGGAAAATTCCGCAACCGAACAGTTCTGCCGGAACTGCCAAACCCCCCTGTCATCTGGTGATGCTTCCATCGTGCCCGGTCAGGCTCCCACACAGAAACATACATCCGAACTCGAGCACGTCCTGCCGCAATGGCTTAGGGATGCGCGCGATGCCGCCAAAAATATGGACTCGCCATCGGATCCTGATCCACAAGACGAACAACTTTCCCAACCCATCGCATCCACCGAGGACCTGTTGGCTGGTTTGCGCTCCCAGGCAGATGACGACGACGAAGACGAAGTGCCGGACTGGCTTGCCAGCATCACAAGCGCTTCCCCGACCCCAAAACAAGAACCTGAGGGATCGTCCGAAGTCCGCTGGGTGGAAATGGGTGGAAAGGATGATTTTCCACAGGAGGAAACCGGTCTTTCATGGTTGGATGACTTGCAGTCGTCCCCATCCAAACCGCAGGAAGATCAACTGACGGGTTGGTCGCACACTGACAGTGAACAACCGGCTCCCACGCCCGCTTTTGATGAGCCGCTCCCAGACCTGACCATTGATGAAACTCCGGACTGGCTCAAGCAAATGTCAGCCGATGCGGAAGCTAAATCTGTGGAAGGCTTGCAGGCGGAGACGCCCAGCGATGCCCCTGAGATCCCAATCGATACGCCTGACTGGTTGAGCGGTCTGCGCGGCGTGGATGAACAAGGTCAGGGCGCTGAATCTGCATCTGTTTCAGAATCAAGCCCGGGTGAGACCGATGCGTCCGATCTTTCGTCCATGGATATTCCTGATTGGATGAAAAGTTCATCCGAAAACGAAACGCCTGCGCAGGGTGCAACTCCTGCCTGGTTGAAGGATGAATCGGAAAGTCCGCAAAATGAGGATATCCCTGCCTGGATCTCCAGCGAAGATACGGTGCACCTGATGACCGAACATGCGGAGGAGCCGCAGGAGGAAATACCCGCGCAGGATGATCTTTCCGGCGACCTGCCCAGTTGGTTGAAAGCCGCCGCACCGGAATCTTTGATCTTCGATTCTCCATCGGAGCGATCTGCGGAGGAACCCGCCTCGGAATCTCTGGACTGGCTTGGGTCATTCCAAACGGAGGAAGCATCCCAACCCGAAGCCGATAAACCCGAGCCGGAAACGAACGCTCCGTTTGAATCCGCGCCGGCGTTTACGCCGGAAGCTCAGGCAGATGAAAATCTGAACGATCTCTTCACCGAAATGCCGGACTGGCTTTCAAACACACTGGAAACACCTTCATCCGCTGAACAAAGTGACGAGGCGATCGCGCCCGGCGAACTGCCCTCCTGGGTGCAGGCGATGCGCCCGTTGGATTCAGAAACCTCCCCGCTGCCTCTCTCCAGCGACCAAACGTTGGAATCGCGCGGCGCGCTGGCAGGCTTGCACGGCGTTTTGCCTGCCGCCGTGCCGGGCTTCACCCCTACCAGCAAACCGAAAGCACATTCGATCAAGCTCAACGCCAGCAATGAGCAGTTGGCGCATGCGGAAATTCTGGAACAGATCCTCACCGCTGAAACTGCGCCCGTACCGCTTGGGTCCGCTCCCGCTGTGAGGGCCTCACGCGGACTGCGATGGTTCCTCGCGGCTGTCATGTTGCTGGTTGTTATTGTGCCCATTTCCCTGCGCACGCAGTTCTTTGCCATGCCGCAAGGCAGACCGAACGAAGCTACGAGTGCTCTGCTGGTGATGCAATCGATCCCTGCCGATGCGCGGTTGTTAGTGGCGTTCGACTACGAGCCATCCCGCGCCGGTGAGATGGAAGCCGCCGCCGTGCCCTTCTTCGACAATCTCCTGACGTTGAAACCGCCGCGTCTGACCTTTGTCGCCACCAATGAGACCGGGTCCATACTGGCGGAACGCTTCCTTACTGGACATCTAGCTGGTCACAACCTCCAAAGCGGAATCAACTACCTGAACTTGGGTTACCTTTCCGGCGGGCAGTTGGGCATCCGCGCCTTTGCGCAAAATCCGTCCGTCATCGCCCCGCTGGATATTAACCTCCAGCCCGCATGGACGCTGACACCGCTCGAGGGCGTTTCCACCTTTGGGGAATTCACCGCCATGATCCTGCTCACCGACAACGCCGATGCAGCCCGCGTCTGGGTGGAACAGACCGAATCTCTGCGCGGGGATACTCCATTCATCATTATCTCCAGCGCCCAAGCTGCGCCGATGATCCAGCCGTATTACGACTCCGGCCAGGTGGATGGCATCATTTCGGGTTTGTATGGCGGCGCGATCTTCGAAACCCACAATGCGGGCAGACCTGGTACGGCGCGCTCCTATTGGGATGCATACAGTCTTGCCATGTTGCTTGCCGCTTTGACAGTACTGATCGGCGGTCTGTGGAATTTTGCGCAGGGAAGGCGCGAACGCGCCGAAGCAAGGGAGGCAAAGTAACATGTCCATTTCCGCGGATATGATCAGCGGTGTCCTTAGTTTCATCTTTACGATCCTCGTCCTCAGTTATCTGATCGGGGACAATGCGCTTTTCCGCATCGCGGTCTATATATTTGTAGGCGTTGCCTCCGGCTATGCCGCATCCGTGATCTGGCTGCAGGTGCTGACCCCCCGCCTGTTCATCCCAACCCGATCCGTGCTTATGACCGGTGATCTGACACAGGGCGCGCTCCTGATCGTGCCATGGCTTGGTTTTGGCTTCATCCTGATGAAATTATCACCCCGCCTCTCAGGAGTTGCCCGCATTACCATGGCATTTCTCGTCGGCGCCGGTGCAGCGGTCATCCTTGCCGGGGCAGTGATTGGCACGCTCATCCCTCAGATAAATGCGACCATCAACTTCTTCGATCCACAGCTTGCCGCTGAACGCAACATCAGCCTCGCGGAAGTGCTCGGCAACGGTGCTATTATCCTCGTCGGTGCAGTGACATCGCTGGCTTATTTCCATTTCGGTGCGCGTCCCAAGGCTGATGGTTCCACGAACCGCCTTGCGCCCATCGAGATTCTCGCCTGGATCGGACGAATCTTTATCGGCATTACATTGGGCGTAATCTTCGCAGGCGTCTTTGCTGCCGCGCTGACCGCGTTCATCGAACGTCTCTCCTTCCTTTTCGAATTCATCGACTCGCTGCTCTCCATGTTCAGGTCATAAGATCATGCCTTCTTCACTGGTTACAGGAAACTCCCTGCTCGCAATCGACGTCGGCGCGGCAAACACGCGTGCGGTGCTGTTCGACGTCATCGAAGGCGAATATCGCTTTGTGGCATCCGGCGTTGCTCCCAGCACAGCCGAAGCCCCATTCAAAGATGTCTCCGAAGGTGCGCGCGACGCCGTCACGGAATTGCAAAAACTCCTGGGTAGAACCCTGCTTGATGGTTCACGCGACCTGATCCTCCCCACCCAGTCAGACGGGTCCGGAGTGGATGCGCTGGTTGTCACCCTCTCGGCAGGCGCGCCGGTCAAAACCATCGTTGTTGGACTGCTCAAAGAGGTCTCGCTCGAAAGCGCTCGCAAGCTGACCGAAACCACATACGCCCGCATCATGGATACCATCGGCTTGAGCGATCACCGTAAAGCCGACCAGCAGATCGACAGTCTCCTACGCATCCGCCCTGAACTGGTAGTGATCGCCGGCGGGACAGATGGCGGCGCCTCGCGCTCCATCCAGAAACTGCTCGAACCCATTGGGCTTGCCAGTTTCCTCCTGCCCGACGAAAAACGCCCCGCTGTGTTGTTCGCGGGGAACGGAAAAATGGAGGAGGAGGTCAAGTCGCTTGTTGGTTCGCTGGCATCCTCCTTGCACTTCAGCCCGAACATCCGCCCCTCGCTCGAAACGGAGGACATTGACCCCGCCGAGCGTGAGCTGGCACGTATGTTCATCAACATCCGCAAGCGGCAGATCAAGGGCGTTGAACTTCTCGATCTATGGTCCGGCGGGCATACGCTGCCAACTGCTTATGCAACCGGACGCATGGTGCGTTTCCTCTCGAAGGTGTATGCCTCCAAAAAAGGCATTCTCAGCGTGGATATCGGCTCATCTGCCGCGGTCATTGCTGCGGGCTTCAAGAGCAAATCCACCCTGAAGGTTCTGCCTCAGTTTGGGCTTGGCGAGAATCTGGCGGGCTTGCTCAATTACACGACTCTCGAAGAGATTCTGCGCTGGTCTTCGCTCGATATCCCTGCCAGCGTCTTGCTCGATTACCTCCACCAGAAATCGCTATATCCCGCCGCTATTGCGGCAACGAAGGAAGACCTCGCTCTCTCCCAAGCCGTGGTGAGACAGGCGCTTCACCTTGCGATGCAGTTCGCCCGCCGCGACTTCCCGCAGAATACCGCATCCATCAAGCCAACCCTGACCCCGTTGTTTGACCCCATCATCGCAGGAGGCGGCGCACTAAGCGACGCTTCGCGACCCGGTCAGGGCTTGCTTCTACTCCTTGACTCGGTCCAACCCGTGGGCATCACCACCGTGATCCTGGACCAGAACAACCTGCTGCCCCTGCTTGGAGTGGCGGCATCCCAAAACAATATTCTGCCTGTGCAGGTGCTTGAATCTGGAGCCTTCCTCAGCGTCGGGACGGTCATTTCGCCGGTCGTCTCCGCCCGTCAGGGAGCGCCCATCCTGCGCGCCAAATTGACCTATGAGAACGGAGCCGAAGCCCGCGTGGACTTGAAGTTTGGCAGTCTCGAAACCCTGCCGCTTTCCATCGGTGAAAGCGCAGAACTGACCATCCAGACCGTCCACGGAGCGGACGTCGGTTTTGGACCCGGCAAGGGTGGCAGCATCTCAGTGAGCGGCGGAGCGTTAGGCGTTGTGTTCGACGGGCGCGGGCGTCCGCTGGATCTCCCATCTGATCCTGTGCGGCGGCGTGAACTCATCAAAAAATGGAACTGGACGTTGGGAGGCGGATAGAAGATGCAGGCACCTGTACATCATGTGATCGGTTTTACATCCATTGTGCGCGAACGGGTTCTGCCCGTTTCCGGCAAAGTGCTTGCCCGCATTCAGCAAAAGGTCAGCCCGGTGGATGTGATCGCTGAAACCCACTGGGCGCGTGAACATGTCCTGCTGGATGTGGCGCGGCTGCTGGACGTTTCCCCGGAAATGGCGGAACGATTGATCCGTTGCAAAGTGGATGACCGCCTCTCGGCAAATACAGAGATCGCTACCGGGAAGGGAATCTTCCCCCGCCATGTCCGCACTCCGCGCGAAGGACGCGTGGTAGCGGTGGGAGGCGGTCAGGTATTGATGGAGGTTGGCGAAACAAAACTTGAGTTGAAAGCGGGCATACCGGGCACGGTCATCCAACTCATCCCGAACCGGGGCGTCGTGATCCAAACCGCCGGCGGATTGATACAAGGCGTCTGGGGCAACGGCCGCATTGATTCGGGGATTCTCGTCAATCTGGCGGATACGCCGGACGCTGTTCTGACATCCGGACGGTTGGATGTCAGCCTGCGCGGTTCCATCATCCTTGGAGGAATGATCACGGATGCGGAAACGTTACAGGACGCGGCAGACCTGCCCGTGCGCGGGCTTATCCTTTCGAGCCTGCCGCCCACACTGATAGCCAAGGCGCGCGAGCTTCGCATTCCGATCATGCTCACGGATGGGTTCGGCAAACTGCCGATGAACTCCGCTGCACATAAGCTGCTCAGCACAAACGCCAAGCGCGAAGTGACCGTTAACGCCGAGGCGTATGACCGTTACACCGGCGCGCGTCCGGAAGTCATCATCCCGCTGCCCATTTCATCCGAGCCGTCCGCGCCGAACGCGATCGAGACGTTCGCGCCCGGTTTGCAGGTGCGGATGCGCCGCCCGCCGGCGATGGGAATGATCGGCTCCATCGCCGCCATCAAGCCCGGGTTGACGGTACTTCCCAGCGGCTTGCGCGCCCCGGCGGCGGAGGTCAAACTTGAGAACGGCGAAACGATCGTTGCCCCGCTCATAAACCTAGAAGTTGTGGGATAATACCAACGTAACCCATTAATCAGGAGAGTGTTCCATGTCCTTTGAACCTAATGAATTTGAAACCACTGACGATGCTCCGCTTCCGGAGGAATCGAATAATAACCGCACGTTCCTGATTGCGGTCGGTATTCTGGGCGGGATCATCCTGATCTCCATTGCCTGTCTGGTGGGCGTGTATTTATTTGGTTCGCAAAACCGCGCGGCGCAGCAGGCGCAGAACAATGCGATCGCCTCGCAGACCGCGCAAGCCAACGCCGATTTTATCGCCTCGGCGCTGACCGCCACATCTGAAGCCATCATCCAATCCACTCCCACGCTGGAGCCGACCTCCACCTCCGTAGTCAACCTCGCCACCGCCACCGAAACCCCGGATCCGTCCGGAGGCGGCGTCAGCCCGGCAGATGCGGCAGGAACACCCGCCGCTGCAACTGCAACCGTCGGCGCGGCATTGACGCAAGCCGCCATTGCCCAGCTGACCGTCATCCCCACCACTACCGCCCTGCCCAACACCGGCTTTGTGGATGACTACGGCGTGCCCGGTCTGGTTGTGATGGCGCTCGCTTTCATGATCGTGATCCTGCTGGCACGCAGGCTGCGCGTCTCCCCGACCCGATAATTGGTTCTTGTTCCCCGAAAATAAAACTCACCCTGCAACGGGTGAGTTTTATTTTCAGTTTCGCATCGAAAGAGACTAAACCACGCTCTCCGCTACCGTTTTCCCATAACCGATCAACGCCTTGACCATCTCCTGCGTGCGTCCTTCGGCGTACACGCGCAGAACCGGCTCCGTCCCGGACGGGCGGATCAACAGCCATGAGTCGTCCGCCATGATGTATTTCACACCGTCGCGCTGACCGATCTCGTCCACTTTCTGACCGCCGATCTCGGCAGGCGCTTTTTGGGTTAGAAATTCCGTCATTTCCGCCTTGGCAACCGGACGGCTGAGACGCAGGTCAACGCGCTCATACAGAGCAGGACCCACATCCGCGAGCAATTCATCCACCAGCGTGCCAAGTGACTTGCCCGACTTCGCCAGCATTTCCACCAGCAGCAAGCCCATGACGGGACCGTCACCTTCGGGAATGTGTCCTTTGAAGGAAATGCCGCCAGACTCTTCGCCGCCAATTAACACATCCTCGCTCAGCATATGGTCGGCAATATGGTTGAATCCAACCGGCGTTTCGTATAATTTCATCCCGTAGCGTTTTGCGAGACGGTCGATCATGCGTGTGGTCGAAACCGTCCGCACAACAGCGCCGCCCAAGCCTCGTTCTTCAACAAGATATTTCAGCGAAAGCGCCATGATCTTGTGCGGATCGACGAAATTCCCGCGCTCATCCATCGCGCCGATGCGGTCCGCGTCGCCATCGGTGACCACGCCGAAATCTCCCAGCCCGGAACTGACCGCGCTGGACAACGCCCCCAGATATTTGGCGATCGGCTCAGGATGCACGCCGCCAAAACCGGGATTCATCTCGCCGCGGATCTCGGCGATCTCGCAGCCTGTCCCCTGCAAAAAGGCTTTGATCACCCCGCGACCGGAGCCGTACATGGCATCCGCTACGAAACGCTGCGGATTATCGGCAATGACGTCCGTGTTGATGAGCGTTCGTAAATGTTCAAAATAAGCAGGCAGCGGATTGAACTTCTGGATCAAGCCCGCATCGCGCGCTTGTTTGAAATCCATCAAATTGGGACCGCGCGCCTGCTGTTCGTTGTCGTTGATATACACTTCCACGCGGCGGCATTGCTCGGGCAGAGCCGAACCGCCGAACGCGCCCTTCAACTTCACGCCGTTGTAACGCGGCGCATTGTGCGAAGCAGTGATCATGATGCCCGCAATGGCATTATTGTGCTTCACCGCATAGGAAATGGCGGGCGTGGGCGAATCGGACTGTGCCAGCAGAACGGTAAATCCGTTTGCGGCGAGCACACGCGCCACCTCCCCTGCAAACCGGTCGGAGAGGAAGCGCGTGTCGAATCCGATCACGATCTTCTTGGAATCCACATTTGCAGATTTATCCCAATGGTCTGAAGCGACTGCATCCGCAATCGCTTGCGAGACCATGCGTAAATTTCCGAACGTAAAACTATCCGAGATGACGGCGCGCCAGCCGTCGGTGCCAAAATGTATGGGCATGAAATATCCTTTTTTGAGAGATTTGGTTTACGGGGTAGGCGTCCCGGTCGGCGTGGCGGACGCTGGGAAATTCGGTTCAGGCGTGGCGTACTGAAGCACCGACTCCAACAGCCAGCCTTCGATCTGCCGCCCGCTGATGGTCACGTACACTTTCACCCATGTCACCCCATTCACGATCTCGAACTCCGAATAGATTTCCACGATCGTATCATTGAGCAGGGTCAACAAATACGCCCCGTTGGGGGATTCGCGCAAATTTGCCCCGCCGCCCTCAGCCGCCCGAATCCTGCCGTAGGTGGGGGTGGGCTGGACCGTCATGGTGATGGTCGGGGTTTCGGTGGGAGGCAGCGTGATCTCAAGCGTCAGCGGGACGGGGCTGGGCGTGCCAACCGTCGGCGTGCGGGATGGAGTCCGCGAGGGGCTGGGAGTCTCTATGGATGGTTGACCCAGTTCCGAGGTTGGAGAGAGAAGCGCGGATGCCTGATTCGTCGGTGTGGAGGCATTTGTCGCCGCCTCATTTCCAGACGGGGAACCTGCTCCCATCAACGAGAACAGGATCCACGCGAAGAGCAGGATCGATATCCCGCTGAAGATGACACCGCCCATTGACGGGCGTAATCGCAGGAGGAACAGCGTGACGAGACCCAGCAGGCTTGCAAACACAAAGTGCGTAACAAAGACAAGCGCACCTTGGAGCCAGACTCCGTCCAGACCGGAGCTGAGCCCGAAACCCGCCGCGCTGACCGGCAGGAAGAACGAGTACGCGATCAGCACACTCGGCAGGAAGGGCTTGCTCTCCGAACGCGCAAAGGATGCGACCAGCGTCACTGCGCCAACGGCAAAGACGACCAGCGCAGGCAGCCATAACTGCGAATGGATATAGACATTGTCGCGCGCAATGTTGGGCCAGATCTGCATTGCGAACCCCGCCAGTAATCCGCCTGCAAATACCAGCACAATGCTGATGAGCAATGCCATGATGGTTTCAAAAAGAAAACGGATCGAACCGGTGAGGATGGCAAGCAGGAATCCCACCCAGGGAGTCATCAGCGGCGCGACGAGGATGCCGAGCAAGAGCACGGCTTGCGAATTCAGCAGAAACCCCAGCCCGAGGATCGCGCCGCATACCAACGAGAAGACGAACAACTCGATGGATGGATACGCGCGGCGCGCCAGCGAGGCGATCAGTGCCGCCTGTCCCTCCGCATCCGTTGGGATGGAGGAACGGCGCGTGGCGCGTCTGCGCCGGACACGCTGTGCGGCAGTCTCTTCATTGCGTGGAGGCTGCGGCGGTTCGTTTGGAAGGATCGGGTCGTCCGATAATGACATGGTAGTAATTATACAGGCGATAAGGGATTAGCGGGTAGGAAAGATGGGATACAGCGCGCCGTGCATCTGTAAAATTCGTCAGACAAATCCTGAAATTAATACGCATCTCTAACCATGCATGGACCGTCAACCTGCTATAATATCCCTGCCACTACACGACGGCGCAGGATGCCTGACACGTGAAACTCTGCACGTGACACCCCGGAAAGGCAGGTACACTACAATGGTCATTTCTAAATTTCCCCTCTGTTTTTAATACAAGCCGCGCTTGTTCTTTTTCGCGTGCCCGCATATTTCTTTCCTGTTTTACGATCATTCCCGCCACTTGACCTTTGGCGTTTCTTGAAACTTAACATATGACACAACACAGAATTACAGACGACCTCGACGCCCTTTTGGACGTCCTTCCCGCGAACCTTCGTCACGCCGTGGAAAAGGCGAACAACTCCGACAACCTGCTGGAGATCGTCATTGATCTTGGGCGCCTGCCCGCCGCGCGCTTCGTCGAAGGCGAAATCGTACTCTCCGACAAGGAGATCACCCGCGCCGAGATCGACCACATCACCGAGCGCATCGGCATGTTCGACGCCGACAACCGCGCCGGCATGGAGCGCACACTCCACCGCATCTCCGCCATCCGAAACCGGCTGGGCGTCATTGTTGGTTTAACCTGCCGCGTTGGTCGCGCCGTGTACGGCACGGTGGACATCATCCAAGACATCATCGAATCAGGCAAATCCGTGCTGATCCTCGGTCGTCCGGGTGTCGGCAAGACCACGCTCCTGCGCGAGGCGGCGCGCATCCTCGCTGAAAGCAAGCGCGTTGTCATCGTGGATACTTCCAATGAGATCGGCGGCGACGGCGACGTGCCGCATCCCGCCGTGGGACGGGCGCGCCGCATGCAAGTCCGCGAGCCGATGCTGCAACACGAAGTGATGATCGAAGCGGTCGAAAATCACAACCCCGAAGTCATCGTCATCGACGAAATCGGGCGCGAACTCGAAGCCCTCGCTGCGCGCACCATCGCCGAACGCGGCGTGCAACTGATCGGCACGGCGCACGGTCAAACGCTTGATAATCTTTTGCTCAACCCCACGCTCAGCGACCTCGTCGGCGGCATCGAAGCGGTCACATTATCAGATGAAGAAGCCCGCCGCCGCGGCACGCAGAAGACCGTTTTGGAAAGACGCGCTCCGCCCACCTTCGATGTGCTGATCGAGATCCAGCATCGCGAGCGCTTTGCCGTTCACCTCGACATCATGTCCGCGGTGGATTCGCTCCTGCGCGACGCGCCCATCCTGCCCGAGATCCGTACGCGCGATGAATCGGGCGAGATCAAGATCGAGAAACAGAGTCCGCCCAAAGTTAAGGGAGATGCGACGAAGACTCCTCCGCTTCGGACTCGCCGTCAGCCTGCTTCTGTCATCCCCGAAGCGACTCCACGCTCTGAGTCGATCAATCCGCCTGCGATCGGCATTGCCAATGTCGGCGCGCGCTTGCAGACTCTGCGAGTCTTCGCGTACGGCGTGGCGCGGAATCGACTGATGCAAGCCGCCAAGCGACTCGGCGTGCCTGCGGTGGTCGTCACTGATGTGAACGAAGCCGATGTGCTGGTGACCCTGCGGACGTATTACCGCAACCGCGAACATACGGTGATCGAAGCCGAAAGCCGTGGGATGCCGATCTATGTCCTGCGCGCAAATTCGGTCTCGCAGATCGAGCAGTTTCTCGGCGACGTGTACAACCTGACCGAGCCGCAAACCCCGCGCGACAATATGGAAGATGTGCGCCATGAAACCCAACAAGCCATTGCCGCCGTGCTGAACGGCGAACGCTGGGTGGACCTGCCGCCCGGACCGTCGCTCGTGCGCCGCATCCAACACGAGATGGCGCGCAAAGCGGAGTTGGTGAGTCACTCGTACGGCAAGGAGCCGCGCAGGCATGTGAGGATCTTCCGCGAGTAAGACTTTGGACGATAGACCACAGACCGTGGATGAAGCGAAGATCAATCGCTCATCATCCACGGTCTTTTGTTACAATCGAATTAATACGCCTGTTTCCCTTTTATCTCGGGAAGGCGCTGTGCATGGCACGCATAACTCGATTCATTACGGAGAGTTTGATATGGACGACATCCTGGTTTTCGTGAACAGAAATATGATGGTCATTCTTGCAGGCGCGGCGGGCGGCTTTTTTGGCTTGCTTTTGTCCTACAAGAACCTTGGCAAGCTATTTCGCATGATTCGCACATCCACCAGCGAGATCGCTCACATTTCGGCGGATGAGCAGGTGGAGATCGTCGGGAGAGCTGACAGCCCGACCATCCTGCACAGCCCCATCACAAAAACGCCCTGCGTCCTGTGGCAGGTGGAGGTGATGGAGAGACGAAGTTCCGGCAGGAGTTCAAGGTGGGTTACGGTATATAGCAACACATCCACCGAACCGTTCGACGTGTACGACAACACCGGTCGGATGCGCATCCATCCCAGTCACCGCTTGGAACTTTTGTTACGGGACGACGTGAAAAAATCATCCGGACTATTTTCATCTCTTGACGAGCAGACCCAAGCTGCGTTGAGTGAGATGGGCGTGAGTTCGAAAGGTCTGCTGAATTTAAACAAGAACATGCGCGTCCATGAACGATATATCGAACAGGGCGATCAGGTGTATGTACTTGGCAGGACATCCCTGACCCAGGGCGCGCGGGTGATGGACTGGGAGAATCATCCGCTGATCGTCAGCGATCATAGCGAACTGAGCCTGTTGGGCAGGTTCTTTTGGCGCGTGATCGCAAATGTCTTGATCTTCATGGTCATTGCCGTCTTGGTGTATCTGTATTTCATAGACGGTTAGTTTGCCTCACAATATCCCAAAGAGGTTTGATGCAAACCTCTTTGGACGCGTCCATTTCCCTGTATACTTGCTCCATGTTCATCACCCTCGAAGGACCCGAAGGCTCGGGCAAAACCTCCCACATTCCCCATCTCGTTGAGTTTCTGCGCGAGAAGGGACATACCGTCTTCCCGACCCGTGAACCGGGCGGGACCTCCATCAGCGAGCAGATCCGCGATATCTTGCACGATATGAAGAACGCGGAGATGCATCCTCGCACGGAGACTCTGCTCTACCAAGCCGCGCGCGCCCAGATCGTGGAGCAGGTCATCCAGCCGCGCTTGGCGGACGGCGAAATTGTCATCTCAGACCGCTATTATGATTCCACGATCGCCTATCAAGGCTATGGACATCAGCAGGATCTGGACGACATCCGCGCGCTGGTCAAATACGCCACCGGCGGCTTGACGCCTGACTTGACCATCCTGCTTGATCTTGATGTGGAGGTCGGGTTGAAAAGAAAAAAGAAAGATAACGAATGGAATCGGCTGGATGCCTACACAGTGGAATTCCATCGCCGCGTCCGCGCGGGGTATTTGGAGATGGTCAACGCCGAACCGCAGCGCTGGGTGGTAGTGAATTCAGAGCAGGCATGGGAGTCCGTGCAGGCGGAGTTGAGGCGGGTGATTTTAGAGAAATTGGGTAATTAATTGCGTAGGGGCGGGGTAACCCCGCCCTGCATATTTGATACAATCCCACCATGTCTCCCAATTTACATCTCTTCTCATCCCCTGGCGAAAGGGACATTCGCTATATCGTCGACGCCTGCCGCCCATATTTGAACGGCAAGGATGACCCTATCCTCGCCTTCCTTCCGCTCGCCTTTCTGGACGGTGAGAGATGGCTGGACTACACCGTTGCGCAATTCAAAGGACTGGCGCAGGTAAAGATCATCAACACCGAACTGATGTCGCAAACGGAGATCGAAGATATCCTGCGCAAAAGCGTCGCGGCTTATATCTCCGGCGGAAATACATTCCTGCTTAATCACCGCCTGCATGTCAGCGGGATCATGCCGTTCCTGAAGAAGAAAGTCCAAGCCGGGTTGCAAGTGGTGGGATTCAGCGCCGGAGCGGTTCTGTGCGGACCGAACATCCTGACAGCCAACGACATGAATTCGGTGCAGACCCAACACTTTGCCGGGTTAAATGCGACGCCGTTCAACTTTTTTCCTCATTACCCGTTCGACGCCAGTGAACAGTCGGTGCAGGATGATTGGCTGAGCGATTATCACCTCTTTCACGATAACCCCGTCGTCATGATGTGCGATGGCGCATATGTGAAAAGCGAAAAAAGCAAAACCATGCTTGTCCGCGGTGAGGCGTATATTTTGAGAAAAGGCTCGGAAAAGGAAAAGCTGGAAGAGGGTCAGCCGATCGTTTTCTAGGAGAAGAACATGACCGAACAATGGATGCCCGGTAATAAACAGGAACTCCTATCCGCCATCGAGCGGGAGTGGAAGCTATTGCTCGACCTTGCCGAATCATTGACCGACGAGCAAATGTCCACGCCGGATTCGGGCGGCTGGTCACCCAAGGATAATCTCGCGCACATCGCTGAATGGATGAACATCCTGATGGGCTATCACATGGATAAAAATCCGGCACATGAAGTCATCGGCGTTTCGGAAGATGTGGTCAAAGGTTGGGATATGGAAGTCATCAATCCCGTGCTGTCCGAGCGGAATAAAAACCGTCCGCGTGGCGAAGTGATGGAGTTGTTGAAGCAGGCTTACGTTAAGTTAGAGGCGAGGCTTGAATCCATGTCATTTGAAGATCTACTGAAACCACGTCATGCCGGCGACCCCGAAAAACGTCCGCTTTTGCTTTGGGTGTTGGGCGATACCACCGAACACTTCCAGGAACACCGCGAGACCATTGAAAGAGAATTCAAACGATCATGACCGCCGACTCTGAAAAAGACATCAAATCCCTGAAAGCCGCCGGGCGCGTGGTTGCGCTGGCGTTGAAGAAAATGATGAAGCACGCCAAACCCGGCATGACCACCGCCGAACTCGATGCCATCGGAAGCGAGTTCCTGAAGGCGGAGGGCGCAAAGTCCGCGCCGCAAGCCATGTACAACTTTCCCGGCGCAACCTGCATCAGTGTTTCGCCGATCATCGCGCACGGCATCCCTGGCAACCACGTATTGCAGGAGGGCGAACTCATCAACATCGACGTCTCCGCCGAACTCGACGGTTACTTCGCCGACACGGGCGCTTCGATGGTCGTCGCCAAACGCATCCCGGAGATCGAGCGGATGCTCGAAGCTGCGAAGTCCGCGCTGAATAAAGCCGTGCATGCCGCGAAGGCGGGCGAACCGCTCAATGGGATTGGCAAGACAATTCAGGACGAAGCAAAACGCAAAGGGTACAACGTCATCTATGATCTGACGGGGCACGGGATCGGGAAGTCACTGCATGAGGAGCCGTCCGCGATCTATAACTTCAACAAACCGGATGACCGCCGCATTCTTAAGGAAGGCTGGGTACTTGCCATCGAGCCTTTTCTCACCCCCGGGCGCGGACGCGTCGTCGAAGAGAAAGACCGCTGGTCGTTACGAACCATTGACCGCGCCATCGCCGCCCAATTTGAGCATACGGTCATCGTTACGAAGAACGAACCGATTATTTTGACAATGTAATGTCATTGCGAGGGGATTTGCCCGAAGCAATCTCCAATGATATGAGAAGATTGCTTCGCCGCTTTGCGGCTCACAATGACATATTAACTTTCCTTCAACCACCTCTTCACCGCCTCACGCGGATGTTGATAGCCTTCCATTTTTACCAATAATTCTTCAGGCGTGGATTCACAGAATACGGATCTGCGGTGTTCCGCAAAGACAAACCCTTCTGCCACGGCATGGTCCATGGCAGCGAGCAGGGGATCGTAGTACTTCTTCACATTCAGCAAGCCGACAGGTTTTTCATGCGCACCGGTCTGCGCCCAAGTGATGGTCTCGAAGAGTTCGTCCCACGTGCCAAAGCCGCCGGGCAGCGCAATATATCCATCCGCGAGTTCGTGCATGCGGGCTTTTCGTCCGTGCATGTCGGGAGCCACTTCCATGTGGGTGAGAGCGGTATGCGCCAACGCGGGCGTGTTCATCGAAGGGATGATAACCCCGACCACCTCGCCGCCTGCGGATAATGCTCCGTTCGCCACTTCGCCCATCAAGCCTGTTTTCCCACCGCCGTAGATCAGGCGAATCCCGCTTTGGGCGAGGGTCACGCCCAAATGGTGGGCGGCAGTTTTATAGTCGGAATGAACCGAGTCGGATGATCCGCAAAAAACACAAATCGATTTCATGGTCTTCTTATCTTCCCTTTTTAGAATGATTTCGGCAACTGTACCACAGAAAATTGCAGGTTAGAGTTGTGTAAGTGTGCCCTTTGGGCGCTTGACTTCCACCCTGCGCAGGGATGAAAATATAAGTATGGACTATAAAGATTACTACAAGATCCTTGGCGTGGAGCGGAAAGCCAACACGGACGAGATCCGTTCGGCGTACCGCAAACTCGCCATGAAATATCATCCCGACAAGAACCCCGGCGACAAAAAGGCGGAGGAGAAGTTCAAGGAGATCAACGAGGCGTATCAGGTCTTGAGCGACGATCAAAAACGCGCGCATTATGACCGCCTCGGCAGCGCCTACTCCAACTTCCGCACGAGCGGCGGGCGTCCGGGCGATTTCCGCTGGGAAGATTGGGGCGGCAGAGGCGGCTACTCGACCAACGTCAACATGGATGACTTGTTTGGCGGTGGCGGCAGTTTCTCCGATTTCTTCCGCACTATTTTCGGGGAAGCCATGCGCTCGCAGGGACGCGGCAATCCCTTTGCACAGGAGTCGCAGGGCTACGAGCAGGAAGCGCAGGTCAGCTTCAAGGAAGCTTATGAAGGCACCACCCGTCAGTTGCAAACGAACGGGCGCAAGTTGAAGGTACGCATCCCGCCCGGGGTGAAGACCGGCTCCAAGGTCCGTGTGACAGGTGCGGGACCGGAAGGACTCGACCTGTATCTGGTCATCAAGGTCGAGGATGATGACCGCTTCGAGCGGGATGGAAGCAACCTGACCACGACATCCAGTGTGGATATTTTTACCGCGATCCTCGGCGGCGAGGCGGAGGTGGAGACTCCGCTGGGAAAGGTCAAGTTGAACATCCCCGCCGGTACACAGCCCGATCAGGTCTTCCGTCTTGCCGGGCGCGGTATGCCAAATCTGAAGGATCCAAAGACCAAGGGCGACCTGTACGTGAAATTGAAGGTACAAGTTCCAAAATACCTGTCGTCCAAACAGAGAGAATTGATCGAGGAAGCCTCGAAAATCAAGTTTTAGCAGGAGTTTGAATGAGAACAAGGAAAAATATTCTGGTTGCGGCGGTGTTGGCGCTTGCCATGCTTGCCTGCCAACTCCCCGCTCTTACCGGCAACGGACAATCCCCCGAGGTTGTCATCACAGAAACCGTACCGACCATCACGCCGTCGAACATCGGCGTTGTCAACCCGAGCTTGCAACAGGAGACGCTCGTCACATTGTTTGAAACTGTCAGCCCCGGTACGGTCGCAATCCTGACCGACACCGGACAAGGCTCCGGTTTTGTGTTTGACAAAAAAGGCAATATCGTCACAAATTATCACGTGATCGAGGGCGCGCAAACCATGGAAGTGCGCTTCAATTCCGGTTTCATGGCGTATGGCACGGTGGTTGGAACGGACCTCAACTCGGACCTCGCCGTCATTAAAGTGGATGCGCCTGAATCCGAGCTGTTCCCCGTCCCGCTCGGCGATTCGGACTCACTCAAAGTTGGTCAGACCGTCATTGCCATCGGCAACCCCTTTGGCTTGGAAAGCACCATGACGGTCGGCATCGTATCCGCGCTCGGGCGCACGCTTGACTCGATGAACGTCACGCAGGATGGCGCCCGCTTCACCGCCGGTGACATCATCCAAACCGACGCGGCGATCAATCCCGGCAACTCGGGCGGTCCGCTCTTCAATATCAACGGCGAGGTGATCGGCGTCAACCGCGCCATCCGCACTACGAATTTCACGCAGGATGGGCAACCCATCAACTCCGGCATCGGTTTTGCGATCTCGATCAACATGGTCAAGCGTGTGGTGCCTGTCTTGATCGAAAAAGGCAAATATGATTATCCGTTTTTGGGCATTTCATCCATCGACTCGCTCACGCTCGACATGGTCAGCACACTGGGGTTGACACAATACACCGGCGCATATGTCACCAATGTGGTCAGCGGCGGTCCCGCGGACAAGGCGGGCATCAAAGCCGGCACCACACCCACCAGCATCCCCAACCTGCTGGCTGGCGGCGACCTGATCGTGGCGATCGACGGGCGCGAGACCCGCACTTTTGACGAAATGCTGGCGTATCTCATCACCAATAAATCCCCCGGCGATACGGTTGTCCTGACCGTCCTGCGCGGCGAGGAGCGGGTGGATGTGAGCATCACACTCGGCGCAAGACCTTAAAAATAAAATCGGCTCGGATGAAATCCGAGCCGATTTTATTATCCAAAGCGTTCCTCGCGCCACACATCCGCGCGGTTGTGGTAGCCAGCCTGTTCCCAAAATCCGCGCTTGTCCTGCGGCATAAATTCCAGCGAGCGCAGCCATTTCGCGCCTTTCCAAAGATACGGTGTTTCCAAATCCTCGCGCCCGGGGATGTAGCCCACCATGCCGCGCAGGGGATAACCGTGATCGGGCGTGATCGGCTCGCCGTTGAAATGGGTTGCCAGCAGGAAGTTATCCTGCAAGACCACCGAAAGCGGCAAATTGACCGTGAATCCGTATTCCGCGTGCTGCATCACATACGCGGCAGTCGGTTTTAGTTTGAAAAAGCCCTGTTCGATCAGCGTTTTTACCGAAACGCCCTCCCAAACCGTATCGAACTTGCTCCAGCGCGTCACACAGTGCAAATCCATTTTTATGGAGGTGCGCGGAAGCTGGTTGAACTCGTCCCAACTCCATCGCTTTTCTGCATCCACCTCGCCCCACACACGGAAATCCCATGTGGCGGCATCGAACATCGGCACGGGGCCGTAATGCAGCACGGGGAATTTCTGCGTCAACGATTGTCCGGGCGGAAGCCGCCCCTCCGAACGGATGCGGTCCTCCTCCTTGCGGCGGTCCAGACCTTCAAATTGGAACATACGTCACCTCACGAAAAAAATATCGAAAATTTCAAGCATGGTATAGACCCGGCTGTCACGCCGAATGTTACATGCACAATCTAACAGTTTCCTTAAACCACGTGGTCCGAATTGCCTATGGATTGGAAAATGTTCCCTCTTATAATAAACCAAATTCCAACAGGCGCAAGGAGAGACGCATGAAAAAGCCGACGCTGAAACAAAGACTCCAATACCAGTTCGACAATTACATGTCGCGCGGAACGATCGCACTGATCGGCGGACTTGCTCTTATTTCGCTGGCGCTCATTTTCCTTGCCGCCGCTGTCATCCGCGTCGGTCACATTGCCATGGGAGAGGGCGATGAGGTCAGTTTTGGTGAAGCGGCGTGGATGAGCCTGATGCGCACGCTCGATGCCGGCACGATGGGCGGCGACGAAGGTTCCGGCTTCCGTTTTATCATGCTGCTTGTCACCATCGGCGGCATCTTTATCGTCTCCACTCTCATCGGCATTCTCAGCAACGGATTGGAAAGCCGCATCGAACAACTCCGCAAGGGGCGCTCCCTCGTCCTTGAAAACGACCACACCCTTATCCTCGGCTGGACGCCGCAGATCTTCACGGTCATCGAGGAACTCGTGATCGCGAATCAAAACCGCAGCAGCGGCGCAATCATCGTCATTTTGGCAGACCAGGACAAGGTCGAAATGGAAGATGCGATCAAGGAACGCATCCCGGACCCGAAGAATACCCGCATCATCTGCCGTTCGGGAAATCCCATCGACCTGAACGATCTCGAGATCGTCAGCCCGCACACCGCCCGCTCGATCATCATCCTTGCCGAAGGCAACGACCCCGATACGCACGTCATCAAATCGGTGCTGGCGCTCACCAACAATCCCAACCGGCGGAGCGAACCGTATCACATCGTCACACAACTGCTCGACCAAAAGAACATGGACGTCATCGAAATGCTCGCAGAACAAGATATTGTTCAGCCGATCCTTTCCACCGACGTCATCGCGCGTGTTGTAGCGCAGACCTCGCGCCAAAGCGGACTTTCCATTGTCTACACCGAGTTAATGAACTTCGAGGGCGACGAGATCTACTTTGCGCAGGAACCCGACCTTTCCGGGAAAACCTATGGCGAGGCGCTGCTGGCATTTGAAACATCCACGCTGATGGGCATCCGCAAAGCGGACGGCACGGTGGAAATGAACCCGCCCATGGACACGCGCATCCAATCGGATGACCAGATTATCGCGATTGCCGAAGATGACGACAAGATCCATCTCTCCGGACTCTCCCGCATCCCGCTGGACGAGAACCTGATCCAGCCCAGTGGAAAGCGATCCAAACCCAAGCTTGAGCGGACTCTCATCCTCGGCTGGAACCGCTGCGGCGAGACCATCATCCGCCAGTTGGATCATTACGTGCCGAAAGGTTCGCAAATCACCGTCGTCTCGAACAGGGACGGTATCGCCCGGGAATTTTCGAGCGGAAATGAACGTCTCGTCAACCAAAAACTGACCGTGCTCGATGGTGACATTCGCGACCGCGTCCTGCTCGAAAAACTGGAAGCCACCGAGTACGACCACGTCATTGTGCTGGCATACAACGACCTCGATCCGCAGGAAGCCGACGCCATCACGCTGGTCACGCTCCTGCATTTGCGCCACATCGCCGAACGCGACGAAACCCCGTTCTCCATCGTCAGCGAAATGCTCGACCTGCGCAACCGTGAACTTGCCGAAGCCGCCAAAGTGGATGATTTCATCGTCAGCAACCATCTCATCAGTTTGATGCTCGCCCAACTCTCCGAGAACGCCGAACTCATGCACATCTTCCAGAACATCATCGACCCCGAAGGCGCCGAGATCTACCTCAAACCGATCGGCGATTACATTGTCACAGGACAGCCCGTCAACTTCTACACCGTCACCGAAGCCGCGCGCAGACGCGGTGAAACCGCCATCGGTTACCGCGTGATGAGCGAAAGTCATAACGCGGAAAAAGCCTACGGCGTACACACCAACCCGAACAAATCCGGGCAGGTCGTTTTCCATCCTGAAGATCGATTGATCGTTATTGCAGAAGAGTAGCGTTCCGTCATTGCGAACGCAGTGGCGCAATCTCCACCCCATTTTGAGTCAGCACTTCCCTCAACAACCTTGCATTCTCCGCCGCACGCGGATGATCGCCGTGCAGGCAGAGCGTATCCATCCTGCCTGTTTTGATCAACTCCAAAGCATGTCGCGCCACATCTTCTGGTGATTCGATCAATGCCCCCGGAAGAAGGCGGGGCATTAACGACCCGTCAGCGTTGTAGCCTCTATCGGGGAATCCCTCCGCCGCAACTCTCAGCCCCATCTCCCGCCCCGCCTCAATCGACCTTGAACCTGCCAGCCCAACCAGAATCAAATCCACGCTGGATGTTTTTACCGCCCGCGCAATCGCATTTGCCAATTCAATATCCTTCGCGGCTTGGTTATACATCGCCCCATGCGGTTTGACGTGAGTCAAAGTCACGCCTTCTTCTTGTGCAATCGCCATCAGAATTTGAATCTGCTCAAAAACCAATTTCTCCGCTTTTTCAGGGGAGACATTCATTTTCCTTCGACCAAAATTTTCCCGGTCATTCCAACTCGGATGTGCCCCAGATTTCACGCCGAAACGCTTTGCCAAGCGGACAGTCTCGCGCATGGTGTGTTCATCCCCCGCATGAAATCCGCAGGCAATGTTTGCGGATGTGATGTGCGGCATGATGGCTTCGTCATTGCCAATGCCTTCGCCGAGGTCACAGTTAAGATCGATTTTCATAAGGTCTCCTATCGTCATTGCGAGGACGGTGCTCTTCCCGACGAAGCAATCTCAGGATTAGCTCATAAGATTGCTTCGGGCTAACACCCTCGCAATGACGGAATAAGTTAATTGCGCTTCTTCCACCGTTACTTCTCGAAAACAGATTTTGCTCACGCCCGCTTCACACTGTGCCAACAGGGGCAGGCTGGCGCGGGTCACATTGGCGATCTTGGGATATCCGCCCGCAGTGGGAGCATCTGCCATCATGACGATGGGCTGCCCATCGTCTGGGATCTGGATGCTGCCCAACGTCATGCCTTCGGAGATGAGTTCTTTGGAGATGGCTTTCTCGATGGGCGAACCTTGCAAACGATACCCCATACGGTCAAACGAAGGGCTGAGGGTGTATTCACTTTCGTAAAAGGTGCGGACGCCTTCGGGCGTGAACCAGTCCGCTTGGGGAGCGGGGATGACTTCGAGGGTGGGGCTCTGGCTGTAGGGCATGAACTTGTCTACAGGGAAATCGCGGGCGGCAAGTTTTAGTAGGTCGGTTGTTGGAGGGAAGGAATGCAGAACATCACCAGCTTTGAGTGCGGAGCCGATACCACCGCGCAGATAGGTTGAACGGGAGTTCATGATGACGGGTGAATCAAACCCGCCAGCGATGGCGATGTACGCCCAATTGCCGCCGCTTGTCTTTTTCATGCGCACCGTCCACCCAGCGCGGACGTAGAAACTCGTCCAGAGGGGAAAGGTCCAAATGTAGTTTTCCACTTCGTACCCTGCGCCAGTGACTGCGAGAACCGTATTGCGTAATGCGTGAAGCGTAATTTCACCGAGTCCGAGTTCAATGACTGCTGAATTGGGTGGATTATTTAGCAAAGAGTTGGCGGTTTGGGAGGCGAACCAGTCCATGAGACCTGAAGTAGGCACGCCGAATTTGTTCCATCCGCGCCTGCCGGAGTCTTGGAGGGTGGCGATGCCGGAGACTTCAAGAATCTCAAGCATGATCGCTCTCAATGGGAATGAACTTCACTGTATCTCCCGGTGCAAACAAAAATGGATTTTCGCTCAACGGGTCAAACAACTTGAGCGGAGTGTGACCGAGAATGTGCCAGCCGCCGGGCGAGTCGACGGGGTAGATGCCGGTTTGGGGTCCGGCAATGGCGACGGAACCGGCAGGCACGCGAGTCCGCGGGGTGGATAGGCGGGGGAGTGTCAGGCGTTCGTCAAGGATTCCCATGTAGGGAAAGCCGGGCGTGAAGCCCATCATGTAGACGGTGTACTCGCGTTCGCTGTGCAGGCGAATCAGTTCGGGGGGAGATAAGGCTAGGGTTGCGGCAGCAGGCTCAAGGTCGGGTCCCGAAGCGTTGCCATAGATGACGGGAATCTCCAAGTGGCGGGAAGGTCTGCAAGTCGCCTCATCCAGATGGGAGATTTTTTCCTCAATGAGATTTTTGATTTGGCTGTAGGTTGTTGTGAGCGGGTCGTAGTGGACGAGGACGGTGCAGTAGGCGGGGACGGTTTCGACGACGGCGGGGATGCTTTGCAGAAGCGCGCTCAGAGCGTGGACGCGTTGATTGAGGATGGGGTCGATCGCGTCGCCGAGTTGGATGAGGATCGCGGAGTCGCCGAGTGGCTTGAGCATGTCAGCGGGTGAAGATGGAAATGGACTCGATGTGATAGGTCTGAGGAAAGAGGTCGAAGGGCGTGACGTTTTGCAGAGTGTAGCCGCCTTTGATAAGTCGCGCCGCGTCACGTGCGAGGGTGGATGGGTCGCAGGAAACGTAAGCGATGACGTGCGGGTTGATTTGGAGAATCGCGTCGAGGGCGTATTTGTCGATGCCAGCCCGGGGTGGGTCGACGATCATGTGAATGGGTTGCGTGAGTTGCGGGGCAAGGGCGGGGAGAATTTCTTCGGCGGCGCCTTCGTAGAGTTCGATGTTGTCGAATTCGTCGAGGTTGATAGCGAAGTCTTCACAGGAGGAGGGCGCAGATTCGATGCCGATGACTTTGGCGTATTTGTCGGCGAAGAATTTGCTGAATAAGCCGACGCCGCAGTAGAGGTCAAGTAATGTAGTAGACAAGGAAACAGGTAAATAAGTTTGGAGGTGTTGCACCATCTTTTCTGCCATGGGAGTGTTGACTTGGAAGAAGGATGGCGCGGAGACGTGGAAGTCTTTGCCAAGAATTTGAATGGTGAGCGAGTCGCTGCCAGCAATGACGACAGGATGGTCTTTGTAGATGTGGACGATGGAGATATCCGCTTCGATTTCGAGTTCGGGTGTTTCTTCGGTTTCGGATTCGAGGATGAGCATGAGGTCATCGTCTACGCCGGAGCGGAGGGAGACGCGCTCGAGGTTCATGCGTGATTCAAATTGCAGGTCGTCCCGGAAGGCGTCGATGGCGGCTTCGGGCAGGTGACACTCTTCGATGGCTAATATTGCGTTGCTGCTGGCGTTGATGAAGCCCACTTTTCCATCGTCTGTCAAATGAAATTGGACGTGGTTGCGGTAGTTCCACTGTTCAGGTGAGGCGACGGTAGGTTGAACGGGCGGATTCTCGATTTTACCGAGGCGCTGGAGTTGATCACGCAGAATGTCCGCTTTGGCGAGGAGTTGTTTTTCGTAAGGTAGGTTTTGGTAGTGACATCCGCCGCATTGGGTGAAGTGTTTGCACTTTGGTTCGATGCGGTATGGGGAAGGTTTGAGGATTTCGAGAATTTCGCCGCGGGCGAAGTTCTGTTTTTCTTGCATCAATTGAATCCGAACGGTCTCGCCGGGCAAGCCGAAGGGGACGAAGACAGCGCGACCGTCAGAGAGGCGTCCCATCGCGTCGCCGCCGTAGGTGAGTTTTTCGAGGGTGATTTGGTATTGAGAAGAGGACATGCTTGGATTATACGTCAACAAAAAAGAGGAAAGACCGTCTAACAGCCTTTCCTCTTTCGTCCCTTCGATAAACTCAGGGCAGGCTTTCTTCACTTCAATTATTTCAAAATGAACGAAAGGATCACCAATACAGTGATAAAGAATCCCGCCAGCGCACCGATGCGGCGAAGGTCTTTCTTGACCATGCTGTAATCGGGGTTGAACTCGAATTTTTGCGGAGGCTGATTCGCGACCGTCACAGCCGGGGTCGGGCGTTTGTTTTTCTTTGCCATTTTATTTCTCCTTTTGAGCTTGCTTCGGGCTCTGCCCTCGCAATGACATTAACTAATTTTGTAATCGCGCAAAGACGACAATGCGCTGATCGTTGACAAGGTATGGATAGCACGAGATGAGCGTAACCGTGGGCGACGAAGTGGGAGCCATCACTTCCACAGCAGTCGGTTCGACGAGCACGGTGCGGTCTATGATGTAGGTGAACTGTCGCTGCTGGGTATAGATGATGACCTGGTCACCGGGCACGAGACGATCCAGATAACGAAAGATCTCACCGTACACATCGTTGTGCGCCGAAAGCACGAGGTTGCCGTCACGCCCGGGCGGCGGCGATCCGATGAACGTCCCAACGCCCTTCTTCAGTTGTTCCCAGCCGTCGCCTTGTACCACAGGCGCATCCACATTAATGGATGGAATCTGAATGCGGACAGCCTGGTCAGGCGCGGCAGTCGGCACGGGAACATTCGCCAGCGATTGCACCATCGGCAAAAGATGGGCGGGAATTTCCGCTTCGTTGGGGCGGGTGTTGCCCTGCGCGTCGGGCGGGGTGTGACCGGATGGAAGGACGACCGCCATCACCAGCGGAGTCGGCATCACGGTGGGCGGGCTGAGCGCCGCAGCGACCTCCGTGTTGAGCCTGCGGAGCAAACCTACGCCATTCAGGATGACGAACACCAGCCCGAGCACGGCGAGCACTTCCACGCCGAGCAGGATGCGATCCAGGATTCGGCGGCGGGGCGGGAGGGGAGTCGCTTCGGGCGCAGGGACGGTTGATTCTGTTGTGTCAATCGTCGGCGCAGACAGAGGCGGATTCAGGTCCATATCTGGGGTAATGGATAGGACACGCCCCGTGCGGCGGTAATGTTCGAGGCGGTCCTTACGCGCGCCGCGACGCTTCTCCACCAGTAACCGGCGGAGTTCTTCGACAGAGAGTTCTTCGGGCGCTTTTTTGCGTGCCATCGCGTGGCGATTATACCGCAAGGGATTGCCATTTTTGGGGACACTCGGTATAATGTGTGCCTGTTCGGGCGGGTAGCTCAGTTGGTTAGAGCATCGCGTTGACATCGCGAAGGTCGTAGGTTCGAGCCCTATCTCGCCCACAAAAAGTCCCTCTTTGGGGCTTTTTCATTTAAGGTTTCGCCAGAAACGATGGTTGAATTTTTCAAATCCCAGTTTCTCGAAAAAAACATGGGCGTTTGTGTTAAATCCCCAGGAATCCAACTGGATTTGGGGAAGGTCCAATTCTCCGGCTAACGTTACAGCCCGCTCGATCAACGCCGCGCCAACTCCCTTTCTGTGCGCTTCCGGACGAACCGAGATCTGGTCAATCAGCAGATAACGCATCGTGTAGGTGAAGGGATTTTCCGCCCGTTCCATCAATTTACACAGGATGTACCCCAGAGCCTGTCCATTCTCTTCGGCAACATAGACCACCACCTGCGGATCGGCAAGCATATCTTCGAAGAAGACAGCGGCAAAATCGGTATTTTTGGGGATTTTGAAAATGCCGGGGTGGTTCTCGGCGTGGAGGCGTTGCACATCCACGCATAAAGCGGAAAGTGTCAGTTTATCTGCTAGGACTGCCTTGCGAATGTTCATGATTCTAATCCTATGGCTTGACAAGTCATTTTTTCGGCATATAATACCCCAACATAAACGCGTTGACCGAGACGAGTATGTGGTCCGCTTCCTGACAGGGAGAAGAAGCCATAGATTGAGAGTTTCTTCACAGGAATGTCCGCAGAAAACCACTCGCGAGCGTGAAACCGAAAGCTGTCAGCGAGTAAGTGAAACGGGTTGCTCCGTTAGAGGCTTAAGAGATACTTAACGGTGGTTTCGATGCGGGCTTTGCCCTACTCAACCACCGGAAGGTAAATCGGGTGGAACCGCGTGAATTGAATTCTCGCCCCGTGTTCGGGCGAGGATTTTTTGTTTAAGGAGGTCGCCATGACTACCCACACTCGTCGGCGCCTCGGAGGTTGGTCTGCTTCCCTTCGAGGTGCGTAAATGTCCGGGAAGCAGGAACAGACCAAAATTAAGAAAGGAAGCGAAAATGTCACAGATTCAGGAAAAATACGAAGAGTCGTATTTGTATAAGATCCGTCACTCGGCGGCACACGTGATGGCGCAAGCCGTGCTGGAGATGTTCCCTGACGGAAAAGTCTCGATCGGTCCGCCCGTGGAAAACGGGTTCTATTACGATTTCGACCTGCCGCGCAACCTGACGCCGGAAGACCTGCAAGCCATCGAAAAGCGGATGCGCCAGATCGTGCAGGGCAAACATGAGTTTAAGAAGACGGTCGTTTCGGCGGACGAGGCGAAGAAGATCTTTGCCGACCAGCCGTACAAGTTGGAGTTGATCGAAGGCTTGGAAAAAGGCGGATTCGACGAGTACGGGGAACCGCTCAAGGAAAAGCCCGAGATCTCGATCTACCAGCAGGATACGTTCACGGACTTGTGCCGCGGTCCGCATGTGGCGAACACGAAGGAGATCAAACAGGATGCCTTCAAACTGATGTCCATTGCGGGCGCGTACTGGCGCGGCGATGAAAAGAACAAAATGCTCCAACGCGTGTACGGCACGGCGTGGGAGAGCAAGAAACAACTCGAAGAATACCTTCACCAGTTGGAGGAGGCGAAGAAGCGCGATCATCGTAAACTGGGCAAGGAACTGGAGATCTTCATCTTCGATGAGGAAGTTGGTCCCGGTCTACCGCTTTGGTTGCCGAACGGCGGGATCATCATAGAAGAATTGGAAAAGCTCGCCAAGGAAATGGAAGAAAAGGCTGGCTATGACCGTGTGAAGACGCCAAGCGTAACGAAGGAAGACCTGTTCATTCGCTCGGGACACCTGCCGTATTACGCCGAAAGCATGTATCCGCCAATGGAGTTGGAAGGCGTGAAGTATTACGTCAAGCCGATGAACTGTCCGATGCACCATAAGATCTTCGGCTCGAAGGGACGCTCGTACCGCGAACTGCCCGTGCGTCTCGCAGAATACGGGACGTGCTACCGCTACGAAAAATCAGGTGAACTGTTCGGCTTGATGCGCGTCCGCTCGATGCAGATGAACGACGCGCATATCTACGTCACGGAGGATCAGTTCGAGCAGGAATTTCTGGCTGTGGTGAACCTGTATCTTAAATACTTCGAGTTGTTCGGCATCGAGAAATATGTGATGCGCTTCTCGAAACACAGCAAGGCTGGACTTGGCAAAAAGTATGTGGACAACGAGCGTCTGTGGCTGAAAACGGAGGAGATGGTGCGCCGCGCAATGTTGAACGGCAACATTCCCTTCGTGGAAGTCGAGGATGAAGCCGCGTTCTACGGTCCCAAGATCGACGTGCAGATCTGGAGCGTGATCGGACGCGAGTTCTCGCTCGCCACGAACCAGGTGGATTTTGCACAGCCCGAACGCTTTGACCTGAAGTTCACGAACAAGGATGGGCAGGATGAAATGCCGCTGTGCATCCACCGCGCGCCGCTCTCGACGCACGAGCGCATGGTCGGCTTCCTGCTCGAACATTACGCGGGCAATTTCCCGGTCTGGCTTTCGCCGGAACAGGTGCGGGTCATTTCCATCACGGATGAGCAGAACGACTATGCCGAAAGTATTGCGAAGGAATTGCGCGAGAACGGCATCCGTGCCAGCGCGGACTTGTCCTCCCAGCGCATGAATGCGAAGATCCGCCAAGCGCAATTGATGAAGGTCCCGTACATGATCGTGGTCGGCAAGAACGAAATGGAAGCAGGACAGATCTCGCTAAGAGTCCGCAATGGAAGCCAGCAAAATGGATTCGCTTTGAGCGAGTTCATTGCTCGGGCGAGAGATCGCATTGCGAGACGAGCCAGCGATCTGTAATATCGAACAGCGGAGAGCATGTCTCTCCGCTGTTTTTTTGTGTAAAACCTTTGCACAAATACAGGGTTCTATTGACAATATCATCGCCCCAAAAAGGAGAGAGAATCCATGTCTGCCGAAGTGAAACCCAAACGATACCAACCTGTTCACGTCACCCTGCACAGGTTGAGTGATCCTGAAAGGTTATATCGAATCCCGCTGGTCCCTGCTACTATTTATGCAGTTTTCGCAGGATGAACAAAGTCGTTCCCTGAATAACCAGCGCGGTCAATATTGCCGCGCCAAAGGCTGTCCCCAAACTTGAATGTTCGATCAACAGGCTCAACACCAGAAAAAATCCGAGAAATGCGAACATGCCGTACAGCAGTCCGCGCAGGACATGCGCCGCAGCCGCCGGTCCGTGATCGCGATGCGCGAAGATGGCAAGGATGGTGACATACAGGGGAATGGTCGTCAACAGCCCGGTCATGCGCGAGCCGATGAGCGGCGCAACTCCCGTCAACAATAAAATGAAACTTGTGCCGATAAAAATGCGGGCAGGGATGTCCCATCGGCTGATTTGTTTGTTGTCATTCTTTACGATAACATCATTAGGCATGAACCATAATCCCGCCGCGATCGCCGCGGCCGCCAGCGCAACGATGGGGAACAGCGAGACTATGATACCCTGCAAGTAAAGCGTAAGCAAAGAAAAAATAAACAGGCTTCCAAAAATGGAGGTCTGCCAACGGAAGCGCGTGGCGAGCCATGAATACGTCAGGGCATAGGCAACAAGCGAGAGCGCCCCGCTGATCACCCCCAGCGACGCGTTCGCTGCAAAAGTAGTGCCGTGGCTGAGCGCCACAAAAAAGATCACCGGTCCCGATGTCAGCGGCATGCCCACGATCCAACCGCTGACGGCAGGTCCCCATCGCCGCCCGGCGAGGCTGGCAGAACCGATGATGATCGGCGCAAGGATCAATTTGAGGACAAGAATATTCATCGGCTAACCGACTTCCGTGATGATCGTCCGCACAGCGCCCGCGGACATCAATGCCTCCGCCACGGACTCCGCCGATGCCTGCTCCACCAGTGCGATCATATTCCCCCCGCGACCTCCCCCGCTGAGTTTGGCGCCGAGCGCGCCAGCGTTACGTGCCGCATCCACGAGTTTGTCCAGTTCCGGCGAAGAGACAGTCAATTGCTGTAAAAAGGCATGGTTTTGGTCCATTAACTCGCCCAGCAATTCAGATTTTCCACTTTCGATGGAGCGGCGCGCGATCAATGCGAGTTGTGCAATCTCATCGAAGATGTCTTCGTAATACACCGAGTCCCTCAGCCACAAACGGCGGACGTCGCCCACGGATTCCTTCGTCGGTGCGGGGATGCCCGTATCACCAATGACGATGGTGAACGGCTTGCCCGTCTTGAACGTCTCGATGGGCTGACCCTTCATGAAGTACACAGGCATGGCGTAGGTAATGACCGTGTTATCTATCCCCGACGGCGTGCCATGATGCAGTTTTTCGCTCTCATAAACGAGGCTGTTGACTTGCTCATTAGTGAGGGAATAAGAGAAGTAGGACGAGATGGCGCGAATCAAAGCAACAGAAACCGCCGCGCCGGAACCAAGTCCTGATGCGACAGGGATGGTGGATTCTATTTTTATTTCCAGGTCTGGGGGATTGAAAATGCGAAAGCGTTGCAAAAGCCCGAGAATAACTGAACCAATTGGATGGTCGGATGGAAGCGCGGAAAGTTCGGCGTGCAGGTCAATGACCGGGGCGTGGATCCAGACTCCCGCAGTGTCAGAGTCGCGGACTTCCACATCCACATGAACCTGCGTGACAGGAACAGCGAGCGCTGGGCGGTTGTAGACCACAGCATGCTCGCCGAAAAGAATGATCTTGCCGGGCGCGGAGGCTTTCACGAGAAATAGAAGATCGCCAGAACGGCGGCTCCCCACAGGAGCATTGCGATTTGGAATGGACGGTCGGTCAGCAGAATTTCCTCCGGCGCGCCGCCTGCATGTTTGACTTGAATTAGATAAAGATAACGGAAGATGGCATACACCACGAATGGAATGGTCAGCATCATGCTGTGGTTGTCGGGGACATTGGGCGCGGAGAAGGTGTAGAGTGAATATGCCACGATGGTCGTGCCGGAAACGATCATGATGTACTGGTCAACGAGAGGCAGGGTGTAGCCATCCAGCACTTTGCGGTGTGCCCCGGCGCCATGTGCCAGCAATGCCAGCTCGGCGCGGCGTTTTCCGAAACCGAGGAAAAGCGCCAGAAGCGTCATCACCACGTACAGCCAAGGCGAGAACCGCTCGACGGATATCAGAGTCACGCCAGCGTGGACGCGCAGGACAAATCCAGCCGCAATGACCAGCACATCCACAATGGGAATGTGCTTGAGCCATTTCGTATACGCCACATTGAGCAGGAAATAAATAATGATGACCGCTTCAAAACCGGGTGAAAGGAAATAGGCTGCGATAATGGTCGCCAGCATCAACACAATACCGGCAGCCCAGGCAATACTAATGGGAAGTTTCCCCGAGGGGATCGGTCGTTTTTTCTTTTCGGGATGTTTGCGGTCCGCATCCACATCGGCGATATCGTTGAAAATATACACGCTGGATGAGATCAAACAAAACAGCGCAAAGCCCGCCAGAGTGCGCAGGAACGAATCGGTGCTCAACAATTGCTTGTCGAACACCAACGCGGCAAACACAAAGGCATTTTTCACCCACTGTCGCGGGCGCATGGTCTTGATCAGTGCATTTAACATGGGTGATATTTTACCTGATACAATGTTTTCATGTCGAAAATCCGTCTCGATGTTTTGCTGGTTGACAAGGGATTGGCAGACTCGCGCGCCAAAGCCCAGGCGCTCATCATGGCTGGACAAGTGCGTGTCGCGGGTCAGGTCGCGCTCAAACCTGCCACCACCGTCCAACCGGATGCCCAACTGACAGTGGATACCGGTCCGCGTTTTGTTTCGCGCGGCGGCGAAAAACTGGAAGGCGCGCTGAAGACATTTTCGATTGATGTGAGTGATTTCACCTGTGCGGATGTGGGCGCATCCACGGGCGGATTCACCGATTGCCTGCTCCAGCACGGCGCGGCAAAAGTGTATGCGATTGATGTCGGAAAAGGAATTCTGCACTGGAAACTCCGCAACGATCCGCGCGTGGTCGTTATGGAAGAGACCAACGCCCGCTTCGTAGAATCCCTGCCGGAGAAGATCGATCTCGTCACAGTAGATGCTTCGTTTATTTCATTGAAGGTGCTGTTGCCGATCATTGGAAAATGGAAAATGGAAAGTGGAATCGTCGCTCTCATCAAGCCTCAATTCGAGGCGGGCAAAAAGGAGGTCTCGCGCGGCGATGGTGTCATCCGCGACCCGGAAATTCACAGACGGGTTCTGCTGGAAGTTCTGGAATTTGCAAAGGACGAAGGCTTCGGTTTGCGTGGATTGGTCAAATCGTCCTTGCTGGGTCCCAAAGGAAATGCCGAGTTTTTGGTTTGGCTGGATATGTCACCGAATGAAGTTTCGGCGGAAGAACTGGTGAATGCAATAATAAAGCAGGAGATTGCTCCGGGCTAACGCCTCGCAATGACAGAAATAAAATGAACTGCCCAAAATGTAATTCGGAACTTGTCAAAAAATTCTACAAGGGAATGATCGAAGTCGATTCCTGTCCGCATTGCCGCGGCATGTGGCTGGATTTTCACGAGTTGGATCAACTGGAAGATATCAATTTCAACAAGGACGAACAAAAAGGCTCACTCGTTCATTTTCAAACCAGAACAGACCATCCCTGCCCGCATTGTGGAACGGCACTGGATGAATTCCAATACCGCCTCTACGACCTGAAACTGGACACCTGCGCTGAGAATGACCACGGCTTCTGGCTGGATGCAGGTGAGGACGAACGCGTCATGGAGATCATGCAAAAACGCGCTGCGCAGATCCATCGCAAGGTCAATGCCGAAGCGGAATGGAAACAAATGCTCAAAAACATGCATTCATTCCTGTCTCCAAAAAAGTAACATCAAAACTTTTTCTGGGGGTACAATTCGCGCCATGTTCAAAAATAAATCCCCGCTCATCCCATTTTTCATTTCCCTGCTCGCGATCGTCATCCTGACCCTCTTCGGTCCCGAAGAAAAGTCGCTGGGAGCGAACGTCCGCCTCGTGTACGTACATGGAGCCTGGGTGCTGACCGCCGAAATCGCCTTCCTTCTCGCGGCTCTCGCCGGACTTTTGGGCTTGCTCCTGCGGCGTGACCTGTTCCACGCCTGGAGCGCCGCACTCGGGCGGACAGGCATCGTCTTCTGGGTCACTTACCTGCCGTTATCCATGCTCGCCATGCAAGCCAACTGGAACGGTCTCTTCCTCGCCGAGCCGCGCTTCCGCCTTGCTATGACCTTCGCAGTCACAGGCGTGTTGCTTCAGATCGGCTTGTGGATGATGAATACCAAATGGCTGACATCGCTGGCAAACATCCTCTTCATTATCATTCTACGGATCATCTTTTCCACTGCGGAAAACGTGATGCACCCGCCGCCGTCCCCCATCTTCAACTCGGGCTTATGGAACGTCATCTTCTTTTTCGTCGCGCTCAACATGCTGGCTTGGGTCGCAGGCTTCTTCCTGACAAAACTTTTCCTGCGCATCCAACCTGAAAAGGCATAAAACTTGCGGATTCGTTTCCAGCTCATCATATTCATGTTCCTGCGCACCATCCTGAATACCGCCCACAGGATGGTGTATCCTTTTTTACCGGTCTTCGCGCGCGGACTGGGTGTGGATATTTCCACCATGTCCCAATTGATGACTGTCCGTTCGCTGATCGGCGCGACCAGTCCGCTCTTTGCGCCCATCTCCGACCGCCTCGGCAGGAAGTTTGGCATGTTGACCGGCGCCGCGGTCTTCACTCTTGGAGTTGGGCTTGTCGCCCTCTTCCCCTCCTTCTGGACGCTTGCCATCGCCCTCATGCTTGCCATGGTCGGCAAATACATGTTCGATCCCGCCATGCAAGCCTATTTCGGTGACCGCATTCCCTATCACCAGCGCGGCACCGCCCTCGCCGTGACAGAAGTAGCGTGGTCCATGTCCTTCATCATTGGCGTACCGGTGGTGGGATTCCTGATCGACCGCTTCGGCTGGTCTGCGCCTTTCCCTGTTTTCACTATCTTGGGGCTGGTCATCGTCTTCGCAGTTTGGCGCGTCGTTCCGCGCGAAGATCCGCATCACGATTCCACGCCTAATTCACGCGATAACTACCGCGCTGTCCTGACGTCCATCCCTGCGCTGGCTGGGATTTCCATTGCATTGTGGGCAAGCGCTGCGAACGAACTGGTCAACGTCATTTTCGGTGTCTGGCTGGAAGATTCGTTTGGATTGAAAATTATTGCGCTGGCAGGTGCCTCGGCTGTCATCGGAATTTCGGAATTAAGTGGAGAGGGATTGGTCGCCCTGACAACGGATCGGCTCGGCAAACCGCTCGCGCTGACCATTGGACTGGTCTGCAATGCCCTGGCGGCGATCCTGCTACCGTTCATCGGTCAGACCCAGACCGGCGCGCTGATCGGTCTCTTTCTCTTTTACATCACCTTTGAGTATGTTCTCGTCAGCCATATCCCGCTGATGACGGAACTTGTCCCTTCGGCGCGGGCGACCATGCTCTCAATGAACGTCACCGGGCATGCGCTCGGGCGCGCACTCGGGGCATTTCTTTCGGGGATCATCTACCAGCCATTCGGCTTTATGTTTGTCGCATTGACCGCCGTGCTTTTCAATGTAGCAGCCCTGCTGGCACTGCGAAGGATGCAAAAGGGATAGTTCATCTCCCGCCTTCGGGAAGCCTCCGGTTTGTCAGGTCAGGTTACAGGTCCGGAAGGATGCGTTAAGAAAATAAAAAGTCCTGCTGTACAGCAGGACTTTTTATTTGATAGGCGAGGGAATTACACGCCGGAGAGGCTGGAGTTGATCTCGCTGAAAACGTTGCCGATGATCGGGCCAAGAACCATCAAAGCCGCGATAACAACGATGGCAACCAAAACAAGAATCAGCGCGTATTCAACAAGACCCTGGCCTTTTTCTTTGGGTGAAAACAACATGGTGAAATTTCTCCTTTCGTTTAGATTTCCCAGGAAAGGCCTCCCGGAATTGTTTATATTTTACATTGACTGGAAAAAAATACAAGCCCCGTCAAGGCATTTTCCCTAACAGTTATGTTAGCCTTACAGGAACGCAAACACAAAAAAAAGACGCGCCGTAGGAGTAAATGGCGCGTCTTTATATCAAATTCATGACAGGTTATGTCACGCTGGATAAACTGGAGTTGATCTCGCTAAAAACACTCCCAAGGAAGGGTCCAAGGAATAACAGGGCAACAAGGACAACAATGGCTACTAAAACAAGAATAAATGCATATTCAACCAGACCCTGCCCCTTTTCCGCAGGTGTAAACAACATGGGGCTTCTCCTTTCTGTATTTATATTTCCTGAATTTTTCAGGATGCATTAATTGTACCGAAAAAAGATGGCACTACATGAAAAATAACAAATATGTAATGTAAAAAAAACTATCCCGCAGGCTGCCTGCGGGATAGTTTTTTTTACTATGAGATTTTGATTAGAAACTGGAAAGGCTGGAATTGATCTCGCTGAAAACGTTGCCGATGATCGGACCAAGGACCATCAAAGCGGCAATAACAACGATGGCAACCAAAACAAGAATCAGCGCGTACTCGACGAGACCTTGGCCTTTTTCTTTGGGTGAAAACAACATGGTGTATATCTCCTTTCTTCTGAATTTCCCGGGAAGATGCCCGGAATGTTTTTATTGTACTTCTTTTGCATGTTTCTGCAAACTGGTACAAATTTCCCAGTTAACGAATCTGTAAGTTTTTTGTGATTTTTTACTCAATCCATTTGACGCATTCCCTTCAACTGGTTTCTGTGGTTAAATATCCCGGCATCCCAAACGAAATGTGGTGAATCATGCTTATACATTCTGCATCCCAGGTACTCACCCTCGCAGGCGGACCGCAGCGGGGAAATGCACTCGGCACGCTGGGTATCATTGAAAATGGGGCTGTCGTTCTCCGAGATGAGAAGATCGTTGCCGTCGGTACGACCGATGAGCTAAAAAACGCCTATCCTGACGAGCCCACTCTGGACGCGAACCGCTGTGTCCTCATGCCAGGCTTTGTGGATCCACACACCCATGTCATCTGGGCGGGTGACCGCGCGGACGAATTCGAAATGAAAATGGCGGGGACGCCCTACCTTGACATTCTCGCAGCGGGCGGCGGCATCCTCTCTACTGTCCGGGCGACGCGCACCGCCAGCATGGAGACGCTCATGGCACAGACCCGTCCACGCCTGCTGCGCATGTTCCGCAACGGCACGACCACAGTGGAAGCAAAAACCGGTTATGGCTTGCAGGCATCTACTGAGCTGCGCCTGCTAAAAGCCCTGCTTGCGCTGGATGAGGAAAGTCCGCTTGACATCGTTTTCACCTTCCTCGCCGCACACGCCATTCCAGCGGAATATAAGGACAACCCGCAAGCCTACACTGACGAGATCACTAACACCATGCTGCCAATGTTGAAGGAATGGTGGGAGACTCATGCCCCGCGGAAGCCCCTCCCTTTTGTGGATGTTTTCTGCGAGACGAAAGCCTTCACCCTCGAACAGTCGCGTCAGATACTGACCCGGGCTGGGTCGCTGGGATTCCCGCTCAAGATCCACGCCGACGAATTCGACAATCTCGGCGGCGCGGCGCTTGCAGCGGAGTTAAAAGCCGCGTCGGCAGACCACCTCGTGGTCACGTCAGATGCGGATATTCAAGCATTGGGAAAATCCGATACGGTTGCGGTCGCTCTGCCGTGCACACCGTTCGGGTTGGCGGAATCCCATTACACGCCCGCGAAGAAATTACTCGAAGCGGACGCCATGCTTGCCATCGCCACGGATTGCAACCCCGGCACATCGTGGAATGAGTCCATGCAGTTTGCGATCGCGCTTGCCTGCCGCTACATGAAGTTGACCCCTGCGCAAGCCATTGCTGCTGCCACCATCAATTCAGCGCAAGCCATCGGCAGGGCGGACGTGATCGGCTCCATCGAGGTTGGTAAACAGGCGGATATGCTGATCCTGTCTGTAGCGGATTACCGCCAAGTCGGTTATCGTTATGGAACGAACCTCGTCCGGCAGATCATCAAGAGCGGACAGGTCTATTCTGTGGACGTGGGGTATTATCGCACGGCGTAGAAATTTCATTGATGAAACATACAGCACAGATACCGGAGGAGTTTTTTGCATGGATTTAATACCCATTGCGCGTGATACCGTCATGGAGCACATCCCTGAAATGGTGTTCGTTCTGGACGCCCATGATCGTCTGTTGGATGCGAACGCAATGGCGCAGAAATGGCTGGGAAAAAGCATGGACGAGATCCTGGGGCAGGATCCGCTTGATGTGTTCAAGCCTTGGCCCCAGTTGTTAAATCGCTTTTTTTTGACCGAACGCACGCGCGAGGAGATCGAGATCCCGGGCAATCCGCCGCGCACGCTTGAAGTGATCGTCACGCCCATTTACAACCGTTCGAATGAATTGGAAGGGCGGCTGATTGTTGCACACGATATCACGGAGCGGAAACTGTTGGAGAACAAACTGCGGGCGGTCAATCAATTTTTGCAGGAGAAATTGAACGAGAATGAACACCTGCGCCTCCAGCTTCAGGATCAGGCTATCCGTGATCCCTTGACCGGGGTTTTCAACCGTCGCTTTTTCTCGGAAGCGCTGGACAAGCAAACCGCCCGCGCCCGGCGTGAGGGTTCATCTTTCTCCATCCTCATTTTGGATGTGGATCACTTCAAGAAGTTCAACGACACCTATGGGCACAAATGCGGCGATGTTGTACTGCAATCGCTGGCGAACATCCTTGTGGAAAATACACGCCGCGGCGACATCGTCTGTCGTTATGGCGGAGAGGAATTTGTCATCCTAATGCCGGATGCTGAAGCTGATTCTGCGCGGGAACGGACCGAATTCCTGAGAAAACGATTCGAGGAGACGGTCCTGGAATATGGCGGGGATCGGGTGAAATGCACCTTTTCCGCCGGGATCGCATCTTTCCCCGCCCATGCTGATTCCGGTGAAACCCTGTTGAATCTGGCTGATCGGGCAATGTATCAATCCAAGGTGGATGGACGCAATCGCGTATCCGTTTATTCGCCTGATAATCAGTATCAAATTCCCCTTGATTGAACAAATTAAGGATGTTCCAGGAGACGATAATGCAAATTGATATCATCGGCGTCCCCATCGACCTCGGCGCAGACCGCCGCGGTGTGGACATGGGACCCAGCGCGATCCGTTACGCGCATCTGCAACAGAAGCTCGAAGACCTCGGCTATACAGTTCGCGACGAAGGCAATGTGGAAGTGCCCATCGCGGAGATGTGTTCCATCACCGACCCAAAACTAAAATATATCGACTGCATCGTCCCGATGGCGAGGAGAGTGTCAGGGGCGGTGTCCACTTCGATACGGGCTGGCAACTTCCCCCTTGTGATCGGAGGCGACCACAGCCTGTCCATCGGCTCGGTGCGCGGCGCGGCGCGGGATCGCAAACTCGGAGTCATCTGGCTCGACGCGCATGCCGACTTCAACACCGCCGAAACCACGCCGTCCGGCAACATCCACGGCATGTCGCTTGCCATCCTTGCCGGGCTTGGAGAAAAAAGCCTTGTGCAATTGTGGGACGAGCCGACGCCGGTCATCGACCCGCAGAACATCGCCGTCATCGGCGCGCGCGACTTGGATGAGGGCGAAAAGGTCAATCTGAAAGATGCCGGCGCGATGGTGATGAGCATGGAACAGATCGACCGTTACGGCATGGTGAACGTGATCGAGAAAGCCATCCAACGCATCAGCCGCGATGTGGACGGCATCTTCCTCTCGCTTGATCTCGATGCGCTCGACCCAATGCACGCGCCGGGCGTCGGCACACCCGTCCCTGCCGGGCTGACCCAACGGGAAATGCATCTTGCCTGCGAACTCATCGCCGAAACCGGCAAACTCATCGGCATGGACGTGGTCGAAGTCAACCCCATCCTCGATGTACAAAATCAAACCGCCGCCCTCGCTGTGGATTTCGCCCTCTCCGCGCTCGGACGCCGCATTTGGAATGGACACTCATGAAACCGACCCTTTCTGATCTGGAACGACTCGCCCGCGAAGCGGGAACCATTCTCCGTGATGGATACAACAAAGACCACATGGTTCATTACAAAGGGGAAATTGATCTTGTTACTGAGACCGATCACGCATCTGAAGCCTTTCTGCTCGGCGAGATCAATTCGCATTTTCCCGAAGGACACATCCTCGCCGAAGAGAGCGGCGAGACAGCGGGACAAAATGGGGATACCTGGTATATCGATCCACTCGACGGCACGGTCAACTACGCGCATCATGTTCCAATTTTCAGCGTTTCGATTGCGTTAGCATCCCAAGGGACCTTGACCCTCGCCGCGGTCTATGACCCCATGCGCGATGAAATGTTCACTGCCGAGCGCGGAAAAGGCGCATTCCTGAACGGAAAACCAATTCACGCGACCAACATCACCGAACTTGGTAGAAGCCTGCTCGTAACCGGTTTCCCCTACGATACGTGGAACACCGAACTGGATAATTTCAAATATTTCGAGCGCCTCGCCAAGCGGACGCAGGGCGTGCGCCGCCTCGGCTCCGCAGCGTTGGATCTATGCTACGTTGCCGCCGGTCGCTTTGACGGCTTCTGGGAATTCAAGCTCAAGCCGTGGGATATTGCCGCCGGAGGGCTGATCGCTGCAGAGGCGGGCGCCAAAGTCACTGCTGTGGATGGAAGCGCTGACTACCTCAAACCACTTACCATCATCGCCTGCGCACCGGGGATCTATGATCAGATCAGAGAGCAGTTGAAGTAAGGTTTCTCCAGACTTATGGGATATTCGCGGGTACAATAGCCGAAAATTTTCGATTGGAGAAATCATGAAAACCCAAAGCGGACTTGAATATATCGAAGTGGAAGCGGGCAGTGGCGCCCAAGCCGAGGCGGGGAAAACGGTCAGTGTGCATTACACAGGCAAATTTCAGGATGGACGCGTGTTCGATAGTTCCATCCCGCGCGGCGAGCCGATTACTTTCCAGCTTGGTCGCGGCAAAGTCATCAAAGGCTGGGACGAGGGCATCGCTTTGATGAAGGTTGGCGGAAAAGCGCAACTTATCATCCCGCCCGATCTTGCCTACGGAGAACGAGGCGCGGGCGGCGTCATTCCGCCCAATGCTACACTCGTCTTCGATGTGGAGTTGGTTTCCGTTTCTTAATTGCAGGAGCGACCCTTCAAACTTACAAAGCAACAAAAAATCGGGACTGCGAAAGTCCCGATTTTTTCTATTTCAAACTTTCGATTGCTCGTTTGAGTTTGCCTTTGGCTTCTTCCGCAACCCCACAAAGTTCTTCATCATCCTTGAAGATCGCCATCATGGCGTTGGGGTCCACCGCGGTGATGACCACCTCGTCGCCATCTTCATACATGGTGACGTTGCACGGCAGCAGCAAGCCCACATCCAATTTCGAAGACAGTGCGCGATGTGCCAGTTTGGGGTTACATGCACCGAGAATTGTGTAACGGCGGAAGTCCACATCGATCTTCTGTTTCAATGTGTTCTGTACGTCGATCTCTGTCAACACGCCAAAGCCCTCCGCTTTGAGCGCTTCTGCGATTCTTCCGCGTGCTTCCTCCCATGGAACCTTCAAGCGTGTTTCAAAACCGATCTCAGACATTTTCCTGCTCTCCTTATTTTTCAAAAAATGAGCGGCACGCCTCTGGACATGCCGCTCATTCTCTTTTCTGGGATTATCCCATGTGCTTGATGACCGCATCCCCGAACTCGGAGCATTTGATCTCGGTCGGGTTGTCCATCAGGCGGGCGAAGTCATAAGTGACCGTCTTCGCCGCGATCGCGCCTTCCATGCCTTTCACGATCAGGTCTGCCGCTTCGCCCCAGCCCATGTAGCGCAGCATCATTTCGCCGGAGAGGATGACCGAACCGGGGTTGACCTTGTCCAAGTCGGCATATTTCGGCGCGGTTCCGTGAGTCGCTTCGAAGATGGCGTGACCGGTCTCGTAGTTGATGTTCGCGCCCGGAGCGATGCCAATGCCGCCCACCTGCGCCGCAAGCGCATCGGAGAGATAATCGCCGTTCAGGTTCATGGTGGCGATGACGTCATAATCACGCGGACGGATGATGGTGAACTGCAGGGAAACATCGGCAATCGAATCTTTGATAAGCAGCATCTTCTTCCATTTGCCGTCGCCGTGGGTGTCCCACAATTTCAGCGCATCTTCCACTTCGCCCTTGATGTCGTTCTGCTGGGCGGGAGACATCATATCGAAGCCGGGGTCGATCATCTTGGCATTATCTTCCACGCTCAAGTCCGGGTTAGCTTCCTTGTTTCCGAGAATCCAACTCTCGCGCTCGGTGACGATACTGCCGCGGAATTCGCGTTTGGCGAGGGCATAGCCCCAATCCTTGAAGGCGCCTTCGGTGAACTTCATGATGTTGCCCTTGTGGACGAAGTTCACGCTCTTGCGTTTGTTATCCAGCGACCACTGGATCGCGGCACGGACAAGGCGTTCGGTGCCTTCTTCTGATACTGGTTTGAGACCAATCCCGGCGGAGTCCGGGAAGCGCATCTTCGCATATTCTTTGGGAAAGGCTTCCTTAAACACTTCCTTGAACTTCTTGTTCTCTTCCGTTCCGTTGGCAAATTCGATGCCGGTGTAAATATCTTCAGTGTTCTCGCGGAAGATGACCATGTCCACATATTCAGGGTGACGCACCGGCGAAGGCACACCTTTGTACCAACGCACAGGGCGCTGACAGACGTACAGGTCGAGCAGTTTGCGCAGTGCCACATTCAATGAGCGGATACCGCCGCCGATGGGCGTGGTCAACGGACCTTTGATTCCGACCAAAAATTCCTTGAATGCTTCAGTGGTTTCATCGGGCAGCCAGGTCTGCCACAGTTTGAACGGCTTCTCGCCCGCATACACTTCCATCCAGTGGATCTTGCGCGTCCCGCCGTATGCCTTCTCTACCGCCGCATCGAACACGCGGACGGATGCTCGCCAGATGTCGCGCCCCGTGCCGTCGCCTTCTACGAACGGGATGATAGGGTTATCGGGAACCTGCAGTTTTCCGTCTTTAATGCTGATCTTTGCCCCACCCTCGGGGACTTTTACGTTTACGTATGCCATCTTACCTCTCTTGATTGGTTGAATGATTTTATTGGATTATATCATCCGTGATATTTAGGACAAAGTGATGATGTTCTTAATCCCTATTTTGCACTGAAATTTGCCTTGTTTAAGGGGCGAAGACATCCATTTCAAGTTGCTGACAATCAAACATGATTCGTTGACGATGATATTTATGTGGACTAAAATCAGGCATCCTCACTAACAACCGTTCATAAATATGGTATTTCGTTTGGGAGCAATACAATACTTTTACTGGCTTGCGTTCGTCTTTCATGGGTGGATGGTTCATCTGATACAGGCAATTTGTTGGAACTGAATACTTCGCGATTAAGGAGTTTCCTTTGATTAAGAGCATTAAGCGATTTCTATATCCAATCACGTCAAAAATTTTCTTGCATGCAAGATTGGTGGAAGGGCGGCTGAAAGGGAGTGGGGATTCTTTTAGGTGCCTTTTTGTTGACAATCTTGATTTCACAAAAATTCTTGAAGCTCGCATATATGAAGGTGCGCCGATCATTCATAAAAGCTGGCGGATTTTTATTCCTTCCTTAAGAAAATTGTTAGTGAATAGCGACAATGCCTTTGATGCATGTGTTGCAGCATTGCCAATGAGTTATGAACCGCTTTTTAAGAATCTGTATACCTATAAGAGCAGAGAAAAGGTGCGGCAGATCATTGATATATCCGGCACATGGGATGACGTTAGAAAGCGATTCTCCAAAAATAAGCATCAGATTACCAATAAATTCCCCGAAAAATTTGGTCTGGGGTATCGAATATCCAATGACATTAATGACTTTGATCATTTTTATCATCGGATGTTTGTGCCACACATAAAAAAACGGTATGGGGAATTGGCTGTCATTGAATCGTATGAAAACATGAAAGAGTACTTTCTTAAGGGGTTGTTGTTGTTTGTGACCAAAAATGACGAGAGGCTTGCTGCAGCGCTTTGCCTGATTGCAAACGGGGTTCTAATCTTTCGCAGGACCGGTGTGCTGGATGGGAATGAGACATTGGTCGAAAGCGGCGCCCAAACAGCTTTGTATTACTATCAATTAAAATATGCGCATGAGATGGGGCTTCGCGCGGTCGATGCAATGATGAGCCTTCCCTTTCTTAATGACGGTGTTTACATGCATAAGAAAGAGTGGGGAGCCGCTGTATTTCCTGATGATGAGCAATCAACCTGGGTCTATTACTTCAGTGCTGGCTTGCCTGAAAAAACGGCATGTTTTTTTGAGAAGAACTTTGTAATTGTTGAATCTGACGATGGCTTGAGAGGAGTGATCGGACTTCCGAATACAACAGATCTCTCCAAAGAAACCATTGATCAACTTATTCACAAGTATCAGGCAAAAGGTATTAATGGGTTTTTTGTGCATACAAAAACAGGTGTTCTTCATATACCATAAAGTAAATACGTGAGCGTCTGTAAACCGTCAGCCCTGTTAGGATTTACTCAACAGGGCTGTTTTCTTGTATACTCATCCCATGCTCAAACTTCCCGGATTGATCGATCCCCACGTCCATGTGCGTGAACCTGGTGCGACTCACAAAGAGGACTGGGACACCGCCACCCAAGCCGCCCTCGCCGGCGGCGTGACCACCATCCTCGCCATGCCGAACACCCAGCCGCCAATTTTCGATGAGACAACATTTAATCTTGCTCTGGATGCCGCCAAAACAAAAGCCCGCTGTGACTTTGGGCAATACGTCGGCGCGGGACCCGTCAATGCAGATATTGTCGCTTCGCTCGCTCCCAAGTCTGCCGGGCTGAAGATGTACCTTGATTCCACCTTTGGCGAACTCCGCCTCGATGACATGACCTTGTGGATGCCTCATTTTGAGAAATTTCCCAAGTCTGCGCCGATGGTGATGCACTCTGAAAGCCGGACCATGGCGGCAGCGATCTTATTCTCTGCACTATATGATCATCCCATTCACATTGCGCATGTTTCATTGAAAGAAGAAATTTTGCTAATCAAAGCCGCCAAAGAAAAAGGCATCAAAGTGACTTGTGAAGTCTGCCCGCATCACCTTTTTCTTTCAAAAGATGATATTCCCGTAATCTCACGCGGACACCCCGGCAGAGGCGAAGTCCGCCCGCGATTGGCAGCCAAAGAAGATGTGGATGCACTTTGGTCGAATCTCGATGTAATCGACTGCTTTGCCACAGATCACGCTCCACACACGCTCGAAGAAAAGGATGGAGACAACCCGCCGCCTGGATTCCCGGGATTGGAAACATTGCTCCCTTTATTGCTGACCGCTGTCAGCGAAAAACGATTAACGATTGACAATATTATCCAAAAATCTGTTGTCAACCCAAGCAAGATCTTCAACATCCCCGAACCGAGTGAAACCTGGGTGGAAGTGGATGAGGACGCGGAATACGAGATCAAGGCGGAAGAGCAATTTACCCGCTGCGGCTGGACTCCCTTTGAAGGCTGGAAGGTCAATGGCAGGGTTCGCAAAGTCGTCTTGCGAGGAGTGACCGTATTTGACGATGGGAAAATACTTGCGCCGATGGGGTTTGGGCGTAATGTTCGTGAAACTTGATAAAATTCATTCACTGAATTTCTAATCGTATCAATCCCCATAAAAAACGAGCCCGGGAATTTCCCGGGCTCGTTTTTCTACAAAATGTCTGCAATAGTCGTTGTCTCCAATTTGTTCGAGACATAATCCCGAATATCCTTGAAGACCCCTACCAGTTTTTTTTCCTTTTCGATCGGCGTGGATTCATAAAAGTTCAAGCTGACCGACTCGGTGGGAGCCAGCGCGCCATCGAACAGGCGGATGATATCCGCCAGGGGGATCTGGTCAGGGCGCTTGGCAAATTGATACCCTCCTTTTTGCCCCTTGGCGCTGCGGAGGAAATGCGCCCGCTTCATCGCCAGCATGAGTTGCTCCAAAAACTTGGGCGGGATTCCCTGCGCCGAAGCGATGCTCTCGACCGAAATGTAATCTTCGGATTCATGACGGGCGAGGTAAACAAGGGCAAGGAGGGCGTATTCGCTGCGTGCGGTTAATTTCATAAGGCGCTTCTTTTTTTGATCAATTCTACAGGGCTAGTATAGTTTAAATAAATGCAGTGTCAAGCGGACATTTTTTCTTGTATAAAATGTGCTTGACATAATTCAGTCACTGAATTATGATTTCAGTAAATAAAGCCTATTGGATTACTAGGATTTCAAGAAACCATGCCTCGTTCTGAAACCTAGGTCAGTAAGAGTGCATTTTTTATTTCTTTTCATATCCCACTAAGTCAATAGGATTTGTAAATAAATCAACATAATTGGAGAAACAATATGCGAAAAAAAACCTTAACATGGCTTTCTGCTCTTCTAGTTCTGGCAGTGGCGCTCTCAGCGTGTGGAAACGCCGCACCCGCCGAATCAACCGTCCCTGAGGTTGAGGCGTCCGCTTCGTCCGATGAATTGAGCGGCACCATTTCCATCTCCGGCGCATTCGCCCTCTACCCGATGATGACCGTCTGGGCGGATGAGTTTTCCAAGCTCCATCCCGGTGTGCAATTCGATGTGCAGGGCGGCGGCGCAGGCAAAGGCATGACCGACACCATCGCCGGCGCAGTGGACATTGGCATGATCTCGCGCGCCATCAAGCCTGAAGAAGAATCGCAGGGCATCTTCTGGGTGTCTGTGACGAAAGATGCGGTCTTCCCCATCATCAGTTCCGAAAACCCGTATGCTGAACAAGTACTGGCAAAGGGCATCTCGCAGGAAGTTTTTGCGGGCATGTACATCACGGGGGAAATCATCACTTGGGGTCAGGTCATCGGCGACCCGTCTGACACGACCCCAATCAACATCTTCACCCGTTCCGATGCCTCCGGCGCGGCGGAACAATGGGCGAAATTTGGCGGCGGCGCAGCGCAGGAAGACCTGCTGGGGATTGGTGTCAATGGCGAACCTTCGATGGTGGATACCGTCATTAAAGACCCGCTGGGCATCGGCTTTGGCAACCTCAACAGCATCTTCGACCTGAACGGCGGCGGACTTGTGCCCGGCATCATCATCCCGCCGATCGACATCAACAATGATGGGCAAGCCAACTCTGATGAAATCTACACCGTGAAGGAAGATGCGTTCGGCGCAGTGGCAAACGGCACGTATCCATCGCCTCCCGCCCGCTTTGAAAACCTTGCCACGCTCGGCAAGCCTGAAGGGTTGACCCTGATCTTCATCGAGTGGATCCTGACCGATGGACAGCAATATTTGGAAGAGGCGGGTTTCGTTCCGCTCACACCGGAGCAGCAAGCCGAGTCTCTCGCAAAACTAAAATGAGCGAAATCGAACTCACCCAGGTAAAAGTTGAAGGGCGGCTTAGCCGCCCTTCAACCCCATCCCGCACACGGACAGACCGCACAGCGCGCCGCGTTTTTTTCGTTATCACGCTGTTCCCGATCCTGCTGATCCTCATCATTACGATCGCCCTGTTCGTCCGCGCCATGCCCATCCTGAGCACGTACAGCCTCACCGACCTGTTGTTCGGCGAAACCTGGCGTCCCAACAACGGTCAATTTGGGTTCCGTCCATTCATCCTCGGCACGTTGTGGGTCACGACCGTTGGTGTTGTTCTGGCAGTTCCGCCGTGTTTGTTGACGTCCATTTACCTTGCGGAGTATGCCCACGCCCGCACCCGCACCATCGCCAAACCCATTCTGGATCTGCTCGCCGCCATTCCACCCGTCGTCTATGGCGTGTGGGGATTGCTCGCCATCGTCCCGTTTGTGGATGACGTGCTCGCGCCTCTCTTCGACCGTTGGCTTGGTTCGACCATCCCGATCTTTTCTGTCACCCAACCGACCGGGTTCGGCATCCTCGCAGGCGGAATTGTCCTTGCGGTCATGATTGCGCCGCTCATTATCTCGGTGATCTTCGAAGTCTTTGCCACCGTCCCCAATGACCTGCGTCACGCCTCGCTTGCCCTCGGCACCACCCAATGGCAGACCATCCGGACCGTGGTATTGCCGCAGGTGACACCGGGCATCATTGCCGCCATTGTATTGGGCGCATCCCGCGCGTTGGGTGAGACCATTGCTGTGTTGATGGTGGTTGGCAATGTTCCCAAAGTCCCCACCTCCATTTTCGATACCGCCTACCCGCTGCCCGCGCTGATCGCGAACAACTACGGCGAGATGATGTCCATCCCGTTGTATGATGCGGCGTTGCTCGGCGCAGCGCTGGTTCTGCTGGTGGTCATCCTCATTTTCAACATCCTTTCCACGCTGGCCTTGCAGCGATTCTTGAGGCGCAAATGAGCATAAAGAAAAAACACCTCGAACGGCGTCACATTGTCGAATTCCTCGTGAAAACTGCCATGCGCATTGCTCTGGTCGTCGTAGCGGGCGCACTCGGCTTGATCCTGTGGACAATCATCACCCGCGGGCTGCCCTCACTCTCCTGGTCAATGGTCACGCAAATCCCCAAAGGCGGATATTACATGGGCAAGGAAGGCGGCATCCTGAATGCCATCATCGGCTCGGCATATCTCGCTTCGGGCGGCACGTTGCTTGCCATCCTCTTGAGTCTGCCGATTGCGCTTTATCTCAAAACCTATCTCGGCGACTCCAAATGGGGCGATTACGTCCGCCTCGCGCTGGATGTGTTGTGGGGCATTCCGTCCATTGTGTACGGCGCATTCGGTTTCGCGCTGATGATCATGCTCGGTATGCGCGCTTCCCTGCTGGCGGGCATCATCGCGCTGGCATTGGTCACACTCCCCATCATGACCCGCGCCATGGACGAAGTCATCCGCCGCATGCCCGTTGACCTTGAACATGCCGCGCTCGCACTTGGTTCCACAAAATTTGAAGTGGCAATTCAAGTCGTCACCCGCCAGATGCTGCCCGGCATCATCACCGGCATCCTGCTTGCCTTCGGGCGCGGCATCGGCGATGCGGCGTCCGTGCTGTTCACCGCCGGCTACACCGACCGTATCCCCACCTCGTTGATGAACCCCACCGCATCCCTGCCGCTGGCGGTCTTCTTCCAACTCGGCTCGCCCTACCCCGAAGTGCGAGAACGCGGATACGCCGCTGCGCTGATCCTCACCATTATCGTCTTGATCGTCAGCCTTGGGTCGCGCCTGCTGGCGTCACGCCTCAACAAGTACACCGTAAAGTAACGGAGCAATAAATATGGACACACATATTCAAGTAAAGAACCTCAACGCCTTTTACGGCAGCCAGCAAGCCCTTAAGGATGTAAATATCGAAATCCCGAAAAACAAGATTACCGCCATCATGGGACCTTCGGGCTGCGGCAAGACCACCTTATTGAAAACCTTCAACCGCTTTTTTGAACTTACCGAAAACACCCGTCTCAGCGGTGAAGTGCTTGTGGACGGACAGAACATCTACGACAACGATGTGGACGTCACCGAAGTGCGCAAGGTGGTCGGTCTGCTGGCACAACGCCCCTCGCCATTGCCCATGTCCATTTACGATAACATCGCCTATGGAATGCGCATCCACAAGATGAAGAACGAACGAAAAGAATACAAAGCGGCAGTACGCCATTACCTCGAAATCACCGGCTTGTGGGATGAAGTCCACAAACGTTTGCACGACCCCGCCACCAGCCTCTCCATCGGACAACAGCAGCGCCTCTGCCTCGCCCGCGGCTTGGCTGTTGAACCCGAAATTATCCTCGGCGACGAACCCACCTCCGCGCTCGACCCGATCTCTTCGCAAAACATCGAGCAGCGCCTGCATGAACTCTCGGACCAATACACGATTGTGATCGTCACCCACACCTTGCGGCAGGCAAAACGCCTGGCAGACCATGTCATCTTCATGTACCTCGGTGAGGTCATCGAAGCAGGCTCCGCAAATAACGTGTTCAACACCCCCCAGCACGAACGCACGAAACAATATCTTGAAGGACAGTTTTAGGATATGGAAAGCCGCTATCGTTTGACAGCGGCTTTGGTTTTCACCAAATGCCCGGTATCAGGCGGTAACGTGTCTTCTGCGCGTACTCCCTGTAGCCGGGTAATTCGGCTTGCAGGGTCTTATCTTCCAATCCGGTGCGGACGAGTAATGCGAGCGATATCAGCACTGCAGGGACAAACGCCCAAATTGAATCAAGGAAAAAGGGAATGGCAAGATATGTCCACAAAACGCCTGCATACCCCGGATGGCGGATGAAGCGATATGGTCCCGTTGTAACCACATGATGACCGCGGTCGGTCTGTATCCGCACGACACCGGAAAAGAAGCGGTTTTCCACCAGCGCCCAAGTGCCCAACCCATAACCGAGCAGAATGGCAGCTAACGCAATTATCTTTACTTGCAGGCTGAAGGGGAATGTCCAGCCAAGGAGTTTATCCAACCCGGCAACCGCCAAAATGAAAATCGACCCCACTGCCACAATGGGCGCAAGAATTCGGTCCCAACGCTTGGCATCCTGCAATTCCATCGAACGCGCACGTTCCTTCAATATATCCGGGTGGCGGCGTGCAGCCAGCCCCCTGCTGAGCACAAACCCCAATGCGGACACTGCCGCATACACCCACGCCTCCCACCAATCCCACACCCCTGAAATGATCATCGGCAAAAGCGGCAGGATCACAACTACTATCACAAGTTGGAAAACGATCTTAAACGTAAATGTTCTCTTATTTTCGGTCATAATGCCCTCCACAACCATTATAATAACTCGCAGAATTGGATACAAACATGAAAACAAAACGAATCCTCCTTGTTCTGCTGGTCGGGCTGACCATCTTGCAATCTGTGGCTGTCGTCTCTGCCCAAAGCGGTGCGCCGCTGGCGATCACCATGCCCGTGGAGGGACCGATCGTACAACCGATGCTGGATTACATCAACCGCGGCATCCGGACCGCCGAGCAGTTAGACGCGGAAGTGTTGGTGATCGAGTTGAACACTCCGGGCGGGAATGTCGGCACCATGCTGGAGATCATCGAGGCGATGGGAAACAGCCGCGTGCCGGTGGTGGTGTACGTCTCGCCGCGTGACGCGCAAGCGGCAAGCGCCGGCGCGCTCATTACCATGGCGGGAGATGTCTCTGCCATGGCGCCGCGCACGGTGATCGGTGCGGCGAGTCCCGTGGATAGTTCCGGCGGCGACATCGAATCAACGATGGAACGCAAGATCAAGGAAGATCTGAAAGCCAAGGTGCGCGGACTGATGGAAGGGCGCAGTGAAGAGGCAGTGCAACTCGCCGAAGCCATGGTCGAGGATGCGGTGGCGGTCACTGCCAATGAAGCGCTCGAAGTCGGCTTGATCGATTTCATAGCAGACGATACCGAAGACCTCCTGCAGCTGCTGGATGGCGTGCAGGTGGATGTGCGCGGCGAAACACGCACCCTGAATACCGACGACATCGAAACCCGCGAACTCGACATGAGCCTGATCGAATTTCTGCTGCTCATCCTTATCGACCCGAATATTTCCTTCCTGCTGCTGGCGATTGGCGTGCAGGCGATCTACATCGAACTTTCCAGCCCGGGCGGATGGTTTGCAGGTTTTCTTGGCGCAGTCTGCCTGACCATGGCAGTCTACGGGCTTGGCGTGCTTCCCATCAATTGGTTCGGGTTGATCTTCATGGTGATCGCATTCGTATTGTTCGTCCTTGAAGTAAAGACCCCGACCTACGGTGCGCTCACAGTGGCGGGAGTTGCTTCGTTCATCGTCGGCGCGCTGGTCTTATTCAACTCGCCCGGCACGCCGCAATTCCAGCGCGTGTCGGTTCCGCTGGTGATCGGAATGGGCATCTTCCTCGGTCTGGTCTCCTTTGGTGTTATCATGTTCGCTGTCCGCGCGCAGCGTTCGCCGGTCCGCATCGGGATGGAATCCATGCTCGGGCAATCAGGAACCGCCATCACGTTCCAGCGAGGCGCAGGTCAGGTTCAGGTTGGAAGCGAGCAGTGGAGTGCGGAAAAATCCCCGGATTCGAAAACCATCCGAAAGGGTGATGCGGTCGAAGTTGTTGAAGTGCGTGGATTGAGATTGATCGTAAGAAAAAAATAACGCGGCGTTAATGCCGCGCCTCAAGAGGACCTTATGGCTGTTACCCCAACAAGAGACAGAGTCAACCCCCAAGCGGATGCGCGTCCCCTGCGCCGCCCGGATTGGATAAAAGTCCGCGCGCCGTCGGGCGAAACCTACGAATGGCTGCACGGCTTGATGCGCAAGAAGGAATTGCACACCGTATGCGAAGAAGCCATGTGCCCGAACCTCGGCGAATGCTGGGGCAGCGGCACGGCGACATTTTTGATGCTTGGTGATGTCTGCACGCGTACCTGCGCCTTCTGTGACATCAAACACGGCAAACCCGCCTTGCTCGATTGGAACGAAGCCGAGCGTGTGGCGCAAGCCGTGAAGGCGATGGAATTAAAACATGCCGTCATCACATCCGTGAACCGCGATGAACGCCGTGACGGCGGTGCCCCGATCTTCGCGATGGTAATTCGGAGAATTAGAGAATTATTGCCGGGCTGTTCGATCGAAGTGCTCATCCCCGATTTCAAAGGCAGTATCGAAGCGCTGAAGATCGTCATGGATGCCCGCCCCGAGATCCTGAACCATAACGTGGAGACCGTTCCGCGCCTGTTCAAGACCGTCCAGCCGCAGGATAACTACGAATGGGCGGCAGCGACCTTATCCAATGCCAAGAAGCTCGACCCCGATGTGCTGACCAAATCCGGCATCATGCTCGGACTCGGCGAGACGATGGACGAGGTCAAAGCGGTGATGCGCGACCAGCGCAGTTGGGGTGTGGATATTTTGACCATCGGTCAATACCTGCAACCCAGCAAAAAACATCTTGCCATGGAACGCTATTACACCATGGAAGAATTCGCCGAACTGCGCGAGTATGGTAAAGAGATCGGCTTCAAGTGGGTTGAATCGAATCCGCTGGTGCGGTCGTCGTATCATGCGGCAGAACAGGTCCGCGCGTTAAGCGTGGTTCATCGAAAATTGTATGGGGAACAGTTGCCTGTGGTTAGCAGTCACTAGAGCAAAAGCTCCCGTCGAGTTAATTCGACGGGAGTTTTTTGTTAACAAAAATGCTCATCGCCAGGATGAGGGGGGCATCCTAACGACGAGCAACTACATTTTATCACCAAACTGGAATTTTGGAATGCCCAACTTTTGAGCCAAAACCTTAATTCTACCTCTTGAAGAACGCGTCCACTCTTTTTTTATGTTCCTCCGACCTGCCCGCTTCCTCTTGCAGGATGCCCTCGTAGCTTAGGATTTCCTCCAGATTGGGCAGGATCGCCTGGTTGAAGGCTTTCTTTCCCGCTGCAAACGCTTCGCGCGGACCTCGCGCCAGTTCGTCCGACCATTGCGTGACCAGCCGCTGGAAGTTGAATCCGCCTACCTGGTTGACCATGCCCCATTGATATGCCAGATGTGCGGAGATCGGTTTGTTGCTATAAAAATATTCCTGCGCGCGCCCCAGACCGATATATTTCGGTAAAAAAAGCGAAACGCCGGAATCAGGTGCGAGGGCAATGCCGCTGAACCCAACCACAAAGTACGCCGTGGATTTAGCGATGCGCAAATCACATGCCAGTGCGATGCCGAATGCCGCGCCCGCACACGCCCCATTGACCGCTGCGATGACAGGCTTGCCCATCTGCCGGATCTGCAGGATGAGCGGGTTGTAGGTCTTCTCCAAATGCTCGCGGTAGGAAATTTCCCCGCCGCCTTGTTTCATTTCTCCGATGTCCTGTCCGGCGCTGAAGACCCTGCCCGCGCCGGTGATGACCACACACTTCACTTGAGGGTCCCGTTCGGCTTCGGCAAGCGCGTTTTGCAGAGACGTGGTCATCTCGAAATTGAAGGCATTGGCGCGTTCGGGGCGGTTAAGCGTCAGGATAACAGAACCAGATTTAAGTTCGGAAAGAAGCGTGGTCATGGGTCAAAAAAGTGACAGTCACTTTGCGGGTGACTGTCACTACTTCCTTTCTATTTTCTATTCGTCGGGGAATTCGTCGGTCTGGTCGTCGTCTCCGGCGTCCATTTCGTATTCCACGGTTTCGCCGTCGAGATACACCCACAGGAGCAGGACGTGCCCGTCGGGAGTGTCCACATTGCGGGCGGCGAGGATGGGAGCGGTCTGCTCGAGCCCCATTTCGTTGCGGTAGTGCAGGTGGATGGAACTTTTGTTATGCCATGCGGTGTAACACCTTTCCACAAGGGCAGGTCCGTTGAAGGTGCGCAGACGGGTCAGCGCGGGAACGGAGAGTGTTGGAGTTTCGTTCAACCCCATTGCCCAACCATCATTGACGTGCTCGAAGATCGGGGGCGGTCCTTCTATGATTGTAATTTTGTCGTCCATAAGATTACCTTTACGGTGGGAATATACCACAATTGCATGGTCGATTCATTTCAGAAATTTATCAGAATCGAAAGCAGGACAAACGGGCTATTTTTGGAGGAAATCCGCAGATTTTGCCCCCAATCCTGATTTCCCTTCGGGAATATAATTCCCCCATGCCCAAATTGACCCCCAAGATCATCCTCGAAGGCACTCGCCTGACGTTCAAAACCGAGATCGCGTTTGCGCTCAATGAGCATCCCCGCATCGTGGGTCCGCGCAAATACCGCTACCATTCACCGCTCATCTCGGGCGAGTGGTGCGCGTTCACCAACTTTCCGTGGGGGCGCGGACTGATCAACTTTGAGCCGCAGGAGGAGGCACTGGCAATGGAAACCTACGAAACATGGGCGAAACTTTTCGAGCTGCAGCGCTACTACTCGTGGATCATCGACCGCTTCCACCTCTCCACGCGCATGTATCAATGGATGACCTACAAAAAGGAGTACGACTTCCGCTGGCTGGAGGAACGTCTGCTGCCGCTTAACTTCCGCCTTGTACTGATGACGCGCTCACCCGAATCCTTTGCCGCCGCCCGCGCCGAACGGTTGAAAGTATCGGGGAATCCGTCACAGTATGACGACCTGAACCTGTTCATCGACGAACAGGAACTGATCCGCAGGCTGTTCGACGAATCGCTTCTTCCCAAGCTGGAAGTTGATATCTCCGACAATGACATTCCCGCCACCGTGGAGCGGATCGCCGCCTGGATGGAATCCACGGGCGGGTTGTACATGCCTTCGTAGGGCGGACTCCCTACAATATTGCAACGCTTTTTTCTTGCACGCATCCTTTTGAATCGGTATACTTGCACGCATGACTGCTCCAGAAAAGATCGGGCGTTACGAGATAAAAGACGAATTGGGGCGCGGAGGCATGGCAACCGTCTACCGCGGATACGATCCGCGCTTCGAACGTGAAGTTGCGATCAAATTCCTGCCGCCCGAGCTTGTCCACGCCGACCCGCAATTCAAGGTGCGCTTCGAGCGCGAGGCAAAGATCATTGCCCGGTTGGAGCATCCAGCCATCGTTCCGGTCTATGACGTGGGGGAGGAGAACAACCAGCCCTATTTTGTAATGCGTTACATGGGCGGAGGTTCGCTTTCGGAGCGCATCAAAGCGAACACATTCAGCATCGAGGAAGCGGTCAGGATCCTGGAACAGATCGCGCCGGGGCTGGATGAAGCCCATACAAAAGACATCGTCCACCGCGATCTGAAGCCGGGCAATATTTTGTTCACAGACAAAGGCATGCCGCTCATCTCCGATTTTGGCATTGCCAAATTCACCCAGGCGGAGGGCGGAAATGTGACCGGCAGCGCCATCATCGGCACACCGGCATATATGTCCCCCGAGCAGGCATCCGGTGACACGGTGGACGGGCGCACGGACATCTACGCCTTGGGGGTCATCCTGTACGAAATGCTGACGGGCAAACAACCCTATCAGGCGGATACTCCGCTGGGCGTGGCGATCAAACACATCACCGAGCCTGTGCCGCACATTTTGGAAGCCAACCCGAACCTGCCCGAATGGATGGAAAAGGTCATTGCCGCAGCCATGGCAAAGGACAAGGACGACCGCTTCAGCACTGCCGTCGAATTGGTCGAAACCATCAAAGCTTTCTTGCGCGGTGAAGCGCCTCCCACAAGGAAATCGCTGACGGCGACCGTCAAAGCCTCGCCGTTCAATAAAACATCCGTTGCAAAAAAGAAAAAAAGCAGCCCGCTTCCCGCCATCATCATCGGCGGACTGCTGCTCTTCGGTCTGCTTGGAGGGGGAGGCTATTACCTGTTCAAGAGCATGTCTCCCGTAGAAAGCGAAGCGCCGACTCCAACAGTGACGGTCCCGGCACCGACAGAAACATCCGCGCCGGTGGTTGTATCCGATGTGACTGAGACATCCGTACCGGAGACCGCAACGGAAGAACCGACTGCCACAGTCACTGAACCTGCCGCCTCGGGCATCCCCGTCGTCGGCGGCGCGGACAAAGTCGCCTTCCTGCGCAACAACGACATCTGGCTCATGAACCTGGACGGCAGCGACCTTCAGCAGATCACCACCGACGGCGCCGCGAAGTTCAACCTGCAATGGCTGAACGACAGCAAGACCCTGCTGTTTATGAGCGGCAAGACCGTCAAAACAGTGGATGTGGAAACTCTGCGCGAAGAGAACATCATGAGTTTCATCTCTGCTGAATATTTCGAGTCCTTCCGCGTTTCCCCCGACGGCATGCAAGCCGCTTTCAGCATCAATCGCGAATTGTTCATCGTTCCGTTCGATGTTTCAAAGTTGACAGGCATTACCAGAAAAAGCCAACTGCTCGAATTGAACGGCTGTACCTTCTACAACGAACTTGCCATAAAAGAAGTGCGCTGGTCGGATGACGGACAGAAGCTCGCCATCAAATATCTTGCCAATGCCGACGGCACGCGCGTGGACACCATCCGCATCATTGACATTCACGAATGCGACCCAACCAAGATCACCAATTTGGATAACTTTCCGCTCGGACGTTTCCAATTCAGCAACGAGATCGTCAATTACGATTGGGACGGCGACCTGCTCTTCTTCTTCAACAGCAACATCCGCAATGCCGGCTTCGGCGATCTGATCTTTTACAACAGCTTCACCCGCAAATTCGAAAAACCCAACCTTTTCGACCGCAGTTGCTGTTACCGTGATGCGGCGTTCAGCCCCGATGGAACTCACGTCGTCTTTGCATTTCAGGATATCCGCCTCGGCACTGCGAACCCCATTCAACTCTACTACATCCCCGCCGATACGCTCGCCACAAACCGCGAGTTGATTCCCCTGCCCCTGCCCGAAGGTTTCTTCAACCGCCGCAACGACACGCCCATGCCCGCCCTGCGCCCGGCGCGGTAATCATTACAACGCCTTCACGATCTCCTTCACCAGCGCAGGCCCACGATAGACTAGCCCCGTATAGATCTGCACCAGCGCCGCCCCCATATCGAGGCGGCGTTTTGCATCTTCGGGATCCATGATCCCGCCCGCACTCACGATCGGGATCTTTCCATTCACGCGCTCCACAGTTTGACGTAACACCGCTTCGCTCTTAACTGCAAGCGGTTTGCCGCTTAACCCGCCTGTTTCACCCTGATGGCTTGACCTCAACCCCTCGCGCGCCAGGGTGGTATTCGTCACAATGATGCCGTCCATGTTCGCGCGCAAAATGACATCCACCGCATCATCCAGTTCGGCTTCCGTCAGGTCCGGAGCGAGTTTGACCAACACAGGAAGCTGCTTCTCCAATTTATCCTGCTCCATTACACGCTGTGCATGGACTTGTTCCAGTAATTTCTCCAGCGCCTCCCGTCCCTGCAATTGACGAAGTCCCACTGTGTTCGGCGAACTGATATTGATCGTCAAATAATCGGCAAAAGGCGCAAAATCCTGCACGAGGGAGAGATAATCCAGCACGGCTTCCTCGTTCGGCGTGGATTTGTTCTTGCCGAGATTCACGCCAAGAATGGTCGGCTGGCGGTTTGGCAGGACGCCCATCAGCCGCTGGATCAAGTTGACATTATCCACAGGCTTGATGCGCCTGCGGACAAAATCCGCGCCGCGTCCGGGGAATCCCATGCGGTTGATGACCGCCTCATCCTCAATCAAACGGAAGACGCGCGGCTTCGGGTTGCCATCCTGCGCCAGCGGCGTGACCGTGCCTACTTCCACGTGACCAAACCCGAGCGCGGCAAGACCCGCCACAGCGACGCCGTCCTTGTCATATCCAGCCGCCAGCCCAACGGGATTCTTGAAGCGCAAGCCGAAGGCGTCCACAGGTTTTTCCGGCGCGCGGTACATCTGGCGGAGAGTCCAATTTAAAAATGGAGCCGCGCCAGCAAGCCGCAATGCAAAAATAGTGAGCGCGTGCGCGCGCTCAGGATCAAGCCGAAAGAGGAACGGGCGAAAGAGGGGATACATGAATATTGATTATCTCTTCAAAAATTCCCGTGTTGCGTTAATTCTTTCCCGCTCCACCATCCCCGTAGACTCCCAATGATCCAGCAATTGACCGATGGTCAACACGGCATGCATGGAATACCCCGCCTGCTCCAGCGATTCTTTCGCCCCGGATTGACGGTCCACCAACACGACCACATCTTTCACGACCAAGCCGGCGCCGGTCAATTTTTCGATGGCTTCGAACTTGCTGCCACCTGTGGTGGCAAGATCATCAATGATGACGGCGGTCTCACCGGCGTGATACTCGCCTTCGATATCCGCCTTGGTGCCGTAGGCTTTCGCCTCCTTGCGCGGATAGATCATCGGATAATTGCCCGTCAGGCTGATCGCCGTGGCAATGGGAATGGCGGCGTAGGGCAACCCGGCAATGCGGTCGAACGTCAGTTTTTCGAGCAGCGGAAGATATGCCCGCCCGATCTGTTCCAGCAGTTTTGGGTAAGTGATGATCTGACGCAGGTCAATGTAGATGGGGGATTTGAGACCTGATTTCAAGGTGAATTCACCGAACTTGATGCAACCGGCTGTCAGAAGTTCGTCTGCAAGCGTGGCAAGATGGGGCGCAAGTGGAGGCATGGATTAATCCTGTTCGTTTATCTTTGAATATCTGGAACGAATTTCGTCTGCAATTTCATCTAATGAATTGACCTGTTTGACGCCGTACCGGTTGCAAAGTATGTCCACATATCCCTTGTGTTTGTATCCGTTGGGACAGTGCACGATCATCCTGCCGCTTCCGGCGAACAGACCAAATTCCAGCAGGGATATTGGCGCTTCCGAATCATGGTTGAAATACAAGACAATGACATCGGCTTGTTCGAGACCATCTGTCTCCCAGTGAACTTGTGCGCGGAACATCGGATCCTTGGCGGTATGGTCCATGTTCGAATAATCATCACTGCGCGGATCGAGGAAGATGATCTCCGTATCGCCCAGCCGTTTCACCAGATCATTCCGCCAGTCATCCCCTGCCACACTGCCGGCAAGAAAGACGCTGAAGCCTTTCTGAAATTCACCTCGAGCCTTAATGATCGTTGTCATTATTTTCCGAGACCATGCTTGAAATATAAAATTTCATCGCGCAGTTCCGCCGCGGCTTTGGCTGGGTTGTCCGCGCGCGAGATGGCGCGGGAAATTGGCAGGAGCAAGCCTTTGCCGTCCCTGCGCAAGCCGGATTTCAGCGTCGTCTCCAATTCGCCGCCTTGCGCGCCAACACCAGGCGCAAGAAACCACAACTCCGGCGCAACTGCGCGGACACGTTGCATGGCGTCGTTGTGCGTGGCGCCCACAACCAGCCCGACATTATTCTTTTCATTCCAAGTCTGCGCAAGTTTCGCAACCCGCTCATAGAGCAGGCTGCCATCCGCCAGCGCCACATCCTGCAGATCGCCCGATCCGGCATTCGACGTCTTGCACAGCAGGAACACGCCTTTTTCCGAATCTTTGATGAACGGGTCTATGCTGTCTTTCCCAAGATATGGATTCAGGGTGATGCAGTCCACGCCAAGCGATTCAAATGCGGATTGGGCGTACGCCTCCGCTGTGGATGCAATGTCCCCGCGCTTCGCATCCAGGACGATGGGGATGCGCGACCCCATCCGGTCTGATTCTTCGCGGATGGCTTCGATGACTTGCTTGAGCGCTGTCCAGCCCTCCACGCCGAAGACCTCGAAGAACGCGGCGTTGGGTTTGAATGCCGCAGCGTAGCGGGCGGTCTGCTTGACGAGATTCAGGCAGAAGTCACGGGCGGAGGCGGCAGTGGGGCTTGGCAGGTCGGAGACATGCGGGTCAAGTCCCACACACAACAGGGAGGACGAGTCGTCAACGCGCTTTTCCAGAAAGGTAAAGAAGGTTTCCATGGACTTTATTTTATCTCAATCCATGGGGTGAACGTTCTTTACACCCTCTCCCGTTTGAACTGCGTCTCGTACAACTGGGCATACAAGCCATCGAGCGCGAGCAACTCTTCATGCGTGCCGCGTTCGACGATCCTGCCCCGATCCATCACTAAAATCATATCCGCCGCGAGGATGGTGGACAAACGATGCGCGATCACAATGCTCGTGCGTCCCGCCATGACGCGCTTTAACGCTTCCTGGATCAACGCTTCAGATTCACTGTCGAGTGAACTAGTGGCTTCATCGAGCACGAGAATGCGAGGGTCTTTGAGGATGACGCGCGCCAGCGCAATGCGTTGCTTTTCGCCGCCGCTGAGTCTATATCCGCGCTCGCCCACGATGGTGTCGTAACCTTCGGGCAGATCCATAATGAAGTTGTGGATGTTCGCGGCGCGCGCCGCATTCTCGATCTCCGCCTGGGTCGCATCCATTTTTGCATACGTCAGGTTGGTGCGGATGGTGTCGTGGAAAAGATAATTCTCCTGCGTCACCATGCCGATGGCGTGTGAAAGGGACTCGAGCGTGACATCCCTTAGGTCATGTCCGTCAATGCGGATGATTCCATCGGTCGGGTCGTACAACCTTGGGATGAGATATGTCACCGTGGTTTTGCCTGCGCCCGAAGGTCCGACCAGCGCGACCAGACTCCCAGCGGCGGCTTTAAAGGAGATACTCTCCAAAGCGATATCCCGTGCCTGGGAGGTCGCATCAGACTCCCCTGAGGTTGACGCGGGTTCTTCATCCTTTTTCTTCCCGTTGCTTTTATCAGCCTTATCCGCCAGCGACAAAACCGCGCCGACATCTTCGTGCCGCCCGTAACGTTTGACTTCCTTGAGCAGGATCGATTCGTCCACTTTGTAATTGAACGTGACGTTATCGAATTCGAGTTCACCCTTCACATCACGCAGTTCGACCGCATTCTCTTTTTCGGTAATGTCCTGCGGAAGATCAATGACCTCGAACACGCGCTCGAATGAAACCATGCTGGTCGAAAACTCAACAGGTGCTCCCGCCAGTCCCTGCAATGCGCCGTAGAGTTGACCGAGATACGAGCCGAACGCAACGATGGTGCCGACGGTGAAGACATCGGTGATGACGAAGTAGCCGCCGAGACCATAGACCAGCGCCGTGCCGACTGCGCTGACGAGACCGAAGATCACAAAAAAAGATGAACCAACCACCGCGCGGCGGATGCCGATATCGCGCACGCCTGCGGCACGTTCACGGAAGCGATTCTCTTCCTCTTTGGTGCGCCCAAACAACTTGACCAGCAGTGCGCCGCCGATGTTGAGCGTTTCGTTCATGTGCGCGTTCATCTGCGCGTTCATCTCCATGGCTTTGCGGGCGATATCACGCAGGACAACGCCCAACCGCTGCGCGACGATGATAAACAGCGGCAGGATGAGCACGCTGACAATCGTCAGACGCCACTCGAGCGTGAGCATGACCGCCAGCAAGGCAACCGCCTGTATGAGATTAGTGACGATGTTGACGATGGTATTGCTGATGGCGTTCTGTGCGCCGACCACGTCGTTGTTGAGGCGGGACATCAACTCGCCGGTTTTGGTGTTGGTGAAGAAGCGCAGGGACATGCGCTGCAGGCGGGAAAAGAGCGACGAGCGCAGGTCGTAGATGACTCCTTCACCAACGGCGGAATTGAGCCGCCGCTGAATGACGTTGATGCCGCCGTTGAGCGCGGGGATGAACAACAGCGCCAAACCGAGCAGGATGAGACGGTCCACATCCTTGGCGGGAATGACCACGTCGATCATGTTGCGGAAGACGAGCGGCGTCAGCAGGGACAACCCCGTGCCGAGCAGAATGGTGACGAGCATGCCCGCGATGTGCCACCAATATTCGCGCGCGTAGGAAAGCACGCGCAGTAAAAGTTCTCTTGTCACGGTGGGCTTGTCGTCGCCCTGCCGCATTGCCATAAACCAGCCGTATCCGTGCATTCTATCAGTCTCCTAAGTTTTCAAGTCTTGTTCGACTATACGACCATTTATGTCAATCCGCAACTGGAGAAAGGGGCAGGTTAATGAAAGTCTGATGAAGAGGATGGGGAAGCGTTATTCTGTTTTGGGAACAGGGCGGGTATTCATGATCTCGAAAAACACCTTCGCGCACTGCAACGGATATTCCCAGTCCATGCCATCTTCGACATCCCACCAGGCGGAGAGGACGGCATGCGCCAGCGACCATTGGAGGATGTGCTCACGCGCCCAGCCCAGCCTCTCATGGATGATGTCCACCCGCCTCTTTGTCTGGACCTCAAATCTGCTCCCGTCCATCGGCTTGATCCACGGGTTGAGCATGAGCGGACCGATCTCGTAGCCGACCGGTCCGATGACGCCTTTCGGGTCGATCGCCAGCCAGCCGCTTTCCGAGCGCAAAATATTGTAGTGATGGAAATCCCCGTGCATCAGGCGGATGTCAGCATCCGCGAACAGTTCGGGTAAAAGCGCCTCGACGCGTTCCAGTATCTCTCTTGGGAAGGGACCTGTCCCGCCATCGAAATGCGGACGCAACTTCTTCAGCCCATCGAACCAATCGGATAGTTTTATGAAAGTACGGAACGCGGGAACTTGCTCCCGCGCCAGCGGCGAGCCGCCGGACTCGATGGACCGCCATAGCTTTTGCATCACATCGATTGCAATGTGAGTGCGCTCATCGTCGTCTTCCAACTCGGAGAGCATTGTTCCGGGGTGAAGCCGTTCGAGCAGTAACATCCCGTGTTCCCCGTTGCTTTCCAAGAGACGGCAGGCTCCATCTCCGTTGAACAGCGTCAATGCCGCGGTTTCGCTCGACAGTTCATCGCGCGGCACGCCGATCTTCAAGACGACATCGTCACGTCCGCGCTTTGCAAAGGCGACGAAGTTATAGGACAGGTTGGGGACAGGCTGAACGTCGGACAAGCCCCAATGGTTGGAAGCAAGTTCGATCAAGGCGGGGAGGCGGGACAGCATCTTGCGTCCGTCAGCGCCGAAGGTGGTATGAATCGTCCTGATGAATTCAGGGGGCAGGTTCAATCTTTATTCACGACCCGCAAGGAAACGATGGGCTGTCCCTGTTTGCGGAATTTGACGACCTCGGGATGCGCCTCGGCATACTTGGCGAGACCGTCGTTATCCCATGAGATGCGCCCCTGCGAGTAGGTGACGCGGTACGACCCGGCTGAGACGCTCTCGCCATGCAGGAGCACATCGGTCTTGATCTCGTTCTCCAGCGCGGCGATGTTCTCTTCCGCAGACTCAAGCAGCGGCTTGTATTCCAAATCGAGCGCGTCCAACTCCGCCTGGATCTGCTTGAGGATCTCGGCGCGTTTGGCTTCGTAATCCAGCCGCGTCACGTCCGCCGCGCCGCGCAGGTTTTCGAGCCGCTGTAACTTCTCGGTGATATGTTCGCGCGAGGGACGCTGGTGCAGTTCGCCGAGCTTCTGAACGACGATCTGCTTCAGGCTTTTCTTCAACTCCGCCTGCCAGGTCTTGCTGATACAGCGTTGAATGATCTGGTCGAATAGCTGGCGCAGATACTCCGGGCTGTGACCGTGCTTTTCGGCAATGGCAGAGAGCGGCTCCGGCGCTTCGCCATCCAGACCGTAGCGGCGGGAGAGTATCTGGAAATAGGTATCCATGCCGGAGTCGCTGGTGAGACGCTGGTGAATGACTTCGATGAACTGCGCGACAACGGACTCAAGGTGCGCCTCGCGCACCTGCTCGATCTGCTCATGCTCGAAGCCGAGGTCGCGGAGCAGGGTGCTGAGCTTGATCTCCTCCCCGTAGATGACCGCGAGCAGTTGGTTCAGCCCTGTGATCTGCGTTTTGAAATCCATGTCATTGCTCCCTTCTAAAATAATTGTCAGGGCGACCCGCCCGGATCGGTCAATCGGTTTTCCAGACTGGAAGGGTCGCCCCTACGCGCTATGAGGGAAATATCTTCTCGAAGACTTCGGGGCAATACTTCTGTACCATCTCGGAGGAGAGACCGTTCTCCTTGCAGATCTCGGCGTACAGGTCCACGCTGGGGCGGCGGATGCGCTTCTGGGTGTCGAGGTCAAGCCCCCAGAGACCGAAGCGCTGGGTCCAGCCGCGCTCCCACTCGAAGTTATCGACCAGCGACCAGTGGAAGTAGCCTTTGACGCGCCAGTTGAAGTTGACCGCGCGCCAGACCTGATGGAGGTGCTGAGCCAAATAGCGCGGACGCATGTGGTCGTCGTAGTCTTCCACGCCGTTCTCGGTGATGAGGATGGGCAGGTCGGGGTAGGTACGCGTGATCCACTTGATGGAGTCGAAGATGCCTTCGGGGATGTTGGCGAGAAAGTCCGTATCGCTCATGTCGGCGCCTTTGGGATAGCCGCTGTTGGAGAACAACTCGCCGGGTCTGGTGAGGTCGAACCAGACGGTATCGACCGAGTAATAGTTCAAGCCGAGATAGTCCTGCGTACCCTTTGCTTCGGGGATGCTCTGATTGCCGACGGGCGAACGCATGACGCCGGTGGAGATGGCGGAGGGGAAGCCCATGTTGATGCCGCTGTAGCGGATGTTCCGCATGAGCCTGTCGAGGGGAGACAAGGGGAGGCGCGGAACCATCGGGCGGTAGTGCAGGGCGTAGCCAACCCGCGCTTCGGGCTGTAGTTCATGGATGGCGCGATAGGCGACGGCATGCGCCTTGACCATGTTGCCCAGCACGCGCATGGAAAGTTTGAGGTCCTTTTTGCCGGGGGGAAAGGCTCCTACGACGTAGCCGCTGAGGGCGTAGATGTTCGGTTCGTTGATGGTGCACCACAGGCTGGTGTACTCCTTGAGGGCATTCACCACCTTGCGGACGTACTTCTCGAACAGGGGCACGACATCCGCCGTTTCCCAGCCGCCGCGCTCGGCAAGCCAGAGCGGGTCGGTGAAATGATGCAGCGTGACCAAAGCCGTCATGTTGCGTTCCCGCAGTCCGCGCAGCATGAGGCGGTACTTGTCGATGGCTTCTTCATCCCATGTATCGGGCGCGGGCTGGATGCGGCTCCATTCGAGCGAGAGGCGGTGGGCGTTCTGTCCGGTTTCGGCGGCGCGGTCGAAGTCTTCGCGCCAGCGTCCGCCCCACCAATCGGCGGCAAGCCCCGACTTGTGGACGGTGTGTCCGGCTTGCTCCCAGGCGTGCCAGTTGTTGTTGGTGTTGCCGCCTTCGACCTGGTGCGAGGCGGTGGCGGTGCCCCATAGAAATCCTTTTGGGAAGTGGTAAGTGCCTTGTGGCATGGTGTTCTCCAATGTTCTGTTGGTTGAGTAGGGCGAAGCCCGTACCGAAACCAACAATTAATGAAGTAGTTTTCATTCACTGGTGGTTTCGATACGTCCCGCGAAAAGCACGCGAGACTACTCAACCACCGGTACGATTCAAATAAGCAAGGTAGAGCGCGACGGAACCGGCGACGGCGGCGTTGAGGGATTCGACCTTTCCGCGCATGGGGAGTTGCAGGATGATGTCGCATTTCTTGCGGGTGAGTTCGTGCAGACCTTCGCCCTCCGAGCCGACGACCAAGCCCAATGCGCCTTTGAGGTGACGCGAACCCGCTTCGACCTGCGCCCCAGCCTGATCCAGACCGACCAGCCAGAGGTCGGAGTCCCGAAGCGTATCCATCGCCTGCGCGAGATTGGAACGGGCGATGCGCATGTATTCGCTGGCTCCCGATGAGGCGTTGACGACTGCAGGGGTGACTTCCACCGTGCGGGCGAGCGGAATGACGATGCCATGCACACCGACCGCTTCGGCGGTGCGGATGAGGGTGCCAAAGTTCTGCGGGTCTTGCAGGGAGTCGAGCAGGAGGATGAAGGGCGGTTCGTCCTTGATGCTGTCGAGAATGTCAACGAGGTCGGAGTACGGGTAGCCGCTGACTTCGGCAATGATACCTTGATGGTTCTGATGAACCTTGTCCAGCCGCCCGCGCGGGACGCGGTTGACTTTGATCTTGCGTTGTGCGGCGAGTTTGACGATCTCGGCGAGTCTGCCTTTTTCCTGCGCCCCTTCGGCGATGTCGATGGAGAATACCTGTCTGCGGTTGGCAAGCAGCGCTTCGTGGACGGCGTTGCGGGAGTAGATGTATTCTTTCATACGGGTTGATTTTACTTGATAACGAGGGGGGACATGGGGGGCGGGTGGTTGGTGATGGGAAAGTGGAAGGTGGAAAGTCGGTTGACTGCAAATTAATAGGTCATGTGTTTTGTCACGTGCAATGTCCATGGCGGCGTTGTACAATGTTAATGACAGGAAGGAGAACAAGCCATGAAAAGGAACCTGTCCCTGTTCTTATTATTGGTTCTTAGCGCTTGTACCATGACGACCACCGCACCGCCAGTTGTTCCAGCGACTGCGTCGCCCGCCCCAACGATTCTCCCGACCATTACCCCTACACCCACACCAATTCCAAACGGACCCTGTGACAGCCCGCTCCTGCCATTGACGGCAGGCAATGCATGGACCTATCGCGTCACCAGCGCAGGCGGGGAATCGCTTTTTGACTTGAGATCGCTGAAGGTTGAAGAAAAAGCCAACATCATTGCAACGGTGGAATTCACAGACCGGAAGAATAACGTCACAGTGACCGAGCCGGTAGTATGTGTTGACGGGGGCGTCGAGAATTTCCCATTGTTCGTGGTCAGCATGATCTTTTCGGACTATCTGGAAGAGGATTTCAATACTTATCACGACACCGGCATGTACGCCCCCAGCTACCAGTTATTCCTTGAAAACGATTGGACAATGAATTGGGAGGTGAACTACCTGACCGAAGATCAGGCGCATGTAAAGAATCCGCTGGGTGGACAATCCCTGTACGTGCTGGAGTCGTCGTTCATCGACCTGTCCTTTGCAACGGATGGAACCCGCGAAGCAGTGACCGTTCCTGCCGGGGAGTATCCGCAGGTGTTGAAGGTTCAGCACACGTTTTCGTTTCCCGCCACCCTGTTCCTGCCGACCGGCACGGCAGGCAGTTTCATAACGGTGTACGTCACTCAATGGTACGAGCCGTTTGTCGGCCTCGTCCGTGCGGAGGTGGATCGGACGACCATCTTTTTCAGCGCGCAGGAAATGGAAATGCCCATCGTCAGCACAGTGGAGATGGTTGAGTTTCGAAAAGGGGAGTGAGTACCTTTCCTGGCGGGAGAAGTCATACAGATATATCAAAGGGAGAGCAGGTCTTTAAGCGGTTTCTGAGTTGGGAGAAGGCGGAAAGTGGATGTATTTAAAGGGCGACGCATGCGTCGCCCCTACGGGATGGTTTTCGGGCGGGGATGACCCCGCCCGTAGGGTTTTAGTTAGCCCCATTTCCAGGTGGTGCCGTCTTTGGTGTCTTCGATGACGACGCCCATCGCTTTGAGTTGGTCGCGGAGTTCGTCCGAGCGCGCCCAATTCTTTTGTTTGCGGGCTTCGGTGCGTTCGGCGATCAGTACCTCGACCTGTGCGTCCTGTTCACCCGAGCCTTTTTTGTCTTCGAGCGTCAGACCGAGGACGCCGGTCAATTCGCGGAAGACCTTCTGCACGGGTTCGAGTTGTTCATTGGTCGCACCGTTGTCACGCGCGGTGTTGATGGCTTTGACGAGTTCGAACAGCGCGGCGACTGCGCCAGCAGTGTTGAAGTCGCTGTCCATGGCTTCGGTGAAGTTGGTCTGGGCGGTGACGCGGGTGGCGTCGAGCACGGAGAAGGCGTCACCGACGAGTCCGCTTGCGGAGGGGGAGGCAGGTTTGAGCGCGGACTTGAGGCGTTCGACGTTCTTTTCGGCGGCGTCGAGGGTATCGTCATTGAACATGAGCGGCGCGCGATAGGTCCCGTTCAGGACCAACATGCGCATGACATCGGAAGAACGCTTGGAGAGAAATTCCTTGATGCTGATGATGTTGCCGATGCTCTTGGACATTTTCTCGCCGCCGAGTTGCAACATGCCGTTGTGGATCCAGTAGCGCGAGAATTCCTTGCCGGTGTAGCTTTCGCTTTGGGCGATCTCGTTTTCGTGGTGCGGGAAGATCAGGTCGTTGCCGCCGCCGTGGATGTCGATCTGTTCGCCGAGTTCGGCGAGGTTCATGGCTGAGCATTCGATGTGCCAGCCGGGGCGACCCTTGCCCCAGGGGCTGTCCCATGAGATCTCACCGGGCTTGGCGGCTTTCCAGAGCGCGAAGTCCATGGGGTGTTCTTTTTGCTCGCCGATCTCAATGCGCGCGCCCGCCTGCATGTCGTCGAGTTTGCGCCCGGAGAGGCGACCGTAATCTTCGTCGCTCAGGATGCGGAAGTACACGTCGCCATTTTCCGCGGCGTAGGCATGTTCCTTTTGGATGAGTCCCTGAATGAATTCGATGATGAGCGGCATGGTGGTGCTGACCTGTGGGTTGGAGGTGGCAGGCAGGACGTTCAGGCTCTTGAGGTCATTGGCGTAATCTTCGATGTAGCGTGCGGATAGTTTGAGCGGGTCTTCGCCAAGCTGGTTGGCGCGGTTGATGATCTTGTCGTCCACGTCGGTGTAGTTCATGACGTGCTTGACGTTGTATCCGCGGTATTCGAGGTAGCGGCGGATGATGTCGAAGACGATGGCAGACATGGCGTGTCCGACGTGCGCGTCGTTGTAGACGGTGACGCCGCAGACGTACATTTTGACTTTGCCGGGTTCGAGGGTCTGGAATTCTTCGGTTTTGCGGGAGAGGGTGTTGTAGATTTTGAGCATACTTCTATTTTAACCACAGATGCACACAGATGAAAGGGACAAATGGATAAAAAAACAGGACGCTTCAGGCGTCCTGTTGGCTGGTGACTGTTTCTGCGGATTATTACTTCTTGCTCTTTTTGACGTGGTCTTCGTCCACGCGCCCGAAGATCATGCGTCCGGCGGCGGTCTGGAGGACCTTGGTGATGTTGACTTCCATGTATTCGCCGATGAATTCCCTGCCGTTCTCGACCACGACCATCGTGCCGTCATCCATGTAGCCGACGCCCTGTCCGTGTTCCTTGCCTTCCTGTATGATGTTGATGCGCAGGACTTCGCCGGGCAGAACGACGGATTTGACGGCGTTCGCCAGTTCGTTGATGTTGAGCACGGTCACGCCCTGCAGTTCGGCAACGCGGTTGAGGTTGTAGTCGTTGGTGAGCACGGGGCATTTGAGCTGTTTGGCAAGCACGACCAGTTTGTCGTCCACTTCGCGCACGCCTTCGACGTTGATGTCTGAGATGCGGACAAGGACGTTGGGCAGTTTCTGCAGTTCGGAGAGCACTTCCATGCCGCGCCTGCCGCGCTGACGGCGCATCCCGTCCGGGGAGTCGGCGATGTATTGCAGTTCGTTCAGGACGAAGCGCGGGATGAGCAGGGTGCCGGGCAGGAAGCCGGTCTTGGCAATGTCCGCGACGCGCCCGTCGATGATGACGCTGGTGTCGAGCAGGATGGTGCGGTTGAGGTTTGTCCACGAGGTGGAGCCGCCGCCCTCGTTGCGTCCGCTCAGGGTGCTGAGCAAGCCCATGATATCTCCCTGCCGCATGACGAAGATCGAAATGCCCAGATAGGAGAAGATCAAAACGCCGATGAAGGGCAGGATCTGACTGAACGGTTCCGGCAAAAGGGACAGCGGGAACGCCAGCAGGGCGGCGATGAGCAAGCCGACGACGAGACCGATCAACCCGGCGAAGAGGCTCTCTGCGGCGAGCCTGCCGAGCAGGGAGCGCAGCGTCCGCGCGGGGCGGGTGGTAAAGTACGGGGTAAGGATCAAGCCTGCGAGCGCGCCGACCAGCCCAAAGACCAGCGTGGTGCGGACGACGTCATCCGGGGCAAATCTTGCGAGGTCAAATCCCCAATATCCGCCGATAATTCCGAATACGAACATTCCAACCAGGCGGAGAATGAATTCAAAACTCATGGAATAACTCCTTGTGAAATAATTAAACGATGATAGCACGTCTAAACCTGTCCTGTCAATCGGGAGAACCGCCGATTTGCCCATAAGTTGTTATAATCCGTGTTCAACCCCTTGAAAGGTTCCTTATTTTTCAAAGGCAGACCCAATGACCTTGTTTGATACCCTTGACCGTCCCCTGCGCGATCTGCGAATTTCCGTCACCGACCGGTGCAATTTCCGCTGTGTGTATTGCATGCCGAAGGAGGTCTTCGGCTCGAATTACAAGTTCCTGCTCCATGAGCAGATCCTGACCTATGAGGAGATCACGCGGCTGGCGCGGGTGTTCGTCTCGCACGGGGTGAAGAAGATCCGCCTGACGGGCGGCGAGCCGCTGGTGCGCAAGGATTTCCCCGACCTGATCGCAATGCTGGCGGAGATCCCCGACCTTGACCTGACGATGACGACGAACGGTTCCCTGCTGCCGCGTTTTGCCAAACAGCTCAAGGACGCAGGATTGAAGCGTGTGACCGTGAGTTTGGACTCGCTGGATAATGAAGTCTTCAAGTCGATGAACGATGTGGATTTCCCGGTGGAGAAGGTGATCGAAGGCATGGACGCCGCCGCGGAAGCCGGGCTGACGCCGATCAAGGTCAACATGGTGGTCAAGCGCGGCGTGAACGAATCCAGCATCCTGCCGATGGCGCGTTTCTTCCGCGAGAAGGGCTACATCCTGCGCTTCATCGAGTTCATGGACGTGGGCAGTACCAACGGCTGGCGCATGGACGATGTGGTCAGCGCGAAGGAGATCATCAGCATCATCAACACCGAAATGCCCGTCGAGCCGGTGGACCCGAACTACCGCGGCGAGGTGGCGGAACGCTGGCGCTACAAAGACGGACGCGGCGAGGTCGGTGTGATCGCATCGGTCACGCAGGCGTTCTGCCGCGACTGCAACCGCGCGCGTCTCTCCGCGGAGGGGAAGCTGTACACCTGTCTGTTCGCCATTAAGGGGCACGACTTCCGCGACCTGCTGAGGGGCGGCGCGAGCGACGAAGAGATCTCCGACATGATCGCGAAGGTGTGGGGCAAACGCGCCGACCGCTACTCCGAGATCCGAAGCGAAAATACGATTCCGCTGCCCAAAGTGGAAATGTCACACATCGGCGGGTAAACCAACTCATGAACCATCGAAACGGGAACCCCATCAAAGCCATTCTGTTCGACCTGGACAACACCCTGCGCCACCATTTTCCCACCGGCGTGCAGGTGTTCATGGACTACCTCGCCAGCCGCGGACTGCATTTCTCGGACGAGGAGAAAACCCGCGCCGAACGCTGGGAGCATTTCTACTTCGCCAACTCGCTCGAGATCCAGCAGGATAAAAAACTCTACAAGGATGAAGGCGAGTTCTGGGTCAACTATTCGAAGCGGCGGCTGGTGGCGCTTGGCATGCATCATCCGCAGGCGGCTGAGATCGCGCCGGATGTGTCGGCGCACATGGGCGAAAATTACAAGCCCGAAGTGTATGTCCCTGAGGAGGTCCCGTTCGTGCTGGCAACGCTCAAGGATGAGGGCTACATCCTCGGCGTGGTCTCCAACCGCGACGAACCCTACCATGAAGAACTGAAAAGCCTGAGCCTTGACCCGTATTTCGGTTTCTCGCTTGCCGCCGGGGAGATCAACGCCTTCAAGCCCGATCCGCGCATCTTCGAACGCGGATTGGAGCTGGCTGGCACGTCCGCGCAGGAGACGATGTACATCGGCGACAACTACTATGCCGACATCGTCGGTTCGCATCGCGCCGGGCTGACGCCTGTCCTGTACGACCCGGGCACGCTCTTCCCCGACGCCGAGTGCGCCGTGATCCAATCCTTTGTGGAATTGCCCGACCTGTTAAAGTGACAGTCGTCTTAACCCTTCATGACCCATGCCGCGAATCGTTTTCGCGGCATTCGCGTTAAAATGGGTGTGGACGAAAAGGAGAACCTCATGGCTTGGGAACGAAAGATCATGCGCATTGTGCGCGTGCGGAACTCACAGAAAAAAGGCGTGCTCGCCAAATTACTGACAGCCATCGCCGAAGCGGGCGGGAATACGGGCAGCCTCATGCTGCTGACCGAAACGTCACAGCACGTGGTGCGCGACATCACCGTAACCGCGGACGATGAACAAAGCCTCATGGCGGTTTTGCAGGCGATGGAAAAAATGGAGGATACCAAGGTCATCGAAGTCCGTGACGAGGTGCTGGAACTGCACCAAAAGGGGAAGATCGCCATCCGTTCGCGCTATCCCATCGAATCGCTGACCACCCTGCGGCGCGTCTATACGCCCGGCGTGGCGGAAGTCTGTCTGCGTATCGCGAAAGACCCGTCACAGGCGCGGCTGTACACCAGCATCAGCCATATGGTCGCCATCGTCACCGACGGGACGGCGGTGCTGGGGCTGGGCGACATCGGTCCGCTGGGGGGCATGCCCGTGATGGAAGGCAAAGCCATGTTGATGGAAACGCTGGTCGGTCTTTCGGGTATTCCGATCCTGCTCAACACCAAAGACCCGGACGAGATCGTCCAGGCGGTTGCCGCCATCGCACCGACCTTCGCCGCCATTCAACTGGAGGACATCTCCGCGCCGCGCTGTTTTGAGATCGAGGAACGGCTGCAAGCCATGCTGGATATCCCGGTCATGCACGACGACCAGCACGGCACGGCGGTGGTCACCACAGCGGCGTTGATGGTCGCCACGCGCGAGACCGGCACGGACTTGAACAAGGCGGTCATCGGGCAGATCGGGCTGGGGGCGGCTGGTCATGCCATCGGTCGGATGTTGATGCGTCTGACTGGGAACCCGGTCCACGGCGCGGATTTGAATCCCGATGCGCTGGTGCGCTTTGAATCCGAAGGCGGGATTAAATCCAACCTGAACGACATTATGGCGGCATGTGATATTGTGATCGCCACAACGGGCGCGCCAAACCTGATCAAGCCGGAGATGGTGCGCAAAGGGCAGATCATCCTTGCGCTGTCGAACCCGAACCCGGAGATCGACCCCGATATGGCGATGGAACGCGGCGCGGCATTTGCGGCGGACGGCAAGTCGGTGAACAATGTGTTGGGATTCCCCGGCATCTTCCGCGGCGCTGTGGATGCTTATGCGCCGCGCATCACGCACGAAATGTATCTGGCAGCGGCGAAGACCATTGCAGAGATGACGCCGCACGGCGAGCTGGTGCCGAATCCGTTGGATAAAAAGGTGCATCTCGCCGTCGCGCGCGCGGTGGCGGAGATGGCGATCAAGCAAGGCATCGCCCGCGCGGATTATGTGCCGTATGTGGAGGAATAGACCGTAGACGGTGGACGCTAGACCGTGGATAAACAAAAAGCGGCTTGCAGAATAAGCAAGCCGCTTTTTGTTGTCTATGAATGACGTATCACTTGTGACCGTTCTTCTTTAACACTTCCTTGAGCGTGGCGCCGAGGCGCGTGATGCCCTCGCGGATGGTATCCGGGTTCGAGTAGGAGAAGTTGATGCGCATGGTGTTCTGACCGCCGCCGTTCGGGTGGAACGCCGCACCGGGCACGAATGCAACCTTGCGATCAATGGCGATCTTCAAGACCTCCGCCGCGTCCACACCGTCGGGCATCATGCCCCACAGGAACATGCCGCCCTGCGGACGGGTCCAGCGCATTTCGGGTGGGAACATCTCGTCCATCATTTCGAGCATGACGTCACGGCGTTCCTTGTATGTGGCGCGGATGACCTTGACATGTTCATCGAGGAAGCCGCCCTTGCCGACTTCATATGCGACATGCTGATTGAATGACGAAGTGTGCAGGTCGGCGGCTTGCTTGGTCATCACCAGTTTCTGGATGACGTTGGGCGGCGCGACCACCCACGCCAGCCGCAGACCCGGCGCGAGCAGTTTCGAGAAGGTGCTCAGGTAAATGACGTTGCCCCGGTATTCGCCTTCCCCATCATTGCGGAAGTGATCGTCGATGTAAACGACCGACGGGAGATGTTCGCCGTCATAGCGTAACTGACCGTAGGGATCGTCCTCCACGATCGGCACGCCGTATTTGTCCGCCAGTTCCACCAGCTTCTCGCGGCGTTCGAGGCTGAGAGTCGAGCCGGAGGGGTTCTGGAAGTTCGGGAGCACGTAAATGAACTTCGGTCCGATGCGAAGCGCTTTTTCCAGTTCATCCACGATCATGCCGTGCTCGTCCGAAGGCACGGAAATGTACTGCGCGCCGTACGAATTCCACGCCTGCAATGCGCCGAGGTAGGTCGGTGACTCGACCACGATGTAGTCGCCGCGGTTGATGAACAGGCGCCCGATGAAATCCAGCGCCTGCTGCGACCCGGACGTGATCAGGATATTATCGGCGGTGATCGGCACGCTGTAGCGCGCCGTGTGACGCGCGATCATCTCGCGCAACGGCAGGTATCCTTCCGTGGTGCTGTATTGCAAAGCCTTCGCGCCCTGCGTTTCCAACACGCGGTTGCACGCCTCCTGAAATTCCTTGACAGGAAAGACTTCCGGCGCGGGCAATCCCCCCGCAAACGAAATGATGTCGGGTTGTTCGGTCAGTTTCAGCAGTTCGCGGATGACGGAACTTCCCATTCTTTGCATTCTGTGCGCGTACCGATATTCCCAGGGTGTTTGCATGTTTACTCCTTGAAGAGAGATAAAAAAAGCCTGACAGGTACGCTGATACCCATCAGGCTCGCTGACTCAGGCAGAAATACGCCAAAGCGATGTAACGCCGATAATCCGGTCATTGCCCCTTTATCTTACCCAGTTTTCACAGCCCGCGCAACTGACTAACGTAACTGTAAATTGGAGGAGACTTGTCACAAATTTCCGGTCATGATCTTCTGGATGGAGCGGCGCGTGTACGAATCCACCGGCAGATGAAGAGCCGCCTCCGGCTTGACCCAAACATGCTCCTGCGCCTCGTCATTCAGCACCACTGTGAGCGAATCCGTTTTGCAGGCGTAATCGAAGAAGATGAAGTGGCGTTTCTTCCAGAAAGACTCATCGTAGATGAACTCCTGGAAATTGACAAATTTCAGGTCGTAGATGTCCAGTCCCGTCTCCTCCTTCGCCTCGCGGACAGCCGCCTGCTCGATGCGCTCGCCCAGTTCCACATGCCCGCCGGGCACGACATATTTGCCGTGCCATTTGTGGCTCCTGACCAGCAATATCTCGCCATCGGGATTGAAGATGAACACACCGACCGTCGGTTCGGGAAAAATTTGATCTGCCATACTGCATCCTTTTGAATTCACTGCGGATGAACACAAATCAATCATCCTTTTTATCTGTGTTCATCTGTGGTTAAAAAAACTCAACCAAATATCGCAATCACCATCACACCCGCGAACACGATCACCGCGCCGATCACGCGGATCCCGCCCATTTTCTCCTTCAGAAACTGCCAGCCGAGAAACGCCCCGATCACCGCGCTGACCTCGCGGATCGCGCCCGAATAACTGAGCGGCGCAAACGTGTAGGCGAACAGGGCGAGCATATACGCCACCAGTCCCAGCACCCCGCCCAACAGGAGATAGCCGCGGTTCTTCCTCCATACCCGCGCAAATGCATCCCAGCCGTATCGGCGGGTGAGATAGGGCGTGGTCACCATCGGGATCATCACGAACATGAACAATCCATATGGCAGGGCGGGTCCGTTCTTGACGGCGGTCCCGTCGATGAAGGTGTAGATCGAAATGATCAGTGCAACCGAAAGGGCTGTGAGAATGCCCTTCACATGCGGCTTTTCGCCGCGATTTTTTAGCAGAGCCGTCGCGCCGTTGAGGACGATGCCGCCGGTGATCATGGCGAGACCGATGTATCCGCCGCCGGTCAATTCCTCGCGCAGGAACAGCGCCGACCACAGTACCAGCAAGGCAGGCGCCGCTCCGCGCGCGATGGGATAGACGAGCGAAAAGTCATGATCGCTGTAGGCGATGCATAGCAGGATAAAGTAGATCGCTTCCAGCAACATGCTGGCGATCGCGAACAGCCACATGCTTTGCGGCGGCAAGCCCGAATAGAAGAGCAAACCCAATGCCAGCAGTCCGCTCAAAATGACCTGCCAGCCCATGGCGACATATTTCTCCTCCGCGCTTTTGAGCAGGAAATTCCATAACGCATGCATCGCGGCGGATGCGAACAGAAGAAAGATGGCGAGAACGGGCATGGATTTACCTGAAGAATTCGATGAGATATTTATTCACTTCGTCTGCTTTGTCGTGCTGTACCCAGTGAGTGGCATCCTCGAACATGACCGACCTGCCGACATCGCACAACTCGAGAGACGGCTCCACCATTTCATGGCTGAGCGCCATGTCCCGTTTGCCCCACAGGATCAGGGTCGGTGTTTGCACCCGTCGCATGGGGGTGTTCCTTCGCTTAAAAACATATTTGAAGCTGCTGTGAAAGATGGCGCGATACCAATTCAACATGCCCGTCAACGCGCCCGGCTGGGACCAAGCCTTTCTATATTCAGCAAGGTCGTCCCTTGTAAACGTGCTTTTCTTTCCCGACCCCACCAGCATCCGTGCCAGGTTGCGGAAGTTATCCCGGCTCAATATCCATTCGGCGATGAAGCGCAATTGGATGAAAAAAATGTACCAGGATTTTATACGCTGGGCGGAATTTTCCAGCAGGAAGCGCACCATCACATCGGGATGCGGGACGTTCAGGATTGCGAGTTTTTCCAGCCGTTCGGGGTGATTCAACGCCACCGTCCATGCGACCGCCGCGCCCCAATCATGACCGACGAGGTTGGCTTTCTGAATCCCAAAATGGTCGAACAGACCGACGATATCCTGTGCCAACGTGTTGACATCATACGCCGTCACCCCGCGTGGTTTCTCGGACAGGTTATACCCGCGCTGGTCCGGGACGATGACGCGGAATCCCGCATCCACAAGCGCGGGAATCTGCCTGCGCCAGCCGTAGTGGAATTCGGGAAAGCCGTGCAACAAAACAACCGACGGTCCGTTTTCGGGTCCGTCGGTTGTGACATGCAGTTTTATGTTGTTGGTTTGGATGAACTGACTGCGCATTCCGCCTAGTATAACGGAATTCTCGCTGCGTTGACCTTGTCCGCCTGCTCGGAGAACAGGTATTCCATGGCGGAAACGATCACAGCCGGGGTCGTGCCTGTGCCTTTGTTCTCGATATCGATCGCGCGGACTTGAATGATGTTCGCCGTCACGTTGGCTTCCTTCAACTCGGCGGCGAGTGAGAGCACCATGTTCTCCTGCGCGGATTTGGCGGCGGTATAGACGCCCGATTTGCCGGGCGGATTCGGCACCGTGGACGCCGACACGACGATGACCCGTCCCCAGCCGCTTTCGGAGAGCGGTTTCGAGAAGGATTTGAACAGGTTGAACGTCGTGCGGACGTGCTGGTTAAGCATGAATTCCAAGTCGTCGTGCGGGGTTTCGACGAAGGTCTTGCCGCCGACCCAACCGCCGACGAGATGGAACAAGGCGTGGACATTGCCGAATTTGGAGAGAACCGCCTCGGCGGAGTCCTGAAGCGCCTGCGCATCGAGCAGGTCCACGGTTTGGGTGAGAAGCCTGTCCGCGGGCAGGTTCAAGTCACGAGACAGGGAATCCAATTTCTTTGGATCGATATCAAGCAACGCGAGGTTGTGTCCCTGTGCGGCAAATGTTTTTGCAACCAGACTGCCAAGCGCGCCGGTTGCGCCGGTGATGACGATGGTCTTATTCATAGAGCGCCTTTATCTGACTGTCACTCATGCCTTCGACAATGGTCGGCTCGTGCTGTTCGAGCAGATGTTCCTTGCCGCGGAAATCGATCATGTGACCGGACTTGGCGGCTTTGGTTTTCAGATAGAACAGGTTGTGCTCGTTGCTCGGCAGGATGTGCGGCAGGCGCTGGTTGATCTTGACGCCATGCTGTTCGAGTTGCGAGATCTTCTTCGGGTTGTTGGTCATGAGTTGAATGGACTGCACTTTCATCGAGTGCAGCATGTGCGCGGCGACGGCGTAATCCCGTTCATCGTCGCGGAAGCCGAGCGCCAGGTTCGCTTCGACCGTGTCGAGACCCTGATCCTGCAAACTGTAGGCGCGGATCTTGTTCGTCAGCCCGATGCCGCGCCCCTCCTGACGCAGATAGAGCACAATGCCCTTTTCCATCCCGCCGATCTTTTTCAATGCGGCTTCGAGTTGGTCGCGGCAGTCGCAACGAAGTGAACCGATCACATCGCCCGTCAGACATTCCGAGTGCAGGCGCACGGGAACATCTTCCGCGCCGATCACATCGCCCTTGATGATGGCGACATGTTCCTTGCCGTCACGGTTGTTCGAAAACGCCACGATGTGAAAATCACCAAAACGCGAAGGCAGTTCCGCCACCGCTTCGATATGGACGCAGATCTTATCCTCTCCGTATCCATCGCACTCGTGGCAGCAATCTTCCTCAAGCAGCAATTCTATTTGTTCGTGTGTAATTCCAGACATAATTCTCTCCACGGCTGCGGCGAACGCAACCTATCTGATTTTATACTTCAAAACGACCCCGCCGTCATCCCATTGCTGGATATGTTGCAGGCGCATTTCGATCGCCGCATCGCGCGGCACACCCAGTCCGTCGGCAAGGGTTGGGGCATTTGCGCCGCCGAAGATCATCGGCGCGATGTACAGCGTCAGTTCGTCCACCAATCCCAAACGCAGGAGTTCGAAATTCATCGTCCCGCCGCCTTCCACCATCAGCCGCCCCACGCCGATCTCTTTTAAGGTTGACATCATCTTCACAAGGTCAACACGCGGCGCATCATCCGCAAATACTTCCACACCGCGCGTACGCAGGCGTTCGAGTTGTTCCTTAGATGTCTGATGTGTTGTAAATATTACGACCCGCGCATCCCCTGCCTTAACAAAATCTGAATCAATGGGGATGTCTGCGACTGTGACCACTCCCACCTTGATCGGATTGGGCGAACGCCCCTGCTGTATTCTCCCCTCACGCAGCGCCTCGGACTTAACCGTCAGTTTGGGCAGTTCTTCCAGCAGCGTCTTCCCCCCGACAAGGACGGCATCCGCCTCGGCACGGAGCATATCCACGCGCTCCTTATCCTGTTTGGACGAGATCGCCGAGCCTTTGCGCTCGAACGTGTCGATCTTCCCATCCGCGGTCATGGCAACGTTGATAAAAACAAAAGGACGGTTCATCCTTCAATTATAGTTTCAAACCGCGCCTTGTTTCGATTGTTTTTCAGTGTGCGCTTTGCTATAATCTTGTACACATTTATCCATATCGAAACGAGGAAACATGCGCCGAATTTTACTGATTTCCGCCGTTCTTTTGAGTCTTTTGTCCGTTTACGGGTTTTCTTCGTTTCAGGGAACAGATGGGGGAAGCATTGTCGTTCTGAACCGCAGCGGACAAGTCGTTTCCCAGATCACAGATGGCGACATGATCCGCATTCAGGGAACACTGTCCCAACCTGCCGAGCAAACCTCGACAATCACTTTTTATTTCGACGACAAATCACTATCCATCGGCTCGTGCACCCTTGCAAGAGGTGATACGGACTGTTCCACCGAGGCAGCCCCATCCTTTGGCTGGTACTAGGACGCGGACGGAAATCCGAAGTCATCCCGCACGATCCGCGCAGAAGTTGAAAACGGCAATGTGATCGGTCAATCTGCTCCCATACACATTGCCCCCCGCCCGGTTGTCATGGTGCACGGATTCATCTCCGATTGGACGACATGGAAGTCCTATCTTGGCACGGACGGCTTTCTTGCATCCCTGGAACTGGCGGGGTTCGCTGTTGGCGATGGGCAGGTCCCCGGCGCGATGAACACGGGCAATCTCTTAAATCCCCCCGGTCGCACAAATACGATAAAAGAGAACGCGGAAATTCTGGGCGAATATATCAACGGCGTAAAACGGGAGACAGGCGCGGAGATGGTGGATCTCGTCGTGCACAGCATGGGCGGTATGATCTCACGTTATTACATCGACCGCGTCATGCCGGAGCGCGACGTGGCACAACTTATCATGCTCGGCTCCCCGATGGGCGGATCGGATTGTTCCGTGCTCCCCGCCGCGCTTGGCTTCTATCTACCCGCCTCCATCGAGATCCGTGAAAGCTACATGTCCGGTGTGTTCAATCAGCAGGTTGCCAAACGCCACGGCATCGAATTTTTCGACCTCGGCGGCACCGCCATCAACGAAGCCTTCAAATCCCCCTGCACCGATGTGCCCAATGACACGGTTGTTTCCTTTTCAAGCATCAATGCCATCCTCCTGCAATCATCCCAAATGGAAGTCATCCACAGCGATCTGACCTTCTCCGCACCAGTCTTTGATGAATTCGTAAAGCCGCTTCTCCAAAGACCGGCAGGGACGTTTCATTCCGCGCCGGATCCTGCCCCGCCATCCCGGAATGAATCTCCGCTGCAATTTACGCGTCTCTACACCGGTCATGTGGATGCAGGCAACTCGACCTCCCTGACCATCAACATAGACGCGGATGTAAGCGTCGCCGGGTTTGCGCTCTACGACCCGTCACGTTCTGTCAGCACGGTTGTCCGGGGTGCAAGCGGCAATATCATCGAACTGGATCCGCAAACGAACGGCTTCATTCGAGTGACGGACCCAGCAGCTCTGTTCTATCTGGGATATGGATTTGCAAACCCGCGCCCCGGTCCCTGGAACATTACGGTGGGTGCAACCGAATCCACGCCTCCAGATGGCACAGACTTTGCCGTCTCCGTTTATTTCATAGGCGGTGCCGTCTTGGATGCGAGTTCCAGCAGCCTGATCCCCAAGATCAACGAGACGGTCGAATTCAATGCAAGCTTGTCATTGGGCAATCAACTTCTCGAGATACAGGAAGCGCGGGTACTGATCCAGGATCAGGATGGAAACACTGAGACGCTGAATCTTTCATCCGGCAGGCAGGTATCAGCGTCATGGACGCCGCGCGAAGCAGGTGTGTATGCTGTGGATGTGATCGTCACTGGTATTGCCCCCGATGGGTCTGTCATTGAACGTACCGATTTTATCGCTATCGAAGTTCAGCCCAATCCGGGTAACTTTTTTGTGACCTTCAATTTGCTTGCAGTGATCGCGGTCATATTAACGGTATTGGCGATCCTGCTTGTGATCATCTTCAGCGGGATACGATTGTTACGCAGATTGCGGGAATAGACGGATTAATATGAACCGAAAAAATATTTACCCAACAAGTTGTTGTAATTCACGTTGACGATCTCCCGCGCCAGGGCGAAAAAGTCGGCGGATGTGGCATGACCGTACGCATAGCGGGTGATATATTCCTTTAAGAATTTCGAGAAATTGCCATGTCCCATGAGAACGCGCATCTCATCAAGGAAGCGCGCCCCGCGGAAGTACACAGCATTGGTATAAGCGCGGAACGACCCGCCGTTGTAAATGTTCGTATCCACATAACCTGTGGGCTTGAAATAATCCACGCGGAACTGCCACCACCAGCTGATATTGGCGGGATAATTATTTTCGTAAAAAAGCCGTTCGCTGTAGGTCGAGAGCGCTTCGTCCAACCAGGGTTCGAGGGCGTGGTCATTACCGACGAGGCTGTACCACCACTGGTGCGCGATCTCATGCACGCCGATGGTGACCAGGTTGCTGCGCGACGTGCCGTTGTACTGCCGGTAAAAATCAGTCGAAAGGAAGATCAAACCGTCGTACTCCATACCGTCATTCATATCGGTTTGCACAACAGCAAGGGTTTGATGCGGATAAGGCGCAAACTGTTCCGTAAACGTATTGACCGCCTGCGTGGAATATGTCAGCATATCGTTCCCGGCGGTCTGGAAGCCGCTGAAATAATACGAACGGATGGAAACATTCCCCGCCGTGGTTTCAGAGACAAGGAATTCAGTGCTGGCGGACAGCGCCAGCGTACGCGCGCCATACATGCGGTAACGCGTCCATTCGCCGTTTTGGTCTGGTGAGGCTCCCACAGCCAGAGTCACCCCCGAATCCGTTTTGATGTTCAACTCGATATCCGCCGAATCATAGACGAGATGCTCGCCCCAGGGCATCGGCTCATGCAATATCCATCCGCCGCGATACGGAACGATGAAGGGATACCAGTCCACGAGGTTGATCTGGTTGAAGTCATAGCCGAAAACGTTGCTGGAAGATTTGGCTGGGATATTAAGTGTGAAGTTCAATGTCAGTGTGGTGGCGGAGCCTACGTCAAGCGGCTGGGGCAGGTTCACCGTCAGGCGTTGACCGCTGAGCGTGTAGGATGCCAGCGGTGTGCCATCCTGCGAGACCGAGTTCAATAGAAAAGCATTGGTGTAAATGTTCGGCTGGACGGATAGTACAAGGTCGGACAGGGCTACACCTGTGTTGTTATAGTAGCGGATGGTCTGCTCGGCGGTGATGGTCTTATTCCCGAAATCCAGCGTGGCGTGGATGATGTAATTCGGGCGCGATGAATTCCCCGGCGGCGGGGAGGTTGGGAGGACAGAATCAGATGTCGGGGAGGCGGGAGGCGGAGTGAACGTCAGGGTGGGCGGCGGTGTGTTGGTAAAGGTCGCAGTAGGAGGCGGCGCTTCGGTGAACGTCGGCAGCGGGGTGTTCACTTCCCCGGATGGTTGAAAGGGAGTGGGTGTTGGCGAGGCGTTTGGATCCTGCGTGATGAGGATGAAGGGCGCGAAGTGCTGCGGCGTGGGCTCAGGGGTTGGAGATGCGCAGGATGCGATCAGGATCGCTAACAGAAAAATATAGGGAGTGCGTTTCATGGATAAACGCCGCGGAAGTATTGGCTGATGAGGTCGGAGATGTCGGCGTTGGTATGCAGGTGCAGGATGCGGAAGAAATCGTTGGCAGTGACGATCTTGCCGCGCCCTTGATCGAGATAGTTTTGTAGGAAGGTGAAGAAGGCTTCGTCACCAATGCGGACGCGAAGTTTTTCGAGGAAGTGTGCGCCTTGGAAATATGTAGCGTTTGTGTAGGGACGGAAGCCCTGCCCTTCGTAGATGGGAATATCTACGAAGCCTTGCGGTTGATAGAAGTCGATGCGATACGTCCACCACCAGCTGACGAGATCGGGATACATGCTTTCGTAGTAGATGCGCTCTGAATAGGTGGAAAGCGACTCGTCCACCCAGGGCTGTGTTGCCTGATCGCTGGCGACCTGCTCGAACCACCATTGATGCGCAGTCTCATGCACTGCAACAAAGGTCAGATAGTTGGCGGGCGTGCCATCATAGAGATTGTAAAAATCTTTGCTGAGATAGAAGAATGCGGAATATTCCATGCCGTCGTTGAAGTCACCCATGACGATGGCAAGGCTTTTGTGTGGATACGGTCCAAAGCGTTGACTGAACACCTGCACAGCTTCCGCGGATGCCTGTAAAGCGCCCTGTCCGCCACGCTCGTTGAGCGGGAAGTAATAACTGGAGAGCGCCACATCCCCGACCTGCAAGCTGGCAACCTGGAACTCGCGGCTGGCGGCGAAAGCGAAGGTCCGCGCGGCGGTGATGGTGTAGCGGGTGGCATCGCCGACCGGCTCCGGCGCGCCGCTCGCCGCGACGATGGGGGCGTTGGCTGGGTCGGCAAAGCGGACGGTCACTTCGTAATCCGCGGCATCGTAGACGAGGTGTTCGCCGTAAAACCACGGGTCATGCAGTGTCCATTCACCGTTGATGAACGGTACGACAAAAGGATACCAGTTGACCAGATTAATCTGTCTGCTGGTATAGCCGTAAATGCGCGGACGCGAAATGGATGGATCTTCCTGTTCGGCAAAGGGAAGCGAAAGCGAGTAGCGAATGCCAACCTCGACCACTTCCCCTGCAGGGACGGAAGATGGCAGGGAGATATCCATCCTCTGACCATTGAGCGAATACGTGTTGATCGTTTCTCCGCTGATGGAAACGCCGTCCAGTTTAAAACTGCCTGTCCACAGGTTGGGGACAACAGCAATGACCAGCGCCTCGAGCGGACCTCCGGTCAGGTTCTGATACTGGATGACCTGTTCCGCGCTGATGGTGTGCGCATCGTAGTTGATAAGCGCATCGATGATGTATTTGGTCCGCATGGGCGGCGGGGTGGGAGTCGCCAGTTCCAGCGTGGGGATCGGTTCGAGAGGCGAAACCGCTTCCGTCGGAGCGGGAGGCGGAGGCGTCTCTGTCGCTGGCTGGGGCGGGGGCAATGTCACCGCCGGGGCGCAGGAGGATAAGAAAGAAAGAAGAAAGATCGAAAGAAGGATTTGTCTGGCTGGTTTGTATCGCATGGACGCAATTCTAACAAAAAAACTCCCGCCAGTTTTTGGCGGGAGAATTCTTCGGAAACGTTAACCTTCCATGCTTTTCTTGAGCGTTGCGAGCGAGTCTTGCAGGAGTTTGGTCATTTGTCCCTTCATCATGTCCTCCATGCCCGGCATCCCGGCAGGGACGAGGTTGGTGTCCATTTGCATGGTGACCTTGGTGCCGCTGCCTTCGGCTTCGAGCAGGGTGGTGTTGACCATGTCGGATGCGGGCGGCGGGGCGAAGGTTTTGACGCTGAAGAGGCGGTTCGGCTCGTAACCGACGATCTCATTCATGGTGTCGATATTCATGCCGTTGCTGCTGGTGGTGATCTTGTATTTGGTGCCCACCTGCATCGGTCCCTGCACTTCCACTGCGGTGACGTAGGAACTGATCTTCTTTTGGTTTTCGAGGTCCGTGATGTAAGCGAAAATCTCTTCAGCGGATTTGTTGATGGTGGCGGATGCTTCAATGATTGCCATGGGGAACTATCTCCTTTTGTTCTTGTGGGTTGGTGATTGCATTATATGAACTTCGGATGGATGCACAATGAACTTAAGGGGGATATGGGATTAGCCGTTGGTACTATTGCCTCGCATCCGCTTCCACCCAAAAGCGAGCAGGAAGAACAGGGTGGCGGTCAATACAATGGCGGAGCCGGAGACGATGTTGAGGTAGTAACTGAGATACAAACCGATCACCGAAGAGACCGCGCCGATCGAGGCGGAGACCAGCATCATGGGAAGCAGGCGGCGGGTAAGCAGGTAAGCGGTCGCGGCAGGCGTGACCAACATGGCGGCGGCTAGACTGACTCCCACGGTTTGCAGGGAAACCACCACGGTCAATGCCAGCAAGACGAGCATGAGATTCCGCAGGAGTTCGGCGGGCAGGCGCAATGTGGCGGCGAGGACAGGGTCAAAGGAGATGACGAGGAAGGGCTTGAAAAGCAAAACCACCGTGAGCAGAATGGCGAGACTCAATCCGGCGATCAGCCACAGATCCGTTTTGCTGACGCCGAGCACATCCCCGAACAGGATGTGGCTCAGGTCCACGGCGTAGGTTTGCATGGAACTGATCAATGCCACACCGAGCGAGAGCGCCGCCGCGAACATGATGCCAATGGCGGTATCCTCCTTGACCACGCCTTCGCGGGAGAATAATCCGATGATGAGGGCGACGACCACCGCCGCAACGCCCGCGCCGATGAGCAGGTCGCCGCGGAAGATATAAGCAATTGCCACGCCGGGCAGGATGGCGTGCGCCATGGCGTCACCGAGAAATGCCATGCCGCGCAAAACAACATAGGTGCCCATCACCGCGCACAACACGCCGACGATGACGGACGCGAGCAGTCCGCGCTGCATGAATTGATAGACGAGAGGCTCCAATAGCCAGGTCATTGCGCCTCTCCATGGTGGTGGTGATGCTCGCCTTCGGGCGGACAGCACTCATCCACCAGCATCATGCCATTTTCCATCACAAGCAGGGAGTTACCGAATGCCTGCGCGAGATTCTCCTTCACAAAGACCTGTCCCGCCGCCCCGTAGGCGATCAGTCGATGGTTGAGAAGCATGACAAGGTCGAAGCGCGAGGCGGCGAGGTTCAAATCATGGGTGGAGACGACTGTCGTCACCTGTCTTTCTTTGAGATGATCGAGCAGGCGCAGGGTCGCCTCCTGCGTGGTGACATCCACACCGGTGAACGGTTCATCCATCAACAGGATATGCGGTTCCTGAGCGATGGCGCGCGCGAGGAAAGCGCGCTGCTGCTGACCTCCCGAAAGTTGACCGATGGGCTGACCTGCAAGATTCGCGATTCCCATTTGCTCGAGGCTGTTCGCAACCATGTGCCTGTCACGCGCCAACGGACGCTTGAGCCAGCCGATCTGTGCAAAACGCCCCATCATGACCACATCCTCCACCGTAACCGGAAAACGCCAATCCACCTCCTCGCGTTGCGGCACGTACGCCACACAATCCTGGTGCGCGCCAAGCGGTTCGCCATGGATCAAGATTCGTCCGCTATGCAGCGGCAGCAAGCCGACCAGTGCCTTGAACAGCGTGGACTTGCCCGCGCCGTTCGGTCCGACCACGGCAACGCGCGCGCCATGCGGAATCTGAAACGACAGTCCGCGCAGGATGATCTTTTCGCCGTAGCCGATGTTGATGTTTTGTACTTCGAGACGATGAGGAATATGAGACATGATTTTTATTTACGCATCACGGACGCATCCGCTTCCCTTCAATCTTACTTCAAAGCGTCCACAATGCGGGAGACATTATGACGCATCATGTCAAGATAGGTTGCGGCGGGCGCGCCGTTCGTCAGCGACTCGATATGCAGGTCAGCCACCACGATCACGCCTGTTTCCTCCGCGATCTGGTTTGCCATCTTTGCATTTTCAACCTCGCTCAAAAATATGGCAGACGCACCCGAGGCGCGGATGGCGTTCACCGTTGCCGCAATCTCCTGCGCCGACGCGCTCGAACCGGAACTGAAACTTGCCAGGATCGTATCCACCACCTCAAAGCCATACCGTTCCGCAAAATACCCAAGCGACTCATGATTGGTCACCAATAAGCGCTTTTCAGCGGGGATGGTCTCGACCTGCGCAGTGATCCACGCATCCAACTCCTGCAATTGCGCAATGTACTCATCCGCGTTCGCGCGATATACATCCGCGCCATCGGGGTCAGCGGAGATCAAACCATCGCGGATATTTTCCACGTAGGTGATGACGAGATTCGGGTCAAGCCACATATGCGGATCGCCCGCCTCATGACCGTGCTCTTCGCCTGATTCTGCTTCTTCAGCATGATCGTCATCCTCGGCATGTTCCTCCAATTCGCGCGGTTCCAATCCATGCGTGGCTTCGATGACAAGCCTCTCGCCGCCCGCATTCTCGATCAGTGACTCGATGAAATGCTCATATTCAATGCCGTTCAGGATCAGAACATTGCTTTCGGCGATCTTCGCCACATCCGACGGGGCGGGCTGGTAGGCATGCGGATCCGCGCCGATGGGCAGCAGGGATTTGACTTCCACGCGGTCGCCTGCCACGTTCTGGGCAACGTCTGCCAGCACAGAGGTAGAGGCGAGAACGCTCAAGCCGCCGTCACTGCTTTGAGGGGCAGGTCCGCACGAGGTCAGGATAAGAAGCGTAAGGGCACTTAATCCAATAATGGTATTGAAAATCTTTTTCATTTGAAACTCCTAATTTTTATCCCCCACCGCAGTGAGGGATCTCGCAGGTCCTTTTATTTATGGCAATTCGCGCACAAACCGAACAATTGCAGCCAGTGTTCCTGGATTTTGTAGCCGGTTTTCCTCGCAATGGATGTGGTCAGCGCATCAAGATCGTCACCTTCAAAGAAGGCGACTTCGCCGCAATTCTTGCATAGCAACAGGTGCTGATGACCGATACCCGCCGAGATGAATGCCTGACATCCCTGCGGCTGGTGCACGCGCTGAATGAGATGCTGTTCCTCGAGTTTTTCGAGCGTGCGATACACCGTGACCAATCCCAAGGCGCGGTATTTCTTGCGCGCCCTGTCATACACTTCGACAGGGGTTAACGCGTGGGTCGAGCCGTAGACCGCATCCACCACTGCCCGCCGCGCCGCCGTGATGCGGTACCCGTTGTCATGCAATTGTTCCAGCCACATTTCAGCAGACATGTTCACTCATTCCGTTATTGAAAATCGTTTTCAATAAGTATAAAGGAATTAAACCGCCATGTCAAGCAATGAGATACCGATATATACCAAAAGGCGCGGATGTCACATCCGCGCCTTTTGGTACAGCGTGTAATTTATTCCTGCCAACGCAGGGTGTGATAAATGACCGAGGCGATCATCAAGGAGCCGATCAACAGCCCGGTGATCTTGCCGATCGGTTTTCTCTTTTCCTGCGGCTGACTCAACTGGTTCGCATTGACTTTCGCGCCGACAGCCGCCACAGCGGGGATGGATGCACAGATGATACACATAGATCTCTCCTTTATTCGTGGCGGATTATACGTTACTTTCCTGTCTATCCTCTATTGTCCGCTTTCCACAGGATAACCGCTGGCGCGCCAGTCGAGCAATCCGCCCGCCATGCTGGTGGCGCTGTATCCCGCATTCAACAGGATATCACGCGCCTCCTGACTGCGGTTGCCGGAGCGGCAGACGACCAGAATTTCTTTGTCCTTCGGCACTTCGCTCAAACGTGCCGGAAGTTGGTCCAACGGAATGAGCGTGGTGTTCGGGGCGCGGTATTCATCCCACTCCTGCTGTGTGCGGACATCCAACACGAATACATCGTCCTGTTGATACATTTCGTACGCCTGCGCCACATTGACTTCGCGTGCCAATGCGGCATTGCCGCCCGCGGATGCGATCAAATAAACGATCAAGGCAATGAACGCGACCATCGCCAACTGCACAGCGGGCTTCCGCAACGTGGCGGAAAGTCCGCTGCGGGAGTTGAGACTGCTTCTTCTTGTATTTTTTCTTCGAGACATTCTGCCCTCGTATGGATGGATTTTCCCTTCAGACGGGCACGCGCGCGTTATTCTTACGCATGCGTAAAATATAAAGGACGCCTACTGGAACGACTTTAACGCCGTCTCAAGGTCGGAATACACCTCGAAAAATGCCGACAAACCGACCACACTCAGCACCTGTTCGACCGCAGGCTGGGGATTCAACAATTTCATCCGTTCGCGCGCAGAGATGTCCTGCTGCGGGTTGATCGCGCGGAAGGCAGGTCTGCCCCCATCCTTATTATTAATGGACTGCCCCATGAATATCAACGCCAGCGTGTGCAACGCCATCAAACCGGCACTGCTGACGTATGGAACCTTGCTCAAGTCCACGAGCAGGTTGCGCGTGCCTTCATCGTAGGCAGCCTGTGCCTTGTCGATCACGTCGGTGTAATTCGACGCGTCCACATCGCCCGCGATGTGCATAACGGTTACGCCTGCCTGTTGGGAAAAAGAAATCTGCATGATGTTCTCCTGAATGTTATCTAAAATTAAATTCTTCAAAATGGATATTCGCCGCCGGGACGCCCGCTTCCAAAAATTTCTTTTCGAAAGCCTGCACCATCGGCAGCGGACCACACATATAGATATCGTATCCGAGCAGACTGCCGCCTGCATTGGCGATGATCTCATCCACACTCAATGATCCATCCACGGAGGAGAAGCGGACGCGCGTCTTCAATCGCGGATGCCTGGTCCCTGCCGCTTCGATCTCATCCACAAAGACGGCTTCTTCGCGGTGTCTGACGGTGTAGTAAAAGTCCACATCACGGTCAAGACCAGCTTCCAGGTCCCGAATGAACGAGAGAAAAGGCGTCACACCGATGCCGCCCGCGATCCAAATCTGTTTCTGACCGCCCGTCTTGTAATCGAACATCCCATACGCGCCTTCGATGACCGCATCCATTCCGGCTTTCAAGTTGGCGAACAGATGACGGGTGAAGTCGCCGCAGGCTTTGATGGTGAGACGCAATACATTCTCATTTGGGGCGCTCGAGATCGTGAACGGATGCGACTCGTTTAACGTGTTGTCCCCTAAAAAGCGCACGAACAAAAACTGACCGGCACGATGTTTTGGGATCGGGTCTTTTTTTGGGCGCAGAACCACTTCCGCGACGGATTTGTTCGGGTGATTCACGGCTTCCACCGTGTAAGAGACGTACTTCCTGAGAAATCTGCCGAACACTTCCGTATACAAATAGGAAACGACGCCGATGATGAAAAAGATCTGCACCCAATTGATGGCGATGAACGCGCTCAATGCATTAATGGTCAGCGCATGGATGTATCCCAAAATGAAAAAGATGCCGATGTAACGGTGTAATTTTTTCCACGACTCATAGGTGGGACCGCTCAGCTTGTTCAGGATCGGAATACGCGGGGCGAGCGTCGGCAGGACGATGGCAATTATTCCCAGGAACGAGATGATCGCCAGATAATTTCCAAGCCGCAGGTTGACCGTTGTAATGGGGACCACCATGAGTTTTACGAACAAGAGCAGAAACGCGCTGGTGGATGTGCGCCGATGCGTCTGGTACATCTTGTCCAGCCCGCCGAAATACGGTTCCGCCCATTTGGGGCGCGCCGACAGGAACAGCGAAAACGACATCAGTACAATGACGATGGAGCCGAGCACCTCCCCTACATATGTGCGCAGGAAATTCTCCCGCCCGTCATTGATCGGCGGGAAGATGATCCACACCGCCACGGTCAGCACCACAAGGGCAATAAAGACGATATTTCCAACGTTTCGCTTCATTTCGGTCACCTTTAAATAAGAAACAGCGATGCAGGTTTGCCGCATCGCTGTCCGTGATATGTTTCTAAAAAGATTCGAGCGCTTTTTGCTTGTCCGTGAAAATTTCGAAGAACGCCGAGAAGCCGACCATATCCAGCACGCTGACGATCTCAGGGCGCGGATTGAGCAGCTTGATGTTCTTCGACCCGCCATCGCGAGGCTTATCCATGGACTTAAAGGCAGACCAACCCTGCTCGGGATCGGGCGGCGTTTCACCGCGCAAGAGCAGCGCAATGGTATGCAGGGAAACCAGCCCCGCACTGGAGATGTACGTCAACTCTTCCATGTCCAGCAGGATGTTCTGCGTGCCGCCCTTATACAACTCCTGGGCTTGTGCGATCAGGTTTTGATAGGTCTGTCCATCCAACTGACCCGCCAGTTTCAGAACGGTTACAGGGGCTTTGCCCTGTTCTTGAGAAACGATGATCTGCATACTAGCTCCTCCGAATTTAATGATTACCTAATTATAAACCCGCTTTTCGTTCCAGCCGCGCCAGCCTGTGATCAATTTCGTCCAGCCAGTGCCTGCGGATGTACTCAGGCAGGTCCGACTTTTCCACCGCCTTGCGCGCAGACTTCGCCCACTTCATGGACAGCTTCACATCGCGCATTTTGTGCTCATAATATTTCGCCAGTTCGATATGAGCATAGATATGACCCTTCCCCGCAGCCTCCTCCCACAAGCGCACAGCCTGACTCACATCCCCGCGCCTCTTTTGCAGGATGGAAAGCCGCCTCACCGCCACGCCGAAATCTGATTTTTCCAACCCGGACTCGAGTCCACGCTCATACAGACGCGCCGCCTCGTCCCAGTGACCGAGATCCTCGAACAACTTTCCCAGCGCAATAAAATCGAGACCGTGTTCAACCCGTCCATCATAGGGGTCTGCCAGCATTTCACTGACGTGTCCGAGCAAAGCCGCCATCGCCACCACGTCCATGGCGTTGTGATAGAACACACCTCCCATCGGACGCGCGTCACCGCTGCGCAGATAATCAAAATACAGCCAGGGGATCTCATAGCCAGGCACTTCCTCCGAGGTGCGCGTGAAACCCAGCACGTGCTCTTCGAGATATTTCAACGCACGCGAGGGGAGCCGGTCCCGCCACAAACGTCTCGCCAGCGGCAACAGGTCAATATGGGCGTACTCCTTGAATGGCACGGGGATACGGTGCAATGAATAGCGCGTCCGCAACAAAGGCGCATCGAAGGATTTGCCGTTGAAAGTCACCAATCCCTCGCACGGCGCAAGAAAATGGATCAATGCTTCGAGCATGGCAGGTTCTTCGGACGGATCCCGCAGAAAGAACTGCTTGAGCACGAATTTATCGTCCATGAAACGAGCGGCGCCGACCAGAAAGGCATACGTCCCTGTGCCGCCGGAGACGCCGGATGTTTCAGTGTCGAGAAACGCGAACTTGCGGATCGGCATCTCTGCGATACGCGCATCGTTCGCCCATTGCGAAATTAATGAAAGCGGAAATCTGGAATAGGGGGAGATGGTCCCGTGCAGGTAATCTTCACCAAAGACCTGTTCGGAAACGAAGGCTTCCCCGCGCGGTGTGGGGAAAAATGTCCCAGCCACGACCGATTCAATGGAATGGCTGGCAGGTTCGGGCTTGGAAAGATGCGAAGTCCCTGTCTTTACGCCCAGGGACTTCAATTTGTCTGCAAGCGAGGACATGAAGTCTATTTTATCGCTAAATGGTACTTGTTGATTAGCACGTATAAAAAAAGATGTTTTTTCTCCAATTCGTGCTACACTTGCGCGAACTTTTTAGGAATTGATTTTGAAAAAATCGTCGCTCCCCTTCTGGTTGAAATTGTTATACGGCTCCGGTGACCTGGGTCCTGCCAGCATTGGTATGATGCGCTCGATCTTCTATGCCATCTACCTCACGGATGTGGTCGGCATCGAGCCGCGGCTGGCGTCCATCGGCGCGCTGGTTGGAATCATCTGGGATGCCATCAACGACCCGCTCATCGGACTCTTGAGCGACCGCATCAAAACAAAATACGGGCGCAGACGTCCGTTCCTTTTGTGGTTCGCATTTCCATTTGGACTGAGCTTCGTCATCCTGTGGTCCGCGCCGAACTGGGAGAGCCAGATCGGTTTGCTGGTCTACGTGACGCTTGCCTTCATGCTCTCGGACACGCTGACCACGCTGGTCGTCATGCCTTTCCTTTCCCTGACTCCCGAATTGACGCGCGATTACGATGAACGCACCTCGCTTTCGAGCTTCCGCACGGTCTTCCAATTGGTCGCCGCGATCACCGTAGTCGTCACTGCACCCATGATCGTGGACGGCGTCCTTGCCGGTGGAGGAACTCAGCAGCAGGGATTCATGACCGCGGGAGCCATCTTCGGCGCGGTCGGATCGCTGCCGCTCTTCCTGATCGGTCTGTTCGTGCGCGAGCGATATTCCTCCCGCGAAGAGGAACCGCTTCCTTTCCGAGAGTCGCTAAAGATGGCGTGGCAAAATGTCCCGTTCCGATATGCGGCGGGAATCTATATGTTCAACTGGTCGGCAGTGGACATGGTCGCCATCACATTTCCGTTCTTCCTCTTATATTGGGTGGCACAGGGAGACCTGCTTGCAAAGATCAATCTCTTCGGTATTGACCTTGCACTCGAATCCGCGTTCTTCGGCGTGTTGATGTCGGTCTGCATCCTGTTCGTGCCGTTCTGGCTGTGGTTCGCAAGGCGGTATAACAAGATCAGGGCGTACATCGTCGGCATGTCAGCATGGATCATCGTGCAGACATTGATTTTCACGATTCCGCAGGGCGACGTGGAATACCTTTTGCTCATCGCCGCAATGGCAGGAGTTGGCGTTTCCGCCGCGTACGTCCTGCCAGACTCCATCTTGCCTGATGTGATCGAATGGGACGAACTTCGTACGGGGCGCAGGCAGGAGGGCATCTACTACGGTATCCGCACCCTCATCCGCAAGTTGACGGGCGCGCTGGTCATCTTCATTACATTGCAAGTGCTCGGCTGGTCGGGTTATCAATCTCCGCCCGCCGACGCAGTCCAATTCACGCAATCCGATTCGGCTCTGTTCTCGATCCGCCTGCTGGTTTCCTTCATCGGCGTTACCATTCTGCTTGGAACGGTCATCCTCGCCTGGTCCTATCCGCTGACGCGCGAAAAATACACACGCATCCGCAGGCTGTTGGAGATCCGCAGAAACAAAAACGTGGAAACGGATTCACAACCCGTCTCCACGTCTCTGAACTTCGAATCTGATACTTAGATCATCGTCGGTTCTTCATATTTTCCAAAGACCTTCGTCATGACACCCACAATTTCGCCGAGCGTGCAATACGCATGGACACATTCCATGATGTACGGCATCGTGTTCTCGGTCCCTTCGCACGCGATCCGCAATCTATCCAGCGTTTGCCCCACGCGCCCGCTGTCACGCGTCTTGCGTATCTCGTTCAAACGCGCCACCTGGCGGTCATATCCGTTCGGATCCATTTTCAAGATGGGAATGCTCAACGGTTTGTTTTCCTGATACGCATTCACACCCACGATCCTGCGGATGTTCGTGTCGATCTCACGCTGATAACGATACGCCGCATCGGAGATCTCACTCTGCATGAAGCCTTTTTCGATGGCAGGGATGACGCCGCCCAAGTCTTTGATGCGCTGGAAGTATGCGTACGCATCTTTCTCCATTCGGTTTGTTTGCGCTTCGACGAAGTAACTCCCACCAAGCGGATCCACGGTATTCGTCACGCCTGATTCCTCCGCGATGATCTGCTGGGTGCGCAGGGCGATGGTCACTGCTTCCTCGGATGGCAGGGCGAGCGCTTCATCCAATGAATTCGTGTGCAGGCTTTGCGTCCCGCCGAGAACGGCGGCAAGCGCCTGTATCGCCACGCGGACAACGTTGATCTCCGGCTGTTGTGCCGTGAGCGAGACACCCGCCGTCTGTGTATGGAAGCGCATCAGCCACGAACGCGGATTTTTTGCTTTGAAGGTCTCGCGCATTTCGCGCGCCCAGATGCGGCGGGCGGCGCGATACTTGGCGATCTCCTCAAAGAAATCATTATGCGCGTTGAAGAAAAACGACAGACGCGGCGCAAATTCGTCCACATCCATGCCGCGCTCGATCCCCCAGCGGACATACTCCAAGCCATCCGCCAGCGTGAACGCCAGTTCCTGTGCGGCAGTCGAACCCGCCTCGCGGATGTGATAGCCTGAAATGGAGATCGTATTCCACTGTGGGACTTTCTGTGCGCCGAACTCCATCGTATCCACGACGAGGCGCATGGAAGGTTCGGGCGGGAAGATGTATTCCTTCTGCGCGATGAATTCCTTGAGAATGTCGTTCTGAGTCGTTCCGCGCAATTGATCGGAGCGCACACCCTGCTTTTCAGCGGCGGCGATGTACATCGCCCAAATGATCGCGGCAGGCGAGTTGATGGTCATACTGGAGGAGACTTTATCCAGCGGAATTCCGTCCAGCAGGATCTCCATATCTTTCAGCGACGAGATCGCCACGCCGCATTTGCCGAACTCGCCCAGCGCTTCGGGCTGGTCGGTGTCGTAGCCCATCAGCGTCGCCAGGTCGAAGGCAATGCTCAAGCCGGTCTGACCCTGCTCGAGCAAGTATTTGAAGCGGGCGTTTGTCTCCTCCGCGGTGCCGAAGCCCGCGAACATGCGCATCGTCCACAATTTGGAGCGGTGAAGCGTCGGGTGGACTCCTCTTGTGTAGGGGTATTCGCCCGGAAGTCCGATGGAGGCGTTGTAGTCCATATCCGCCAGATCGAGCGGCGTATAGAGGCGGTTGATCGGTTCGGAGGAGGTAGTGATAAATTCGTCGGCGCGTTCGGGCAGTTGATTCAATGCTTTTTTGAGGGAGGTTTCCTCCCATTTGGAAAGCGATTTTTTCAGTTCGTCGAGCATGGTTTTGTCGTACATGGCATCTCCTTTGGCAAAGATGTTTGCATTATACTTTACTGGTATACTCACCAAAAAGGTAACTTATGGCACGCTTCGAAATTGACGTTGACCCCTGTGATCACATTACCGCGGACGCCATCGGCAAGCCCGGTCAGCGCGTCTTTTATTTGCAAGCCTACCAAGACACGCGCACCATCACCATTATCATCGAAAAGGCGCAATTGCTTTCGCTTGCCATCGGCATTGAACAATTCCTTGCGCAGGTCAGCCAGCAAAATCCTGAATTGGAAGAAGCCTCCGGCGACTATGTGGAGGATGCCATGCGCATCAACCCGCCCGTCGACCCGCTCTACCGCGCGGGCGAGATCGGCTTGGGCTACGACAAGGACCGCGACCGCGTTGTGATCTTCACCAAGGAACTGCTGACGGAGGAGGAAGAGCCGGAATCCGCCGCGCAGGTTCGGTTTTGGGCAACACGCACACAGGTGCGGATGCTCGCCCGCTGGGGACAGGAAGTCTCCTCGCGTGGACGTCCCGTATGTCCGCAATGCGGTCAGCCGATGGAACCGGAAGGACATTTCTGCCCGAAGAAGAACGGTCACCTTCATTAAGTTCAGTCATACGTCGAAGGTCACAAGTCAAGCGTCACAGACCTTTGATCTGTGACCTTCGACATCGTTATGAGCATTCCCCCTTCTCCAAAAATCCGCACAGCGCTCACAGACGGCGAATACGAACTTCGCGGTCAATTCATGCTTGGCAGTAACTACACCTTTCTTGTGGATGTGCATCATGAAGGGGAAACGTTCCAAGCCGTGTACAAACCCAGCAAAGGCGAACAGCCGCTCTGGGACTTCCCCGACAACACCCTCGCTCTGCGCGAAGTCGCTGCGTATGTGCTGAGCGAAGCGCTCGGTTTTCACATCGTCCCTTTCACCGTCTATCGCGAAGACGGTCCCTACGGTCCCGGCTCGCTGCAACATTACATCAACTACGATATCGAATATCACTACTTCAACTTCACGCCTGAAGATAAACAAAAACTGCGCCCCGTTGTCCTCTTTGACGTCCTCGCCAACAACGCCGACCGCAAGGGCAGTCACGTTTTCTTTGAGGATGAAACGCTTCATCTTTACGCCATTGACCACGGGATCTGCTTCCACGAAGAACCGAAACTCCGCACCGTGCTATGGGACTTCGCCGGTCAGCCAATTCCAGATGACCTGCTCGCGCCTCTTTCCCAAACCGACAATTGGTCTGTCCTCTTCGAGCAGTATCTCAGCCCGGGCGAAATCCGCGCCATGCTTCTCCGCGCCGAAGAGTTGAAAGCAACCAAACTCTTCCCCCGCCCATTGCAGGGACGCAGGGCATATCCCTATCCGCCAATTTAGTGTCAGGTGTCAGGTACCAAGTGCCATGTTTGGCATCCGCTTGACACCTGATATTTGACACAGGAGAACTTAACTCATGCACTACAACCTCGCCCTCATCGGATTTGGCAATGTCGCCCGCGCGCTGGCACGATTATTGATCCGCAAACAGAATCTGCTCAAATCCAACTATGATGTCACCTTTTCGTTCACCGGCATCTCCACTGGCAGTCACGGACATGCTGTCAACCTGAATGGCTTGGATATTGAAAAAACTTTGGAACTTGTGGAAAGTGGAAAAGATATCTTTCCTCTTTCTACTTTAGAAGTAAAGAGCTCGCTGGATGTCATCAAACATTCCCAAGCCAACATCATGTTTGAAAACTCCCCCGTCAATATGCAGACCGGTCTGCCCGCGCTTGATCACATCCGCACGGCGCTGGAGTTGGGCATGCATGCCATTACGGCAAACAAAGGTCCCGTGGTGCATGGCTATCGCGAGTTGACCGCGTTAGCGGCAGAGAAGGGGAAAATGTTCAGGTTTGAATCCACTGTGCTGGGAGGCGCACCCGTTTTCTCGGTCATGAGAGATGCGTTTCCGCTTGCAGAGTTGACATCCTTCAAGGGCATCTTCAACGCCACCACCAATGTCATCCTGTCCAGAATGGAAAGTGGCGAATCTTACGAGGAGGCGTTGAAGTATGCGCAGAAGATCGGTCTCGCCGAAACCGACCCGACCAACGACGTGGATGGTTGGGATGCGGCGATCAAGGTGGCGGCGCTGGTGACGGTGTTATGGGATACGCCGCTGACCCCACAACAGGTGAACCCGACGGGTATTCGCGGAATTACATCGGAGATGATCGCCAAAGCCAAAGCGGAAGGTAAGCGCTATAAGTTGGTGTGCTCTGCTGAAAAAGTGGATGGGAACGTGCGAGCCAGCGTCTCGCCACAATTGGTGGATGCGGCGTCCCCGCTGTATGGGATGATGAATTCGAGCACAGGTGTCACGTTTAGGACAGATGTGATTTTGGATTATTCAATTGTCTTGTCCGAAAAGCCCGGTATGACGGGCGGACCCGTGGAAACGGCGTATGGTCTTTTCGCAGATTTTGTGAATATTGTGAAATAATATCGTAGGGGCGGGGGCACCCCGCCCCTACGATATTATTAAAACACCAGCAAGATCACCAACGCCAAAATAGCGGGGATGGCTTGAATGTGAAAAATGCGTTTGCTGACAGTAAACGCCCCGAAGATTCCCGCAATGACGACACAACTCAGGAAGAATATCTTCACGGCATCACCTGCGAACAATCCCCAGATAAGTCCCGCCGCGAGGAAACCGTTATACAGTCCCTGATTCATGGCAAGGGTCTTCGACTGTTTGGCTTGTTCCTCTGTCATGCGGAATGTCTTCATCCCGCGCGGTTTGTCCCATAGGAACATTTCGAGATAGAGAAAATAGAAGTGCAGCAGGGCAACGATAACGATAAGAATATCGGATACGAGTTTCATGAGGTTCTCCTTGTAGGATTAACAATAAACTTATAACGTTATTGAAATCATAAGTATTGGATGTTATGGAATACCCCAAACATAGGCTACTCCTTTTCCGTAGGTGACCAAATACCGTCCATCCGGAGTGAAATCAACAGAACAACAAACATTTAGGCGGCGCAGTTCCGTCCCAAATCGGGGATTCCACAATCGGATCGTTTCATCCTGTCCAACTGAAACCAGAAGATTAGATTGATGATTGAAAATCAAAGATGCAACTTTTCCCTGCCACCCATCCGCCCCACGTAGATCATGCCCATCCATTTTTGATTGAATTTTCAAGGTCTTGATATTCCAAACAAAAATACCTGATAGATTTCCATAAGCAAGGTACTGTCCATCTGGGCTAAATGAAAATGTTTCAATAAAGTCAGGGTCCGCTATTACATCAACGGGCAATATTATTTTACCTTTTGTTATTACGTCTTCAAATGAGGGATGATATTGTTGGTCACTCCTCTCATAGCTAAGTAACATTAAATTCCCTGAAGAATTAAAATTATAGTTGTTAACCGCGTAGGGACTACCATAATTATATGGATAACTGTTTTCACCTTGTTTGGTGATAACTCCAGATTGCAAGTCTAATTCTATTATATAGTCCTCTATTAAGTCGGTCAGAAAAACAGAAAAGCCATCTGATGAGAAAGCAATTGGTCCAGAATAGTCCCGTTCGAGTTCTATCATGTAAATATTATCGCCGGTTTGTAAGTCCCACAATTCCAGCAAATTCTCTTCAACAGTGGCAAGTGTCTTGCGATCAGGCGCAAAACTAAAGCCCTTAATCTCACAACAATCCGATTTTAATTTCCGAATCAACTCGCCAGTCTGAATATCGAAAACTTCAACTTGGCCAGCAGAAGTCAAGGTTGCCACAACGTATTTTTCATCTCCGTCGATTTCAATAATGCCCGTTTCTGCTATACCAAAGTCGGTTAGTTCGATTTCATAGATTTTTTCATTGGTCGTTAGGTTAATTATGTTAATTCCGGTTTTTCCATAATAAACAAGGAATTTGCTATCAGGACTAATAGTAAACATATTGCCCAGAGATGAAGCATCAATATCCATGTCTATGCTTTGTAATTCGTTCCCATTCTGAAGATCAAAAATCAACATTTTTTGTTCTTCTGGGCAGGCCCCAATTTTCCCATTGCCAGTTAGATAGATATCGCAAAGAGGAAACCGTTTACGCGTTTGTTCACTTAGACTAAAAAACTCACTTGAATATTCATAGCTCGATATATATAACCCTGTCCCATCATTATTGAAAATGAAATTATAGGGCACGTCTAGTGCGGCAGAAATTCGTGTTTCTCCACTGTTGAATGAAGCAATCGATTTACCTGTTCTTGTTTCGACCACACTAATTCCAGCATCCCCAAACATTAAGTGTTTTCCGTCAGATGTGAATTCCAAGCCAATAGTAAAAAAGCCAATATTTTTCTGTGAGAAGAGTGGACGCCCTGTTTTTGCATCCCATAAAATCACCCCAACTTGGGGCGAGCCGCATCCTCTACAAGTTCCGCCGATTGCTGCAACATAGCCGCCAACTCCATACACCAGCTTGGAGACAGAGACTAGTTCGCCGTCAAGATCCTTTATCTTCTGTCCTGAGTTTATATTTAACAAACTAACCCTTCCATTCATAGCCAATGCCAGCGCTTCGCCGTCAGGACTAAATGCAATGGCTGATACAGGGATATTCATTTCAAGAAAACCATTTTGCTTAAAGGATATCCCGTCGTAAAGAAAAACCCCGCGTCCAGTAGCCACGGCTAAGAGTCTCCCATCTGGCGAAAATTCGATATCATAAGCTGTGCCGGTTCCGATTATGTTTAAGAGCTTCATTTCAGTTCCAACATTTGACTCAGTTAATGTAAATGGACCAGATGTATTTAAAATTGCTTCAATTGGGCTGAAGGTCGCTGTGGATGGAATCGGAGTCGAAGCAGGGGGCAAGGTTGATGTTTGAACAGGCTTATGAGTGGGAGTTTTACTTACGAAAGGAATATCTGTTAAAGCTGGAACAGATGTTGCAGGTATACAACCTGACAACAAAATTGATATAAATATGACAATTGAGATAACTTTTTTCATATCAAATTTCCCTGTCGTATATTTCGAAGACAATAGCACCTTGAAGTATAGCAGACTAAAAAACAGAACAAAAATTCTGTTATACTGACCACAAAGATTTTGTAAGGGCGACGCATGTGTCGCCCCTGCGGAGGCACAATGGCAAAAACAAAAACCCATACCCGATATGTCTGTCAGCAATGCGGGCGAGTCTCCGCAAGTTACATGGGCAAGTGCCCGCAATGCGGCGCATTCGACAGCATGGTGGAGGAAGTCATCCACGATGAACCTGTTTCCAAGAAGGCGGGAAACGTCCGCGGGCTGACGGGCCGCTCGGAACCGCGACCCATCTCCGAGGTCAGCGGCGAAGCGGAAGATCGCGTTCACCTGCCCATCGGCGAGTTCGCGCGCGTGCTTGGCGGCGGCATCGTTCCCGGTTCCATCGTGCTTGTCGGCGGCGACCCGGGTATCGGCAAATCCACACTGATGCTGCAAATGGCGATGGAGATGGCGAAAGTGCAAACAGTCCTGTACGTGTCCGGAGAGGAGTCCGAGCGGCAGATCAAGATGCGTGCCATGCGCCTGACCAACACAGGCAAGGAACTGCCAAGGGATTTGCTGTTGGTGACGGAGACGAATCTTGAAGTGATCTTCAACCACGTGCGCGAATCAAGACCGGACCTGTTGATTGTGGACTCCATCCAGACCACATACCTCTCTGAATTGGATTCGTCGGCTGGTTCGGTTTCGCAGGTGCGTGAGTGTTCGTCGCAATTGCGCGAGTTGGCGAAATCCAGCGGGTTGACCGTTTTCATGATCGGTCATGTGACGAAAGAAGGTTCGATTGCCGGTCCGCGCGTGTTGGAACATATCGTGGATACGGTCTTGTATTTGGAGGGCGATCGTTTCCAGGCATATCGTCTGTTGCGTTCGGTGAAGAACCGCTTCGGTGCGACATCTGAAGTAGGCGTGTTCGAGATGCGTGAAGGCGGTATGATCGAAGTAACCAATCCCTCCGAGGCGTTTTTAGCGGAGCGATTGGTGAATGCCGCCGGTTCTGCCATTGCCGTCACAATGGAAGGCACGCGTCCCATCCTTGTGGAAGTGCAGGGATTGACCTCCCCGACACAATTTGGCAATGCGCGCCGCACCCCCAACGGCGTGGACTTCAACCGCTTGTTATTAATTACCGCCGTGCTCACTCGCCGCGTGGGATTGAAACTCGCCGAGCAGGATGTGTTTGTGAATGTGGTCGGCGGCATCCAAATTGACGAACCCGCCGCGGACTTGGCTGTCGCCGCCGCCATCGCTTCTTCATGGAAGGACGTTCCCATCCGCGCCGAGGCAGTGTTGATCGGCGAGATCGGTCTGGCAGGCGAATTGCGCATGCCCGGACAGATGGTGGCGCGCTTGCGCGAAGCGCAAAAACTGGGATTCAAGACTGCCATTGTACCCAAGGCGTTGCGGAAGGGCGAAGAATACCCGAAAGGAATCGAAATCGTCGAAGTCCGCTCGCTGGATCAGGCGTTGAATGCGGCGTTGAAAACCGCAGATAAGCGCGGATGAACGCAGGTTTACACATCGAATTTATCTGTGGTGAAAATAGAGGTAACCATGTGCCGAAGTATCAAACCCCTTAGAAATATGGACCACCCCGTCACCGAGCAGGAGATCTACGAAGCCGCCTTGCAATATGTGCGCAAGGTCAGCGGATATCGCAAGCCGTCCAAGGTCAATGAAGACGCGTTCAATAAGGCGATTGAAGAAGTGGCAGATGCGACGAGGAAGATACTCGTCAACTTGAAATCAAAACAACAGGAAGCCAATCAACCTGACGCTTGATGCCTCGCACCTGATACATCCCTTTTTGCAACCACTTTCCACCTTCCAACGTATACCTTCTCAGCAATAACCTGAGGAGGTTTTTCTTATGTACCGAAAACTTATGTTCTTTGTCGCGATTCTCGCGCTGACCACGCTCGCCTGCGGATTCAACGTCGACCTGCCCCAACGGGTGGAACCCGGTCCTGAAGTGACCGAAACCATCGCAGTTCCATACCCCGATGAAGGTGAAACCAGTCTGAAATTGTCCTTTGGTGCGGGCGAATTGGATCTTGCCCCCGGCGCAAGCGGACTTGTCGACGGCACGGTCGTCTACAACTATGAGCAGTTCAAACCCGAGATCAAGACCGATGGCGGCGACGTCCACATCAGCATGGGCGACACGCGCATCAATTTCCTGCCATCCGGCGATGATCTCAAAAATGAATGGGATCTCAAACTCGGCAGCCAGCCCATGGACCTGACCATCGAAGCAGGCGCCTATCAGGGTGAGTTCGAGTTCGGCGGTCTCGCCCTCACCAGTCTCACGGTCAAGGATGGCGCGGCGGATGTCACGCTCTCTTTCTCCGAGCTGAACGAGGCGAACATGTCCGTATTCAGCTACACGACCGGCGCATCCAATGTCAAAATGAACGGACTCGCCAACGCCAATTTCAGTCTCTTCGACTTCTCCTCCGGCGCAGGCGACTACACCCTCGATTTCTCCGGCGACTTGCAGCGCGATGCCTCGGTCAAAATTCAAACCGGGCTCAGCAACCTGATCATCATCGTCCCCGAAGGTGTGAACGCAGTCGTCACGGTGGAGGGAGGCTTGTCGAACGTCAGCGCAGGCTCCGGCTGGAGTCAGAGCGGAAGCGTCTACAAACAGAGTGGTGAAGGTCCCACCTTGACCTTTGTCATCGAAATGGGAGCGGGCAATCTGACCCTCACCCGATAACATGCTCCATTTTCCACCAAACACGGATTTCGATGCGAAATCCGTGTTTTTTCTTATCATCTAATTCAGAGTAAAAGGTCATAATTCATCCGTGACCTCTATCACTTGCCCTAAACCGGATTGCGCAATAAAATCGTGTTTGTCGGTAATTTTTACCTAAATTAAGCGAGGTATGTATGCAAATAACCCGTCAAGCTGATTATGCCGTCCGTGCCGTGCTCCATCTTGCCCGCAACGGCGAACAGCGCACTGCCACGAGCGCGATCGCGGAAGAACAACGCATTCCGCCGTCGTTCCTTGCCAAGATCGTTTCGCAACTATCCATTGCCGGGCTTTTGCACACCTCACGCGGCGCGCGCGGCGGCGTCACGCTGGCGCGCAATCCCAAAGAGATCACTCTGCTCGAAGTCATCGAAGCCATCGATGGTCCCATCCAGCTTAATGAGTGCGTCAGCGATAACGGAGCATGTTCGTTCGAGGATAACTGTCCCCTCCGTCCCGTTTGGTGTGAGGCGCAGGATGAACTTATCACCCGCTTGAAAGGCACCAACTTCGCAGACATGGTCGCAGTGGGACAAGCCCCCGTATAATCCATCAAGCCCAACCCAGCCTCCCGGCGTATAATTGCCGGGAGGCTTTTTCATTTCAAAGAGAAGGATGGAAACCATGAGATCAAGACATGGATTATTTGCTGCATTGCTTGTCCTGACGATCACCCTGGCGTGTGCCGTGCCGGCGATTTCCCCCGCTTCAATCCCCCCGCCGACGCCTGATACACGACTTGGCACGATGGTGGCTGAGACTGTTTCCGCTGCCCTCGAATTGACGCAGCAAGCCCAAGCCATCCCCACACCGACCGCTCCTCCCACACCCACAGCGGAACCCACGGCAACGTCCACGCCCGAAGTAGTGGATACCTCCGGCAGTGCATTGCGTACGGAGGAGAATGGCAATGTCATCTTCATTGATGAGCGTTCCGGTTATCGCATCCAGGTCCCGTATGCATGGCTTGCCCTGCGCATCAACCAGCAGGAATATCTGGATGCCTGGCTTTTACCGGAAGCGTCCAACACTGCCGTTCAAAACATCCTCGGTGACATGCAAACTATGGACCCGGACCGCTTCCGTCTGTTCGTGCTTGATATCAACGAGGAGCACATTGACGGCGGATTTGTCACCAATGTCAACGTCCTGTGGGATGACGCACTGGAAATCTCCCTCGTCGATGAAACCGACTTGAATGCGATTGCCGCAACATATCCCGAATCCGAGCCCGGCGTGGAGGTATTGCCTGTTGAGATCGTCGCGCTTGAAAACGGTGTGACGGTAGGCGTCATTACAACCCGTCTCCCCGCCACCACATTGGATGATGTGGAGATCGTTGTCGTCCGAAAACGGGTTTTCATTGATCTGCCAACCGGCACATTGATAATCACCCTGTCCACCACCGAAACCTGGCAGGAGACCGCCGAGCCCTTATTTGATACGATGATCGAATCGTTGACCATTGGATTGGAGTAATAATGAAATGTCCAAATTGCCAAACAGAAAACGAATCGAAGAACAGATTTTGCAGTAACTGTGGTTACACATTAATTATCAGTGGCGACAATGATTCAACATATATACGTGAAATGCGCCAGTTTGTTGAGGATCAAAGAGAAGCAAAAAGTTTAGAAAAGTTTGACGACCTTGATTTAAATAACCCCACCGAAGTACTCAAAGCTCAATTGAGAATGTTGATCTCAATATATCGTCGGATGGAAAAGTTGGAGAACAAAGAGAAACAGGGTTTGAGAGTTCGAGTAGGTGATTTTGATATGCCATTTTGGTCGCTGGTTGGTTTTGAATTCAAAGTATTCCTAGTTGGGCTATTCTTTGTGATGATTTTTTCTTGTATCGGTTCGTTAGTCTTTGGCAGTATTCTTGGAAACTTTGTTCAAACATTACTTCAAATGTTGCAATAGGAGAATACATTCATGTCCCCCCCCCGCACTGTCCGCGCACCTCGCGGAACTGACCTGACTTGCAAGAACTGGCTGAGCGAAGCCGCCTATCGCATGATCCAGAACAATCTCGACCCCGAAGTGGCGGAGAAACCTGAAGACCTCGTCGTCTACGGCGGGCGCGGAAAAGCCGCCCGTAATTGGGAATCTTTCGACGCGATTCTTGAATCGCTGAAAAATCTCGAAGAGGATGAAACCTTGTTAGTGCAATCGGGTAAGCCGGTTGTAGTGTTCAAATCCCACAAAGATGCGCCCAAAGTGTTGATCGCCAACTCCAACCTTGTGCCGCACTGGGCGACGTGGGAGCATTTCGATGAACTGGCGAAAAAAGGTCTCATCATGTACGGGCAGATGACCGCCGGTTCGTGGATCTACATCGGCACGCAGGGGATTCTGCAAGGCACGTACGAAACCTTCGGCGCGTTAGCCAAACTCAAAGGCTGGGGTTCGCTCAAAGGGAAGTTCGTCCTCACGGCAGGACTTGGCGGCATGGGCGGCGCTCAGCCGCTGTCCATTACGATGAATGAAGGCGTGGGGTTGATCGTGGAAGTGGATCCTGAACGCGCCGAACGCCGCCGCGCCATCGGCTATGTGGATATGGTGGTGGACAATCTCGAAGAAGCGATGACGCTCGTCGAGGAAAATGTCAAGAAACAAACGCCGAGGTCCATCGGGCTGATCGGCAACGCCGCCGATGTGTACGATGAACTCTCCCAGCGTGGAATCGTTCCGGATGTGGTAACAGATCAAACGTCGGCGCATGAGGCGTTGTTTTATGTTCCGTCCGGGTTATCCATCACTGCCGCAAATCAGTTGCGCGAATCCGATCCCGAAAAATATAAAAAGATGGCGATGGATTCGATGTCCAAACATGTGCGCGCCATGCTCGCCTTCCAACGCGCGGGCGCGGAAGTGTTCGACTACGGCAACAATATCCGCCAGCAGGCGTACAACAACGGCGTGACGGATGCGTTCGAGTTCCCCGGCTTCGTGCCTGCCTATATCCGTCCGCTGTTTTGCGAAGGCAAGGGACCATTTCGATGGGTGGCGCTTTCGGGCGACCCCGAAGATATTTTCACCACTGACCGCGCCATCATGGAGTTATTCCCTGAAGATGAACATTTGCATCGCTGGTTGAAGATGGCGCGTGAGAAAGTTCCGTTTCAGGGATTGCCCTCGCGCATTTGCTGGCTCGGGTACGGAGAACGCGCCAAAGCAGGTTTGATGTTCAACGAACTGGTGGCAAGCGGAAAGGTCAAAGCGCCGATTGTGATCGGGCGCGACCATTTGGATAGCGGCTCGGTCGCTTCGCCCAACCGCGAAACCGAAGCGATGCGCGACGGCTCGGACGCCATCTCCGATTGGGCGATTCTCAATGCGCTGATCAATGCTGTCGGCGGTGCGACATGGGTTTCGTTCCATCATGGCGGCGGCGTTGGTATGGGATATTCGCAGCATGCCGGTCAGGTCATCGTCGCGGACGGGACGCCTGAAGCGGCTCAACGCTTGGAAAGAGTCCTGACCACCGACCCCGGCATGGGCGTCGTCAGACACGCAGATGCGGGTTATGAGGAAGCCATCGAAGCGGCGAAACGTCACGGCATCAAAATGCCGATGCTGGGAAAATAAATGCGTTTTTGGATATTGATTCTCGCCGCATTCTTTTTGACGGGATGCGGTCTTCCCGCTTCCACCCCTACGGTGGTAGATGCTCCTGTTCTCCCCACGCCGACTCTAACTTCCGAGCCTCTACCCGTCCCCGCGACCGAAGCACCGCTGCCAACCTCCACGCCCGAACCGTTGCCAAAGGTCGAGCGCGTGTTGATCGTCAGTTTCGACGGCTTGCGTCCCGATGCCATCGAAGCCGCAAATATGGAGACCGTCCTGTCACTGATGGAAAATGGCGCATACACGTTGAGCGCACAGACGATTTCCCCCAGCCTGACGTTGCCCGCGCACGCCTCCATGCTGGTGGGAACCTGTCCCGCAAAGCACATCGTCCGTTGGAATTTGTACGTCCCGCAAAACGGATACGCCCTCGGCACCGACATCTTCGACCTCGCCAGAGCTGTTGACCTGCGGACGGTGATGGTGGTTGCCAAGGAAAAATTGCGCCAAGTCACCGAGCCGACCAGCGCGGATTACTTCGCTTTCATTGACAAAACCGACCGTATCGAAGATTTCAGCACGGTTCTGCGGCTCGCCCTGAACCAGATCAACGAAGGCTTTGGCTTGATGTTCGTCCATTTTGGCGAAGGCGATATCGAAGGTCATGCCAGCGGATGGATGTCCCGCGCACAGTTGGGCGTGTATGGGCGCGAAGATCGCGGACTTGGCTCGATGATCCAGACTTTGAAAGACAAAGGCTTGTACGAGACTACGCTTATCATCGTCACATCCGATCACGGCGGACATGACTCCACGCACGGCACTGACCTGCCCGAAGACATGACCATCCCCTGGGTCATCAGCGGACCGGGCATCGTTCCCGGCGAGTTGCAAACACAAGTCCACACCATGGATACCGCCGCCACTGCTGCCTTCGCGCTCGGTCTGCCAATCCCGCCCGATTGGGACGGCATCCCGGTCTATGAAGCCTTTGGCATGCCCGTGGACCTGACACGGGATGGCGGCTGTCCGGTGGTGACCAAATAGTACTTTTGTTCAATTGAGGGTCCCGCATCCTTAAGATACCATCGGGGTAATTAAATAACAGAATACAAACTGCCCTCACGGGCAGTTGTAGATTTACTGGTGACTTTATCGGTAGGAGAGAGTTGGACGGGTTCTGAATAATTATTCAGAACCCGTCCGCTATTAATCTATTGGCAAAATATTTAATTACTTCATAAGCGTGTAGGTCACGTTGTTGAAATCCGCATAGCGCCCGGAGCAATCCGCATCGTCTTGGGGGGTGCCGGCATAGGTGAATGTCAGTTTTGAACCGTCGAAGGTGTAATTAAAAGCCACGTTCGTGTCACAGCCGCCCGTGTTGGACGTTTCTGTGAAGACATTGCCTTCCACCTTGTAGGTGCCGGTAACGAGGATCGTGTCGCCGGAGAAGACCGCGAACGTGCCGTCCTCTTTGAATTCCAGCCCGGCGTTCATGCTATTGGCTTTCAGGTATTTTCCCGGCGTAAACTTGTTGGAAGCCGAACCGCCTCCACATGCCGCCAACACCAGCGAAAGCACGACCAAACCAACCAATACAAAAAGTTTCGATCTCATTTTTTTCTCTCCTCAAGAGTGGATGTCAGCGCGCGCCGCGCTGTGTGCTGACAATGTAGCATCCGCCTGAAAATTTGTCCTGCCATTTTCTGCCAAAATTCTCCAAAAGCGCGGGAATGTGCTATTTTAGAGATATGACCGTCTCCATCCCCACCGCCACGCTCGAAAAGTTCACCACCTTTGGCGATTTGCTGCGCTTCCTGCGCCGCCGCGTCGGTATCACCCAAATGGAACTTGCCGCCGCCGTCGGCTACAGCGACGCCCAGATCAGCCGCCTCGAGCAAAATCTGCGCTTGCCCGATATCCCCACCATCAAAACGCAATTCGTCCGCGCCCTCGCCCTCGAAGACGAACCGAAAACAATTTCACGTCTGCTCGACCTCGCCGCCAACGTCCGCCGCGAAGATGCGCCCGGCTTGGGCTTGTGCCCGTACAAGGGATTGAACTATTTCGACGAAGCCGACGCGGATTTATTCGTAGGGCGCGAAGCATTGACCTCCAAACTGACTGAACGCCTTCTTTCTTTGACTCAAAACTGGTCAAACACCCCAAGCCGATTCCTCGCTATGGTCGGAGCCTCCGGCAGTGGAAAGTCCTCCCTCGTCCGCGCGGGGCTTGTGCCTTCATTACGTTGGAATCAAAACTCATCCGAATGGGACATTCGCATCCTGACCCCCACCGCAAATCCGCTGGCGAGTTTGGCAGAAAGCCTGAGACAAGACTCACTCACAGAGGAAATGCTCAACTCCACACAAGACTTGAGCCGTTTTGCGAATCAAGAGAATCCGCTGCTTTTGGTCATTGACCAATTCGAAGAGACCTTCACCCTCTGCCGTTCCGAAGAAGAACGCACTGCCTTCATCAACAACCTGCTCACCGCCGCATCTGACCCGAATGGAAAAGTCGCCGTCGTCATCACCCTGCGGGCAGATTTTTACGCTCATTGCGCGAATTACGTTCAACTCAGAGAAGCGCTTGCCACCCAGCAGGAATACATCGGCGCGATGAATGAGGACGAGATGCGCCGCGCCATCGAAGAACCCGCCCGCCGCGGACGTTGGGAATTCGAGCCCGGCTTGGTGGACCTACTGCTGCACGACGTAGGGCGCGAACCCGGCGCACTGCCCCTGCTTTCTCATGCGTTGATGGAAACCTGGCAGCGCCGACGAGCCAGAATGATGACCCTGAGCGGATATGCCTCCTCGGGCGGCGTGCGCGGCGCAATTTCCGAAACCGCCGAGTCCGTTTTTGTTGACCAGTTCACCCCTGAAGAACGCGCCATTGCGCGGCGGATTTTCCTACGCCTGACCGAACTCAGTGAAGAGACTTCCGCCAGCGACACGCGCCGCCGCGCCTCGTTCAACGAATTGATTCTGAAACCCGAAGAAGCGGCAACCACACAGCATGTACTGAAAACGCTCGCCGATGCGCGGCTCATCATCACCAGCGAAGACTCCGCCGAAGTGGCGCACGAAGCACTCATCCGCGAGTGGCACACCCTGCGGACATGGCTGGAGGAAAACCGCGAAGGTCTGCGCTTGCATCGCCACCTCACAGACTCCGCGCAAGAGTGGCAGGTATCCAACCGCGAAAGTGACATCCTCTATCGCGGTGCTCGTTTGGCGCAAGCCGTCGAATGGGCATCATCCCATCAAGAAGAGATGAACGACTTGGAGCGCGAGTTCCTTGCAGAATCACGCACCCATGCTGAACGCGAAGCCATTGAAAAAGAAACCCGCCGCCAGCGCGAGTTGGAAGCGGCGCAAAAACTGGCTGAGGTGGAAGGCAAGCGCGCCGAAGAACAGGAGCAGGCGGCGAGTCAACTACGGAAGCGGGCTTTGTATCTGCGGATCGCATTCCTCGCGGCGATCCTGCTGGCGGTCACAGCGGTCTTCTTCGGCATCCAATCGCAGAATGCCAGCCGCGTTGCCGCCTCGCGTGAACTGGCAGCCGCCGCGCTGAATAATCTGGAAAGCGACCCCGAACGCAGTATTTTGCTTGCAATGGAAGCGCTCAACTCCGCCGAAACCATCGAAGCGGAAGACGCCCTGCACCAAGCCGTGCTGGCATCCCGCATTCGATTGGTGATTCCCGCCCATGCGCCCGGCACTCCCATCAGTGTGGATTTCAGCCCGGATGGAACACGCATCGTCACCGCCAGCAATGACGAAACCGCCAACGTGTGGGACGTGGAGACGGGTCAGCGCCTGCTCAGCCTGCCCGGTCATTTCGCCCAGTTCAGCCCGAACGGAAAGGCCATCGTCACTGTCGTCGCGGATGGAACGGTAACACTGTGGGACTCCGCTTCGGGAGACGAGATCCAACTCCGAGATTGGGTCGAGGCGATTACGTCCGTTGTGTTCAGCCCGGATGGCTTGCGTCTTGCCACGATCACAAACAGCAGCCTTCCGCACATCTGGGATGCAAAAACAGGCAGGCAGTTGGCGAGTTTTCCCGGTCACACCGATTATGTTTCGTTCGCGTATTTCAGCCCCGACGGACAACGCCTGCTCACCATCAGCGACGACCGCACGGCGCGGATGTGGGACATCGCAAGCGGCAAAGAAGTGTTTGTGTTGAACCACCCGGATTGGGTCTGGAACGCCGCCTTCAGCGCAGACGGCAAACGCATTGCCACGCTCAGCCAAGACCGCGCCTATCTTTGGGATGCCGCCACAGGAGAACTCCTGCGAACCTTCAACGGGCATCTCAGCACGCTCCACGCGGTTGCATTCAGCCCTGACGGTGCGATGCTCGCCACCGGTGGCTACGACCGCAAAGTGATTCTATGGGACGTGAACACCGGGGCGGAAATTTTTTCGCTGGCGGGTCACACGGGCACGATCTTCTCCGCCGCCTTCAGTCCCGACGGAATGCGCCTCGTCACCACCGCCGACGACGGCACGTTGCGCGTGTGGGATGTGAAGCCCCAGCACGAAGCCCTGAACATTCCCAACCTCAACGGCACCTGGGGCATTCAATTCAATCCGCAGGGGAGTCAACTTGCCATCATCACCGGCGGCGCGTTGAAGATTTGGGATGCAGTCACCGGGCGGGAACTCCGTACGCTTTCCGATTCTGGAATCACCTCCATCGCCTACAGCCCGGCTGGGAATTGGATCGCCGCCGCGCGCGACGATTTCAGCGTGACGCTTTTCAAACCCGCCTCCAACTCCGACGGGGCAACTTGGTCTGCCCACACCGGCAGGATCAACGCCATAGCTTTCAGCTCGGACGGCAAGCGGCTCGTTACTGGCAGTAACGATTACAAGGTCATTCTCTGGGATGTCACCGACGGGATGCCAAAACTGTTGTTCACCTTCAACCTGCCGGCCGGCGTTCAATCTCTTGCATTCAACTCCGATGGGACGCGGCTTGCCATCGGTCTTCAAAACGGGACGGTGCGTGTGCGCGATTTTTCCACCGGTAGCGACACCCTCAACCTGAATGCACATGAAGATACGGTCACATCCGTTGCCTTCAGTGCCGATGACCGTTTGCTCATCACCGCCAGCCTCGACGGCACCGCACGCATCTGGGATGCAAAGACCGGCGAGGAGAGGCAAACCCTCACGCACACCAACACGGTCACAATGGCGAATTTCAACCTCGATGGCACGCGCGTTGCCACTGCCAGCCGCGATGGCACGACCAAATTATGGGACGTGGACACCGGTCAGGAACTGCTGACCTTCTACGGCGACGGCTCTGGCGTGAATAGCCTGTCCTTCAGCCCGGATGGGAAACGTCTCGCCGTCAGCACGGACCGCGAAGCGCAGGTCTATTTGATGGACATGGACGACCTGCGGAAACTCGCGCAGACCCGCGTCACCCGCAGCCTGACAGATGAAGAATGCCTGAAATACCTGCATGGCATCACGTCCGCGTGCGGAGGCGCGCCTTCCGTGCCGACCGCCACCCCCATGCCGGTTGCCGCCAACGGCAGAATCTGCCAGATTGCCACCTCCAGCGGTCTGACCGATAACTACTTCAACGCCCTGATCTACAAAGGCATTCAAGAAGCGGCGGAGACGTATAACTGGGAGGAAAGCGTCCTGCAAACCTCCTCCGTTTCGGATTTTGCGCGACACATCAAAACCTTTGTCACCGCAGATTGCCATCTCATAGTCGCGCCGGGGATATTCCTCGAACAACTGCAAGCCACCGCATCCGCAAACCCGAATCAACGCTTCATGACGATGGACTTCATCCCAGAGCCGCTGCTGGAAAACGTCTGGGTGCAGACCTACGCCACCGACCAGGCAGCATTCCTTGCGGGTTATCTCTCCGCCTCGGCGACAAAGACCGGCAAGGTCGGCGTCTTTGGCGGCATTGACATCCCCCAAGTGACCAGCTTCATGGACGGCTTCGCCCTTGGCGTGGATTATTACAACGCAAAACATAAAGCAAATGTCGAAGTCATCGGCTGGGATTTGGAAAAACACGAGGGCATGTTCACAGGCGGATTCTGCTGTTCCACCGAAGGCAGGCAGGCGGCACATCAGCTATTGGAGGCGGGCGCGGATGTCATTCTGCCGGTGGCGGGACAAAGTGTCGGCGTTGGCGCAGGCGCGGAGATCCTCGAGCATGGCAATGCCTGGCTCATCGGCGTGGATATGGATTGGGCGGTGACCAACCCTGAGTTCAAAGACATCATCCTGACCAGCATCGAGAAGCGCTTCGATGTCAGTATCCTCCGCGTTTCAAATGTCATCGAAAGCGGGACATTCAGCGGCGGCATTCACATCGGCACGCTGGCAACGGGCGAGGTTGGTCTTTCGCTTATTAAAAATCCAACCCCTGCCATCCAGGCGGAGTTGGAAACGATCATTGCGGATATTATTGCGGGAAGGATAAAGACCGTACCGTGAACGGCTGCTCTTAAGGCGTGGGTGTCTCCGTCGGTTCTAGCGTCAACGTAGGCGTAAAGGTGGGGGTGATCGTTGGCGTGTTCGATGGAGTGGGTGTATTGGACGGTGTCGGTGTAGGCGTCAGCGTGACCTCAGGCAGGTCAATGGGACCGATCAGCCCCAAACCAAGCAGGTCGCGGAAGATCCAGCCGCCTTCAAATTGGGTATGACGCGGGTCATCCTGATTCGGAGCGATCAACAGCCAGGTCTCATCCTGATTCACCGCCCGAAACGTGAGGCATCGTCCCACCGGCAGCGGCTCGCCGAGCACCGCATAATTGGTGCCGGGACCGGAACGCACGTTGATGGCGAAGGCGAACATCGAATTCACACAATACGTCAGCGTTTCAAACGACTGTTTCGTCGCGGACGGTGTCCGTGTCGGCTGGGTGGGCGTCGCGCTGGCGGTCTGTGTCGGCGTTGCGGTTGGCGTTTGTGTGGCGCTGGCGGTCGGCGTGGGCGTCGCTGTCTCCGTTCCTGTCGGCGTTGTGGTCGGTGTGGCGGTGGGCGGCGTTACGATATCCGGCATGGAAAACAGGGCGAACAACCCGATCAGAACGACCATAACCAGGATGGGAATCCAGAATTTTCTCAGCACAGGCGGGATTAATCCCTTCGCCCGCTCATACGGCGTGACCGTGGGCGGCTCGCCTCGAAACCCCAAAGCCGACAATAGATTCCCGAACTGATGCTCATACTCCCCGCTCATAAAGTTGACATAGTTGATGGTGTTCAACGCAAAGGGCACATCGCACGCCTCGAACATGATCGGCACGATCTTCTTGCGCCGGTTCAACGCCTGGGTATATTCCTTGCGTACCCATTCCGATTCGACCGAATTCGGCGAGAGGATGATGATGAAAAAATCGCTCGATACAATGGCGGCAGGGAGCGTCTTCACCCAGTCGTCACCGCCGCGCAGGTCGGTGATGTCCCACCAGACATCATAGTCAGCCTTCTCCAAGTCGCCTGCGAGTTTGCGGGCGAAATCAATGTCCTTGCGCGAATAACTGATGAAGATCTTCTGCATTGAAATCCCTTTGGGTGACTTTATATTACCATTCAAAAGACGATTTTTCACGTTTCGTTCTCTAACGCTTCTCCAACCAAATTCCCCTTGACCAAAAATTAACTCTCGTATAAATTTAAGCCCGCTTAACTAATAAGAAGGCTTAACAATGACCAACTCCCCCATTTCACAATCCCTGCGCGCATGGATGGATGTGTTCATGCACCGCTCCATGCGCGGCTGGACGCAGTTCGCCAAGTCCACGGGCTTGTCCATGCCGCAATTCAGCATCCTGATGCAGTTGCACCACAAGGACAAATGCGGCATTTCGGACATCAGCGAACGCTTCGACATTTCCAATGCAGCGGCGAGCCAGTTGGCGGAGAAACTTGTGCAGGGGGAATACATCGAGCGCGCCGAAGATCCGAACGACCGCCGCGCCAAGATCCTGCAACTCACTCCAAAAGGACGCGACCTGATCGAAGCCGGCTTCGATGAACGCTATCGCTGGATGGATGAACTCGCCAAGTCGCTTTCAGCGGAAGAGAAACGCAAAGTTGCCGAAGCGTTGACCATCCTGACCGAAGCGGCGAAAGAGATAGAGAATAGAGAGTAGTGAGTAGAGAGTACCAATCTACCAATCCCCACCCTCCCCAAAAGGAAACCCATGCAAGCAACCATCACCAAACCCAAAACCCGTGTCCGCGCGGAACGACCCCGCGGCGCGATGGGACGCGCCCTGCGATATTTAACGCACTATAAACAGCAGGCGGCGCTCCCGTATTTATTTCTGATCATCGCCACGCTTTCGCAGTTGGCGGTGCCGCGCATGGTGCGCAACGTGATCGACGCCGTCACCAGCGGATACATCGCCGACCAGATATTGAAGGCGCTGGATCAAATTCCCGCTTCATTCGTGGGGCAGGCATTGCCGCAGATCCTCAGCCTGACGGGTAGACCAGAGTCCACGACGTTGGAACAACTCAAAGTCCAGTTGGAAGCGGATGTGACGAATGCTCCGGGGACGCTGCTCAGCGCCATCCTCTTCATTATCCTGTTCGCCTCCCTGCGCGGACTGTTCGCCTTCCTGCAAGCCTATTGGGCGGAGAAGAATTCGCAGTCGGTTGCGTATGACCTGCGCAACGATCTGTACGCGAAAATTCAGCGGCTGTCGTTTTCGTATCACGATAAGAATCAGACCGGGCAGTTGATGATCCGCGCCACGGACGACGTGGAGAAGGTGCGCCTGTTCATCGGGCAGGGACTTTTGCAACTTGTGGGCGCGATCATTTTGCTGACGGGCACGCTCATCATCTTGTTCACCACCAACACAACCCTCGCGTGGACCGCCATGCCGATCCTGCCGGTGGCGCTGGTGCTGTTCGTCATCTTTGGGTCGATCAGCCAGCCGCTGTTCGCAAAAGTGCAGCAGAAACTTTCGGCGTTGAACACGGTTTTGCAGGAGAACCTGGCGGGCATCAAGGTCATTCAGGCGTTCACGCGTGAAAAACAACAGCAGGCGAGATTCCGCGCCGCCGCAAATGACAGCATGAATCAGGCGATTGTCGTTGCGCGTGTGTTCACATTCTTGTTCCCTGTTGTGTTTCTGGTTGCCAACCTCGGGCAAGCCGCCATTTTGAACGTCGGCGGACAGCAGATCATCGCGGGCGCGTTGAGCCTCGGCGAATGGCAGGAATTTTCGCTGTATCTCATTTACCTGTTTTTGCCCATCGCACAATTCGGATTCATCATCACCCAGTTGGGACAAGCCTCCGCCTCCGCGAATCGCATCTTTGAAATCCTCGACGCGAAATCGGACATCACCGACAAACCCGATGCGATCAAAATCCCCGATGTGAAGGGTAATGTCAAATTCGAGAACGTGACGTTCCGTTATTTCAGCGGCGGTGAGCCGGTGTTGGCGGATGTCACATTTGAGGCGAAGCCCGGCGAAACCATTGCCCTGCTCGGCGCGACAGGTTCAGGCAAGACCACCATCATCAACTTATTGCCACGCTTCTACGATCCGACCGAAGGACGCATCACGATTGACGGACACGACCTGCGCGATGTGACCGTCGACTCGCTCCGCTCGCAGATCGGCATTGTCTTGCAGGAAACCACGCTCTTCAGCGGCACGATCCGCGAGAATATCGCCTTCGGCAAGCCGAACGCCAGCGACGACGAGATCATCGCCGCCGCCAGAGCCGCACAGGCGCATGATTTTATTGCCGCATTTCCTGAAGGCTACAACACCCATGTCGGCGAGCGCGGACAAACCCTCTCCGGCGGGCAAAAGCAGCGCGTCGCCATCGCCCGCGCCCTGCTGCTTGATCCGCGCATCCTCATCCTCGACGACTCCACCTCGGCGGTGGATCTCAACACCGAAGCCGCCATCCAAAAAGCGCTCGACGTTTTGATGAAAGGGCGCACTTCTTTCGTCATTGCCCAGCGTATCAGTACCGTGGTGAACGCCGACAAGATCATTGTCCTTGAAAAAGGCGCGGTCGTCGCCGAAGGCAAACACAAGGAACTCATGGAAGACAGCCCCATCTACGCGGAAATTTACAACTCACAAATATTGGTAAACGAACATGAACACAATCAATAAAACTTCCCATATTATCGCGAGGAGCGAAGCGGCGAAGAAATCTCCCAGTAATGATGGGATTGCTTCGGGCAAAGAACGCCCTCGTAATGACAGATCAACTTCAGGCGGTGTGGCATGATGCGCGGCGATCTCCTCAAACAAGACACACGCCAAGCCCGCAACGTCAGCGAAACCCTGCGGCGCTTCGGCGGTTACTTCGGCAAATTCTGGTACATGCTCGTCCTCGCCATTTTCCTCGCCATCATCTCCACATGGACGCAAGTCACCCCGCCCGAACTCATCGGACAGGCGACGGATTGTTTCCTCGTCCCAGTGACGGGAAGCGCTTCCGCCTCTTTCTTCGGGACGCCTGCTCCTGACCCCGAAGCCGCATCCACCTGCTGGCTGGTTTCCGACCCCACCGAGTTGACAGGCACGCAGAAGATCATCGCCACGCTCTACCGCCTGAACGGATTTGAAGGGTTCGATCCTGCCACTGCAACCAGCGCGGACCGCATCGCAGGTTTGTGGCGTTTGATCCTCATCGTCATCGGCTTGTACGTGGCTGGGGCGCTCACCACCGGCGCGCTCTTCTTCACCATGTCATGGACGGGTCAACATGTGTTGCGCGAACTGCGCATCAGCGTTTTCGAGAAACTGCACAGCCTCTCCATGAGTTACTACGCCGAACACGAAGCGGGCGACCTGATGAGCCGCATCACCAACGACACAAGCGCCATCGAGCAGGCATTTTCCTTTGCGCTGGTGCAAGTCTTTACAGGCATCATGCTGCTGGTGTGGACGGCGTACAACATGCTCATGCGCAGTGTTCCGTTCGCGCTGCTCTCGCTTGCCATCGCCCCGCTGATGTGGCTGGTCACATCCTATTTCTCGGCACAGGCGCGCAAAGCCTTCCGTGTGGCGCGTGAAGAGATCGGCTCGGTCAATGCCGAATTACAGGAGACCATCTCCGCCGTGCGCGAAGTGCAAGCCTTCAACCGCGCCGAAGAGAACATCGAACAGTTCAAGGAAGTCAACGCCGCCAACCGCGACGCGAACGTGCGCGCTGTTTCGTTCACCTCCGCGCTTGCGCCCGCGCTGGAAGCCCTCTCTTATATCGCGCTCGGCATCGTCGTCGGCGTGGGCGGATGGGCATTGCTCAAAGGCGGCACGTTTGCAGGCACGACGGTCACGCTCGGCTTGGTCGTCACCTTCCTCGCCTACGTCCAACGCTTCAACCAGCCCATCCAGCAGATCGCCATTTTGTGGACGAACATCCAGAACGCGATTGCAGGCGGCGAGCGCATCTTCACCATCGTCGACGAAAAGCCCGCCGTCACCGACAAAGCCGATGCCAAGCCTATGACCGAGATCAAAGGTCTCGTGGAATTTGATAATGTCGCGCACGAATACGAAGACGGCGTGCCCGTGTTGAACGGTGTTTCCTTCACCGCCCAGCCTGGCGAAACTTTTGCCATCGTCGGTCCGACGGGCGCAGGGAAGACCACCATCATCAACCTGCTGCCGCGCTTCTACGATGTGACGAATGGCTCGGTGAAAATCGATGGCGTGGATGTGCGCGACGTCACCGCGGATTCGCTCCGCAAGCAGATCGGCATCGTCTTGCAGGACACCTTCCTGTTCTCCGCCTCCGTCATGGACAACGTCCGCTTTGGCAGGCCGGACGCCACCGACGAAGAAGTGCTGGCTGCCATCAAGCTCGCCAACGCGGATTCGTTCATTGAACGCCTGCCCGAAAAATACGAAACCGTCCTTGGCGAACGCGGCTCGGGTCTTTCTCAGGGACAGCGGCAACTGCTTTCGATAGCTCGTGCCGCGCTGGCAAATCCGCGCATTCTGATTTTGGATGAAGCCACTTCCTCCGTGGACACGCGCACCGAGCGCCTGATCCAAAAAGCATTCGACCAACTACTCGAGGGACGCACATCCTTCGTCATCGCACATCGTCTCTCCACCATCCGCAACGCGGATATGATCCTCGTGCTGAAGGCAGGGGAAATCATCGAGCGCGGCAAACATGACGAGTTGTTGGATAAAAGGGGCTTTTATTACGACCTGTATATGAGTCAGTTCAAAAAGCAGGAAGAAATGGAAGCAATCCCTGTATAGATACCCTTTGGGCGCGATATATATCGCGCCCAAGTTGATTTATCTGCCATGAAAATTCTCACCGAGATATACCGAACGGAAGACTTGGATGTCAGCGGTAAAACCATCCATCGGACAGCCGTGCGTGCCGTCATCCTGCGCGGACTGAAATTGTTAATGGTCTATTCTGCCAATGTCGGCGATTACAAATTCCCCGGCGGCGGTGTTGACGCGGACGAAACCCACGAACACGTGCTTGCCCGTGAATTGCTGGAAGAATGCGGTGCAACCCTGCTCAGCGTGGATGACGAATTGGGCGTAATCATCGAATATGATGTTGCGAAAGAGCCCGAATACAATCTATTCAAAATGTCATCCTATTACTATTTTTGCCAAATAGGGGATGATTTTGGGGTACAAATTTTGGATGATTACGAACATGATCTTGGATTTCAGCCAGTGTGGATAGACATAAAAGACGCAATTGAAAAGAACAGGTTGTTACTTGATACAAAAAATCCGCCCCAGTGGTTGAAGCGGGAAATCTTTGCGCTTGAATATCTTCAAAGATCAACTAAAAAAACGTCTTGATTTCCGCCCCTACAATATCTCCAGTAATTTCGTTGTATCTTCCAGGATCACATCCGCCCCGAATCTTCTTAATTCAGGTTCTTCGCCGAAGCCGCACAAAACGCCAACCGTTTGAGTCCCCGCGGATGTGCCCGCGCGGATGTCCACGGTGGTGTCGCCGATCATCAGGCAATGCTCGGGCGGCACGCCCATCTTCTCCGCCGCCAGCAGAACGGGGTCGGGATACGGCTTGGTATGGCGGGCGGACAGCCCCGTGACGATGGCGTCAAAATATTGCACCAAATCGAAGCGTTCGAGGAATGCCATCGTCCCTTTTTCATCCCGCGCGCTGACAACAGACATGGGATAGCGTCCATGCAATTGTTTGAGCATTTCATCCACGCCGGGGATGAGCAGGAATTCCTTCGATTGAAGTTTTCGGTGACGACTCAGCCAGTCGATCACAGCGACCATTTCATCGTCAAGATGAAGCGTATCTGCGAGACCAAGCAGGGCATTGCCGGGAGCTTCGATCCACATGATTAAGCGGCGGGCGGCATGATCCGGATCCTTAAAGAGGAAGCGCGGCATGAATTTCAGAACTTTTTTTACATACAGGTCATCGGTGTCGCTCAATGTCCCGTCCACATCGAAGCATAACGCCTGTACCTTTAGGGGATTAAAAGGCATGGATTAATTGTACCAAAGGGGCTATACTTGAATGTGTGCCGAGTTAAATGCGTGCACATGGGTTTATGATGGCCGAAGGACGTACCCGCCCCCTGCTTGAACTGCTCGTACGAGTCAGCCGCGAGGTCGCTGCAGCACTTGACCTTCGCACAGTATTACAGCGCCTGTTATTCGCTGCCATTCAGTACGTCGGCGGGGAGCGCGGCAGTATCGTTGTGATGGACGATACCGGCAAACCCGTGGATGCGACCATCGTGTACGGGCGGCAATTCCACGAACACACCACCCAGCAGCTGCGTGAAACCGTCGAGAAAGGGCTCGCCGGATGGGTGGTTCAAAACCGCAAGGCAGCCCTCGTGCCGGATACCAGCAAAGATGACCGTTGGTTGAGGCGCGAAGACGATTCAGTAGAGAAGAGCGGTGCCAAGTCGGCGATCTGCGTGCCGCTGATGGCTCGCGAACGACTTGTGGGGGTTTTAACGTTGGTACACCCTGTACCAAATTCTTTCAATGAAGAACATCTGGAGCTGATGCAGGCGATCGCCGATCAGGCGAGCGTGGCGGTGTTGAACGCGCGCCTGTATACTGAAAGCCAGCGGACGGCACGCGTCATGTCTGCGCTGGCGGACGGCGCGGCTGCCATCAATACGTCGCTGGAGATGCCGGATGTGTGGCGCCGCATCTTGAATCAGACCATGCAGGCTTTGCAGGTGGAGACTGTGGCGCTGGCTATGATCGACCACGGCAACAAGGATTTGGTCTTCCATGCGGCGGCGGGGCGTAATTCCGGGAATATTTCGGGCAGGCGCATCTCAGAGGGACAGGGGCTGGCAGGCAAGGTTGTCAGCGAGAAGCAGGGGGTGGTGGTTCCAACCGTCAGGCAGGATTCGCGCTTTGGCGAAGTGGACAAGTTCGAGGGAATCGAGATGCGGGCGGTTGCCATTGCCCCGATCCAATCGCAGGGGAAGGTCATCGGCGTGCTGGAGGCGATCAACCCGATCTCTGGCGCGTTCGACCCGGACGCAATGGTGGTGATGGCAGGTTTGGGGAGCATCGCCGGTACGACCATTCAAAATGCGGAACTGTACAAGCGGCTGCAGAAGGCGCATCAGCATTACCGTGACCTGTTCGAAGACAGTGTGGATACGATCCTGCTTACGGATTGGGAAGGCAGGGTGCTGGAGGCGAACCGCCAGGCGGGAGCGTTGAGCGGTTTTGCTGTGGACCAACTGCACGCCATCAGCATTGAACAATTGCATGAACTCAATTGGGGCAAGACCGGATTGAATTTCGAAGCGCTCAAGCGCGGGGATGAATGTCGTTATGAGTCGGTGCTGCACCGGCAGGATGGCGGAACAACCCCCATCGAGGTGTATGCCCGCCGCGTCGATTACGACGGGGCGGACGCCATTCAGTGGATACTGCGGGATATTACTGCGCGCAAGGAACTGGATGCCTTGCGTGATGACATGACATCCATGATCTTCCATGACCTGCGTTCGCCGCTTGGGAACATTGTTTCGAGTTTGGAAATGATGGGCGCGCTGATGCCGAACGATGAGACGCTGCTCTCGATGCTCAATATCGCGAAGAACTCCACGGGACGCATCCAGCGTCTGGTGAATTCGCTGTTGGATATCAACCGCCTCGAGTCGGGGCAGCAGGTGGCAGACCAGAATTCGGTCGACCCGCTGGAATTGATCCGCGAGTCGCTGCGGGATGTGGAACCGTCCGCTGCTGCACGCCAGCAAAAACTGGAAGTCAAGACCATCAGCATCCTGCCGCTCATCTGGGTGGATGTGGACATGATCTACCGCGTGTTCGTCAACTTGCTGGAGAATGCGATCAAGTTCACGCCGGTGGGCGGACGCGTCGAGATTGGCGGACAGACCACCGATGGCGTGTTCGTCAAGTTCTGGGTGCGCGACAACGGTCTTGGCATTTCACCGCCGGATCAGGAACGCATCTTCGAGAAGTTCACGCGTGTGCGCGGCAAGAACAGACCCGGCGGTTTGGGGGTTGGGCTGGCATTTTGCCGTCTGGCAGTACTTGGACATGGCGGCGATATCTGGGTGGAAAGTGAAGTGGACAAGGGTACCACCTTCTGGCTGACCCTGCCGGTGGCGCAGAAGAAGGCGACCGGACAACTCAAACGCCAGACAGGGCGCTTGACCATCAAGCCGGATCGATAAAAAACGACCATCCGTTATAATTGCGGTACATTAAACCAGCGCGACTTCGGCGTGCCCGATCCTGGTGCATGAAATCTTGCAAATTTCCGCCAGCCGCTGAAGTTCTGTAATTCACGTTCTCAGGAGTACCATGCAGGAAATCACCAAGAATATCTTCATTGAAGACCAGTTCCCCGGCGTTACGCTGGGAGTGATCGTCACAAAACGCGGACTGATCCAGATCGATGCGCCTCCCTCCCCCGAGGATGCACGCACCTGGCGTGCCGCTCTTATGAATCTCGGCGGCGGATTGGAGCGTGTGCTTATCAACATGGATGCGCATCCCGACCGTACCCTTGGCGCGCGCGCCATGGACTGTACCGTGATTGCGCATGAGAAAACCGCCTCCACCTTCCGCATCCGCCCCGGCACGTTCAAAGCGCAGGGCGAGGAGACCGGTGCCGATTGGGAATCCATCCCCGGGCTTGGCAGTGTCCGCTGGGCGCCGCCAGAGATCTCCTTCTCCGACCAGATGACGCTGCACTGGGATGACGCGGCTGTTTTCCTTGAGTATCATCCGGGACCCGCCAACGGTTCCATCTGGGTGCATCTGCCGGAGGAAAAGGTCCTGTTCATTGGCGATACCGTCCTGAAGAACCAACCGCCATTTCTTGCCGGCTCCAATCTCAAAGCATGGCTGACATCCCTGAACGAATTGCAGGATGCTGCCTTCAAAGGATACACCTTCATCAGCAGCCGCGGCGGTGTTGTCAATGCGAACGCGGTCAAATCCCAGTACGATTTCTTGAAACATATCAACGACAAACTGGAGAAGATGACGGCAAAGAAGCCGAATCCGGCTGCGGTCGAAAAACTGGTCACGTCGCTGCTGACCTGGTTCAAAGCTCCCGCCGCGCGTCAGAAGCAATTTGCCCAGCGCCTGCGCTATGGCTTGCTCCACTATAACTCGCGCCACCACCACGCCTCCACCCAGCCGTATGAGGATTGATGACCAATCCGCAACCTCTCCTCGCGCTGACGCGCGGCAATATCGTTGAGTCGACTCATTTTGGTTCCATTGCGGTTGTCAACTCAGCGGGCAAACTTCTGCACTCCCACGGCGACCCTCACACGGTCGCCTTTTTGCGCTCATCTGCCAAACCATTCCAAGCGCTTCCCTTTGTGGAACAGGGCGGCGTGGACCATTTCAACCTGACCCAGGCGGAACTTGCACTCGCCTGCGCCTCCCACGAGACCTCGAACCTGCATCTCCAAACCGTGCAGGGGATGCAGCTGAAAGTTGGGATTCCTGAAGACCTCCTGCAATGCGGACCGCATTTGCCCGGCGACGCGCAAATGCTCAAACAGGTCATCAAGGAGGACATCACACCGACGCCCAATTTCAACAACTGTTCCGGCAAACACACCGCCATGCTTGCATTCGCAAAAATGCGCGGACTTCCGCTCGAAACCTACCTCGACCTCGACCATCCCATCCAACAGGATATTCTCAAAACGCTCGCCGACATGTGCATGATCGATGAAGCCAGGATCGAAATCGGCATTGACGGCTGTTCCGCGCCGAACTATGCCATGCCGCTCTTCAACGCCGCGCTCGGCATGGCGCGCTTCTGCGATCCGCGCGGACTCGGCGAACCTCGCGCCGCCGCCTGCAAAAAGATCGCATCCGCGATGATGGCGCATCCCGAAATGGTCAGCAACCACGGCGAATTCGATTGTGAATTGATGAAAGCAGGCGAGGGGAAATTCGTCACCAAACGCGGCGCGGAGGGATTCCAGATCGTCGGCATCATGCCCGGCGTTATTGGGGAGCAAGGAATTGGCATTGCCTTCAAAGTCGTTGACGGCGATGCCTCGCGCTTGAACGATGCATTGGAGCGCAGTGTGCGCGTCCGCCCGGCAGTGACGCTGGAGATCCTCCGTCAGTTGGGGGTGTTGAATGAAGCGCAATTGGACGCGCTGGCAAAATTTGGTCCCGAAAAAATATTAAGGAATTACGCCGGTATCATCACCGGAAATTCACAACCTGTGTTTATGCTATGAAAAAACTCCAAACCCGCGCGATCAAGATCCACGAAACACTGATGAAAGTTTTCGGCGAGCCGATCTGGCGCAACCCATTGCCCGCCATCGATGAACTGGTCTCGACCATCCTTTCGCAGAACACCAACGATGTCAACCGCGATCGCGCCTTCGACGCCCTGCGCGCGAAATTTCCCACATGGGAAGCGGTGCGCGACGCGAAGGAAAAGGATGTCATTGACGCCATCAGGTCGGCGGGACTTGCGAATCAAAAAGGTCCGCGCATTCAGCAGGTATTGCGCGAGATCACGAAGGAACGCGGGGCGCTCGACCTGCAATTCCTCGCCGACATGCCTCTCGAAGAAGCGCGGAATTGGCTGACGAAGTTCAACGGCGTGGGACCGAAGACCGCCGCCATCGTGTTGTGCTTTTCACTGGGGCGACCCGCCTTCCCGGTGGATACGCACGTCTACCGCGTGACGGGTCGCATCGGACTCCGCCCGGAGAAGATGACCGTCGAGCAGGCGCATCCGCATCTGGAAGCGGTCTTCCCGCCCGAAACCTACTACGCCGCGCACTTGAACATCATCCGTCTGGGACGTGAAGTGTGCCATGCAAGGAAACCGCTTTGTCCGCAATGCCCGGTCAGGGAGTTGTGCGAGTATAAAGAAAAGACGAAATAAATGGACCGACCTCCCGCCAGCATTGCGCTGGAAAAATTAGGCGTGCCGCACACGCTCTTCCAACACGAAGGTTCGGTGGAGTCGTTCGAGCAAGCCGCGCGCGAGCGGAATCAACGCCCCGCGCAGGTGGTGCGCTCCATTCTCTTCCGCGTGACGGAGGATGAATATGCGCTCGTCCTTGTGGCGGGACCGGAGCAGGTCTCATGGAAGGTTTTGCGGAAACTTCTCGGTCGTTCACGCATCACAATGGCGACGGAGGACGAAGTGCTGGCAGTGACCGGTTACCGCATTGGGACGGTGTGTCCGTTTGGGATGGCGAAGCAGGCTAGCCCTGAGCGCAGTCGAAGGGTGAGGGTTATGGTCGAGGCAGGTGTCCTGAAAGAGGATGAAATCTCCATCGGGTCGGGAGTCCGCAATACAGCCATCATCATGAAGAGTGCGGATCTGTTGCGGGTGTTGGGGGATGTGGAAGTTGTGGAATTATTTGAAAAGAATTCTTAGCCACAAAGGTTTTCCTTTGTGACCCTTCGTGGTAAATAATGGAGAATAACAATGAGCTACAAACAACGCACACTGGATTTTCTTGAGATCGAATGGGCGACGTACATCGAGCGTTTCAACCGCCTGCCGAAACTGGACGGCTCGCAGCGCGTTCGCAGGCAGGGATATGACCAGTTCCGCGACATGCTGGCGCACATTCTGGCATGGTGGGAGGACGTCATGCCGGTCATTCTGGCGATTGCTGAAAACCGCGAATTCGAGCGCAAGAAATACAATTTCGATGCCTTCAACGCCGAGGCGGTGGCGAAATACAAGGATTGGGACGAGGCGGAGTTTTTGGCTCACTTTGAGAGAACGCGTCAGAAAGCCGCAGCAGATTTGAGGTCCGTGAACGAGGCGGCGTTCAACGACAAGCGTATTCAGGGGCGCATCAACGGCATCTTCATCCATCACGCGCGTGAGCATCTGGTCGCGTTGAGCAAGTTCCTGACGCTGGACACGCTTGAGCATGAATGGGGGACGTTCGTGGCAAAGTTCGAAGCTTCGGAAAAGAAGGATGACTATTTGCGGAAGCAGGGGCAGGCGCGCTTCGAGGACATGCTGGCGCATGTGGTTGCATGGTGGGATGAAGGTGTGGCGGCGGTGAAGGGCGCGTTGAACGATCCCGGTTTTGTATATGCCGGTCCGGCGGATACCGATGCCTACAACGCGGAAATCGTGGCAAAATATCAGGGCATGGGCAGCGATGAGTTGCGGACGCTGTTCGAGCAGAAGCGGTTGGAGATGATCGAACTGGTGCGCGGACTACCCGAAAGCGCGTTCGAACACCCGACCATCGAAGAGTGGCTCGCCGCGGACGTGGTGGAACACTTCGACGAACACGACATGTGAGGATGACATGGTGCATACTGTTTATATTGCCTTGGGCAGTAACATGGGCAGCCGCCTTGCCAATTTGAAGAACGCGATCTCGAACCTTGCGCCGCAAATGACGGTGAAGAAGAAATCGCCGGTGTACGAAACCCCGCCCTGGGGATACGCCAACCAGCCTGCGTTCCTGAACCAGGTGGTGATGGCGGAAACCTATCTGGAAGCGGACGCATTGCTCGGACATTTGAAGCGCCTCGAGACTGCGCTGGGACGCGAGCCAAGTTTCCAGAACGGTCCGCGCCTGATCGATATGGACATCCTGTTCTACGATGACCTGATCCTGGATTCCGAGCCGCTTTCGATCCCGCATCCGCGTCTGCACCAACGGGCATTTGTCCTTGTTCCATTGAACGACATCGCCCCGGATCTGGTGCATCCCGTGCTGGGCAAGCCGGTCAGTGAACTATTGCTGGATGTGGACCGGCTGGAGATCGTGGAATATAAAGGGAAGTGAGGCAAGCCGGTGGTTGAGTAGCCGCAAAGCAGCGTATCGAAACCACCAGTTTGACAAGAAGATTACGATTTCCAGATACTGGTGATTTCGATACGAGCGAGACGAACGCCCGCTCTACTCAATCACCGGGCTTGATACAAAAGGAATCAGTATGCTTATTGTCCGTTATCAGAATAATGAGGGCATCCCCACCTACGGCTGGATGCTGGAAGACAAGATCGGCGAAATCCAGGGCAACATCTACGGCGAATTCCGCCGCCGCGAAGCGCGGACTCCGCTCAAGGAGTTGAAACTGCTGGCTCCCTGCGAGCCAAGCAAGATCGTGTGCGTGGGGCGCAATTACGTCGAACATGCAAAAGAATTGGGTAACGAAGTCCCCAAAGTGCCGCTCATCTTTTTCAAACCGCCGTCTTCCATCATCCCCACCGGCGGGACCATCGTCCTGCCGCCGCAGTCGAAGCAGGTGGAACATGAAGGCGAACTGGCGGCAGTGATCGGTAAACGCGCCAGGGACGTTACCGCCGAGAACGCGAAGGAATACATCTTCGGCTACACCATCGGCAATGACATCACCGCCCGCGACCTGCAAAAGACCGACGGTCAATGGACGCGCGCCAAAGGCTTTGACACCTTCTGTCCCTTCGGTCCGTGGATCGACACCGACTTCGACCCGTCCGATGCGGTCGTGACCTGCCGCGTCAACGGGCAGATGCGGCAGATGGCGTCCACACGGGACATGGTCTTCAACGTCGGCACACTGATCGCGTACATCTCGTCCGTGATGACGCTGGAACCCGGCGACCTGATTCTCACCGGCACACCCGCAGGCGTGGGCGAGTTGAAGAACGGCGATGTGGTGGAAGTGGAGATCGAAGGGCTGGGGAAGTTGAGTAATCCGGTAAAAATGTGACGTCATTGCGAGGACAAAGCCCTCGCAATGACGATAAATCATCAGGAGAAGTGAATGCCCACTGAATTCGAAACCTTCCTTCAGAAATATCCCACTTACAAACAAACATCCAAGATTGACGACCTCCGCAAGAGCGATTATGCCCGCCTCGACGCGGGTGAGCACGTTTACCTCGATTACACGGGCGGCGGTATCTACGCCGAGTCGCAAATTCAAAAGCACCACCAACTCCTTCACGAAGGCGTCTTTGGCAACCCGCATTCGACCAATCCCACTTCGCTTGCCGCCACTGAACTTGTCGAAGGCGCGCGCGAATATGTTCTCAAATTCTTTAACGCCGACCCGGGCGAATATCTTGCCATCTTCACGCCCAACGCCAGCGGCGCGCTAAAGCTTGTCGGCGAGAGTTATCCCTTCCCGAACGGACGTTACCTGCTGACCTTCGACAACCACAACTCGGTCAACGGGATCCGCGAATTCGCTCACGCGCGCGGCGCAGAAGTAACTTACATCCCGGTCATGCTGCCCGATATGCGCGTGGACGCTTCACAACTTGAAACGGAGCTGGCTCGCCCCTCCAAAACTGGTCATAATCTTTTTGCCTATCCCGCCCAATCGAACTTCTCCTCGGTCAAACATCCGCTCGAATGGATCGAGAAGGCGCACGCCCACGGCTGGGACGTCCTGCTCGATGCGGCGGCGTTCGTCCCCACCAGCAAACTGGACTTGGGCAAGGTCAAACCGGACTTTGTTCCTATTTCCTTCTACAAGATTTTCGGCTACCCTACGGGACTTGGCGCACTGATCGCGCGAAAGGAAGCGTTAGCCAAGCTGCATCGTCCCTGGTTCGCAGGCGGGACCATCACAGTCGCGTCTGTGCAGGGCGGCAAATACTATCTCGCCGACGGCGCTCCCGCCTTTGAAGACGGCACGCTCGACTATCTCAACATCCCCGCGCTCGAGATCGGATTGAAACATATCGAGTCCATTGGCTATGACGTCATCAGTGAGCGCGTAAAAACGCTGACCGGCTGGCTGTTGGACAATCTCACGTCCATGAAACACGGAAACGGGGAGCCGCTGGTCCGGCTGTTCGGACCAAATTCCACCGAAGGAAGAGGCGGGGCAGTCACCGTCAATTTCTACGACCAGTACGGCACCGCCTTCGACCATCGCTTCATCGAAAGCGAAGCGAACAAGGTGAATATCTCCCTGCGGACGGGCTGTTTTTGCAATCCCGGCGCGGGTGAGATCGCGCTTGGCATCTCGCGCGTGGAACTTGACGTGTGCTTTACGCGTCCTGAACACAGGGATGTCATGTCCATTGACGAGTTCCGCAAGTGCATCGACGGGAAGTCCTCCGGCGCGGTGCGCATCTCGGTGGGTCCGTTCACGAATTTCAATGATGTGCAGGCAGTGCTTGCTTTCGCGCGAGGGCTGTTGAGTTAGAAAATTGTACGAACTTTATTGTGTGTTACTGGTGCAAGGAAAGACAGAATGACCGATCACAAGATCTCCGAAGAGTTGATCCGAAATGCCTGGCATAGCTACCTTACCAAAGGCGAGATGCCGGACTATATGGACCCGCCCTGGTTCGAGCGCAGAATATTCCGCCCGCTGATCAAACGCATCCCGCGCAGTCCACGCTGCGCGGTCTGTTACATTCCCTTTGAAGGCATCGGCGGAAAACTTTGGAAACTATTGTGGAACGTCGAACGGTCGAAGCTAAATCCGCATTTGTGCAACCTGTGCGAGAATTTTGCGACCGAGTATCACGGCGGCGTGGAACTGGAGATCTCCATCATGTTCGTGGACGTGCGCGGTTCGACCGGCATGGCGGAGAAGACCTCCCCGCAGGAACACAGCAAATTGATCAACCGCTTTTACCGCGCCGCAACGGATGAGTTCTTCCGCAGTTACGGCTTTGTGGAGAAACTGCTCGGCGATGAAGTGGCGGGATTCTTCGTGCCGGGCTTTGCCGGACCGGAACATGCCGGGGTGGCGGTCGAGACGGGCAAGCGCATCATGAAGGCAATGGGATACGGTTCTCCGGCGGGTCCCTGGATTCCTGTCGGCATCGGCATCAATACCGGCGTGGCATATGTCGGTTCGGTCAACGCGGAGGGAGGCGTTTCGGACATTGCCATGATCGGCGACTCGGTCAATACGGCGGCGAGACTCACGTCTCTTGCAAAGGCGGGCGAGATCCTGATCAGCGACGCGACCCGCAACGCGGCGGGATTGGACACGAGCGGCATGGAGTCTTGCGTCTTCAATTTGAAGGGCAAGACGGAGGAAGTGACCGCCTGGACGCTGAAGATGGGGAAGTAGTACCTTGTCCTAAAGAAAGTGGATGCGCTCCATTGAGCATGACATGCGCGGAAATCTCCCGGCGAGACGGTTACTTTTTTGGTGATCGTCTCGCTCTTTTTATAAAACACTCCGCTCAATTGACAATATCCTGCCAGCAAACGTATAATATCCTGACATCAAACAAACAATATCCTGACAGGATATTGGGATTAGAAGCGTTGAAATTCAGAAAAAGAGCAGGAGGTTTTGCATGACACCCCTAGTAGTTGCGCTTAATCACTACCGTCCTCAGATCAAATTTGGCAGGACAGCCGACTGGAAAGAGACGGCAGATCTTATCTCTGCCATGTCCACAGTTACCCGCACAGACGTGATCGGCGTCCTGACAGGCTTGCAGGATGCGGTCGTGTACTTCAACAGTTATGGGCGCGGGGTCAAGCTCGAAGGGCTGGGGACCTACCTGCCGAACATCAATTACAAGGGGGAATTGGACGTGGCGCACCGCCTCGACCGGGGATTGAAGCGGGCGCTGAACCGGTCATTCAATGGAACCATCCTCAACAAGAAGCACATCGGGAAGACGGTGGAGGAAGTAGTGGCATTGTGGAACGCCGAACATCCCGACGACCCCGTGATATATTAAACATGACCGGCATCGATCCGCAGATGACACAGATGGAACAGATTTGAAATAGAAGAGGGAAGATCCGCACAGATCGGCGGGTCAAGCATATCCCTTCGCTTAGTTCGGATGGAGACACATGAACGGACAAACCCGCTCCAACATCAAACCCGGCATGACCGTGCTGATCGTCCTGAAACAAGACCAGCGCACGGGGAAGTTGACCAAGGGCATCGTGAAGGATATTCTGACCAAATCGCCCAACCACCCGCATGGCATCAAGGTCCGTTTGACGGATGGACAGGTGGGACGTGTGAAGGAGATCGTAGAAGTGTAAGCCGCGCAGGGGGAGAACATGCGCCGGATACGGGGGATAACCGCAGATGAAAGGGACATCTGGATCGCCCGATCAGGTCTCATTCTTGTTTCTCTGTGTTCATCTGCGGTGAATTAAGACGTTTCAGATACTCTTTAAGGTAATCTTCGGCGCGCCCATGTTATCCATATTGCATGAACACGCCTTATCTCAACTACGACAAGATCGCGCAACACTACAACCAGCGCTACCCCGAAACCCGGCAATGGGAGCGCGGACAGGCGCTTCTCGACCTTGCACAACGCGTCAACGCCGGAACCATTCTGGAAGTGGGCAGCGGCACAGGCTACTGGCTGAACCTGCTTTCACAGGTGACGAACAAGCTCTTCGGCTTGGATTATTCGATGGGGATGCTGAGACAGGCGCAGGGACAACCCGCCCCGCTCAACCTGTCACGCGGCACGGCGGTCAACCTGCCGCTTCAACAGCGGACCTTCGACCTGCTCTACTGCGTGGACGCCATCCATCACTTTGGCGATCACCGCGCCTTCGTCGCGGAAGCCTTCCGCGTGCTCAAGCCGGGCGGCACGCTTGCCGTCATCGGACATGACCCGCACGAAGAGGGCTCGTCCGACTGGTATATCTACAATTACTTCGATACGGTCTACGACACCGACCTGCGCCGTTATCCTTCCGGAAAGGCGTTGACGCGGATGATGGAACGGCAGGGCTTCGAAGATGTCTCATTCCAGACGGTGGAACACATCCAGAACTTCCATATGGGAGAAGCGGTCTTGAAAGACCCGTTCCTGAAGCATAACGCCACATCTCAGCTTGCCCTGCTCAGCGACGACCTGTATCAGAACGGATTGGAGCGCATCAAGGCTGCGGTCGAAGCCGCCAAACAAAAGAACGAGACGCTCATCTTCCGTTCCGACATCCATGTAAAAATGTTCTTCGGGCGCAAGCCCTAGGGTTCGTTCAGGCAAGATGGGGAGTGACAGGCTGGGGCGCGGAAGGAAGCGCAGTGCTCATGATCCCCCGATGGATGGTCGGGCAATTTTGCTTGGGCGTGCTATACTCGCATTTATCACCGTCCCTTTGAGGGTTTCTCCATGAAAAAATTCACGCCCGTCCTGCTCGTCCTGCTTTTGCTCTCCGCCTGCGCTCCGGCTGCCACGCCGACGCCCATGCCCACACCCGTCCCGCCCACCGTCCCGCCGCTGGCTGTGGAGGAAATGACCTGCATCTCCACCCAGCCCACACAGGAGGATGTTGACCGCGCGCTTGCCTTTACCGGCGGTCTGTTCAATACGCCCGATTGGGAACGCAGTTATACGGTGGAGGACAGCCGCGTGGCTGTGACGTGGTTCGGCAGTTCCATTTCGGCGGTCGCCTTCCTGGAGGCGCTGATCTTCCCCTGCGGTTATGAGGAACTCGACCTGGATCAATTCTTTGGGGACGAGAACTGGGACATCATCTTCGGCAACTATCAGCAGTACCAGCGCGTGGACGAATGCCGAACGGATGCCGGTCTGCGGCTGTATCAGTTCAAGGCGGTTGACCAGGGCTTCGATTACGACATCTATTATTGGGCGCAGAACGACACCGCCACCCGCGTCGTGACCATGATGATCGTCCTGCCGGTCGGCTCGGAAGACCGGATGGAGGAATACGGCTACAGCCTGTTCCCGACCCTGCAAAGCTGTAAATGATCTGCAACCGACCTGACAGGTTTTGAAACCTGTCAGGTCTTTATTAAAGGAATCCCCATGACCTCCCGTTACGATATTCTCTTCCAGCCGCTTCGAATCGGACCTGTCACCGCGCCGAACCGCTTCTATCAGGTGCCACACTGCAACGGATTCGGCTACCGCATGCCGAAGGGCATGGCGGCGATGCGTGAGATGAAAGCGGAAGGAGGCTGGGGCGTGGTCTGCACGGAAGAGACCGAGATCCATTACACCACCGATCTTTCGCCGTATTTCGAAGGGCGGATGTGGAGCGACGACGACATCCCCGCCTGGCAGCTCATGACCGAATCCGTCCATAGACACGGGGCGTTGGCAGGCATCGAACTGACCTATAACAGCCACGACGCGGCAAACCTGTATTCGCGCGCGGCGGGCTTCGCTCCGCGCTCGATGAGCATCACCGGCGGAGGCGGCTACGAACCCGGTCAGACGCGCGCCGCTTCGAAGGAAGACCTGAAACAGATCCGCACATGGCACCGCAATGCGGCGGTGCGCGCGAAGAAGGCGGGCTTCGATATCATCTACTGTTATGCCGCGCATAACATGACTCTGGCGTTCCATTTGCTGTCAAAGGACAATGACCGCGCCGATGAATACGGCGGTTCATTGGAGAACCGCGTGCGTTTCCTGCGCGAATTGATCGAAGACACCAGGGACGCGATCGGTGATACCTGCGCGGTGGCGGTCCGTTTTGCAGTGGATGAATTGCTCGGCGCGGACGGAATGCAGTACGACGGAGAAGCGCAGGATATCGTGGGGATGCTGGCAGAACTGCCCGACCTGTGGGATGTGAACATCAGCGCATGGAAGAACGATTCCATTCCCTCGCGCTTCGGCAAGGAGGGACATCAGGAGAAATATATTTCCTTCGTCAAGGGACTCACCAGCAAACCGGTGGTCGGTGTGGGACGATACACGTCTCCCGACAGCATGGTCTCCGCCATCGAGCGCGGTGTGATGGACTTGATCGGCGCGGCGCGCCCGTCCATTGCCGATCCCTTCCTGCCAAACAAAATAAAAGAAGGCAGGCACGAAGATATCCGCGAGTGCATCGGCTGTAATATCTGCGTCACAGGCGATACGCGCTTCGTGCCGATCCGCTGCACGCAGAACCCGACGATGGGCGAAGAGTGGCGGCGCGGCTGGCATCCTGAGATCATTCCCCCGAAGAAAAGTGACGAAGAGATACTCATCGTCGGCGCGGGTCCCGCCGGGCTGGAAGCGGCTCGGGCGCTGGGTCAACGCGGGTACCGGGTCATTCTCACCGATGCGAAGCGCGAGGCGGGCGGGCGGGTCCTGCTCGAGTCTGCGCTGCCGAACCTGATCGAGTGGCGGCGCGTCATTGACTGGCGGCTGACACAGATCCAAAAACTTGAGAATATTTTCTTCTATCCCTCCAGCCCGATGAGCGCGAAAGACATCCTCGAATCGGGCGAACCGCACGTCATCCTTGCCACCGGCTCCGCATGGCGGCGCGACGGCGTCGGACGTTTTCTCCCGCGTCCCGTGCAAGGCGATGCAAAAGTGTTCACGCCTGACGATCTGATGCGCTTGAATATGGAGTCAGACAGCCTGCTGTCGAAATTACGGGAGGAAGTTCCTGCGCTCGAACATGTGGTCATCTACGACGACGACCACTACTACATGGGCGGCGTGCTTGCAGAATTGCTCGCGCAGAACGGCTGCCAGGTCACGCTCGTGACGCCTGCTCCCACCATTTCTGCGTGGACGGAATTCACCCTTGAGCAGGACCGTATCTACGAACGCCTGCTTGACCTGAACGTGACCCTGCTTCCACACCACGTTCTCGCCTCGCACTCCCCGACAACTGCTGCTGTCTCCCATGTCATCACCTGCGCTGAAACCGTGCTCCCCTGCGATGCCGTGGTTATGGTCACCGAGCGTATTCCCAACGATTCGCTCTATCACGAACTCAAACCTGCCTTGGACGATGGGAGACTCAAATCCCTGCGTTTGGTCGGCGATGCCGAAGCCCCGAACATCATTGCGCAGGCGGTCTTCAGCGGTCACCTGGCTGCTAGGGAATTCGGCGAAGTCATCGATCCCAACGTCACGCCGTTCAAGGTGGAACGATGAGCATGAGATTGCTTCGTCGTCGCTTCATTCCTTCTCGCAATGACCGATAAACTCATCCTCGTCACCGGCGCGACCGGTTACATTGCCAGCCGCTTGATTCCCCACCTGCTCGAACGCGGATACCATGTCCGTGCACTGGCACGCCAGCCGGAACGGCTCAGATCGCGCCGATGGTTCTCTCAAGTGGAAATGGTGCGCGGGGATGTGATGGACGCCGCTTCTCTTGCTCCCGCGTTGGCGGGAGTCCATACCGCTTATTATCTTATTCATAATATGTCTTCGGGGCATGGATACACGTCCATCGAGCTTGAAGGCGCGCGCAACTTCGCATCCGCGGCGGAAGAAGCGGGTGTGGAACACATCATCTACCTCGGCGGGTTGGCAGACCCTGAACAACATATCGCGCCGCATATGCGTTCACGCATCGAAACCGGCGTGACATTACGGAAGGGGAGTGTGCCTGTCACTGAATTCCGCGCGGGTGTGATCGCGGGCGAAGGGAGTATTTCGTTCGAGATGATCCGCTTTATGACCGAATTGTTCCCGGTCATCCCCGGTCCCGCCTGGCTGAGGAACAGGTCACAGCCCATCGCGGCGCAGAATATTGTCGATTATTTACTGGCGGCATTGACCAACCCCAACGGGCGCGGTCGGGTCTTTGAGATCGGCGGACCGGATACATTTTCCTATCAGGACTTGATGAAGAAGTATGCCGAGGCGCGCGGTCACAAACGCAGGATGTTCCTAATCCCCGGCATTCCGGTCTGGTTCATGGCGTTCGGCATCGACCTGATGACGCCTGTGCCGTATCCGATCGCGTACGCACTGGTCGGCGGGCTGTCCAGCGACAGCATGGTCCAGCACGATGGGGCGAGGGAAACCTTCCCGGAGGTAAGGCTGATTGATTTTGAATCAGCCGTCCGCGAGGCGTTGAGGCGTTTGCATCCGCTGGAGGTGGAACAGGTTTGGGATGATGATCGGGATGCGTCGCTCAAGCATGAGGGCTTTTTCATCCTGCACCGGAAGGACAAAAAGGCGGGGGAATTCGTGCACAAGAAATTTTCCTTTGGCGAAGAATGGAGCAATGGGCGGACGTTGTACTTTGCGCCGTTCGGGACGCGCGGCTTTTTGTATTGGTTCGTGCGCCGTCTTTGGTGGTAGAATGATGCAAATAACGATCAGCAAGCGGCGAAGTCAGTGAAATTCTGACGCTGTCGCGCAACTGTGAAGTTAGTCTGGTAGTCAAATCGTCGGATAGTCACGTGGTCAAAACGACCAGGTGACTACGAGACCAAGCGACAAAAGGACTAACAAGCCAGGTCGCCCGCTGTTGGTCGGTTCACCACTCTCTCGCGGAAAGGAGGTGGATGACGGCAGAACCGGATTGCCTCTCCAGCCTCCCCAGCCCATGCTGGGGATTTTCATTTCACTTTTAGGAGAAAAAAGATGTTTCGCAAGACCCTGGTTTTAACGTTACTGATCGTACTTTTGACAGCATGTGCGCCTCAATCTGTGGCGACAAGCGGGTTGACGTTCACGGACGGGCTTGGTCGTGAAGTGGTGCTCCCAGGACCCGCACAGCGCGTGGTCTCGGTTGCGCCGTCCAACACGGAGATCCTTTTTGCGATCGGCGCAGGCGCACAGGTGGTCGGACGGGACGAGTTTTCGGATTATCCCACTGAAGCCGCATCGCTTCCCAGCATTGGCGGTTCGATGGGTGAGTTCAGCGCGGAAGCCATCGTTGCGCTCGAACCCGACCTTGTGCTTGCCGCCGAGATCAACACGCCGGAACTGGTCAAACAATTGGAAGATCTGGGTTTGACCGTGTATTATTTGAGCAACCCGACCACGCTGGAGGAGATGTACGTCAATCTGGAGATCGTCGGTCAACTCACCGGACACGACGTGAGCGCACTGGTTGAATCGCTCAAAGAACGTGTGGCGGCGGTGGATGAAAAGATCGCGCCGCTCAGCTTCCGCCCGAATGTATTCTATGAAATTGACGCTACCGACCCGACCAAACCGTGGACGTATGGTCCCGGAACGTTCGGCAACCTGCTGATCGAACGCGCCGGCGGTTTCAACATTGCCAGCAGTGCGGCGGACCCGTATCCGCAGTGGAGTTTGGAACAGATCGTGGTTGCCAACCCATCCGTTATCGTCCTTGGCGATGCGATGTGGGGTGTGACGCCCGAATCTGTGAAGGAACGCGCGGGCTGGGAAAGTATCGTCGCCGTACAGGACGGTAATATCTTCCCCATCGACGACAACCTGATCAGCCGCCCCGGTCCGCGTTTGGTGGATGGTCTTGAGGCGCTGGCAAAGATACTGCATCCGGGTGCGTTCGAGTAAATCAATGTAATAGCGGAGAACTCGGAGTGATATAAATCCTGAATTCCGACCGCAGAGACGCAAAGAACGCTGAGAAAACCTTTTGAAAACTCTGTGAACTCTGCGCCTCTGCGGTGAAAATCTTTTATGCGCAAACCCATTCTTTCCTCCTTCCTCTTCCTTGGTTTTGCCATCGTCCTTAGTTTGGCGATCGGCTCCGTTTTCATTTCCCCCGCCGAATTGTGGGACATCCTGCGCGGAGCGGGCGAGAAGACCTACACCTTCATCGTGTGGAACATCCGTCTGCCGCGCACGGTTCTGATCGCACTGACAGGCGCGGCATTGAGCGGAAGCGGCGCGGCATATCAGGGATTGTTCCGCAATCCGCTGGCTGATCCGTTCCTGATCGGCGTCGCTTCGGGCGCGGGACTGGGCGCGGTGATCGCCATGTCCATTCAGTGGCCCTATTCGTTCTGGGGATTGATGGCAATTCCGATGTCCGCTTTTCTTGCGGCATTGCTGACCGTGTTCATTGTTTACGCTCTCGCGCGTGTTGGACGTACTGTTCCCACCACGAATTTGATCCTGGCAGGCGTGGCGTTCTCTTCCTTTGCCACGTCCCTGACTTCCTTCCTGATGCTGCGCTCGACCAGTGAAGTCCGCCGCGCGTTGGGATGGCTGTTGGGCGGCGCAAGCCAGTCCGGCTGGACGGCTGTCCTTGCGATGCTGCCGTATCTTGCGATCGGTTTGGGAATTCTGCTTTTCAGCGGCTATCGCCTCAATCTCCTGCAATTCGGCGATGACCAGGCTCAACAGCTCGGACTCAACGTCACGCGCTCGAAGACCATCCTGCTGGTGGCGGCTTCCCTTGCGACAGCGGCGGCGGTGGCGTTTGCCGGTATCATCGGCTTCATCGGGCTGATCGTCCCGCACACCATGCGCCTGTGGTTCGGCGGGGACTATCGCCGCCTCATCCCGCTGTCCATTGTTGGTGGCGCATCTGCCTTGCTGGTCGCGGATGTGATTGCGCGGGTGGTGCTTGCGCCGCAAGAGATTCCTGTCGGCATCGTCACTGCATTGGTCGGCGCGCCCTTCTTTTTATGGGTCCTGCGCCGCGTGAAAAATCAAGGATATTGGTAGAGATGACCGTTACAACCCGTAAACTCGATTCGCAATCCATCCATCAAGTGGACAGGTTCAACCGCAAATTCACGGTGAACTCAAAACTTGTGTTGGGCATGGAAGATGGAAGGCTGACCTATTCGGTTGTGCCTGTCACGCCATATGAAAAGGAAATCCCTGTTGACGACGTGGATGCATCCACGTTTGTAGAAAGCGGTGAGAAAGCCATCTTCTTCGCCGATGTGGACGGTCAACTTGCGGGGCAGGTCAAGGTTATTTCGTGGTGGAATGGATTTGCCTACATCGACGATCTGATTGTCAACCCTGAATTCCGCGGTTTGGGCGTGGGACAGGCTTTGATGGGTGAAGCAATTCAATGGGCGAAGGCGAGGCGTTTTCCGGGCATCATGCTTGAAACGCAGGATGACAACGTTCCCGCCTGTCAGTTGTATCAAAAATGCGGTTTTGTCCTCGGCGGCTTTGATCAATATACATTCAAAAATACCAAGCCGAGTGAGACCGCTTTGTATTGGTATTTGATTTTTTGATCCACCCATACATCATGCTAAAAATCCAAAATCTCTCCGCTTCCTATCACGGACATCAAGTCTTGCACGATGTTTCCATCAACGTCAACAACGGCGAAGTGCTGGCGCTCATCGGTCCGAACGGCGCGGGCAAATCCACCATCATCCGCGCGGCAAGCGGCGTGATACCGTCCACCGGGCAAGTCCGCACCAACGGCGACGACTTCCATGCGCTCGACCCGATGCAGCGCGCGCGTTACATGGCGGTTGTCCCGCAGGCGATCTCCCTGCCGCCCGCGTTCACGGTCTGGGAGACGGTCTTGATGGGGCGCACACCCTATCTCGGATTTCTCGGTCACGCTTCATCCCTTGACGAAGAACTTGCCCGGGGAGCCCTAAGCCGAGTCCACGCTTTGGCATTCGCGGACCGCCGCGTGGGCGAACTCTCCGGCGGGGAGGCACAGCGCATCCTGCTCGCCCGCGCTTTGTGTCAGTCCACGCCGATCCTTTTATTGGATGAGCCGACGGCGCATCTCGACTTGCAATATCAAGTCAGTTTGTTGGAATTGATCCGCGAACTTGCGCACAATGAAAATCTGGCGGTCTTAATCGCCCTGCATGATCTCAATCTCGCCGCCCGTTACGCGGACCGGGTTGCCTTATTGGTCGGCGGGCATCTCGAAGCCATCGGAAAGCCGCGCGACGTGCTCACCCCCGAAGCGATCTCACAGGCATACTGCCTGCCCGTAAACGTGGTGGAGCATCCCTTCATGGATGCTCCACTGGTGCTGCCGAAATGAACCCGATGGTTGAGTAGCCGCAAAGCGGCGTATCGAAACCATCATATTGAGGAAGCTTTTCATTTACGGGTGGTTTCGATACGTCCCGCCAAAAGCACGCGGGACTACTCAACCACCGACTTGGATTTTTTACCGCACAAAATAAATGATCGCCACGATCACGCCGATCGTCACCACCGTCCACCTCAGCGTGGACGGTTTTATCTTGCCTGCCAGTTTCCCGCCCAGCCAGCCGCCGATCAATGCGCCGATCGCCATCACCAGCGCCGCGGACCACAACACCTGTCCTGAGAACAGGAAATAGACCGCAGCGGCGATATTGACTGAGAATGCCACCGCCTGCTTGAGCGCGTTCAGACGCGTAAGCGAGTCTTCGAGCGTCAAACCCAGGGCGGAGAGTACGATCACGCTCAATCCCGCGCCGAAATATCCGCCGTAGACCGAAGCCAGCGTAACAGGCAGCCAGGTGGCTTTTTCCAATTGCGAGCCTTGTCCCGCCGCCATGCGCCTGGTCAACCACGCGCGGACGGGGTCTTGAATTGCCAGCAGACCCGAAGCCAGCAGGATGAGGTAGGGGACGAGGTCTCGGAAGAGTTTTTCGCCCGTTTGCAGTAACAGCCAGCCGCCGATCAAGCCGCCCACGATGCTGGCGGGAACGATCAGCCATAACCTGTGTTTCTGTCCTTTGAGGTCGTTCCATTGGGCAAGCGTCCCGCCGAAATAGCCGGGGCAAAGCGCGACGGTGTTGGTCACGTTCGCAGAGACGGCGGGCACGCCGAGGAAGGTCAGCATCGGAAAGGTGATGAGCGTCCCGCCGCCGGCGAGCGCGTTGATCGCGCCAGCCAGAAGCGCGGCGACGGTAATGAGGATGAAGTGTAGGGGAGTGAGCATACTGTGGGTTCCTTGGTATGAATTGGGTTAAGTATAGCATTCTTGCTTGACTCATCCCATTCCCCGGCGTATAATCCCCGCCATTCAGAAGTAGTACGCAATTGTCTCTCTGACAGGAAAGAAGGTCATCGACTGAAAGCCTTCGCAGAAAAGAATTGCCGAAGTCGTCTGAATTCCTTGCCGAAGAAATCCATGCGAAAGTAGAACGGCACGGGATTGCCCGTTACAGCAAAGACCGATGGTTGTCGGTCACCGAGTGCGCCGCATATCATCCCCTTGTGGGACAAAACGGCGAATTGAGGTGGTACCGCGGAGTTAACGCTTCGTCCTCTTTTTGGACGAGGCGTTTTTATTTTAAACGACCCGGTGGTTGAGTAGTGGCGCTGCAAGCACCACGTATCGAAACCACCATTTTAAAGCAAATACACTTTACTTTAAACGAAAAGTTCTCTGTGCCATGTTGGTTTCGATACGGGCGAGAAGAGCACTCGCCCTACTCAACCAACGGAGTATCCTCTGAACAAAGGAGCAAGAATGACAAAAGAACTACCCAAAGCCTACGATTTCAAAGCCACCGAAGACCGCATCTACGCGATGTGGGAGATGGGCGGCTACTTCCAGCCGACGAACGACCCGAACAAGGACGGCTTCGACCCGTCCATCAAGCCGTTCGTCATCTCCATCCCGCCGCCGAACGTGACCGGCGAACTGCATCTCGGTCACGCCATGTTCGTCAGCGTCGAAGACCTGATGATCCGCTACCACCGCATGAAGGGCATCCCCACGCTCTGGTTGCCCGGCACCGACCATGCGGGCATTGCCACGCAACTGATGGTGGAGCGCGAATTATTGAGAAGCGAAGAAGTGACGCGCGAAGAACTCGGACGCGAAGAATTTCTCAAACGTACCTGGGATTGGAAGAAGAAATACGGGAACATCATTACAACCCAGATACGACGACTCGGCGCATCCTGTGACTGGAGCCGCGAACGCTTCACCCTTGACGATGGGCTGAGCCGCGCGGTGCGGGAGGCGTTCGTCCACCTCTACGAAAAGGGACTGATCTATCGCGGTCCGCGCCTGATCAACTGGTCGCCGGGGCTCAAGACGGCTGTCTCCGACCTTGAAGTGGAATACAGCGAAGAAGATGCAAAGCTGTACTACTTCAAGTACATGATCAAAGACTCGGATGAATATATCCCCGTCGCCACCATCCGCCCGGAGACGATCTTGGGCGATACCGCCGTGGCAGTTCATCCCGAAGACGAGCGCTTCACGAAATTCATCGGGAAGACCGCCATCGTGCCGATGCTCGGACGCGAAATTCCCATCATCGCGGATGAATATGTCAGCATGGAGTTCGGCACAGGCGCTCTCAAGATCACGCCCGGTCACGACCCGAACGATTACGACATCGCCCACCGTCATGGACTGCCGATCATCTCTATGCTCGACAAGGAAGCAAAGGTCAACGAGCATGGTGGAAAATATCAAGGCTTGGATCGCTTCGAAGCGCGGAAACAACTCTGGGCGGATATGAAAGAGGCGGATCTCGTCATCAAGGAAGAGCCGTACCGCACCACCATCCCTCGTTCCCAGCGCGGCGGCGAGATCGTCGAGCCGATGATCTCCGAGCAGTGGTTCGTGAAGATTGAAACGCTGGCGCAGGCTGGCTTGGACGCCGTCAAAGATGGGCGCATCAAGATCGTGCCGGAGCGCTTCGAGAAGACCTATTACAACTGGCTCGAAAATATCAAGGACTGGTGCATCAGCCGTCAGTTGTGGTGGGGACATCGCATCCCCGTGTGGTACTGCCCCGATGGGCACATGACCTGCTCGCGCGAAGACCCGACCCAATGCACCACCTGCGGCTCGAAAGACATTCGCCAGGATGAAGACGTGCTGGACACATGGTTCTCGTCCGGGCTGTGGCCCTTCTCCACGCTGGGCTGGCCCGATAAAACGCCCGACCTGAAATATTTCTATCCCACCGCATATATGGAAACGGGCTACGACATCCTGTTCTTCTGGGTGGCGCGCATGATCATGATGGGACTTGAGTTCACCGGCGAAGCGCCGTTCCACACCGTGTATTTGCATGGATTGGTGCGCGACGAACACGGACGCAAGATGTCCAAAACCTACGGCAACGTGGTGGATCCGCTCATCGTGATGGACCAGTTCGGCACGGACGCGCTTCGCTTCACGCTGTTGGTTGGTTCCACACCCGGAAACGACATGAACCTGTCAGTGAAGAAAGTGGAAGCCAACCGCAACTTTGCGAATAAATTATGGAATGCTGGACGGTTTGTGATGAGTGCAGTGTCAGGTGTCACGTCTCAGGTGCCAAGTACTGATAACCAATCACTGAGCACTGATGACTGGACGCTTGCTGATAGTTGGATCTGGGCGCGTTTGCAGCAACTAATCCGTGACGTGGAGCGGCAGTTCCAGAACTTCCAATATGGGCAGGCTGGTCAGCAGATCTACGATTTCATCTGGTCCGACTTCGCGGACTGGTACGTGGAAATCGCGAAAGAGCAGATGAAGAATGAAGCAACCAAAACGCAGACTGTGGAAACGTTGGCGCGCGTGTTCGATATATCTTTGCGGCTGCTGCATCCCTTCACACCGTTCGTGACCGAAGAGATCTGGGGTCACCTGCGGAAGTCGATTCTCGAATCTCCAATCTCGAATATTGCCAAAGACTGGACTCCGGCACTCATCATTGCCAAATTCCCCGAACCGCGCCAAGCCGAAGGCTGGGAAGCGGACAAGATCACCGACTTCGAGTTGATCCAGGAGATCGTGCGTTCGATCCGCAATCTGCGGTCGGAAAAAGGCGTCGCTCCCTCCAGAAAGATCGCCGCGACGATCTCAGCGGGGAACAAACTCGACCTGCTCGAAAGCCAGAAGCCTGTCATCGCCTCGCTTGCGGGGCTTGACCCATCTCAAGTTTCCATTCTTCAGTCTCTGACGGAGAAACCCGCTGACTCCGCCGCACTCGTGGTTGGTTCGGTGGAGATTCATCTTCCACTGGCTGGCATGGTGGATCTGGCGGAGGAGAAATCCCGCCTCGAAAAGGAACTCAAGGAAGCCGAGTCCCATATCGAACGGCTGGAAAAACTCCTCGCCAGTGACTTCGCGAACAAAGCCCCCGCCGCGCTCGTCCAAAAGGAACGCGACAAACTGGCAGGATATAAAGATACTGCCGAAAAGATCAAAGCGCAGTTGAAATAAACAAGTTGGGGCGGATGTTCCATCCGCCCCTTATGTTATATTAAAGTCATGAGGCTGGAACTGGATTGGCTGTTCGAACTCAAACGCAGGGAGATCATCTTCCTTGCATTGCTTGTTCTGTGCGGCGGGGTGATCGGATTTATCTGCGGCAGGGTGTCGCATCAATATCTGGAGTTATTCTTCCCGTTTGCGCAGGCATTGGAATCCGCCGCGTGGGTGCTCGGCACCTTGCTGGTCACGTCCATGGTCATTACGCTGGTCAGCGCGTTTCTGCGTCCGCTCAGAGTGCTTTTGTTCGGACATGCCCTCGGAGCGATTGCCTTCCTGCTCGTCTGGCGGGGTGGATGGATCGCGTTCGCCGGTGCGCTCCTCTACATAGCGGGCATGGCGCTCCACGCGTGGATCTTGACAGGCGAACTCGGCAGGCGTCTGGAATTTTCGATGCGTCCGCTTTTGTATGAACAACGCAAGATCTTCATGGTGCTGGCACTGCTGTTGAGCCTTAGTTTCGCATCGGGGTATCAGTCTGCGGCGCAGGATGAACTGCGCATTCCAGAAAACTTCAAACGAGCGGCGGAAGAGATGATGCTCGCGGGTTTGGAGAACCAGGTGAACCATCAGCCTGATCTCGACTCAATCCAACGTGAAATTTTCCTGGAACAGGCGCGCACGAATCTCGACGACACGTGGAACGACCTCGAAGCGACCGTCCAACCCTATGTGCGCTTCATTCCGCTTGGTCTCATCCTGCCATTGTATTTTCTGTTGATGGGCTTGCTCGATTCGCTGGGCTGGCTTCCCTATCTCCTGCTCTGGCTGGCATTCCGCCTGCTCAACCGCTTCGGCATTTTACGCACCATCACCGAAACCAGCGAAAGAAAGATTCTCAAGTTGTGAAAATGGTATAATCACACCAATCAAATATAACCTTCGGGGCAGGGTGCAATTCCCGATCGGTGGTACAGCCCACGAGCCTGTTTGGGTACATCGCTTTCCTCATTGGGAAAACGGGCATGATCCGTTGAAACTACGGAGCCGACAGTCATAGTCTGGATAGAAGAAGGTTCAAGACGACAGCACACGCGTCGCTGTTTGGATTCACGCCCCGGAAACGTTCGTTGTTTTCGGGATTTTCATTCGTGGATGCAAAACCGCTTCGCGCCCCGCTGACGCCTGATTCCGCGCCCCGAGGCTTATCCTGAACGACAGTGAAGGATCTCACGAGGCGCTTTTTTCATGCTGAAACGCATCCTACCCGCCATATTCTCCATTCTCTTTGCCCTGCTGTGCTGGCAGTTGACCGTGCAGATGACCGGTCTGCCGCGCTTCATCCTGCCCGCCCCCGCGGATGTGTGGTCGCGCTTTCTGCGCGCACTCAACGACGGGAGTCTGCTTCGTCATACCAGCGTTACTTTGATCGAGATCGTGCTGGGACTGATCGTCGGCATTCTCTTCGCCACGGCGGTGGGATATTCGCTGGCAAAATCGCGCGCGCTGGAGAAGGTGCTCGCGCCGTATCTTGTTGCGAGTCAGGCGATCCCCATCATTGCAATTGCACCGTTGCTGGTCATCTGGCTGGGAAGCGGGATCCTCTCGAAGGTGGTCATTTGCGCGTTGATCGTCTTCTTCCCCGTACTGGTCAACACCATCGTCGGCATCCGCGCCGTGCCGCCCGCCTTGTACGACATGATGCATTCCCTGCGCGCCACCCGCTGGCAGATCTTGCTCAAACTTGAAGTGCCCGCATCCCTACCTGTGCTGCTGGGCGGATTGCGCATCGGCGCGACGCTCTCGGTCATTGGAGCCATCGTCGGCGAACTGGTGGATGCGAACGAGGGGCTTGGCTTTCTGTTGAAGCTCGGCGATTTTCAGTACGATACGTCGATGGTGTTCGTGGCGGTCTTCATGCTGATCGCGCTGGCGTTGACACTGTATGGCGTGGTGACATTGTTGGAAAAGAAGTTTTTGAAGTGGCAATCTTAATCTCATCACCAATGGGGAGATTGCTTCGTCATGGCGTAAAGCGCCATTCCTCGCAATGACATGAAATGAAAAAGGAGACACAATGTTAAAGAAGATCACACTACTCATGCTTGGGCTGGCACTCAGCCTGATGGCTTGCAGCAGTTTAGGGTCACAGAATGAAGCGGACGGAGTCCGCAAGATCCGCCTGCCGATGGGCTACATTCCGAACATCCAGTATGCGCCGTTCTACGTCGCCGTGGACAAGGGCTATTTTGCCGAGGAGAACATCGAGATCATTTTCGATTATTCCTTTGAGACCAATGGCGTGGCGCTGGTCGGTGCGGGCGAGATCCCGTTCTCGGTGGCGTCGGGCGAGCAGGTGCTGCTGGCGCGCTCGCAGGGACTGCCCGTGGTGTATGCGTTTGCGTGGTACGACGAATTCCCGATTTCGGTGGTCACGGCGAAGGAATTGAACGTCAATGAGCCCGCGGACCTGCGCGGAAAGACATTGGGACTGCCGGGTCTGTTCGGCGCGAATTACATTGGCGCGGAGGCGCTGTTATTTTCAGGCGGGGTCAATTCGTCGGAGGTGAAATACAACTCGGTCGGTTTCAATCAGGTCGAGTCTTTTGCCAGCGGACAGAGCGATATTGTGGTCGTGTATGCCGCCAATGAACCCATCGTCCTGCGCGCACAGGGTTTCGAATTCGATGAATTGCGCGTGGCGGATTATGAGCAGTTGACCGCCAATGGCATCGTCACCAGCGAGATGACAATTGCGAACGAACCCGAACTCATCCGCCGCATGATGCGTGCTTTTGCGAAAGGCATTGCTGACGCGGCGGCGGACCCCGAGGAAGCATACGAGATCAGTATGAAATTTGTAGAGAATCTAAAGGATCAAGACAAGGATGTGCAGATGCAGGTATTGCTGGTGTCCATTGAGTTTTGGGGAACCGAGCGCATTGGGTATTCTAATCCGAAAGCTTGGGAGAACATGAACGACCTGCTGGTACGGATGGGGCAGATCCCTGAGCCTGTGGATTTAAGCAAGGCATTCACGAATGATTTTGTGCCTTAGTTAATGTCATTGCGAGCGAGACAATCCCCTTTTCATGAGGAGATTGCTTCGTCGGGCTTCGCCCTCCTCGCAACGACATGGATGAACATGACTTCCAAACCCGCACTCACCGTAAAAAATCTCTCCGTGCTGTTCCCGAACGGCGGCAACGGCGCATTTCCCAATGAACTGCACGCGCTGGATGACATCTCTTTCAACGTCCGTCCACGCGAGTTCATCTGCTTCCTCGGTCCATCCGGTTCGGGCAAGACCACCCTGCTCAAAGTGCTGGCGGGCTTGCTCCAGCCGACCTATGGCAGCGTCAACTTCATGTATCACCACCGCCCGAAAATCGGCATGGTCTTTCAGCAAGCCAGCCTGATGCCCTGGCGCACCGTCATGGACAACATCAAACTTCCGCTCGAACTCGAAGGCATGGGCGAGGTCAAAGCGCAGAATAAGGCGCGCGAGATGATCCGTCTGGTGGGATTGAAGGGATTCGAAGACTCGTTTCCGCGCGACCTCTCCGGCGGCATGGCGCAGCGTGTGGGGATCGCGCGCGCGCTCATCCATGACCCCGACCTGCTCCTGCTCGATGAGCCTTTTGCCTCGCTGGATGCCCTTACCCGCGAACGCATGTGGACCGAACTCTCGCGCATCTGGCAGGCAAAGCAGAAGACCGTCATCATGGTGACGCACTCCATCAACGAATCGCTCTTCCTCGCCGACCGTGTGCTCGTGCTGACTCAGCGCCCCGGCAAAATAAAACTGGACGTAGAAGTCGATCTCCCGCGTCCAAGGTTGGATGATATCCGCTACACCAGTCACTTTGGGAAACTTGCGAAGAAGTTACGGGCGGCGATAGAATAATAAAACAGAGACCGCAGTTAATCTGCGGTCTCGTTTTTCTCTGTGACATATGCTCCGCTTATATTCTGCGAAGCAGTCTGAGTCCTAATAGCAGGACGATTGCCCCGATGGATGCGGTAATGACGTCGTTGACGATCCCGCTTCCGATGGAGATGTTCAACTGACCCAGCAGCCATGCGCCGACGAACGCCCCGATGATGCCGATGACCACGGTTCCAAAACAACCCAACCGGATGCCGCTCACCAGCCAGTCGGCGATCGTCCCGGCAATACCGCCGACGATGATCCAAATTATGATCGATTCTAGTGTCATGTTAAACTCCTTTCTCGAAATAATCTGAGACCAGTCTAACACGGGAAAAAAACGTATCAACCCTGACAAAAGTACTCATTAAAATTAAATTTTCTTAAAAAATCCTTGTTAAATTTAATTTCATTTAATAAAATACAACAGGAATCCCATAGGATACCTATTTCTTTTTCTCCCCAACCACATGCCACACTTTCATGTTTCCCTTTCCTTTAACGGGAATCTCGCCGATGTATTCGCATTCGAATTCTTCCTTTACGAGTTCGTAGGTGGCGCGTGTGATCTGTATCTTGCCGGTTCTGCCGTGACTTTCCATGCGGCTGGCGGTGTTGACCGTATCACCCCAGACGGCAAAGACCAATTTTTTATGTCCGATTACCCCGGCGATCAGCGGACCTGAATTGATGCCAATGCGGATCTCGATGGGATGTTTGCCCCCTAAAAACGTCTCGCTTTTGACGCATTCCAGCATGTCAAATCCCAGCCGCACAAGGACAGCGGCGTGATCGGGTCGGTAGGTCGGGACTCCCGCCGCCGCCATGTAACCGTCGCCGGCAACCTGAATCTTTTCCACATCATATTTGTCCACAAGTTCATCGAAATGGGAGAATAATTCATCGAGCATACCCACCACTGCATGCGAGTCGAATTGCGCCGACATCGGCGTGAAGTTGACGATGTCAGCGAAGAGGACGCTGGTCTCCTGGTACTCCTCCGTAATATCCTCCTCACCTTGTTTTAATTTCTCCGCGATCTGTCTGGGCAGGAGGCTGAGGAGTAGATTATCCGCTTTGTCCCGCTGTTCGCGGATCAGGTATTTTTGTAGAAATTCCTTGCGGGCATAACGTTCGAGGGTATAGCTTGTGAACATGCCGATCACATTCGCGCCGAGGAAGAAAAAATTATGCATGGTGAAGATCACAATGCCGGTCTCGGTCGTGAGCAGGCGTTTTATCTCGATGCTGGCGAACTCGTACCCGATCATGATGATAAAGTTCGCAATGACGGCATACCAGAAACGCAGACGGGTAAGTCCATAACCCCACATGGAGACAAGCACAAGTCCCGTGAAATAGAAGCGGTTGCCGAATTCCGCTTCATGTGTGATCGAGATCATCGCGACGATTCCCAGCCCGGAAACCGCCACGGCAACGCACATCAATTCCTGGACGTATTTTTGATGCTGTTTTCTGTAGCTTGCGATCAATGCGACGATGACGACCGGCGCGACGATGACGTAGCGGATGATCCAGACGATGTTCTTCGAGATCGGAACGGCGTACACATCCAGAATGCCGAACAGGGAGAACAGGATCAAGCCCAATATCAAGGCAATACGCGCGGTCGAGAGCGTATTGGCGTGATATTCCGCCCGGAACTGTTTTTCGATATCTTTGGGGAAACGGAGTCTTTTTGCCTGTGCGTAAAGGGTGTCAAACATTTCCAAACTTGCCCGGATAGATCATTAAACTTTTGGGAGATCCAATAATAGCACTTCTGCCAGCAGCCGTGAATTGACGTTGCGGTCCATCTTTTCCAGCGCGGATTCCATCTCACCGACCACGCGCCTCGCCGCAGATAATTCCAGCCGCCCGGCTAGAAATTCGATCTCCATGTTGCGGTCCACGTTGACGAGCGGCGTCTCCGCGCCAGCTACGCGCAGGAGCACATCCCGCCAGTAGGAAAGCCAGATGAGGATGGTCTGGCGCATGGCATCCTTGTCCTTTGCGAGTTTATCGGCGTAGGAGAATTTTTCCACGCGCGGGGCGGGCAGCAACATTTGCAGGTCGTTGAGACGTTCCTCGCGTTTTTCGAGCACGGCGTCATCGTCCATCATGCGGCGCGCAAAGCCGGGGCGTCCGCCGGAGATATGGGCGAGCAGGCGGGCGCTATCCTCATCCATGCCGCGTTCGAGCAGGTCTGCGACGACGGCTTCAATGGGCAGCGGACGCAAGCGCAGGATCTCACAACGCGAAACGATCGTCGGCAGGAGTTGTTCAGGATTATCAGCAGTCAGGATCAGGATGGCGTGCGCAGGCGCTTCTTCCAGCGTTTTGAGCAGGGCGTTCGATGCATTGTCATTGGCTTCCTGAAACCGCAGAAACACCGCCACGCGGTAGGGGGATTGATACGGCTTGAGATTCAACGTGCGCTGGATCTCGCGGATCTGATCCACTTTCAGGATTCCGCCTTCTTTTGGAAGCTCATCGTTGTCCTTCGCCTGGATGATGGTCAGATCAGGATGCTGCATCGCCTCGATCTGTTTGCAGGTGCGGCAGGTCAGGCAGGGATCTCCTGCTGTGATGGGACGTTCGCAATTCAAGGCTTGCGCAAGGCGCAATGCCAGCGTCCGCCTGCCGATGCCGGGAGGTCCGCAAAAGAGATAGGCGTGGCGGACCTCTCTGCGCGCGGCGTGCCGGCGGAGCATATCCACTGCCCATTCGTGCCCAAGGATGTTCCAATTGTCAGCCATTGGGTTAAGTATCAGGCGTCAGGGGCGGAGTGTCAAGTGAGACAAAAGTTTGGGTATCGGGATCAACCGTCGGGGAGGAAGAAGCGATGCTATTCTTGTCCGGAGCGCAGGCGCACATACGATTCATAGCGTTCCTTGTGAATCGTTCCATCTTTCAAAGCCGCCAGCACGGCGCAGCCCGGCTCATGCTGATGCGTGCAATCGCTGAATTGACATTGCGCCACAAGGTCGCGCAGTTCGGGGAAATAGGCGTCCATCTCCTCGGGCTCGGTATCCCACAAGGCGAGGCTTTTCCAGCCGGGTGTATCCGCCACGTAGCCGCCGCCGTCGAGCGCGAACATCTGCCGCGTGACAGTGGTGTGTTTGCCCTTGCCCATCGCCTTGCTGATCTCGTTCACTGCCAGCCCAAGCCCAGGCTGGATCGCATTCAACAGGCTGGACTTTCCCACGCCGCTCGGTCCCACCAGTGCGCTGATCTTGTTTTGTAATTGCGTTTTTAGTTCATCCAGCCCGGCGCCCGTTTTCGTGGACGAATACAGCACACGATAGCGGAGCATTTCGTACATCCCGAAGATCGCTTTCGGATCATCCGCCAAATCCACTTTATTTGCGACGATCACAACGGGGATCCTTTGCTTTTCCGCAATGACGAGGAAACGGTCCAGCATCCGCAGTCGCGGAGTCGGATGCGCACATGCAAAGACAAAGACCGCCTGATCGGCGTTCGCCAGCAGTACTTGTTGATAGACGCCCTGCGGGCGCGGATCCAACCTGACCAAAGCCTGTTTACGACCCTCGACCTTTTCCACCACCCCGCTGCCGTCATCCAATAAAGTGATGTGCACCCTGTCGCCTAGCGCGGCGATATCGCCCTTGGCTCTGCCCTGTTTGAGCTTGCCGCGCAGTTGGCAAACAAAAACGCCCTCCCCGGTTTCCACCCAAAAGAAACCGGATTGGGCTTTGACGATCAAACCTTGTTTTTTCTGCGCGTTCGTCAAATAATCACCTGTTACTCGTCATCACCGGAGGGCGGGAAGAAGCCGAACGGCGTAGGTGTGGGAAGCGGCTGTCCGATGATGCCGAAGTCGTACGACAGCCTGCCGGGGGAACCGAAGTAATACGCTTCCACCATGTAGCGGAAGATCGGCACGCCATAATCGGAACCCTGCCCAATATTTTCGACGATCACGGCAATGGCAATGTGCGGCTTGCCGGTCCGTGCTTCTTCGTTCAGGGTGTATCCCGCGAACCAGGCATGCGGCAATCCGCTGCCGGATTCGGCGGTACCCGTCTTGCCCGCCGTATCGAACTGAATGCCGCGGATGTTATTGCGCGCCGTGCCGAGGTTGAAGTTCGTCACCATGAAAAGCGCTTCTTGCAGGATCTGCAGGTTTTCGTCCCGCATGGGAAGCGTTCCCTGCGCCTCAGGGCGGAATATGAGCGTTGGATCACCGTCTATGGGCTGAACGCGTTCCACGATCTGCGGACGATACAAGGTCCCGCCGTTCGCAATCGCAGCCATCATCCTTGCCACCTGCAGTGGCGTGACCTGTACATCGCCCTGCCCGATGGCTTGATTGACCGCATCGGTCACGCTGTTCGGGTTGAGGATCTGACCGCTGGCTTCCTCGATCTGACCAATGCCTGTGGGCGAACCGAACCCGAAGGCGCGTGCCATGTTGGCAATATCGTTGCCGCGTTCCCAGTTTGTGTAGAGGTCCCAGCCGATCTCCCAGAAATATGGGTTGCAGGAGCGCATCAAGCCTTCCTGCAAAGTGAGCAGACCGGACGGACGGGTGGTGGATGTGTTACAGGCTTGTCCGCGCGCGAGCGCCTGCTGACAGTATTCGTAGGTCCAGTCATACAGTGGACGGTCAAGCCGCTGGAATTCATATTGGCAATCGTAGGCAGTGTCCTTCGTATATAAACCGCTTTCCAGCGCGGCGGCGAAGGGGATGATCTTGAAGACCGAGCCGAGCGGATACTGTCCCTGCGAGGCGCGATTGAGCAAAGGCTGGTTTTGGTTGTTTATCAGGTTGGTCAAACCGAGATTGTTTGGGTTGTTCGGTTCGAAATAATTGGGGTCAAAATCCGGGCTGGATGCCATCGCAAGGACGCGCCCGGTGTCCACTTCCATGACGACGATGGCGCCGCGGAAGAATTCCACTGCGGTTTGGGCGTAGTTTTGCAGGTTGTTATCAATGGTGAGGTAGACCGAATCCGCAGGCGCGGGACGGCTTTCTCCCAGCGTGGAGATGATCGTTCCATTGGGAGCGACAACACGCAGCGTCCCGCCGTGCTGTCCGGAGAGATAATCCTCCGCCCAGCGTTCGATGCCTGACTGACCGATGCGTTCCGCGCCGCTGTATCCCTTGCGGCGGTATTCATCCAATTGCTCTGGTGAAATGGGCAGGGTGTATCCGACCGCTTGGGGCGCGAGTCCGGTTCGGAAGTAATAACGGGATGAGTAACTTTGCACGACCAGTCCGGCAGGATTGACGGAGAGCAATCTCTGAGCCTCGGCGCGGGTCCCTTCGCACATGGGCAGGTACCAGCCGGGTCCCGAAGCGTCGATCTGATTTTCAATGGCGAGCGGATCCAGTCCGCACAGCGCGCCAAGTTCGCGCGCCAGTAATTCGCGCGTATCCGGGTTTAACTGCCCGGTCTGGATGCCGAAAGCGAACGCATCCGCCTGCGTGACAATGGGCTGACCGTCGCGGTCGTAGATGTCGCCGCGCGCGGGAGTGCTGTATTCCATGACCAACTGGTTGCCGCCCGCGAGGTCCGGCAGGATCAATGCTTCATCCCATTGCACTCTCCAGCCGCCATCTTCCTTTGCGAGCCGCATGACATGGTCGCGTTGAATATCGCCCACCAGTGCTGTTTTGTAGGTAACGCTGTATCCGACTTCGGCGTCATATGGGCTGAGTTGGGAAGAGATGACCGAAAATTCCACGCTGGAGGCGCTCATCATGTTGAGCGAGTCGCGCCAGCGTTTGGAGAAATCTTCGAATGTGATCCCCGCCCGGCTGGATTGCGTCAGCATGTTGTACATGGTTTCGTAATCGTCCGCCTGCACTGCCTCCCAAAACGTGGTGACAGCCGCCTGGGCGTCCGGTGCTGGTGTGATGGCAACGCTCGCCGTGGGCAGGGGAGTGGGTGTCGAAAAAATCCCCGTGATGGGATTGCCGCCGCCGCCCGATGTACAGGCAGAGATGAAAAGAACGATCAGAACCAAATGGATCCAGCGCAACTTCATTCCATTTCCTTTCAAGAGACCAGTTCGCCGCTTAAGATCGAAGCGGAAACCGGACATTGATAATTCAATAAAGACTGACACGCCGCAGGCACATCCGCAGTCGGGCGGATATCGAACTGCTGCAACGCGCGCATGATGTGACACAGCGGCAGTCCCATCACACCGGCATAACATCCCTGCATGGAATGGACGGGTTGAAAATCAGGATGTTGAATGGCATACGCGCCAGCCTTATCCATCGGGTCACCGGTCTGGACGTATGTGCGAATTTCCTCGTCCGAATAATTTCGCATCGGTACATCCGTAATGGATAATTCCGTCCGCATCTGTCCATCACGCACGCGCAGCACTGCAACGCCCGTGTACACCTGATGCGTCCGCCCGCGCAACTGCCTCAACATTCGTTCGGCATCCTGTTCATCGACGGGTTTGCCAAGGATTTCGTTCCCGTCCACCACCGTGGTATCCGAACCGATGATGACCGCATCCGACTCCGCCCGGGGCTGGATCGCCAGCGCCTTGGCTTGTGCCAGCCGGATCACATACTCCCGCGGAGACTCGTTCTCAAGCGGAGTCTCATCCACATCCGCAACGATGACGTTGAAATCCCAACCTCCGAGCGCAAATAACTGCCGCCTGCGCGGAGAATTGGATGCCAGTATCAGTTTGTCATTCACGCGCAGGATTCTATCACAGAGTAAATTACGAGCTTAATCGGGGATAAGCGGTTTGTGGTCATTCATTGACGGAACATTACAAACAACATGCATAAAAAGAATCCACTTGACAAATTAGAACAAATGTTCTATATTAAACACATCTACATTTCCCACCCATGGTTCCAAAAAGGAGATTTCCCATGAACCGTCCACTCAAAATCCAATTGATGCCGTTCATCAGGAATGTATCGTTGAGCCGCGGCGCGATCTTCGGCGGTATCCTGATTGCAGCGCTGCTTGCCTTCGAGGTTTCGAATTACGCCATCACTTCATACACCCTGCGCGACATCCTCGGCGACCAGCAATTTGCAGGCGTGCGCTGGGCATCCATCCTCGCCTTTGCCTTCTGCGGCATCGACTTTGCAGGCATTGCCCGCATCTTCACGCCCGAGCAGGGACGCGACGAACCGGTTGAAATCTACTATCTCTTTGGCGCGTGGCTGCTCGCCGCCGCATTCAATGCCATGCTCACCTGGTGGGGTGTTTCGATCGCCATTCAAAGCCATAACGTGCAGGGCGGCGCGCTGCTCGGTCAGGCAACCCTGACCAAAGTCGTTCCCATTCTTGTGGCGGTCATGGTCTGGTTGATCCGTGTCCTCATCATCGGGACTTTCGCGGTTGCAGGGGAACGTCTCTTCACCCTTGCGGATGCGAATGACCGCTATTCCACCTACCGCAGCCAGCCTGCCTACTCCGCGCCTCAACCCCGGACCTCGAACCTGCCCTCCACCAGTTATCCTCGTCCTGCACCCAAACCGCGACCTGCGCCCGCCTCCAGCTATAACGTGAACATCCCCGAGCCGACTTATCATCCGGTTGGCATGAGCGCCATGAGCCGCAACAGCAATTCCACTTCCGTTCGGAGGTAGCCCTTGTAAACAAAACAAGGTTTCGTTCCTCTCCTTCCATCCAACCGCTGGGACGCCCGAAAGGGCGTCTCATGCGTTTATTCGAACTCGTCCAGTGTGCTTTCGCCGTGTGTGAGGACGTATAGTCCGCGCGGCGTTCCTTCTTTTCCATCAAAGACGAAATCGGTAATGATGTATCCCTTTGCGAAAGCGGTCTCGAACAATTCGCGGGTGAAGAAGCGCCAGTCGCGGGCGAGCGCGAAATCCTTTAACTTGAGTGCCATGAAATCGTTGGGAATCTCCGCCAATACGAGACGTTCCTCAAAGGGAGGCAAATGTTCGGGTGGTTGAGGCAGGTCGTAGGTCCGATATTGAAGCGTATAAAGCGGGCGGAGTCCGCTGCGAGCAACATGGGTCATCTTGAGCGTTGGGCGCGGACGTTTGCTGAGTCTGCTTTCGACACGGCGGGTGTTGATCCACCAATCCACTTGAAAGCGGTCGGAGGGCAATCCGGCGTTGAGACCATCGCGCATTTCGCCGTATTCCGAGCGGCGATACGTGGTGCAGACCGCGCCGAGTTTGGCAATGTTGAGATGCGCGTTGCGGCTGAGCAGGGGATCGTACGTCCAGGTGATGTGGTCGAGACCCTGGTGGCGGACCATTTGCCATTGTGCGCGTTTGAGCGCGAAGCCGATGCCGCCGTCGCGGTGATCGGGGTGGATGCCGAGCATATGCGAGCAATGTTTTGCGCGCGGACCGTCGGGTGTTTCTTCGAGCCCGGGAAAGCCGAAGATGAAGCCGACGATCTTTTCACCGATGAACGCGCCCAATACCAAGCCGCCGTTGTGCACGGCGGTGATGAGCATGTGCAGTGGAACAACGTCCGTTTCGGAGCCTTGCCACACCTCGCGCTGGATCTGCTCGACGAGGCGCATTTCTTCGGGAGTTTCGATGAGGCGGATCTGAAATGGGGTCATGTTTTTCGTACAGCGGAAATTCGTTTTGTCACAGCATCCCAGGCGCGTCGATACCAGGGCGGTTGAATGAGGTAATCGAGACGATAGGAGAAACGCGCAGGCATCAGCCCGAAGTGACGCGGCATCGAATCCACGGCGGTGGTGCGGTTGACGGCGAAATAATCCAGCCAGAAGGACGAGATCGGAAAACGCGGAACGGCACCTTCCAGAAACACGGTCAGCGCGCGCATGGTGATCGGCGAGAGCGGCAGGAGAAAACGCCGGTTATTTGTAACTTCCATAATGATCTCAACGATCTCCCGCAGGGTGAAAAATTCGTTGCCGCCGATCTCGTACACCTGATTAAGGGTGTCATCATTTTGCAGCGCCCAAATCATGCAGGTGACAAGGTCCTCGACCCAGACCGGTTGGACAACCGAACGTCCGCTGGATGGGATGGGGAAGATCCCGACCGATGAGCGGATCAGTTTTACAAGGTTATTCGTGAGATGGTCTTCAGGTCCGTACACGAGCGAAGTGCGGATGATGGTATATGGCGTTTTCCCGTCGCGGATGTATTCCTCGGCGATGCCCTTGGCTTTGAAGGCGGGATAGCCCGAAGCGCGCGCCGCGCCAAGGTGGCTGATGTAGACGAATCGATCCACGCCGGCATCTGCCGCAGCTTCGACGAGGTTCTTTGTCCCTTGAATATCCGTGGCAAGCAGATTGCCACGGCTGCCTTGATTCTCCGCGCTGGCGAGGTGGATGACCGTTTCCACATCGCGCATGGCGGCGCGCAGACCGCGCGTATCCGCAAGCGAGACGACCGCCACTTCGACGGGGACGCCTTTGGGCAGGCGCGGGGAACGCGGCGAAGGGCGGATCAATGCGCGGAGCGGATATCCGATGGAGGATAACTGGCGGACGAGCGCGCGACCGATGAATCCAGTCGCGCCGGTGATGAGAATCATGCGTGAGATTATAGCAGAGGGCGGATGACTGGCATCAACCACAGATGAGCATGGATGAACGCTGATTCTGATAAATAATCAAATACATCTGTGTTTATCTGTGGTTAAAAAAGAAAAGCCCTGCGTTTTGCAGGGCTGGTGTGGGCGCTGAGGGACTCGAACCCCCGACCCCCTCGGTGTAAACGAGGTGCTCTAACCAACTGAGCTAAGCGCCCGGAGAACCGCATTATAGCATGCGACGCCAAATTTGAAAAATTGCCTTCCTGCCTGCGTTATAATCGCCTCATCACATTAGGAGAAAACCCCATGACCGAACCCAAACCCCTGAACTGGACTCCCGCGCCCGGCATCGGCTACGACGTCATCCGCCGCGGCGATGGCGGCATGACCCTGACCTTCACCGACCTGTCCGATGCGACGATGGAGCATTGGCATCAATTTGCGCTCGACCATCTGCTTGGCATGGACCGCCGCACGCGCAACCTGTATGACCTGCGCGCCGTGAAGGACATCCCCGAGAAAGCCATCCGCATGGCGGTGGATGCGAACAGCGACCCGTCTGCGCGTAACATCCGCGTGGCGGTGGTGGTGGCGGATGAATCCGTTGCGGAAGGCATCCGCAAGGTGGCGGCGCTGGCGGAGACGGGGCTTGCCTCCGCGCTGAAGATCTTCAGTGACATCAACGAAGCCGAAGCGTGGCTGGCGCGTCCGTTGGATCAGATCCCTTAATGTCATTGCGAGGGCGTTAGCCCGAAGCAATCCCTCCTGTTGGCAAAAAGATTGCTTCAGTCGCTCCGCTCCTTCGCAATGACATGATGATTGTTGATGAAAAGCGACTCTTTGCAAATTGGGAGTTTTACATTCGATTGGGGTTCCCGCACGTATGTGATGGGAATCCTGAATGTGACTCCCGATTCGTTTTCGGGAGACGGTATCATTGCAAAGGGAGATGCGGTTGACTTCGCCGTGCAACAGGCAGCGGACTTTCTCAAGCACGGCGCGGATATTCTCGATGTGGGCGGCGAGTCCACGCGCCCGGGTTCTGCGCCTGTGACTGTGGACGATGAAATGGAACGGGTCATCCCGGTCATTGAAGCACTGCATACGAATTTCCCGAATGCGATCATTTCGATAGATACTTACAAAGCAAAAGTCGCTGAGGCGGCGATTCGCGCGGGCGCACATATCGTCAACGATGTGTGGGGCTTCCGCGCGGACTCGGAGATCGCGTCCGTGGCGGCGAAATACAAGACGCCAGTGATATTGATGCACAACCGCAGTAACCCCGCCAGCGTGGAAGTCCGCGAAAAACTGGGCGGGACGTATCTCGGCGCGGAGTATGACGATTTGCTCGAAGATGTGAAACGCGAATTACTCGTCAGCGTGGAGATCGCGAAGAAAGCCGGGGTGGGGGAAAATGTCATTTTGCTCGACCCAGGCATCGGCTTTGGAAAGACGCGCGAGCATAATCTGGAATTGATCAACCGTCTTGGCGAAATCCGCGCATTGGGATATCCCATCCTGCTGGGCACATCCCGCAAATCGTTCATCGGATTCACGCTCGACCTGCCGCCCGACCAGCGCCTCGAAGGGACTGCCGCGACGGTGGCGGTGGGCATCACGCGCGGCGCGGACATCATCCGCGTGCATGATGTGAAGGAGATGGCGCGCGTGGCGAAGATGACGGACGCGATGGTACGGAATACAGTATGATTTCACCGCAGAGGCGCGGAGAACACAGAGAAAAACTCCGCGCACTCTGCGGTTGAATAGATCGCAAATAAACCTATGAGCAACACATACGCAAAAGAACTCCTCCGCAGTGGGATCATCGAAGCGAAGGCGGGTCACATGGACGCCGCCCGCCGCTATCTTGACCGCGCCATTTACATGGCAGGCTCGCATGACGTGCTTGCCGAAGCGTGGTTCTGGATGGGTGAAGCGCTCGATGACCCGGCGGAGAAACGCAAGGCGCTGGAGAACTGTCTTTCGCACGACCTGCATCATACCCGCGCGCGCCGCGCGCTGGCGATCCTGGACGGCGCGCTCAAAGCGGATGAGATCGTCAACCCCGACCAGTTGCCCGCCGCGCCTGAAGGTCTGCGAAGCGCGGATGCCGACCGCTTCATGTGCCCGAAGTGCGGCGGACGCATGGCATTCGCGCCCGACGGCAGCAGTTCGCTGGCCTGCGATTATTGCACGCGCCAGCACGCGCTCGGCTTGGGCGCAAGGGACGAAGCCGAAAAAGATTTCATCGTGGCGATGGCAACCATGAAAGGACACGGCAAGCCGCTTCAGGAGCAAGCCTTTCACTGCAACGGCTGCGGCGCGGAGTTCATCCTGCCGCCCAAACAAATTTCGGCAAACTGCGCCTACTGCGATTCGCCGCATGTCGTTCAACTTAAGAACTCCAAAGACCTGCTCGCGCCCGACGCGATCATCCCGCACGCCTTCGACCAGAAACGCGCCATCCAACTGCTGATCGAGTGGGTCGAAGGCAACGGCATCACGCCCGAAAAGCAGGTCGAACTTCCGCGCGGACTGTACCTTCCATTGTGGACCTTCGACATCGGCGGCATGTTGGATTACACCGCCGAGATCGTCGAATACGAGGAACAGACGTTCAGCAACAAGCGCGAACGCAAAGTGAGACGGATCCAGGATAAATATCCCGTGCTGGTGGATGACCTGCCGCTTCCCGCCTCCCGCAAACTGTCCGCTGTTTTCTCCAAACTGATCCCCACCTTCGACCTTAAGTCGCTCCAGCCGTATGACCCGCGCTATCTTGCCAGTTGGCTGGCGGAGATCTACGACGTCCCGATGGCGGATGCATCGCTCGAAGCACGCAGCCAAACGTTCAATACATTGAGGCGTGACCTGCCGTCCCTGCTGGGCGGAATCAACATCGTCCACACCTCATCCGCAAATATGTTGGTGACCTCGTTCAAGCTCAACCTGCTGCCCGTGTGGATGACCGAGATCCCCTTCGGCGGGCGCGAGCATCTCCTGCTCATCAACGGGCAAAACGGACATGTCGCCAGCGACCTGCCCGAAAAGGACGATGAAGACGAAGGCGGCTTGTTCAGTTTTCTGGCGGATCTGCTGGGGGAGTGAGCGTGCCCCCACCCGCTATCATCAATCTGAAAGTTTCTTCTCAAAACGCTTGTATTCGAATTCCCTTCCCTCGACCTTTGACCAGCGTTTGACTTCCTTCAAATCCACAGCTTGACTTTTTGCGACCAAGACAGCCTGTTCCAAACCCTGCAGGTCGTTCCAGAAGTAAAAGGCGCACAACCTGTCTTTGACGCAATCGGTCGGTGACAACACCTTCAATGTCCCCGTTGATAATTTGAATTCACTGACGTCCGCCACAGGTTCTTCGCCCACCGAAAGCGGACCATCGGGAAACTCCACAAACAGCGTTGTTTCATGGTGCAGGAAATACCGCCCCTTTTCGGTGAAGCCCAATGTCTCCATTATGGATTTGATCTTGCTTCGTCTGGCAAAGCCTGCGTTGACCAGGTCCAAATCTTTCGATACATACTGATCCCCGCTGTAAAACGAAACCGCGCTCCCGCCTGACAGCACCACATGGATTCCTTCCGAGTGCAACGCATCCTGAATATACGCCGCCAGTTCCGCCTGGCTCATGGATTTGATGCGCTTCACAGTTCCTTCCCTCTTGACCGCGGTCTGCGGCGGTTCATCATCAGGTCATCCCGCTCGGCGGCTGGATAGAACGAGAGTGCCTTCTCCAACAGGGCTTTCAATTCGCTCAAAAACGGGTAGCGCGGATTGAAAACATACGGACGCGTCCGCCCCACCTCGCGGCTGACGAGCACCCCGCCCGCCTCCAATTTATCCAGTTGGTTTTGAATGGATTTCAAGTCGGTTTCAAAGAACCGCGCAATCTCCCGCGCATAGCCCTCTTCGCGCGCAAAGATGTAGATCAACACCCGTTCGGCGTTCTTTGAGCCAAGCAATACTTCGATCATGGGGCAGCCTTTCTGTTCTGACGGATTTTACCCGTCATATGACGTATATTTTCCGTCATTTTACCATAACCTGCACTCGGACTATGGGCGATGCGAACGTAGTCGTAAACTGCGCGTAGATTAACGCCCTCTCAACTCCCCGTCATGGACCAAGCCTTCTTCACCCTCGCCCCCACCCGCGCAGGGACCTTCAACTCATGTTCCCGCCCCCTCCGCCACTCCCTTCGGTCGGGCACCTCCCCCAAGTCCGACATGGGGATCGTTATTATCATTCAAAATCTAAATTGTCGGACTTGGGGGAGGACGGGAGGGGGCGCAGTTGACGTGTCAACTGCCTGTCGCGCTCCCTGTTCGCCTGCAACTTCTCCTCCCAAAATGCTCGCAACAAATCATAGGCGTGTTTTCCAGCGGTATAATTGGAGGGCATGACAAAAATTTACTTCGACACTTGTTGCATCAACCGCCCGTTTGACGATCAAACGCAGGTGCGTGTCCGTCTTGAGTCTGAAGCCATCCTGGGTATTCTGGGCAGGGTTGAAAACGGCAAGTGGGAGTGGGTCGGTAGTGAAGTGTTAATGGACGAAATCGAACAAATGCCCGATAGTCAGAGGATGAGTCGTGTAAAACTGCTCTCAAGTTTTGTTCGGGAAATTATTGAAGTTGATGAAAAAGAAGTCGAACGGGCGAAGGAATTGCAAAAGGAAGGCTTTCAGATATTCGACGCTTTGCACCTTGCCTGCGCGGAAAGCGCAAAAGTAGACGTGTTTTTATCCACCGATGACCGCTTGCTGAAACAGGCAAAACGAGTTTTGGAACGTCTTCGTGTCAGGGTTGAAAACCCGCTGACATGGATAGAGGAGATGATGGAATGAACGCACAAATGATGTCTCTTGAACAGATCCGCATTGCCGGCATGGAAGCGCTGGCGCGCGAACTTGGCGTTGTCGGCATGGTGCGCTTTTTACAGCAATTCGAAACGGGACACGGCGATTACTCCAAAGACCGCCATACATGGCTGGATGATCAGGAGTTGGATGCCGTCGTCAAGCGGATTCGCGAAAAACGAAAAGACTATAAAAAGTCGGAGTAAGAATCAGCAGCGCGCCCACTCACAGGCGCGTTGTTTTTTTACCAGAAACAAATACTGCGCGTAGATTAACGCCCTCTCAACTCCCCGTCATGAACCAACGCCTTCTTCACCCTCGCCCCCACCCGCGCTGGGACCTTCAACTCATGTTCCCACACGCGGACCACGCGCCAGCCCATCCGCCGCAATTGATGTGTCACCCGTTTGTCGCACAATGTTGCCCTTTATATAAATATTTGTGAAAAATCTTTTGATGGAAAATTATTCTATTCCTACACTCTTTCTTGTTTTGATTTCAATCTATTAAATATCATCTAAATCTGCTTTTATTATGTTGCTTACATCGTACCCCCTTTGTTTTGCCAGTTCGAGCCTTTTGTAAGAGTCTCTATCCTCAACAAGCCATTCTGGGGTTCGTAAAGTTTGTTTTTCGCGCGCAGGAAGCCAAACTCTTAATCCATAAGTATTTTGTTGGGATTTATAGAATCTTGGATGAAGTTCCAGCAACATTGTTAATGTAGCTTGTTTTATTGGACGAATTATGTTTACCTTGTGATATACAGACTCGGCCGAGAGAGGCTTGTTATGGGATTTCATGATTGCCGCAATAATATTTGGGTAAGTGTCGACTTGATTGATACCCCATTCAACGAGCGCATATGTTCCAGTATCAACTCGAATAAATAAATCTTCGTGACTCATTAATGCATTATAGAGTGCCGTCGAGTTAAAAGATTCGCGGCGTTTCATACGATAGGCATGACTGGCAATTTCTGACCAGTGCATAGGCTTTTTTTCATTTGATAGTATTGATAAGACAAGTTCTTTGTAGCTTATTTTTTTAGATTTTTCCCTTTCAATTTTTATAGATTGGCTGACCATTTCGTGCTTTTTGACCTGAGGGTTAGCGACACAAGCTAGAAAAGCAAAATTTTTCCACTTTTGCTTAATAATTTCTTGAGACCAATATTTTTCATGTATTACCAGTAACCTAACAATAACAATCAATGCTTCAATTTCTTTCTCTGAAGCATTGATTTTCGGATTAAGGGATTGCTGGTCACTAAATCTTTTGGTAAGGATATTTACTGTGAGGTTCTTGTTGTTTAACTCTTCGGTCAGTTCAATTGCTTGTTCTTCAAAGTAGTCACAAAATTTTTTAAACCAGTTTAGATTTACTCGCACCTTTTCAAGTATGTTGTCAATAATTTGACGTACCCGTTCTCGTGTTACGCCAATCTCAACAGCTATTTCTTCTAGTGTTAATAATTTGATTGATCTTAACTCAATTATTTGCAAAGTTCTTTCATTTCGCAATATTTCTGCGAGTAGTGGAGTTAGATTTATTGTTGAGGTATTGGTTGTCGGTAAAGAAACCCCAAGGTTCTCAATCGACTGTCCTGATGATTTTCTTTGAATTTTATAATTTATTTCATTTGATAGTGTCATTTGAGATATTTCTTTGCTAAACAGATCTTCCTCAGAAATGCTAAGGTACTTAGATGTAGTTGAAAAAATATGACTGGCGGTAATTCCACCCATATTCTTAATAGCCAGAATACCTTTTTCGCCACAAGTAATAATTTCTGAAACATGGTGAATGCCTGCGCGTTTCAGCAAGTGATATGCTCGACGATTAAGCCCCAAATCCTCAATTCCAGTAGCAAGTTTTTCAATTTGAAATTTAGGCAGTTTATTCATAACCAATTAACTATAACTTATTCTAGTAAACTTTCAACTAAATCTATCGGTAATTCTGCTAAGAATCTGTTTGAAATCTCATCTAGTTCATTCTCAATTCTGTCTAATGGCAACTCGGCTTCTCTTCTTTGTAATATTCGTAATGCTTCTCTTTGTACCATATCGCGAAACATAGAAAGGTGGTGGCTCTTAAATGCTAAACCTTTAGGTCCACCAGATTTTTTGAGAGCTTTTGCTGCATAGGGATGTGTTGTATTAAGCCACCAGATATTACATACCCTGTCAATATCATCTTGATGTAAAGGAGGATGACGATCTGTTAAATTCTTGGTTTCTCCGTCGTCTCTAGAAGGGTCTGTGTCTCGTCCGCTTAACAACATTTGTGGGTATCTCGAACGTCGAATGCGTTTTATTTCGCCCGGTATCTCAATATCTCCTCCTTGACCTTTCCCACCTCCTCTGCCACTTTTTCGCTTTCCTGCTCCGCCAGAGCCAGAAGCAATTCCTCCTTCACCTGAGCCTCCACTACCCAAACCGCCGCCAGACTCATTGGACACATAGTCAACCAATATTTCAGCTTGAACTTGTTGAAGGAAACGTTGAGCATGTTTGTTTAAAGTTTCATTAAGTTTTGCTGCTTGCTCAAGATCTTCTTTGATTTTATTTTCACGTGTGGCTTTTTCGACAGCTTGAATTCGTTCCCAAATTTTCTCTGTAACAAATTTAAGTATCAGTTGAGTTGCAGGAGCATCAACCAGACGTTCTCTGTCATTCGTAACTATTTGTGAGATTTCGGGGAAATTTAATTGAATCTCTCCATGAAAAAAACTGATAAGAGAGGAATATCCAGGAAACGATAATTCGTGGATTGGATATGATGCTATTGGGTTACCTCTTCCATCAGAAATAAATAGCGAATTTAAATCTTTTAATCGCCCAGTTAATTGATTTGCTGATTTATAAATAATTAGTTGGCCTGCTTCTGATAAGTTTGGTTTTAACGTAGATACTATAGACCCGGGAACTACATGTGTTTCATTTGGCCAATTCTCATCTTCTTCAATAGAGTATGGGGTTAGGCGGTCAATTTTTACTTGCCCGTTCACAAAAACGGTAATATTTAATTCTCTGATTGGTCTTCTTGCTTGTTGTGCATCGCAAATCTCATCAATTAGTTGCTGATGTTTCCATTTTCCTCCTACAACCACATCATTGGAGGACATCGTTTGAATAGCTCTGCGCCCCACAATTACAGAAAAACCCCTTTTCTGGTTTTCGAGGTCAGAATAAATATCAGCAAGATTTTTTTTAAGATATTCAACTATTTCATTAATCCCGCCGAGATTCTCTGACGCAGAAAGTGCTGTGTTTAATGCGCTTTGCCAACTTATATCTTTATCTTCCATTTCGAAAAAGCCGGTTTCGCCGTTTTCCATTTTTTGAACAATTAAGCTTGTAGCTTTTCCTTTTTTCCATGTCAAGAAACGCGCCCCCTCACGCCACATTTCGCGCATATAAAACTTCCCGCCATTTCCATGGCCTCCCGTTAATGCAACTTCTTTGATTGTTCTTCCATGTGTTGCGGCTGATGTATCTCCCCAGTATAAGAAGAATTTATCAATCTCATGCTTGGTGGTTCCTCCAAAATCAATAACCGCTAAATTTGGCCCTTTGGATTGCCCATTCCCATCAATTAGATTTAGAAATACGGGCCAATTGCCTGTGCGAAATTCATCTTTGGTTTTTAGTAGCCGTAAGTATTGGTCAAGTGAATTTTTTAACCATTCAGCAACACCTTTACCATGTTTGAATTTGAAAGATTTACCAATAGTGTCAAGAAAATCTGGGTGAATTTTTGTTTCAATTGCGCGACTGTTTCTGCTTTGCATAGGTTAACTCTCTTTGAACAATGTGGAAAACTTTTTCGTCAAGAATTGAAATAATTCATTTAATTCTTGCGCATCAGCTATGCCTAGTACAAGAGCTTTTTCTATTGCATCCCCTGCATTTTCAACTTTTCTTTTTCTTTCCCTAATAGGTGTGCCAGTACTAAATTGAAAGAATGTTCTTGCGTCATAATCTATTATTTTTTCACTGTTTTTTTGTTTCCAAGTTATTAATGCCCTTGATCGAATTGCGTGTTGGAAAAAATCTTCTTCATCTCTAGTGAATTTGACTGTATTGTAAATTTCTTCTTCTTTATTATTTGTTACATCACGCGACTCTATTTGCTTTGCTAATTCTAGCCCCTTGTCAGAGAGTCTGTATACCTGTTTTTTTAGAGAAACAAGCCATCTTTCAGTTATAAGTGTAGTGTATATTCTATTGTAAATTTTATACGAATCTGGATATTCTGGATGATTGCGTAAACTAAACTGATCTGGAAAATCCTTCCATGCTTGAATAACTAATTCTTCAAAAGGTATTCGATTTCCTGAAGATTTAGATACCCTGTATATTGCCAATAAAACCATTTTTGCTTGACTGAGATCCTCGGTCTCTTTCATTTTGACATACTCCTTACATCATATCCATTGAATCTTGATCTCACCATCCAGCGGTTTGAATTCATTATCCCCTGTCACCAACTCCGACTTTTTCAGTTTCGCCAATGCGGCCGCGAAACAATCAGCATAGGAGATATTTCCTTTTGCCTTGAATAAAGCCGCTTGCCGTGTGAGATTCCAATCTGTATCCACAATTTCAATCGCCATTCCCTTAATCTCGCCAATGTACTGATCTGCAATTTCAGGGGAATTCGTTCGGGCAATGGAATACCAGACTTCGCCCAGGTTAACTACGCTGATCAAAAGGTTAACCCTGTTTTCTTCTGCTTTTAATATCAATTCCCTTACAAGGTCAGCTCCTGGCTCGTCTTGAAAGAAAGCCATTAGCGCATACGAGTCCAATACTTTTGATGCCATGATTATTTTTCCCTTTCCTTGTCTTTGGCGCGCTCTTCAAGCAGGACTTTCAACCCTCCCTTGCCTTTGAGAGAACCCTGTAAATTCCTGAGATATTGCTCAGTTACAGGCTTTAATACAATCGCATCACCGATGTCCGTGATGATGATTTTTGTGCCGTCCTTGATCCCATATTTCCGCCGTAACGTTGCGGGAATGACAATTTGACCTTTAACAGTTGCGTAAGTTTCCATTTATTTTTTCTCCTTCATTGTGTATAATATTACTATAATGTATAATGTAAGTCAATACTTAAAAAGTATTACATTTTATATTTTTCCGAACCTTCAAACTTTCCCACTTTTCACTTCCCCCTCTTTCTTCTTTCCTATTTCATACTTTATACTTCCCCCATGCCCTCCACCCTGCCCGTCCTCCGCGCCCGCCGCGAACGCCGACTGAACCGACAAAAACAAAGCGAAAACCGCGCGCGCGGATTCATCCTCAGCGGGGGGATCATCCTTTCGATCCTGCTCGGCGCCGCCATTTTGCTGGGCGCGTTCGCCTACGCCGACGTCACCCGCGACCTGCCCTCCACGCAAGCCCTGCCCATCCTGCTCAACCCGCCCGACGGCTTGCTCCTACAGCCCACGCGCATCTACGACCGCACAGGCACGCGCGTCCTCGCTACCTTTGCGCCGAACGAAACCCCGCGCCGCTACATCCCCGTCAGCGACCAGAACCCGCAGCACATCCCCGCGCACCTCGTCAACGCCGTCATCGCCGCCGCCGACGCGGACTTCAACCGTCACGCGGGCTTCACGCTCGCAGGCATCACCGATCCGAACCAACACCCCACGCTCGCGCAAAAACTCGTCTCCGACCTCCTGCTCTACGACGAACCGCCCAGCCTCCGCCGCGCCGTCCGCGAGCGTATTCTCGCCGCACAGGTCACCGCGCAATTCGGGCGCGCGCAAGTCATCGAGTGGCATCTCAACAGCGCCGACTTCGGGGTCCGCGCCTACGGGGTCGAAGCCGCCGCGCAGTTGTACTTCGGCAAATCCGCCGACCAACTCACCCTCGCCGAGTCCGCGATCCTGGCGGCGGTGGGCGAATCTCCCGCGCTCAACCCGCTGGATGCGCCGCAGGTCGCCATTCAACGCGGGCGCGAACTGCTGTATGTGATGAACGACCTCGGACTCGCTCCCACCTCCGAAGTGGAATCCGCGCTGCTGGTGACTCCCGCCTTTCAAGCATCGCCTCAGACTCCGCCCCAGATTGCTCCTGCTTTCGTCAACCTCGTCCTCGCCCAATTGGATTCGTCCATCCCGCGCGCGCGGCTCGAACGCGGCGGCATCAACATCATCACCACGTTGGATTACGACCTGCAAACGCAATCCGCTTGCACAACGGAAGTCTACGCCGCGCGTTTGGCTGGCACTCCCGACCCCGAAATCACCTGCGACTCGGCGCGTTTACTGCCGTCCCTGCCGCCTGCGGTGACATTCGAAGATTCATCCGCCAGCGCGTTGATCCTTGACCCGAAGACAGGTCAGGTCTTGGCGCTCGTCGGAGAAACCATCAGGGGCGCAGGAACTCCACTGGTCAGCCCGCACAAGCCCGGGTCAAGTCTCGATGCGTTCGTCTATTTGACGGGATTCACCCGCGGCTTGAGTCCCGCCTCGCTGACGTGGGACATCCCCCAAGAGTCGAACATCCAAAATTTTGACGGCATCTTCCACGGACCTGTCCGCTTGCGGATTGCGTTGGCGAACGATTATCAAGTGCCTGTTGAGACGTTGAAGACGCAAATGGGAATCGAGAACGTGCGGCAGGTGGAGTCGTCGTTTGGAATCGTGCTCGATGAAGATGTGACCATGCTCGACCTCGCTGGTGCGTATGGCGTATTCGCGGCGCAGGGCGTGTATTTTGGTCGGGACGTGAACGATGATTTCACGCCTGTGACCGTTCTGCGCGTGGAGTCGGCGGACCGTGCCGTACTTCTCGATTGGTCACTGCCGCAGGCGCGGACGGTGGTGACGTCCGCGATGGCATACGTGATGACGCATGTGCTCAGCGACGAACCCGCGCGCTGGGAGACGTGGGGCAGGCAAAACCCGCTGGAGATCGGCAGACCCGCGGGCGTGAAGGTCGGGCAGACGGTGGATGGCAGTGATGCGTGGGTGGTCGGGTACACGCCTTCGCATGTAGTAGTAACCTGGACTGGGGTTCGCGGCGATTTAGAATCTTCCCCCCTTCAGGGGGGACCGAGAGGGGTAACTCCCCGCTTCCCCGCCGCATTGTGGAATGCGCTCATGCAAACCGTCTCCGCGAACCTCCCGCCCGATGGCTGGACTCTTCCGCAAGGCGTGGCGGTGATGACCGTCTGCGACCCATCGGGCTTACTGCCAACGAGAGAATGTCCCAATTTGGTGACGGAAGTGTTTCTGACAGGCAGTGAGCCGACGCAAGCCGATACCTTGTTCCGCGAGTTTTCCATTAATCGTGAAACAGGTCTGCTGGCAACGGTTTTCACTCCGCCCGAATTAATTGATAATCGCGTGTATATGATCGTCCCCGAAAATGCGCGCGCTTGGGCGCAGAGTGAAGGTCTGCCCGTGCCGCCCAGCGCGTACGATGCCATCCAACCGCCATCATTCAACTCGAACGCAAACATCACCGCCCCGCAACTCTTCGCGGATGTGAACGGCGTGGTGCGCATCATGGGCACAGCCTCAGGAGATGACTTTCTCTATTATCGCGTGCAGGTCGGCAGGGGCTTGAATCCGCAAACGTGGATTCAGTTGGGCAGCGATAATTTCACGCCCGTGGAGAACGGTCTACTGGCGGAGTGGGACACGAGCGGACTCAATGGTTTATATGCTGTTCAATTGGTTGTTGTACGAAACGATCAGGTTATTGAAACGGCAGTGATTCAAGTGACGATTGGCGAGTAGTATTTATTTTCAATTCGGTATAATGGTGAAAAATGACCATCTCCCTCATCCCCGCCTCTGACTTCCCCATCCCCATCCTCGCGGATTTGATGACCCACAGTTTCGAAGGTTACTTTGTCCCCGTCAACATCACGGACATGGCGCTTCACGCCATGATCCGCCGCGATGGCATCGACCTGACCGCCAGCCGTGTCTTAATGAAAGACGATGACCAGATCGGCATTGCGTTCATCGCACGCCGCGGCTGGACGAGCCGCCTCGCGGCGATGGGCATCACGTCGGATGCCCGCAGCGGCGGCGTGGGGACGTGGGCGATGGAGAAACTCATCGAAGAAGCAAAAGCGCGCGGCGAAAAGGAAATGGTTCTCGAAGTCATCGAGCAAAATACGGCGGGCGTGAAGTTATATGAGAAAGTCGGTTTCACAAAAGTCCGCAGGCTGGTGGGATACAAACTCGAACATCCGCAATCCGAGTCCGCGCACAATTTGGAAGAGATCGATATCCGCGATCTTGCGCGGCAGGTCACCTATCACGGTATCAAAGACCTGCCGTGGCAGCTCTCCGGCACCAGCATCGTACAGCACACGCCGCCATCACGCGCCTTCCGTCTCAACGACGCGTACTGCCTCATCAGCAATCCCGACGCAACCGACGTGGCGATCTCGTCGGTGTTGGTCAAGGCTCGCTCACGCGGAGCAGGCTTGAGCGGAGTCCTGCTGCGCGCGCTCTTCGCAAAATTCCCAAACAAGATCTGGCACGTCTCGCCCATCTACCCCGAAGAGATGGGTTTCATCTTCGAGCAGGTCGGCATGGTGCGCGAGTCGCTTTCTCAATGGCAAATGTCGCGCGCGTTGTAAGACAAATGCCCTGTATGGGGATAAAATAGGGGCATGAAACTTGCCGCCCTTGTCCCCATGCGCCACCACAGCCAGCGCGTGCCGGGGAAAAACTACCGCCCGCTCGCGGGTAAGCCTCTCTTCCAACACATTTTGGAAACGCTGAATGCCGTGCCCGAAATCGAAACGATCATCGTGGATACGGACTCCGAGCCTGTGATGGACGGCGTGCGCCGCCTCTTCCCTGACGTGAAGCTGATTCCACGCCCCGGACATCTCCGCGCCGACGATGTCCCCATGAACGACATCCTGCTCTACGACACTGCGCAGGTACAAGCGGATTTTTACCTGCAAACGCACTCCACCAATCCACTGCTAAAAGCTGAAACCATTTCGCGCGGAATAAAAGACTTTCTTGCGGAATATCCGAAATATGATTCACTGTTTTCCGTAACGCGTTTACAAACCCGCCTGTATTTTCAGGATGGACGCGCCATCAATCACAATCCGCTTGAGTTGATCCAGACGCAAGACCTGCCGCCTGTGTACGAAGAGAACTCTTGTATTTACATGTTCACACGCGAAAATCTTGAGCGCAAAAAACATCGCATCGGTGACAGTCCGCTGATGTTCGAGATCGACGCCGACGAAGCCTGGGATATTGACGAAGAACTCGATTTCGAGATCGCTGATTTCCTGATGAGAAAGCGGCATTAAGCCCATCCGCGAACCATGCAGAAATTTAGAGTGAAACTCGGTTTGTTCTGGTCTGGCGCCCTGCTGATCTTGGTGATCGCAGGGATCGCTTATTTGCCTTTGGTGAACCAGATCGACTATCTCAACGATGACTGGTATCTGATGTATGACATGCAGGTCAAGGATGCCGGTTTCTTCCACGAGATATTCGGCATTGACCGTCCCGGGCGCGCATTGGCGATGATCCCGCTATTTTCGCTGTTCGGGTTCGACCCGCTTTGGTATCACCTGAGCGCATTCCTATTTCGCGCTTTTGGCGGCGTGTTTGTCTATTGGACGATGCATATGCTGTGGGGGGAACGCCGGAATCTTTTCGCATTGGTCACCGGAATGCTGTTCGCGATTTACCCGGGTTTTCTGTCCATGCCGAACGCGATCGACTATCAATCGCACATCCTTGGCTTGTTTTTGGCGACACTTTCGGTGGCATTGACGGTCAGATCGGTTTTGGCGGTTGAGCGTACGCAGAAAATCTTATTGATTGCAGGTTCCATTCTGGCGGGATGGGGATATCTAAGTCAGATGGAATATTTTGTGGGGATCGAAGTATTCCGTTTTGCGTGCGTCGCTTTGTTAATGTGGCGCACACAGGGAGAAAATTTCCGGCAGAAGGCGGGGAAGATCGTTTCCGTCAGTTTGCCTTTCCTGCTCATCGCGGCGGGATTTCTTGTTTGGCGGCTGTTCTTCTTTGAATCCGAGCGCCGCGCCACGGATGTGGGGGCGCAGTTATCGCAATTTTTATCATCGCCCATGACAGGTCTATGGTGGCTGAATTATCTGATCCAAGATTTTTTCACGGTAACGCTGGTGGCATGGAGTTTGCCGATGTATCAACTGGCGTTTCCCATGCGTTTGAAGGATATGGCGGCAGGGAGCGCATTGGCGATCGCCGCCGCGGCGGCATTGTTATACGGGATCCGTTGGGTGGGAGGAAAATCGTCAGAAATTGATTCGGGCTCCGATACGGGCAGGATGCGCGAAACGCTGTTCATCAGTCTCCTCACCATGGCGGGCGGATTGATCCCTGTCATCCTTGTCAATCGCCATGTCACCTTGCCCGATTATTCACGGTATTCACTGATCGCTTCCATCGGCGCGGTGATGCTGCTGGCGCTGCTCATTGAAGGCATTGCACGGCGCGGCACACAGATCGCGGTGCTGGGCATACTTGTTTCCATCGCGGCGTTGACCCATTACGGCAACACGATTCGTTATGCCTACGAAACCGAAGCGACGCGTAATTTCTGGTGGCAGGCGGCATGGCGCGCGCCGATGATTGAAGAGGGCGTGACCCTGCTCGCGTCATATCCCGGCAGTTCATTGAGCGAGGACTATTTCATTTGGGGACCGGCGAATTTCATCTATTACCCGGAGAAACAAAACAACGTGCCTGTGGTGGTGAAACTGCCCGCCGCCGTGTTGAACGGTGAAACGGTCAATAAGGTACTCACAAATGGAAGCATGGAGACGCCTTTGCGGCGCGGCAATTATCTGGAGCGTGATTTTGGGAATGTTTTAGTGATGATCCAATCCCGTTCGGATACATGCGTGCGCTTCATTGACGGGGATGCGCCGGAACTCTCCCCTGTGGATGCCGAACGGCTGGTACTGGTCGCGCCGTACTCGCGCTTGGATGCTGTTATCACGGATGGCGAGTCGCCAACTCCGCCTGCGGCTGTGTTTGGCGCGGAGCCGGAGCGTGGTTGGTGCTATTATTATCAAAAAGCAGACCTTGCCCGCCAGCGCGGTGATTGGAATCAAATTCCCTTGTTGCATGAAGAGGCGCTCGAGAACGGCTATTATCCCAACGATAGTTTGGAGTGGATGCCATTCTTTCAAGCATATGCAATGCTGGGCGATGTGGAACGCCTGCGCGAGATGACGCGCATCATCGTCTCGGATAAGTTTCTGCGTGTGCAAACCTGTAACAATATGACGAAGTTCGCGGAGCGAGAAAGATTATCCGCTGAAATGGAAGAGTTCATTCAAAAAAGGATTTGTGAGTAATAATGCCAACCGTATTGATGACCGCTCCGTACATGATTCCCTTTCTTGATCGTTTCCGCCCTGTGCTGGCGGAATATGGCATCGAACTCATCGTCCCGGATGTGCGGGAGCGCATGGAAGAAGCAGATCTGTTGATGTATGCCGGTCAATTCGACGGCACGATCTGCGGCGATGACCGCTACACCGCGCGGGTGATCGAAGCCTGCATCCCGCGTTTGAAGGTCATCTCCAAGTGGGGGACGGGCATCGATTCAATCGACGCTGAGGCTTGTTCCCGCTTCAACGTCAAAATTGGTCGAACGCTGAATGCGTTTACCACCCCCGTTGCGGATACTGTCATTAGTTATATGCTCGCCTTCGCCCGCCGCACGCCGTGGATGGATTTGGCGATGAAGCGCGGTGAATGGGAGAAAATTCCCGGCAAGGCATTGAGCGAATGCGTTTTAGGCGTGATCGGTGTCGGTACCATCGGCAAGGCGGTCACGCGCCGCGCGCGGGCGTTCGGCATGAAAGTCATTGGCACGGACATTGTGGAGATCGACCATGTCTTCGTCACAGAAACCGGCATCGAGATGACAAATCTCGAACACCTATTATCGAATTCCGATTTTGTTTCCATCAACTGTGATCTCAACCCGACATCCCATCACCTCATCAATGCAGATACGCTTGCGAAGATGAAATCCACAGCGGTGCTGATCAACACTGCGCGCGGTCCCATCGTGGAGGAAAAGGCTTTGGTCGCGGCACTCAATTCCGGTCAAGTTGGAGGCGCGGCGCTGGATGTCTTCGAGCATGAACCTCTTCCGCTCGATAGTCCGTTGTTGAAGATGGATAATGTCATGCTCGCGCCGCATAATTCCAACTCCAGCCCGGCGGCATGGGAGCGGGTGCATTGGAATACGATCCGAAATTTGCTGGACGGGCTGGGAATCGATTCAAGTGGATTGAAATATGGAAAATAGAACTCTTCTTATCACCGGCGCGGCGGGCGGAATCGGGCGAGCGTCTGTTGCGCTTTTTGCCGAAAAAGGCTGGCGCGTCATCGGCGTGGACAGAAATGATTTCGGGGATGATTTCCCGCAAAACGGAGCATTCATCCGCTCCGATATCTCGCGCCCCGAAGACATGGAAGCGATTTTTGAGCAGGCAAAATCGTTCTCCGATACGCTCGACGCCCTGGTCAACAATGCAGCGTTACAGGTGGCAAAACCACTCGTGGAAACAACCGTCGATGAGTGGGATGCGGTCATGGCGGCGAATTTGCGTTCCGTGTTTCTTGGCGTCAAGCTGGCGTATCCGCTTCTCAAAGCTGGGAACGGCGGGTCAATCGTGAATGTTTCCTCCGTCCACGCCGTGCAGACGTCCACCAATATCGCCGCGTACGCCGCGTCCAAGGGCGGGTTGCTCGCCCTGACCCGTGCCATGGCGATCGAGTTTGCGCCGGATAATATCCGTGTCAATGCGATTTTGCCCGGCGCAGTGGATACGCCCATGCTGCGTGCGGGGCTTGGGCGCGGACATGTCGGTTCGGGCGATATACAGGAAAGGCTCGATAATCTGGCGCGGAAGACGGTCAGCGGGAAGGTTGGCAAGCCGGAGGAGATCGCCCACGCCATTTACTTCCTGGCGGATAATGAACAGTCGTCCTTCATGACCGGTCAAGCCATGATCGTGGACGGCGGCGCGACAGCCCGGTTGAGCACGGAATGAAGACAAAGCGTTTGAAGATCGTGTATGCAAGGCAAAGAGGCATAGCCCGCGCCCTCCTTTTCATGAATGCCTTGTTGTGGGTTGTCATCACCATTGTCACATCCATTGACATGGTGGCGAATTCGAACGGACTTCCCACGGTGCTGGCTGCCTTCTTTCTTCTCTTCAATGCGACCGTCATGTTCCTTTTGGGGAGAACACTCGACTCATGGGATAAACCGGTGTATGGGATCGCCCTTGTTGCGGTTCTTCTCAACGCAGTGTTGGCGTTCACAGGCTTGCCCGATCCGCTTTACATGTCTGCCCTTATTTTGGATATTCTTATTTTGTTGAGTCTGCTTTCCCTGCAGAAATATTATTTCCAATGAGCCGATCATGAAGATCACAACCTTTCAACTCACACGCTATTTGTTCCTGCTGACAGCAACGATTCTCATCGTGTTTGGGTTTGCCTCCCTGCTGAGGATTGGGCAAAACCCCGAGCAGGTTCCCCTGTATGCATTCTACGCTCTCGCCATGTTCGTGGATGCCGCCGTCATGCTGTTTTGTTACTTCCAATTGAAAAAACGGAAGAAACTCATCTACTGGCTGGCAGTCGCCGTTCTGGCATTGAATATCATCCTGACCATCTTCGATCAGGTCGGGCTTGTTGATGTTCTTTTCATGCTTCTGAACGCGGTCACGTTGGCGGTGCTTTATCTTTCGCGGAAAGAATTTCTCTCCGAATGAAACAGACCATAAAATCCATCATTCCCCAGCCCGTCTGGCAATTCGCGCGGAACACCTATGACGGCATCCGCCGCATCCCCGAACTTCCCGCCGCCTATTTCCATCCGTGGCGGCGCGAGAGTATCAAACGTCTCGCCGCGCTGAAGGATGTTCACAAAGGCAAACGCGCCTTCATCATCGGCAACGGTCCATCGCTCAAACAGACCGATCTCAGCAGACTCAAGAATGAGATCACGTTCGGCATGAATCGCATCTATCTTGCCTTTCCTGAGCTTGGCTTCACCACCACATACATTTGTGTTACCAACGATCTCGTCATCGAACAATTTGCAAATGATTTTCTCGCCCTTCAAGTCCCGCAATTCATTGCATGGCGTTCGCATCGTCATTACCCCGCCAATTTGCCGATCTCCCAACTCCCAACTTTCGTCTACACGTCCTACACCGGACCAAAATTCGCCGCCGATGTCCGCGGGCGTGTGTGGGAAGGTGCAACCGTCACCAACCTCGCCCTGCAACTCGCCTTTCACATGGGCATTGAGCAAGCCATCCTCATCGGTGTGGATCACAACTTCGCGTCCAAGGGCGATGCGAACAAAACCGTTGTCTCTGAAGGCGACGACCCCAATCACTTCATGCCCAATTACTTTGGGAAGGGCGTCAAATGGCAGCTGCCCGACCTCGACACATCCGAAGTTGGTTACATCATGGCGCGTGAAGCTTATCAAAAAGCAGGGCGTGAAGTGATCGACGCGACTGTTGGCGGTAAACTGACCGTCTTCCCGAAAGTGGATTACAACTCTCTTTTCGGATGAAAATCCCGCCTCACTCCGACCTCGAACCTGAATCCCCTATTAAACATTTCCCACCCTTTGAGATGACCCTCGTTTCCATCGTCACCCCATCCTATAACCAGGCAAAATACCTCGAGCAGACCATGCTGTCTGTGCTCGATCAGGATTATCCGCGCATCGAGTACATCGTCATTGACGGCGCATCTACGGATGGCAGTGTGGATATCATCAAAAAGTATTCCGAAAAACTTGCATATTGGACTTCAGAAAAAGACAGCGGACAAGCCGACGCCATCAATAAGGGATTTACCCGCGCCACAGGCGAGATAATCGCCTGGCTTAATTCGGACGATTATTATCTGCCCGGAACCGTCAGTGCCGCGGTAAAAGCCTTCGCCGAAAATCCCGCTGCAGTCCTGATCTATGGAAATATGCTCGCCGTGGATGAGAATGGCAAAACTTTCAACACCTTGAATTACAAACAATTGACGCTTGAAGATTTGTTATGTTTCCAAATTATTGGACAGCCCGCTGTTTTCATGCGCCGCTCCGCCCTGCAAAAAACAAGCGGTCTCAATCTCGATTTTCATTTTTTACTCGACCATCTCTTGTGGATCCAACTCGCCCAACATGGGAAACTTTTGCATGTCGATCACATCTGGTCAGTCGCGCGCTACCACCCCGAAGCGAAGAATCGCGCCAAAGCCGCCGAGTTCGGGCGCGAAGCCTTTCGTATTTTGGATGTGATTTCGCAAGACCCAAACTTTGCCCCTTTGCTGGAAAAAGTCAACCGCCGCGCCCGCGCCTCCGCCCACCGTGTGGACGCACGCTACCTGCTCGATGGCGGACTTCCCGCAAAATCGCTCGCGGCATGGTTTCGCGCGCTATCCATCCACCCGCCCACGGCTCTGGCGCGGATGAATCTATTTGTATCTGCTATTTTAAGTCTCCTTGATTTGGAGAAAGTACGGGAAAGGATTCTCCGGGCACGAGGAACAAGATATAAGGAATAAAACTATCTAAACGCATCAATGCTCACAGCCATTTTCTGAGAATTGATAGATTGTCCAAGTGTCTATCCGCTGTACTTGGCAATAATGAGTTTTAAGATACTCGATCTTTTTGATGATTGCATCCGTACTGATTGGAAACCCGTAAAGTGGATTTTGTGTTCCGGTGTCAATAATGAGTTCAGGACTTTTTTTTATAATATCATCCAAAAATTCATTGATCATTTCATCGTTAACATACCCCGTTTGATGAAGCGGGTATTGGTATACAAAACGGGTTGGGCTTTTTCTTTCAGCAAAATAATTGACCGATGCCTCCGCGCCCCATAGTAAGACCGTATCGTCGGGGGATGTCGTTTCCTTGATGTACTCGATGATGGTTTCGTTTTTCGTCAGCTTTCTGTACGTGTACAGTTGATCCATGTAGATGTAAAAAGAGTTCCACGTTAGATAGCTTGCCATGCCGAGAATGAGTATGCCGGTTGCGATATTGGGAATGTGCCAATTTGCCATCAACTTGATGAATGCCCAGAGAGCCAATCCCGCGAATAAGGCAAGAACGGGAAGCATGGTCATGTAGTAGTGTGGGAAGGTGCGACTGGGCATCCCGATGAGATAAAGTTCGATGGGCAGATCAACCAGCCCGATGGCAAGAAGCGGGAGTGTATCCTTGGCCGATTTTTTTCTGAGCAGGATCAGTGCGATAGCAACTATAAATCCCAAGATTGAGAATTGTAGCAGCCCTGTTCGGGTTAAAGGTCGGACACCTTTTGAGATGGTATCCAGCGCAGTAGCCAGTCCCCCGACGATACGGGTTGAGTAAACAAAGTTGTATTCGAAAGCTGCGCTCCAAAATTGTGGAAGTGCGCCCTGAATGTAAAAAAATACTATTACGAATGTAGTAAACGCCAAACCGCCAAATGCGATGATGACAATTTCATGAAACCATTGTCTGATCTGCTTTGTGAATAATCGTTGGATGGTCAGATATAGAACGATGGCTATCCAAATCCCAACGGCTGTTTGTTTGGTGAAGAATGTAATGGCTCCTGTTAAACCCAGGAGGAAATACATCCAATTGGAGCGGCGGGATGCATTGATATGATAAGCCAACCATAATGCAGCAAACTGTAGTGGAAGCGTATATTCTGTTGTGAAATTTCCTCCCTGTAATAGAGGAACAAGCGATAATAGCCAAAGTAGCAGGCTGAAAATGGCAGGTGAAAGACCGAACAGGCTTTTGACAAGTTGAAAACCAATCCATGCTGCTATTGATAATGCCACAAGTTCAATTATCCATACCCCCCACCGCGAATTGTCTGTAAGCGCCAGCCCCAGAGCGTTGATATAAAAAATGACCGGCGGCTTGTGATCCCATATGTCACGGTAGGGCAGTTCGCCGTTCAAGATCCTCCAGCCAAAGTATAAAAATACCCCCGAATCTCTAAATGTGAGAGGCATGTTCAGCGGACTTGTGGGAAGTAAGGCACAAAGCACCCCCGCGATGATCAGCGATTTATCCCAGAGCTTATCTGCAATATTTTTTAATAATTCCATAACTTCCAGTGTACCTGTGGAGTTTTTTGCAAAAAAACCTTACCATTCGCTGAATTATAAGCCTTCTCTCAATTCCGCAATATAAACCTGCGTTACAATTATTCCGCCTTGTGTATACCAAGACATCTCTTCTTTAACCTTGGATCTTGACCGAGATGCACTGCTGCGGTACGTTTCGATTTTCTTGTATCGTGTCGTGACTTCGCCCACTGTAAAAAACGGAATTATAGTGGAATCACAACTAGGAACAGGAATGTATAATTAATAAATTTGCCACAAGAATTGTGGAGCAGTCTTTGTTGTATCGAGACCGCATTTTTAATCGTGCCAATTTTATAGCACCCTGTTTGATGCTGGGCGCATTTGTCTGAAAAACACCACCTTTAATAAGTAGCTTGCTCACTCCGATGAGCGAATGCTATGAGGATTTTCCTTATGAAGTTGCAGGGAATAAAAAACGAATATTTTGCTTATGTTGTCGGTCTAAGTATGGTTGCTCTACTGGTTTCAGTTGGCACATACGTATATCTGGGTACTTTTTCCCGACATCTCGCCGACGATTACTGCGAAGCAGTTCGTGTTACAAATATGTCACCACTTGATGCCGTGCTTGAGCGTTATTCTGTTGGGGCGTGGAGGGCTGCGAACCGATATTCGAACCTTTTGTTTGTTGGTATTAGCGAATCCCTGAGTGAAAATAATATACTTTTCTCCACTGTTTCCATGATTATCATGTGGTATTTTGGATTAACTTGGACGGTATATGAGTTAAGAAAGCTTTTGAAAATTGATTGGCTGATTCATTTCGATCTTTTCTGGGGATTGTTTTTCGGCTTCTTTAGTTTTTTACAAGCACCCAATCTTTTTCAAACTATATATTGGCGCTCATCCATGATGACCCATTTCGCGCCGCTGGTGTTCGGGTTATTTTTGACCGCATTTCTTCTTAAAAATGCGAGAACCCCTGCTGCGCAACCAGTTCCCCTGTGGGCTGGAATTGTCATTTTTCTTTCTTCATTTGTGATTGCTGGGTTTTCCGAGCCGCCGACCGCGACCGCTCTTGCCGCTCTGTTTTTATCTTTATTGGCAGTTGGGATTTGGGGGAAATCCCCCGCTAGGAAAAAATATGTCATTTTACTGGGATGGGCATGTACCGGCATGTTTGTAGGTCTTTTGACCATGATATTTTCCCCGGCTATTGCTGATGTCACGAGTGAAAAAGGACTGAATCTCATTGAGTTATTGGGAACTTCATTCCTCTACGCCTATCTTTTCATTGTCGATGCCCTGAAGACGCAGCCGCTTCCTTCTCTTATTTCCATATCTGTTTCAGCTGCAATGTTCTGGCTGTATGGGCAGGATAACCCCATCGAATTGACCTCAAGGCGAAAACGCTTAGTATTATTTTTTATCCTCGCCATCCCCGTTCTCGTCTGGGTGTTGATCGCGGCAGGATTTTCCCCCAGTGTATACGGACAAGGTTTTCCTGTCGAGCGGATGCGCTTTCTCGCCCGTTCACTCATGATCGCTGGGTTTATGCTGGAAGGCGCTCTATTGGGGTTATTACTACAGCATGTGCAATTCAAGCCGAATCCGCGGGCGGGACGGATCGCAGTCTTGGCTGTATTTGCTGTTATCATGGTCGTCTATCCCCTGCGGGCGGCATTCAATATCATCCGATATGATCTGCCTGAATACCGTGCCCGCGCGGAATTATGGGATCTTCGCAATGCCTACGTCATTCGCCATGCCAGTATGGGTGAAAAAGACCTTGTTATCCCCGGCTTCTCAGGCGTATATCAGGTAAAGGAGATCGATAACGACCCCAACCACTGGGTTAATAAATGTGCGGCACGATTCTATGGTGTGGAGTCGATCCGTGCGTTCACCATACCTGATGAAGAACTGCTGGATTACTTGAATGAATAACAATCGCCCTATCCTTATCACTGGCGCGCATCGCAGCGGCACCACATGGGTTGGACGGATGCTCGCTGCCGATCCCAGGACTGCTTATATCAGCGAACCGTTGAATGTCCACCATCGTCCTGGGGTTTTTCGAGCGCCCACCCAACATTGGTACACATATATTACCGAGGAAAACGAGACCAACTACCTGCCCGCGTTTCACGAACTGCTCAATTTTCAATATCACCTCTGGCTTGAAATAAAATCCCTGCGCTCCACAAAAGATTTTCTACGCATGGGGCGCGATTTCCATATTTTTTTCAAAGGCAATCTTCAAGGGCAGCGCGTCCTCATCAAAGACCCGTTCGCACTTTTCTCCGCCCCCTGGTTTCATGAAAAACTGAATTGCCATGTTGTCATCACAGTCCGCCACCCTGCAGGGTTTGCGGGCAGTCTTAAACGCCTCGGCTGGACATATGATTTCCGCAACCTTCTGGATCAGCCTCTGCTCATGCGCGATCATCTTGAAGCGGACCGCGCCGATATGGAAGCGATTCGCCCGGATGACATCATCAGCCAGGGAGCTCTGCTCTGGAGGTTGATCTACCGCTTCGTTCATTCGACCCGCAGCCTGTTCCCGCAATTTGACATTGTCCGCCACGAAGACCTCTCCCGCGACCCCATCGGCAGCTACCAGACCTTATACCAATCCCTCGGCTTGGACTTTACCGAGCGTGTCCGTGACATCATCCAAAACTCCAGCAGTTCCGAAAATCCGACGAAACTGGCGAAGAACAAGACCCATTCCGTCAAACTGGACAGCCGCGCCAACCTCGACAACTGGAAAAAATTGCTCTCCCCGGATGAGATCACTAAAATCCGCAAGTTGACGGAGGGCGTCTCGGAGTTGTTCTATTCGGAAGACGAATGGAAGTAGCATGACCTCGCAGCGTCCTTTGCCTCTCGTTTCCATTGTTACGCCCTCGTTCAATCAGGCGGCATATCTCGAAGAGACGATCCAATCCGTGCTGGCGCAGGATTATCCACGCATCGAATACATCGTCATCGACGGCGGCTCGACCGATGGCAGCGTGGGTGTGATCCAAAAGTATCAGAGTAGTCTCGCGTTCTGGGTCAGCGAGCAGGACAAGGGTCAGACCGATGCGATCAACAAGGGATTCAACCGCGCCAAAGGCGACATCCTGGCATGGATCAATTCAGATGATACCTATAATCCTAAAGCTGTTGGCGAAGCAGTTTTGTATCTGATGGAAAATCCTGATGTGGCGATGGTGTATGCGGACTGCGATTTCATCGACGAACAGGGACGCGTGATCGGCAAATTTGCTTCGCGGCAGACGGATTACCAAAAACTGCGGAAGGGATACGTCCACATCCCGCAGCAGACGATGTTCTTCCGTGCGAAATATTGGAAGGAAGTTGGTCCGCTCGACCCGTCATTTTATTTTGCAATGGATTATGATCTGTGGGTGCGGATCGCCGCGCGCGCGCCGATCAAATATTTGCCCGGCAGGACGTGGGCGAACTTCCGCATTCACACCTCGAGCAAGACCAATGTGAACGATGAGCGCGGCTGGAAGGAAATGCTGCGTGTGCATTACCGCGATGGCGGTTCGTTTTTTGCGCCGATTGTGGCAAAATATTACCTGCGGAAAATCATCGGTCCGTTGTGGAAATGGCGTATTCGAAGATCATGAAATTCATCTTCTCTCCCCCTTCTCTTGATGACCTGATCCGCCTGCTGCGCGCATGGCGGTTTTGGATGTTTGGCGCGTTGATCGGCATGTTGATCGGCATGGCGGTGTATTATGCTGCGCCGCCGCCATATCGCGCGCGCGCCACCGTCAACGTGGATTTCAACCTTGAGCAGGCGCTGCCCGCAGAAACCGACCGCCAGCACTTCTATTATCTCGAACGAGAAACGCGCAAAATGATCGAACTCGCCTGGTCGGATGAAGTCCTTGCGCAATTGAATTTCCCTGTGGATGAATTGCGCGGCGGAAAACTGCAACTCTCGCAACCCGCTGAAGCAGGCTGGCATTTCTATGCTGATGACCGTGACCCACAGATGGCGGAATCGCTCGCCTCGACATGGGCGGAATCGTTCGCCGCCAAAGTACAAGCGGAGATTGAAGCGGGAAACATCAATGAGTTTGTACGGCTCGAAGTGACGCAATCTGCCAATCTGCCGAAGCAGCGCAGTATCTCACTTGGCGCATTCCTGCTGGCTGGTTCAAGCGCCTTTTTGTTACTCGCGGCGTTCGTGGTGTTGTTCATCAAACCCAAATGATCCGCAGATCAATTCTTTCCATGGATAACCTCCCGCGCCTGCTTTGGGGATTGGCATTGCTTGCCCTGCCTGTCACCAGTTTTCGCTGGTTCCCATTTCTTGGCGAAGGGACGATGGTGCGTCCGCTGGCGTTATATCCGCTGGCATTGCTCTTTCCGCTGTTGATCGTTCAAGCGTGGCGAAAACGAATCACATTGAATTGGTCCGGCGCATTGATTCCGCTTGGGGCGTTTGTCCTCTTCGTCATGGTGGCAACCAGTTTTGGGGCGCTGATCGATCCGATTCCCCTGCGCGGACAAACCTACTTCGGGCGCGCCATCCGCGCCTTGGTGACGCTCTTCATCGGGTTATCCTTTTTCATCAGCGCCATGTGGATGAACAAAACCGAAGCCGACCTGCGGTTCACGGTCAAATGGATTTTGGCTGGTTTGTGCATCAACCTCGCGTGGAGCGGCTTGCAGGCGGTCACGTTTTACACGAATCTGCTCGAAAAGGAAATGGTCACGCACTGGCAGTTGGCGTTTTCGATGCGCGAACTCGTGCGCACGAACCGCATTTCGGGGCTTGCCTACGAACCTGCCTGGCTGGCGGGACAACTCGCCACGATCTTCATCCCATTTTTATTTGCCTCCATATTGACGAATTTCCGCCTCACCCGTGTGAAGTGGCTGGAGCCTGTTCTACTGGCTTTATCCACCCTTGTGCTTCTTGCCACCTACTCGCGCGGCGGATTGCTGACCACGCTTGCCGCCGCCGGTTTGACCTTTCTCTTCCTCGGGCGTGACGTCATCCGCGCCATCTGGGCTTGGTTCATCGGCGGCTTTCGCGGACGGATCAACGCGATCTTTCTTCGCATCGGCATCATTGCCATATTGATCGGCATGGTTTCCGGCGCGCTTCTTTTTCTCGGTCAACGCGACTATTTCCGCAGTCTGGTCAACTTTGATGCGGAAAACATCAGCGAATACATCGTCAACATCCGCGCGGGCGCGCGCGGCGCATATTCGTCCGCGGCATTTGCCGTGTTCGAACAACATCCCATCAGCGGGGTTGGCTTGGGCGCGAGCGGATTCACCATGTATCAGAACCTGCCACACTGGTCATTGACCACCGTGCCGGAGATCGCGCGTCAATTGAGTCCTGAAAACCGTCTGTATCCCAACCCGAAAAATATGTACGCGCGCCTGCTCGCCGAAACGGGTGTGATCGGTTTCTTCCTGTTCCTTGCATTCCAGTTTTACATCCTTGGCGATATACTCTCCCTCCTCAAGCGGGATGCCCCCTGGGTGCGTTTTGCCGCCACTGCCGGAGTATTTGCGTGGCTGGCAATCACCTTTTATAATTTCACCCAGGATTCGCTCACAACGCCGAACATCTGGCTGGTCTCCGGTATATTGGCTGGGCTGTCTGCTATTTCATTGCACAAGGAAACCAAATGATCGTTCTTTCCGTCGGAATGCCGCGCGCAGGTTCGGGCTGGCACTACAACCTTATTCACGACCTGATGAAAACCACGGGCTGTGCCGATGCGCGTGACATCCGCGAGAAATACGGCTTGCAAAGCATATTGACCGAAGTCAACTGCAACATCGGTGTGCTCTCCGTCCGCAGGCTGGGAATGGTGGCGATTCCCGCGCTGATGGGCAATACTTTTGTCATCAAGGCGCACGCGGGACCGACAAGCGCCTCGCGTCTTCTCTCGACCTTGGGCTTGCTTCGCATCACATACATTTACCGTGACCCGCGCGATGCCATGCTCTCTGCGTATGATTTTGGTCAGCGCGCGCTTACGAAGGGACGTCCCAACGCCTTCTCGCACCTCTCTGATTTCGAGAAAAGCCTGGATTTCATCATGGACTACGTCCGCATCTGGGAAAAATGGATGAACGAGAAGAATGTGCTGGTCGCCCGCTACGAAGACCTGCTCACGAACTACGACGCCGAATCCGCCAAACTGGTGGACTATCTCAAATTAGACGGGAACAAGCCCGAGGTCCAGTCAGTGATCGCGCAGTATCGCCCCGGAGCGAATGACGGTCAGCAAGGTCTGCATTTTTACAAGGGCAAGATCGGCAGATTCCGCGAATCCTATACGGAAGCCCAGCAAAAAGTCCTGAATGACCGGCTTGGAGCCTGGCTGGCGCAGATGGGATATGAAGCCTGAGCGTGTGTAAGTTAGTTGTAACGCCAAAAAGTTGCCGAACCATGCGTTTTTCGATATGATTGGAAGGCTATGATACGAAGATTCGATACGCCCTACATGGCGGACTGGTTTGTGATCTCGCTGCGCTGGGTCATACTGGTGGGTCTGATCGTATCGCTTGGTTTGGGACAGCAGCTAAACGTCGGTTCGACGTGGGCAGTGGGGGTGATGATCGTCTGGAATCTCGCCATGACCGCTTTTGCAGGTTTGAACTTGCGCACGAATTTTCACCGGCGCATCAATATCCTTTTTGATCTGTTTCTGACGGCAGCCTTTTTCTGGGCACAGGGTGGCATTCAAGGACCGGCGTTCTGGGTGGGTCTTCTTCCGATATTGACAGGTTCAATCTATTTCGAGTTTTGGGGCGCATTGACCGCATCCCTGGTGTTTTCGGGCTTCATGATCTATAACGGCGTGCGCACACATGAAAATCTCTCCCTGGCATTGACGATTTCAGTCATTCTGGTGGCGGTGAGCCTGGTGTTTGGGTTTCTTGGCAGGCGGCTCATGATGCACATGCGAAAGAACCGTGCCCTGTGGATGGACGCCGAAGAAAAGAAACATGCCATCCAAAATGAACGCATGCGCGCCATTTACGAGTTGACATCCACCCTTTCCTCCACGCTCAGTTACAAACGCGTGCTGGATTCAGCGCTGGACATGGGCGCCGCCACGCTGAATCCCGACCCGGAAGGCTCTGTCAGCGACCCGCTGGTGGGAGTGGTCATGCTGTTCAATGGCGGGAAATTGCGCATCGGTTCCGCGCGGCGCTTTACCAGCGCCGACATGCGTATCACTTTCGAGGGGGCGGATGGTGTGTTAAAGCGCGCGCTCGATGAAGGGGAACCGATTCTATTCAAGGATATCGGACACGACCCTGAACTGGGACGTGTCATTGCGCTCCGCAACTGCACCAGCGGATATTGTTTCCCACTGCGGAGCGGATTCAACGTCTATGGCGTGTTGCTGTTCGCACATCCCGAGCCGGATTACTTCAATACCGACCGCATCAAGTTGTTGGAAATTATCGGCAGGCAGGCGGTCATTGCCATCCAAAATGCGCGTTTGTATCAAGACCTTGTCGAAGAGAAGGAGCGCATGGCGGAAGTGTACGAAGATGCGCGTAAAAAACTGGCGCGCGACCTGCACGATGGACCGACGCAGTCTGTGGCGGCGATGGCGATGCGGATCAACATCGCGCGGCGCATGGTCCAGAAGGATGCGAAGTCCGCTGCGGATGAATTGATCAGGCTCGAGGAACTGGCGCACCGCACCACCAAGGAGATCCGTCACATGCTCTTTACTCTGCGTCCGCTCATTCTTGAGTCGCAGGGACTTACTGCCGCCGTTCAAGCCATGGCGGATAAAATGATGGAAACCTTCTCGCAAAAGGTGCTTGTTCACATCGACGAAGGCGCCGTTCAACAGCTTGAAATGGGCAAACAGGGTGTCATTTTCTACATCATTGAGGAAGCCGTTAATAATGCCCGCAAACATGCCGCGTCGGAAACGATCACTGTGAGCCTGCAACAATTCGATACCGGCGTTGTCCTGCTGGAGATCGCGGATAATGGCGTTGGCTTCGATGTCCAGGCGATGACGGAAACCTACGACAAGCGTTCCAGCAGCAGCCTTGGCATGGTCAATCTGCGTGAGCGCGCCGAACTGGTGAACGGGCTGCTACAGATCGACTCCGCGCCGAAGAAAGGCACAAAGGTTCAGGTGTACATCCCCCTGACCGAAGAAGCCGCCGACCGCCTGCATCATCCCAGAAGAAAACGGAAATAGATGCCCGCACTCGCAGGAATGCACTACTTTGTTCATCTTGCGGAGGAAACAACACCTAGCCGCCCGCCCGTGATCCTTATTCATGGGGCGGGCGGTAGTTACTTAACGTGGCATCCGTACATCCGGCGGCTCAAGGATGAGACCGTGTATGCGCTCGACCTGCCTGGTCACGGACAATCGGAAGGGGATGGCAGGCAGTCCATTGACGAATATGCCGATGACGTTATCCGCTTCATGGATGCTGCGAACATTCAGGCGGCGGTCTTGGCTGGGATTTCCATGGGCAGCGCCATCGCGCTGACACTTGCTCTGAGTCATCCGCACAGAGTTGCGGGGCTGGTGTTGATCGGCGGCGGGGGGAAGATGCGCGTCGCCCCGTCCATTCTTGAAGGCGTGGAGAACCCCGGCACATTCGCATCTACAGTGGAAACCATCAACGCTAATTTTTTCAGCAATGCATCCCACGGTTTGATCCGGCTGTCGAAACAGGGCTTGCTGAAAACGGATCCATCCGTTTTGTTCGGTGATTTTCTTGCATGCGATCAATTCGATGTCACGGACAGGCTTGCTGAAATAAAAATCCCCGCGCTCATTCTGTGCGGGGAGCACGACCGGATGATGCCGCCGAAATTCTCCCACTCCCTGCGGGACGCCCTTCCGAACGCGCAATTGTTCATGATCGAGAATGCGGGTCACATGGCGCAGTTGGAACAACCCGATGTGGTGGCGGAGGCGATAAAGCAATTCTTGGATGACCTTCCGCTTCTTTCCGCGCCTTAGCCTGCTTCTACACCCCAAACATTTTCTTCAAAATTGGCATGGCATTCATCACTGCCCGCGCGCGGTGACTGAGACGATTCTTTTCGTCCATTTCGAGTTCTGCCATCGTCTTTCCCAATTCAGTCAGCAGGAAGATCGGATCGTAACCAAATCCGCCTGTGCCGCGTTCTTCGGGGATGATCTCGCCGGGGCAATTTCCTTCGGCGAATTCGATCTCTCCTGTTGGCTTGGCAATCGCAATCGTCGCATGGAAATGCGCCATCCACGGACGCGGCTTGTCTACAAGATTCTGCAAGAGAAAATCGCGGCGGTCTTTGTCTTTCGCGCCGGGTTTGGGGGAATATCTTGCAGAATACAGCCCCGGTGCGCCGCCGAGTGCATCTACTTCAAGACCGGAGTCGTCGGCGAGTGCGATCAGTCCGCTGGCTTGGGCGAAGGCGAGGGCTTTTTTGCCCACATTCTCTCGATACGTCGAGCCGTCTTCTTCGACTTCCAGTTCGAGGTTGATCTCTGCGGGGGTGACAAACGCAATGCCAAAGCCGTTCAGTAGTTCTTTTAGTTCTTCGATCTTTCCGTGATTGTTGGTGGCGATGAGTAATTTTTTCATGGCATGTAGGTCATGCTTTCAGCGTGACCTGCGATTTATACGATCAATCGCCCATTCGGCATGTTGACGTACCAACGGTTCTTCGTCTTGTGCGGCTTGTTCAAGGGCGGGAAGATCATTTTCTTTTCCCGTGTTGCCGATGGCGACAGCGAGGTTGCGGAGGTATCCGCGCCGCTTGGCACGCTGGATTGGAGTCCGCTTGAAGTGTTGGTTGAACTGGACGGATGACAGGAGCAGGTCCGAGGTCAGGACGGGAAGCGGAATGGACGGCTCGAGAGCAGGATCAGATGCGGAGGAGAATCGATTCCACGGGCAGACCTGCTGACAGATGTCGCATCCAAATATCCAATTTTGAATTTGAGGGCGCAGGTCTTCGGGAATCTCGCCCTTGTTTTCGATGGTGAGGTAGGAGATGCAGCGGCTGGCGTCGAGTGTGCGGTTTGGGAGGATGCATTGAGTGGGGCAGGCATCGAGGCAGCGCGTGCAGGAGCCGCAGTGGTCGGTGGGGAAGGGCGGGTCGGGTTCGAGTTCGATGCCAAGCAGGATTTCGGCGAGCAGAAATGTGGAACCCGCTTGCGGGTTGATGAGCATGGAATTTTTGCCGATCCAACCCAAGCCTGCGCGTTGAGCGAGTTCGCGCTCGAGGATGGGACCGGTGTCGGTGTAGTAACGATTGGGGACGAGATGCCCGACCTGCTCTTCAATGAATTCGACGATCTGTTGCAAGCGCGGAGGGATGACATCGTGATAGTCCGCGCCGAGGGCGTAGGCGGCGATCCTGAATTCTAAATTCTGAATTTTGAATTCAGAATTTTCATAAGGCAATGCCAATACGAGGATGGATTTGCACTCGGGGAGGATCTGCTTCGGGTCGGCGCGGCGGATGCGGCTGCGTTCCGAGGCGAGATAGTCCATTGTGGCGTGATGTCCCTTGTTCAGCCAGTCTTCAAAGATGCTGTAGTGTGCAGGCGGGTCGGAAGAAGCAACGCCAGCCAGGACAAATCCCAGCTGGCGCGCTTTCTCTTTTATGGCTTGTTTGAGTTGCTTCAAGTTATTGGACGACGATCTCAACGATCAGGATGTAATCTTTTGTACCGAAGGGGATGCCCCTCCCGTTGACCATCTGCCAATAGAGGGTGTATCTTCCCGGTGTGGACGGTGCTGTAAATTGCACGGAGACATCGGCTTCCTCGCCGGGGGCGACAAGCACGGAAAGCGGAACCGGCTGGGCGTTCATCCGCACATTGGGCGGTGAACTATAGGAGAAGATGGGTCGGTATGTGGTATCCCAGGTGCAGATTCCGGTGTTTCTGATTTTCCATGTTTTGACAAATTCCTGACCCGGGCTCATGGGCGTGCCGTCCGGGATGGTGACGTCGAGTGTGGAAAGGTTGAAATCGTAATCATCGCACAAGGCGGCGGGAGTACCCAGTGCTGCCTGGGTCGGGTCCGTGGCGAAGGCGATGGTCGGCGTTTCGGTCGGAGGGAGGTCCGGTTCCGGTGTGTCTGTGGGGGCAGAGGTGGGCGTGAATGCGGCTGCGGTGAGTGTGAGTTCTGCCACCACCGTACTTGCCGCCGATGTACGGATCACGCTTACATCCGGGGTTGGTTCAACCGGAGTGGAAGGAGCACAGGCTGCAACCAGCAGGGCGATTATCAACAGGGCGATGGACAGTTTTAGTTTCATGGTACCTCTCCTTGGCGCTATGGACGGCTTACTTGACAACGATCTCCAACCAGACCAGCGGACCGAACAAGTTGCCTAGGTCGTCTTTCATTTTCCAATAGGCTTTGTAGGTGCCTGCCGTTTTGGGCGCAGTCAATTTCAGGACGTAGGTCTGTCCCTGCCCGGGTTTGGTATATTCTTCAGGTTTCTCTTTTTTTAGAACAATGCTATAACCTTCAAAACCGGGGGTGGAGAATTCAGGGATAAAGGCAAAGGAATAGCCTTCGTCCCATGCGCATTCTCCGGTGTTTTGCAGCATGAAGGACTTGTCGAACGCTTTTCCGGCTTCGATCTCGGTACCATCGGTGACACCGCCTTCACCAAGGAAGGCGCCGTCGTTACAGCCGTTTTTTGTCGTCACGGTGTTGATCACACCGATGGTGGGCGAAGCGAGCACCAGCGGTGTCAAACCGGGCTGCTGGGTATTGAAAGCGAAGGGCGTGTTTGTCGCGCCGGCAGGCGCAAAAGTGGGCAATTCACCTGCCGTGGGTAATGGAAGCGGGGTGTTCGTCGGCATGGGTGTCGGCGGGATCGCTGCCGCAGTTTGTGTTTGCTGCAGGGCAGCCTGGGTCAGCACAAGCTCAAAAGCCTGCGTCTGGATCGCATCAGTGTTCTGCTCGGGGGCAGGGGTGGCTCCAATATTGCAGGAACTGACCAGCATGGACACGGTGGTCAGCAATATCAGCCAAGTTGACTTGCGAAATTTCATGTTCGTAACCTCCGAAAATGGTTAACTTGATTATAACGCACTATGGTGTAGGCGTTTCTGTGGGCGTTTCCGTCGCGGTTGGCGTAGGAGACGCCGTGGAAGTAGGAGTGAGTGTGAGAGTCGGGGTCAGTGTCGGCGTGGATGTAGGCGTGATGGTCGGAGTCAGGCTCGGGGTCCATGTGGGAGGCGGGTTTCCCTGTCTCACGATGTGGGGATTGAGCCAAAGCGCGTAATCCTGGCTGTTTCCGCCATTCGCGCTGACGTGCAAAATGAACTTAAGCGTCTCTCCGGCAAGGCTGCTCAGATCAAGATCAATGGGATAGTACTTGCCTTCATAGACTTCGTGCCAGCTTGCGAGCGTTTTTACCTGTCCGTTGTTCCTATAGTCGAGCCGGAAGACCACATCGCATTTCGGCGAGTTGTACTGACAGTTGATAATGGTGCGGAAGCGGTCGCCAGCCTGCACGGTGAAAGCTGGGAATTCTCCGCTGATGAAGCCGTTACGCCGGTCTTGCGGATAGGTGAGCAGACCCGGCTCATTTTCCTTGGAGCCGTTCTCCAGCCTTGGGGAGTTCAAGCGGATGACAGAGCCCTGCGGTGCCCCATCTGTGCCGGGACAGGGAAGCGCGTTGTCACCGTTGGTCCACTCCGCCTGGCAGTAATTATCCGCAAAATTGTAGGCAACATGCGATGGACCTGTCACGCGGATATCCACCCAAAAAGCGGTATCCGCCTGCGCGCCAATTCCGAACAGCACGCCTGACGAGTTTCGGAGTTTCCAATAGCCTCTGTATTTTCCGTCCTTGTTTGGCGCTTTCAAAGTGACTGGAATTTCGATATATTGCCCCGGATTCACAGTTCCGGGCATCGCCACAGTGGCGGACGCTCCCATCGAATCGCCGCTTGTGAAGACAAGCGAATAGGACGTCGTCCACGTGCAGGTGCCGACGTTCTTGATGCGCCAGATCTTCACAAAAGTGGTGTTGCGCGGGATGACGCTCCCATCGGGATAGGTGACATCGCCAAGGAATTGCGCCGCATCACACTTGGACTGTGGGGCTGGTGAGGGCAACACAGCTTGATTCGTCGCTGTGGGCGATCCTGCCAGGGTGACGGTTGGCTGGGGCAAGCCCGGAGTGGCGGTAAAGCCGGTTTGGGTGCCTGCCGCCTCGATGGTCAGGGCGGAAGCGGTATAAATTCCGTTGAGCGTGGCAAATGTGTCCGGTGTCGCCGGATTGGAAGGCATATTGCAAGCTGCCTGGGCAATTAACAGAAACACCATTGCAACAGCGATAGATAAGGATTTTCGAGACATGGTTCCTCCGTATTTTCTTTCTGCAAAGATTAAAGACGAAGGGATGGGGCAAATGGTTCCGAATCAAAAAGCAGCCGGGGATCCCCGGCTGCTTTTTGATTATTTTTTACGGACATTCGAATACAAAGTCCACTTTGTATTCCCGGTACACGGGTTCAGTGATAACAAATGTAAACCACTTATTACCCTGCGATGCGGCGCGCCCGAATTGCCACACACGGGTATAGGTCGTGGTAGTGGATGAGTTGATGAACACCGTTTTGGGGCTTGAGTTGTTTCCGTCCTTTTGACCCCAGTAGTAGGTGAATTCGTGCGGTCCGCTGGTGGATACTTCGGCGTATGCGGTGAAGACCATGTTCGCGGGTTGACAGCCGGTTTTCGGCTCGCGGGTCACATACAAATTGACGCTGGTGATGCCAAATGCCGGTTTTTCCGCAGAGGAAACGGATATATCCGTGTAGAAGGACGCGTTGTACAAGCCCACGCCGAAATTGATGTTATCCGAGGTCTGGAGTTTCCATTCGGAACGATAGGAGCCGTCTGCGGTGGGGGCTGTCAGTACGAGAGAGATCGGAATGGTCGCTCCGGGGGCGACAACTTGGGGAAGGTTGTAATAATAACCGCCGCCCATCATGTTTCCATCCCAGAAGATGATCTTATAGTTGGTATCCCATGTGCAAGGGCTGGTGTTCTGGATGTACCACGTCTTGGTAAATTGTTCGCCGGGTTTCAGGATGATACCGTCGATAACGGTTTCATCCTGCAGGCTGGCTTTAGCACATTCGAATCTTGCCGAATTGCCCGTGTTGACAGGGGACGGCAGGGTTGGAAGGCTGGTCGGCATTTGGAAGGGCGTTTGCGTTGGGATCAAGGTTTCAGCGGGTGGCTGGGTTGCGGGTGGTTCGGTGCTCTGCGCGGCAACTGTCTCTGCGACGGCGGTTTGAATCAACGCATCCTGAGTGTCACCTGCTCCGCAGGCGGAGAGGATCAGGGTTGTGATGACGATTAACGTGAATGTCAAATATTTTTTATTTCTGAACATTTTTTTCCTTTCATTTTACAGGAAATGATTATACTGTTAAATAACAACGCTCGGAAAACCGGGCGTTGTATCGTTATTAATAAATCTAATCCGATTTTAAGGGAAATAAGACACTGTCAATGTGACCGATCCGGCATTGCAAGTCAGATAATCGGCTTGACCGTCCGCATCGCTGGGACCGGCAGGGTGGAGACGGATCTGGAAGCGGTTCTTCCCTTCCGTGATGCGGGTCTGCAGCAGGGACTTCACATCGATAGGTCCGGGGATGGAGTTAAGCAGTTGAATGCCCGTCCCTCCGATACTGTAATCCGATTGTTTCAGCGGCAGAGTGTATTGCACTTCACCGACCCAGATGCCGGCAAGTCCGCCGAAAGGATCGTTTTGTTGGCTGCATCCGCCGAGCGCCAGGGACGCGTTTTGGATGGTCTTCCCGAGCAGGGGCGCGATGTTGAAACTCATGTATCCGCGCGCGAGGTGGTTGGAAGCAGTGTCGCCCGCCAGAATGGTCTGTGGAATGCCCTGTCCTGCAGCGGGTTCATAGACGGTGCCGCTCTCGCTTTCGACCGGGTTCAGAATGAGCTGCGATATGGTCGTGTTGGTCGGCACGGCTTGTACTTTTACTTCCACGTAGAATGCTCTTCCCTGATATCCGTTGACGACTGGCACAAGGACATTATTGTTCGTAACAATCCGCCAGTAACTGCGGAAGGTGCCCGCGGTGGCAGGGGCTTTGAGATCCACATCCAGGTCCACTTCCTGACCGGGGTTGACGACGGGGATGGGTTTGGTGGCAGGTCCGCCCATGGAATCGCCGCTGTCAAAGACGAGGGAGAATCCGTTCCAGGAACAGGCGCCGATATTGCGGATGCGCCATTTCTTGTTGAAGTTCTGATTGGGCGTCATGGTCGTGCCATCCGGGACGGTGACATCGGTGACAAATTGAGCCAGATTGCAGGTTGGCGTGGCGCTGGCTATCGGCGTGTTGGTCACCAGCGAGGTGGGGATCGGCGTAATTGTGTTGATGGGGGGCACCGTGGGGGTTTCTGTCATCATAGGTGTGGCGCTGAGAAGCGCTTCCACGGTTTGCGCGGCGGAGGTGGCACTGGCATCCTGCGGGTCATTGGATGGAAGGTTGCAGGCTCCTAAAAATAAAGCCATGATGACGAATAAATTAAATAGGCGGATGTTCTTTTTCATCTTCTCTCCTTCTTTCACAATTATTTTACCGCAAGATGGTTTTGTAAAAATCCCCCGCAGGTCTTACTTAAAACAAAACAGGAGTTTGGAAACTCCCGTTTTGTTGGATCAGGTTCGAGCGGGGGGTGAAGCGATTCTCAGGCAGTTTTGACGTGCGCGCCTGCCATCCACAAGCCAAGTTGTTCGCGGACGGCTGATTTTGCATCCACGATCGTGACGATCTGCCCACGATACATGACGGCAATACGGTCGGAGAGCGCCATGATCTCATCCAATTCGGCGGAGATGAGCAGGACGGCGACGCCGCGGTCACGCATCTTGATGATCTCGCTGTGGATGTATTCGATGGAGCCGACATCCAAGCCGCGTGTGGGCTGATTGGCGATAACGAGTTTGACGTTCTCGCGGCTGAGTTCGCGCGCCACAATGACTTTTTGCTGGTTGCCTCCAGAGAGTTTTCCGGCGCTGACGAAGGGGGATGGCGTGCGGACGTCGAACGCTGTGATGAGTTTACGGGCGTTTGCATCCAGTGCGTTCTGTTGGATGACCCCGCGGCGGCTGAAGGGCGGGCGATAATAATCGCAAAGCGCCATATTGTCGGTGATGGGATAGGTGAGCACAAGCCCGTGACGCTGGCGGTCTTCAGGGATGTGTGCCAAGCCCGCTTCGGTGAGGGCGCGCGGCGGTTTGCCGGTCACGTCGATTCCGGCGAGTTCGACCTTTCCCGATGTCGGAGAGCGCAGACCGGTCAGCGCTTCGGAGAGTTCGGTCTGACCGTTGCCTTGCACGCCGGCAATACCCAATACTTCGCCTCCACGCACGCTGAATGAGACGTTATGCACTACTTCCAGGTTGCGCTGGTCTTTTACATGCAGGTTCTCCACGATGAGGATCTCTTCATCCGCGCTGCGCTCCTCCTTTTTAACGGTCAGAATGACCTGACGTCCGACCATCATGTTGGCGAGACCGGCTTCGTTCGTCTCGGCAGGCGTTACAGTGTTGATGATGCGTCCGGCGCGCATGACCGTGATTCGATCCGCCACGGCGAGCACTTCCTTTAGTTTGTGGGTGATGAAGATGATGGAAACGCCGCGCGCTGTCAGGTCGTGCATGATGCGGAAGAGGTCTTCGGCTTCCTGCGGGGTGAGCACGGCGGTGGGTTCATCAAGGATCAGGATCTTGGCATTGCGATACAGGGTTTTCAGGATCTCGACGCGTTGCTGCAACCCAACCGGCAGATCACCGATCAGCGCATCAGGATTGACCTCAAGCCCGTATTGTGTGGAGATTTCCTTGATCCTGGCTGAAACCGCGTTCCGGTCCAACATGCCGCGGCGGGTGACTTCCTCGCCCAGCATGACGTTCTCCGTAACGGTGAAGACCGGGATGAGCATAAAGTGCTGGTGCACCATGTCAATCCCAAGGTCAATGGCGTCATTGGGGGAGTTGATCGTGGCGGTTTTGCCGTTGACGAATATCTCACCGGAGTCCTGGTTGTACAACCCGTAGAGCAGGTTCATCAATGTGCTTTTGCCCGCGCCGTTCTCTCCAAGTAATGCATGGATCTCGCCCTGCCGCAAATCAAAGTTGACTTTATCGTTGGCAAGCACGCCCGGAAATTGTTTTGTGAGTTCTCTGGCTTCCAGAACAGTAATGGGTTCAGACATGTCAGCCTCTTATTTCTCGTAAGGAACGCCGTCCGCGGCGGGCGGGGTGGTCTTACCGATGACACCCGTCAGGATGAACATGGTGAGGATGTAGGGGGTTAATCCCACGATGTAGGATTGTTGCAGAAATGCCAATTGCGGCGGGATGACATCGCGGAAGATCTGGAGGTTGATATTCAGTGCCTGGGACGCGCCGAACACAAGCGACGCCGCCCATGCTCCGATGGGCGTCCAATTTCCGAAGATCATTGCCGCCAGCGAGATAAATCCGCGCCCATTGGTGAGCAACGGCTCAAAGGATGGCACAGATTCGATGGTGAAGTATGCTCCCGCCAGACCGGCAAAAAAACCGCCGATGATTACATTGGCATAGCGCATTTTTACAACGTTGATGCCGACCGTATCCGCGGCTTTTGGATGTTCACCGACGGCTCGCGTCCGCAGACCCCAGCGGGTGTTGAACAGGACAAAATGCGAGATAAATACAAGCAGGATGGCGCTGATGGCGATGGGCTTTTGGTCGAATACACGGTTGATCGCTGTAATGTTTTGTAGACAAGCCGCGGCTTCATTACAGAGCGGAGAGAATATTTCGGTAATGGGGACATGAATGGTTGGCAGGACGCCGGGCGAATTGGGGATATCGCCGCCAAATACACTGCCCCTGCCAAAGAACATCTGGCGGTTCAGGAAGCCGGTCAGACCGACTGCGAGGATATTGATGACTGTCCCACCGATGATCTGGTCCACTTTGAATGTGATCGAGAGCACGGCATGCAGAAGCGCCATCAGCCCGCCTGTGAGAACGGCGAAAAAGACCCCCATCCCTATGGCGAAATTGACGCTTGATCCCATCGCATGATACATGTAGATCGCGCCCAGCCAGCCAAAGAAGGCGGATGCGAGCATCATGCCCTCAATACCGATATTGACCACGCCGGAGCGTTCACAATACAAACCCGACAGCGCACCCAGCGTCAGCGGCGTAGCCACAGCAATGGTGGTCGCCAGCATGCTGGTGATGATCAAAATGGGAGACTGCCGGACCTGTCCGATAAACACCACCACCCCAAAGATCACGAGGATGGTAAATAAAATGAAACTAAACCGTTTCCAGTCCATGATATGCTCCTAGCCTCCCCAGCCTCGAGTGAGTACGACGCGTTCCCCCTTGGATTTGATGCGATAGATAAAGCGGACAATGGCATCCGCTGCAACGAAGAGCAGGATGAGCGCCTGAAGCACGGAGATCAGATCGACTGGAATCTGTGTCAGGAACTGCATGCGGGTCGCGCCATTTCGCATCGCTCCGAACAGGATGGCTGCCAGCACAACCCCAAGCGGATGCGACTTCCCAAGCAGGGCAATGGCGATTGCGTCAAAACCGTAGCCCTGGGAAAAGCCGAGTTCGTGGCGGTAGTTCAACCCGGTCACTTCGATGACACCCGCCAATCCTGCAAGCGCCCCCGAGATCATCATGGTGACAATGATGATGCGTTTGACGTTAATGCCCGCATATTTGGCGGCATCCGGGTTCAAACCCACAGTGCGGATCTGAAAACCAAGCGTGGTTTTGGTCAGCAGCCACCAGACCAGGAATGCAACCAGCAGGGCGAGAATAAAGCCCCAATGGACTCGCAACCCTTCGAAAAGCGGTGCAATGCGCGCCTCCTCTGCGATCAACGGTGTGCGGGCAATAACGTTGGTCGGGCTGCGGTCTTTCATGATCCCATTCAACAGGAAGGATGTGGTGTTAAGGGCGATATAGTTCATCATGATGGTGTTGATGACTTCATGACCGCCTGTATATGCCTTCAGCCAGCCGACGATTCCCGCCCATAAAGCGCCCATGGTAATGCCGAACAAAATGGTCAGTGGGAGGTGAATGATGGCAGGCAGGTTGAAACCAAGCCACTCCGGCAAGGCGTAGCCCATCAGCGCCGCGGCGACCGCTCCGACCGCCAACTGTCCCTCCGCGCCGATGTTGAACAGACCGCCTTTGAACGCCAGCGCAACCGCAAGACCTGCAAATATATAAGGTGTTGCCCACACGGCAGTTTCACTTAACGCTCTTTGGGATCCAAAGGAACCTTCGATAAGACCCCTATATGCCATAAAGGGGTTTCCCCCAGACAATTGGATGATAATTCCACCCAGGATCACTGCCGTCAGAATGGCGAGGAAAGGAACAAGACTCGCCTCGGAAGCGGACCGCAGGATCTGTCTTGCCAGTGAATCCTTTTGCTTTTCAGGTTGCATCGTTCACTCCATTGGTAATGGTGGTTGTCATGGCATTATATCAAACAAGCGCGTTTAAAAATAAAAAAGGGAGAGAGACTTGCGCCTCTCTCCCTTTCATACTGCAAAATACTTACGGTTTCGCGGGCGAAACGTTGGTCAGGATGCTGCCGTCGAGCAGACCGGCGTTGATCTCTTCCATCTTGGCTTTGACTTCGGCGGGAACTTCGCCGTCGAGGTCGTGGAACGGAGCGTAGCCGGCGGAGCCGAGCACGTTACCAGAGACAGCGCTGCCGTTCTTCACTTCGGCGATCAATTCAGCGACGCCGGGGGTGATGAGCTTCATCGCGCTGGAGAGCATGCGGGGAGCCGCTTCCGGCAGGGTGAAGTACTGGTCAGTGTCCACGCCGATGGCGTAAGCGCCAGCCTGGGCGGCGGCGGTGATCGCACCGTTACCGGTAATACCACCACAACCGAAGATCGCGTCCGCGCCCTGGTCCATCATGGACTTGGCGGTCTGTGCACCCCATTCGGGATCCGTGAAGGTCTTGTCGAAGCCGACATCACTGTGGTACACAACCAACACTTCGGTGCTGGTGCCCATTTCGGCATCGGCATACGCGGCGCCAGCCTTGTAGCCTTCACCAAAGCGCCACACCGGAGGAACCACATCGGTACCGCAGACGGCGCCGATCACACCACTCTCAGACATCATCGCGGCAAGCGCGCCAACCAGGAAGCCGGCGTTGTCCTCAGGGAAGCCGAGACCGGAAACGTTGGGGATGTCATTGCTGGCATCATCATCGAATTCCCAAGCTTGGAACTGGTCAACGCCGATGAACCAGACATTGGGGTAGGCAAGAGCCGCTTCGTCCGTGGCTTCACCGAGACCGAAACCGACGGTCACGATCACATCGAAGCCGGCATCAGCGAACTGGGCGATGTTCTTGGCATAGTCCTTGGCGTCGGCAGTCTCGATGTACTGGACGAGGTCCGCAACACCCTGTTCCTGGGCGAGCAAAACGCCTTCCCAGGCAGATTGGTTGAAGGACTTGTCATTGACCTTGCCCACATCGGTCACAAGACCCACGCACAGGACTTCTTCTTTCGGGCAATCTGCCGCAGTAACTTCAGCGGTGGTCTGCCCACCGCATGCCGCGAGGACCATCGAAGCGATGATCAATAGGGCAAAAATAAGGTGCAGTTTCTTCATTTTTTTCTTCTCCTCAGAAGAGTAAAGTTGATAGGTTTGCATATTCAGCAAACCAAACGACAAAGACAAGTATAAATCCAGACCAATCTTTGTGCAAGCCTGAACAATGTTAAGGTTTCCTAATGGTGACATCTGTCATGACCTCACCAACCCACAGACCAAAGATGATCGAATCCAGTTCATTTCTCAATGATTCCGACATTTTTTCATCCAACAGCAGCAGGATTTGACCACTGCGCGGCTCACTGATCTGTCCGTCGCGCAGTAACCGCATCACCTCCTGGACCTCGAAGCTGGCTCGCCCACGGACGGATGCGACCACGCCTCTGCCTGATTCTCCCAATGACGCTGCTTGATCCCTTTCGGTACCGATGGCATATGCATTTGATTCGGAGGCGGCACGCAGCGCGCCTTGTGCTGTGACACCGCCTGCCGCAAAGACCACATCCCCGCCGCGAAAAATAAGGCGATTCGCGTTCTCATATCCCCATGCCTCATCCACAAACAATTGCTCGCGATGCCCGCCCTCGCGATAGGCGATCAGGATTCGGACGGAGTCATCAGCATAGGTCACGCCGGCGCGGAAACCCTCGCAGTAACGCCACATCGAGTCAATGCCGGATGTTTCACAGACTCCGGCAACCACGCCTGTTTTTGTCAGCCGCGCTGCCAGTACGCCCGCCGCAAATCCCATTTGGTCTTCAGGAAAGGTGATGGAGATGAAGTTGGGGATGGTATCCGCTTGAGGTTGGTTCATGCCCACGAAAATAGAATCAGGGTACAGGTCGGCGGCGCGAAGCGTTTCATCCTGCAAGGCAATGCCGGAGGTGACGATCAGGTCATAGCCGCGATCCGCAAAATAGGCGATGTTTTTGTCGTAATCGCGCGAGTCGACAGATTCTATGTAAGCTATCTGGTCGGCAAGTCCGGCGGCTTTTGCGGCTTCCAGCCCCGCCCACGCATCCTGGTTGATGCCGTGATCGTCGAGCCCGAGCGTATCCGTGACGAGCGCGGCGCAGAGAACATCCTTATGAGTGCAATCCGGCGGTTGCATGCAGGCTGAGATAGCCAGACATGCAACCGCCAGAAAAAATGAAAATCTTAAGGTTTTGGTTTGAAAGTTTTTATGTTTCAAAGAAAACCCATCAGGTCTTTACTGTGTCGCTTCACCGCGTTTTACGCCGATCATGAGCGTGAAAGCGATCATCATAAAGATCGGGGCGAGCGCCATGATGATGTTGTAGTTGTTGTTCGTGAGTTGGATCGCCCATCCGTTGATGTTTGGACCGACGATGGCGGAGAAGGTGGAGAACAGATAATACAATCCTGTGTATGTCCCGATGCGTGCTGCGCTGGTCAAGTCCACGATCATGGGCAGGGAGTTGATGTTCACGAACGCCCAGCCGACGCCTCCGAAGATAAGCAGTACGCCCGCCAATGTGAGCATGCGCGCGCCGCCCTCCTCCAGCGGAATGCCGACCAGCGGCAGGGGCGCGATGGCGGTCAACAGCGCTTCAGCGGGCGTGACGTATAGCAGGATCAGCATGATGGTGACGGTGATCAACCCGATGGAGATGGTGGTCTTGCGTCCGAGTTTTGTCGCGACATACCCCGCTGGGATGGCAAAGAGAACGAAGAACAGCGGCAGGATGGAAAGCAGGGTTGCACCGTCGCCTTCGTTCAAGCCAAGGTGATTTCTGGCGTAGAGCGTGAAAAAAGTGTCCACTGCGGAGTAGCCGATGAACCAGAAGAAAATGGCGAGCAGGATGCGCAGTCCGCTTTTGTCGGCGTCGCGAAAAACCTCTTTCAGGCTTTCGAACATACCGGGTTGTTTTTCGGTCTCTTCATATTCTTTTGGCTCTTCGATGAAGAGATAGACGATCAACGCTGCGATGATGACCAGCGCAGAACCAAGCCAGAATGGGAAGTTGGGACTCATTTTATAAAGCATGCCGCCGGTTTGCAGCGCAACTATGGTCCCAACGCCGCCCATGAAGTTGATGACGCCGTTCGCCTGTGAGCGGAATTTCGATGGGGTGATATCAGGCATAAGCGCCACGACAGGAGTGCGCCACAGCGCTGCGCTGAGCAGGAGTGTGCTGGTACACGCCACGAAGAGCGGCAGCACCGCTGCGAGCGGGATCAACCCGAATGCCAGGGCGGTGATCGGCGCGCCGATGAGAATGAAGGGAATGCGCCGTCCCAGCGGGGTGCGGAGGCGGTCCGACCAGGCTCCGACGGGCGGTTGGATGAAGAGCGCGGCAATGTTGTCGAGCGTCATGAAGAAGCCGATAAGAGCGGGAGCCAACCCGAACCTATCGGCGAGGAAGATGGGGACGAAGGCGTTATACACCCCCCAGATGATACTGACGCCAAAAAAACCAAAGCCGAGCAGGAAGGTCTTGCCGTAGTTCAAGCGTGCTGACATAAGTTCCTCCGTGTGGATTTGCAAGTTTAAAGGTTGGATGGCGCCTTGCTGCCAGCCTTCAGCCCTTCAAACGTTTTAACCGTTCTTCAACTTTTCAATAAATTTCAAATCGTCTTTTGTCAATTCCGCCTTTTCGAGCATATCGGGGCGTTTTCGAAATGTGCGTTCCAGTGCCTGTTCGCGCCGCCATTTGTCTATTTTTCCGTGGTCGCCGGAGGTCAAAATGTCCGGTACCTTCCAGCCGCGGAATTCGGCAGGTTTTGTGTAGTGTGGGTATTCGAGCAAGCCCATGGCGTGCGAGTCATCTTCCGCGCCGGTCGGGTCGCCGAGCACGCCGGGAAGCAGGCGTGCAACGGCGTCGATGAGGATGAGCGCGGGCAGTTCTCCGCCGGTCAGGACGTAATCGCCGATGGAGATCTCGTCGGTGACCAGATGCTCGCGGATGCGTTCGTCGACGCCTTCATAGCGTCCGCAGAGGAGGGCGATGCGCGGGTGCGTTGATAATTCCTGCGCGATGGACTGGTTGAAGACGCGTCCCTGCGGGGTGAGGAGAATGATCGGGATGTTTGAATCAGGCTGGGGCGGGGAATGAGGCGCAGCCAGTCCCAGAACGGATTCGACGGCTTCAAAGACCGGTTCCGGTTTCATGACCATGCCGCCGCCGCCGCCATAGGGCGTGTCGTCGGTGGTGTGGTGTTTGTCGTGCGTGTAGTCGCGGATGTTGTGAATGCCGATGTCGAGCAGTCCCCGCTCGCGTGCGCGTTTGAGAATACTGGTTTCAAGGTAGGATGGGAAGACTTCGGGCAGGAGAGTGAAGACCTCAAAGCGCATAAAGTGATTTTAGCATATAAGAAGCAAATTAGAGATTAATGCCCCTGCTTGACTGTGGTTTCCGGCGAATGGTAAGATGAATCCATGTATTTACGAGGAAGTAAGTGGAGCATGAACCGGCGGCGGAACAAGCCGAACTGGTTTATGATCATTCTGCTCAGCCTGTTGGTGCTGGGCGCTTCATACGTGACGCGGTTCATTGTCCCGAACGTGGATCCGCTCGGCGTTCCATCTCCCACGCCGACGACTGCGCCGGAGGCTTTCATTGCCCAGGCGGAGACGTTCTTCGAGGAAGGCAAACTGCTGCCTGCCATTGAATCATACAAGCAGGCGGTCGCTTCGCGCCCGGAAGACCCTGTCGGTCATATCATGCTGGCGCGTACGCTTGTGTTCGCGGGCAGATATGGTGAAGCTCAAACCAGCGCCGAGGACGCGCTCCTGCTCAACCCCGCCAGTTCGATGGCGCACGCCGTCCGCGCGTGGGCGCTTGGATTTCAGAACCAATTTCTGGAGGCGGAATCCGGTATCAAGCGCGCGCTGGAACTCGATCCCAACAACGCGCTGGCTCACGCTTATTATGTCGAGATCCTGGTGAACGCTTTTTATAACGGCTCCAGTTCATTTGAAGGGATTGAAAGGGCTGCGGAGGAATCGCGTGTGGCGCAAGCGCTCGCGCCGAATACGCTCGAAACCCATCGCGCACGCGGCATTATTTTGGAAGCCACCGGTAACAATGAGGAAGCCATCCGCGAATTCGAAGCCGCGATCACGATCAATCCCAATATTTCCGACCTGCACCTTGCCATGGGGCGCTGCTATCGCGCGCTTGAAATTTACGACAAGGCGGTGGAATCCTATACGCGCGCCAATGCGCTCAATCCACAGGACCCGCTGCCCGACCTTTATATGTCGCGTGCATACGCCAGCATCGGCGAATACGGCAAAGCGATGCAGTACGCCGAGCAGGCAGTCACCGACAGTCCCTCCGATACGGCTTTGCGCGGCAACCTCGGCGTGATGTATTACCGCAACGCCTACTGGCCCGATGCGATGGAACAACTCAGTTATGTGGTCAAGGGCGGGTTGACGGAAGACGGCGTCCAGTTGGATGCGATCCAGCTCGTCCCCAATTCGCCGCGCGTTGCTGAATATTACTTCACCTATGGGCTGGCGCTCTCCCGCCTGAATCAATGCGGCGAGGCGCTGCAGATCGCCCAGTTGATCATTTCCCGCATCCCGTCGGATACGCTGTCGGTGGATAACGCCAACGCGATTATTGACCGTTGTCAGCAAAATCTGGATGCGCCTCCTCCTTCGCCGACACCTGATTCTTGATTCCGATCCCTTTTCTTCGCCATGCAGATTTCCAGTAAACGTCCCCTCTTCCGCCGTCGTGACGATACCGTCGTGTATCGCATGTTCCTTTTGGTCGTGCTGATCCTGGGCGGCATCTGGCTGATCCGCTCTGTGCAGCAGGGCGATGTCAAGCCGCTCTTTCTGCCCACGCCCACGCCGACACGCTTTGCGTCCTCCTACCTGTTGGAAGGGGATGCGCTCTTCACCGCCGGAAAATTAAGCGATTCTGTGGCGGAGGACGGCACGATCATCCCCGGCGCGATCACCGCCTACCGTGAAGCCGCGCTGGTAGACCCGAACAACGCCGAGGTTCTGGCACAGCTGGCGCGCATCCAGATCTATTCCACGGCATTGATCGTGCGGCAGGAAGAGGTTCTTGTCCGTCTCGATGAGGCGTTGGCATCCGCTGAAAAAGCGATCGAAATAAATCCCGACAGCAGTTACGCCCATGCAATGTATTCGCTTGCTTTGAACTGGAAGGCGAGCTACACGCGGGCAGACCGTGAAAAGCAATCCCTGCGGACGCAATCGGAGCAGGCGGCGGTGCGCGCCCTGCAATTGGACAATTCCAGCGCGCTTGCCCAGGCGGTCTATGCCGAGGTGTTGGTTGACCAGCAAAAGTGGACTCAGGCATTGCAGACCATCGAGCAGGCGCTGGAACGCGACCCGTCGCTGATGGATGTGCACCGCGTCCATGCCTATGTGCTGGAATCACTGGGAGAATATGCGTTAGCCATTCAATCGTATGACCGCGCGATTGCGATCAACCCGAACCTGACCTTCCTGTACCTGCGTGCTGGTGCGAATTACCGCGCTCTCGCCTTCAGGAGTCCCAATGAACAGGTTCAGCGCGATCTATACGAGAAAGCGCTGGAATATTTTGCGGATGCGGCGCGCATCAACCAGCAGTTGGGTGTGCAGGACCCGACCCCGTATCTCTCGATTGCGCGAACCTACTCGCAGATGGGCGAGTTCTTCATCGCCATTCGCAATGTGCAGCGGACGATCGAGTTCCAGCCGGATAACGCGGTGTTTTACGGTGAGTTGGGCACGTTGTATCACAAGAACCGCAACTATGAGACAGGTATTTTAGCGTTTAAATGCGCGGTGCGCGGATGTACGCCAGAGGAATCCTGTGATGGGCGCGGCGGGTGCGGTCCCAATGACACGCCTACGGCGGTCGAGCCGGTTCAGCTTTCGCTGAGTACGGTGTATTACTTTGATATTTACGCTTCCCAGTTGGCGGCGTTGAGCACGCCGAGGCAAAGTTATTGTGCCGAGGCGCTGGAGATCGCCCGAATCATCGAAAGCTCGGAATATATCAGCGACCCGAACATCGCCGCGGACATGGTGGTGGTGCGGAATATCTGCGCTTTCGATACGGATGCAAATGCCAGTGCGGGCATCCGCCCGACGGCGACGCCGACGACCGCGCCGTAAACCTGTCAGCGGGGAAAAGGAACGGGGTTGCCGGGCAGTTTCAGGTCTGGAACGAGGCGGGGGGATGTCAGAGATTTGTAAGAATTTTTATATTCCCCCTTGACTTTGCCCTTCCAAGTGAGTAAGATAGGATTTAGCACTCGTTTGATTTGAGTGCTAATTGTGTGCTTATTCAAAAAATCAAAACTCGTAATGGAGGCAAGAAATGGCAAAAATCTCGTTCAAACCTTTGGGCGGCCGCGTGCTCGTGGAACCCATCGAGCAGGAGGAAGTGACTGCGAGCGGTATCGTCCTTCCTGAAACCGCAAAGGAAAAACCCCAGCAGGGCAAGATCCTGGCGGCGGGTCCTGGTGACCGCAACGACAAGGGCGAGCGCATCGCCATGGATGTGAAGGTGGGCGATACCGTCCTCTTCGCCAAGTATTCCGGCACCGAAGTGAAGATGGATGGCAAGAAACTGCTCATCCTGCGCGAGAGCGACATTCTCGGCATTGTTGGATAAATTCCCCATTCAAATTCATAAACAGGAAGTGACCTATGGCAGCAAAACAACTTGTATTTTCAGAAGAAGCGCGCCGCAAGCTTAAGAACGGTATGAACGTGGTCGCCAATGCGGTGTCCGCCACCCTCGGTCCGAAGGGACGCAATGTGGCTGTGGATCGCAAGTTCGGTTCCCCGACCATCACCCACGACGGCGTGTCCGTCGCCAAGGAGATCGAACTGGAAGACCCGTTCGAGAACATGGGCGCCCAGCTCCTCAAGGAAGCGGCTCAGAAGACCAACGATATTGCCGGTGACGGTACCACCACCTCCACCGTACTGGCTCATGCCATCGTCAACGAAGGTTTGAAGGCGCTCGAGGCTGGTTACAATCCGATGCTCCTCAAGCGCGGCATCGAACTCGCCACCGATACCATCGTGGTGGAACTCAAGAAGAACTCCGTCAAGATCGATACCAAGGAAGAGATCGCTTCCGTCGCCACCAACTCCGCGGCGGATGAGGAAGTCGGTCAGCTCATTGCGGATGTGATGGACAAGGTCGGCAAGGACGGCGTGATCACGGTCGAAGAATCCAAGACCATGCAGTTCGAAACCGAATATGTGGAAGGTATGCAGTTCGACCGCGGTTACCTCTCACCCTACTTCATCACCAACGCCGAATCCATGGAAGCCCAGATCAGTGACGCGTATGTCCTGATCTATGATAAGAAGATCTCCGCCGCGCAGGACATCGTGCCCCTGCTCGAAAAACTCGTCCAGCTCGGCAAACGCGAACTGGTCATCATCGCCGAAGACATCGACGGTGAAGCCCTCGCCACCCTGATCCTCAACAAGATCCGCGGCATGTTGAACGTGCTGGCTGTCAAAGCCCCCGGCTTCGGCGACCGCCGCAAAGCCATGCTGCAGGACATCGCCGTCCTGACCGGCGGACAGGTCATCTCCGAAGAGATGGGACGCAAGCTCGAATCCGCCACCGTGCAGGATCTGGGACGCGCCGAGAAGGTCGTCTCCGACAAGGAAAACACTACCGTCGTCGGCGGCAAAGGCAAGAAGGCTGATATCGAAGGACGCATCAAGGAGATCCGCATCGAGATCGACAAGAGCACCAGCGATTACGACCGCGAGAAGCTCCAGGAACGCCTTGCCAAGTTGAGCGGCGGTGTCGCCATCATCCGCGTGGGCGCTGCGACCGAAACTGAAATGAAGGAAAAGAAGCACCGCGTTGAAGACGCCCTTTCCGCCGCGCGCGCCGCAGTGGAAGAAGGCATCGTCCCCGGCGGTGAGATCTCCCTAATCAACGCCGCCAACAAGCTCGACAAGCTTGCCAAGACGCATGCAGATGACGACAACGAAGAGATCAAGGTCGGCATCAACATCGTCAAGAAGGCGCTCGAAGCTCCGATCCGCAAGCTGGCTTCGAATGCCGGTGAAGACGGCTCCGTCATCATCGACACCGTCCGCCGCACTGCTGCCGAGAAGAAGAACCCGAACATCGGCTTCAACGTGCTGACCGGCGAATATGTGGACATGATCAAAGCCGGCGTCATTGACCCGGTCAAGGTTGTGCGCGGCGCGCTCGAAAACGCCTCCTCCATCGCCGCGATGATCCTCACCACCGATGTGCTCATCACCGACATGCCTGAGAAGGACAAGGCTCCCGCCATGCCTCCGGGCGGTATGGGCGGCATGGATTACTAAAATCCATCACAAAAATGTAGGGACACGGCGCCGCCGTGTCCCTTTTTTAATTGCCCAAGCGGGTATAATTTTAGGAATGCGTTTCAAACTAACCCTTTTGACTTTGTTCCTCATGCTGGGGGTTACCGCCTGCGCCTCTTTCGGGACCTCGAGCACGCCCAGCCCCGAAGCGCCCACTCTTCCCCTTGAGCCTCCCACCGCCACTCCTCCGCCTTCCGCGGCGGTCGTCAATGGCGAGTACATCACCATCGCCGAGTTTCAGGCGGAACTGGCACGCTTCCAGGCGGCACAGACCGAACTTGGGAATGCCATTTCTGATGAAGATGCACACCGCATCGTGCTCGAGGATCTGATCGCGCAGGTCTTGCTGAGTCAAGCCGCGAGGGAGGCAAATTTCAATATAACGGAATCAGAACTCCAGTCCAGAATGGATGCGCTGGCGGCTGAGATCGGCGGGACGGAGATGCTGGCGGCATGGATGTCCGCCAACGGGTATGACGAAGCGTCCTTCCGACAGTCTTTGAAACGTTCCATTGAAGCGGCATGGATGCGTGACAAAATCATTGCGGATGTGCCGGCGACCATGGAGCAAATCCATCTGCGCCAGATTTTGACCTATAATGAGGCGAACGCGCAAGCCGCGCTTGCCCGCCTGAACAACGGCGAGGATTTCGACGAAGTGGCGGCTGTTTACGACCCGGTCACGCGCGGAGAGTTGGGCTGGGTGCCGAAAGGCTACCTGCTCGATCCCGCGGCAGACGAGACAGTCTTTTCCCTGCAGGCAGGGGAGACCAGCGGTATTATCGCCACCGAGGCTGGTTTTCATATTTTCAAAGCCGTTGAGCGAGGCGAGCATTCCCTTTCGCCCGACGCCCTGCTGATCATGCAGGAACTTGCATTGAAACAGTGGCTTGCCGAACAGCGCGCAAAAAGTGACGTTGTCCTAGCCCCATGAGCAGATCCATGCGAGTATTTTTCTGGAGCGCCCGATGAGCAATTACGACTACGAAAGTTACCCTGAAGCCAAACCGAGGTCGCGCCTCAGCATGTGGGATGTGTTAAGCATTCTCACCCTTCTGCTGACATTGTGCATCGGTTTGTATTTTGTGGCGATATTTATGCTGCCGAACTCCGTCATCAATCCCCTCGCGCCTGGTGATCCCAACGCGCCGCCCACAGCAACGATCACGCCGATCCAACCGCCTCCCACATGGACTCCGACCATGTTATCAGTGACGGACACCCCCGCTTTTACCCTCGTCCCGACCTTTACGCTCGAACCCTCGCCGACGGTTGTTTCACTGATCACACCGTCCATCACACCGACGCCGACTCGCACGCCGCGGGCGCCCTTCTCCGCCACCGTCACCTACATTGACAGCACCATCATCCGCCCCGACCTTGGATGCAATTGGCAGGGCATCGGCGGGACGATCGTGGACGCCAACAACGCGGACATGTTGGGAATCACCGTCCGCCTGACCGGGTTCTACAACAACAGGTCCAAAAATGAATTGACCGTCAGCAGTATTGCGCCTGCTTATGGCAGATCAGGCTTTGAATTCTTCCTCGGTCCCGTGCCGATCTCATCCACTGACTTGCTTTCGATTCAGATACTTGACCAGGCGGGTCTGCCGCTCTCCGACCCCATCACGTTGGATACTTTCAACGACTGCTCGAAGAATCTCACCTTGGTGCGGTTCAAGAAAAATCCGTAATTACGAACAATCAAAAAAATCCGCCGATAAAATCGGCGGATTTTTTGTTTTACTTCACTTCCACATTCCAGTGGGAATATTTCGGGTTCTTTGCCCGCACAATATCGTCGAACGTGGTCCGTATTTTAGTTGTCACCGGACCCATCGCGCCGCTGCCAACCGGGCGGTGATCCACTTTTGTGATCGCCACCACCTGTGCGGCGGTCCCGGTCATGAACATCTCTTCCGCGATGAAAACCTCCGTGCGGTCGATGGAACGTTCCACCACGTCAAGCCCAAGTTCCTTGCGGGCGATCTCGATGATGGAACGGCGCGTAATGCCTTCGAGGATATTATCCGTCACGGGCGGCGTGATCACCACACCATCACGCACCATGAAAATATTCATCGCCGAACCTTCCGAAACATGTCCGTTGTTGTCCAGCACAATTGCCTCGTCGAAACCGGCACGGTTCGCATCCGTTTTGATCAGCGCCGAGTTGGCGTACGCGCCCGCCACTTTTCCGCGCGCCGGAATGACATTATCGTCAATGCGCCGCCAGGAAGAGATCGTCACATGCGCGTTCGTGTCGTTCTTGACATACGGCTCATACGCGATCACGAACATGCAGAACTCATCTTTCAAGTTGTGCAGGCGCACGCCAATGCCCAGGTCAGCTTTATACATGGTGGGGCGCAGGTACACGTCCTGCTTCCAATTGTCTGCCTTCAACAGATCGAGCGTAAGCTGTATCAATCCCTCCTCATCGTACGGGCTGCTCATCGCCAGCATCCGCCCGGAATTCAATAAACGGCGGAAATGGTCATAGGGACGAAAAACGAAGAGATTTTGCTTCTCTTCGTTCCAGTATGCCCGAACCCCGCCGAAAACGGCGGTTCCATATAAAAATCCATGTGTGGCAATATTGATATTTGCCTCACTTAAGGGGACGATCTTTCCCTCAAAGAAAGCGTGCTTCGTGAGATCCACTGACACCTCCTGATTAAATTGAGTTGGTCGAACCGCATTATAACCCATACAACCCCGCGGATATTTGAACGCTTCGCCCTCCGCCTGCGCCGGTCCAGCCTCCCCAACCTTTTCTCCCCGACGGCGGATTCCCCCTTGACAAACCGGCAATTCGCCTCTAAAATCTAATTCGATAAACATCGAAATAAATTTACGGAAGCGAAACATGAATGAAATGCTCGATTACGTCAAAGCCATGTCCGACCCGAACCGCCTGCGGATCATCGGTCTGCTCACACAGGAATCCGCCACCCGCAAAGAGATCGCGGAGCGGTTGAATCTGTCCGTCAAGGACTCCCTCACCCATCTTGGGTTTCTTGAATTTGTTGGCGCCATCACCCAAACCGATGGCGTATACACCCTCAACAAGGACAAACTTGCCACGCTTGCAAAAGAAAAACTGGCAGATTTAGAGCCATCCTATCCCCCGCCCGCGGGCTTAGATGAAAAATCGAAAAGGGTGCTGAGGTCCGTGCTCGATGCGCAGGGAAGGGTGAAACAGATTCCCCTCCAGCCGGTGAAACTGCGTCCGCTTCTGGAATACCTGATTCCATCCTTTGAATTTGACAGGGATTACACAGAACGGGAGGTCAATGATGTTCTACGGCACTTCAATGAAGATACCGCCTCGCTGCGCCGCCACCTCGTGGATGCAGGTCTGTTAGCCCGCGAAGGCAATGGCTCGCGTTACTGGCGCGTAAAGGAAGGTGATAAATGAGCGAAGATCTTGTCACCTTCTTCAAAGCTCTGTCGGATGCGAACCGCCTTAAGATCATTGGTCTGCTTGCCCAACAACCTTACAGCGTGGAGGAACTCGCCGCCCTGCTCGATCTCAAGGCATCCACGGTCTCGCATCATTTGGCAAAGCTAGCTAAAGTCGGTCTGGTCAGCGCCAAAGCGGACAGCTACTATAACGTCTATCAACTGGATGAAAAGGCGTTGGAGATGAAGTCCCGGAGTCTGTTCTCACAGGAAAACCTCGCAGCCTCGGTCGTAGATGTCGATGCGGATGCCTACGACCGCAAGGTCATCGCTGCCTACACCCGTCCGGATGGAAGCCTGAAGACCATCCCGGCTCAGAAGAAAAAACTCGAAGCGATCCTGCGTTATGTGGCACAAAAAGCCTTCAAGGTCGGCAAACGTTACAGCGAGAAACAGATCAATGATATTTTGAAAAATTTCCACGCAGATACCGCATCCCTGCGGCGCGAACTGGTTGGAGCTGGTTTGATGAAGCGCGAAGGCGGCGGTGGAGAATATTGGAGAGAAGAATGATATCGGAATACTCTTTAACGAAAGCAAATCGCATCCGGCTGGCGCAAGCCTTCAGAAATGTTCCACGTGTGGATATTTCCATCGAGTGTGTGCTCGAAGATCAAATGGGCATGGCATATGTGGATGATATTAAACATCCATCTGTGTATCTGATCCGGATCGGTCCCTTTCACTATTTTGCCGGAGATGTAAACAGTAATGGCGCTCAGGAAATGCTCAAAGGATTTCCGCCCTACAACTTGTTCATGTCCGCTTCTGCGGGGTGGGCGGAAGCGTTCAAGTCCCATTACGGAGAACGGTTTATTGCCATCGAACGTTACATTTTTTCATCGCACAGTTTGTCGGCTGCGCATATGACGAAATTATGCGGGGAATCCCAGTTTGCACAAGATATCAAGCAAATGGACACTGCTTTGCTGGAAAGTTTGAAAGGAAAAGATCATTTTGTTGATATCTCCGATTTCGAAACATCCGCGGATTTTGAAGAGCGTGGAATAGGTTTTTATCTTGAGAAGGATGGCGAAGTCGTCGGTGCGGCGTATTCTTCGTTGGTATGCAGTACGGGCATCGAGGTTAGTTTGTTCGTGGAAGAGAAGTATCGGCGTCAGGGAGTTGCAACAGCGTTATCCGCCAACCTCGTCCGCTGGTGCTTGGAGCACAACATGGATGCTCATTGGGACGCGGCAAACATGGAATCTTGCAAATTGGCGGAAAAACTTGGATATGTTCCGTTGGGGAACTATACGGCATATTACTTGAAACCGTAGCGGTTGGATAGCAAAACTTCCCAGATCTATGGTCTGGGAAGTTTTGCGTTTAATACAATTGTCTCATCCCCGCCCAAGGGATAGAATAGTGGGCTGGATTCCAACCGCATCACCCTGCTGTTCGCAAAGAACGCGAAATCGAACTCAGTGGCGTCTCCTGCCTGTTTGCCGGGAACAGGCATCAGCCGCGCCGTGAGCGGTTTGTCCAATCGCAGCGACAGGGCACACAGGTCAAGCAAAAGCGGAGCGATCTCATCCGCAACGGTATCGCCGGGCAGTGGAACCGTATCCAGCCCCGTGCCGCACACCGCCGAATACAGGAGCGCATCCTTCACCATGAGCGTCCCCTCCGCGGCGCGTTTTGCCAAAACCGAATCTTCGAGAACGGGCTGCATAAAACCGTTGAAGCCGATGTGCGGAAAATCCGCGCGTTCGATGGCTTCGGTGAGGATTGCCGCCGCCGCAAGCGAACCATGCAAACCGATCTTCGGCACGCCCATTTTTTCGACCGCGTTGCCGAGAGAATGTGCATCATCGGGGAAGGGCGCAAGCGAAAAATCAATGCCCTTGAAATGGATATCCGCCAACTCATTCTTTGCGATACGGGTGATGGCTTGCCCGTGTTTCGTGATCTCCGCGACGAGAGCGCTTCGACCCTCGTCCAGAGTTGGCTGCTCCGCAAAAACATTCACCGCCACGTCAGCGGACTCCACCGCAATCGCAAAAGCAGGCTCATCGTTATCATGATATGCCGCCGGGAAAAAAGGCGCGCCCGCGCGGACGTTCGCCAGCGCGGCGAAACGCAAATTTGCAAAACCGTTCGGGTCAAGCGGCGCGCACTTGACGATCACTTCCGCACATGCCTTCACCGCCGCCATATGGATTTTGTTTCCATCTGTCATTGCCCCACCGAAGAAAACATCCTCACTCGTCGCAATCGCTTCTGGAATCACCTCGTAGCTTCTGGGAAATTCAGGCAACGCCGGTCCAAGTGACGCATAGGAAATACCAGCTTCTTTTATTGCCTTTGCAAACTGACTTGCGAACATTGGCAACTCGTCAATGCCTTTTTCGCCGAGCAGCCTCGGAAAGGGGATTGTCGCCAGCCGCACCGTCTGCACTTCGTATCCATTGGCTTCGTATGCGGATTTCGCCTTGGATAAAAAAATTCTCGCCTGTTTCAACACGTTCTCATCCAGCGGGGATTTTGGGTTGCAAAAATAGGTAATGGACCGGATTTTCATGGATAACTCCAAAAAAATCCGTTATGCGTACGTTATAACAAAACGCATAACGGATTACCAACTTGCCTATTGTGTCAGCCATACTTAAGTAACTGGACAACCGCCCTGATAGATTACTATTCCCAATGGAAACCACCGGGATTCGATTTAATCAATGAGTTGGTAGATTCCTAAAACTCTTCCCGCGGCGCGCGCAGGGTATCCAGCCGGTGGCGCAGTTCGATGCGGCGGGCATCTGCCGAGTGGCGGACATCGTTGAGGAAGTTCTGACCGCGGTCACGGAGGTGACTGCGCAAGTGTTCACCCGATTCGGGGGCAAGCAAAAGGGCAATGACAGCGCCGACCAATCCGCCGACAAAGATCCCGATCAAAAAGCCGAACATTCTTCGCATGGTGAAATTCTCCTTCAGGGAAGTTTGATAGGATTTGAGACGTTTTTCTGATAAATTTATTATAGGCGAAAAAACAAATTTGTGGAATAATGTAATTACCGCACGTATCCACGCGAACGTGACGGCGAAAACCAATCCAACCGAAATCGTGTGCAAAATCTGGGGGTCAGCACACAACGCGGACTCTACCTTTACCGGAGGGTACCTTGTCAACAACAACCATTTCTACCAATGCGTCACAACGAAAAAAAGTGACGACTCTCACGTTCCGCCAGAAGAAGGAGCGCGGCGAGTCGATCACCATGCTGACCGCCTACGACTATCCCACAGCCATGGCGATAGACAGGGCGGGCATTGACTCCATTCTCGTCGGCGATTCGCTGGCAATGGTGGTCTTGGGCTACGAAAACACGCTGCCCGTTACCATGGAAGAGATGCTTCATCACGCCCGCGCCGTGGCACGCGGAGCGAAATCCGCACTGCTCATCGGTGACATGCCGTTCATGTCGTATCAGGTTTCAGTGGAAGAGGCTGTCCGCAATGCGGGTCGCTTCCTGCAACAGGGCGGCATGGATGCGGTCAAACTTGAAGGCGGACGCGAACGGGCGGATGCCGTCCGCGCCATCGTTGGAGCGGGAATTCCCGTGATGGGACATCTCGGACTCACGCCGCAATCGGTGCATCAACTGGGTGGATTTCGCGCACAGGGAAAAAATGCCTCGGCGGCGAAACGTCTGCTCGAAGATGCGCAGATTCTTGAAGACGCGGGCGCGTTCAGCCTTGTGCTTGAATCTGTCCCTGCGCGGCTGGCGGAATACATCTCGAAGAAGATTTCCATTCCAACCATCGGCATCGGCGCTGGGTTGGGCTGTGACGGTCAAGTGCTGGTCACACATGATCTGCTCGGTCTGTTCGACCGCTTCACGCCCAAATTCGTTAAAAAATATGCCAACCTGCATGACGCCATGAACAAGGCATTCACCGAATATATTGACGATGTGGAGACCAAGCGCTTCCCCGCTCCCGAGCATACCGTCGAAATGACAGATGACGAGTGGAACGAATTTTCACGAGTTTCGTAAAGGATGTTGAGATGAAAGACAATGTCTTACTGGTTGGCACAGGCGCACTTGCTACGCTCTTCGCGGCGCGATTGAGCGCAGCAGGACATTCCGTTTCCATGCTCGGCACATGGAAGGACGGTTTGAAGTCGCTGCAGGAAAATGGGGCGCGTATTATGGGTGCGGATGGGAACGAACAAGCCTATCCCGTGTTCACAACGGATGACCCGAACGAAGTGCGCGGCGCGAAGTATGCGTTGGTGCTGGTCAAATCATGGCAGACGGAGCGGGCGGCGCGTCAATTGAAGGATGCGCTTGCCAGGGATGGACTCGCGCTTACGCTCCAGAACGGGATCGGCAACCGCGAAACGCTCATTCGGGACCTCGGACCTGATCGGGTTTCTCAGGGCGTCACCACCACTGGAGCCACTCTGCTTGGACCGGGTGTTGTAAAAGTTGGCGGCGAAGGCGTCCTGTCACTGGAACAGAATCAGGCTCTCGGTCCGTTGGAAGCGGCGCTGCGGGCATCCAATTTCAATTTGCAGGTCGTGGACGATGCGCGGTCGCTCATCTGGGGCAAGCTGGTCATCAATGCGGCGATCAATCCGCTGACGGCGCTTCTGCAAATCCCCAACGGCGAGTTGTTGTCGCGTCCGCTGGCGCGCAGGGTGATGTCGGCATTGGCGAACGAAGCGGCGGCGGTGGCTCATGCCGAGCACGTCCATCTGCCGTTCAGCAATCCCGTTTCGGCGGCGGAGGATGTGGCGCGCAAGACGGCTGCAAACCATTCATCCATGTTCCAGGATGTGCGGCGCGGTGCGCGAACGGAGATTGACGCGATCTGCGGTGCGGTGACGAAACGCGGCGTGATGCATGGAATCCCCACGCCATATAACCGCGCGTGCTGGCAGTTGGTGCGCGCGATATAAAAGCGGGTCACGCTAAAACTTCGCCTTTGCAATCTAAATCTCGCACATGGTAAGATAAGGGAAAATCTCTTTTGGAGGAATCCATGCGCAGGTTGATCCTGACCCTGATGGTTGGTGCGCTTCTTGTTATCCCGACGTTCGTTTCTGCACAGACCAATGTAAGTCTCTCTAGTGTGACTGTGCAACTGTGGCCCGAATATGACCAGCCCAGCATGCTGGTCATCGTGGATTTTCTGGTTGACCCTGCTGTATCTTTGCCTGTGGATTTGACATTCCGCATTCCGAACGATGCGAACCTGATCGCAGTTGCTGTTCAGTCCGGGGACCGGAATTTTTTGAACGCTGAATTTAGCGGACCACAAGCACAGGGCGAATGGCAGGTGTTTACCATGCCGATCAGCCAAAAAGCCCACTACAGGTTTGAATACTATCAACCACTGGCTTTTAATGGGAACCAGCGCACATTCTCCTACCTGTGGGACAATGGATATGCGGTGGACGCCTTCCAAGTCAGCGTATTGGAGCCAATGAATGTCATTTCATTTAAGACCACTCCATCGTCATCCAGTGAAGTGGTCAATGGATTGAACTATTATGCCAGCGAAGTCGTGCGGCTTGCCGGCAGCGAACAGTATGCTTTTAACCTGCAATATGAAAAATCTTCCGATGCACTTTCTGTTCCTCCTCAGGGACTTCAACCGGTTGCGCCGGTGGACGATACTACACCGGGGCGTGTTTCATTCAATAATTCCCTGCCGTACATCATTGGCGGTCTGGGGGTGATATTGATCCTGGGCGGAATCGTATACTATTTGCAAGCGGGGCGCACTGCCTCCCGTCAGACGCGTCGCCGCAGGAATGCAAGTGCGACGGTTGAAAACAGCAGCAATGAAGTGGATGCCTATTGTCCGCAATGCGGGACGCGCGCCAAAGCAGGTGACCGTTTCTGCCGCACATGCGGGGCGCGGTTGAGGCAGCAGGATGGGTAGACAGTGAATTTGTTGAATAACTGAACGGAAAGACCCTCATTTGAGGGTCTTTTTCTTGGGGAAAATCAAATATATTATTTTCTTGACAATTCATGTCGAATAACAAGATTTACGATCTTTCTGGCGTGGTCATCAATTTTTTTTATAACGCATCATCCATGTTCTTTAAGGAGTGGATGACGTTCAATACTGGTCATTTCGATTTGTTGATACTATGCTAAGAGTGCAGGTAAAGCATGAAAATCCAAAATACATGCGCATCGTTTCACTGAAAATCCACCGAATTTGGCTTTGCCTGTAGGAGAATTACCGTGGCAGTTTCACTTTTCACAGGGTTGTTTGGAGGGGCATTTCTGGGATATATGACCCAGAATGGGCGTTCAAAGTTTTGTGATTTCGTCCGCTATCGCCACCCGGTCTTGTTCAAATCGATCGGGCTGTTATTGCTTGTGGGAGCCATTCTCATGCCGTCCCTGGAACTTAGCGGCATCGTACCTGTTGATATGACCTACTTCTTCTGGAGCGGGTGCATGGCGTTTAGTTTCATCTTTGGCTTCTTCATCGTACATTGTCAGATCATGCAAAAAGGACAGGAGATTTGATCTGCGGTGTGAGTATCGATGAAATACGGATTGCTTTTTATGTCAGATTTTGATTAATGAGATCTGCATTCTCTGGGGCATGTATAAAGCCCCAAAAGACATCCCTTGCCCGGTGCGGCGGGGATGTTCTTTTTCGCACCATGTAATTGACGCGCTCCATGTTCAATCCATCAACGGGGATGCTGACAACCCGCCCCAGTTCTCGCAGGTGGCGGCTGGCAAGACCCGAAACGAAGGAAACCCCGTAGTTGTTCGAGACCAACTCGAGAACAGCCTCCACATTTCCCACCTCGAGGAATATGTTCAAGTCATCGATGCCGATATCAAATTTCGCCAATTCCTCCATCATGACCCGCCTCGTTCCTGCCGATTCTTCACGGATAATGATGGGTTCCTGTAACAGGTCTTCGGGGGAGATGGACTTCGCTTTAGCCCAACGATGACTGGCTGGCACGACCAGGCTGATCGGGTCACGGAAGAATTGTTGCGTTTGCAAGCCCGGTTCAGCCGGCTCCGAACTCACAATGCCAATATGGGCATCGTTCTCAAGTAGTTTTGGAACCATATGTTTCGGCTGACAGGCAAGAATACGGACATTAATTCCCGGATAGGCGGTGCGGAAACGTGCAACGACAAGAGGCAGGATGAACCGTCCGCTCGTTGAACTGCACGCAATCCGTAACTCGCCCGCATCCAGAGTTTTCAGGGAAGACATCATCTCCTTCATCTCGTTTGTCTCATGCAGGAGATGCCGTGCCAGCGGCAGGAAGAGATGCCCTGCCTCCGTCAGTTTTAACCCCGTGTTGGTGCGGATGAATAATTTAACATCCAGCTCTTCTTCCAGCACTTTGATCTGGTTGCTGACCGCCGGCTGGCTGAGGTGAAGTTGTTTCGCCGCCTCCGATATGCTGGAACTTTCAGCCGCGCATAAAAAAGTTTCGATCCTTCGAATATCCATATTTCTTTCCGTTCACGACCCATATATATTATAGGAAGAATGGTTATGAAATACAACAGCGGATAAAAAAACGCCCAAAAGAATATCTTTTGGGCGTTTCGGAAATGAAAACCATCTAATGGTGTTCCTCGTTTGACTGGAAGGGCAGGTAACGGGCTGCCAGACTGAACAACAGAAGCCAATAGGAGATCACCAGCGATGCGACCGCAAATTCAACCCAAGTTGGCGTGTAGGAATTCAACACCACGCCGGGGGTGAACGGGTCATAGGTAATGGATGCGATCAAGCCTGCAAAGTTATAGTTCCAGCGGGTCAGGACGGCGGCGAAGATCGGGATCGCTGCGGCAGCGATCAGGTAGCGGAAGTTGCGTATGCTATTTGCCGCAAGCAGGATCCCGCCCGCGATCACGGGCAGAAGCGCTTGTCCCAGCCAGAAGGTGAGGGAGTATGGAGCGATCGAATCAAGCAGGCTTGTTTGCAGGGCAACTTCGCGGTCGAAACTGTAGTAATTTGTGACTGCCCAATCCCAAACCCGCAGATAGGTCAGGAGCAGGGTGATTCCGCCGGCAAGCCGTGCTACGTCATACAACGTCGAGTCTTTTACCAATCCCGGGCGCATGACCCTGAAGACGAAAACACCGGTGACAAACAGAAGCGCGATACCGCCGCTCATTGCCGAGAAAACGAATTGCACCGGCGCACTTTGGTTGAACCAAATACCGCGTCCGGCAAGCACTGAATAGGTGGCGCCCAGAGATGCCTGATGCAGCAGGGAAAGGGTCAAACCGGCAACGGCGAGAACCGGTCCCATCTTATGAAGCCCGTTCGATATTTTCTTTACCAGCGCCATAACAGTGCCAAGAAAACGATAGCGGGTGAGCCAGGGATGGGTATGGAAGACTGGATGTTCCAGCACTACCGGCAGCAACTCGGAAACCAGCACGGACAGGTACAGCACCACACACATGGTGATCTCCCAAAGCAGGGAGTGCGGCTGCCAGTAAACGATCGGATGCCAGAAACGGAAGGGGCGACCAAGGTCGAATAACAGCACCATGCCCGCAGTGGAATAACCAAGAAAGCCGAGCAGGACTGCAAGTCTGCCGATGACTTCGAAACGTTTGATGCGCAGGATGTACACAATAACGCCGAAGACGAACGCGCTTCCACCCAAGGCGATGGAGGAGAGGTCAATCGAGATCCACAAGCCCCACGGGACGGCGTTGGAAAGACCGGTGACATGCAAACCGTCACGCAGGACGATGAAGGCTCCCACCATGCCAAAAAGCAGACCGATGATCAGTAGACCGATCCAGTAGGGGAAAAGATCGATGGTGCGTCTACCGATGCGGATGGTTGGATGGTGAATTCCAGAGATCATGCTTCATCCTCCTTTTGCGAAGAAGCGTTAGTGGGCGGATTCGGCGGAACATAATAGACGAGCGGGCTGGTGCTGAGTTCCTCGCGCAGCCGTAACGTGACGATGGCTTCCTGTTTGGCTTTGGAGACCGGACTTTCGGGGTCGTTCAGGTCGCCAAAGACACGGGCATTGGTCGGGCAGACGACGACACAGGCTGGAGTGGCTTCATTGTCCACGCCGGGAACCAAGCCGCGGCTGGTACCGTCATCGATGCGATGCGAGCAGAAGTGGCATTTTTCCACAACGCCGCGCGGGCGGTTGTCCACTTCCTGTGTTCCAAAATCGGGAGCTTTCGGACTGGTTTCGATCGGTTCGCGCCAGTTGAAGACGCGCGCGCCGTACGGACATGCCACCTGACAGTAACGACAGCCGATGCAGCGGTCGTAGTTCATTTCGATGATCCCATCCGGGCGGTGGTAGGTGGCTTCCACCGGGCAGACATGCACACAAGGGGCTTCTTCGCATTGCATGCACGGGCGTGAGAGGAAATATTCCGCGCCGGATTGTGTCGTTTCCGTAGTGACGATGTTGTATAGCATGTCGTCCGCCAGGTTGTTGATGGCTTGACAGGCGTACGTGCAGTAGTGACATCCGATGCATTTGTTGATGTCGATTAACATGCCCCATTTGGGTCCGTCGCCGGTATGTGGTGTTGCTTTGTTCCACACAGCAAGGGAGTTCAGGCTGAAAAATTGCGCCAACCCGGTTGCACCGAGAATCGCGCCGCCGACTTTGAGAAGGTCTCGCCTGGAGAGATTCTTCTCATCGTGTTCCGGGGGATGTTGTATATTCTTTTGCATGGTTACCTCCAATTCGGGAGGCTGGCAGAACATGCCAGTCCACAATAAGTAGTTCTAAGATTCGTTATCTTCTGTCGGAGTACCGGGGTCTTTTCCAATCAAGACCCACACAAGACCGCCGCCAAGAATCAGGCCGGCAAGCATTAACAACCAGGAGGGAAGTGTGATGCCGCCTTCAGGCTTGTCTGTCTCGGCGGGCTCAGGTTCTTCGACAACTTCCTCCTGAACAAGATCAGGTGAGAGCAAGCCCGCGACCGCCAAACGATTTGCTTCGTGAATGTCGGAGTGACAGGCATTGCATGTAGCCATGGTGACTTTAAAGCCATGGCCGCTGTCATTTCCAATGTGGCAGGTTTCGCAGGTCGCGCCGATCGTGAGATGGGTGGAGCCATGACCCGCGTTCAGTTGATCCTTGTGGCAGGCTTCGCAAGTGGTTTGGTTGGTACCGATAAGTTTTTGCTGTTGGGAATGTGGCTCATGGCATGTTGCGCAGTTCATGTTGAGATCGCCATGCTGACCGCCATACCATTCATTTCTCTTTTCCACATGGCAGGTTCCACATGTGGCATCTTCCCGTTCTGTGGAGTAACTCAGTTCCGGGTGTGCCTCGCCTTGCCCCGGCAGAAGTACATGACAGGTATCACAATTGATGGGTACAGAACCATGCTGGCTGACCTTCCATAGATCCACGGTTCGAGAGTGGCATTCCGCGCAATCATTGCTGTTGATGGTTTGCGGATTTGCCTGCCAGGCATAAGCATTCTGGTCGGGAGCCAGAACCAGAAACCCAAAAATGGCGATGAAGATCGCGATCACAGTAAATGCAACGCCATGTTTGATGGAATCATGCTTTTTAATCATATTGCTTCCTCCGGAGATTAATGTCTTCTTAATGTAGGCGATATGTTACTTATAAAGCAAAAGGGCATCAAGTGAAGGGTGTCATTGTCATGTCCGCTTAATGTAACGTGTATTATGACATATTTTATGAGAATTTGCCCTTTCTCTAAGGAGGTCGTGGATGATTCTTAATAAAAATGGGCATTCCATTTGGAATGCCCATTTTTCTGACTGTAAACTTGTTTGTTATCTGGGTGCACCCAAGTTTATCCATCGTCTGACAATATCCAATTCATCCGACGTGAAGGTATTGAAGTGATCGCCGGATTGAACCTGGATCAGAATACTGCCATCCGCATTGCCGGGGATGATCACCGGACCGTTATCGCCTCCCAACATGCTGGCATCATAGGATGACAGATCCAAACCATCGGGAGCGGCATCGCCCTCTCCGTGACACCCTGCGCATTTGACTGCAAAGAGCGTGCCAACATAATTGGTGAATGTCGGGTCATCTGTCAGTTCGGGGATCGTCAGTACCGGTTCAGGCGGCGGCAACTGCGCCTTCAGAATTTCACGCAGCGCTGGGGCATCAAAACCGGCAAATGTGAACACATTCCCATGGCAGGCGCTGTTCGAGCAGAAAGATGTATTGCTCGTCCCTCCGGGATCGCTCACGCTATGACAATTGGAACACGAGGGACCGAGCGCCTCATGATGCAGGTTGATCCAGTTGGGATTGAAATGAGATTCAGGCTCAGGTCCGCGGCTGATCTCGATGTTGATCAGGAAGTCGTCTGCTCCGGCTACGATGGGAATCGAGTGACATAGATTGCATTCAAGACGGATCGCTTCATCCTGTGCGTTTAGATGCGTGCCCCCATGACAACGGAAACAACCCGGTTCATTCATGTGGCCCAGATTGTTAGGATAGGTCCTCGGGTCTATTTCCTGATCGTGGAAGACGGTGCGGTCGTAGATCGCCTGAATTTCCGCCACAGCTTGTTTGATCTTCGCGCCGTTCTGGCTGTAGTAATCGAAAAGATTCCTTCTGTAATCATCTTCGATCTCCGCGATCGCTTTCATGGCGTCATCCCGTGTCGGGTACCTTACATCAAGTACGGTCACGGCTTTGCTGCGGATCAGGGGAATGGATGGGTCGATTAACCCGCGTAACATTGACTGATCAACCGAGTCGGTCGGGTGCATGAATTCATGCGTGATCCGGTTGTGACAGGTGATGCAGTCCATGGGTTTTAGCAGGCTTTCATCCAATCCTGCCGGATCAAACCCGGATTCGACATCGATATATTCCGTGAATGTGCCGTCACCATTGTAGACGCGCACATAGGGGATTTCTTGGCTCAGGGAGTCTGTGGCATAGTACATGACGTTGTTCGCAATGTGCCAGTGAATGCCGCGCGCTTCCCCGGTACGGGCATCACCGCCGCCGGTTTTCATGATGATATATTCGGTTGTAGAAGTATTCTGGCGGTCATTGCCAAACCGATGGAACAGGCGCAGGCTGTCATCCACGAACGTTTCAGGTCGATGGCATTTTTCACAGGTCTCGACGGATGGGCGCAGCGCTTTTGCCCGGATCGGAAATTCATACAGGTTGAATATCTGATAGTACGCTTCCTTGATGCCTTGCGTTTTTCGCATTGCCTGATCGAAGAAAGACGCCCGTCCGATATGGCATTCCTCGCAGGTGACATTGGAGTGGGGCGACTCTTCAAATGCGATGCTTTGCGGCGGCATGGTGTGGCATACCGTGCCGCAAAACACGTTCGAGTTCGTATATTCCCAAGTGTGCACGCCGCCGAACACGATGAGAACTGCAACCACGATCAAGGTGATATATGGTAATAACAGCAGCCATCGGGGAGAATCGGGCGCTGGGTAAAAGAATTTTTTGATGCGCTCTCGAAATTTCATACTACCCTTCCCTTCTCTAAATAATAAAGATTGGCGGACTTTCTGTCCGCCAATCTTTATGTGGATAATGTTTACGGACGAGTGTATCCGCTGACGTCACCGCCCAGATCTTCGATGGAGTCGATCAGGAACTGGATGACGAATTTGGGATTGTGAACGTATGCGCCGGGGTCCTTCTTTGCATACTGGTAGTTATATGCGGCTTTGAGCAGGCGCGGTGTGAATGCTGCGTAAGCTTGACCATCCACGTTGAAGAAATATGGGTGGCGGGCTGAGTTATACACGATCTCGCCGCCGTTCTCCTGGGAATATGTCTGCATCTGAGCATAGAGGACTTCCACCAATGTGTCGATCTCGCCTTTGACGCCTTCGGTTATATTGCCGTCGCCGTCATAATCTACATCGTTCTCGCGGATGTCGGCAATATCGTCAACTCCGTGACAGGTCTGGCAGGACTCAAGCTTGGGCTCAAGCGCATGGACATCGTGGCAATTCTGGCACTTGTTGAGCGTGCCGGTCTCGCTTGCATGCGTGTTCTGACCGACATATTCCTTGCCGGCGTACATGTACGCGCCCTGTGCATCCGCACCAAAGAGGGTTGCGCCTGCGGCAAAATAGTGGATGTTGCTGAAGCGGATGCTGGGATCGACGGTATCGAGATCCTTGTTGCCGAGTGCGCGGTCCACAGTCGTTTTTGATGAGCGTCCCTGATGGCACAACAGACACATATTGTTGTCGTCTGCGGCGTAATTTCCTTCAGCATCTCGAATGCCAAAGCTGATAACTGCTCCGCTGGGGAAAGTTACGCTATTGACAGTGTACAGATCGGGCCAGGACGCTTCGTTATGACAGGTCGAGCAGGCAAACCCGTTGGACGAAGGGTTGGATAGATTTGCGCCATGCTTGATGAATTCCGGCAAACCGGATGCGCTGTGACATTTCGCGCAGGTGGCTGGCACCTCGTAGACAGGTTTGCCATCGCTATTGAAATCCCAGTAGCGGAAGGCGGTGGTATTGCCGGCGAAGTGCCCCGCATCATCACGAGACATCATGCTGACGTCGCCGCCCAGATCGGAGATCGAATCATAGAGCAACTGTACGATGTATTTGTTGCCGTGAGCATATGCGCCCTTGTCCTTGAGGGACACTTGGTAATTGTAGGCAGCCTTGAGCAGGCGGGCTGTCCAGGATGTGTAGCGGATCGAACCGCTGTCACCCTGATCGGCTGCATCGTCGCCATCAGCATCTACGAACCAGTATGGGTGGGCGGATGAATCGTAGGCGATCCCTGTTCCGGTGGTTTCGGCAGCATATCTTTTGATCTCGGCATACAGGGCATTCTGCAAGCCCTCAATCTCATAATACATGCCTTCGTTTGCGTCCCCGTCACCATCATAATCTTTTGCAGAGGAAACCATGCGGATGTTTTTCATGTCATCGACAGAAGAGACATCATCATGGCAGATCGTGCATTGCTCGACCTTGATCTCGAGTGTATGCGGATTATGACAGCCGGTGCAGGTGTTGTAACCTTCAACATGGTCGTTCTTAATGTCATAGGTCAAACCGTCATATTGGTATCCACCCTGAACCATTCCGCCGTAGAGCGTGGCGGCAGCGGCATAATAGTGAATGTTACGGAAGCCGAAATTGATATCGTTGCCCTCGTCGTCCTTGATCGGAGCGACCACGGCATCCATATCGGTAATGCCGAAACGCTCGATCTGCGCATCCACGCTGACCTTGGACTCGCGTCCCTGATGACATTCCATACAACGGACATCATCGCCGGCGGTGATCTCAACGCCGGAGGGGAACTTCACAGTCGTTTTGGAGATGGTCCCGGCATTGTGGCATGCCACACAGGTTACGCCCTGAACATTGGACGCAGGCACGGCAACATCCACTTTTCCGGCTTCGGAACCATCCACGCCCAGGAAATCCTGATAGCCGTCAGCGGAGTGACACTTGGCACAGGATGTTGGGATCTCAGCGGGATCTTCCACGTCCCAGTGACGAAAAGCCTCAGCATCGATATCTGCATGACCAGAGCGCTGCCATTCTGACAGATACGGCATTTCCGGCATGGATGCGGCAATGGGAGTTTCAGGCTCCGTGGTTGCGGCTGGTTGTTCGGTGGCAGTTGTCTCGCCGCCGCAGGCTGCTAAAACAGCGCCGACGATGATGAGCATGCCGAACAAAACGAGCGTTTTCTTAAGATGCATTAGCAATTCTCCTTTGGTGCTGAATTCACGACAATGGAAGTGTATCTTTGATTGGAGAACCTTCTTTGTCTTTTTTCTTGATTAATGTAACATGAGCAATCAAGTCAGAATTCTACGATTAGGGATTATTAATGACAAGTTAAATTTGGCTGGGAATGCATGACGAAAGTCACAACAATTTGTGCAACTTTTAAGATGTTTTGTAGAAGCGTACTTACAAATTATACATCATCTGCAGAATCTGCCCCAAGGTCGGGGAGCGCAGACTCTATTTCTTCCGGGCTTTGCCCCGCTTCCAGCCGGTCCACGACATCATCGAACTCGGGCGGCAATTCCTCCCCCATTTCCTTTCCCATTTTCCGCATCATCTGACCGAGGGCTTTTGGATCATCCTCCAAGCCTTCGATTCCGGAAAAGTCGTCCGTCATGGATTCGAAGCGGCTCTCCTCCGATTTTGCGATGCGAACTTTGGTCATGCGGCGGCGGACGTTCTTGCTGCCGCAGTGGGCACATTGCACAGGTTTCTTCCCGTATTCGCTGAAGGTCATGAACACGTCGAAGCGCTGTCGGCAGGCGTTGCAGATAAAGTCGTAGGTGGGCATACGCCTATTTTAACCGAATCAGCTCAGAGGGAGGAAGAGGCGCGTAGTCTCTTTGGTACAATATTCCAATGACCAACACATTCGATCTCCGTACACCTGATCCCCTTCTTATCGTCATTTCGGGACCTTCCGGCGTTGGGAAGGATTCCGTTGTCCAGCGCATGAAAGAGCGCGGATTTCCGTTCCATTTTGTTGTCACTGCCACTACGCGCGAACGCCGCGAGAATGAGGTGCATGGCAAGGATTACTGGTTCGTTTCCAAGTCTGAATTTGCGCGCATGATCGAGGGGAACGAGCTGATCGAGTATGCGATCGTGTACGGCGATTACAAGGGCATCCCAAAGGCGCAGGTGCGTGAGGCGCTGGAGAGCGGCAAGGATGTGATCATGCGGCTCGATGTGCAGGGGGCGGAGACGGTGCGAAGGCTCGCGCCGGACGCGTTGCTGATCTTTATCACCTGTGAAAGCGAGGAGGAGCTCGAGCATCGTTTACGTGAACGCAAGACCGAAACAGCAGATTCGCTCTCGCTGCGTATTGCCACGGCTCGCAAGGAACTGCAGCGCCTTGATGCGTTCGATTATGTGATCGTCAACCACGATTTTCATTTGGATGATACGGTCGACAAAGTCCGCGCTGTGATCACGGCGGAGCATTTGCGCGTGCATCATCGCAAGGTGACCTTATGACGAACATTCCCGCCTCCTCGCCCGACCTCGAGCCTGTTCCTGCTCCCCAAACGGTGCGCGTACGGATGCCTTCCATCCCCACCACGGTTACGTATGTGTTGATCGGCATCACGGTGGCTGTATATTTACTGCAAATGGCAAGCGTTGCGTTATGGGGCTATGCCATCTATGACATTGGCTGGCTGGAGATCTACGGTGCGCGCATCAATGAGTCCATCCGCGCGGGGGAGTTGTGGCGCTTGATCACGCCTGTTTTCCTGCATGGCTCCTTAATGCATATCTTCTTTAACATGTATGCCCTATTCAATATTGGTTCGTTTTTGGAACGTCAATTCGGGCATGGCAGGTTTTTCCTGCTGTATTTTCTTGGCGCTTTTGCAGGCAACGTGTTCTCGTTTCTGCTGACGGGCGAAGGAAGTATTTCGGTTGGCGCTTCCACGGCGGTGTTTGCGTTGATCGGGGCGCAGGCGGTCTTCCTGTATCAGAACCGTGAATTGTTCGGTGAGCAGTCGCGGCAGATGATCGGCAGCACGGTCTTTATCATCGTCATCAATCTTTTCATTGGCTTATCGCCCCGCATTGACAATTGGGGGCACATCGGCGGTTTGCTGGGCGGTGCGTTATTCGCCTGGTTTGCCAGTCCGCGCTGGATGGTGGTCGGGATGCCGCCAGAAATGTCCCTGCATGATGAGCGTGAGGCGCGGGATACAGTTACCGGCGCAGGGATCGTAGCGGTGGTCTTCGGTCTGCTTGCGGTGTGGGGGATATTCTTCAAGTGATAACGAAGCGCCCGTTCCATTTGGAACGGGCGCTTTTGAAATTGACGGGGAATTAGAGATGGCGGGAACTGCGCGGGTCGAAGGCATCCCGCAAACCGTCACCGATCAGGTTGACACAGAGAATGGTAAAGATGATGAACAGGCTGGGATAAACCCACATCCACCATGTGCCCTGCTGAATGAAGGTTTGAGCGGCGGTGAGCATATTGCCCCAGGATGCGGTGGGCGGCTGGATGCCCAATCCCAGGAAAGAGACGTAGGCTTCCGAAAGGATTGCGCCTGCCAACCCGAGCGTGGTTGCCACGATGATGACGCCCATGGTATTCGGGAGCAGGTGGCGGAAGAAGGTCCGCAGGTCGCTGGAGCCGAGGGATTTTGATACGGCGACGTAGTCCATTTCCTTGAGGGAAAGCACGTTGGCGCGCACGATACGGGCGAGCGCCATCCAGGATGTCAACGCGATCACGACGATCACGATCACGACGCTTCCGCTGAACGTCCTGCCGAAGAGCATGACCGTGTCAATATTCCTGCCGATGAATTTTCCAAGCACGATCAACAGAAAAAGTTGGGGGATGGAAAGCATGGCTTCAGTAATGCGCATAAGGATCGCATCCACCCAGCCGCCGAAGAATCCTGCCAGTCCGCCAACCAGCGTCCCCAAAGTTACGGATAGCATCACGGCGGTAAAACCCACGAAAAGGGATATCTGTCCGCCGTAAATGATGCGGGCGAAAATATCGCGCCCGGTGCTGTCCGTTCCCATCCAGTGATCGGCTGATGGGCTGCTTAGGCGCGCCTGTAAGTCAACTGCGTTTGCCTGTGCCTCGCTGGTGTAATAAGACCCAATGGTGATGAATAACAGGAGCAGTCCAAAGCCGAACATTCCAAGCACTGCCATGATGTTCTTGCGAAATCTTCTCCAGATCAATTGCCCAGGGGTCAGCGCCTGCCGGGTCGGTTCGAGAAGATTGGGAATATCAAGGGATTTGATGTCGGTCGCCATGATTGATCTCCGTTACCCTAACTTGATGCGCGGGTCTACGAACGTGTAAACAACGTCTGTGACGATGGTCAGAACAACGACCGCCGTTGAAATGATCAGCAGAACGCCAAGCACGACCGGATAGTCGCTGCGCTGCGCATATTCCCAGAAGAGCCTGCCCATGCCGGGCCAGGAGAAGATGGATTCGGTAACGATAGCGCCTCCGAGCATGAAGGGAATATCCAGCCCCACGATGGTGACCAGCGGCAGGGCGGCGTTGCGAAGCGCATGCTTGAACAGTACGAGGCGGCTGCTTAATCCCTTTGCGCGGGCGGTGCGGATGTAATCCAGTCCAAGTACTTCCAAGATGCTGGTGCGGACGAAGCGGGAGTATCCGGCTGTCTGAATGAGGACGAGGGCGGAGACCGGCAGGATCATGTTCTTGATATATTCCACCGGGTCGCTTTTATCCCACACAGCCGCGCCGGTTGGCAGGTGTGGCAGCCCCCATGCCTTGAACTGGACTGCAAATATCAATAGCAATCCAAGTGCGCTGAAAAAGATGGGCATGGAAAAGCCGATAAATGAAAACACGGTAATGACAATATCTGTCAGTGAATATTGTTTTACTGCTGAGATGATCCCGAGAGTAAGCGCCAGCCCGATCGTGATGACCTCAGCGGTCAGCATGAGGACGATGGTGTTTGGGAGGCGCTGCTTGATCATGTCAGAGACGGGCTGTTTTGCAAAGAAGGAATTTCCGAGGTCGCCCTGGATCGCGAGACCAAGCCACTTGAAATATTGAACATAGACCGGGTCGTTGAGCCCGAGCCGTTCACGCAGCGCAGCCTTGTCTGCTTCGCTCATGCGCGGATTGGTGGCATATTGCGCGAGGGGATCTCCCGAAAAACGGGTCAGAAGAAAGCATAAAACGGTGATAATTAAGAGGGTAAAAAGTGCTTGAAGTGCGCGTCTCGCAATATAAGACCACATGGCAACCTCCAGTTTGGATGAGAGGCAGGGGGCATGCCCCTGCCTCTCATTTCGTGCAGTGTTGCTACCTTAATTCTAGCGGATTACTCGGTCACGTCCCAGGTTTCGGCGTTCCAGTTGAAATCGGACTCAGGACCGTTGGGACCGAATTGGAAGCGCGGGGTGGAGCCCCAGACGTTACCGCGGGCGTACATCATGATCACGTAGTAGTTTTCGGCGATGTAGGCTTGAGCTTCGTCAAGGATGGCTTTGCGCTCGGCGGGATCCACCGTGTCGAGCAGAGTATCCATGAAATCGGACAGATAGGGATCGCAGAGATGGTACCAGTTGACGCCATCCGGCGCATCCGCGGTCGGGATGGATTCGCATGAATAGTTATCGGTGTAGGGATCCGGGTAGAAGCCGGTGGTGTAACCACCCATGTCGTAGTTACCGGTGGTCAAAGGACCGCCGTCAACATACTGACCGAAGAAGGTGCCGGCAGGGGTGAAGATGGTATTGAACTCGACACCGATCTGGGCGAGGTCAGCCTGGGCGGCAGTACCAATATCAATGCGGATCGGGGCAGTGGTGGTTTCGAAGTTGAAGGAGAGTCTGGTCTGAACACCATCACAATCGCCGACACGAACGCCATCGGCTCCGAGGGTGTAGCCAGCCTCATCGAGCAGGCGGGCGGCTTCTTCAGGATCGTAAGCGTCAACAACGAGGTTGTCGTTGGTCCAGCCGCTGTTGGGCCACTGGCTGACCGGAACGGTGGTTCTGCCGCTCAACAGGCTGTCTACGATCGCCTGGCGGTTGATGCCGAGGGTGATCGCCTTGCGGACGCGGACGTCCTTGAACGGGCAGAAGCCTTCCTGGTCTGCCTGACCACGTCCGTCAACACCGTCCACGCGGCCGAGGTTGAAGAAGTAGTGTTCGAAATCCACACCGGGGATCACGGTGAGTTTAATGTTGGGTTCGAGCGCGCTCAGGGTTTCGATATCGCCTTCGGAGAAGTTCGGGTACCAGTCCACGTCACCAGTTTGCAGGGCGGCGAGAGCGGCAGCCGAGTCAGCCACGAAGCGGATCTGGATGCGATCCAAATTGGGACGACCCTTGTAGAAGTTCGGGTTGGGGAGCAGGGACAGGTAGTCGCCGGGGATCCATTCGGTGATGATGAACGGACCGGAACCAACCGTGGGCATGCGGATGAAGGGATCGGTCTCTACTGCGGTCTTGCCTTCGAGCATGTGCTTGGGCAAAATGCCGCCGGCGTTATTGGGACCCTGGGTGAACAGTGTGGGCCAAGGCGGGTAGAGGGCGGAGAACTTGATCACGACGGTCAGGTCATCGGGGGTTTCAATGCTTTCGATCTTGTCATAGCCGGTGCGGGAAGTGGGCGCGTTGCCGGGGTCCATGACAAGTTCCCAGGTGAACTTGACATCTTCGGAAGTGATGGGGGTGCCGTCAGACCAGAAGAGGCAGTCCTTCAACTTCCAAGTAATGGTCAAGCCGTCTTCAGAGACGCCGCCATTGTCAGCGGAAGGAACTTCTTCAGCCAGTTCGGGCACGAAGTTACCGTTCTCATCCCATTCGCCAAGACCCACTAAGGTCAACTGGGTGACCCACACGGCGAAGGACATCTGGGTGAAGTAAGGCACGACGGAGTCAGGTTCCTGGTCATAAGCGCCAGTAACCGACTTGCCACCGCTGGGGAACGGGATCGGCTCAGTGCCGACCGGTTGACAAGCGGCGTCTGCAGCGGGCTCGTTAGCCGCAGGGGCAGACGTCGCAGCAGCAGGTGCATCCGGTGCGGGTGCTTCAGTGGCAGCGCCACCACAAGCCGCAAGCAGCATGCTCGCGAGCACCATCAGCGAAAACAAAACAGACAGTTTTTGTTTCACGTTTCTCCTCCTTGAGAGAAAGTTGGATTAAATGGAGGTATAAGGGGAAAGAAAAGACTCTCCTCGTGCCTCCCGACAGGCGCAGATTATACAGCAAAATGTCTAACTACAATATAGGGAAAGGGATGCCAATTTCGTTTAACCCTACTGTAGAGGGGTTTTGATGCCACACCCCGGGAATGAGTTCCCCGCATTGTGGACATTTTCCGTCCCCCGTGACGTCATATTCCTTGATGACGTATCCCCGCCTCTTTACCAGCCGGTAACTGCACTGTGGACACAAAGTATCTTCGTACTCCCCGACATGCCCCGGCAAATTCCCGGCATAAACGAATTTCAACCCCGCCTCGCGCCCGATCTCAGCCGCGCGGATCAATGTGTTCGCATCCGTGTTATCCGGCTCGGTCATCTTATAATCCTTGTGGAACGCCGTCACATGCCAGGGAATGTTCACCGATACTTCCGCCAGAAACCGCGCCGCATCCCACAATTCTTCATTCGAATCGTTGAAACCCGGAATCACCAGCGTCACCACCTCCACCCACAGACCTGCCTCCCGCGCACGTTTGATGCCATCCAGCGTGTGTTGCAATGTCCCGCCCAGTTTGCGGTAGTTCTTGTCGTTCATACATTTCAAGTCGATTTTGTAGGCATCCAAATACGGCGCGATGTAGTCCATAACTTCGGGCGTGTTGTTCCCGTTCGAGACATAGGCGCACATCAGCCCATTCGCCTTCGCAGCCTTGAAAATCTCCACTGCCCACTCACTGGTGATTAGCGGCTCATTATAGGAAGAGACCACCACCGAAGCGTTGGTGCTTTGCGCATACTCCACCATCTTTTGCGGCGTCATCTTGCGGATGAACTCTGCTGACACATCCGAAGCCGGGTCGCGCATGGCTTGGGATGTCAGCCAGTTTTGGCAATACGGGCAGTGATAATCGCAGCCGAGCATTCCGAACGTCAGCGCATTCGTGCCGGGCAATACATGTGAAAATGGTTTCTTCTCGATGGGGTCGCTTTGCAATGCCGCCACATAACCATGCGGCACAAATAACGTTCCTCCCTTGTTGAAACGCACCTGGCAAATTCCGCGCCGCCCCTCGCGGATCAGACAACGATGTCCGCACGCGAAGCAACGCAGCGAATTATCTTCGAGTTTCTCGTATAACTCGCCTTCGACCGTCAAATTGTCCAGTACATTTGCCAGCGAACTCATTTTGGGACTGCGGACTTGAGTCCGCGCTCCTGTATAATATGCCCATGCTAACCGTTGTCATTCAAGCGGGCGGGCAGTCCTCGCGCATGGGGGAGGACAAAGCCCTCAAACCGTTCCTCGGACGTCCACTCATCGAGCGCGTCATCGGGCGGATGTCTCCGATCGCGGATGAAATGATTGTAACGACGAATCGTCCCGCCGACTATGCTTTCCTTAAGGATGTGCGCCTCGTTTCGGACCTCAAGCCGGGTCGCGGTGCACTGGGCGGACTCTACACTGCGGTCGCTTCCGCCAGCCATCCGCTGGTGGCTGTGGTCGCGTGCGATATGCCCTTCGCGAGTCCAACGTTCTTCGAAGACGGGATCAGGCTCATGGTCGAAGGAGAGGCGGATGTCGTCATCGCAAAGTCAGGCGAAGGCTATGAACCCATCCACGCCTTGTACCGCCGCGAGACCTGTCTCTCCGCCATCGAAGCCGCCATTGACGCGGATCAATGGAAGGTCATTGCGTGGTTCCCGCAGGTCAAAGTGCGGACGCTGTCGCCGGATGAAGTCAAAGCGCTCGACCCGTCGGGCTTGTGCTTTTGGAACGTCAACACTCCCGAAGAATTCGCGCGAGCCGAGCAACTTGCAAAGTAGGTCACGCTTCAAGCGTGACCTACTTGTTTAACGGACGATCAACACCGGGCACGGCGCATGCGCCACAACTTTTTGACTCGTGCTGCCCAACAGCAAGCCCGCCAGCCTGCCCAAGCCGCGCGAACCCATCACGATCAGGTCGCTTTGGCTGGTGGTCGCCACCTCGATGATCGACTCGGCGGGACTGCCCTCGATAATGCCCGAATGCACTTCGCACGGCACCTCGCCAACTTCCTTGACGGCGGTCTCCAGGATCGTCTCGGCTTCGCCCTTGCGGGTGTTGATGGCGATCTGCATGTTCGGCTCGCCCAGGTAGATGGGAATGGGATCATACACGACAACAATGTGCATTTCTTTTGCTTTCACGGCGCGCGCCAACTCGGCGGCTTTGTGGGCGGCGCGAAGAGCATGTTCAGAGCCGTCCACGGAAAGTAGGATTTTTTCGAACATGAAGCCTCCTTTTCTGTGTGGGGTACAATTTAAATATATACCATAAATATCTGTTTTTCATTTGAGGAGACCGCCCACATGTCATTCAAGCTCGATGTCATTCGTCAGCAATTTCCCGCGTTGGCTCGCCCTGCGATTTTTTTTGACAACCCCGGGGGGACGCAGATCGCCAAGCCGAGCATTGACCGCATCGCCAAATATCTGATCGAAAGCAATGCCAACCACGAAGGCGCGTTCGAGACCAGCATCGCTTCGGATGCCGTGCTGGATGAGGCGCATCAAGCCATGGCGGATTTCTACAACGCCGCATCTCCGCAGGAGATCGTCTTCGGCAACAACATGACCACGCTGACCCTGCATATCAGCCGTTCGATTTCACGCGAATGGAAGGAAGGCGATGAGATCGTCCTGACCCGCCTCGACCACGACGCCAATGTCACGCCGTGGATTCTCGCGGCGCAGGACCGCGGCGTGAAAGTCAACTGGGTGGATTTCGACGTGGAGGATGGCACGCTCAAACTCGATGAACTGCAAAAAGCGCTCGACCGCAAGCCGCGCCTGCTTGCTGTTGGCTACGCATCCAATGCGCTTGGCACGATCAACCCCGTGCAGAAGATCGTCAAGATGGCGCATGCCGCAGGGACATTGGTTTATATTGATGCTGTCCAGTATGCGCCGCACGGTCCCATTGACGTGCAAAAACTGAATTGTGACTTTCTAGTTTCCTCCGCGTACAAATTTTTCGGAACTCACGTTGGCATTTTGTACGGCAAGCGCGACCTGCTCGAAAGGCTCTTTGCCTACAAAGTTCGTCCTGCCACGAATGAACTACCGGGCAAATTCGAAACCGGCACGCAGAATCATGAAGGCATCGCAGGTGTGCTTGGCGCGCTCGAATACTTTGAGTGGATCGGAAAGGAATTTGGCGGCGAGTACGTGGAAGGTCTGCAAGAGGACGGTTACACCGGACGCAAACTTGAACTCAAAAAAGGCATGACCGCCATCCGCGCGTATGAGTTCGAATTGAACCGCGCGCTTCTCTCCGCGCTGGAGGCTGTTCCCGGTCTCCACATCTTTGGTCTCACCGATCCTCGCCGCCTCGACGAGCGCGTGGCGACCTTCTCCTTCCGCATCGGGGATATTCCCCCGCGAAGAATCGCAGAAGCATTGGCGAAGGAAAATATCTACGTCTGGGATGGTCACTATTACGCCATCAACGTCACCGAGCGGCTGGGCGTGGAGGAAAAAGGCGGCATGGTACGCGTCGGCGCGGTGCATTACAACACGCTGGATGAAATTGCCCGCCTCAAGGATGCCTTGATCAAGATTGCGAATCAATAATTGGTTTGCCCCGGGGAATCATCCTCGGGGCTGACCCATAATCCACCTTGCGGCTGAGCCGTAAAACAGAACTGTCTCCTATACTTCGGGGCATCAAAAGGAGACAAAATGATCGCTTTAATCGTAATTCCCCTCACCATTATCTTTATCTTGGGAAGCATCAGTCCGCTGCTTGTGACGGAAGAGATGCATGACATCGTGCAGACGGGGTGCTAGCATGTTCCTGCACCTGCTTGCCATCGAAACCCGCAAGACCTTCAAGCACCCCGCGCTGTGGGTCGGGCTGTCCGCGCTGGTGTTCCTGCTGGGCTTTTTTATGTTCATCAACCACATCCAGGTAGCGGGTGGATATGAAGCCGCCAGCGGCGGACTCGAACAGGATTTGATCGAAGGACTTGGTTTCTACAGTTGGATCGGCGTTCTTGTTTACGCCGTGACCGCCTCGATCATTGCCGCCTTTGATTACCCTGACCGTTCCATTCAACTCTGGCTGACGCGCGGCGTCCCGCGTCCGCTTCTGCTGGTCGCGCGGTTGACGGCGATCCTGTTCTTTGGCTGGTTGATGGCGTGTTTTGTGCTCATCGCCCTGCTGGGACTTGGCTCCGTCTCGCGGCTGTTGTTCTTCGGCGTTGTGGACACCTCCAACCTCGACCTGTCCGCGCTACTGCCTGTTGCCCTGCGTGTGTTCTGGGGTTCGGTCCCGTATCTTGGGATGACCGTTTTCCTCGCAGTTGTCAGCCGTTCGCCGATCTTCGCCGCAGGCGGGACCATCGTGTTCCGCACAATTTTGGAACATTTTGCCGCGCGCAGTTACCGCTTCCCGACGCTTGTGCGGCACATGCCCGCCACGTTGTCGCACGTCCTTCAGGAGTTCAACCTCGCGTTGGACCTCAGCGCGCCGCCGCTTTCACCCGCTTCCGCCATCATGCCTGAGGCGCGCGCGATCCTCCTGATCGGTGTTTTCTTCATCTTCTTCTGCATTGCTTCGTTTGCAGTCTTCTCCCGCCAAGACCTGGGCGGATAAATCAACCAAAGGAACAACCATGACCAATATCATTCTCGAAACCAAAAAACTGACAAAAACCTTCGGCAACTTCAAAGCCGTGGATGCGGTGGACATCACAGTGTACGAAGGCGAAGTGTTCGGCTTCCTCGGTCCCAACGGCGCGGGCAAGACCACCACGCTCGGCATGGCGCTCGGACTGGTCCATGCCACGGCAGGGGAGGTGAAGGTGCTGGGTCGGCGCGTCACACCGAATGACGTGCACGCCTTGCGGGATGTCGGCGCGTTGCTCGGCGCACCCGCCTTTGTGCCGTATCTCTCCGCCTGGGACAATATCGAACTGGTCTCGCGCCTGACTCCCGGCGTGGATAAAAAGCGCATCGCCGAAGTCATCGAACTCGTCGGGTTGACCGACGCGGCGCGCAGGAAGGTCGGTAAATTTTCAACAGGCATGAAGCAACGTGTCGGGCTGGCGATGGCGCTGGTGCATCGTCCGCGCTTTGTGATCTTGGATGAGCCGACCAACGGACTCGACCCCGCAGGGATGCGCGAGATCCGTCAACTATTGCGCACACTGGCGGAAAACGGAACTTCGATCCTATTGTCAAGCCACCTGCTCAATGAAGTGCAACAAGTCTGTGACCGTATTGCCGTGCTCAACAAAGGGCGCGTCGTGGCACAGGGACTGGTGACCGACCTGCTCAACGGGCAAAAGCCGTCAGTGAGATTAACCGTCAGTGACACAGAATCAGCCGTCCGTGTGCTGGAGGCGTTGCCCGGCGTCGAGAACGTGCAAGCCAGCGGGGAAACGCTCATCGTTGTCGGCGCGACCAGCCAGGTCGTCATGAAGCATCTGCTGCAGAATCACATCATCCCCACCGAGATCACCGCCCAGAAAAGCGACCTTGAGTCGTTGTTCATGGACGTGACCGCCGCGAACTGACAGGAGCGACCATGTTCATGCAACTTTTCTCCATCGAATGGACGCGCCTTACACGCCGCGCGTTACCGTGGTTCGCGTTTGCCGCCTGCGGCGCGTTCATCTGGCTGAGCCTGCAGCATTATTACACCCAAAACCGCACGCGCCTGTTCGACGGCAGTTTGACCATGCCCGGCGCATCCTTCGACCTTGCCAATTCGCTCGACCAACTGCTGTTGATCGCACTGCCGTTCATCATCTTTATCGCGGCGGTCATGCTGGGCAGCGATTATTCACAGCGCACGAACCAGCATTGGCTGATGCGCGGCTCGCGCACAAAGAGTTTGTTGGCAAAGTTCCTCGTGATCGCGCTGGCGATCCTGTTCCTGCAATTCCTTGTGCTGGTCGTCGGCGGACTCACGGGCTGGTATTACAAAACCTTCCTGTTCGATGCGTATTCGCTTGCCAACGTCAACTGGAGCGCCGCCTTCGCCGCTGCGTTATACATGACGCTTGCCACCCTGCCGTATGCGGCGTTCGTGCTCCTCGTCACGGTCGTTACGCGTTCCTCCTTTGCGGGCATCGCCATCGGCTTGGGTTATACTCAATTTTTTGAACTCCTGCTTTCTGGCGCTTTCTACCGCGCGGACTGGTCGAAGTGGATGATGCGCAACCTGCATTTCAGTGTGACGCATCTGCTGAATTCCATCGGAAATAAGACCGTGGACATCCCAGCGCATCGTCTCGACCCCGTGCCTGCCCTGGTTGCCCTGACCGTTTACACGCTGATATTTCTCTCGCTCGCAGCCTGGTTCTATCGTCGCCAGGATGTGGGCGGATAAAGGTTTACCCATGCTCAACTTCTTCCGCCGTTTACAATGGAAACTCACCCTGTCCTACGCGGTCGTCACCGCAGGGACGGTCATCGTGCTGACTGTGCTGATGATCGCCATTCTCGCCTTCTTTGAGACGCAAAACTCGACGCGCACTTTCGATAGTTACTACTGGTCCAAGACGGGCTTTCAAGACAACATCCCCTACCTGCTGGACGATCCGCAAGCGTTGCAAACCTGGCTGGAGCGTGTGCAGCGATCGGGTTTTGCCTCGAGCGATTTTCAAGGTTTCACCGTCCGCGAGACGCTGGATTATGCCAACACACTCGTGACGGAAGACCATCCCATCTACGTGCTCGACCCTGACTTGAACCTCATCGCCGCCGCGCCGCCTGCGCGTTTCAGTCAGATCGGCAAACCGTTCAAAGCGCGTGAAACCTTTGGTTTCAGCATGGAGTCCATTCTGGATGCCGCGCTGATCGGCGACAAGAACTACTCCGCCCAGAGTATTGTTGCACCCGATGGAACAGTGCTCGTCGCGTTCCCGCTCCGCAAGAGCGACGATGAACCTGTTGTTGCCATCGCGCTTTACCACCTCAAGCCTGTCACATTCGCCACGCCGACCAACCTCGAACTTTACCAAACGTTCTTCCTCATGGTACTGCTTATCATGTTCGCGGTCGCATTGCCCGTCGGTGCGGTCTTTGGCTGGCTCGCCACACGCGGACTGCGCAAACGACTCGTCAGTCTCTCCGCCGCGTCGCAGGCGTGGAGCAAGGGTGATTTCTCGGTCGCGCCGCGCGACAAATCGGGCGACGAGATCGGCGAACTGACCCGCAACCTGAACGGCATGGCGGAGCAGTTGCAGGCGCTCATCCACACCAACGATGAACTCGCCCGCCTCGAAGAACGCAACCGCCTCGCCCGCGACCTGCATGACACCGTCAAGCAACAGACCTACGCCGCGCGCATGCAGTTGACCGCCGCGAAGAACATGCTGGCGACTGATCCCAAAGCCGCTGCGGACTTCATCGAAACCGCGTTGAATCTCAACCGCGAGACCCAGCAGGAACTAAAACTCATCATTGACGAACTTCGTCCCGCTGCGTTGCAGGGCAAGGGCTTGGCGCAAGCCATGCAGGAATATGCCGCCCGCTGGCAGGAACATACGGGTATCCAAGTGGAGACTGCTATAAGCGGCGACCGCTCCCTGCCTTTGGATGTGGAGCAGGCATTGTATCGTGTTTTGCAGGAAGCCCTCTCCAACATCGCCCGCCACAGCGAAGCGGACCGCGTCGGACTCAGCCTCAACCTGACTCCCGACCAAGCGACCCTCATCGTGGCTGACAACGGTCGCGGCTTTGACCAGGACGCTGTCCCTGTATCCTCCTACGGCTTGGCTGGCATGAAAGGACGCTTGAGTGAAGTCGGTGGCACGCTCAACGTGGAATCCACGATTTCCGTCGGGACGACCGTCACTGCCGAAGTACAATTATCATGATGCAGGTGACAGTCACTTTCAAAGTTACTGTCACCTTGAAAGGTCTTTATGCCCATCAAAGTTCTCCTCGTGGACGATCACAAAATAGTACGTCAGGGTGTGCGCGCTTACCTGCAAACGCTCGCCGATATCCAAGTCGTCGCCGAAGCGGATTCAGGTTCCGCCGCCATCACTGCCGTCGAACAAAACCAGCCCGATGTCGTCCTCATGGATTTGGAAATGCCAGGCGACATGGACGGCATCGCTGCCACGCGCCAGATCCGCAAACTGCGACCAGAAACCCAGGTGATCGTTGTCACCTCGCATCATCAGGATGAATACATCTTCCCTGCTGTGCGCGCGGGCGCGATCTCCTACCTGCTTAAAGACATCGAACCCGACGAACTCGCCGCCGCCATCCGCAAAGCTGCGCAGGGAGAAGCCGTCCTCGATTCACGCGTCGCCTCGCGCATCGTGCAGGAATTACAGGGTCTACGCAAGGATGAAATCAATCCGTTCACCGAACTCTCCGAACGCGAATTCGAAGTCCTGCGGTTGATCGCGGCGGGCAAATCCAATGCCGAGATCGCAGAGACGCTTGTCATTGGCGAAAGCACGGTCAAGACCCACATCGGCAACATCCTAAAAAAACTTCACCTCGACGACCGCACTCAGGCGGCGGTCTATGCATGGCAGCAGGGGATCGTCAGGCGGGGAGAAAGTAAAAAGTGAGACCAAGGTAGCAGGATAAACGAATCAGGTTCGGATCAGGAGAGATGCGCGAAGCGTCTCTTCTGTTTATTTGCTCCTCCTTAACGAACTGATCGAACGCTTCAGATCATAAGATTTCCACAGAATCTGCTCATAAAGCTCTAGTAAAATTCTACGTAAATCTACATTGACCATTTTGCTCTAAAAAGTAGAATTCTTCACAATATCCACCCTCCACAAAATCCTGCTTCGGTGATACATGCTTATAAAACGCCTTCAACTTGCCCTCATCCACACCGCGGTCGCCATGACCCTCGTGCCGATCAACAGCACGCTCAACCGCGTCATGATCTTCGACCTCGAGTTTTCCAAAACCCTCTTCACGCTTCTTGCGATCTTCCCCTACCTGCTTTCCCCAATTCAGGTTGCCATTGGCTCCTTCTCGGACCGTCATCCCATTTTAGGTTATCGTCGCTCGCCCTACATTCTGGCGGGACTCGTCCTTTGCATGATCGGTGTTGCGGTCGCGCCGCAGGTCGCCATCCTCATCACGGAGAACTTCACCCTCGGCATCCTCGCCGGCATCCTCGCCTTTGGCGCGTGGGGGATGGGCTACAACCTCTCCGCAGTCTGTTATCTCTCGCTCGCTTCCGAACTCTCCGGCGAAAACGGGCGCGGCAAGACGATCGCTACGATGTTCACGGTCATGGTCATCGGTATGATCGCGACGGGGCTCACGCTCAGCCGCCTCGTGACGACCTTTGACTTGGTGGCGCTCGAACGAGCCTTTCTCATCGTCGCCGCCTCCGCCCTGACCTTGGGCTTGATCGGTCTCTTCAAACTGGAGCCGCGCTCCGACAGCTCCGTCCCTGCCGCCCGCGCGGACACTTACACCGTCAAGCAGATGACCTCCGCCATCACGGAGAATCCTGTTGCGAAGATCTTCTTCGTCTATCTTCTTCTGCTCCTCGCCGCCATCCTCGGTCAGGACGTGTTGCTCGAGCCATTCGGCGCGCAAGCCTTCGGCATGACCCTCGAACAGACCTCGCGCATCGTTTCCATCAGCAGTACATTTACGCTTGTCGCTTTCATTGTGGCGGGCTTCCTCGACGGGCGCATGAAGAAGAAATATGTTGCCCAAACGGGGAATCTCGGCGCTCTACTCGGTTTTGTGATCATCGTCATCAGCGGCTTGACTGCCAGCCTGACCATGTTCTATGTCGGCATCACCCTGCTCGGATTTGGCACCGGCATTTCCACCATTGCCAACCTTTCGCTCATGTTCGACCTGACCGTCCCTGAAAAGGTCGGCTTGTATATCGGCGCGTGGGGCTTTTCGAACGGACTCTCGCGGCTTGTTGGCTTGCTCATGGCGGGCGTGGTCGCCGACCTCGCCACGCAGGTCACAGGCAACTCCATGACCGGCTATCTGATCGTCTTCGGGCTTGAGGCGTTGATGCTGTTGATCGCCGCCATCATGCTCTATCGCATTGACGTCAATGCATTTCAGAAGAAGGCGCACGAACCCTCCTTTGTCGATAAAGTGGCAGTGGTCGCGGATTAATGGAGCGGGGTGAATGATGACCGACGAATGGCTTTCCCTGAGTGATGCGGCGCAGGTGCTGGGCGTACATCCCAGCACAGTGCGGCTTTGGTCGGATAAGGGTGTACTGCCTGTCCACAAAACGCAGGGCGGACATCGCCGCTACCGGCGGAGTGAAATTTCCCTGTGGGCGGAATCAAGCCAAAGGTCCCGCGAGATCGAACCGGAGAATATGATGCAGGAGGTCATTCGCAATGTCCGCTTGCAGATCTCGGAAGGCAGCCTCGAGGCGGAATCCTGGTATCGAAAATTGGATGGGGAGGCGCGGGCGCAATATCGCTTGGGAGCGCGCTCGCTCTTCCACGGTTTGATGAATTACGTCAGCGCCAGCGACGACGAAGCCGCCACCGAAGCCTACGCCATCGGGTATGAATATGCCTCGCGCGCGCGGCGCTACAACCTCAGCTATGTGGATGCGGCGAAGGCGTTCCTGTTCTTCCGTGATACGCTGATCGAATCCGTGATCAAGGTGTACGGCGAGGCGAAGGTGCCGGTCGCGCAGGCTTCGCAAATGTATGCGAAGATCCATACGTTTACAGATGCCATTCTCATCAGTCTTCTGCAAACATTCGAATCACTGGAAAACGTCAGGCGCTGAGCCTGGCGTTTTTGCTTGCGCCATCATTTCATCAGGTATATACTTGCGCCCATGACAATTCCAGAGGAGATCGGGCGTTACATCATCAGGTCAGAACTGGGACGCGGCGGTATGGCGACGGTCTATCGCGCCTTCGATCCGCGTTTTGACCGCGAAGTGGCGATCAAAGTCCTGCCGCGCGAGATGCTGCATGATCCGCAGTTCCGCTCGCGCTTCGAACGTGAGATCAAGCTGGTTGCCGCACTGGAGCATGCCTCCATCGTTCCAGTCTATGACGTGGGGGAGGAGAATGGTCAGCCCTATTTTGTAATGCGCTACATGAACGGCGGCTCGCTCTCCGACCTGATCCAAAAGGGTGGTTTTTCCATTCAGGATACCGCCCGCATCGTGGAGAAGATCGCGCAGGGACTTGCCTACGCCCACCGCAAGGGCATCATCCACCGCGACCTCAAACCTGATAACATTCTTTTCGATGACAACGGCGAGCCGTTCATCTCTGATTTTGGCGTTGCCAAATTAAGTGAGGCAAGCGGCAGCCTGACGGGCAGCGGCGTCATCGGAACGCCCGCTTATATGAGTCCCGAACAGGCGCAGGGCACCGAAGTGGACAGCCGCAGTGACGTGTACGGACTCGGCGTGATCGTCTATCAGATGTTGAGCGGTCAACAGCCCTACAGTGCGGATACGCCGATGGGCGTGGTTGTCAAACACATTACCGAGCCGGTGCCGGAGATCCTGAAGGTCGATCCCGACCTGCCGCCCGAAGTGGATGACATCATCAAGACTGCGATGGCGAAGGATAAGACCAAACGTTATGTCACCACCATTGACCTTGCCAAGGCACTCAACTTGCTGGCATTCGGCAACGAAGGCAACCTGACCTTCAGCACGAACAGCGGGGTCAAGACCCGCCTCGGGACTTCGCCCATGTCAATGTCCAGAAGCAGGATGGGGCTTGTGGTCGGAGGCGTGGTGTTGGTGCTGGCTGTCGTCGGTTTTTTCCTCCTGCGGAATCAATTGCTGGCGCCCGATCAGCCGTCAGTTGTCACTGATGTTCCCGCCGAAGCGCCGACCTTGGTCACCGTGCCGACCGAAGTTCTGGAAGACGAACCTGTTTCCGGGTCGTTCGCGCCGTTCTGCGCGGAAGATGTCAGCTTTGAATTGCCATTTGCGCGCGAGACGCAAAATGTCTGCATTCAGCGCAGACCATACTCCAGCATTTCTGTGACGTCCGGCTCCACCGTAACCGCCCTCCACCCGGACGGGTCTTGCCGGCGGGAGCGGGCTGGCGACGAAAGGGATACGTATTCCTGCACGGGCGCGGCGTTCCTTCTGATGGAAGTGCAGGTTTGCGATCCGCCCGTCCTTTCCGAGAGCGAACTCAACCAGTGCTCGTCGGATGCGACCTTCAATGCCGAGAATCAATGCTGTGTGGCAGTGCCGCGGGATGAAGCAGGCTGTGTCACTTTGGAGATCCAACTTAAAGGTTGTCAGTAAAATGATCGGACGCGCAGGCGTCCGATTTTATTTTCAAACTGCGCGGTGATACAATAACGCAATGGGAAGGCTGTATCTTGTCGCCACACCGATCGGAAATCTTGAAGACATGAGTCCGCGCGCGGTGCGGGTCTTGCGCGAATCAATTCTCGTTGCTGCCGAGGACACCCGTCACACCGGAAAACTTCTCAAGCATTTCGACATCCAAACTCCCCTCACCAGTTATTTTGAACATAACAAACTCAACAAACTTGATTTCATCCTCGAAAAAATTTCGGAAGGGGATGTGGCGCTTGTCTCGGATGCAGGGACTCCCGCGATCAATGACCCCGGCTACGAACTGGTGCGCGCCGCCCTCGCCTCCGGCTTCGACGTTCAACCTGTTCCCGGTCCATCAGCTCCCATCGCCGCCCTGACCGCCTCCGGTCTCCCCACGGATGCATTTCTTTATCTCGGTTATCTCCCGCATAAGTCCAGTGAACGCTATAAAACCGTAGGGCAGGTTTCCGACCTGCCCTATACCTTGATTTTTCTCGAATCCCCCCACCGCCTGCTTGACTCGCTTTCCGACCTTCTCGCCATCCTTGGTGACCGTCGCATCTGTATCGCCCGCGAGATGACGAAGATGTACGAAGAATTCTGGCGCGGAGATGTGAGTGGCGCAATCGAGCATTTCAAGGCGAAGGAGCCGAGGGGCGAGTTTACGCTGGTCATTGAAGGAAAGAAGAAAGAAGAAAGAAGAAAGTGGACGGAGGAAGAGTTGCTGGAAGCGATTCGAAAAGGCTTGAATGAGAAAATGTCCGCGAAGGAGCTGTCCGCTCAACTGGCGGAGCGGAGCGGATGGAATAAAAAGGACGTGTACGCGCTGGTCAATCAAATCAAATAGGAGTATCAGCATGGCAGAAGAATCAAAAAAATCCGAAGAAAAGAAGGACGAAAAAGCGACACCCAAGGACAATATCGTCACCACCAAACACACGGTACGGATCGGCGGCAAGACCATCAAATACACCGTCACCGCCGGGACGATCGTGATGAAGGAGGAAGTCAACGACAAGGAGAAGGATTCCGAAGTCGAAAAACCGCGTGCGCAGATCTTCTTCGTTGCTTACACAAAAGATGATGTCAGGGATAAATCCAAGCGTCCCGTCACATTCTCCTTCAACGGCGGACCGGGTTCTTCGTCGGTCTGGTTGCATCTCGGCGTGTTGGGTCCGCGCCGCGTGGTGTTGACCGATGACGGTGAGATGCCCAAGCCACCCTTCAAACTGACCGATAACCAATATTCCGTCCTCGATGAAACCGACCTTGTCTTCATCGACCCGATGAGCACCGGATTCAGCCGCCCCGTTGAAGGTGAAAAATCGAGGGAATGGCATACCTTCACAAAAGATATTGAGTCAGTGGGCGATTTCATCCGCTTGTACACCACGCGTTACAACCGCTGGCTTTCGCCCAAATTCCTTGCGGGTGAATCCTATGGAACCACGCGCGCGGCGGGACTCTCCGGTTACCTTGCCGACCGCCACGGTCTGTTCCTGAACGGATTGATGTTGATCTCGTCCGTGCTCGATTTCACCACGCTCGATTTCAATCATAACAACGACCTGCCTTACATCCTTTTTGTGCCGGGTTACACCGCCACCGCCTGGTATCACGGCAAGATCGACAAGAAAATTCCGCTCAAGACCTGGCTCAAGGAATCGGAAGAGTTCGCCCTGGGCGAGTACACCACGGCGTTGATGAAAGGCGCGTCCCTTTCCAAGGAAGAGCGCAAGTCCGTTGCGGAAAAAATGTCCCGCCTGACCGGTATCTCGGTCGAATTCATCGAACGCGGAAACCTGCGCATCCACACCTTCCACTTCTTCAAGGAACTGCTGCGCGACCGCAATCGCACCGTGGGTCGCCTCGACAGCCGCTTCACCGGCATTGACCGCCTCGGCGTGACTGAAACCTTCGAGTACGATCCGCTCTTCGCGCAGGTCAACGGTCCGTACACTGCGGCGTTCAATGATTACATCCGCTCGGAACTCAAGTTCGAAACCGACATGCCCTACGAGATCCTCAGCGAAAAGGTCTGGCGGCAGTGGTCGTACAGCTACTTCGAGAATCAATATGTCAATGTTGCAGAAACCCTGCGTGCCGCAATGACCTTCAACAAATATCTTAAGGTCTTCGTCGCCAACGGCTATTACGACCTCGGTACGCCTTACTTCGCCACCGAATACACCTTCGATCACCTCGCCCTCGATGAGACACTGCAAAAGAATGTCCGCATGGCGTATTACGAAGCGGGTCATATGATGTACATCCACATCCCTTCGCTCAAAGCCATGAAGAACGACTTGACCAAATTTATCAAGGAGGCAAGTTGATGAATCTGGATGACCTCGCCTATTTCAAAGAACTCGATGCGCAAAACATGCTCGGCGAAATTGACGGGCTTCCCGATCAATTGCAAGCCGCGTGGGATCTCTCGAAGACTCAGTCGCTGCCCGAATTGGGGGACATCCGCTCCGTCGTCATCTGCGGATTGGGCGGTTCGGCGATCGGTGCGGACCTCGTGTCTGCGTATGTCGCTTCGAGCATTTCCCTCCCCGTGACCGTTCACCGCGATTACGGTCTGCCCGCGTTCGCGAAGGGAAAGCAAACGCTCGTCATCAGTTCGTCCCATTCGGGCAATACCGAAGAGACGCTGGACTCGTTCGAGACAGCGGTGAAGAACGATTGCTCCATCGTTGCCATTTCAACGGGCGGGGAACTGGCAAAACGCGCAGACGAGAAAAAGGTTCCGGTCTGGCGATTCAGCCACAACGGTCAGCCGCGAGCCGCGGTGGGATTCTCGTTCGGGTTATTGCTCGGCTTGTTCGTCCGTCTGAATTTCATCGCTGACCCATCCGCCGATTTGGCTGAAGCCGTCGCCGCGATGAAGAAATCACAGGAACATTTGCGCGCGGAAGTGCCTGCCGCAAATAATCCTGCCAAGCGTTATGCCGGGCAGTTGATCGGGCGCTGGGTGACCGTGATGGGCTCGGGTATGCTTGCCCCCGTTGCGCGCCGCTGGAAGGGACAGATCAACGAGATCGCGAAGGCGGGCGCGAATTTCGAGTTCATCCCCGAGGCGAATCACAACACGCAGGCAGGGACGCTCAACCCGCAGCAGGTGTTGAACGCGCATACGATGACGATGTTCCTGCGCGCGCCGTCCGATCATCCGCGCAACCGTCTGCGCTCCGATCTGACGCGCCAGACCTTCATGCTCGAGGGCATGAACACCGATTTTGTGGATGCGCGCGGCGAATCCGCGCTGGCGCATATATGGACGTTGATCCTGTTCGGCGATTACATGTCGTATTATCTGGCGATGGCGTACGGCGTGGATCCCACCCCCGTGGATGCGCTGGTCGGTTTCAAGGAGGCGATGGCGCGGAGTTGAACCGTCATCGCATGTGATCTAAAAGAACTTCCCCCGAAGTTATTTCTTCGGGGGAAGTTTGTTGCCTGCGCCTTTTTTCGTCACTTCCACCCATAGCGAACTGGCAAGTTCAAAGCCAATGAGATGGTCGTGCTTTTCCAGTTTCAATCGCAGCGGACCTTTGAACGGCGCACAACTGAACAAATGAAACGGCGTGCCGGGTGTCAACCCAAGTTCGCCGATGTAATTGAGTTTCTCCAAGTCATGTGTGCGGACGCGGCTGATGACGCAATCGGATTCAGATGGCACGTCAATGAGCGGCAAATCCACTACGCGGGGCATCACGCCGTCCTTGGAAGGAATCGGCTCGCCGTGCGGACAGCGCGTGGGATGCCCCGCCAACTCGTCCATGCGGTCTTCGATCTCGTCATTGACGCCCTTCTCGAAGGTGTCGGCAAGTTGGTGGGCGGCTGCCCAATCGTATTTCATCACTTTTACGAGGAAGACTTCCGTTAAACGGTGGCGGCGCAGGGAGGGCATGGCGATCCGCTCGCCTTCGGAGGTGAGCAGGACTCCGCGATAAGGTTCGTGTGACAGATAACCGAGTTTCTGCAAACGCTTGACCATGCTGGCGGTCGCCTGTGCCGATGACTCGACGTGCGAACTTAAAAGTGAAAGCGGGACTTGTTGATGGTCTTGTTGTAAGCGATAGATTTCAGCAGCATAACGCTGCATGGCGGGACTTGCATTCATAAGGGGAAAAAAATCTCCAAAACGGAGTGCGGACTTCAGTCCGCCGTTCCAAAGCAGACTAAAGTCTGCACTCCGTAAAAATCTTCAACCAAGTTGAACATCGATATCAACCTAATATAGATAAATTTTAATACAAATATCTAGATTATTCGTATTGGCGTGATTATACTACGCCGCGTTCGTAATGGATAAAACCAATCAATTTTGTCCGTCACTATCAATTTTCGAGGAGATTTGTTCGATGCAACACGTTAGTAAGAAGATGTTTGGTGTATTGTTCGTTTTGGCGTTGTTGGTCAGCGCGTGCGGCGGCGGGACAGCCGTCACCGAAGAAGCGGCTCCAGCAACAGAAGCGGCCGCCCCTGTAGTGGAAGAGGCGGATGTTTCGGGCGATCTGGTCATTTATTCGGGACGTTCCGAGTCGCTCATTCAGCCGGTGTTGGATGCGTTTCAGGCGAAGTATCCGAATGTGAAGATTTTGCTCAAGTCTGGCAGTAACAGCGAGCTGGCGAATGCGCTGATCGAGGAGCAGGCGAACCCACAGGCGGATGTGTTCGTGACGACCGAAATTTTCACCATCCAAAGTTTATACCAGCAGGGATTGTTCGCTTCGTACCGACCCGTGGGCGTGGAACTGCTTCCTGCGGAATTTATCGGACCCGAGGATAGCTGGGTGGGATTGACCCGCCGCGCGCGCGTTATCATGTACAATACGGAACTTGTCAGCGCGGACGAAGCGCCTCAATCGATCTTTGACCTGACCGACCCTAAGTGGCAGGGACAGATCGCTGCGGCTGGTTCGACCAACGGCGGCATGCAGGCTCAGATCGCCGCTATGCGCCAACTGCTCGGTGACGTGGATACGCAGGAATGGCTGGTCGGGTTGATGGCAAATGACGTGACCTTCTTCGGCGGGCACACGGATGTGCGTAAAGCCGTTGGCGCGGGTGAGTTCAAGATCGGTCTGGTCAATCACTATTATTATTACCTGCAACTCGCGGAAGGCAGCCCGGTGGGAATCGTCTTCCCCGACCAGGGCGAAGGGCAGATGGGCTTGGTGACCAATGCCACCGCCGCCGCGACGGTGAAGGGCGTGAAGAACGTCTCCGCCGCGCAAGCATTTTTGGACTTCCTGATTTCGGAAGAGGGTCAGAAACTGTTCGCGGAAGGGAATTATGAATACCCGATGCTGCCCGGAGTTGCCCTGCGCGAAGGCGTGGAACCGCTGGAGAACTTCCGCCTCGCGGATGTGAACGTGGCAGAAGCCGCGCTCGACCTGAACGGCACGCTGGATCTGATGGAAGCGATCGGTTTGCCGTAGAAATTTTGATTTTCACCGCAGAGGCGCGGAGAACGCAGAGGAATTAAAATTCCGAGCTCTCTGCGTCTCCGCGGTAAAAAATGTAATAACCACAGATAAACACTCATGAATTGGATCGCGTATCAATCATCCGTTTTTATCTGCGTTCATCTGTGGTGAACTAAAAAAACAAATGCAGATACGCAACACACTACCCCAACTCCGCAATTACAACATCAGCCCCCGGCTCCTTTTTGCCGCGGGGCTGGTCGCGTTATTTGTGGCGATTCCCTTGGGGTATATCTTCTTCCGCGCAGTGACCGGCGGGGAGGAAGTCTGGTTGAGGCTTCTGCAAACCCGCATCTGGAAGTTGCTCGGCAACACCTTACTGCTTGCCGTCACCGTCACCGGCGGCGCGACGCTGGTCGGCGTGACGATGTCCTTCCTGACGGAAAGAACCGACCTGCCGGGGAGAAACATCTTCCGCTGGATGCTGGCGATGCCGCTGGCGATTCCCGCCTACATCGGCGGGATCGTTCACCTCACGCTGTTGCGTCCGCGCGGCGGACTGATCCCTCAACTGCTTGCGTCGTGGTTCGGTCAGCCTGTGCCAACCCCCAGCCCGCTGGGATTCGGCGGCGCGGCATTCATCCTGACGCTGTTCATGTTCCCGTATGTCTACCTGCTCAGCGGAGCGGCGTTCCGTTCGCTCAATGCCTCGCTCGAGGAAGCCTCGCGGACATTCGGTCGCAGTAACTGGCAGACCCTGTGGGAAGTGACCCTGCCCGCCTTGCGTCCCGGCATCACGGCGGGCGCGTTGCTCGTCGCATTGGATGTGCTGGCGGAATACGGCACGGTGGCGTTACTGCGCTACGAGACATTTTCGTCCGCGATCTTCGTGCAACTGGCGGGACGGTATGACCGTTCTGCGGCGGCGGTCTTGAGCGGCGTGTTGATCGTGCTGGCGGTCATCATCTTGTGGGGCGAGATCCGCTTGCAGGGACAAGCCCGCTTCACCCAACTGGACAGCCAGTGGCGACCCGCGCCGACCCTGCCGCTCAAGAAGTGGAAAGTCCCCGCCTTTTTACTCGTTTCACTGGTCGTGTTTTCCAGCCTGCTGGTCCCCATCATCGTCCTTGCGGTGTGGAGCGTGCAGGCGTTGCTCGACCCCGCCGCGCTGGCGTCCATCATGCGTTCGGGGTCGCAGACCTTTGGCAACTACGTCTGGAACAGCCTGTGGGCTTCGGGCTTGGCGGCAGTATTGGCGGTTTTGCTTTCCTTGCCCGTTGCCTTGCTTTCGGTGCGCTACCCCAACAAACTGACGCAAGCCATCTCGCGCTTTTGTCAGATCGGCTACGCCATCCCCGGCGTGGTGATCGCGTTGAGCCTCGTCCTGCTGGTCAACCGTTATCTTCCATTCTTGTATGCCACGCCGCTGATCGTTGTCATGGCGTACGTGCTTCGTCACATGCCGCAGGCGGTGAGGGCAAGCGAGTCGGCGTTGAACCAACTGTCGCCTTCGATGGAAGAAGCGTCGCGCACACTCGGTCGCACCTCCATCCAGACCATCTTCCAGGTCATCCTGCCGTTGATCGTGCCCGGTCTGCTGGCAGGCGCGGGGCTGGTCTTTTTAACCTCGCTCAAAGAATTACCTGCTACATTATTGCTCCGCCCTGCGGGCTTCGACACACTCGCCGTGCGCGTGTGGATCTGGGCATCCGAAGGCTTTTACATTCAAGCCGCGCCCGCCGCGCTTTTGCTCGTGGTCGCCTCCGCCGCGCCGTTATACTTCTTACTCCGACGGGAACAGATCTTCCGATGAACGCATTAGAACTTCGCAACGTCACCAAAAAATTCGCCTCCGCCGCCGCGCCCGCCGTGGACAATATTTCCTTTACGCTTGCCAACGGCGAGATCCTCGCGCTCGTGGGTCCGAGCGGATGCGGCAAGACGACCACCCTGCGCATGATCGCGGGATTGGAACGCCCCGACAGCGGCTCGCTTCATATTAAGGGACGGCTGGTTGCTGAACCCGGACATTTCACCCCGCCCGAACAGCGCGGCGTGGGTATGGTCTTTCAAGACCACGCGCTCTTCCCGCACATGACCGTGTTCGAGAACGTCAAGTTCGGCTTGAAGGGACAGCCCGCCGCAATTGCACGCGAGACCACGCAAGGCATGTTAAAACTCGTCGGGTTGGAAAATTTCGGGGAGCGCTATCCGCATCAATTAAGTGGAGGCGAGCGTCAGCGTGTCGCATTGGCGCGGGCGTTGGCGCCGCGTCCTGTGCTCGTCTTGATGGATGAACCGTTCAGCAGTCTCGATGCGGACTTGCGCCACGAAGTCCGCGAGCAGGTGCGCGGCATTTTGAAGGCGATGTCTGCCACGGCGGTGTTCGTGACGCACGACCAGGAGGAGGCGCTCTTCATGGGTGACCGGCTCGCCGTGTTCCAAAGCGGGCGGCTGGAGCAGGTGGGCGTGCCCGAAGAGATCTTCCACGACTCAGCCACGCGCTTTGTGGCGGAGTTCATGGGTGACAGTGACTTTTTGCCCGGCGTGGTGAAGGAGAACGGCATTGAGACCGAGCTGGGTTTGATCCCGCAGAAGGTGAACCTGCCCGTTGACTCGACCGTCGAGATCGCCCTGCGCTCCGACGACGTGAACTTCGACCAGACCCAGGCTCCCAACGCGCTGGTGCTGGCGCGTTTCTTCCGCGGCGCGTATTATCAATACCGCCTGCGCTTATCTTCGGGGAAGTTGATCCACGCCTTCAAGCCGCATACCAAAACCATCCCGCCCGGCACGTCTGTGCATGCGTACCTGAGTGCCGGTCATGACCTGACGGTTTTTCAGAATGGGGTGTCGGTGGGAGAGTAAAGAGAAAACGGAACAGGAAATATAATTCTGATTGAACGATGTCCCAAATATTCATTGTGTAATCATTAATTATGCCATAAAGCAAATTACTCTGTGGGTGTGTTTTTCAGATCTTTCTTTAAAGATTTTATAAGCATTGCCACAAAAATAATAAGGAGCATGCCCACACATAACTCGTCGAAGATAAACCCTGGAGTTATTATTACTACTATTAATGTAATGATCAATAAAATAATAACAACTACCAAGAGACTAACAGTTGCTGTTTGCAACAGTGATTTATTATCATATTCTGAACTAGAAGAGTCAATATGTGACGAAGGTTCTCCACTGGGTACATTTGTATTCACGATGTTTCCATCCCCTTGAACCAATACTTTCCCTTTAACCATTTCATCAGTTTCGAAATCGCCACCTATATACGCTCCCCCGCCGGTATTAATTAAATCCGACTCGGGCAGGTCATTGTTTTCTTTGCCTGATTCTTGGATGTCTTCGTTGTCTGATTCAAACATTATATATTCTTTCTTTATTATTTTCCAAAATTTCTTTTTTCTAATACGCTGTCTGCTAATACTTGCATTGCACTAGCTTCAGGTGTATTCCAATGTGATGCTACCTCCTCTGAGATATTAAATTTCAATTCGTGCGACTGTTTCCATTTTTGGTCTTTCAACTGACTTTCAAGTGTTAAACTGTACTTGCCCACTTGGGATTTAAATTCATCGTATTTAGGTTTGAAAATTATATATCTTTCCATACGTTGATGTGCTGATAGGGTTGTGGTCGAAAATGGAAACCAATCACCATCATTGTAGGACTTAAAGATACTATAATCGTTTCGAAGTACATGTGGGTAAAAATACGTAATAGTCCCGCTCTCATTGTGTTTTACGATAATTCGCAAATCGTCTATAATGCCAGACAATGCACCTGAATTTTCAAAGAAACAAGCTATTCCAATGCTGGGAATTTTATCTACATGAGTTAATATAACTCTGGTAGCCAACGATACTTTTCCATTAAATCGTGCGAAGACGGTTTTGTAAGCAACAATCAAACTGATTATGATAGACAAAGATGATAATATTTCAGAGAACATGTTAACACCCTTTTTTGTTTGGCTTGAGAATAGAAATATCAGAAAGATATTTCCTTGATATTACAACTATCTTCATTGATTATACAATGATTATACAATACTAGAAATGGGGCGTTACAAAATAATAATTTTTTCCACCAACCAAAAATATTTTGGAACTACCTGTTGTAAGTTTTGTAGCACAACCTCACTCTACTCTATGTCATCTACCGTAATGAACTCCATCACCTTATGGTGATTTTCCTCCATTGGGCGAACCCCGTCCACGAACAGGGCGGAGTTGGGTTTCCACGGGGTAAAGTCCCTGCGCTGGATTTGAATCCGCTCCCAGGTGGCGGGTTCGTCGTCGGGGAAGTCCAATACGCGTTGGCGGACGCGCTGTTCCCAGAGTTTCTCGTCCGATATGAAGGTGTGGATGGGGCGAAACGCAGCGTTGTGCCGCTTTGCGACATCAAAGGCTTGGAGACGGTCCACGCCCATGAACACCGAGTCAACGATGACGCTGAGTCCCAATTTCAACTGCGCCTCGACCAAATTCAACAGGATGCCGATCATCTCCTCCCAAAACGGGTCGGCGTGTCTGCGCATGTGTTCGGGAATGGACGCAACCACATCGTCAATGCGCAGGAGCGGGACACGCAATTCCCGTGCGGCGGACGTTGCCAGCGTGGTTTTCCCCGTCCCCGGCAAGCCTGAGAAAATGACGAGCGTGGTTTTCATTTCCACTTACGCAAACTGCTCCAAATTGACCGCCACGAGCGGGAATGCCTCGTCCACGAATTTTTCGAGCGGCGGGCGTTTTTTCATGTGACTGTAATGGGATGCCAGTCCGTAGATCGCCCAGGTGGCGACCGTGGCGGGGATTTCCGTGGGGAGTTTGGAATTCCGCAGCCAATAGGAAAGCAGATCAAAGAGCTGCTTTTTGATCGTCCCTTCGACGAGTGATTCGAACTGGTTATGCGGCTGGGCGCAACTGGTATGAAGTTTGCTGAGAAATTCACAGACCGCGAGGATCAAGTTCCGCAAATTATCGGGCGTGTAGGTGCAGACGTTCAGTGTCCGTTTTTCGATCTCCTGCATGAACATCTGGCTCATGGCAGTATCCAGCAGGGCATATTTATCCTGAAAGTGCGCGTAAAACGTGGCGCGGTTGATTTCGGCTTTGTCGGTCACGTCCTGCACGGAGATGGTCTCGAATCCCTTTTCAGCGAGCAGGGATTCAAAGGATGACAGGATCAGGCTGCGGGTCCGTTTGACGCGCGGGTCCAGTCTGGCTTCCGCTTCTTTTGGGTTAGGCAACATTTTCGCTCCAGTGTTGTTTATCCAACAATCAGAAATCTTTGTTGGTTGACTATCGGGGAAAGATTGGTAAACTAGACAACATCTGTCGTTTAGAATACAACTGTATAATACCAAACAATTCAAGGAGAGTCAATATGAACGTAACAATTATCGGAGCAGGAAATATGGGGCGCGGCATTGGAACCCGTTTGATCGCGGGCGGACACAAGGTCACTTTTGTGGATGCCAACCCTGAAGCCGCGCAGAAAGCCGCCGCGGAGTTGAACGCATCCGCCGCCGACCTGAGCGCGCCGCTGGGTGATGTGGTGGTGCTGGCGGTGTGGTATGGCACGAATATCGAACTCGCCAAACAACTCGGCGATAAACTCGCGGGCAAGGTCGTGGTGGATATTGCCAACCCGCTCAACGCCACCTATGATGGTCTCGCCACCGCACCGGATTCATCTTCCGCGGAAGATCTGGCGAAGGCACTCGTGGCTGGCGCGAAGGTCGTCAAAGCCTTCAACACCACCTACGCGGGCACACTGCTCGCGGGTGAAGTGGCGGGTCAGAAACTGGATGTTTTCATCGCAGGCGATGACGCTGACGCAAAGGAAAAGGTTGTGAAGCTGGTCGAAGACGGCGGCATGCGCGCCATTGACGCAGGTCCGTTGAGCCGTGCACGCCAGATCGAAGGGATGCAATTGTTGCATATCACCTTGCAGGGCACGCTCGGTACGAACTGGGGCAGTGCGCTGAAGATTTTGAGCTAATGTTATATCGCTCTGAGTGGTAGCGAAGAGTCTCCCAACTTTTTGCAGAGATCCTTCGCTTCGCTCAGAATAACAGGTGCAAGCGAAAGGAAATTATGATAGAAACAAAAACCACCATCAAATTAATTCCCAACAACGAGTTTGCAAAACTTGCCAGTGACGCACAGATCGAGCGCGTTGCCAAAGCACTCGAAGCGAATGGAATGAAGACGCTGATCGCGGAAAACGCAGAAGAGGCAAAGCGGCTGGTGCTCGACCTTGTGCCGCAGGGCGCGGAAGTGTACGCCAATATGTCCGAAACGCTGGAAAAGATCGGTCTGACCGCCGAGTTGGACAAATCGGGTCGGTACAATGCGGTACGCCCAAAAGTATTCTCTCTTGATAGAAAGACGCAGGCGAATGAGATCCGCAAACTACGTTCCAGCCCGGATTATATCGTCGGGAGCGTCCATGCCATTACCGAGTCTGGTCAGGTGCTGACTGCCTCCGGCGGCGGGAGTCAACTGGCTCCGTACGCGTATGGCGCGGCGAAGGTCATCTGGGTGGTCGGGGCGCAAAAGATTGTCAGCGATCTACCTGAAGGCTTCCGCCGCATCGATGAATATAGTTATCCGCTGGAGGATGCGCGCATGTTCTCAGCGTATAATGCGCACAGTTCGATCAACAAGATATTGATCCTCCAGCGTGAAGTGCCAGGGCGGATCACGATTGTTCTTGTGAAAGAAAAGCTGGGTTTTTAGCCCGATTGTTTATTGGAAAGATTCCAAGGCGATTCTTCGTCTGGATGATAACAGGAGATAGATCATGAACACGTTACCCAATTCAGAGACCAAAACCGAATTTTCGATTCATCCCGCCACGGGAGTTGGTCCTGTTTCCCTGACCGTTGCCAACCTTGAGAATCAGATCCTGTTCTACGAAAAAGCAATGGGATTCAAACTCCACTGGCGCAAAGAAAAAACCGCAGCCCTCGGCACGGGCGAGCGCGAATTATTGCGCCTCAACGAAGCGCCGAACCTGAAAAAATATCGCGGCGTGACGGGCTTGTATCACTTTGCGGTATTTTTTCCGAATCGCCGCGAACTTGCCATTGCTATGGCGCGTTTGTTTGCGTTGAAAGTCCGCAACTCACCGACCGATCACGTCATGACCAAGACCACCTACCTCGATGATCCCGAAGGCAACGGCATCGAGTTGTATGCCGAATCCCCCGAAGACGGCTCATGGACGTTGAAAGACGGCAAATACGAAACCCGTTGGGCGGACGGTCGCTGGAGCGATGGGCGCGAACCGCTGGATGTGGATGCGCTCTTCAAGCACTTGAAGGAAGATGACAAACTTGACGCGCCCATCCCGCCCGAAACCAAAATGGGACACGTCCATTTGCATGTGCGCGACATCCCCGAAGCGCTGGACTTTTATCACGGTGTGCTGGGCTTCGACATCATGGGTCACGCCAGGGAATTCCACATGGCGTTCGTCTCCGCGGGCGGATACCATCACCACATCGGATTCAACACCTGGCAGGGAGAAGGCGCTCCGCCTCCGCCCGCCGACGCGGTAGGTCTGCGTCATTTCACCGTGGATTTCCCGAATCAGCCCACGCTGGACGAAGTGGTTGCAAGGGTTGAGAAAGCAGGCATATCCTACAACCAGACGGAAGATGGTTTGCTGTTATACGACCCGTCACAGAACGGGGTGGTGCTGCGAACAAATGCTTGACTTGCGGTGCGCTTATAATTCCACCCATGTCCAATAAGAACCGCACGGTCTGGTCATCCGAAGATGGTGACCTCCGCAAGAAAGATCAAAGTACATCCCGCGCCAGGTCCCTGCCGCCGCAACAGCAGACTGCGTATTTGCATCGCGAGTCAGGCGGGCGCGGCGGGAAGGTGGTATCCGTCGTTAAGAATCTCGTCCTGACCGAGGATGAGTTGAAAGCCCTCGCAACGAGACTCAAGCAGGAGTGCGGAAGCGGCGGGACGGTCAAGGATGGGATGATCGAGATTCAGGGGGAGCACCGTCAGCGGATGGCGGCGGTGTTGCAAAAGTTGGGGTACAAGGTCAAGATTGCGGGGGGGTGAGATGCGGCTCGTTGGTTTCATCATCCATGTACGTGGCGTACTTGACGTTGTTCTTGCCGTTGTTCTTCACGGAATACATCATTTTGTCTGCCATGCCAAGGATCTGATCGACCGAGATCTGCGGGGCTTTCACGGTCAGTACACCGATGCTGAAAGTGATGGGCCATTTGTTTTCAAGCATTTTCTTCGATAGTTTTTGAAGCATATTTGAGATGGCGCTGCGGGCGGAAGATGAATCTGTTTCCGGCAGCAGAATGGCGAATTCATCTCCTCCCACGCGGGCTACGATATCTGTTTTTCGCAGGTTGTTCTTCATGCTTTCTGCCAGCGTCCGCAGGATCTCGTCGCCGAAGGTATGACCAAATGTATCGTTGATCGTTTTGAAATTGTCCAGATCCATGAAAGCGATGGTGAAGGAGTGTTTGTAGCGCAGGGACCGATTTACTTCCATTTGAGCCAGTTCATTGAAATACCGGTTGTTGATCGCGCCGGTCAGGTAATCGGTGCGGGCGTGTTTTCGCTCCTGTTCAAGGCTTTTCAAAAGCAGGGCAGGCAGAAGGAAAAAGCCGAAGCGGATTATGGCATTCCAGAGATATACGAACGTATTCGATGACCTGGTGTCGGTCAGGATCTCAATTCCCACCCAGATGATCGCGCTGACGAAAGCGCTGATCGCGCCGATATTTCCGCTGAAGCCCCATGAGAATACCGCAATGGGGATCAGGTAGAAAAGGGAAAAGGAAAGCTCAGCCCCGGTCATATAGTCAAGGACTGCCACAGCGAACAGGGAGACGGTCCCCATGATGAACCAAAATGGTTTACCGAAGTTTTCCAGTTTCAGAAGCAGACTTGTCATTCCAGCCAGTATACCCGAATAAAAAAGGGCGGATGCTAAAGTGCATCCGCCCGGAGTTCCTACCCGGGATTCCTACCCGTATCTGCTCATGAATTTTTCCATGCGCTGCAGCGCCTCCTCGATCTGCTCGTAGGAAGTGGCATAACATGCGCGGACGAATCCATCGCCGCCGGGACCGAAGGCATTGCCCGGCACTACGGCGACGCGTTCCTCGCGCAGAAGTTTTTCGGCGAAGGTCTCATCGTCCATGCCGGAGGCTTGGATGTTGGGAAAGGCATAGAAGGCGCCCTTCGGCTCAAAGGTCGAGAGACCGAGGCGGTTGAGTCCGTTGACGAGTAATCCGCGGCGGCGGTCATATTCCGTCACCATTTCCTGCACGTAAGGCTCGCCTGATTTCAAGGCTTCGATGGCGGCATCCTGTGCCGTTGTCGGCGCGGACATGATCGTATATTGGTGGATGCGCACCATGCCTGAAATGATGTCGCTTGGTCCGCAGGCATAGCCGATGCGCCAGCCGGTCATGGCGTAATCCTTCGAGAAACCGCCGAGCAGGATGGTGCGGCGCTTCAGGCTTTCATCCAAGGCTGGGAAGCAGACATGCTCAAAGTCATAGACGAGGCGGTCATAGATCTCATCAGAAACCACCAGCAGGTCGTGTTCCTCCGCGATCTTGCCGATCTCCAGCATCACTTCGCGCGGAGCGACGGCGCCGGTTGGGTTGGACGGATATCCGATGAAGATGACTTTCGTGCGCGGTGTGATGGCTTTGCGGATGTCATCAGGGTCAATGGTGAAGTTATTCTCAAGCCGCGCCGGAATTTCCACCGGCAAGCCGCCCGCCAGAATGACCTCTGCTTGGTAGGACACAAAGCAAGGCGTGGGAATGATGACCTCATCGCCGGGATTCAGGATGGCGGTGAACGCGAGATACAACGCCTCCGAGACGCCGACGGTGGCGACGATCTCATTGGCGGGGTCATACGAAACGTTGTAAAGTTTTTGCAGGTTGCCTGCAATGCCCTGCCGCAGTTCGATCTTGCCGTGGTTGGATGTGTAATGAGTCTCGCCGTTCTGCAGCGAACGAATACCCGCGTCTAAAATTGGTTTGGGCGTGGTGAAATCGGGTTCGCCGATGCCCAGCGAGATGACATCCTTCATGGTTGCGGCAATATCGAAGAACTTGCGGATGCCGCTGGGCTTCAGCCCTGCCACACGTTTTGAAAGTCTTTGCACTTCACTGATTTCCTGCATTGAGCCTCCTATAGGGGTTGCACGTGCCAGTCGTCTGAAATTTCCTGGTACGTCAATTCGAACGTCAGACCGTCCACGGTCTTGACGCAAAATCCTTTTTCAGCGGGTCCGCGCCAGCGCGAAAAAATCTCCGCGATCTCATACCGCTTTCCCTGCCACACCAGCGAAAGCGGACGCTCCGCATATTCCGTATCCGAACGACACTCAACTGCTTCCATTCACTTAAGACCTGTTCGACTTATCCGACCAGTCCGACCTACAAGACCACTTGACACGTATCGCCGAGGTTTAACTGTGAGACATGTCCATCGCCTCTTCCTTTAACTCTGGCTTGTTTGCCGATCAGAGAGCGAGTCAACGCCGCATCATTGATCTCACAATCCGCTTCGACGATGGACTCTGAGATCTGGGCATTCTCGATTCTGCAATTCGCGCCGATGGAAGCGAACGGACCGATCTTCGAATTACTGATGACCGCGCTTTCATGAATAGCAACTGGCTCGATGATCTCAACATTCGAGCCTTTGAACTTTCCAACCTGCGAACCGATCTTTTCCAACAAGATCCTGTTCGTATCCAGCGTCGCATCTATGGTTCCTGTATCCAGCCAGGTGCTGATCTTCTGGGTCCGCACCTTTGCCCCGCCTTCGATCATGATGGAAATGGCGTCTGTCAGGAAGTATTCGTTCTTCAGCATCACGCCGCGCTTCATCTGGTCGTCAATTGCCGCCAGCAGGCGTTCCGCGCTTTTGAAGTAATAACATCCAACCACCACAAGGTTATTATCCAGACTTTGCGGCTTCTCAATGAAGCGGGTCACCCAGCCGTCTGCGCCTTCCTCCGCCACCCCGAAACGGCGCGGATCCTCCACGGGCATCACCCATGCCACGCCGTCCGATTCCTCGTTGGCAAGGAAGGAGAAATCCGTTTCCATCAGCGTATCGGAGAAGCACATGATCATCGGTCCCGTCAGGTGCTCGCGCGCCAGCGACAAGGCATGGGATTGTCCCTTCATTTCGTGTTGAACAACATACTGCGCCTTCATATTTGGATAGTGTTCCTTAATGAAGGCTGGGATTTGCATCTCGCCCAGATACGGACCGACAATGAAAACGAATTCGGTATTCTCAGGGTCCGGCAGGGACTTGAACATATCCAGCAAATGTTCGAGCGAGGTCCTGCCCGCCACGCTGACGAGCGGCTTGGGCTTGCTCCACGTATGCGGTCTCATGCGGGTTCCCCAGCCCGCCATGGGGATGACGATCTTCAAAGTGTCTGTCATGTTTATCTTCCAAGTTTTTTCATATTATACCGTCTGGATTTTCCCTGACAATTTGCAGCCTGCCTACAAAAGAGGTCGCTACCACTCGCCGAAAGCAGGCAGGTTCGTACCCTTTTGATAAGCATCCAGCAGGGAGCGGTGGGATGAAAAAGTGTCCTTTGGAAGGTCGTTCAAAGAGAAGAGGCGCGCCTCGGCGATCTCTCCGTCCGGTTTTCCGATGATCGTGAAATCCTTGCAAAGAAAAACTGTCGTATGGTCGGTCTTCCATTGGATGAAGTTTGTGAAAACACCCAGCAGACATATATCATTCAACTCTGCGCCTGTTTCTTCACGAGCTTCACGGCGGGCAGCTTTTTCAAGTGTTTCCCGCCGTTCCACGCCGCCGCCGGGCAGGAACCAGCCATCCAGATACGTGTGACGCACCAGCCAGACCTCATCGCCCTGCGTCATCAGCACCCGCACTCCCATCCGCACAGGACGAAAGAGAAAGCAGTAGATTTTGAATCCCAGATAGAGCAGGCGGTAATACATTTAGGAATGACCAAGAACAGGATGCGGCTGATAGAGTTCCTCAAGTCGCTTGACTTCCTCATCGGATAATTTGATTTCAAGCGTCGCGATTGCCTGATCCAAATGCGCCTCTTTGCTGGACCCGATAATTGGTGCGGCGACACCGGGTTTTCCCAACACCCAAGCCAACGCGATCTGCGAAGATGTCACGCCGCGTTCCTTCGCCACTTCTTCAGCACGTTGCGCTACAAGAAAATCGTCTTCGCGACCGTAAAGTTCTTTGAAAAAGCCATCGGTCTTGTAGCGCGGCGTTTCTGTTCCACTTTTGCTGTTGCGGGCAAAAAATCCGCGTGCCATCGGGCTCCACGGAATGAGTCCAATGCCCTGATCTTTGCAAAGCGGAATCATCTCACGCTCTTCTTCGCGATATACAAGATTGTAGTGATTCTGCATGGACACGAACTTCGTCCAGCCGTTTGTTTCAGCCGTGTGCTGTGCTTTTGCAAACTGCCACGCAAACATGGACGACGCGCCGATATAACGAGCCTTCCCCGCACGGACGACATCGTTCAACGCTTCCATCGTCTCTTCGATGGGGGTGTTGTAATCCCAGCGGTGGATCTGGTACAAGTCCACGTAATCCATTTGCAGGCGCTTGAGTGAGTTGTCAATCGCGTCCATGATGTGTTTGCGCGAGAGTCCGCGGTCGTTGACGTCGTCGCTTAACTGTCCATGCACTTTGGTGGCGACGATCACATTCTGCCGCTTCACCCCAAAATGACGGAGTACATTGCCTGTGATTTTTTCACTTTCGCCAAGCGAATACACATCCGCCGTATCGAAGAAGTTAATGCCTGCATCCAACGCCTTCTTGACAAAGGGTTTGGATTCTTCTTCGGTCAATATCCACTCGCGCCAGGTCTTTGAGCCGTAGGTCATCATGCCGAGGCATAGGCGCGAAACTTTCATTCCAGTTTTACCGAGGTTGGTGTATTGCATGGGATTCTCCTTGTTGCGCTGGTGGTTGAGTAGTGACGCCGCTCTTTGGCGTCATGTATCGAAACCACCGCGTTTCATGAAAGTTTTTGTTTGTCATTTATTTGTTGGTTTCGATACGGGCTTTGCCCTACTCAACCAACGGAGTAGGGGTGGAATCAAATGATCTTCAAATTCGCCAGACTTGCGGCGAGGCGTTTGATGCCAACGGATTCAAATACCACGTCAATGATCTCGTCGCCGTCTTGCATGCGCGAGTCAAGGACGATGCCGTCACCCCACATGGCGTGGCGGACGCGGGTCCCGGCTTTGTATAAAGCTTGGGTAACAGGGGCAGATTTCCCCGTAGGAGAAGGAAGCGACCACGTCGTCTCGGCAGGTGCGCCGCGGAACGAGCGTCCTGTGCGGGTTCTTCCAATCAGCATGTCAGCGGGGATGTCATCCATGAAGCGCGAGGGGAAGGTTTCTTCCGCCATGCCGCGCCCGCCGCGTTGAATGGCGCGCAGGAGGTAGAGGCGGTCTTTTGCGCGCGTGATGCCGACGTAAAAGAGGCGGCGTTCTTCTTCCATTTGTTCCACTTCATCGAAGGAACGGCTGTGCGGAATGATGCCGTCGTCGAGACCGACGATGAAGACCGCGCCGTATTCGAGACCTTTGGCGGCGTGGAGCGTGAGCAGGGTGGGCGCGTTGGCGTCGGTGAGTGTGTCCTGGTCGGCGATGAGCGCCACGTTTTCGAGAAACTCATCGAGCGTGCGCGTGTCGTATTCGAGCGTGAGGCGTTTGAGTTCCTGCACGTTTTCCCAGCGGTCGAGATTTTCTTCCGAGCCGTCATCGACGATGTGTTCTTTGTAATTGATGTCGCGCACGATGCGGTCGAAGAGTTCGGAGACGGTGGCGGTTTTTGTGAGCGCGTGCCAGTTGGCGAACATGCCGCCAAAGTCCGCGAGCGGAACGGCGGCGCGCCCCGTGAAGGATTTGTAGAAATTGGATTCTGAGCCGTGCGCGAGGTTGAGCAGAACCGCGCCGGCATTGGTGTTGTTCTGGCGCGCCACCATATGTAATGTAGTGAGCGTCTTTTCACCGATGCCGCGCGGCGGGACGTTGATGATGCGCCCCAGTGCGGCTTCGTCGGCGGGGTTGTGGGCGAGACGCAGGAAGGCGATCATATCCTTGACTTCGCGGCGACCATAAAAGCGTTGCGCTCCGACGAGTTTATAAGGAAGGCGTGCCTGCAAGAAGGCTTCTTCGAGCAGGCGGGACATGGCGTTGGTGCGATACATCACCGCGCAATCTTTTGGCTCGAAATCACCCGAGGCGACCAGTTGCGCGATGGTGTCCACGACAAAGGAGGCTTCGCCGTAATCGTCACGCGCTTCGTAGAAGAAAATTTTCTCGCCCGCGCCGCGGTCACTGAACAGACGTTTCTTGCGGCGGTTGCTGGCGCGGTCGATGACGCCCATTGCCACGTCAAGGATGTTTTGATGCGAGCGGTAATTCTGTTCGAGCAGGATGGTCTGCGCATCGGGGAAGTCTTGCTCGAAACGGCGGATGTTGCGATAGTCCGCGCCGCGCCAGGCATAGATGGATTGATCGGGATCGCCCACGCAGAAAATATTATTGTGATGCGAAGCCAGATGCTTCACCAGTGCATACTGCGCGAGGTTGGTATCCTGAAATTCATCCACCAGCACATGCCGGAATCGCTGGGCGTATTTATCACGCACGGTCGGGTTATCTTCCAACAGCCGCGCGGTGTAGACCAGAATATCGTCGAAGTCCACAGCGTTGCTGGCGATCAGCCGCTTTTGATATTCGGTGTACACGCGCTTCACGACTTCATCACGGTAGGTATTGATCGGGAAATCATCCGGCAAAATGAGTTCGTTCTTGGCGCGCGAGATCGAAGCATGCACACTGTTGGCGCGATACAACTTCTCGTTCAAATTCATCTCGCGGATGATGGCTTTGGTCAGGCTTTGCTGGTCGTCCGAATCGAAGATGACGAAGTTCGACTCGATGGGCAGGTGTTCGGCTTCGCGACGCAGGATCCGCGCGCAGATGGAGTGGAACGTGCCGAGCATCATCCCCTCCGTCGCCTGCTCGTTCAAAATGGATTTGACGCGCTCGGCCATTTCCTTGGCGGCTTTGTTGGTGAACGTGACGGCAAGGATCTGCCACGGGCGGACGCCTTCGTTGGCGATCAGGTAGGCAATGCGCTGGGTCAGCACCCGCGTCTTCCCGGACCCGGGACCTGCCACGACCAAAACAGGTCCGTCCGCCGCTGTGACCGCGCTACGCTGCTGGGGGTTGAGTTTATCGATGAAGTCTAAATTCATGGTGGGGACATTATAAAGTAAAGGCGAGGACTATTGTCCTCGCCGTGGAAAGTGGGAAGTAGCCATGTTGTCACGCTGCATCCCATAAATGGGTACATAGCGTGACCTACGCTTTTAATTCGGAGGTACAGTTCGGGCAGCGCGTGGCTTTAATGGAAATGGTGCTGAAGCAATGCGGACATTCCTTGGTGGTCGGGTCGGCGGGCGGGGGAGCCTTCTTCATTTTGTTGACGGCTTTGACGATCAGGAAGATGACAAAGGCGATGATGAGGAAGTCGATGATGGCTTGGATGAACATGCCCCACATGATGACCGCATCGCCGACGGTGGAACTGATGCCGCTGAAATCCACGCCGCCCATGAGCAGACCGATCAACGGGGTGAGGATGTGCTCGACGAGCGAGCCGACGATCTTCCCGAACGCGCCGCCGATGATGACGGCGATGGCGAGGTCGAGCACGTTGCCGCGCATGATGAATTCCCTGAATTCTTTTAACATGATGTGGTCTCCTTTTTGATCCAACGGATATTTAACATTCTAGGGTGTGCGGGGGCGTTTGTCAACGAGGATTCTTTGAACGGTTCCAGCCGCGATTCTGTCTGGATGGGCGAATCAGGCGTCGGCTGAGATTGAAGCGCGCGGTTGGAATGTCATTTTTTTGTCATAAAAATCGCATTAAACGTGTCATAAACCCGGTTAAAAAATAGTTCTGCAGAGGGGTTTTTCGTATTTTTTGCCGCCTCGATATGACTATACTTCCATATCCAGTAGGTTATTGTGTTGACGTCTCTAAGGAATTAGGTATAATCTTTCTGCGTGCCTATTAAATTTGCAAGGTTCCTTTACAATCGTTCGACGATATTAAAAGGAGGTGGTATCGAAGGAGATAGCTAAGAACAAGTACGGTACAGTATGTTGAAACTCAACCCCTAATTTTCTTCTCGGAGGAGAAAAAAACAATGTTACGAAACCGTTTGTTTGCTTTGTTCGGTTTGCTGGTGATCGCCAGCATGGTGCTCGCGGCTTGTGGTCCTGCTGCTGAAGCGCCGGTTGCCGAACAGCCCGCTGCTGAGCAGCCCGCTGCCGAAGAACCCGCTGCCGAAGAACCCGCTGCCGAAGAACCCGCTGCGGAAGAACCTGCCGCTCCTGCGACTACCCGCCAAGGCGGTTGGTTTGATCAGATCGTTGTGATCGAAGAGCCCTCCAGCGAAGCCGCTGTGACCCGCCTCGAGGCTGGCGAAGTTGATATCTACGCCTTCACCGTTGCGAATGCAGACCTGCTCGCCCGTGTGGAAGCTTCGTCTGACCTGAGCCTCCAGCGCTCCTATGGTTCCTACAACGAACTGACCTACAACCCGGCTGGTCCTGAATTCGAAGCCACCGGCACGCTGAATCCGTTCGCTGTTCCGGCGATCCGCGAAGCCACCAACTGGCTGATCGACCGCGATTACATCGCCCAGGAAGTTACGGGCGGTATGGCGATCCCGCGCTTCTATGCCTTCGGACCGACCTTTGCTGAAGCCGCGCGCTATGCTGATACGGTTGCCCAGTGGGAAACCTATTACGCATACGACATGGAAAAAGCCCGCACCGTCATCACCGCTGAGATGGAAGCCTTGGGCGCCACCCTCGTGGACGGCAAGTGGAATTACAATGGCGAGCCCGTTGTCCTGGTCGGCTTGATCCGCACGGAAGATGAGCGCAGCCAGATCGGCGACTACTTCGCCACCCAGCTCGAAGAGATCGGCTTCACCGTCGACCGCCAGTTCAAGACTTCTGCCGAAGCCTCCCCGATCTGGACCGGCGACCCGAATGCAGGTCTGTGGCACTGGTACACCGGCGGCTGGATTTCGACCCAGGTTCCGCGCACCGAAGAAGACAACTTCATTGACTTCTACGCTCCCGATGGTTGGCCCGGCAATCCTCTGTGGGATGCCTACACCAACGATCCCGCCTTCTATGAAGCCGGCATGAAGTTGTACAACCGCGAATATTCAAACCTCGAGGAACGCGCAGCCCTGTTCGAACAGCTGATCCCGCTTTCCATGAAGGAATCCCAGCGTGTTTGGACGACCAACCGCGCTTCCTTCACCCCCTACCGCAGCAACATCTCCGTGGTGGGTGACCTCGCTGGCGCCATCGCCGGCTCCCGCATGTGGCCCTACACCGTCCGCCGTATCGGCGAAGAAGGCGGCGTTGCGACCATCGCCATGCCCAGCATTTTGACCAACCCGTGGAACCCGCTTGCCGGCTCCAACTGGATCTATGACCAGGCTTTGGTCCGCGCGACCACTGACTGGGGTTCCAACCCCAACCCGTGGACCGGTGTGTTCATGGCTCAGCGCGTTGAACGCGCTGAAGTGACCGTGCAGGAAGGTCTGCCGGTTGCCAAGTCCCAGGACTGGGTCTCCCTCGATTTCGCTCCTGAGATCACCGTCCCTGAAGATGCCTTCATCGGCTGGAATGCCGAGACGCAGACCTTCGTCACCGTTGGCGAAGCCAACCCCGATGGTTTGACCGCCCTCACCAAGAGCGTGGTGTACTACCCCGCCAACCTCTCTGATGTGACCTGGCACGATGGCAGCCCGATCGATATCGCTGACTTCCTGATGGTCCTCATCAGCACCTTTGACCGCGGCACCGAAGGCAGCGCCGTTTACGATCCCGCCGGCGCCACCGCCCTGCGCACCTTCCTGGGCACCTTCCGCGGCTTCAAGATCGTTTCCGAAGAACCGTTCGTCTTTGAGTACTATAGCGATGCCTGGCAGGCTGACGCCGAAAACATTGTGACCACCCTGTGGCCCAGCTATGCTTACGGTCCCGCTTCCTGGCACAGCCTTGCGATCGGTTTCTTGGCTGAAGCCAATAACGAACTTGCGTTCTCGCAAGCCAAATCCGCCGAACTCGAAGTGGAATGGATGAGCTACGTCTCCGGACCCAGCATTGAGATCCTCAAGAAGTACATGGATCAGGCTGCTGCGGAAAGCTACATCCCCTACGCTGCGACCCTCGGTCAATACGTGACCGCTGATGAAGCTGCTGCCCGCTGGTCGAACTACACTGAGTTCAACCGCCGCTGGGGTCACTTCTGGCTCGGAACCGGTCCGTACTTCCTGCAGCGCGCCTTCCCCGTGGAAGGTCAGGTTGTGCTCCGCAACTATCCTGAATTCGTCGACCTCTCTGACCGTTGGGCTTCCTTCGGCGAACCGCCGATCCCCGTGGTTGATGTGGAAGGTCCCGCCCAGGTTGCTGGCGGCGCCGATGCCACCTTTGAAGTGTTCATCACTTTCAACGACCAGCCCTACGCTACTGCTGACCTGACCTCGGTCAACTTCCTGGTCTTCAACAGCGCCGGCGAACTGGCGTTCAAGGGTGCGGCTGAAGCAGTGGAAGACGGCTTGTACCAGATCATTCTGCCTGCGTCTGAGACGTCCAATCTCACCGCTGGCGCGAGCAAACTGACCGTCGTTGTCGTCTCCGCTCTCCAGAGTATTCCGTCCTTTGCGACTGTTGAGTTCGTAGCATCACCGTAACCTCGACAACAGTCTGATACTAACGACCCGGCAGGGCACAACTTGCACTACTGACCCTGCCGGGTCACTTTCTACATAGTGCTGAGGTACTAGTCAATGGAACTTGATACACAACAGGCTGAAAGCATGACGTCGCAGCCTCGGAAGAAAAGGTCCGCTTCGAGCACCTTTTCCAGAGTTCTTCGTTATTCTGCGTTTAAACTTGTCATGTTGTTTTTTACCGTCACCATTGGGGTGTATCTGACGGTGTTGATTGCGAATATGGGTGGCTATGTGGATACCATTCGCCGTGCCCAGATCCGCGAAGGGGTGTCGTTGCAGCTCATGGGAGACCAGACGATCCGCCAACTTGGATTGGAAGAACGGACTGCGATCATGAACGAAATGATCGCAGTTGAAGAGGAGCGGCTCGGTCTGAATCAACCTTTCGCAATCCGAAGCCTGCGGTTCTTGGTGAAAGCCTTGGTGCTCGATCTCGGTTTTGCCGAACAGATGACCAGTGATACGGGATCCAAGCAGGTGCGCTTGATCATCCTGGAGCGTCTCCCGGCTACATTGTTATTATTTGCGACATCGAACCTTTTCCTCTTCTTTTTCTGCATCTTTATTGCATTGTACTTATCCAGGCGATACGGCGGATTCCTGGACAGGGTTATCGTGGCATTTGCGCCCACCTCCGCCGCCCCTGGCTGGTTCTATGGGATCTTCCTGATCCTGCTGTTTGCCGCAGTCTGGCAGGTGCTGCCCTTTGGAGGCATGGTTGCCGCTCCGCCGCCCGAAGGGTGGTTTGATTATTCCCTCAGTGTGCTTCGTCACCTGACCCTGCCGGTGATGGCGTTAATTATCAGCCAGGTCTTCCTGACAGCATATAACTGGCGCACATTCTTCCTGATCTACTCCAGTGAAGATTATGTGGAAATGGCAAAAGCCAAGGGCTTGACATCCCGCGACATCGAACGCCGCTATGTGCTGCGCCCGACCCTTCCCACCATTATTACGAACTTTGCCCTGTTGCTGATCGGTTTGTGGACCGGCGCCCCTATTTTCGAGACGGTCTTTAACTGGCCCGGGCTTGGCCGCGCAACCTTTACCGCCATCGGCTTTTTCGATACACCGGTGATCGTAGGTACAACGGTCATTTTTGCCTATTTGCTCGCGATTACTGTTTTCCTTTTGGATATTATCTATGCTTTGGTCGATCCTCGCGTCAGAATCGACGAAGGAGGCAGAAGAGCATGAATATGATTTCCAGATCATTACGGGAGATCACTCGATACCCGTCTGCTGTTGCTGGTTTGTTGATCATTGCCATATTGGTTGGTATTTCGATTTATGCTCCCATCTCGATGCCGTATAGCGAGGCAATTCGATTGTGGCGCGGCGGCGTGGGGGTATGGGAGGATAACCCGCGTTTGGCTCCCCCTGTATGGACCAACCTGTTCCGCAGTGTGGATCTGCCCGCCACCATCGTTCTGAACAGCCGGGATGCGGATGATGAACGGTCGAACAAAACTGTGGAAACCATTTCGTCGGGTAAGAGCATTTCCATCGATTTTACATTTGATTATTCTTACGACGGTTTCCCGCAGGAGATCGTTTTGCTGTTCACATCAAAGTATGCTGAAAAATCCCCCTTTGTCGGCTTGACCTGGGTTAAGCCGGATGGTACGGAAGTCAATCTGGGCAATTTTTCGCTCAAGCCTTCTCAGGGATACTACGCGTCGCAGGATGACCGCCTGAAGCGCAGGCTCGGCGGACTCAACCCCCAGGAAGGCTTGTTCATGGACCTCACTGTGGAGACGCCGGTTCCCATAGCTGCTCCCGGAACCTACCACTTGCGTGTTGACGGTGTCGCATTTGAGGAAGATTCTGATTTTGATGTCAAAGTTGTCATGTACGGAAAGGTACACGGCATTGCCGGGACGGATCATCTGCGCCGCGATTTGACGGTCGCCCTATTGTGGGGAACGCCGATCGCGCTGGCGTTCGGTCTGCTGGCAGCCTTGGGCACATCTTTGACGACGATGATCATTGCCGGTATCGGAACCTGGTATGGCGGATGGGTGGATACTCTTATTCAACGCATTACAAATGTCAACCTGGTTTTGCCCTTCCTGTCCATCCTCATCATGGTCGGCACCTTCTATTCCCGCAGTATTTGGTTAATGCTGGGGGTCACCATCCTGTTGAGTATTTTTGGCGGTGCGATCCTCACATACCGCGCGATATTCCTCCAAACCCGCGAATCACCGTACATCGAAGCTGCCCAATCCTACGGCGCGAGCGACTGGCGTATCATCATTCGCTACCTGGTCCCCCGCATCGTGCCTCTTTTGTTGCCGCAGCTTGTTGTCTTGATCCCGACCTTTGTGTTCCTGGAGGCTTCTCTGGCGGTTCTTGGCTTGGGCGATCCCGTCCTGCCAACCTGGGGCAAGATCATCAACGACGCCCAAAGCAATGGCGCCTTATATCAAGGGCATTACTACTGGGTGATCCAGCCTGCCGTTTTACTGATGATTACTGGACTCGCATTTTCCATGTTGGGCTTTGCGCTTGACCGTGTCTTTAATCCACGCTTACGAGGGCAATAATGACTTCAAAGGAAAAGAACTTACTTCGTGTTAAAAATTTGCGGCTTCACTTTCGTACGGAGAAAGGACCGGTTCAGGCAGTAGATGGTGTTGACTTTGACTTGGACTACAACCGTGCGGTTGTGATCTTGGGCGAATCTGGTTGTGGGAAAAGTTCCCTGGCGAAAGCCATCCTGCGTCTGTTGCCCCGCAATGTGGAAACATACGACGGTTCCATCCTCTTCGAAGACGACGATGTCATGAAACTTTCGGATGAGGAATACCGGCAAAATGTCCGCTGGGTTGCCATGTCAATTGTGCCGCAGGCAGCCATGAACGCCCTCAATCCGGTCATTCGCGTCGGCGAGCAGGTTGCAGAGCCTGCGATGATCCACCTCGGCTTGAGCAAGCAGGAAGCGCTTCAATCGGCGCTCAAAATGTTCCAGCATGTGGGCGTCCCTTCTGATTTCATCGACCGCTACCCGTTCGAGTTGAGCGGCGGGATGCGCCAGCGTGTGGCGATTGCCATGGCTTTGGTCACATCCCCCAACCTCATTATTCTTGATGAGCCCACATCCGCATTGGATGTGTTGACCCAGGCAAATATATTCAACGTGCTGAAGCGCATCAAAAAGATGCTCGGCACCAGTTTTGTGCTGATCACTCATGACATTGCCACGTCGAGTGAACTGGCGGATGATGTTGCTGTCATGTACGCCGGGCAGATCGTGGAAGTCAGCGATGCCAGGCGTTTCTTCGAACAGCCCCTGCATCCCTACTCCCAAAAGTTGATGGCTAGCGTCCCCCGCCTGAGGCAGGAGAAGGATCCGGAATTCATTGTTGGGCAGCCGCCGAGTTTGCTGAACCTCCCGATCGGTTGTAGGTTTGCCGAACGCTGCCCGAAACGCTTTGAAAAATGCACGGAAGATCCGCCGACCATTGAAAAAGACGGCCGCAAAGTCAGATGCTGGTTGTATGCATAGATCAACTTAGGAGCATGGCATGAGTGAAGTGAACACGAAAACAGCAGCCGCCGAACGCGTGGCTGATGCGAATGAGAAAGATAACCTGCTTGAGATTCGAGGACTGCGGGTCTGGTTCGAATTGCGCCGTTTTGGTTTTGGACATGCCGGTTATGTGCGTGCTGTCGACGGCGTGAACTTTGACCTGGCGCGCGGGGAGGCGATTGCTGTCGTAGGTGAAAGTGGTTGTGGAAAATCGAGCCTGATGAAAACCATTTTGGGCTTGAATAAACCCACCGAAGGCAATATCACCTTTGACGGAAATAAGATGGAAAATTTCAGCCGTTCAGCCATGCGCTGGTATCACTCCAGTGTGGGCTACGTGCAACAGGACCCCTACGGGGCATTGCCGCCCTTTATGTCCATCATGCGTATTCTCGAGGAACCTTTGATTATCAACGGCGTCAAGGACAAGGCGGAGCGCGAGCGCCGCATCCGCAAGGCGTTGGAAGAAGTCAAAATGACCCCACAGGATGACTTCCTGCCCAAATTCCCGCACATGTTAAGCGGCGGACAGCAGCAGCGCATCGTGATCGCCCGAGCCATGATCATGGAGCCCAAACTCCTCGTTGCGGACGAGCCGGTTTCCATGCTGGATGCATCCGTTCGCGTGGAAATTCTCAAGCTCCTGCGCGGTCTGCAAAAATCCCACAACCTTTCGGTGATCTACATCACCCACGACCTTGCCACCGTCAGTTATTTCTCAGAGCGTATTTTCGTCATGTACGCGGGTCAGTTGGTGGAAAAGGCAAATGTGAACCAGCTTTTGCACAATCCATTGCACCCGTATACCCATGCGCTTCTCGCCGCCACATCCGACCCGGATGCGGATAATGCCGAGACCTACCGCGAACTGCCTCCTGGTGAACCGCCAAGCTTGGTGAACCCGCCCAAAGGCTGCCATTTCCACCCGCGCTGTTCCAAAGCCATTCAAGGGCTTTGCGAAGTGGAGGAACCACCGGATTTTGAACCCGAACCCGGGCATCTGGTTGCTTGCTGGTTGTATAAATGAGAAATTTGACACACCCTAGGAACTTGCTGATCATTGCCCTTGTTATGCTTGTTTTGGGTGTTGTCATCCCGTTCCTGATCGTGACCGGTGTGATCGAGTCGACATTCTTCCTGAACTTCCTTTCGTACGTCTTGTCGGCAGGCGGTCTTTTCATCGGGATCATCGGGGCGGCAATGTACAATCGCGATAAGAACCGCCCGTAACAACTGCTCGTTGCTTACAACACAATCCCTGCCGTTTCTGCAAAACATGTGCAGGGATTGTTTATTATTATTCTGCTTCATCGAATGGCGAAGGTTACGTTTTTTTATAACCTACCCTAATCCTTACCAATAAAGGCGACCAACTGATGACCCAACAACCCTTGCTCGAGGTAAAGAATCTCAAGACACACTTTTTCACTGAGGACGGCGTTGTCCATGCGGTGGATGGCGTGGATTTTCGCGTCTATCCCGGCGAAGTGCTTGGCATTGTGGGCGAATCCGGTTGTGGAAAAAGCGTCACGTCTCTTTCCATCATGCGGTTGATCAGCCAGCCCGGCAGGATCGTGGATGGACAGATCCTTTTCGATGGCAAGGACCTTGTCAAAGTGGCGGAAGAAGAAATGATGCAGGTGCGCGGAAACCGCATCTCCATGATCTTCCAGCAGCCGCAATCGTCGCTCAACCCCGTTTTCCGCGCAGGCGATCAGATCTCGGAAGTCCTGAACATTCATCAGGATTTTGGCAGGGAAGCGGGCAGAAACCGTGCAGTTGAATTACTGAAACTGGTCGGCATCCCAGAGCCGGATCAACGGGCAGATGCGTTTCCCCATGAACTTTCGGGAGGCATGGCTCAGCGCGTGATGATCGCGATGGCGCTTGCCTGCGTCCCCGACCTGCTGATCGCAGACGAACCGACCACCGCACTCGACGTGACCATTCAGGCGCAGATCCTCGACTTGATGCGCGACATGAAAAAACAACTTGGTTCCGCCATGATCCTCATCACCCACGACCTCGGTGTGATCGCTGAGATGGCAGACCGCGTGGCGGTCATGTACGCAGGCGAGATCGTCGAACAATCTCCTGTCAAATCATTGTTTGACCGACCGCTTCATCCCTACACTCAGGGCTTGATCGGCTCCATCCCGGTCTTGGGTGAACTCCGCGAGCGGCTGGAGGTAATTCCCGGCTCCGTCCCGAATTTGATCGATCCTCCCTCCGGCTGTCGGTTTGCCCCGCGCTGCAAGGCACGCATTGAACACAACCTTTCGATCTGTGTTGATAAAAGTCCCGACCTGGCTGAAATTGCGGAAGGACATCATGTCCGCTGCTGGCTGTATCAGGATGCAGGCGGGCATACTGCCCCATTGAAATCTGGAAAAAATCTTAAATAAAGAGACGATTGCCAAATGAATACTACAACCAGCTCAACTCAGGGAAGCCCGGATTTATTGGTGGTAAATAATCTTACAAAGCATTTCCCCGTTCGTTCGGGGATATTGCAGCGTATATCTGCCTGGGTGCAGGCGGTGGACAAGGTCAGTTTTTCGGTGAAGCGCGGTGAGACGCTGGGCATGGTGGGCGAATCAGGCTGCGGGAAGACCACGATCGGGCGTGCCGTCCTGCGCCTGGTGGAACCGACTGCGGGCGAGATTTCCTTCGATGGGCGGAACATCCTTAAGATGAGCAATCGGGAACTCAAGCCCCTGCGCCGCGATATGCAGATCATCTTTCAAGACCCCTACGCATCCCTCAATCCACGCATACCGATCGGCGAAGCGGTGATGGAAGGCTTGCATATCCATAGGATCGGCAGGCCCAAGGAACGCTGGGAGATCGCTCTTAATATGCTCAAGAAGGTTGGCTTGGAGGAATACCATGCCCGCCGCTATCCGCACGAATTTTCCGGCGGACAGCGCCAGCGCATCGGCATTGCCCGTGCCCTGGCTCTCAACCCGAAATTTATCGTCTGCGATGAACCGGTATCCGCGCTGGATGTATCCATTCAATCGCAGGTCTTGAACATTCTCAAGGATCTGCAGGGTGAATTTGGACTTACCTACCTTTTCATTGCGCATAACCTCAGCGTGGTGGAGCATATTTCCGACCGCGTTGCCGTGATGTATTTGGGCAAAATGGTGGAGCTCACTGACCGCGAATCGTTATATCGGGAACCGCTTCACCCATACACGCGGGCTCTCCTCTCTGCCATTCCCAAGCCCCACCCGGATTTTAAGCGGGAGCGCACCATCCTCAAAGGCGATGTGCCCAGCCCGCTCAACCCGCCCAAGGGCTGCCGCTTCCATACGCGCTGTCCCATCGCGGTGGATAAGTGTTCGCAGGAGGAGCCGGCGTTCAAGGAAATCCGCCCCGGTCACTGGGTGGCTTGCTGGCTTGCAGAATAGAAAAAAAAGATATGCTCAAGAGACCGCGATGTGCAGGCGGTCTCTTTTGTTTTTCACCGTTATAATTATCCCTGCGCTCCATTTTCTCGTTGCTCGTCCGTAATAAAGCATTCGTCCTGACAGGAACTTATGAAAAAAAGCATCCTCCCACTATTGCTTATCACTGTGGTTATCCTTGGCGGTTGCCTGCCTGCGCAAACTCCAATATCGACACCCGCAGTTGCGTCTCCTACCCCCTTGCCAACACGCACTCCGCCTCCCCCGAGGTTGAGTTCACTGACGGTGTGTCTGGGGCAGGAACCGAACAGCCTCTACCCATTCGGTGAACTGAATGCCGCCGCGCGGACGGTCCTGGCAGCCGTCTACAATGGACCGATTGACGCGGTCAGTTATGAATATCAGCCGGTCATACTCGCACAACTGCCTTCATTGGAAAACGGCGAGGCGCAAATTGTCAGGACGCAGGTGCAAGTTGGAGATCAGATCGTGGATGCAGACGGGAATCTCGTCTCGTTGGCGGCGGGGATGCAGGTGCGTCCCGCTGAATGTCGTGAGGATGATTGTGTCATTACGTATGACGGCACAACCCCGCTTGAGATGGATCAGATGATCGTCAATTTCCATTTGCGGCCTGACCTGGCATGGTCGGACGGCGCTTTGCTCACCGCCGAGGACTCGATCTACTCATTCGAGATCCAATCGGAGACGGACGTGAATTCCTATCTGATCGAGCGCACCGAAGTGTACGAGATCGCCGACGCGCAAACCATGCAATGGTGGGGCGTTCCCGGTTTTATCGACCCGACCTATTTCACGAATTTCTGGGCTCCCGCTCCACGCCACTTGTGGAGCCAGTTCTCGGCGGATGAACTGGCGTCTGTGGATATCGCCTCCCGCGTGCCGGCGGGCTGGGGTCCCTTCATGATCGAGGAATGGGTGCCGGGGGATAGCATCACATTGACAAAGAACCCGTACTACTTCCGGGCGGTGGATGGCTACCCAAAAATTGACATGCTCTCCTTCCGCTTCACCCCGGACCCGGACCTGGCTCTGAGTGAATTGATCGCAGGTCGCTGCGACATTCTCGACCCATCCATCAACCTGGATAACCACGTGGGCTTGTTGCAGGAAATGCAGTCATCCGAGCAGGCGCAGATCTTCCACGCCAATGGCATGAGCATTGAATGGCTGGGACTTGGTCTTGTGCCCGCCTCCTACGATGACGGCTTTGACGCTGCAAGAGACCGCCCAAATCTTTTTGCTGACCAATACACCCGTCAGGGAATCGCCTATTGTCTCGACCGGCAATCGGTTGTTCAAAATGTGCTGTATGGGTTGACCACCGTCCCAACGACGTATGTTCCGCCCGGACATCCGGTTTTCGATTCGAATATTGAGCCGATTCCCCACGATCCTGATGCGGGTGTTTCACTTCTCGAACAGGCAGGCTGGCGTGATTCAGATGACGATCCGTCCACGCCGCGCCGCGCTGTGAACGTCCGCAGCGTGCCGTTCAATACCGAACTTCAACTGACGTATTACACCACGGCATCCACCCAGCGTAGGCAGGTGGTGGAGATCATCAGGGATTCGCTTGCTGAATGCGGTGTTGGGCTTGTCGTGCAATATGTATCGCAGAGCGATCTTTATGCGCCCGGTCCCGAAGGTGTTCTGTTTGGGCGCGACTTTGAACTTGCCCAATACGGTCTTGGCGTGAATGCGATCGAACCTCCCTGCAATTGGTTTACCAGCATGGAGATCCCTTCCAGCGAAAACTCATGGATCGGCGTGAATGTAACGGGCTTTCGCAATGACGAGTACGATTCCGCCTGCCTTGCTGCGCGATCCTCCCTGCGGGATGAGCAGGCATATCTCAATTCGTATCGTCAAACACAGATCATCCTTGCAGATGAACTCCCGGCAATCCCGCTGTTTTACCGTCTGCGGATCGCCGCCGCCCGCCCGGATGTCTGCCACTTTGACCTTGATCCGACTGCCAATCCCCTCTGGAATATGGAAGCGATTGCTGTCGGTGACACCTGTCAAAAGTGATTGTTTTTCGGGTCGCATATTTTGCTATAATGCATCTATAGATTTTTATAAAAAGGTATGACAGGCTTATTTTTATGGATCGCAATATTCTGGTTGTTGATGATCACCGCGATATTTTACGTCTCCTGCACTCCACCCTGGACACGCTCAAGAACGAGAAGTTGACGATCTTCGAGGCTCCTTCGGGGGAGGAGGCATTACTGGAGTCCATCCGCCATCGGATCGACCTGCTTGTGACAGACTACAAACTCCCCGGCATGAGCGGCGTGGAACTGATGCACAAGGTCCGCGCGCGCCACCCGGAAGTGAAGGTCATCTTCATCACCGGCATGACCGACAAAAAAATGCGCGACGAAATGCTGAATGCCGGCGCGCTCGCCATTTTCGATAAACCCATCTCCATGGCAGATTTTCTGGACGCCGTGGAACGCGGATTGGGACTTGTGCAAACCATCTTCCCCACGGAAAAAACGGGCGGCATGGTGGAGGAACGCCACACCCGCCTCTCCGACCTGCTCGCCAACTTCCGGCAGGATATCCAAGCCGATGCGGTTTTTCTCATCAATGAGCGCGGACTGGTACAGGCGCGTACGGGAGCCTTCCGCGATTCAAGCATGGAGGTTTCGCTCATCTCGACCTTGATGGCGATTCACAGCGCAAGTCTCAAAGTGGCGCGTCATAACCATCAGGAGACGCTGGATTCCTACCATGTGTTCAGCGGCGGGGATCATGATCTTCTGTTCATTCCGGTGACTCCGTTGTATGCCTTACTTGTGGCTGGGAATGGGCTTGCCACGGAAGCGCGGATACTCGAGTCTGTTGCCGGGCTGCTTGCCCTGCGGGATCAGATAGAAAAGGCGCTCAAATCCATGGGTGTGACCGGGGAACTGAACGCCGCCATTGCCCAGTCAAAACCTGCTCCCAAAAGACAGACCGATAAACTTGCCAGCGCCACTCCCGCGCCTGAGATGGAAGCGCTGCTGAACCAGGCTGCCACTCAAAAGACAAAGGTCAACAACGCGGATGATTTTTGGAATGAGGCGGCGCAGAAACATGCCAACAAATCCAGCAATCCGGAAGTCATTTCGTTCGAAGAAGCACGGAAACTTGGCATCCTTCCCGACGGAAACTGAAAAAAATTGTGTTACAATTTTGCCCGCACTGGGGCATGGTGCAATGGCAGCACACCAGCCTTTGGAGCTGTGGATCTTGGTTCGAATCCAGGTGCCCCAGCCTGAACCGTCCGCACCAGCGGATATTTTTTCTCAAACAGGATTTGTTGCGGAGGCACTGTCGCACAAATCCTGTTTTGTTATGAGGTGACTTTATGAAAATAACCGCCATCCTCCTTGCCGCCGGGCAGGGGACCCGCATGAAATCATCCCTGCCGAAAGTATTACATCCCGTTGTTGGAAAGCCCATGCTCTGGCATGCCTTGCGCGCCATCCAGCAATCCACCACCGAGAAGCCCGTCGTGGTGGTGGGACATGGCGCGGACGAGGTTAAAGACTGGTTGGGCGAATCAGCCCAATCGGTCCTGCAGGAGCCGCAGCTTGGTACGGGACATGCGGTCATGCAAGCCGAGTCCCTGCTCAAAGGAAAGACGGATCTCGTCGTCGTCTGCTATGCCGACATGCCTTTGTTGCGCGGTGAGACGTTACAACAACTGGTGGAGACGCAAAAGCAGAACAGCGGACCGATCTCGATGCTGACCGTCGTTGCCGACGACCCGCGCGGGTTCGGGCGCATCATCCGCAAGACGGACGGCTCGGTGGAAGCCATTGTGGAGGAATATGTTGCCACGCCCGAACAGTTGCAGGTCAAGGAGTTGAACGTCGGCGGTTATTGCTTCGATGCGAATTGGTTGTGGGACGCTTTGCATCGCATCCCGAAGAATCCCAAGAAGGGCGAATACTATCTGACCGATACAGTCGAACTGGCGACCCAAGACGGTTTGTCCGTCCAAGCCACGGTGATGAACGATCTCGAAGAGACCATCGGCGTAAACACCCGCATCCATCTCGCGGAAGTGGAAGCCGCCATGCGGCGGCGCATCAACGAGAAACACATGCTCAACGGCGTGACGGTGATCGACCCCGCTTCCACCTACATCGAAGCGGATGTGACCATCGGGAAGGATACGACCCTCATGCCAAATACTTACCTGTATGGCAAGACCGAGATTGGCGAGGGAAACTTAATCGGACCGAACACGATCATCCGTGACACAAAAATTGGGAATCGCTGTAAGATTCTCGCATCCGTTCTTGAAGGCGCAGTGCTCGAAGATGACGTGGATATGGGTCCGTTTGCGAGGCTGAGAAAGGGAGCGCATCTTGGCAACCACGTCCACATGGGGAATTTCGGTGAAGTGAAGGATTCGTATCTCGCCGAAGGCGTGAAGATGGGACATTTCTCGTACATCGGCAACGCGCAGATCGGCGCGAACACCAACATCGGCGCAGGGACGATCACCTGTAATTACGACGGCGAAAAGAAACACGCCACCGAGATCGGCGAAGATGTCTTTATTGGTTCGGATACTATGCTGGTTGCACCGCTAAAAATTGGAGATGGCGCGCGGACAGGCGCAGGCGCGGTCGTGACTAAAAATGTGGCGGACGATACACTTGTGGTCGGCATGCCCGCCCGCGCGATCAAAAAATTGGAACGAAAAGCAAAGAAGAAATAGAGCAGACCATGACCAAAGAAGAAAAACAAGCCTTGATCGATCTTGCCAACGAAGCGCGTCGCCGCGCATACGTGCCATATTCGAATTATCCTGTCGGCGCGGCGCTGCGGACGAAGAGCGGGCGTCTATACACCGGTGTGAACATCGAAAACGCCGCCTACCCGCAGACGATGTGTGCCGAACGTGTCGCCATCTTCAAAGCCGTTTCAGAAGGTGAAACCGAGTTTGAAGTGATCTCCGTTGTCACCAAGAATGGCGGCTCTCCCTGCGGCGGATGCCGTCAGGTGATGGCTGAATTCGGGTTGGATATACTTGTATTGCTGGCAAATGGGGAAGGGAAGTTGGTGAAGGAGATGACGGTGAGCGAGCTGCTTCCCGAAGCGTTCACGCCAAAGCATTTGGTGAGAGACAATTAGAAAATAGAGAGTAGTAAGCGACTACTCTCACTCTCTTATGACTGACTTCCGTTCCTTCCGCGCTTCCGCTGTTGTCCTCCGCCACGCGGATTGGGGCGAAGCTGACCGCCTGCTCACGCTCTATACCCGCGAACAGGGCATGGTGCGCGCGATCGCGAAGGGCGCGCGTAAAGTTACTTCGCGCAAGGCGGGACATTTGCAGCCATTCACCCAGATCACCATTCAGCTCGCCAAAGGACGCGACCTGCTGATCGTCACGCAGGTGGAGACGGTTAATGCTTTTCTTCCACTGCACGACGACCTGCTGAAGACAAGTCATGCCGCGTACGTGGTCGAACTGCTTTTGCGTTTTTCCTACGAAGATGAAGGCGCGAATCCTTCGATTTTCCGCTTGCTCGTGGAAACGCTTGGTCGCATCGAAGCCGAAGAGGATGCCTGGCTGGCAGTCCGTTATTATGAAATGCGTTTGTTGGATGCGGTCGGGTTTCGTCCACAGTTGTTCGAGTGCGCCAATTGCAGCCGCGAGATCCGCGCCGAAGACCAGTTCTTTTCGTTCACAGCGGGCGGCGTCATCTGTCCGCGCTGCGGCGAAGGCTTGCGCAACCTGTCCAAAATCTCGCTGGAGGCGCTCAAGTATCTGCGCCACTTCCAACGCTCGAGTTACAGGGATGCCTCGCGCGCATATCCCGGCATGGAGGTCAAGAAAGAGGCGGAGACGCTCATGCAGGGCTACTTCACCTATCTGCTCGAACGCGAGTTGAACACGCCCGGCTTCATCAAGCGTGTGAAGTCGTAAGTTTCGGCAGCCGTCTGCTCCAGTTCAAAACAAAGATCCAAGCCGCAAGCAGGACGATCGGTTTCATGGTTCTCCAGAGCAGGATCTGGAACCATTTCCATTTGAAGGAATAGATGACTTGCGTGATGACCCAGCGCGCGAACAGGGTTTGACCCAGCCCGCTTCGAACCAGCCGACGCTTGTATCCCCTGAATGAAAATTCGCCACGCTGAAACGACTCGCTGATCTCCTGCGCGGCGACCGCGCCGTATCCCAACGCCATGCTGATGCCTTCGCCGAAGATCGGGTCTGCGCCGACGGCATCGCCGACCAGCAGTATGCGTGGAACGGATGCTTTGTTCCACGGGCTGTACCAGCGGATGGGATGACCTTTGATCTCGTAGTCGTTCAGGTCGAAGCCGAGACGTTTCATTTCTTCGGCGAGCGGTTCTTTGAGTGCGGGGCGTTTTTGGTCTGCGAGCAGGTTGGTGTCGTAGATGCCCCAACAGCGCATGGGTTGACCATTGATTTGTGTAGGGAAATCCCAAACATACCCTGCGATGTTTTCGGGAACTGCAAAGAAATCGAAGTAAGCCGCGTCATTGCGAGCGGTGTTTTTCTCCGAAGCAACCTGGTTGTCGGCGTTTGAGATTGCTTCGCTCGTATTCGCAATGACAGAATAATTTGGAGTTATGACTTCCAATACACGCGCGGTGTAAACCGGCTCATTCGGGAAGATACAGCGGCGTGCAACACCGTTCGAGCCGTCCGCGCCGATGACGATGGCGGCGCGAAATTCGCCTTGGTTTGTTTGGACGGTCACGCCGTTTTCGTCGGGGATTACGTTCTTGACGGATACTCCCTGCTTGATCTCTATTCCTCTTTCCATTGCCTTTTGTGCCAGCCAGTGATCGAACTCGTCGCGGCGGATGACACGGATGGCGTGGCGCCTCGGCACGCGGACAGCAAGCCCTCTGCCCTCAAAGTCGAAGCGGACATTCGATGCATCCACGTGCGGGACTTCGCGCGCATCCAGCCCAAGGCGCTCGAGGATGACTTCAGCATCGATGACCAGCCCTCCGGCGCAAAGTTTCAGGCGTGGATAATATTCCTTTTCGAGGATCAGGATGCGAGGAGTCAGATGCGGAGCGATCTTCGCCAGATGCAGCGCGGTGGAGAGTCCGCTTGGTCCGCCTCCGAGGATGAGAATGTCCTTGTCCATTTTTTAATTTTGCCATAAAAAGGCGCAGGTCGGATTGGGAAATCCGACCTGCTTGACAAGGAGGAGAAAATGCTTGTTCAATCCGCCGCGGCGGGCGCCGGGACTGGTGTGGTTTTTCCGCGCCAGAAGAATGCCCAATACATGACCACGGAAATTGTATAGAGAATGATCGTGCCGATGAATGGAGGACCGAAGCCGTATTTGACCTGCAGCCAGCCGCTGATGGTGGGGCTGAACGCCCAGCCGAAATTCCATGCCATGCTGGTCAGGCTGGCGACGGTGGCGCGGGCGGAGGGGTCCACGTGCTCCATGATGAAGGTTTGATAGACGGGGCTGCTCATGTTCATCAGCGCGAGGCGGACGTAGTAGGTTGCGGCGCCGACCCAGAAGATGGGGGAGAAGCCCAGCAGAATGAGGAAGGGGATCGAAAGTGCCTGTGAGATGACAACAAGCTGGATCTTGCCTGTCCGTTCGGCGAGCGGCGGGGCAAGCAGGAGTCCGATAGCCATGGCGAGCGAACCCCAGGCGAAGAGCGTGCCGATGACGGGATCGGGCTGGTTATGTACCACGCGGAAGAAGACGTTCATGAAGGGCATGATCAGCCCTGCGCCGATGGATGTCAGCAGCATGGGCAGGATCAGTTTGGTCAACAGGACCGGTTGTTGTGCGGCGTATTGGAATGGCGCAAACACGGCGCGCTGACTGCGCTCCAGTTTGGGGGCTTTGAGGAAGATCAGCGGGATGACGGCGAGCCCTGCGCCGATGCCCATGATGAAGATGGAATTTCCGTAAGCAATGCTGCTGGTTGCGGATGCGCCTTGCGCCTGTCCGATCCAGGTGGGGAGGTAGCCGCCGATCCAACTGCCGGCGGATGCCATGGTCATTTGAAGTCCCTGACCGAAGCTGAAGAGGTAGGTGCGCTCCCGTTCGTCGCTGTTTTCCATCAGGAAGGGCGACATGGTCACGCCTGCCAGGCTTTGGGCGATGCCCGAAAGGACGTTCATGGAATAGAACATCGTTTCGGTCTGCCAGATCGCCATGGCGAGGATGGAAGCTGCCAGCAGCACACCCGAAAGGACGAGCGATGATTTCCGCCCGAGCATGTCTGCGAGGTAGCCCATAGGCAGGGCGACGATCAACGCAACGAAACTGCTGGTGGTGATGAGGTTGCCGAGCAGCGCCTCGTCGAAACCGAGGCTGAGGACGTAGAAATTGAACAGCAGGCGGAACACGCCCATCACCGCGCCGGTGATGATGACGTTGAGGAGATAAAGCCGCGCATTCGGTTTGAAGGCGCGGATATGGGAGCCGTAGTCGCTTAGGATGCGAAACGGTTTGAAGTTTCTTGAAGTTTTTTCTTCCATGGCGTTACTTTATTCGGGTTCTTTTTCCAAAAAGGCTTTTATATTTGCGCAGACCGCATCGAGCGCCTGTTTGCGGATGGCATAGCGTTTTTCATCGTTCTTGAAGGACAATTCCACCAGGCTGGCGAGGCGCAGTTCGCTTAAGTGGTGCGTCACGGTTGGCGGGCGGAGCTGTAGTTTGCGGGCGATCTCGGACGGCGTCAGGCTTTCGTGAGAAAGGTAGTAGAGGATCTTCAGGCGGGTGGGGTCGGCGAGGGCTTTCAGCGACCGCACAAGCCCGTCCGGTACGGTTTCGCCGGGGATGACGGACATATCCGCGGGGCGCGCGCCAAAGAGCAGGAGCATGTTGTTCTTGTCGAGCTTTTCGAAGAAGACCAGCGGGGTGGTCCAGAAGGCGGGGGCGATGATGAGATTGGTTGTCCGGAAATCATCGTCCAGTTTGACGCCCTGCGAAAGTTCACTGAAAAGTTCGTCGACACTTAATCGGGAGGCAAGGTCCTGGGCTTTTTCCAGACCAGCTTTGAGGACGGGTTCGACGCGCTTCTCCTCTTCCTCGAAAAACGCCTGATAGTATGCCTGAATGGCGGAAAGGAATCCTTCGCCAAGTTCTTCGGGTCGGCTCCACCAGTCAAGGCAGCGTTCGATGGCGTCCCGCTTTAGTCCGCCATGTTTTTTATGAAAGGATTTGTAGAAATAGTCGCTGTCTTCGGATGTCCATTTTCCTTCCGAAGCGACGCGGATCATGATCTCGTTAAAACGCGCGTGTTTTTCTTCGTCTTCAGGGTTGTCGTATTCGAATTTTTCGTACACCCTTTGAAGCGTGAGCATCCGTTCGGCGGGTGCGATCTGCTTCAATGCCCACAGGGCGGTGATGGCATCTTTCGGGTCGGGGAGGGAAGCGATCCATTTGAGCGGCACGCCCGTGATCGGGTAGACCTCCTCCAGCAGTTTGCGTTCAGCTGCCGGTATCCTTGAACGGACGCCGGCGGCGTAGGATGGGCGGATACCGAAATAATCGGGTTCGTGCAAAACGTGCAGACTGATGAACAGTTCGTAGGCTGTGCCAAAATCCCAGGATACGGCGGGGGATACGGTTTGAGTTTCGGTCAGGATTTCCATGAAGTTCCTCGGTCTGCTCCGTGATTATTTTGTGGCTTTTAGTTTTTTTCCGATGGAGATCAGCGTCTCGCCGGTGTTCTTGTCGATGGTCTCGTTAAAGGGCGGCACGTGTTTGAAGAGTGTCCCAAGCGTGACAAGCACCTGCCCGGTCTGCTGGGTAAAGATGCTGCGGGATGTTTCCGCATCGGTGGAGCGGGTGGTTGTGTACATGGTTTGTTCCTCGATCAAGCAATCACAAGTATGGGTAGACATGGTTACCTCTCTCCTGAATAAAACAATTCGTTAGGCAGATGCCTGTGTTAGACCGATGTCTAATTAGATAATAGTCTAACTTAGACGGTTTGTCAAGAGGCAATTTCCACGAGATTTCAATTGAAACCTGTCTTTGCCTGTATAATTTTCAAATCTTTGATTGGACAAGTCGCCGCTTTATTGAAAGGACCAACATGGCACGCAAAATCCTGACCGGCACGTTGATCATCGTAAGTTCGTTATTGCTTCTCTTAAGTGTTGTGGGAATTGTTCTTGCCTGGGTCTATAACGAGCCGCTGACCCGCCAGGCGATCGACAGATTGGGGGCGATCGATGCGGAACTCGATCAGGTGGAAGTCACCCTGAAAAATTCACGGGTGGAATTGGAGCGCACCCTGCGCATCGTCAATGCGACCGAAGAGGCGTTGAACAAATTCACCTTGAACGACCCTCAAGCCTTTTTCGAAAATGTCCAGTCCACGCTGGATGACAAACTCGTCCCTGAACTGGAGACGGCACGGGGGAGGCTGATCTCCGCGCGGGACACGCTCGAACGCCTGCGCGTCACACTCTTCGGCTTGAACTTGATCCCGTTCCTGCAAATTAACATCCCCGACCAGATCCTGACAGACCTGATCGACTCCGCCGATTCACTGAACGACGAGATCGGCAATGTGAGTCAACTCGCTGAGCAGGCATCCACATTCCTTGACGATGCATCCTACCTGCTGGGCGGCGATTTCACAAAAACGCGCGACAGCCTCGAGTTCTTTCTGGCAGAGATCGATGTGTATGAGACAAAAGTGGCGGGCTGGCGCAGTCAGGTCGCGGACTTGACCGCTTCGATCCCCGTCTGGCTTGACCGCGCATCCCTCGGCTTGACGGTCTTTCTGCTCTGGTTCGGCTTCTCCCAAATGGGGCTGATCCTGCACGGACTAAGCCTGAGGCGTGGGGACGATCCGTTCGAGGTGGTGAGGGAAACCTTTAAGTCAAAAAAATCAGAGTGAGGTGATGTTACGGCTGTACTCCCAATTCTTGTAATGCCTGTACGGCGGGGAACCAGTTCGCGTGGACTTGCAGCGCGGCGCGATAATCCGCGATGGCGGATGGGGTGTTGCCGATCATGTAATAGGCGCGTCCGCGCCAGAGTAGGGATTCTTCGAGTGTGGGCGTGGAGACGGTTTTCAATGTGGTGTTCGCGAGGTTGATCACGTCCTGATAACGGGCGGAATAGTAATATGCGAAGTATGGACCCGTCTGATACCACATCATGCGGTAGGGGCGGTTTCCTGCGGATAGATCCCAGGAGGCATATTCACGAAATGCCTGGTCGTAGGCGGTGGATGCATCGGCATATTGATTCAACGCAACGTGGCTTGTCCCTTTGTTGAACCAGGCAAAGAACAAGTCATTGCCGCTCAAGGTTTGGATATCACGTTCCGCCATTTCCAGCGCGTGTTGCGCCGCCCATTGAAAATCCGCCCAGGGACCGAGCAGGTTTAATACGTCTGCTTCCTCAGATGCGGGATAGACAACGATAAAGAGATAGTTGAACGAACGCCAGCCGTCGAGATAATCTTCGTATTCATTCAACAGGTCCTTGCCGGGTTTGAGATAGGCATCCTGCACGATGAAGCCGTCTTTGGCGTCGTCGTAACCGGTGGTGAACAGGTAGTGACCGAGCCAGTCGATCTTGCCGGTGTAATCGCGTTCATAGTAGCCCTTCTCAGCAATGACGGGGTAACCGGCTGCGATCAGGCGTTTGATCAGGTCAATTTCACCGCCGTGACGATAGAGCGCGCGGTATTCGGTATGATTGTTGGCAAAATCCACCAACTCATACGGCATGACGTTTTTGTCCGCCAAGCCGCGTTCGATGAAATTCTTGCTCATGTCGGGTGAGCCGGGCTTGATCACCATCGCGACATCGTCGCGGTCTCCTGTCCAGCCCCAGAAGTTAAGCGCCATGGTCAAATTGGCGGGACCGCAGTAATTCCAGCGGTTATGCTGGTCAACGTAGGTGACACCCGGGAGCATAACAGAAGCAGGGATCGGCGTGGTGGTGACCGTCGGCATCAGGGTTGGACCCGCCTGCGGCGTGGAAGTCGCCTGAGGGGTTAATGTCAAACTCAATTCAGCGCGGGCGGTCATGATGGCGGTTTCAAGAGTCAGTGGCGTTTCGCCGCTGGGTTGGAAGACGGCTTCGCTCGGCGGGCGAAAGAAATACACGACACGCGTGCGGAGAAGTTCGAGGCGGGGTTCAAGACGATTGCGCACCGGCGGCAGGAAATAAATGGCGATGATGAGTAAAAGCCCAATAGGAATGAGCCAGAGTTTGTTTATTTTTTTGATTTTCTCTATAAACATGAAAAAGATTATACATGAAAGGAAAGACCCCAAGATTATGGGAATCTTAGGGTCTTGATCGTGTTTTGCGTTTTACAGGCTATTCTTTCACTTCGCCGTCGATCACATCGCCTTCTTGCGATGGCGGAGTGGACGGTCCGCCTTCGGGCTGGGGCTGTTGACCTTGCGCGTACAACTGCTGGCTGAGCGCGTGGAACGCCTGTTGAACCGCCTCGGATGCCTGCTGGATGCGGGGGAGGTCGTCGCCCTGCGCGGCAGATTTTAGATCGTTGATCTTGGTCTCGATCTCGCTGCGCTCGGCGGACGGCACTTTGTCGCCCAGTTCGCGCAATGCCTTCTCGGTTTGGTAAACGAGATTGTCCGCGGTGTTCTTTGCATCGATCAGCTCGCGGCGTTTCTTGTCCGCGGCTTCGTTCTGGCGCGCTTCCTGCACCATGCGGTCGATGTCGTTCTTGTTCAGGTTGGTGGATGCCGTGATGGTGACCTTCTGTTCCTTGCCAGTTGCCTTGTCCTTCGCAGTGACGTTCAAGATGCCGTTGGCATCGATGTCGAAGGTCACTTCAACTTGCGGGATGCCGCGCGGTGCCGGTGGGATTCCGTCAAGACGGAAGCGCCCAAGCGACATGTTATCCTGCGCCATCGGGCGTTCGCCTTGCAGGACGTGGATGTCCACGGCGGTCTGATTGTCCGCGGCGGTGGAGTATACCTCGGTCTTGCGGACCGGGATGGTGGTGTTGCGTTCGATCATGACGGTCATGACACTGCCCATCGTTTCGACGCCGAGCGAGAGCGGGGTGACGTCGAGCAGAAGGATGTCTTTGACTTCGCCTCCGAGCACGCCGCCCTGAATTGCCGCGCCAATCGCCACGACTTCATCCGGGTTCACACCTTTGTTCGGTTCCTTCCCGTTCGTCAACTTGCGCACGAGTTCCTGAACCATCGGCATACGGGTCGAACCGCCGACCAGCACCACTTCGTCGAGTTTGTCGGCGGTCAAGCCGGCGTCTTTCAAGGCAGACTCGAATGGAGTGCGGCAGCGCTGGAGCAGGTCTTCGGTCATCTGCTCGAATTTTGCGCGGCTGAGTTTTAGCTGCAGGTGCTTCGGTCCGCTGGCATCAGCGGTGATGTACGGCAGGTTGATTTCGGTTTCCATCACGGTGGAAAGTTCGATCTTCGCCTTCTCCGCCGCCTCGCGCAAACGCTGGAGCGCCTGACGATCCTGGCGCAGGTCGATGCCCTGATCCTTCTTGAATTCGTCCGCCGCCCAGTTGGTGACTTTCTGATCCCAGTCATCGCCGCCAAGTTGAGTATCGCCGTGTGTGGATTTCACTTCGATCACGCCTTCGCCCACTTCAAGGATGGATACGTCGAACGTACCGCCGCCAAGGTCGAAGACGAGAATGGTTTCGTTCTTCTTTTTATCCAAGCCGTATGCCAGCGCGGACGCTGTCGGTTCGTTGATGATGCGTAGCACTTCCAAGCCCGCGATCTTGCCCGCATCCTTGGTGGCTTGACGCTGGCTGTCGTTGAAATACGCAGGGACGGTGATGACCGCCTGCGTGACAGATTCGCCCAGATACGCTTCGGCATCGGACTTTAGCTTGCCCAGCACCATTGCGCTGATCTCCTGCGGGGAATATTCCCTGCTATTGACGGGCACTTTTACGCGCACATCGCCTGTCGGTCCTTGAATGACCTCATAGGGGACCATGCCGCGTTCCACGCTGGTCTCGTCAAAGTGACGCCCGATAAAGCGTTTGATTGAGTAAATGGTGTTATCTGGATTCACGACCGCCTGGCGTTTGGCGGTCTGCCCGACCATGCGCTCGCCGTTCTTGTTGAACGCCACTACTGACGGGCAAAGCCTTCCGCCTTCCGCCGTGGTGATGACAGTCGGTGTGCCGCCTTCGATGACGGAAACAACGCTGTTGGTCGTGCCGAGGTCAATTCCTATGATTTTGCCCATGTAATATCTCCTTGCTGATTCAAATTCAATGTCATCATCTTAAGCGATTTTTGCAAGAATTCTGTTAACAAGGCATAGGTTTTTAATAAAAAGCAGGGACGACATGCGTGTCGTCCCTGCCATATTCCGGTTTTGGGCTATTCCATCCCAACGCGCACCCATTCAAATAGCGCGGTGACCGGCGCTTCCCTTAATGACGATGCGGTGATGCCGATCCCGCCTTCGGTCAAGCCGAAGTTGGTCACTTCCACCCTGCGGATGAGGGTATCGTTCACATATAGGAGGAGGAAGTTATCCTGACAGGAGAGACCCAGTTCGTAGTTCAATGTGCCAGAACTTAAATGCACGCTTCGGTCGGCAATGAGGGGGATGTATTGCGCAACGTCCTCTGTCAGCCAGCGACCGTAGATGGCGTTATACGTCCCGTCACTGGCGACGTTAAATTCGTACCATCCGGTCTCCTCGTCATAGCGACAGATCAAGCCGATCGCTCCGGCTGGGCTGGCGGACGCCCGGGCGCGCAGGAAAACGTTCGAGTAGGTATGCGCGTTGTGAATGCCAATGGACCAGGTATCTGGCGATGGAATGTCGATGCGCAAGGCGCTGTTTTCGTAGGCGAACGATGGCTCGGTCACGCCGCCGGTTTGGAGGATGCTCCAATAGGGTGAAACTTCATCGAATTCTTCCGTGAAGTAAAGCGGAGGCGGCTCCGGTGTGGGGGATGTGGCGGCGGTGGGGGGAATGTCTGGGGTGGGCGAGGCAGGTATCGGCGTGGGAGGAGGCGCCTGCGTGGGGGCGGGTTCAGTCGGCGTCGCGGATGGGGCGCCTTGGCAGGCGGAGATCAGGAGGATGAGTCCGATGAGAAGGATCTTTTTCATGGCGCTTTTTATAACACAAAAGCCCAGCGCCTGGCTGGACATTTTGGAGGGAATATGTTCAGATTAATCGCAGTTCGGGACGCCGAGGAAACAGGGACATTGGTCCACGATCATGCCGATAACACCTACTGCAAAGAGAAACGAAAGTACGACGACGATGATCAGATGGATGGGGTGTGCAAACATACCTCCTCCAGTTTGCAGAGTTCTGACGATCGGCATACTTGCCACATACCCTGCGATGATCGGGAGCGAAAAAAGAGTGAAGGCTATGAATATACTGGGAACTTAAATTCCGAATGCAAAAACATATTCGGTGTTCAGTTCTTGCATGGGAGCCCAGCCAAGCAACGATAGCAATGAAGGTATTACGATGAATAGGATAAGGGCAACACTAATTATCAAAGATGATTTGGGCTTTGTGAGCCAGGAGTTTCCTGTAACAGGATTTGAGTTTATGTTGCCTTGTTTGTTTGCCCGCTTGCTTAATACAATTGGTAATAGGATGAGACTAAGGGCAAACACATTAATCCACAAGGCGAGAAATGGTGTGAATGGGAACTCTTCGTTGTAATTTCGTCGGTTGACGATTTCCATGATGCTGAATGGAAGGACGAAGAGAAAACTGATCAATGCCGATACACTGAAATTTCTAAGCGTGGTTTGCATAGTATCTCCTGAAAGAATAAGCGATCGGTGTTCTCTGAAAATCCCTGCGGCAGTTTCGATGAACGTCCACGAAACGAACTTGAACAATCCTTGTGATCCCCTGGTTTTGTGTTCATTGTAGGCATCATGGAACGTCTGCTCCATGGACTCAGCCAGTTGGTCCCTGAACGTTTGCGGATATAACGAAAGGAGCTTTCCATAGAGAACGTGCACTATCTTTTGTGGATTCATATGGATAAAGTTTTTGGTAAAAGTTTGCGTTCCTGTGCCACTGTGACAATACGCTTGTAGCGGTCCAGTTCCGCTTCAAGGGCTTTAATGCCGACACCTGTAAGCCGGTAATAAATGCGGCGCTCATCGTCCATGGCTGGGTCAATGCGTTTGTCGCTTTCTTCGACGAGGCCGGCATCCAGCATTCGTTTGAGCGAGCCATATAGTGTTCCATTCCCCATATTGACCCTGCCCTGCGTATCTGCTTCGATCTGTTTCATAATGCCGTAGCCGTGGCGTTCTCCGCTGGAGAGGGCGAGAAGGATGTGGAAGACAGCGGGTGTAAGCGGAGAAATATGATTCTCAGTTGCCATTTTTTTCCTTTTCAATTAATCAAACTAAAAACGTTTCCGATGTAGGTATGGCTCTCATTCATAAAACGAAATATTTGCTAGCCCTTGCCCTTGTCTTTAGTTTTTGAATACACTTCAACAAGGGAGGCAAGAACTGACCCGACAGCAAATATGTAGAACCAAGCATTCTCATATTCAGTGTTCTTTAGTAGAAGCGCCGTAACAATTATTGCAATCGCCGTAATAATGTAGATTATTACAGCCCCATGGTTTTTTAGTGTTGACAGCATAATTTTATTTTCCTTTTCTATATTTTCTTTAATAATCCCTGTTAATGTGTCAGCAAATGTCCAGAGCACGAAGCCTAACAAGTTGCTTCCCGATTCGTGCCGCTCGCGGCAAAGGTCATTGAAGGTCTGCTGCATTCCTTCCTCGAAGTGCTCGCGGTATGGCTTCGGATAAAGGCAGAGCAGTTTGGCGTACCACTGCCGATAGCGTGCGGTTGCGTGTTTATATGCCATTGTCATACGCTAGTTCATTGGATCTGTGCGTTAGGTACAAACGGGTTGTTGTGTCTGTCATGGACCTATTATGTCCGATGCGGACATATTTGTCAAGGGTAAAATAAAAGCCCAGCCAAGCTGGACTTTTATAAGGTGGAGATGGCGGGAATTGAACCCGCGTCCGAAAGATTCGACCCTCGGAAATCTACGAGCGTAGCCTGCCGTTCATCGTCACCACAGACACCCCGGCTGGCTGGTAAGCCTGTGACCATCTGCTTGTCTTTCGCGCGCTTAGCAGAATCACGCGCGGCACTCTATCATTGTCTCGCCCGGTCCGTCACCGGATAGAGAACGGGGACGGCGGACGTGACACCCTAGGGTGTCATACTGTCATGCTTCGCCTTAGGCGGCGAGGGGCATAGCAGCGTATGAAGTGCGGTTGTTGGCACTTGATTGTTTGCACTGATTTAGCGAGTTCGGTGCACTCTCGGCTCGCATTCCGGAACCAGCCTCTCCCGTCGAAGCCTGTCATCCCCAAGGCTTTCGAGATGGTGTATCCCGTTGCTGGCTTATTATAGCATGAATGCTGCAACGTTCTCATGAAATATACGGACTTGTCCGTTATAATTAGCGTGATAGTAAGTGCGTTCGGTGCAGAGGTAAACATGGCTGAGAAGATCCTGATAATTGACGATGACGTTGATACTTTACGACTTGTGGGATTAATGCTGCAAAGACAGGGATATCAGATCACCGCGGCTTCCAACGGGGAGCAGGGGCTGGCAAAGGCGTTCGATGAACGCCCTGACCTGATCCTGTTGGATGTGATGATGCCGGATATGGACGGGTATGAAGTGGCGCGTCGTCTGCGCAAGAACCCGGCGACGGTATCCATTCCGATCCTGATGTTCACTGCCAAGACCCAGCTGGATGACAAGGTGGCGGGATTTGAGGTCGGAGCCGATGATTACCTCACCAAGCCTACACATCCCACCGAATTACAGGCGCATGTAAAGGCGTTGCTTGCCCGTAGTGCAACCAAGGATACCGGCGATTTGGTCACCGCATTGCATGAACACAGCGGCTACATTATCGGGGTACTTTCCTCCCGCGGCGGACTTGGGGTATCCACGCTGGCTGCGAATTTGGCGGCGGCGATTTTTTCCCGCGTTCAATCCGATGTGATCCTCGCTGAATTCACTCCGGGACAGGGCACGCTCGGCATGGACCTTGGCGCTCCCAACCAAAAAGGCTTGACGGATGTCCTGTATGGGACGCTGGCTGAGGTGACGCGCGAGAAGGTGCAGGCTTCGCTTGTTCCGCATAACTCCGGAATCAAGTTGTTCCTCGCGTCCGAGAATCCGCGAGATGTGACGTTGATCACCAAAGTGCAGAATTTCGAAGCGCTCGTGGCTCGTCTCGCCTCGTTGGGACGCTACATTGTTCTGGACCTTGGGTCTGGTCTGCCTGCCTTTGTACAGAAGCTCCTGCCGGTGTGTAACGAACGGATCGTTGTCATGGAGGGCATGCCCAATACCATCCAGCATACCAAACTGCTGCTTGATGATATGACATCGCTGAACATTGACCGCACGACCATTACTGTTGTGCTGAACAATCGTCAGCGTACCGAGGCGCAGATGCCATGGGCGCAGGTGCAGGAGAAACTCGGTCACTCGATTACCGCCACGTTGACGCCTGCCCCGGAACTTTTCCTGCAATCCACTCGGCTTCAGACTCCGGCGGTCATGGCTCAGCCGACCAATATGACCTCCCAGCAGTTCCTAAAACTTGCCGACACCATCCTTGAGCGCGAAAAGGCGCGATGACCTCCTTTTCATCACAGACCCAAACAGACATTGAATTTGCTGCAGATCTCATCCGCCAGTCCAAACATGCTGTTATGCTGACCGGCGCGGGGCTTTCCACGTCGTCGGGGATTCCAGATTTCCGGTCCACCGGAACAGGTTTATGGTCGCGTGATGAACCGTTGGAAGTCGCATCCCTGAATACCTTCAGGACAAATCCACAAAGTTTTTTCGCATGGTTCCGTCCGCTGGCGGGGCAGATCTTCTATGCCCAGCCCAACTCCGCGCATCTGGCATTGGCGCAGCTTGAGGAGCGGGGATATTTGAAATCCATCATCACGCAGAATATCGACATGCTGCATCAGAAGGCGGGGTCGAAAACTGTAATAGAAATGCACGGTACGATGGAAACGTTGACCTGTTCGCAGTGTTATCATCAGGTGAGATCGGAATCGTACCTGACAACATTTGTAGAAAACGGGGAGATTCCCCACTGCCCGGAATGCGATCAGACCCTTAAGCCGGATGTGATCCTTTTTGGGGAACAACTGCCGCAGGCGGCGTGGTACAAGGCGCAGCGTGATGCGCGTCAGTGCGACCTGATGCTTGTGGCGGGATCCTCGTTGGAGGTCTTACCCGTAGCGGGATTGCCCATGCAGGCATTGGATCGCGGCGCGCACCTGATCATTCTCAACAACACGCCAACCTACCTGAATGTCCGCGCCGACGTGGCGATCCTCGATGATGTTGCAACCATCCTTCCTGCAATTACAGAGAGAGTGCTGAATGGCTGAGATAAAAACGGAGCGACTGGACGGATACCGCCGCTTGATCGATATTGCGCGCGATCTCGCATCCACCCTGGACCTCGATATTTTGCTTTCGCGCATCGTACATGCCGCGGCGGAGATCAGCGGCGCGGAAGCCGCCTCGATCCTTTTATACGACGACACATCCCGCCAACTGTATTTTCAAGTTTCGACCAATATGGACGAATCCACGAGACGCGGGATCACGGTTCCGCTGGATGGGAGCATTGCCGGCTGGATCGTGAACAACCGCAAGCCGGTGCGCATCACGAACGCACATGAAGACCCGCGCTTCTATTCCAACGTTGAGGCTGTTACCGGTTTGACGACGCAGTCTCTGCTGGGAATCCCTCTGGTCACCAAAAATAAGGTCGTCGGCGTGCTGGAGGCGTTGAACAAGCACAAGGGAAAGTTTTCCGACGCGGACGAATCCATGCTGTTGGTGCTGGGCGCACAAGCCGCAGTTGCCATCGAGAATGCCCGCCTGTTCCAGCAATCGGACCTGATCTCGGAGTTCGTGCACGAATTGCGGACGCCGCTTTCATCCCTTAGCACCGCCACCTACCTTCTGCTCCGCCCTGAAATGTCACAGGAACAGCGCGACCAGATCATCAACAACATCCATAACGAGACCATGCGCCTGAATGCGCTGGCATCCTCCTTCCTCGATCTGGCGCGGCTTGAATCAGGGCGGGTACAATTCCGTAAATCGGTGTTCAGCCTGGCAGATTTGATGTATGAGTGCAAGGATGTCATGTCCTCCAAGGCGATCGAGGACAACATCCAGTTGAGGGTCGAATCGCCCGAAGGGCTTCCCCTGCTCGAAGCGGACAGGGATAAGATCAAGCAGGTCTTATTGAACCTGTTGAGCAATGCGGTCAAATACAACCGCCCGAACGGGACAGTGATGCTGCGCGCGGAAGCCAAAGAGAATGAGATGGTCATCTATATTCAGGATACCGGTATCGGCATTCCGGATGAAGCGCTCCCGCATTTGTTCCAGAAGTTCTACCGCGTTCGAGAGCATGAGGCGCGCACCTCCGGCACAGGTTTGGGGCTGTCCATTTGCAAGCAGATCATTCATGGGCATGGCGGGCGCATTGAGGTCAGGAGCAAGATCGGTGTTGGGACAGTATTTATGATCTATATGCCCAGGCTTAGCACCACCGTTCCGCGTGACGATAATGCCCCGGCGAAGAAGGCGAATAGGAAATAAGTAAGATTTGACTTTTTAGTCCGAAGATTGTACACTAACCAAAATTTCCCGAAAGTATCTCGGAGGAGAAGATGGCACAATTTCAATTCGTTATGAGGTCTGGACCTACGCCGGGTGTGACCTTTCCGCTGGTGGGGGACCAGATCACCATTGGGCGCGATTCGTCCAATGAGGTTGCGATCAACGACGCCGAAGTATCCCGCAAGCATGCACGCATGATCTTCCAGGGCGGTAAGTATGTGATCGAAGACCTTGGTTCGACCAATGGGACCTTTGTCAACGGACAGCGTCTTGCCGGTCCGGTGGTGCTGAAATCGGGGGATGTGGTCTCGCTTGGCGAGCAGATCGTCTTGATGTATGACGCGATCAATATGGATCCTGGGGCGACAGTTGCCGTTTCCCGCAAGGCTGTGCAGGTTCCGCCGCCGGTTCAATCTGCTGCTCCCGCCTATACGCCCCCTCCTTCTACACCGGCGACTTCCTATGCTCCTCCCACAGAGATGCCCGCTCCTTCCGCTTCCGGAAAGAGGAACATGACCCCGATCTTTATCGGCGTTGGCGTGTTTCTCTTCATCTGTATGTGTGTCAGTTTCTTCTGGTGGGTGGATGCGACCTATCGCTGGTGTACATTCTTCCCGTTCATTGCCGGCTGCCCCTAGAAACAAGTTCTCACACCCCGCGAAACAAAATCGCGGGGTGTTTGTTTTTAATCCATTTTATGTTGTAAAATCCTCCTTCTTTGATAGAATCAAACTGGAGCCTTGAAACGGATCGACGCCATGGAAAAGACATCAAACGGTACATCCCCCTCCTGGGGAACAAATACAAAACTCGTTGTTGCCCTCACGATCGTTGTTATCATTGGCGCGCTGCTTGTTAAGTTCCAGTTCATCATCACGCCTTTATTGATCGCCTTCGCCCTTTCCTACCTGTTCCATCCAGTGGCGGAATTCCTCCAGCGTAATTTGCGCTTCTCGTGGGGCTTGGCGGTCGGCATCATCTACCTGCTTATTCTGCTTCTTTTATTGAGCATATTGGCTGTCGGTGGAGTGGGATTGGTGCAACAGATCCAAAGCCTGGTCATCATCGTACAGGATGCGCTCCGTCAGTTGCCGCAGCTTATTGAAAACATCTCCGGACAGGTCTATCAATTTGGTCCCTTCAAACTTGATTTCAGCGCATTGGACCTGCAGGACCTCAGCGGTCAGATCCTTGGCATGGTACAGCCTTTGCTCAGCCGTACGGGCACGCTGCTTGGAACGGTGGCGGGCAGCGCGGCGGGTTTCCTCGGTTGGATGCTGTTCGTTATCGTTGTTTCGTACTTCGTTTTGGCGGAAAGCAAAGGCTTGCGCAACCGCATGGTCATGGTGGATGTGCCGGGCTATGCTCAGGATTTTGCCCGTCTCGGGCGAGAACTGGGACGTATCTGGAACGCTTTTTTACGCGGACAGGTCATCCTTTTTGTCTTGTCCGTCAGCGTGTACTCCGTCGTGTTGACCGTTCTCGGCGTAAGTTATGCCATCGGTCTCGCATTCCTTGCAGGATTTGCGCGTTTCGTTCCCTATGTGGGTCCAGCCGTCAACTGGCTTTTACTCGTTATTGTCGCATATTTTCAATCGTACAAACTGTTCGATCTGCCCCCGCTCTATTACACCCTGATGGTGCTTCTTATTGCGCTTTTGATCGATCAGATCTTCGACAACATCATCTCCCCGCGCATCCTCTCTGATGCGCTCAAAGTTCACCCAGCCGCCGTGCTGGTTGCCGCCATCATCGCCGCTAATCTCTTTGGCATTCTTGGCGTAGTGGTTGCCGCTCCCACCCTTGCCACCGCCACGCTCTTGTGGAGGTATACCATGCGGAAAATGCTGGATCTGGACCCGTGGCCCGAACAGGAGCCGCGTCATCCGCCTCCTCCGCTTGGAGTGCACGTCATCGCCTCGATCAAACGCTTCCTCCGCCGCCTCAACCTGCCTCGCCGGAAGGGGAAATAACCGCCCTGCAGCCTATCCCATTCATTAAGTTAAGGAGAGTATCATGAATAGCAGCGAACCCCGCACGGAAACCATTGCCGAGACCGAAAACTTCCTCGCCTGGCGCGCCGAAGAACCCGACGGCGAAACCACCTATCATATTGAATTGAACAATGTCACCATTCACTTTTTTCAAGAAGAATGGAATGAATTTCTGCAACTTGTAAAAGAACTGGGTAAATAATTCAATCAAGTTGACAGTCACTGCAAAAGTGACTGTCAACTTTTATCTGCTCAATGAAATTACGCAACTCCATCACGGATGTGCCAGGCATTGAAGTCGGTCATGCGCAGAATAAAAAGGCATTAACAGGGTGCACGGTCGTTCTGTGCCGCAAAGGAGCCGTCGCCGGCGTGGATGTGCGCGGCGGTGCGCCCGGCACACGAGAAACCGATCTGTTGAGCCCCATCAACCTTGTGCAAAAAATCTATGCCGTGTTGCTGGCGGGCGGCTCCGCCTTCGGTTTGGATGCGGCAAGCGGCGTGATGCGTTATCTTGAAGAGAACCGCGTTGGGTTTCAAACCCGCGATGCGCACATTCCAATTGTTCCTGCGGCGATACTATATGACCTGAGCGTAGGGCGTGGCGACGTCCGCCCGGATGCAAAGATGGGGTATCAGGCGTGTGTCAATGCCTCAGGTGATGAAGTTGCCGAAGGCAACATTGGGGCAGGGACAGGCGCGAGTGTGGGCAAGGTCAGTGGGATGCAGCAAGCCATGAAGTCCGGGGTGGGAGGCGCGAGCATCCACCTTGGGCGTGGAGTTGTAGTTGGTGCGCTGGTCGTGGTCAATGCGTTGGGCGATATCCATGATCCAGACACGGGTGAATGTATAGCGGGCGTGCGCGGCGAAAAGAAAACGCTGGAGTTGATGCGGACGACTGCTTTCCGGATCTTTCCGAGCAATAACACGGTGCTTGGTGTGGTGGCGGTCAACGCGAATTTTTCGAAGGCGGAGATGACGCGTGTGGCGCAGATGGCGCACGATGGGCTGGCGCGCGCGATCCGCCCGGCGCACACACAGTTCGACGGCGATACGATCTTTGCGCTGGCAACTGGCGGGAAGAAGATGGATGTTTCCACATTGGGCGCATTCGCGGCAGAAGCGGTTGCGGCTGCAATTGTGCGCGCGGTGCGCATGTCTGCTTCAGCCGGTGGTCTGCCGGGGTTATATTCTGGGGAATGATGCGGAATGACCGAATGTCCTTGAACTGGAAGCAGGCTTTGGCAAGTGTGGCGGCGGGGATTTTACTGTCGTTCGTGCTGGCGCTGCAATTCTTTGATCTCAACGAGTATGCGTTTGTTGACCGTATTTTTTTGCTGCTTGTCCCTGCCTTTGCCATAACCGTTTGCTTATATTACCTTCTGCTGGTGTTGATTGGGAAATTTGAGAGGTCATCCTCCTCCGCAAAGATAATTCTGTTTTTTCTTGTCTTGCTCTCCGCGCTGATCGCAACGGTTTCAAGATTTACTGAATTGGACGTACTCTCTGTCAGCGCGTTCATTTCTTTGCTGTTGATTTTTGGCGGACTTGTCACCCTACCTGCCCCCGCTGTTCAGAAGATGATCGATGCCAATCTACATCTTCGAATTGCCGCGGGCTGGTTGCTTTCAATGCCGGTTGTTTATTTTATTTCTGGTTTTCTGGATAATTATTACAGCAGTTCTTTCGAGTTTATCTGCCTGATGCTTGTTTTGCAATTTGCGGTCGGGTTGGCTGGATATTTCCTTGCCGGACGAATCAGACAATTCTTAAAGTCCGGTTTTGTGGATGTTGCAGTCACTCTCGCTTTATTCCTGTTGCTCTTTGTATTCATTGCTTCGATCTTCTTGTTCGGCGGGCAGCATCCGCAATTGTTCGATCCCGCTACATTCAAATTGAGGGCGGGTTTTCTCCCCGTATTTCTTGTCATAAGTTTATTGTCACTTCCATGGCAGGCTTGGCTGCTGGAAAAACTGTATTCGCGGGAGTTCTTCCGGCTCAAAGAAACAAAATTCCATTCGTTTGTGAGCGGTAATATAGCAGGGATTTTTCTCGCGCTGGTCTTTTTCTCCATGTACTTCCTGATCGCGTCCATGCTTAACCATCCGCGCTTTGATGTGGATGATGTTTTCTTCGATGCGGATGTTTTTAACTGGCGTTTGCGTCTCATCACGGACAATTGGGGGGATTACTACTGGCGGTCCGTTCATCCCTTTGTATTGATCCTGCTAAAGCCGCCCATTGACCTGATCGCCCTTTTCCTGAAGGGGGATAAACTGTTTGGCGCATACTTTCTTGTCGCGCTTGCCGGGGCGTTATGTGTCTTCCTCGCCTGGAGATTTATCAGAAGAACCGTGCAAGTCCCCGTCTATGCCTTGTTGATCGCATCCCTGCTGGGATTATCCGCTTCGCACCTGATCTTCGGCTCGTTGATCGAAAGTTATATTTTTCTCGCCCTCTGCCTGATTCTTTTTTACGTTCTTCTGGCAGAGAATCGTCCGTTCTCTGCGCTGGTCATGGCTGGGCTGGCGACCATTGGCATCACCCACTCGAATTTTGCCCAGAATGTGATCGCGTTTTTTTCGGTCAAATTGAACATACGGCAGACGATCCGGTTCATTGTCACAGTGCTGGTCTTTTTGGTCCTGTTGACCTTGTTGAACGAACTGCTTTACCCTGGGGCGCATCCGTTCTTTTTTATCCCATCCACGCTGCAAGCGGAGCAACAGAATCTGTTCCCATTGAATATGCTGCGAATTCAAGCCTTGGTGCGGGCATTCCTGTTCCATAACGTGATCGCACCGGTCCCCATCCTATACACAGGCGATATTCCCTTCGTTCAATTCCGCTTCTTCAAGCCGGAAATCAACAGTTTAAGCAGGTACGAAACGCCGTTGCAGGATTTTACCGTCTGGTTCTGGATCGGGTTGCTGGCATTGGCGGTTGTGGTCTATTTTTTCAATTTCAAGAAGAATAACCATAAGTCAATTTCCCTTGCCCTGCTGGCGTGCATTCTGATGAACCTTGCCCTTCACTTGCGTTACGGCAAGGAAATGTTCCTCTACTCGCCAAACTGGACCTATGCTTTGATCCTGCTTGCCGGTTTGGGCTGGCAGGGAATTGCAAAGCATCGATGGTTTCACATCGTTTTGCTCACATTCCTGGCGTTGCTTGCCTACAATAACAACTTACTGTTGAGGGAAATCATCGGAATTTTGGCGTCACAGATCTGATCGCATCTATTTCGGCAGGTGGACGCGGAACTTCTCGAATCTCCGGTCCCTGTACTCGAGGCTGGTGTTGGGCGGTTCCTCCGTCAGCGTGAGGATGTATGCGGCATCCGGAGAATCAAGACAATCGTCCAGTTTGAAGCGGAATTGTTTTAACGAGCGGAGGATGCGCGCCGAATCCAGGGGGTCGTCTGGCTCCGTCCATTCAAGATCATCCACATATTCCGAAGGGTGGAAGCGCTGGGTCTGCAGGACGTAGATGTACATGGAATAACGCAGTTCGGTAAAACAGATCATGGCATCGGGATCGGCATTTTGCACGGCATATTGAATTGCGGGAACGATGCCTTCATTGAAGATTGCGCTTGTCCGCTGGCGATATTCATCGCCATGATATGCCTGGCTGAAAAAGATGAACCCGATCATAAACACAGATGTTGCGACGGCGGCTACATACGGGATGCGCCTGTCCAGCCAAAGAATGAAGATGGCGATGCAGAAAAGGATGGGCGTGAAGATGATGTTGAGGCGGGTCAGGTTGACGGGATGAACAATGCCTACGACGATGGATGCGATCATCCATGCCGCGATCAGCCAATGCTCCAGTCTGTTTTCCCTGGCGAATTTGAACGGCAGGGTCAGTATGAAGCCTGCCAGCACAAGCGGAAATGTGATCTTGTAAAAATAACCGAATGGTTCGACAAAATTCCAGGGATAGGCATCGGATTGCTTCCAAAGGACATCGAACATGATCCTTGCATTTGAAAAAAGCGCCTGAAGCGGACTCTCGCCGAAGACTGCAGCCATCGTTTCATAGCGTGCCTCCACGGGGAGACGGGGAATGGTCACAGCACCCAGTTGCAGGGTCTCCAACCGAAGCGTGTTGACGATAAGGAACAAGCCGATGGGAAGGGCGATCAGGACAAAGGTAATCGCTCCAATGATCACCTGCTTTATGGTGATATGTTTTATCCTGACCAGCAGAGGGACAGTTAACAGGAGGAAGATTGGCACACCGACATATGTCGTCCCATATGAGTATAGGCTCAATGCAAAGAAGATCGAGGAGACCAGAAACCACCAATTTTTGGTATTCGCCAACGTGAGAGCGGTGAAGCCTGCCAGAAAGAAGAATGGCATGATGTTCGATTCGACCGCCCAGCGCGAGTTGACAATGTGCCAGGGTGAGATTGCCATGAAGAACATTGCCAGCAGGGCGAATTTTTCGCCGAACAGACGTCTACCTGCGATGTAGATCAAGATCAGGGATAAGATACCCGTCAGCATCATCGGCAATCGCACGGCAAAGGGAGTGATGCCTTTCAGGGCGACAAACGGAATTAGAAGATAAGCATACAGCGCATTTTGTCCACTGCCCCATGAGATGAGATGGACGGGATAGGACAGTCCGTAACGATCCACGCCGAATTTGTAAAGATAGTACGCCTCCACGCCGATGGAGGCTTCGTCGGGATTCAAGCCGGGCGGCATATTGCCGAACTCACGCACGCGGGCAAAAATGCCGATTGCGAGAATGATCACAAAAATTATAAGATGTCTGTACTTTTGAATAAATGTTGTAATGCTTTTCATTGTATTTTTGATGGTATCCGGATATGGATTGTTTTTTGCATCTGCTCCGGGGTTGGGATTGCCTTGGCTGATTATATGCCACTGCGCACCTGTGGCGAGACCGAGAATTAACAGGTTGGTTAAGGCTGCAACGGACAATACGGTGATACTGAATGGATCGAAAGGCGGAAGCACCAGGAAAACATAATATGCCATTGCCGAAATGATCTGATATCCCAGCGCAAGGAACCAAAGACGCGGAAAATAAAATACCGCCAGCAGGGAAAGGACATCCGCCGGGTAGAAATAGCGGTCGTGCATTTTGGGGAGCAGGAATGGGACCAGCGCCACGGAAACGAAGGCGGAGAATAGGATGATCTCCGGCGTGAATATTCTTATGCGCTTCGCATAGACCGCCACCCACAGGGAAATGATAACGCCCGCAATCAAAACCCCAAGTATCACGCCTTGGCTGTAATATTCGTTTGGAATGAACACATAAAGGTTCGAAACGTTTACTGCCAGATAGTTATATTGTCCCGCCTGGTTGAAGTAGATGGTCAGCAGTTCCATTGGAGGACGACCGGCAAGCATGGCAGGGATCATCAAGAAGATATAGGTGACAGGCACAAGTACAAAATAGAGAAAGGGGATTCGTTTCCGTATCAGCAATAACAACAGGAGCGGCGAGAAGAAAACGGCTTGCGCTTTGAAGGACAGGGAAATTCCAAAAAAGACGATCGCGGGAAGCGGTCTATCCTTCAGCAGGAAATACAAACTTGCCAGCAGAAAGCCGGTGTAAATGGAGTCCGCCTGCCCCCAGAACGAACTGTTGAGAATGACCGTGGGGAGCGTAAGAAAGATCGCCGCGCCGAGCGGAGCGGTCCAGCCTTTGGGGTACTTGAGACTTATGATCTTGTACACGAAAAACGCATTGAGCAGGTCGAACAAAATGGAGATGGATTTTATCGCTATGATCTTCGGCAGGAACGCGCTCGTCTTTGTAGCGATCCACAAAAGATAGAGATAAGGCGGCGTGTAATTGGAGAACGACTCGCCCAACGATGAAAACCCGCCTGAGAGTATTTCGTCATACCAGGGAAGGAGAAAACCCTCCATGTCGATGGAGACAAATCCCAAACCGGCATACCGGGCTGTCAAGCCTGCCAGGATCAGAGTTGCCGCAAGGATGCTGCGTGTGATTTTCCCGATAGTTGAATTCATACGGTCCTTTGAATTTTGCAACTATACCATCCATGACGGGATTTGATAATCGGCTCAAAACCAGCCTGTGGTAAACTCCAAACGCCAATTTTGAAAAGGACCTTTCCCGTGAGAGTGCTACCCACCCTGCCTGCCATTGCGTGGCTGACGGGCATTCCGCTCAGTTATTTTGCGGTCGGCTTTTCCAGCAATTTCCATACATCCCCCTACATTATTTTTCTTCTGGCGACGTTGATCCACGTCTTTGCCAGCCTACTGACGTATTCCCTGCTCGGCAAAGCAAAACAAGGATTTTCGTCCCGGCGGTTTGATACATGGATCGCCCTGATCCTGTTCGCTTCGCTCGCCGCCTTCGGGTTGATCCTGTTCAAGATGGCAGAGCAATTCCCCAGCCTGTCCGACGCGGGTTTTTATCATCTCGAAGGGACGCAATGGATTCCCTTTGCGATTGGGCTCCTGCTTGCGCTGCCGATCTTCGGGTGGATGTTGAAACTGCTCAAAGGGAGGGGGATTAGGAAGACGCCTTTTGGTCGGTTCGTGGATGAAAATCTGGCGGGCTTGCTGCTTTCCTTCTGTTTCTTTTCGATCTACCTGTTCCTGTCTGCCATCTTCAACCAACCCGCCTTCGATGCGGACGATATCTTTTTTGACTCGGATGCCCGCTTGTGGCGTTGGCGTTTCGCCACAGAGCAGACGCGCGATTATTACTGGCGTCCGGTGCATCCGTTCGTGTTGATCATCGTCCGCCCGTTTGTGTGGTTGATATCGCTTTTCATCAAAGGTGACACGCTCTACGCCGCCTTTGTGCTGAATGCCTTTGCGGGCGCGTTGTGCGTGTTCATCGTCTGGTACTTGGTGAAGCGTTGGAGCGGGAACACGCTCTACGCCATGCTGGTCGCCGCGCTGTTCGGCGCATCCACGGCGCAGTTGATCTTCAGTTCACTGATCGAGACCTACATCTATCTGGCGGCGGTGGCGCTGGTCTTCCTCCTCCTGCTGGTCACGGACAAGCCGCTTTACATGCAGGTCATTGCGGGGTTGGTCGCGTTCGGCATCACCATCTCGAACCTCGCGCAGACCTTCATCGCGCATTTGGTCATCAAGCCGGACATAAAAAAGATCATCATCTATGGGTTGCTCGTGCTGGCATTTATCGTCCCCCTGACGTTGTTGAATGAAGCCGCCTATCCCGGATCGCACCCGTATTTTTGGGATTTGAAAAGTTATGAAGGCGAAGGTCACAATCAATTCCAGCCGACATTGGAACGCGCGAACCTGTTCGCGCGCGTGATGTTCCTGCACAGTTTCGTCGCGCCGGAGCCGCTGATCCGCATGGAGGAGGATATTCCCTTCCGAAAAGTATGGATGTTTCGCGCCTCCATCAAAAGAGACCCGATGCAGATCAGCCGCTACGTGACGGACCTCAGCCGCGTGTTGGTCGTGGTATGGATGGCGCTCGCCGCGCTAGGCGGATTGCTCTTCCTGAAGAACTTCCGCAAGCAGGATAACCGCATCTCCCTGACCTTCATCCTGATCCTGCTCTTCAACTTTGCCCTGCACATGCGCTACGGCAAGGACGTGTTCCTGTACTCCGTCAACTGGACGTACGCCATCGTGCTCCTCCTTGCGCTGGCATGGAAGGAACTCGCGGATAAGCGTTGGTTTCAGGTGTCACTGCTGGTTTTTATTGCACTGATGATGGCAAATAACTCGCAATTGATATTTACCATGTTGTCCACATCCGCCCTGCACATAAAATAAAATGACGGTCACTCACGAAGTGACCGTCATTTTGATGATCTACTTGCCGCGTCTCAACTCGTCGCGGACGAAGATGCTCAGCACGACGCTGACCAGGCTGATGACCAGACTGCCCAGCAGTGCCGACCAGAAGCCGTCCACCATGAAGGCGATGCCGAGCGACTGACCGACGGAACTGGTCAGCATCAGCATGAGGGTGTTGACGACGATGGTGAACAGTCCCAGCGTCAGGATGATGAGCGGGCAGGTGAGAAACTTGAGCAGGGGGCGCACCAGCGCATTCAGCAGACCGAAGATAAGCGCGATCCATAGAATGCCGGTCCAGTCGCCGATGAAATTGATGCCCGGTACGATCCAGATCGCGGCGTACAGCCCTGCCGCGTTGATCGCCCAGCGTAAGAGAAATCTTGTCATATGGTACTCCTTTTCGACCGCAATGCGCGGGTCGGTTTCTTTAGTTATACGCAGGCGGGGTGATTAAGTTGCCGAATGCGCCAGCAAGCCAGCATATTACGCCAGCACGCTGGCTGGCTCCAAAGTCTTTTGCATCCAGAGCAGGGTGCGGACGGGTTTGAAGCCTGCGTTTTGGATGGCGTCGTCGAGGCGGCTGACGGGGAAGTCGAGCGAGATGCTTGGATAGAGGTGATACAGGTCGCGCCGCGCGCGGAGGAGGAGGGCGGTGAGCGCTTCGGGGTCGGACGATGCGCCTGTCCCTGCAAAGAGACCTTCGCCGCGCCCGTCAGGGATCCAGGCGAGGGTGGCGAGCAGGTGGTTTTGTCTTGTGGCTGCCCATTGACGGATGTTGATGTCGACGAAGAGCAGGTAGAGCCAGTTCCAGAGACCGGGCTTGAGGGAGTTGAAGTTCCAGTTGCGGTGCCAAGCCAGATGGTCGGGGTAGAGGCGCGAGAGCCAGTGACGCTGGGTCTCCCAGTAGGCGGGTTGTCTGCTGGTGATGGCGATGTCGGTATCCGGTTGTTGGGCGTGGAGGTCGGTGGCGGCTTTCCAGGTGGTGCGGCGGGCGCGTTCGGTGAAGCCGAGGGTTTGGTAGAGGTGGATGGCGGCGGGGTTGTCGTCGCGGACGTGGAGCCAGATATCGTATATGTTCTTGTCGTGGACGTGCCGGATGGCGCGTTCGGTGAGGGCGTGGGCGATGCCTTTGCGGCGGTGGTCGGGGTGGACGGCGACATTGGCGATCAGGTAGAGGCGGTGTTTGCGATGTTTGAAGGGCACGAGGCTGGCGTTGCCGATGATGCGCCCGTTCTCTTCCCAGACGTAGCCGGTGAGCGGCAGGGAGGTGCTTTCGGCGGCGCGGCTTGCCCATTTGAGGAAGGCGTTGTCTTTGCCGGAGCGGCGCATATCCTGAACGTAGCGCCTGCCTTCGCTGTCCATGGTGTCGTCGAAGCATAGTTCGACGAGGTCTGCAACGGCGGGCAGGTCTCGCAGGATGTTGAGGGGGCGCAGGTGGGGATGTGCGTCTTGCTGCGCGGGGACGGTGATGGATGCCATTGGGGGGAATTATAGTACGGTCTTATTGGTCTGGGTGGTCGGGTAGTCTAATTGGTCTAACTGGTCTGGGTGGTTGAGGGGAGGGAAGTGGAAAGTAGAAAGTGGGGGAAGTAGATAGTTTGTGGGTTGAAAGGTTGGAAGGTTGGAAAGTAGAAAGTAGAAAGTTTGCAGGTTGGAAGGTTGGGAAGAGGAAAGAAGAAAGAGGTAGACGGTTGACTGTGGGATGAGCGAAGGAAGGTCGAAGGATGGGCGAGGGTATAATATGGGGAGCATATAGAAACCATATAGACACCATATAGCCACCATATGGACAAGGTGAAGGATTACCGAAGGAAGCTCGAAGGATGAGCGAAGGAGGATGGTATGGCAAAAGTCAGGAAAAACCTGTATGTGCGGGGTCTCAGCGGCGGAATCGGGGATTTGGTCTTACGCCAGATGCCGAACGGGGAGACGTATATCAGCAGCAAGCCCGACTTCAGCAGGCGCAAATTCAGCAGGGAACAGAAACAGCATCAGAGCCGTTTCCAGCAGGCGGCGGCATATGCGCGCCGGGCGGCAAAGAGCGAGCCGATCTATGCGCAGATGGCGGCAGGGACGATCCTGAGCGCGTATAACGTCGCCTTGTCCGATTGGTTCAATCCGCCCGTGATCCATAGGATCGAGCGGAAGGATGGCAAGGTGTCCGTTCATGCCAGTGATAATGTGAGGGTGACGCGGGTGGAGGTCAGGATATTGGATGAGGATGGACAGGTCGTGGAGGTGGGGGATGCGGCGCAGGCGGGGACGGATGTTTGGGAGTTCGGTTCAAGTGCGGAGGGACGCGTGGTAGTGAAGGTGTGGGATCTGGCGGGGAATGAGGTGGTAGGGGAAGGGTGAGTGGAAAGTGAAAAGTGGAGAGTTTGCAGGTTGGAAGGTTTGAGGGTTGGAAAGCGGAAAGCAGAAAGATGGCTGTAAAATATGGGAGTTGCAAAACAACGCGAGAATTCAACCTTTGGGAGAGTGAGATATGACTGAAAGCGCCGTGCAAGCCAAACCCCGCACCGGGCTGGTGGTCTGGATGGTCGTTTCGCAGCTGCTGGCGGTCGGGTCGTTGATGATCTGGCTGATGATGGCGGGACTTTCGGTGATGGCGTTCGATCAGGGGTCCACACCGGAAGCGTGGGCGTTCGTGATCGCGGTCTGGTCGTATCCCATCATTCCGCTGGCGCTGGTGATCGGGGCGTGGATCGCTTTTGCAAGGCGCAAGAATGCGGCGGCGGCGATCCTTTCGGGGTTGTCGTTTGCGCCGCCGATCCTGTGCTTTGTGTTGATGGCGGTCGCGAATTCGGTCTGGTTCATGCAGAATGGAGGTTTGGCTCCGTTCGGGAATTGAGGAGTGGGGAGTGGAAAGTGGGAAGGTTTGAAAGAGGAAAGAAGAAAGAAGAAAGAGAGGGGGTTGTACGATGTTTTTTGTTGACCGGTGTTGTGGGCGTGTTTATAATTTGCGCATTCGGTTTTTACCTATTCTACTTATACGCCCAGGTGGATTTTTTGGGGGCTTCCGCCTATAAGCAGTTATACGGTGAATAACCATCTAAATACTAGTTCGGCGCATAAAGTTGTCGCAGAAGAGAAATCTAAAGCAAGTATGTTTAAGCAAAGCAGAATAAAACTCCTCATAGTACCCTTGGCTTTGATAGCGATTTGGTTAAGTTTCCCACTTGTAGCCATCGCTCAGAGCGAGACACCATATGATCTTGTTAATGCAGTGAACGCATTAAGAGCTTCTTATGGGCTTGAACCCTACCGCATCGACCCTTGGTTGATGGCTTATGCTCAAGAGCATTCTGAACACCAAGCCGCTATACAATCTGGAACACACCTACATAGCGATGGCACAACTCCGAAAAGCATGGGGCTTCAGGAGAATGTTGCTGGCGGGCATTATGGAGTCGTAACGGTAGCTGTGGTTGTTTATGAAATTTGGGTTGATTGGGGGCACAGGCATATCCTGATTGGCTATTCAACAGGCGACATTGGAGCAGGAATAGCATTATCAGATAATGGTCAGGTATATTACACTGTTGACATTCGTCCAGGAGAAGAAATAGAAGCCATTGTATCTGATGCAACGCCGCTTTCGTATGCTCCGCTAGAAACAAACATCCCTGGTGAAGACTGCTCAATAATCCATGTCGTTGGATATGGGCAATCTCTATGGAGCATTGCCCAAGCATATGGCGTAACAATAGACACTATTCGTAATCTTAATAATATGGCAGGCGATTCTACTATTATTCAGGTCGGACAAAAACTGCTTATCCAACCTGCATGTACCCCTGCTATGTCTACCCCTACTCAGTCTTCTACTTATACTCCCTCAGCAATTGTCGAAGCGACTAAACCTATAGGGACTATGATCCCTTTGCTTACGGCAACCAGTATCTTGCCTTACACAGGCCAGAAAGAAAAAGGTGTTGGTTGGATTGTAATACTCACAATTAGCATTATCGGATTATTAAGCGCCAGTATATTTGTCAAGCGTTATGGAAAAATTAAAAGTAAGCCAAAATAAAAATGCGCCTACCGATAAATAGGAGTGTCAAGGGTGGAAGGTCACGAAGTTGAAAAATGATCTCAATCTGAAAAACGGTTCTGAATGGAAACCATTTGGAGCTGTTTTTTTGTCTCCGATTGTCAGATGTCCCACACAGAGACAGCCTTCACCGCCCCCTTCAGCCCCACCCCCGTCCCCTCCCCAAATTCCGAAGTGCGTGGAATTTAGGGAGGGGGGATGGATTTGTGTGATGTTTTTTGTTGACCGGTGTTGTGGGCGTGTTTATAATTTGCGCATTCGGTTTAAACCTATGACCGTCCATAGGCGGTTATATGATGAATGACCATCTAAACACTAGTTGGGCAACCTAACGCAAATCATAAATTTCGTTTCTGTTTCTATAACATTGGGTGATTAAAGAAATGCCAAACTCTAAAGTACAAGACAAAGGAAGAATTTATAGAACTAATTGGAAAATGTTTATCCTAAGGTTTAGTACGTTTTTCCTTCAACTTTTTTTAGTTGCAATTACTTTTGGCATGTTTGCGGGCGCAAAACTTTTAGCAGAATTAGACGTTGCAATTTTCAAGTTGTTTCCATACTTCGGAGCAGGCTTATTTATTTTTGCCGTAATCATCACTATTTATCAATTTGTACTTTCGGTGATACGATTTTTGGGAACTTACATCAAAGTTACAGAAAGCGGTATCGAATACCATAACTTTCCTTACTATGGCTTATATTGCCAATGGCACGAAATTGAACGTCTTGAAAAAATTACCAAACATGGCTTCAAAATAGACGCACTTATTCCTTCTTCCTTTGAGCATATCGGCAAAGGCACATTTTTAGGTATCAAACTTCGCAAAGATTTAGGCATAAAAGAAGAAACGTTCATTCCGTTAAGTGGTTTTAGTGGTTGGTCTGATGGTAAACTAGCCAACGATGTAAAGAAATATGCAGGTCACATTTTTGGAGATAAATGAGTCTTGCAAAATACGGTTGCCCAACACAGCGTGCACCCCGCCCCACCCCCGTCCCCTCCCCAAATCCTGCGGATTCAGGGAGGGGGTTGGTGTGATGTTTTTTGTTGACCGGTGTTGTGGGTGTGTTTATAATTTGCGCATTCGGTTTTAACCCATTCCACTTATACGCCCAGGTGGATTTAGGGGATTGAGCGGAAGCCGCCCATAGGTAATTGGGAATGCGTCCGCATAACTGTAGTTGGGCGCACCCGTGTAAAATTTTGTAAAAGGTCATTAGATTATGGAATTGATTTCGCCTTTGCTTCGAGTTGATTTTCGTGAGTTTTGTGTTGGCTATCTTATCCTTCGTCAAATCAATGATATTTTCACTATGGCAGGGGTAAAAGCAGGCAAACTTTCACCAAATCAAATTATTAGTGGGCAACGCCGAACTCTGGTAGAAGAATATTATTCAACCCTAAATTGGCATCGTCAAGATGACGCGAACAAGTTTCTAAAGGTTTTAGGTTATGCGATGGCACAATCCTATTCATCAGATAACCCCAGAGAGAAACTAAAAAGTCTCTATGAAAGAGAGGGTCTTTTTGTCGATGGTATTCAGGTATCTTTCAAGACTGACAAGCAAAAAATCAATAAATATCCTACGGTTAGTGCATCGACCTTAAATGAACTCAAAGAAAAATTATTATCACTCGACAAACTTGACGCTCACAATCGTGGATTTGAGTTTGAAAGATTTTTGAAGGATTTATTTGAATCGCATCAATTAGCCCCACGAAGTTCTTTTAGATTGATAGGCGAGCAAATAGACGGAAGTTTTGACCTTAATAGTGATGTTTATTTGCTAGAAGCAAAATGGCACGCAAAACAAACATCTCAACTTGATTTACTTGGTTTCAGAGAAAAAGTAGAAAGCAAATCAGCATGGTCACGCGGGCTATTTGTTAGTAATAGTGGCTTTACAGATGATGGTCTTACCGCCTTTGCTCGCGGGCGTGCGACAAACATCATTGGGATGACGGGTCAAGATTTATTTTTTATCCTGTCTGGAGAAATATCACTAACGGAAGCACTTACGCAAAAAGCACGTAAGGCAGCAGAAACTGGCGAGTTTTATGTTCCTGTTTTCGAGTTATTGCATAGTTAAATAAAAGTGCGCCACCGATGAACAGCAGTGTCAACCCCAAAGGGACGCTCCGCGAGGGGTGAGCGGTAGAAGTCTTTCGGCTGGGCGGGATTGCCCCTCCCGTCCTTCGGACACCCTCCCCAAATACGACATTTCAAGTTGGGTAGGGATGTAGGATGTACAAGTCGTATTTGGAGAGGGAACTGGCGGAGCGCGTGAGTGATGTCAAGCCGGTTGGGCGCCAAATCTAAACGCAGAATACAAGGAGTGATATGTCACAAGATCAATCTCAATCCGGTTTTGTCAGTATCGATAACGCAAAACTCTATTATGAAGTTGCGGGTGCAGGGACTCCGCTTGTCATGGTTCATGCTGGCGTGGCTGATAGCCGTCAATGGGATAACGAATTTACGTATTTCTCTCAAAGTAATCAAGTCATTCGTTATGATATGCGCGGGTATGGGAAAAGCGAACCCGTTGATGGGGAATTCAGTCATATGAGCGATCTAGTTTCGTTACTCGACACATTGGGAGTTCATGAACCCATTGTCATCATGGGTTGTTCCATGGGTGGCGGTCTGGCAATGGATTTTGCATTAAGTCACCCATCGAGAGTACAGGCTTTAGTCATGGTCGATTCAGCGCCAAGCGGATTGGAATTAGATGTCCCAACCCCTGCTAAATTTGCTGAGGCGGAAAAAGCCTTTGAAGCTGGCGATCTGGACTTGCTGGCTGAAATTGAAACTCAGATTTGGTTTGATGGCATGGGACGAACACCGGAACAAGTCAATGACACCATGCGAAAATTGCTATATGAAATGAATCGTCTTGCGCTATCTCATGAGGTCAAAGGTCTGGGAAAGCGCCTGCCGAATACCGAAGCTCCAGCGTTTGACCGTTTGGAAAGACTGGGCATACCTGTTCTTATTATTGTTGGTTCGCATGATACGCCCTATATCCTTGCGGCTGCCGATTACATGAAAGAAAAGATAAAATCCGCAGTTAAAATAACCATTGAAGATGCAGCACATCTGCCGAATATGGATCAGCCGCAAGAGTTTCAGAACATTGTGGAACAATTCTTGTCTTCAAGATGAATTGGCGGCGAATACAACGTCCCGAAGAGAGCCGGGATGATATGCCCCTCCGCCAAGGTGAAGTAAATTCATGAATAACCGCAAGCCGTTTGATGTAGATGCCTATATAAATCGAATACAAAATCATCCATGCTTTATTTGTGAAATCATCGCCGGGCGGCGTGATGGCAATCACATCATTTATCAGGATGACTTGTTTGTGGCGTTCCTGAACAAGTATCCTCCCCTCTATGGTTATGTGCTGGTCGCTCCTGTTGAACACAAGGAGCAGGTCACGGGAGATTTCACTGCAGATGAGTATCTCGCTCTACAGCGCGGTGTATATCGAGTGGCGGAGGCGGTAAGGCACACGGTCGAAACCGAACGCGTTTATATTCTGTCCCTGGGGAGTCAGCAGGGCAATCGCCATGTCCATTGGCATATTGCGCCGCTCCCTTATGATGTGCCTTTCGAACAACAACAATTCGCCGCCTTGGGGATAGAAAACGGGTTTCTCGACATCCCTGAAAGAGAATGTGTCGACCTTGCGAAACGCATCCGCCAAAACATGGGTTTGCGTGGCACATAGAAGCAGACGACTTCATGAAAGCACATCCATGCCAAATCTAACATGGTAGGTACAAGAAACTTTTGAAAAGCAGGCGAGTCTTTTCCGGCTGGGCGGGCTTGCATCTTCTCTAATAGCGGTGTCGTTTGTGGTCGCGTCGTGGATATATCTGACCGGCAACTTGCAGGATGCCGCCGGTGTGACCGCATATCATCTGGCAGATTTTCTCTCCGGTCCCGTTCTGTCCGCCAGCCTGATCACCCTTGTGTATGTGCTTCGTGAACTTGTCGGCAGGAGCGCGTTTTGCCGCATGGATTTGGCATTGCTGGCAGCGGTCCTTTCGGCGGCGGGCATGGCGGCGGTTGCGTTTATCCGCGCATCGAACCGCCATTACCATTTGATGCATCCCGAATTGAGTTTGGAAAATTCCACAACCGTTCTGATCGTTTGGACTACGCTTGTAACGGGTATGAATTCGTTGGGATTTCACTTTTTGGGATGGACGTACGTTTTACTTGGTTCAGCCTTTTGGACATCCCGCTTCTTTTCCCGTACCCTGTCTGTGTTGTATCTTCTGGCGGGATTTGCAGGCTGGTTCGTTTTTCTATTCCAGGAACTTGAAGGGTTCGTTTTACTGCTTGGCACAATACTAGGTGTCTGGCAGGGTGTTTTTCTCTTAAGGAACGACTCTCCCCGATCCACCCAGGCGGGCTGACAAGGTCCCGGAGATTACTGGTATGATGCCCCCTGTCCGCGAGGAAACTGGCGGGGCGCGTGGGTAAGGTCAAGCCGTCAGCCCGCAGAGATCAGCAAGGATAAAAATAACGTCAGGAGAACAAGGAATGAGAAACGTCATTTTTGCGATCAACATCACAATAGATGGTTACTGCGGTCACGAAGACATGCTCCCCGACGACGATGTGCACAAATACTTCACCGGGCTCTTGCGCGATGCAGACGTTGAAATCTTCGGACGCAACACGTATCACTTGATGTATCCGTACTGGCATGACGTCGCGGTGAATCAATCGGAAACGGAAACGACCAACGAATTCGCGCGTGTGTTCGATGCCATGCCGAAGATCGTCTTTTCAACGACGTTGAAGAGCGTGGAGTGGAATAATACAACGCTCCTCCACTCGGGACTTCGGGAAGAGATCATGAAGTTAAAACAGCAGCCGGGGAAACCTATTTCCATTGGCGGATTGAAGATCGCATCGCAAGCCGCACAATGGGATCTCATCGACGAGTATCACTTTGTCGTGCACCCGGTCATTGCCGGGAAAGGTCCGAGTTTGTTCGAATCGGACAAGAACCTTAAATTGGATCTTGTCGGATCAAAGACATTCCGTTCAGGGGTTGTCGCGCTGCATTATAAGAAGTAATTCCTTATGGCGCATACAGGGGGAGGTTGTATAATTCCAAACAAGGTAGAGTTATGAGCCCAGCCCGCATGTCCCGTATCGAAGCCGCGACGCGCACCGTGCTCGCCTTCCATGACGCGCTCAACCGTCATGACGTGGCGGGTATGATGGCATTGATGAGCGAGGACTGCATCTTCGAGAACACGCATCCCGCGCCGGATGGAACGGTCTATGCGGGCAAAGAGTCTGTCACGCAATTCTGGCAGAACTTCTTCCGCGAGTCACCGCAGGCGCAGATCGAGATCGAAGAGATCTTCGGCTTGGGCGGCAACCGCTGTGTCATGCGCTGGCGTTACCACTGGGTGGATGCGGCGGGTCAGGCGGGCCACGTGCGCGGGGTGGACGTCTTCAAAGTTGAGGACGGCTTGATCCGCGAGAAACTGTCCTATGTGAAAGGGTGAATATGAAAACCATCGCGTCCCTGTTCGATAAACAACCCGCCCAATGGAATCTACGCGGCGACCCGCATCTGTGGCGGGAGATGCGCGCGCATTTCGATGATGTTCCGCTTCCCTCTTCGACCGAGGAACTGGTTGCTCTCATCGAAGCGGCATTCCACACGCTGACAGGTCATCATATCTCCGAAACGGAAATGTTCTTCACCGAACGCTACAACACCGGCGGCATGTCCAGCGGCATGATCCTGCCCACGTTTTGGCGCGAGACGATCATCCCCTTGCTGATTGAGCGCATGAAACCATGATCATTGCCGGAAAAAACGCAGAATACCGCATCCGCCTCGCGGACAGGGAGGAGTTAACCGAATTAAGTGAAGTGGAACGAGCGGCGGGGCAACAGTTCGCAGCGGTGGGCTTGGCGCATCTTTCCGGGCAAACCCTGCCCATCGAGAGATTGCTCGAGGCGCAGAAGCACGGTCACGTATGGGTGGTCACAACGCTGGCGGATGAAATCGTCGGTTTTGCAATGATCGAAACGGCATCCGAGCGGGTCCATCTTGAAGAAATAGACATTCTGCCAGCCCACAGCGGACAGGGCTTGGGAAGAGAGTTGATCCACGCCATTCAGGCGTGGGCTGTCCCGGCGGGCTTCAAAGCCATGAGCTTGTCCACGTTCAGGGATGTCCCTTGGAATGCGCCGTATTATGAGCGTCTCGGCTTTCGGATACTCCCGGAAAAGGAATGGTCAAGGGATTTTGTTGAACTTCGCGCGGCGGAAGCCCAGGCTGGACTGCCGGTCGAGCGCCGCGTCATCATGTGGAAAGACCTGTAAACTCCGATACCTCCTCTCAAATCTAATACATCTCTTACGCCGTGTTGATAACCTGCCAATGCGGCGTTTGTTATAATGCTCCCATTGGTAATCGTAGGGACGGAGCGCCGCTCCGCCCCTACAGGAGAGAACCCCCATGATGCGATTTGACCGATTTACCGAGAGAGCACAAGAAGCCGCCCAGCGCGCCGCGGAGATCATCCAGCGCTATGGGCACAATCAGATAGACACCGAACACATCCTGCTGGCGTTGATCGAACAGCCCGGCGGGGTGATTCCCCAAATCCTTGAGAAACTGAACGTCAGCGCCGAGGCATTGACCGAGCGCCTTGACGCCACCCTGCGAGCCAGCCCGAAAGCCAACATCTTCGGCGGCGGCGCGGGACAGATCTTCATCACGCCGCGCGTCAAGCGGATCATTGACCTTGCCAACGAAGAAGCCAACCGCCTGAAGGATGAGTACATTTCGACCGAACACATCTTTTTGGCGATCCTGACCGAGCGCAACACCCCTGCCGCGCGGATCTTGGAATCCGCCGGGCTGACGCGCGACCGCGTCTATGACGCCATTCAAGACCTGCGCGGCGGACAGCGTGTCACCGATCCGCAAGCCGAGACGAAATACCGCACGCTCGAAAAATACTCGCGCGATCTGACCCAACTGGCGCGCGAAGGCAAACTTGACCCGGTCATCGGGCGCGATAACGAGATTCTGCGTCTGATCCAGATCCTGTCCCGCCGCACGAAGAACAACCCCGTATTGATCGGCGAAGCGGGCGTCGGCAAGACTGCCATCGCCGAAGGTCTGGCACAGAAGATCGCCACCAACGATGTGCCGGAGATCCTCTCAGGCAAGAGAGTGGTAGCGCTCGATCTGGGCGCGATGATCGCCGGGTCAAGGTTCCGAGGCGAGTTCGAGGAACGTCTCAAAGCCGTGATGGAGGAAGTCCAGCGCGCAAAGGGTGACGTGATCCTGATGATCGACGAGTTGCACACCGTCGTCGGAGCAGGAGCAGCCCAGGGCGCGATGGATGCGAGCAACATGCTCAAGCCTGCGCTGGCACGCGGCGAACTCCAGTGCATCGGCGCGACCACGCTGGACGAATTCCACAAACACATCGAAAAAGACGCCGCGCTCGAACGCCGCTTCGCCCCGATCTATGTGGACGAGCCGAGCGTGGAAGATACCATCAAGATGCTGCACGGCTTGCGCGACCGCTACGAAGCGCATCACAAGGTCCGGTTCGCGGATGAGGCGCTCGAAGCCGCCGCCCGCCTTGCCGACCGCTACGTCACCGACCGGCACCTGCCCGACAAAGCCATCGACCTGATGGACGAAGCCGCCGCGAAATTGCGCGTGGCGCTCTATTCCATGCCGCCCGATCTCAAGGCGATGAAGACTGAAATTGACAAACTTCACGCCGAGGAAGAGCAGGCGGGTCTCGAACGCGATTACGAACGCGCCGCGCAAAAGAAAGCCGAGCGCCTGCGCCTCGAACAGGAATATTCCGCAAACCGCGACAAATGGGAATCCGAACACCAGTTGGATGAGGTGGTGGATGTGGACGATATCGCCTCGGTCGTCCATCAGTGGACGGGCATTCCGTTGACCCAAATGATGGAATCCGAATCCGAAAAACTTTTGCAAATGGAAGCGCGTCTGCACGAGCGCATCATCGGACAGGACGAAGCCATCCACGCCATCTCGGATGCCATCCGCCGCGCGCGCTCCGGTCTCAAAGACCCTGCGCGTCCCATCGGTTCGTTCATCTTCATCGGTCCGTCTGGCGTCGGCAAGACCGAGTTGGCGAAAGCGCTTGCCTGGTTCATGTTCGACGACGAAGACGCGCTTGTCCGCATCGACATGTCCGAGTACCGCGAACAGCACACGGTCAGCCGTCTCTTCGGCGCGCCTCCGGGATATGTCGGCTACGAGGAGGGCGGTCAACTGACGGAAGCCGTCCGCCGCAGACCGTACCGCGTCCTGCTCTTCGACGAGATAGAGAAGGCGCACCCGGAAGTGTGGAACGCGCTCCTGCAGATCCTCGATGACGGGCGCATGACCGACGGTCAGGGCAACGTGGTGGACTTCCGCAACACGGTTCTGATCATGACCTCGAACCTGGGCACCGAATACGTGAGAAAGGGCGGCACCCTCGGCTTCTTGCCGCAGAAATCCGACGACTCGGACCGTGACGCGCACGCCAAGATCGAAAAGGCGCTCAAGGATGCCTTCCGCCCCGAGTTCCTCAACCGCATCGACGAGATCATCATGTTCTCGCCGCTCTCCATCGAGCAAATGGAGGAGATCGTCGTCCTGCAAATGAAGGAAGTGCAGGACCGCCTCAACGAACACAACATCCACGTGGAATTGACCGACGCCGCGCGCGCCTGGATCGCCAAGGAAGGCTACGACCCCGCCTTCGGTGCGCGTCCGCTGCGGCGAGCCATCCAGAAATTCGTCGAAAGTCCGCTTTCGGTGGAACTGCTCGGCGGCAAATACAAGGACGGCGGCACCGTGACCGTGGATGTGGACGAGAAGGAGAACAAGATCGTCTTCCGCTCGACCAAGGACTCTCCGAAGAAGACCAAGCAAAAGGTGGATGCAGAATAAACGAAGCCAGCGCGAGGCTGAAAGTCTCGCGCTGTTTTTTTATCCCCTTTATTTCCTAATCCGTTTTTCACGCGGATGCGGTATTATCGGGCGATATTTTCATTGCAGAGGAAAAGAAACCGATGACAGAAAACAAATCAAGCACAACGGCGATCGTGATCGGCATTGCAGTGTTGTTGTGTTGTCTCTGTGTGCTCGTTGCGGGGATGGCAGGATACGCTTACTTCGCGATCTCGCCATCCACTTCGGTAACGGAACTGCCCTTATTTTCAGAGAATAATGATCCGCCTGCCACAGAATTGCCTTTGGAGCGTCCACCTGTTGATGAAGTCACCTTCTCGACTCTTGAAACGCTGCAAAGCACGATCGTCCCGGATAACGACCCGCGCGAGCTGGCGTGCCGGTTGAAAGACATGTGCGACATCCCTGAAGTGATGGCGACCTCCGCCGCTCCACGCGTCGTTGGGGAAACAAAGAATTTCTGGGTGCACAACCTGGATACGAACACCAACAACGAAGTGCAAGCCACGCTCCGCTACGCCACGCCGCACGTCTATTTCTGGGTGCAGGACGGTGTCAATGTCAACGAACGCGAGATGCGCGCGCTGGTGGATGAGTTCGAGGAAAAGATCTATCCCACCACCCGCGAATTCTTTGGCAGTGAATGGACCCCCGGCATTGACGGCGACGAGCATATTTACATCCTATATGCCCGCGGACTTGGATTTTCCATCGCAGGATATTTCTCCTCGGCAGATTCCGTTCACCCGTTGATCAGGGAATATTCCAACGGGCACGAAATGTTCCTCTTCAATGCCGATAACACCTCGCTGGCGGATGAATTCACCTATAGCGTGCTGGCGCACGAATTTCAGCATATGATCCATTGGAATTTGGACGCCAACGAAACTTCCTGGCTGAACGAGGGCGCCTCCGAATTGGCAGCGTTCATCAACGGCTATGACGGCGGCGGGTTCGACTGGTTGTATATCAGCAACCCCGATCTGCAGTTGAACGACTGGCCCAACAGTCAGGGCGCAACCACGCCTCACTACGGCGCGGCATTCCTGTTCATGACCTATTTCCTCGACCGTTTCGGCGACGACGCCACCAAGGCGCTTGTCCGCCACCCCGCCAACGGATTGGAAAGCTTCGACGCTGTCCTGGCGGACATTGGCGCCTCCGACCCGCTGACAGGGAATCCTGTCGCCACCGATGCCTTCTTCATGGATTGGGCGGTTACGAATCTGCTGCACTCCTCTTCCGCGGGCGACGGGCGTTTTGTGTATAACAATTATTCCAACGCGCGGCGCGCCTCGCCGACCGAAACCATAACGGACTGTCAGCCGGATCCCCTTTCGCGCACGGTACACCAATACGGCGTGGATTATATTGCCATCGAATGCGCGGGTGATTACACCATCTCCTTTACGGGTTCCACCGTGACGAAACTGCTGCCCGCCGACCCATATTCCGGTACGTATGCCTTCTGGTCGAACAAGGGCGACGAGTCGAATATGACGCTGACGCGCGAGTTCGATCTCACGAACGTGAGCGCGCCCATCGAATTCTCCTTCCGCACCTGGTACGATATCGAGACCGACTGGGATTACCTCTACCTCGAAATTTCCGAGGACGGCGAGACGTGGGAGATCGTTCCCACACCTTCCGGAACCGGCACAAACCCATCCGGCAATTCGTACGGCTGGGGCTACAGCGGCACCACGAACGGCTGGATCGAGGAAAGGATCGATCTTTCGCAATACGCGGGCAAGAGTATCTTTGTCCGCTTCGAGTATGTCACCGACGCGGCGGTCAACGGGGAAGGCTTCCTGTTGGATGATGTCCGGATCGAAGCGGCAGGTTACAGTTCCGATTTTGAAGCGGATGATGGAGGCTGGATGGCGGAGGGATTTGTCCGCGTCCAGAACGTTCTCCCGCAGACCTTTGGTCTGGCTCTCGTTCTGACGGGTGATTCCAGCGTGACGATGATCCCGCTCAACGAAGATCAGACGGCGGAGATCACGATTTCGTTGCAACGAGGTGAGAAGGCGTATCTGGTTGTAGCGGGGACGACGCGTTTTACGCGCGAGCTTGCGTCCTACCAGTTCGAGATCCGATAACGACGAAGGATGCACTGCAACATTGCAGTGCATCCTTTTTGATTACAAAATTGAAATTTTTTATCTTCGTCAATTCGTGAATCCTGACTTATAATCCCGATACCGTCCATGACCGACTCGTACACATCTGTGAACTCCCGCAAGACCATCGCCGTGCTTGGCGCGCAGTTATCGCGCACCTGGGGCGCGGAGTTCATGTCGGGCGTGTTGGATGCCGCAAAGGCGGATGATGTCAACGTGGTCTACTTTGCGGGCGGAAAGCCTGCGCCGATCGCTTCTTCGACAGGCGCAGCGCATTCGTATGGATTGTATGATCTGATCAAGCCGGGGCAGTTTGACGGTATTTTACTCTCTGCTGAACTTGCCTACGGTGTCTCCCGCGAGGAGATTCGGGATTTTTGCGCATTTTTTGCCCCCACGCCGATCGTATCGTTTGCGATTCCGGCAGAGGGGGTTTCTTCATTTTTTGCAGATAATGAAGGCGGCATGCGCGCGGTCGTCCGGCATTTGATCGAGGTGCATGGCTACCAGCGGATCGCTTTTCTGCGGGGTCCAGCAGGGCAGATCGAGGCGGATCAACGCTTCAACGCCTATAAGGATGAACTGAAGGCGCACAATATCCGTTATGAAGATGTGCTTGTCGTGAACGGCGATTACAGCCCGGAGAGCGGACGCGCTGCGGTCCGTACTTTGTTGGATGAACGCGGGATTCGCCTGCAGGCGATCGTCTCATCCAACGACCAGATGGCATTTGGCGTGCTTGAAGCGTTGCAGCAGCGTGGCGTGAACGTGCCGGATGATATCGCCGTGACCGGTTTCGATGATGTTGGCGAGGCGCAGTCCATGGGGGTTCCGCTGACCACAGTGCACCAATCCTTTTACGAGGCGGGCAGGCAGGCGTTGGGAGCCTTGCTGAAACGCATCGCAGGGGAGCAGGTCGATGCGGTCAATGTCCTGCACTCGCGTTTGGAGGTCCGTTGGTCATGCGGTTGCCTGCCGGATAGCATTCAACGCGCCATGGTGCTGCCGAAGGAAGTGGCACATACCGGCAGGTTGGAGAACAAGCGCGCAGCGGCGATCCAGGCGTTGTTTGCCGCAGCAGGCATCCCGGAGAATGACCCGTCGAAGATACTGTATACGGACGTGTTCGGGCGCACCTGGGATGTATTCCTTGCCAGCCTGCGCGAGAACGACAAAAGCGATCCCTTCCTGAAAATGGTGCAAGCCATGGTGGATGCGCTGCAAAGGAACGGATACGATTTCATCGTCTGGCAGAACGTGATCTCCACGTTCCGAAGGTATGCATTGGGCGGCATCACCAGCAATACGATGATGCTGCGTGCGGAAAATCTTTTCCAGCAGGCGCGTATGATGGTGGGCGAACTGGCGCGTCGGGCGCAGGCGTATCGTCGTTTGCAGTTCGAGAAACAGGAAGAACTGCTCAATAACTTCAGTTTCTCCATGGCTCCCGCCATGACCTTCGAAGCCATCGGCGATGCCATTGCCAGGCATTTTCCCGTTTTCGGGCTGGAACGCTGGTATGTAATGTTCTACAGCGATGTCAGCAAGCCCGGCTTGATCTCCTCTCCGCCTCCGAAGAATTACCGGCTCTTGCTGCAATATGACGAGAGCCGTTTCCAGATCTCGCAGGATATGCCGACGCTCGCCACCGGGAGGTTGATCCCGCGCGGAAAGACGCCGGAAGATCATCGCTATGATGCCGTGGTCATGCCGCTGGCGCTGGCGAGCAACCGCTTCGGATTTATGTGGCTGGAAATGGGTCCGCGGGATTGGGATGTGTATGTCCGGGTGAGGAACCTGCTTTCCAGCGCGCTTTTGCGTACCATGCTTGTCCAGCAGCGCGAACAGGCGCAGCGGGATGCGGAAAAAGCCGCGGCGCAAAATGCAAAGCTCTTCGAGGCGGAACAGGAACGGCGTCGAGGTGCAGAGGCGCTGACGCGTTCCATGCGCCAGCTTTCATCCTTGACCACCATTGAAAACCTGCCCCAGCAGATCCTTGATCAGTTGCGCCAGGTCCTGCCGCATGAGCGCGGTGTCCTGTTCATGCAGGATGTCAATGATGTGCCGCTGGTGCGCGCCCAGCATGGGATGCCGCCAGACGCGGATTTGCAGACCTTCCATTTGACATTGGATGGCGCTGATTTCTACCAGACCGTTGCGCGCACAGGGGAGATGCTGCTTGTCAACGATGTGAATGCGGCGGCGGGATGGCGCCAGCCGGACTGGCTTCCGCGTGACCGTTCATGGCTGGGAGTGCCGCTGTATTCCAAGGACAATGTCATCGGTCTGATGGTATTGAGCCGCGCCGCGCAACCCTTCAGCGAAGATGACGCTTTGCTGGCAACCACGTATGCCACACAAGCCACGATCGCGCTGGAAAATGCGCGCCTCTACAACGAGGTGACCGGCATGAACCAGATGATGGAACGCATGGTTGCCGAGCGTGTGGAGGAATTGAACAACGCCTACCAGACCCTCGAAAAACACGATAAGAACAAATCCCAGTTCATTCGCGTTGCCGCGCATGAACTCCGCACCCCAATGACGGTTATCAAAGGCTATCTCAGCATGATGCGAATGGATGAGACCATTAAGGGAAATTCCACGCTCTCGCAAGCCGTCGAAGGCGTGCTGCGCGGCACCAATCGTCTGCATCAGATCGTGGACAGCATGCTGGATGTTGCACGTCTTGAGAACCAGGTCATCACGCCGCATTTGGAGGACGTGAAACTTGGGCTGATCCTGAGACTCATTTACAAGGATTACGTGGATGACCTCGCGGCTCGCAACCTGACCCTTAACCTGGATGAGGCAACTCAAAACATTCCCCCGCTGTGGGCAGACCCCGACCTGCTCAAGAAGGCACTTGACCATATCATCGTCAATGCGATCAAATTCACCCCGGATGGCGGCACGGTCACCGTTTCCGCCCGCGTGGTGGAAGATGCCAAACAGGGTAAGATGGCGGAGATCAGCGTGAAAGACAGCGGCATTGGCATCAACCCCGAGCACCACAAGATCATCTTTGAAAAGTTATATCAATTGGGACAGGTGGAGTTGCACTCATCGGGGCGCACGAACTACAAGGGCGGAGGAGCAGGCTTGGGCTTGGCAATTGCGGCGGGTATCGTCAAAGCCTTGCAGGGCAGCATCTGGGTCGAAAGCCCCGGCAGGGACGAGGTGAATTTCCCCGGCAGTACCTTCTTCATCCGCCTGCCGCTGGCAAAAGAATAACGCCTACCCCCCGTTGGGATTGTTATTGATGAACAACCCATTGATCTGTTCGCGCAGGGGCGAGAGAATGCCGATATGCAGAAGCATCAGGACGGCAAGTGAAACCATTACGAAAAAGACCGTGATATCCGCGATCAGCATCCAGCCGTTGGCGTCCGATGTAAAGATATAACGCACCACGATCACGAATAATTGCAGTACGCTGATGATCAGCAGGGGAATGGCAAAGGGGCGCAGGTCATGTCCTTCCACCAGAAGGTGCAGGAACAGCAGCACGATCAACCCGCCAAGCAAAATGATGAGATATGTGAAAAAACGCGGACCGTCGTATAACTGCAGGTACAATTTTTGGATCACCTTGATGTACAGAACGCACACGGCGGCAAGACAAGCCCAAGCATAGATATTAATGATAATGGGATAGACCAGATTATTGAATCCGCGGATGCTTGCCAGCCCAACTCCCCAGCCGAAAAGGAACGCCAACCCCAACACAAGGATCTTGACGAAGATCCCATCCATGCTGTCGCTGAGACCGTCATTGAAGACATCCAGCACCAGTTTCCCCGCGCCCAGCATGGACACGGTCAACGCGGCGAGGCTGACCAGCATGGTCACGATGCTGAGCATGCCGCGCGTGTCCACTCCATTGTTTTTCGGAGACTGCTGCCTCCCATTTATGAATGGTGCAACTTTTGGCAAAGGTTTTTGGGGCGTTTTCATACGAGAATCTCCCAACCAGAATATCGTGCAGGGTTTGTGTGATTCTAATTCACTTTTTGACGGAAATCATAAATACCATCACGGACTGCCCAATGTGCTTGACAGGATAGACAGGTTAGGTGGTCTTTCTTTTCCTGCATCTTCCCGCCGCCGCACTCCGGGCATTTGAACAGCCCCAACACGTCGAGCGGGATGGCACGCTGTGAGTTTTCGCCGCCAACTTTTGCCCGTACAAAAACGCTCGGCGTGAATTGCCACAGCGCGCCTGTCGGCTGGAAGAGACCATCCAGCGCGGCGAGGAATTTGGCGGGCAGGAGTCGTTTCAACAAGCCGAGGCGGAAATGCGAGACCGTCCGCGTTTTTTCGATGGAAAAGCCAAGTCCGTTCAGCCATTGGCGGATGGCTTTCGGGTGAAAATCAAAGTTCAATTCCACAAACTCGACCGGCTCCAGTGCAAACGGACTCCACTTCTGTTTGCCGAACAAATAACGCAGGATGGCTTTCAGATTCAGCTTGTTAGCGAACTCAAGAATAAAGACCCCGCCGGGCTGTAAAATGTTCCGCACCTGTTCCAGCGCCTTGGGCGCATCCGCCATGTGATGCAGAACACGGATCATCGTGGCAGAATCAAACAACCCGTCCAGAAAAGGGAGGCGATAAACGTCCGCCGCGACATAAATATACTTGTCAGAGCGTCCCAGCCGCTCCTGCGCCTGTGCCAGTTGCGTGGTCGAATAATCCAGCACGACGATGCGCTCAAAACCGGAGTAACGCGGCGTATTGCGTCCCGCACCTGCGCCAAGTTCGAGCATCAGTTTGCCGCTTTGCGGCAGCATGTGTTTCAGGGCAATGGCTTCGGCACGGTCTTCGTATTCGCGCCCGCCCTGCTCCCAAAAGGATTGCTGGTAATCAGAGCCTTCATAATTGCAGACAGGTGGATTGGTCATAGGTCAGGTAGTGTAGTGTTTTTTTTGGTTTTGGTCAAATGCGGAATTAATGAAATGGTCGGACAGCCTCACAGCCGTCCGACCACAATTCAGCGAAAAACCGATTTGTTATCTGCCAATGGCGCGATAGGTGAAGCCCATGTCTTTCATCAGTTTTGGATCGTAAATATTGCGCCCGTCATAAATGATCGGGGATTTGAGCAGGTTCTTGACCCGTTCGAGATCGAGCTGTTTGAACTCGTTCCATTCGGTGACGACGATCAGCGCATCGCACCCGTCCGCAAGTTGGTACGGCTCATCGAACATGTCCACCGCCGGGAGTAACGGACGTGCCACCTCCATCGCCACCGGGTCATATGCACGGACCTTCGCGCCCGCTTCTATCAATCCTTCTGCGATCGTAATGGACGGCGCATCGCGCATGTCATCGGTATTGGGCTTGAACGCCAGCCCAAACAACCCGATGGTCTTACCGGTCAGATTGCCGCCGAGCATTTCTTTCAAGTGAGTCACGGCAGATTTGCGGCGGTCGTAATTGACGCTCATCACGCTGTTGAGGATGCGCGGCTCCAAACCCTTTTCGTTCGCCATGAACGCCAGCGCCTCCACATCCTTGGGGAAGCACGAGCCGCCCCAGCCGAGACCGGCATCCAAAAAGTGACGCCCGATGCGCGCATCGTAGCCCATGCCCGCCGCCACTTCCTTCACATCCGCGCCGACGAGTTCGCACAAATCCGCCAGTTCGTTGATGAAGGAGATCTTCGTGGCAAGGAAGGCGTTGCTGGCATATTTGATCATTTCCGCCGTACGCAGGTCGGTGATGACGATGGGTGCGCGCAGGGGCAGGTGCAATTGCGCCACCTTGTTCGCGGCGTCGCGGTCGAGCGAGCCGATCACCGTGCGGTGCGGATTCATGAAGTCGCCGATGGCGGAACCTTCACGCAGGAATTCCGGGCAGGAGACGACGGCAAAGTCGATCGGCTTGGGCTGGGCGCCCTTCACGATGTCCGCAACCCAGTCACCAGTCCCGATCGGAACCGTGGATTTATTGATGATGATGAGCGGCGCGGTCATCGTCTCCGCAATGGATTTGGCGGCGGCGGCGACGTATTGCAGGTCTGCCGCGCCGTCCGCCCCGGAAGGCGTCCCCACCGCAATGAAGGCATATTCGGCGCCCTGCAAAGCATCCTTGTACGAGGTGGTGAAACTGATGCGCCCCGCATTCATATTGCGCTTGACCAGTTCATCCAGCCCCGGTTCGTAAATGGGCATGATGCCTTTTTTGAGGTTCTCCACACGCTCGCTATTAACATCCAGCGCAGTCACGCGGTTTCCAAGATCGGCAAAACATGCCGCAGTTACCAAGCCGACGTATCCCACGCCGACGACACAAATTTGTTTCATATTGTTCCTCTTTTGTAAAATGAAATGCCCGTCTACTTCAACCCTTGCTCATCCAGTGGTCTACAGCTTCCACAAGATCGAGCAGGTCCATGGGTTTGGTGATGTAATCGTTGCAGCCTGCTTCCACGGCACGTTCCCGATCTCCGGGCAGAACGTGGGCGGTCAATGCAATCAAAGGAATATAGGACGTTTTGGCATTTTGCTTGATCAGGCGTGTAGCCGTCCAACCGTCCATCTCCGGCATGGAAAGATCCATGATGATCAGATCGGGTTTTTGTTTTGTCGCAGCGTTGACCCCGTCGCGCCCATTCACAGCCAGGAACGTTTCATATCCGTTCTTTTCCAGAATGAAGCGCACAAGTTCATAGGTATCCATATTATCTTCCACAATAAGGATGCGCCCTTTGCTCATAACCTTAAATATACTACGTCTCATAAATGCGGGCAATGTGTATAATGACGGAATGCGGCTCCTATTTGTCACTGACGCCCGATCCCCCATTTCCCGCAATTGGATGCGGTATTTTGTCGAACGCGGGGATGAAGTCTTCGTCGCCTCCACCTTTGATTGTGATTTGGATTTCCCAGTCAAGAGACTGGAATTTACCCCCGTAGCCTTCAGCGCCGCCAAGAAGCGTACTTCTGCACCTTCCTCCGCCTCCTCCCGGACCCTGAGCCTGCGTACTCAAATTCGGCAGTGGCTGGGTCCCGTGACCATCCCCGCATCCGCGCCGAAATTGCGGGCGTTCATCAGGGAAGTGCAGCCCGATATTGTCCATGCCATGCGCGTGCCGTATGAGGGAATGCTGACCGCCTCCGCCTTGCAGGGGCTCGCTGCCCGTCCTTCATTTCTGGTTTCCATCTGGGGCAATGATTTCACCCTGCATGCCCCGTCCACGCCGTTGATGCGCATGCACACGCGGCGGGTGATGCAGTCTGTGGATGCGCTTCATGCGGATGTGGAGCGCGATGTGCGGCTGGCGCGTCAATGGGGCTTGGGGGAGGATAAGGTCACGTTGGTGGCGCCCGGCAGCGGCGGAGTCCGAAGCGATGTGTTTTATCCGCCTGCCGAGCCTGTGAAGGAACCCGTCGTCATCAATCCGCGCGGGGTGCGTCCGTATGTCCGCAATGACTCGTTCTTCAAGGCGGTCCCATTGGTGCTGGCAAAGCGACCCGATGCGAAGTTCGTTTGTTCTGCGATGCAAGGGGAGGCGCAGGCATTGACGTGGGTGCGGGAGTTGGGAATTGAGGGCGCGGTGGAGTTGTTGCCGCCCGTGCCTTTCCTGAAGATGGGAGATGTCTTCCGCAGGGCGCAGATCGTGGTCTCGCCGAGTGTGCATGACGGTACGCCGAATTCACTGATCGAGGCGATGGCGTGCGGCTGTTTTCCGATTGCAGGAGACTTGGAGTCCATCCGCGAGTGGATCACGCACGCACAGAACGGTTTGCTGGTGGATGCAACCAGTCCGCAGTCGATTGCCGATGCGATCCTATTGGGGCTGGAACGAGAAGACCTGCGGCGCGAGGCGGCAGGTCTGAACATGAATATCATTTCCGCAAAAGCGGATTATAGACGGACGATGGAACGGGTGGTGGAGTTTTATCAGGCTGTGATGGGGGACGCGTAGATTATTTCCTCTGTCTCACCACCTCGAACATCAACACCGCCCCCGCCACCCCCGCATTCAGCGACTCGACATCTCCAGCCATTGGGATGCTGATTTTCCCATCTGCTAAATTTTTTGCCGATTCGCTCGCTCCATCCGCTTCACTACCGACGACAAGCGCCACAGGCTCTTTCAAATCCGTTTCCCAACACGAAGCGCCATCCATATCCGCAATGAAAACCTTTAAACCTTCAAACTTTACAACTTGTGAAATCTCATCCCAATCCATCGCGCGGACCGGCACCCTGAAATGCGCTCCCATCCCTGCGCGGACAACCTTGGGCGCAAACGCATCCGTTGTCTCTGGGGGGACCAACACTGCCTGCACACCTGTCGCCGCCGCTGAGCGGAGCAATGTGCCGAGATTGCCCGGGTCGCGGATTTGGTCGGGAATAAGGATGTAATTGGGAGATTTTGGAATGGGCAAATTCGAAAATTCGACAACCGCAAGCACACCTTGCGGCGTATCCGTCTCACTGATGGATTTCATCACGCTTGGCGAAACTTCTTCCATTTCCACGCCTTTTGACCTGAGACCTTCGACTTTTGACGTTCCCCTCTCATTCAAAGTCTCATCATACAAAACGAAGCGAATTTTCCAATCGCTTCTAACAACTTCCTCGAACAAGCGCACGCCTTCCACCACGAATGCCCCTGCCTCGCGGCGTTCCTTTGAACGTCCAAGCAGTGCGCGGACGAGCTTCACCTTCGGATTTTGGTTGGATGTGATCATTCCCCCCATGTCCTTTTCCATATATCGAGGAAAACCTTAACACTCACATCGTCAAACAACACAATGCGGACAGTTTTCACCGACGAGTCGGCTTTTGCGCCGAAATAGGTATTGATGGACTTGAAAATGATCCCCGCTGCACGGTCTTTCGGAAAACCGAAGATGCCCGTCGAAATCGCAGGCATGGAGATGGACTGGCATTTCAGTTCATCTCCCACGCGCAGGGAACCGGTCACTGCTGCGGCGAGTTTTTCATCATCGGTGCCATCATTTTCCCAGACGGGACCTACAGCGTGGATAATGTACTTCGCAGGCAGATCCCCGCCCGAGGTCCAGGCGGGATGCGAATGGGAGACAGGTCCATGCGCCCGAATCCATTCGTCGCTTTCCTTCTGGACAATTGGTCCGCCTCTTTTCGAGATCGCCCACGCCACCCCGCCGCCATGTTGTAGATGTTCGTTCGCGGCGTTGACGATGGCATCCACTTCTTCAATCGTAATATCACCCTGCACGATTTGCAGAGACTGCCCGGAAGCAAGTTGTTTTTCGACCAAAATGGAGTTCATGCAAATATTTTACCCCCGTTAAACATTGCAGGGGCTGGATAACCCAGCCCCTGCAATAAATTTACTTTGTTTGTGCCACAACCGCGGCGAACGCCTGCGGGTTGCGGACTGCGATATCTGCGAGCATCTTGCGGTTGAGGTCGATATTTGCCTTCTTCATGGCAGACACCAGCTTGCTGTATGTCGTGCCGTTCAGGCGAGCCGCGGCGTTGATGCGGGCGATCCACAACTTGCGCAGATCGCGCTTGCGCACGCGGCGATCACGGCTGGCGTACCACAGGCTCTTGAGCATCGCTTCGTTCGCTCGTCTGAACAGCAAATGCTTCGAGCCGCGCTGACCTTTCGTGATCTTCAAAACTTTCTTATGACGGCGGTACCCTTGGGGTCCTCCTTTTACGCGCATGTTCTACTACCTCCTGCAAACTCGCGGGCGTCGGTGGGTTACACCAGTTGCGCACACCCGAAAGCCGCAAATAAAAAAGATTTTCGACGACCGGAAGGATTACCCTTCCATGTTTGGTGCAAGGCGCTTGATGCGTTTCACGTACTTGCGACCCTTCACAGGGACCATCTCGCTCAATAACGCCTTGGTGCGGTCCGACGTGCGGCGGCGCAAATGGCTTTTGCCGCCCTTCGTTCGCACAAGTGTGCCGGAGCCGGTCAGGCGGAACCGTTTGGAGGTCGCCTTATGCGTCTTCAGCTTGATTTTTCCAGACTTCTTTGCTTTGCGAGGCATTGCTGGTGTACTCCTTTCTGACAAAATGAACCGCGGACAATCTCACACGCCCGCGGACGTTCAACATCGTTTGGACTTTCAACCATCAGGCTTACGCTTCAGACTTCGCCTCAGCCTGCTCGGGTTTCTCTTTCTTTTTTGCCCCGCCCTTGGCAGGGACAAGTACCACGAGCATGGTACGCCCTTCCATCTGCGGCGGGACTTCGATCGTGGCAACATCGGAAAGTTCCTGTGCGATCTCTTTCAGGTCTTCCAGCGCGATCTCAGGGTAATCCATCTCACGTCCACGGAACTTGACCGTAACGCGCACTTTGTGACCCTGTCCGATCCAGCGGCGGGCATCGTCAACCTTGAAGCCGCGATGTGCTGAATTCGTCTTCGGGCGCAGGCGGATCTCCTTGACCTCGATCTTGGTCTGAGCTTTCTTCGCCTCCCGCTCCTTCTTTGCCTTTTCGTAGATGAACTTACCAAAGTCCATTACACGGCAAACAGGCGGGTTGGCACCGGGCGAGACCTCTACAAGGTCCATTTCCGCATCGCGTGCGATCTTCAAGGCTTCCTTGATGGGAACAACTCCTACGTTGCCTCCATCTGGTCCGATCAGGCGCACTTCCGCAACACGGATGCCCTCATTTACTCGAAATTCGTTGGCGCTTATAAGTTTCTCCTCGTTTATTAGACAAAACAAAGCCAGCTTTTGGCTGGTTTTTAGCGGGCGAATGATACCATGAAGGCGCGTGAGTCGTCAATAAAAGAGCCGGGATGAACCCGGCTCCATTAATCCAGCAAACGGCTGTTACACGTGCGGCGTAACCTTGGCGGACAACTTGTCCTTGGGCTGGTAGCCGGTCATGCGTTCCTTGATCTCGCCGCCTTTGAAAAGGATCAGTGTGGGAATGCCCATCACGCCGTACTGCATCATGATATTGGGATTCTGGTCTGCATCGAGTTTGACGACCTTGACCTTGCCCTCCCATTCACCGGCAAGCTGATGGACGATTGGTGCGATCATTTTACAGGGCTGGCACCAGTCGGCAGTGAAATCGACCAGCACGGGCAGGTCGGCGCCGAGAACTTCCTGTTGAAAATCTGATTCGGTTACATATTTAACTTCGGACATGGTTTCCTCCAGCCTGATAGATGCGGCGTGGTCTGTGTTACTTACGTTGACGTCTGTATCCTGCCATGATAGAATGCAATCCGCTTTAGGTATGGGCGCGTAGCTCAATGGTAGAGCAGCGGCCTTTTAAGCCGTTTGTTGAGAGTTCGAGCCTCTCCGCGCTCACTGAAAATCCTCCCTTTCTGGAGGGTTTTTTGTTGTGAGTCCCCGCAGGGGGGATGCTATTCGAGCCTCTCCGCGCTCACTGGAAATCCTCCGTTTTCGGAGGATTTTTTGTTATCCAGTAAGAAAAACATCCCACAATGGGATGTTTTTTGCTTAATCTTCATCTTCGTCCAATTCAAGTTCGTCCAGTTCGTCGAGATCTTCCAAGTCATCTTCATCCAATGACAGCAGGTCGAATTTATCCAGTTCTTCGTTGAAATCCAAGTTTTCGAGCGCATCTTCCAGGAAGGCGAGCAGGTCTTCGTCTTCCGTGGTTTCGATCAGGCTTAAGAGATACACGCGCGCATCTTCACCGCCAATTTGCGAAAGCGACCAGATCGCGGCAGAGACCACGTCATCATCCTCTTCTTCATCTTCCAGCATTTTCAGCATGATGGGACCTGCCGCTTCGATGTTCAATTCACCGGCGGCGGATGCGGCGGCGGCTCGGATGCGCGGATCGTCATCCAACAGTTTGCTGACCACACTGTCGTCCCAGCGGTTATCGTGGGAGCGTCCCATTGCGATCAAGGCACTGGCGATCCAGGTCGGGTCGGCGCGCTGAAAGGCGGTTTCGATGATATTGACCATTTCATCGCGCGAGGAATAACCGAGCGATTCGAGCGCGCGTTTTCGAAGCGATGGATTCTCTTCACTGCGGATGACGGAGATCAGAGCGTCTTCCGTTTTGTGGTGCAGGCTTTCATCCAGTTCCTCCAACTCGCCAAGCAGGACAAATTCACCAAGCAGGTTCGCGGCTTCAATGCGCGGAGCGAGCTCGGTATCGTGGAGGAAAATGCCGATCATTGTGTCAACAAGTTTCGGGTCGTTTGACTCGGCGAGCAATCCAATGGCACGGGCGCGGACTTCGCCATCCTCGTCATCCAGCAAAGACCTGCCGATATCTTCGTACGAGACGAGGGTATCGGTGTCGAGGTGGGCTAAAAGCGTGTCGAGCAGGAGCAGTTTGCGGTCCGGTTTGACGCTGGACCACACATCCATGAACAAGCGCAGGGATTTTGGGTCAAGGTCGGAGTAATGCTGAAGATGATTCGCCGGGATGTCCTTTTTGGAATCCAGCAGGTGATCGAGGACGTTTTGGAAGGAAAGGGTCTCAGACATGGTTATGGTAGGGGGAGTTGGGCGGGGTCGATGAAATCGCGGATGTTGACGAAAAGCATCAGGCTGATGAGCAGAAGCATGGCAATGCCGTTGACCATGTTCTCCCATTCGTGCGGGATGCGCTTGCGGAAGAGGATTTCCGGCAGTGTGAACAGGATGCGCCCGCCGTCGAGCGCGGGGATGGGGAAGAGGTTGAACACACCGAGCGATACGCTGAGCAAACCGATGATGTTCAACGTCCAGTTGGTGGGGCGGGTAGGCGAGGTGCTTCCGCCTCCACTCTGGGCGGCTTCGGCTTCCTGACGGCTGGAGACGTCCTCCTCGACTGCGAAATCGAACAAGTCATAAATGCCTCGGAAACCGACCAACCGCGCCTCCTCCGGCGCGATGACGCCTCGAATAAGGGCGATGGGCAGGTACACTATGGTCGCTGCCTGCAGACCGGTGATGGTCGCGCCGCCTGTAATGCTTTCAACAAATGTGGCGGGGCGTGTGGGATATGCCAGCCCAACGCCAAGCGCGCCCTGTTCCCGCGTGCGGCTGGAAAGCGGCGTGGCGCTGACCGTGAACTGTTCGCCGTCCCGGTCGATCACCATATCAACCGGCTTGTCGAGATTCTCGCGGATGATGGCGATGGCGGCATCCACCTCGGTGACACTCTGTCCGTTGATGGAAAGGATAATATCGCCGGATTGGAGGTTTGCCTGCTGTGCGGGGGAATTCTCCGAAACCGCATCCACCAAAATTTTGCCCGGTACCGGAACGCCTTGGGATGCGATCACAATCGCAAAGACGATGACGGCGGTCAGCAGGTTCATCAGTGGACCCGCGAACAAGACCACCAGCCGTTTCCACGGGTTGGCGGAGGCAAGCCCGCCCGGCACATTCGGGTCGTTCTCACCCTTCGGGCGGATGAATCCACCCAACGGCAGGGCATGGATCGTGAACTCCGTCCCCTGCCATTTGAAAAGCGTCAGCAATTTATATGAAGGCAGACCAAAGCCAAATTCCTCCACTTCGATCTTTGCCCAACGCGCGGCAATAAAATGCCCCAACTCATGCACAAAAATCATCCCGCTCAACGCGAGAAAGAACACAATGAACGTCGTCATATCAAATCCTTCTTACAGGCGTTAAAGCCCGTTTAATCTCCATTTTCCAAAACGGATTATATCTTCAAACGGATTCGCCGAAGTTAATCTTTTATTAGACGCCTCGTGCGCTTCATTTCTCCCCCGTGGTTGATTCTGTTTTCTGGAATATTCCCCCGTTGTGGTACCGCGCGGGGATAAACCCCCACGCTATTCCCACAAAGCCCGTTGAAACGGACTACACCACCTTTGCCGCGCCGCCAACGCCCGCCACTAACACATCCATCACGCCGGGCAATTCGCGCAAGCGTTTTTCCACTTCCTTTGCATGATCTCCCAAACACAGTACATGGACGTTTGCGCCCGCATCCACCGTATAACCGACGGGGAGTCCGCTTGCGCGCCATTCGCGCACATGATGGAAGATCTCCACCGTGGCGGCTTGCCAGTACATCAGTGGCGGATTAGACGTCATCATCACAGCGTGCATCATGTCCGAGTCATGTTCGATGATGTCCGCAAAGGCTTCGAAATCCTTGTTGAGAATCGCATTGCGGCAAATATCCAAACGGCGCGGAGCGTCCGCCACGCGCGCATCCTGTAATGGGCTTGTCCCTGCGATGGCGTGACCTTCGGTGGAGCCGGTCTTTTTGTGTGCGGCGCTGACGATCGCGACGCAATCCACCAGATTCCAATGGTCAACGGGCGCGATGGAAAAGGCGTACGAGTCGCTTTCAGACTCGCCCATTTCCCACTCCACGAACCCAGCCGGGATGGAGCGGGCAGCGGAACCTGATCCGCGCCGTGCCAAAATCGAAAGTTCGGGTTCGGTCAGGTCAAGTCCAGCCGCTTTGCTCCCCGCCACTGCCAATGCCGCGAACGCCGCCGCAGAGGAGGCGATCCCAGCCCCAGCAGGGAAATTGTTCTCGCTGGTCACCTCGGCTTTTTCATTAATCTTTGCCATTCCGCGCACAAGATCAAGAATGGAAGAGACTCGCGCCAGCCCCTTGCCGGAAACAGGCTTGGAGTTGATGAGCAGGCTGTCGGTCGGGAGAGAGGCGGAAAACGTCACCGTGGTACGGGTGAATAATCCATCCAGATTCATCGAGATGGAACCATTGACCGGCAGACGCAGGTCATTTTCACGGTTTCCCCAGTATTTGATGAAGGCGATATTGGCAAAAGCGACAGCCGTTGCTGTGGGGTTACTAGACATTTGACGTAAATGACCCTTTCATTATCTTCAATCGCTAGTGTACCACGAACATCTAGCATCTCCAGAACCTGCCGTTTTTGTTCGAATGTTGCGGTATCCAACACATCTTTTATCGTCTCACAAAACAATCTTATGTCTTCCACTTGGGCATCAGACAAAACCAACTGGTCAAGAAACGAGGAGATTTCTGCCTGTTCCTTTCGGAGATTCTCAATATTTTCTTCAAGTCTCGCACGTCTTTCTGAAAGCATATCACGTTCAAAATCTCCTGACAGGTACAGGTCCAGTAACTTATTTAATTGTTTTTCATTCTCAGCTATATGACCTTCTATCAACTCCAACCGGGCTGTCAAAGCCTGATTGCTCCTGCCTTGTTCCTCCTGTCGATCCTGTAAACCGGCAACAATGTATTCCGGATGCTGAATGATGTTGACAAGCCATGCCCATACCGCATCATCAACATCCCTTCCACGAAACATGGGCATATCACATCTCTTGATAGGTCGTCTTTCTGTTGCTTTGCAGTAGTAATAGGTATTCTTCTTTCTTGCGCGACCCTGATAAGTAAAGCCGCACTTGGCACACCTTAACCTTCTCGCTAAAAGATATTCATGCTTTAAGTGTCGATCTGCCTGTGCAAGATTGAATTTCATTCGCGCCTGCGCCAAATTGAAAGTCTCCTTATCAATGATTACTGGTACAGGGACGCCAACCCATTCATCCCGTGAACGAGGTACCTGTTTGCCAAATCCACATTTTGGCCTGGCTGGTCTTACCTTTCCATCATCGATTACCTTCGTCTTGCCATAATGCCAAGTGCCAGTATACGTCTCGTTTTTCAAGATGTGCCTTATCATTTCAGGTGCCCATGACCCAGGCTCATATTTCTTGTAGATGTGTCCATGTTTATCGCCCCGGGTGATGACCCTCATTTCGGTCAATTTTTTGGCAATGGCATTCATGGACATAGGACCACTATCGCCATCTCCTCTCAAATACCAATTGAAAACATTGACAACAATCTGCGCCTCCTCTTCATCCACTTCAAGCCAGGACTTGTGCGGCTCAGTAATTGTTTTATATCCGTAAGGTGGACGTGACCCGACAATCACAAACCCACTTTGCGCCTTGCCGCGTTTTCCCCGCTTGCTTCGTTCCAGAATCTTTGCCTTTTCATATTCAGCAATACTGGCGCGAATCTGTTTTTGGAGCCGGCCTTCATCGCTATTGTCATATTGACCAATCACATATTCAACCGTGACTCCCAATCGCAGGAACTCCTCCTCGATCAGCGCCTGATAAACGCTTTTTCGGGCAAGGCGATCAATGTCGTACACGATAATGACATCAATGGGTTCCTGGGCAGCAAAATCCCGCAAGGCATTAAGTTGAGGGCGATCAATGGTTGCACCGCTGTAATCCTCGGAGAATGTCATTAAAAGGACATAACCGCAATCGGCGGCATATTGCTTGCAGGCATCGACCTGGGTGTTTAAACTGTAGCCCTTGGTCTGTTCATCCGTACTGACTCTAGCGTAAATTACCGTACGCTTATTCATGAATGGTTTCCTTGTTGGTATTTGTCAAAATACCAGCCGGTCCGGCTGGCGGCAGTCAATCAATTCTGGACAGGGGATTTGAGGAAATCCTTCATCTCGTGAAACAGTTCGGGACCCAGCACCTGGATCTGCTCATCAATTCCAAGACCTACGCCATTGATCAGGTCGGCAAGCAACATTCCCATGTTGCCTTCAACCTCGATCAGACTGGAACTTCCGGCAGCATCCTGCCATTCCTGACGGATGCGCGTGAGCGTGCCTACCAGTTGAAATCGTTGTGTGGAAGGGGGTTGAAACATGTGATTCTCCTTTTGGGGTTGGGCGACCTGTATTCCCCGGCTGGAATACAAATCGCCCTGATGGAATCCCACCAGGGCGAATCAAAGGGGCTGTATAATAAAACCAGCCCTCCCTCCGCTCTAGCCGGTGGGTTGGGTGAGGGTCGTATTGGTGCTACGAACACCAGTACGACCCGTTATTCTGGCTGTGAATTTCATTGCCAGCAATGAAATTATAGCACAGGTTTTACGGTTGACAAGTCCCCGTTATCAATCACGTTATGGCTATGTTGTTATGCCTTATTTCGTTTGGGTTTACGGCCGCGCTTCTCTCCATGCTGTTCCCTGCTCTTCAGGAATTCCTGCAGGGATTTGCGGCTGACCTGCCAGGATTGCCCCCACTTGCGACCTGTGATCTTTTTGGCGCGCACCAATTTACGGATGTAATCCAATTCATATCCACTGATCTGCACGGCCTCATATGTTGTCAGCCAATCTTCCATAGATGTTCGCGTCTCCAAACGATATTATAACGTTGTGAACGGGGAATTTGGAACTGGTGTCCCGGATGTAAATGTTCTGAAGCGGGGTATAGCATCCAGGACTACGATTACTCTACGGAATAAAGTCCGAGAATTGTATGACTTCACAATATGAACGAATAAGAGGAGAGCTTAACGGAAACAAGGTTCCGGTTTTTTCACAGACTGATTCAGGGTCATCCACCCACACCATCAACTCCTGGATAATCCCGTAGGGAGTTTCGTATTCCAAACCGTAGAGTTTCCGTACTGGAGAATGCTACTTAAGGGTTGCCGCAAGGCAACTCTTATTTTTCATTGCAGTGAAAGGAAACCATGCACAAGAAAATATTCCGTGCCCATTACAGGGCGATGCCGTTACAACTTCAAAGAAAATTGCAGTTCATCCAGGCAGGAGAATCCGCATGACCGCGGCAACTCCCTCTGAGGAAACAAAGCCAGACCTGACCCCGGAACAGAGAAAGGCACTGGGTCGGGTCTACAGCTACCTGATGGACATTGCTCGTAAACGCCTGATCCAAAAGGATGCAGCTGCCAATCCACAACTGCCATCAGGAAATGTTGATGGTGACCAGGGAAAATCCGAGGACGCAGCCGATGCTGCACAGAGTCCAGCGCCGGCATAATCATGCAATCGAGAACATCCTCAGGTTGTGCGGTCAGAAGGAAGAAACAAGCGCACAACCTGCCCATCGAAATTCCGCCAAATGATTCCAATTTGCAAAGACCTTTCAATTTGCATTTTGGAGGGGAGTCCAACCCAAATAAATGACTAAATTGTACAAATAGGGTAACAAATGTCATTTGAGATTCGCAGAACTGGTAATAAAATATCCCGCTTTTGACGTTTAGTTTTGAGGTCAACCATAATGAACCACTTCAAAAGGATGTGGGGTCATTATCTGGCGCTGGTGATCGTGATTACCATCCTGATTTTCCCCATCTCCTGGATCTACAGGCTAATTCATCGATACTACGGACCCGAGGATGCCCTCGTGGCCCTGGTCGTCATATCCATTGGGATCATCATCCTTGGAATCCGGGGCGGCAAATACGCCTATACACTTCATCGTTTTGTCCGGGACGAATCAGAAAGAAGAACGCAGGGGGATGGAAAACAGGTCGTCTTTGAAATGTTCGGGATCGAATTCTATCAATCCGGTTCTTCCCAATCAAACCCCGTGGCACCCCAAAATGAAACCATCCAACAAGATACCCGGCACGATCATGACGATCTACAGGATCTGATCTCATCCGGAAACCGCAAGCGCCGTGGAAAACAAACCCGCTACCCGGAAGACAGAATCCGCAGGGTGGTCCTGCGCTGGGAACGGCGCGATCCATCCTTCTCCGCCAGAACCCTGGAGGAGTTTCTCGAAGAGGAATTTGGCTGTGGACCGGATGGTGTGCTGCTGGTACCCACCTCCACGTTTTATGACTGGCGGCGCAACGTATTAAAGGAAATAGAGGAAAAACAAAGGAAAACCCTGACAGAAACACCCTCGTAACCAGCCCGTCGGAGCCAGATCAAGAGGAAAATAATTTCCGTAGATATCCCGTAATCCAAACCGTACAATTCCCGTACTCCCAGATGCTACTAATGAGCCGCCGACAAAGCGGCTCATTTTTTTCAGCATCTGAAGGGAACCCTATGGCAAAGATAATCGTGTATCTGGGCGAACAGGAACGCGAGGCGCTACAACAACTTGCGCAGCGTGAAATGCGCGTACCGCGCGCCCAGGCAGCCCTGATCATTCGCCGGGAATTGACCCGGCTGGGCATGCTGCCTGAACAGGAAAAAATACAGGAAACCGAGCGACCGGAAGGACAACCGGCGGAGGTGCAACCATGAGATGTTCAACCTCTTCCGCAACCATCAAGCACAGTTACCCTGTTGTTGGAGGGGCATGGACTGCCTCTCCGGTCATGACAACAGAGTGCAATGGGATTCGACTCCAGCCCGGAACGCACAAGGGGGACGATCATGTTTGACGCCATCAGCGCCGTGTTATCAGGGGTTCTGCTTGTTTTCCTTTCCATGCTGGGGGGCGGGATCATTTATTTCCTCCTGCGGGATTGTTTGAAACGCCATATCCGGCACAAGGACCAGGAGGAGTCCTCATGAGCACCAGGATCATTTGTATCGCGAACCAGAAGGGCGGGGTCGGCAAGACCACCACTGCCGTTTCGCTGGCGCATGGCTTGACCCAAAAAGGAAAACAGGTTCTGCTGATCGACCTGGATCCGCAGGGGCAGTGCGCCACCGCTCTGGGGCGCAGTCCCGAGCCAGGCGTGTTCTACCTGCTTACGATGGGACATACGCCGCAGGAGACCGCCTTCCTGAAATCCTGGGTGCGGTTATCCGGACGCGAAGGTCTGTATTTGTTTCCGGGGGACCAGCAGACGATGGCAGCCCAGACCGTGCTCAACGCACAGGACCAGCCCATCTCCGCCATCCGCCAATCGGTCAGTCGTTTTTTCAGGGAGGGACTGCACTACATCATCTTCGATACAGCGCCCAGCGTGGGCGGAATTCAGGAGCGCGCGGTCTGGGCCTCCGATCTGGTGATCGTGCCGACCGCCACCGAATTCCTCTCCGCAGACGGGCTCGGCAAGGTGCTGCGCATGATGAGCATCCTGCAGGAAAGGAAGAACTGGCGGGGCAACCTGCTGGGAATCCTGCCGACCTTCTTCGATGAACAAACCCGCGAGAGCAAAGCCACGATGGAGAATCTGCAGGAAAAGTTCGACGCCAGCATGTTGCAGCCCATCCATCGCTCCACGCTGCTCAGGGAATGTGCCGCCGAAGGGAAAACCATTTTTGAGTTCGATCCATTGTGCCGGGCTGCCAAGGAGTACCAGGCGCTGGCCCAGCATGTCATGAAGTTCTAGGAGGCGGAGATGAATCAACGACGCGATCCCTTTGAGACTGCCGAGCCTGCTCCAACCGTCCCGGCAGTTCCCAATCTCTACGACTCCCTGCGCGTGGCTGCCCCGCGCAAGCGCAACCGGCAGTGGGAAAAAGGACAACAGAGCCGCAAGGTGGTCTATCGCGGCATCGATCCCAAACTGGCATTGAAGGTCAAGGCAATTGCTGATGACCTGCTGGTTCCCGCAGGTGAGGTGGCCTGTGCAGTGCTCGACTACGCCCTGCGTTCCTATGAACGCGGGGATTTTGATCTCCATCCGCGACCCAATCCGGAACGCATGCGCATGACGCTCTTCCCACAAAGCAGCTCCTCACATTCGATCAACAGACCTCGACGTACTGCCAAACATAAACGACCGGAAGCCTTGTGGAAGGTCATCACCACCTGGCGCGGTTTCTCTCCTGAACTCAAACAGGAACTGACGGCGCTGGCATCCGAGGATGGCTTGCATGTACCCATCGGAGAATTGATCACAGCCCTGCTGCGCTTTGGTCTGAACGCGTATGAAACCGGATTGTTGGTGCTTGAACCCAAACCGAAATCCACCACATTCACTTTAGCGAACAAAGGAAAATGATGACGTTCCACCAAAAAAACCTTTTTCAATGGAATGAGATGAAGGACGCAGGCGGCATGGACAACGTGCCGCCTGCGTCCTGTCCACGCGCCGCCCACGCATCCGCCTGCGCTGCCGCCCACGTTGAACACACAGGAAGGGCTGGGATGCATGAATTCCTGTGCGAACGGTCTGGGAGACCTGTGGAAAAAAACAGGCTTGTTTTTCAGGGAGGTGTTGCATGACAGACCTTCAACAGGCCTGGAGTTCCGTGCTGGCTCAATTGCAGATGGACATGCCGCGCGCCTCGTATGAAACCTGGGTGCTGGGTACGGTTGCGTTGGAATTGAAAAACGATGTGCTGCTTGTTTCCACACGCAATGCCTATGCCCGTGACTGGCTGGAGTCGCGCCTGACCAGCACAGTGCAGCGATTGCTGGTCGGCGTGTTGAATCGTTCCGTCTCTGTGAAGTTCGTCGTTGGCGATGAGTCACAGGCAGAGATGGAAATGGAAACCGAAGCGGAGGAAATAGAAGAACCGGAAATAAACATCGAGCCTGTGCAGTGGCTGGATTATGACCGCATCGTCCAGCCTCACAAGCAGGTTGTGGTGAAGGGCTACCTGCGCCGACTGGGGATGGAGATTGGACCGAAAGCAATCTGGTTGTATGTTGGTTTCCATCAAGCGGCGTGGAGGGTGCAGGAACAGCAAAATGCATCTGGAAAACCACTACACAGCCATGAAGTGAGGCGGTTTAGCGCCATGAGCAATGGCGCTTTCTGGCGGTTATTGAAACACACTGGCATTCAGGGACACCTGACCGGACTCGTGCAACGGGTCGATTCCCCAGACACACGCCGCTTCCGGCGCGGACGGGACGGACGCCCGCATCGCGCACCGATCCGTTACCAGGTCTTCATGACCCCGCGCCTGACACGTGCCGACGCCATTGCGGTTCATCTGCGGTTGAAAGCGTTGATCGAAAAACACAGTTCCATTACCAGCGCCTTACAGGAAATGCTGGCGGTCGAGGATGTCATGGAACTTCTTGATCCGATGGATGAGAAGTTATCCCATCCCCCATTGAGCACGGTAATGGATATGGTGAAGCTGGAAACAGGTCAAACCTTTTCACCAGAAATCGAGCGTCTGGCGCAGGAACTACATCGCAGGATCATCAACTGCCTGGGCGACATTCACATCCCGCATTACTTCATCACGCAGACCATCCACCACTACAACCTGACGCCCGCGCAGGCCTGGCTGATCACGGTCGCGCGCGATATGGCATTCATCAATACCCGCACCGGGGAGCGCCGGGATACGGTGACCTTCAAGCGCGGATATCAGGAGATGGCGGAACAGATCGGTTCAACACGTTACAAGACCGTGCAAGCCTGGCTTCAGCCGCATTGGACTTCGCAACAGCGTGGGGGCAACCTTTCCCGTTTTCTGCAGGAAATCGAACTGCCTGATTCAAAGACCTACGCCGACCTGCGTGTGGAGTCCATGCCGCGTGCCTTTCGGGTATTGCTGGACGAACCGTTGGACGCAGATGGGAGCATTAGGGTGGACGCAAATGGGAGTCATATGGCAGACGCAGATGGGACAAGTAGCTGGACGCAAATGGGAGCAATAGCAGACGCAAATGGGAGTCATATGGTGGACGCAAATGGGAGTGATTTAAACTCTTTTAAACACCCCTTAAACACCGACAAGAAAAACACTTCCACCACCCAACTCGCGCAAAGCGCGAAAGCGGCGGAGGCGGTCGCTCCTGATTTTTGGGAACTTGAACTTCTTCTTCAACAGAATGATGTGCATCCCAAAGTCCAAAAAGAACTGCTCGAAGTTCAAGCCTCCGTGCATGCCTTTGTCTCGTGGGTGTTGTACGTTGCCAGTCCCGGGAGTGGGAATCTTTCCGATCCCCTGGGCTATGCCATCAGCCGCTTGCGCGAACATCCCCTGCGTGAAGCGCGCGGGGTATTCCGCCAATTTGCCGATCTGCCACCGGAGGAGTTGCTGGCATTGATCGACTCCACCCCGGCACGGGCGTATGAACTGCCCACAAAAATTGAACATCCCCTCGCGCACGCCTGGAAGAAGACAATGGGCTCCAACAATCCAAGGCTGCCCATCGTGCGTGAAATCCTCTTTGGCGAAGGAGCCAGCGAATAACATGCAAATCCAGTTTCTGATCACCTCGCAGCAGCGTGCCTCCGGCGCCATGTTCATGGAGTCGTTGAGTGACACGGTGCTGGCGTTCATCTATCCCACGGATGGAACGCGGACCTTCCACACCTTCTTCTGCCCGCCCATGCGCATCCTTGCGCTCAGCGCGGAAGGACAGGTGCTGTTCGATGAAGTCATCACCCGCTGGCGCTTCGTGAGGCTGCCCGCCTGCCGCTATGTGATCGAGACCGGACCGAAGGTGGAGTACCGTCCGTACATGAATACCATTCTTTCCCTCTCCCCTGACCTGCCCCAATACGGGGCAATCGACGCCAGCACGCGTATGGACAGTCTGTTGTTCGCGCTGCTGGCGGAAGCCGTCGCCGACATTCGCCGCATTCGCGAAGCCCATCGCGGGCAGATCAAACCCGAACTCCAACGACGCCGGTTCGAAGCCTGGGAACGCGGGCAGATCGTGAGTTCCGCCGGGTTCATCCTGGATTTTTCGCGGGCGTGGAATCTGCCGGATGGCGCGGTGAAGTTATCCTACTCCGTCCTGAAAGCCGAGGAGCCTTATCTGGATGAGATCGTGGCAGCCTCCGTGGCCGGCATCCCCTGGCGGCACGAGTTTCCCAATCACTGTATGCGCTGCGGCAAGTCCGCTTCCTGGCGACCAATCCTAACCCCTGCCCCGAATGCGCCGGTGGAGATCTTGTGGCGTTACCAGCGACCGGAAAACGCCATCCCGATCTGCCATCATTGCACGGAAACCATGAACCTGTTGCGGGATGAGTCGTTGCAACTTGATTTGGTCTGGGGCTTATGGGGACCGCGTTTCGAAGCCTTTTGGGGATGGCATCGCGCAAGGAAGAACAACCGTTTACCGAGGGATTGGGACATGTACGCCCATCCACTCTGGCCGGCAGACTTTGGCGGAGAGAATTGGGAGACCGGCAGCGGCGCGTTGAGATTTGCCGAGCCGCGCCCGCCGCATCAGGTCATCCGAGATGAGCAACACATGCAGGCCCTGCGGCGCGGGCTGTACACGAGGAAGTTTCGCGGGCGACAGCCGGGCGAGACCCCCTTGCAGAAGTTATTAGACTTCCGCCTCGACATCAACCAAGGAGAATCCTGATGACCATACTAGCTTTCCTGGGCGCGCTGAGTTTGAGCGTGCTCGCATTTGAACTGCTGAATGTATTCCAGAATGCCTTCAGCACCTTTGGGGGCAACCGCCTGAATAGCTTCACTTCACAACACCAAGCCAAACGGCGTTCCGCGAGAAGATCCGCGTGGGAGGCTTTGTTGGTGGCAGTATTGCCTGGTCGCTTCGATCCGGATCAGGCGAAGAACATGAGTGACGTGATCAGCCTGCTTCGTCGTGCCGGCTATCCCTACGACACCCCCGGAGAATTCTATGCCGCCGCGATCCGTGACTTCTCGACCTTCCTGCTGGTGGGCGGGATGCTGGCAGGGGCATTGGCAGCGATGAACATCCTCGCTGCCGCGCCGGTGATCGCCATGATCTTCATTCTGCTTGGACTGCGCCGACCGTATGTACGCTTGAAGACACTCGCAAAGAAACGCGCCGAGTCATTGCGCAACAACATGCTGATCGGGCTGTCCGTATTGAGTTCGTTACTGTCTTCTGGTGTAGGCGTACAGGAGGCGTTGCGTCGCGCCTCGACTGTGGGTGGTCCGTTCTGTAATCTGCTGGGCTTGCTTGTTGCGCGCATGGAGGTGGAGGACTTTACCAAAGCCATCGACGTGACCCGCGCACATCTGCCCGACCCCAAGGATGTGGAGGCGAATCTTTTCCTGCGTGACATCTATGATTTCTTCGCCAACAATCGTCCGGTCTTGTCCAGCGTGCAGGGTTTGCAGGAGTCGGTGCATCGTTCCGTGGTGGAGTCCACTGAAGAACGCGCAGCTCTTGTACGCCAGCGCGCCGGCTTGTTTGGCGTGATGGCGGTGCTGGGTCTGGTGTTGGCGATCGTCGCGCCCTTTATGGGAAGTGGATTGATGTAATGCCAGGCTCGCGTTATCCAAACCTATATCATCCCTTCTGGCGTTCGCTTGCCTATTGGATCTTTGTTATGCTGGCTGTGATCGCCGCTTATGTCATCGTCCGAAAGCTGGCTCTGTGCTGGATGCTGACCGCCCTGCCGGGCTAGCGATGGATCATAAAACCCGTCCGCCTCCCGGTCGGGCTGCCTCACACAGCCCGGCAACAACAAAGGAGCAATCGATAAAAGTAAACATGTCGGGGATGAAACTGCCTCGATGGGACGGCGCCAACCGGGTCAATATCGCTTCCTTTGGTTTGTGCGGCGACGATGGACAAGGCGAAAGCTGCCCTACCTGCACCGATACGATCATGGTTCTGACCGTGGACCCTGTGACCAAAACCGCTGGCATGTTGTCCATCCCGCGTGATATGTGGGTCAATATCCCGGGAGCAGGATTCAGCCGCATCAACACCGCCTGGGCAATTGGCGAAAATGCCACACTTCCAGGCGGCGGACCGCAACTGGCGATGCAGACCGTCTCGCAATTCATCGGCGTGCCAATTCATGACTATGTGCAGGTGGATTTTGGGACGTTTGTGTCGTTCATCAATCTGATCGGCGGAATCGATGTGCATGTCGAGGAACGCATGGTGCTCGATCTGGAAGGCGAAGGAGCAGATCAGTTTTTTTGAAACCCGGGGATTACCGACATCTGACCGGCAAGCACGCCCTGGCATATGCGTGTTGCCGGCATGAGTCGCAAGGCTGTTCAGGCGGCGACGTGGGACGCGCCAGGCGCAAACAACAGATCATCCTCGCGATCCGCGATAAGGTACTAGAACCGGAAATTTTTACCTCCCTGATTTTCCAAGCCCCGCAACTTTCTGCCTGATTTTCCTCCGGGGTTTGCACCAACCTGCCTCTGGAGGATGCGCTTCGAATGGTGGTACTTGCAAAGGATATCCATGTAGAAGACGTCCGCCAGGGCGTGATCGATACCACAATGGCAATCCCGGCGGATACAACCATCAACGGAGTGCCGGCAAATGTCCTGCGCCCTGTTCCGGATCTGATCCGCATCCTGCGGGATGAAATCTTTGTCCCTGGTGGTCCGCTCAGTCCAATGGCGCAGGGTGATGTAATGACGTTGATGCAATCCGAGGAGGTGAAGATCCGAATAATCAACAACACCTATGTTGCTGATCTCGAACAGCGAACATCCGCATATCTGAACTCCCAGGGTATGCAAGTGGTGGAGTTTGGTGTGCCGACCGGATATACCAGTCGTACAAAGGTGATCCTGTATTCCTCCAAACTATATGCCTTGCGATACTTGAAGGATCTGTTTGGATTGGAGAGTCCGCAGATCGTGATCCAGCCTGATCCGGTGTCCACGGTGGATATTGAGATCCGACTTGGAGAGGATTGGGTAGGCAGAGTCCCAAATGGGTATTAACTCTTCCACCTTGATCCCAAAAACAAAAACGCCCCGTATCAGTCGGAGCGTTTGAAGGAGAGGATTTCAAATCCCATTTTCTTCGCATTGGGACAATATTTTGTTTTATGACCGGTTTCACCGCAGATCTCACAGGGAATGGGTGGCAAGGGTTCACGCCACTTGAGGTTGAAATTTTCCATGAAGGTGGAATACAGCGCGGCCCAATGATGATACAGCCAGTATCGGGGATTACGCCAGAAGGATATATTGACCCGTACTTCCTTTTGCGAATTGTTCATGCCTGAATAGTTTAGAACGAATTCCATAACCCTGCAACCCTTAACGACACGCCGCGATGTCCCCAGGGCATGACTCACTATGATGTCGGCTGACAGTTGAACTGTCAGCCGATTTTCATTTCAAAAAGGAGATTCCATGTTCATTTTGTTCAAACGCTTCATCCGCGAAGAGGATGGTCAGGACTTTGCCGAATACGCCCTGATCCTGGGCGCCATCGGTGTGGTCGCGATTGCCGTGATCGCCCGCTATCGCAATGAACTGATCGCCGCCTTCGAAGCCGGTATCGAAGCCCTGCGCATGGCGCGAGGCGGATAGAGATGTTCCGCTGGAAGGAAAAGGGGCAGGCCCTTCGACGTTGCTCAGGACAGGCATTGGCGGAGTTCGCGCTGGTCATGCCGATTCTGATTCTGCTGCTGTTCGGCATGACCTTCGCCGCGTTTTATGCCTTCCGATCCGCCGCCACGGACTGGGGCGTGTTCATCACGGGTGTTGCTTCGGGTTCCTATAACAACCCCGCCACCGAGCATGCCCGAAGCAATGTCCCCTGGCCGGATTTGGCAGATCGCATCAATGCCGGGCAGACCGGTCCACGTCAGGTGCGTTCACTGATCAGCGTGGAGGACTCGCGCAATTGGATCTTTGGCATCCGCCTGATCGAAGCGCAACGAGCGGAGACCAATTTCCGTCTCTGGCGTTTCTATCCCGGACCGCCGCCTGCCGGAGGGTTTGAATGAAAGTTCATCCTTGCAGGGGCGAATGCGGACAAGCTCTGGCAGAGACGGTCTTGTTCGCGATGATGGCAGTCATCATGGCATTCGGTCTGCTTGCCTGGATTCCCACCCATCGCGCCCGCACCGCTGCGACCGCCGCTGCCTACGCCTGTTCACAGTTCCTGTCGCAATCGCCCGACCCGGCGCGCGCGCGAAGCAATGCGGTGAATGTCGCCTGGCAGACTCTGAATGCGGACTGGTCCGCGACCGCAGGCGTGCAATACCGGGTGCAGGTCTCACCGCCCGGTGGCCCGGGGCTGCCAGGGCGCTGTCTGGTCTCGTTTCAAGCGCCGACCTTGTTCGACGGCCTGCTGGGTTTGAGTGAAGGCGGATGGAACAGTGAGTGGTTCATCTCACGCTCCGAGACCTGGAAGGCGAAGTGGCGATGAAGATCACGCTCAAAGAACGCGGTCAATCTGTTGCCTTGTTTGCCATCCTGATGCCCATCATGTCGCTCTTTCTGTTGGGCATCCTCGATTACATGGTGACCAATGCGCGTGTGATGGAAACCGTGGCAGCCGCCGATTTGGCCGCCCATGCCGGCGCGCAGGAGATCACCGTCCTTCCGGATGGAACCATCACCGCCACTACTGCTGGCCACGGAATTGCCGCTGCCTACTTCAATTCACAGCGACCGGGATCCGCGCAGCTCAACTCCGTTTCCTGTGGACGACATCAAGGGCGCCCTGCCTGTTATGTCACTGCACAAGTTCGATCTGCTGGTTATCTCTTGCGCACCCGTTGGGTGACCGTGCGCGCGATTGGATATCTGGCGCATGGCGTGACCCGCGAAGATCAATGATTTTTTTGGAGAAGAATGAACCCACTATTGAAAACGATCCTGGATGGATTGACCTATCTAGACCTGGCTGGAAAAAGACAACCGCGCCTCTATACCATCGTCGCTGGCATGCTCCTGCTGCTGGTGTCCATTACCGGTGGTATGGCGGGGCTGAACCGTCATCTGGTGATGAGCCGCGTACACGCCGTGCCGGAAGCAGTCACCCTCCCGACACAGACGGTGGAGCGGGATGCAACGGACACCCTTGTGACCAAGCCAGACGGTGGAACCGATGCGTTTGGCTGCCCGACCGATCCAAACGCATGGTCCCTGACGCCGACCTTCATCAGCGAGAACTACCACGTCATCCAGCCCGCCTGTGTCTACCAAGGGCTGGAGAAGACCGTTGCCTGGGCGTTGGCGGTCCGGCAAGGCTACAGCCGCGCCGAAGCCACCGAACTGCTTGGCTTCACACAGATGCCCATGCGCCAGATGGAAACCGTGATGATCCCGAAACATGCAAATGAACGTGTGGACGTGCCGGTCAGCTTCATCCCGCCCCATCCCGAGTTCAGGGAATGGCGCTTGAATGAACGCGGCGAACCCGCTATAACCTATGCCCTGCGCGGCTGCTTCGAAACATCCTCTGTTGAAGGCAATCGTGTTGAAGTCTGGGGCGGTGATTATCCCGTGATCTGTCTGGTGGTGGAGGATGCCGAGAACACTCACATCCTTTATGCGTTGAATGATCACATGTACATATCGCCTGCCACGCCCATGCGCTCCTTTCTGCTCTTTGGGTATCTGGGCGATGAGCAGTGGGTCTGGCTGGGCACGCAGACGGAGCCGAAGTTGGAGATCACCAATGCAGAGGAAAACGTAAGCGACCGCCTGATCGTAGCGACCTTGTACGACTCCCAGCCCTGGGATGCCAAGTGGCTGAGCAACACCCATCATCTTGACATGCAACCACTGCCGGAAAACTGGCAGTCCTCCACGCAGGAAAATGAAAAAAACTATATTCTTTCCATACTTTCCGGAGCGGCGCCATGAAAAATTTCAGCCTGCTGCTCCTGTTGATCGTCCTGATTAGCCTGCACCCATCAACCGTTTTGGCGCAATCCCCTCCCTCCTGCTCCTTCCAGCCGGATGGCAGCATCATTTGCACAACCGGTGGAGGCAATGATGGAGACGATGATGATGGCGGTGGTGGGAACGACAATGATGGAGGTGTCTGTACGCCCGGTAGTCACATGGCATGGCGGGTCACCGCCTATGACGAGGCCAGTAGTACCTGCACAGCCTTTCCCATCCGGGTCGACAATTGCACGGGACAAATCCTGCACGTGTGGGAACAGCCTGCCACCATCCCGTGCAGTTTGCAGGAACCAACCACCCCGCCACAGCATCCCTGCACGACCTTCTCCGTTGGTGCCGGCGGCATCACCTGTACCAACAGCAGTTGGAATGTGAGCGCGCGCGTCACGTTCCCCGAAATTTATCTTGATGTGCGCCCCTATCCCGCCACCCTGGTGCGCTGGCAGACCTTTATTCGAAATGGAGGGCTGCCGGAGTCTTCCGACTCGGGCGGTGTGAATTACATCGCCAACGGCGGCGGATCGCCCATTCATCCACAGGTTGGCGACTGGCGGAACCTGCGTCTGATCCTGACCTTGCGCCCGGCGGGACCGATGTTCGTGACCCTGTCACACATCGGCGATCTGATGCTGCCCGCAGGCGCGATGCAATCCATTCAATGGGATGTGCCCTCCCATCCGACTGTGGGAGCGGGCACGCTTGCCGGCAGCGTCAGTGGATTGGATGAACTCCCCGGCGATATGCCTTTGTTCGCGGGCTACGGACGCGCGCCGTACAAGTTGTATTGGGAACTGCGTTATCAGGAGTACGAAGCCATCGAGGGCTGCCTGCCCGGACCAAACGGCAACGGTAATTACAACTGCGGCGGCGGGACCGGTCATCGTGGAATCACTGGCTATGAATGGCGATCCTTTTCCAGCGGCGGCGAAATCCCGCCAATGGCTGTGGCGGACCTGCCGGCGGCATTGATGGCGGACCTGAATAACGATGGCACGCCCGATGCCTTCTGGGACAACAACCTGACCCTGCGGCGCATGGATGAGGGCGGGAGCATCAGCAACCCGCAATATCAGCGATCCTGGAATTGGGGCGGGATCATCTATTGGGCGGTGCGTGAAGGGCAGGGGCAGATCGGCTGGCCGGGACGATAGGTAATAATAACTACGCAAGAACGCATAATATCGATACGTTCTTGCGTAGTTATGGGACAGGACTCGAACCTGTGACTTCGGGGTATGAGTGTCAATCTTGGACCGCAGACTTACGGGCATCGGGCTTTTAATTCTGCTCAATCTTGCGGTTTTTGATTTACGTGTTATAGCACAAAAGAAAATTTAATCAATACAGGATTTACACAATATCTGATCGAAATCCGCCAATCCCCATACCACATAATATACAAGATATAATTATTGATATGATGCATGTTTCCACAAGCACTGGTGATCAATTGAGACCGTCTGGTGCAAGGGGTTCGAATACTGAAAAGGGTAGATCGTGAATAATTCAGAAATCAAATCCATCCTGCTGTCTGGTGTCGAAACTTATAGGACAGAGGGGCAACTGCTTCGTTGTTTGCTCCAAACAATGACATGAAGTTGTTTAATTACCAATGAGGTGACCCATGACCACTTTTGAACAAACTCTCCTACGTGAAATTTCCACCCTGCCAGAATCCCGTCAGGCGGATGTACTGGCATTTATCCGTTTCCTGAAAATCAGCCTTCCCAACGAAGAGAAAATCATCAAAGATTTCAAAGAAGCCTTGCAGGATGCCCGCGCGACAGCAGAAGCGAATAACATCACCCAGGCAGACATTGACGCAGAAATTCGCGCCGTGCGAGACGGCAAATGAAGCGGGTTGTTCTCGATACAAATATCATCATTTCCAGCGTGTTGGGCGGTGCGCTGGTTTTGATTCAAGAGAAGTAGGACGAAAAGAAATTCACGGTTGTAGTCACAACCGATGTGATCAGTGAATATTTTGAAGTCCTCAATCGTCCCAAGTTCAACTTAAAACAGGAAACTATTGACAAAATTACCCGCTATATCTATCAGTTCTCCGAGTTTGTTGTTCCTGAAGAAGAGATCCGATTTATCGAGGACGATCCAAAAGACGATAGATTTCTCGAAGCCGCGGTTTCGGGGAAAGTTGATTTCATTGTTAGCGGGGATAGCCATCTGCTTGCCATCAAACAATTTCGCTCCATTCCCATTATTACAGGACGGGAGTTTATAGACTGGCTGAAAAACGCATAAGTTAATCAGCCCGTTGATGCATGAGCATGTTTTTTTTACACATTAGAAGCATTGTGCCACGGTAAGTGGTGGATGGAATAAGATTTACTCCCCGGTATTCAATAACAATCCAGAAAAAACAGGTCGTTAAATATTTTGATACCATTATATTGCCCTCAACAGGCGATCATTGAATGTGCCTTATAACATAAACGAATTAAATTTTCATTCAACACTTCTTGGAGCTATACCAGAGCAAGTTAATGTAACTGTCCTTCCATTCTTTCGCTACTGATCGACTAATTTTGCGCATGGCATCAAACGTAGTACACCAGAGGTCAATCTCTACGCTCCACTTTTGCCCGCCCCTCCCAAAACTCAAGACGGTTCCCTTCGGGATCATGCACATAGATCGCTTGTGAACCCCAGACCTCCTTGATCGGTGTGGAGACTATACCTGCTTCCGTCAACGCAGCCTGAACCTGTTTAACATCCGCCACCTGCAGGCTGATCGTGACGCCTTTTCCATCCCCGCTCTTTACGGTTGTTCGGGACTCATTGGCAACGCTCAAACGCGCCGCTTCATTCAACTTGAACTCTACAAACCAGTCATTGGAAGAAAGTACCAGCAAGTTGATCCCATTTCGGTAAAAGGCAACTGTCTCATGCCACTTTTTGCAATATAAAATTGTATTTGCCGCTTTGATTTTCATCTCGGTAACTGTCCTTTGATGCTGAAGTATTACAACTATTGACCAACAGGGATTTTATCCCCATTCCTGTATATTATGAGCTGAGCGGTTTTATGCGCCGCCAATTTCCGACCGCGAATAATCCAATCGCCAGCAGTTCAACTACTCTTCCAACCAAAGCCAGCCATTCGACCCGGGTGACGATCTGTAATACCACCAACCAGATGCCAAGGTTCACAAGGAAAAAGGCGAGCCAACTCAATCGTTCGTCCCCGCGGATCGGACGAGTCGGGAAGCGAGGCAGGATCCAAAATGCAACTCCCATTGCATGCTGGACCATCCATCCCACAAAGGAAAACTCTATATGCATGGACAGAAATGCCCAGATCGCCGGCATGAACACCACTCCCTTGTTTGCCAATAAACCTCCCCCAACTGTAAATCCCAAAGCAAGGTATATCAAGGATGCACGAATAAAGTATACGCTCAGGCGCGGCATTTATCTCTCCCTGACCCGCGACCATGTATTCGCAACAAAGGCTAAGCCCGCCAGCCATTGCAGAAGCGCAGAGCCAACCAGAATCCAACCGCTGAATGTAGTGGGTGTCTTGCTGTGAAGCGGTTCAAAGATAACCCGCAGAACTAAGCCCGCATTCAAAAGAACGAAGGTCGCCCATCCCAGCCATTCGTGACCATGTGGCTTGGCGCTGCTGAATTTGGGGAACATCCATGACGCCACCCCAAATATCAATTGGGTCAGCCAGCCAAATGCAAGTGTATGAATGTAGACCGGGAACAAGCCGGGGATCAATGTGTTCCCGGGCAGGGCAAGGAGTATTCCCGCGCATAATGCCAGAATCAAATAAACCAACGATGCCTTGAGAAACCAGCGGGTCAGGGTGGGCATGATTATCCTCTTCTTTTTCATAACGAACGATCAGATTAAAGCGCACTTTGTAAAATGCTTAAATCAATTTATGTGCCAGGAGGCGAGGATTGTAACGAAGGAGTTAAGTTTAATATGCATTTCAATCAAAAAACGATTGGCCTATACAATTTTAGCCTATATAAGCCCGCATCCACCACACTATAACGACTCGTGCGGCGAAAATCACGGGCTGAGTTGTTTGGAACGGTGATTTGTCGCTGGCTTAGTGAACTTGTCGCGAGCGGTTTGATCGGTACAGGGCGCATGTTGCTCCCCACGTTGATTATTGGAATGTTCGGCTGGATCCAATGGCAATGGGACCCCGAAGGTATTACAACCAGCTTGACGAGTTTATTGCTCTTTGCAGAAGTTGCAATCGCAGAGGAGCTTTTGTTTCGCAGGTTATCTTTCAACGCCTCATCTCTGGATTGGGGTAATGGGCAGCCCAGTTGATCATAGCTGCCTATTTTCTACAGACACTTTGAAGATCACAGGCTGATCATGAGATGGCAGATAAACCTTCTTTGAAGAATTGACGTTATGATCTCGCTGAGGCTTGAGGCGCAATGGAAAAGGAAGGAAGAGTTTCGCCTTCATGCGGCTGTTCTTTCAACAGCCGCATTCCGTTCACGATGACGATCAACACCGAGGCTTCGTGGATCAACATCCCACCCGCCATGTGGACTTTCCCGAACAGCACGCCCAGCAGCAATATGCTCACGGTCGTCAACGCGATGAAGACATTTTGATAGATGTTTCGCAGGGTGGCTTTCGACAGACGAATCGCTTCGGGCAATTTCATCATATCGTCGGACATTAGCGCAACGTCGGCAGTTTCAATAGCGATGTCGGTTCCAGCCGCGCCCATGGCAATGCCAATATCCGCAGCAGCGAGCGCGGGCGCATCGTTGATTCCGTCGCCGACCATCGCGACCACGTGACCATCTTTTTGTAGATCACGAATGGCGGAAAGTTTATCATCGGGCAGCAACTCGGCACGCACATCTTCAATGCCTGCCTGGCATGCGATGCTTTGCGCGGTCAGGCGATCATCGCCGGTGAGCATAACAATTCGCTTCAGCCCAACCTCTTTCAAGCGGCGAATCATTGATGCAGTCGTTTCACGGATCGGGTCAGCGATGCCGAGCACGCCAATGACTCTCCCATCGAGTGCGACCAGCACAGCGGTCTTCCCCTCGGACTTCAAGCGGTTCAGCACATCGCGGGCTTGATCGTCCACAGAGACTTTCAACTGCCTCATCAATTCAAGCGTCCCAACACCAATGATGTGACCGGCATATTGCGCCTGCACACCACGACCCGTGAACGCTTCGAAATGTTGTGCTGCGGGGATTTCGCCCAGCGATTCCGCTGCAGATAGTATCGAACGCGCCAGCGGATGCTCCGAACCCGCCTCCACGATGCCCGCCCAATGCAGGACGGTTGCCTGGGCTGAGTCCCAACTTCCAGAAACGGCGGGCAGGTTCGGATCCAAGAAAGAAGCGAACGGAATCACATCCGTCACGCGCGGTTTGCCCTGCGTCAATGTGCCGGTCTTATCCAATGCCAGTGCGGAAATCTTCCCGGCGTTCTCGAGATATTCGCCGCCTTTGATCAGGATGCCGCTCTTCGCAGCGCGTCCGATGCCTGCCACGACCGAAACGGGCGTGGAGATGACAAGCGCGCCTGGGCAGCCGATCACGAGCAATGTGAGCGCGAGTTCGATGTTGCGTGTGATGGTATAGGTTACGATGCTGAGCGCGATTATGAAAGGCGTATACCAGTTTGCGAAGCGTTCGATGAAACGCTGTGTGGGCGCTTTTTCGTCCTGCGCTTCCTCGACGCGGCGGATGATGCGCGCAAGCATGGTGTCGGCACCGATGCCTGTGGCGCGTACTTTGAGTAAACCATTTTGGTTGATGGTTCCCGCGAAGACTTTGGAGCCGATTGATTTTTCTTCGGGTATGGGTTCGCCCGTGATGGTGCTTTCGTCCACCGCAGAGCGACCATTTATCACTTCGCCGTCCACGGGGACTCTTGTACCGGGCTTGACCAGCACGGTCTCATCCGATGTGACTTCGTTCGGCATCACTTCCACTTGTTTGCCGTCGCGGACAACGACCGCGGTTGTCGGCGCGAGATCGAGCAAACCGCTCAAGACTTTGCGCGTCTGGCTGAGCGTGCGCGCTTCAAGATACGCGCCGAAGATAAAAAGGAAGGTCACTGCGGCAGCTTCCCAATATTCGCCGATCCAAAGCGCGCCGAGCGTGGCGATCGTGACCAGCAGTTCGATGCTGATGTGACGGTTCCGCAAACTGACGATGGCACGCACGGCAATATCCCAACCTGCGGTCAATGCCGCGCCGATCATCGCCACATTGAAGATTGTCCGCCAGTCAAAAAAATAATCCGCACCGAACGCGATAAGGATCAATGCGCCGCTGATGATGGTCAGCAGTTTACGACGCTGTTGTAAATTTGAGAATACCGATTTGATTTTGTTCATATTGCACCTCGTTCAAACCTTCTCCGCAGATTTCACAGATTGAAGAAGTTCAGTGAAAAATCTGTGGATAACTTCGATCAGGTCTTTTGGAGAGCGGGAACCAATTTCACGCTCTCCACTTTGTCAACTTAGAATATGGCTTCGCGTGCTTCGTATCCGACAGACCTGACTGCCTTGACGAGATCTTCGGCATTGACCACCTGCGGGTCATGCTGGACCTCGATCTTGCCCGTGTTGAAAAACACCTTCGCCTCGCTGACACCGCCCAGCGCCTTGAGCGCGCCCTCGATCTTTGCGACGCACGAGGGGCAAGAGAGTTCCTGACTGCGTAAAAGGGTCTTTTTCATGGCTTGGTTTCCTTTCATACTCAATTTGAATGTACACACACTATACCGGTCTGAAGGGATTCGTTCCATGATGCACATCAATTAAGTGCATGAAATAAAAAAGTGCGGATTTTCATCCGCACTTGGTTGGAAGGGGTCAGTGGTATTTCAGCCTGCTTCGGCGTTGGCGGCTTGTTCCAATGCCTTTTGATCAAGAATGGACACCCACTTTCTACCAGTCTGGATCAAGCCGTCTTTCTGGAACTGACTCATCACACGGCTGGCGGACTCAGTGGTTGTGCCAGTCATTGCCGCCAAATCGTCGCGCGTCAGCGGCGCCTCGATCAACAAGCCTACGTCGCTTCGCCTGCCAAACTTTTTTCCCAGGACAAGCAGTACATTTGCGACTCGTCCCTCGACCGTCAGCGCGCTCAATTGTCGGACGCGTTCCTGCGCATCGCGCAATCGCAAAGCAGTGGTCTCCAAAACTTTCAGGGCGACCTTGGGATGTTTTTCCAGCACGTGTCGAAAATCGGCGGCGCTGATCGAAAGCACACAGGATTGGGTCTGGGCTTCGGCGGTATCCGGGTACACATCCCCGCTCAGGGCGGAGAGCGAACCGAAAAATTCGCCGGGAGTCAACATATCCAGCAGGACGTTTTTGCCCGAGAGCGAATGACGCATCAGTTTGACACGTCCGTCTGCCACCACGAAGAGGCGCTCGGCGGGATCTCCCGCGAAGCAAATGGTTTCGTTGGGGGCGTATCCATATTCGTGGAATAAGTGGTTCACATGCTTAACATCCGCATGAGGGAGATCGGCAAAGAAAGGCAAACCGTGCAGGATTTGTAAACGCAAATCCACCGAGCACTGATGTGTCTCGGTCACTTCGATACGGAGGGGAGTCTTTCTGCGAGGAGTCATCTGATCAGGATTATTCAACTTAATAGTAAAAGGCGATGCAGCCGGAAAGAACTTTGCGCTTCGTCAAAGAGAACTTCTTTTTTTTAAGTCATTGATGGATCGTTACCTCGATAAGATTTTTTTTATGACCTGTTTGTTCGAATTCTCCACGAAGCTGGGCATTGAATGAAGCCCAGCCTCGTGCGTAGATATCAAAGCTCGCGTTAACTTGAAGCAGGGCGGCCGATTTGCACCCGCCAGATCTCAGGACCTTGTTCCAAATATTCCCAAGTGAACTGCCCCTCAAGTTCGTGAACGAACTGATAATAAAGAGGCTTCGGGTCATGGTCATTGACTAAGATGAAGTTTTTTCCCGGCGTCAGGTTCTCAAAGGTCTCGAAGATTACCGGGTGTTTTTGCGGCGGCGGGATTTGTCGTACGTCAAGAGTTTTTGTTACATCTTCACTCATTTCATATCTCCTTTTGCTCATGGTATATGTCTGAATTCTTCTCACATGGATAAAAATACTCCAACATTCAGGTTTTGTCTTTGCGGAAGCGCAAAGAACACCTGTTGCTATTTTTTAGTTACTGTTATCTCATGTTCTCGCCATTTTTTTCAAAAAAACGCTTGAGCGTGAGCGCATGGTTGTGCTCCGCGTCATGTGCGCTGTACAGAAGAGTCACATTGCCGTGTTTTATAGATTCGAGAATAGGATTCCATGTCCCGGAGTTGGATTTTAATTCAACCCAATAGCGCGCCTGCTGCGGTTCCCCACCAGCCGAGCATGGCATACACGACCCGCACCGTATTGCCTTCATCCGACCGCCCTTCGCTAAAGTGGGCATCAATGACAGGGTTGTAGGTATTGGCAAGAAAATAGAAGAGTAGCAATCCTGCTATAATACCAATAACAGACAAAACTGCGCCAAGTTTGAAGTTGTTCTTCATTTCTACGCTCCTTTAATAAGAATTCCATCACAAAAAAAAGAGAGAAGTCTTTGACTTAAGACAAATCCACTGCTGAATTCCCGTTTGAGCATCTCGCATGAAATCAGGTGAAGATATGAAGCATAAAAGCTTCCTTGCTCGAAACCAGGTATTTTTCCAACTGGATACTGACGAACTTAAACAACTGCAAGCCCAGGCAAAGATTCGTCAATTCCAAGGCGGTGAGTGGATTGCCTATCACGGAGATGTATGGCCCAACCTGTTTTTAATTCTTAAAGGACAGGTTACTGCTGCCGCATTTTGTATCGTTTTGCAGAGCAGGGAGAAATCCAAATTAATCACACGGAATTCATATTCCTAAACCACTCCCTTTTGGAAAAATATATCCAGTAACAATTTCCTGCCCGAACATATCCTTATATGCAAACCGATATTCTTCTCAGGCGCCTGCAAGATTTTGAATTCCTGCACGGACTGGATTATGAAACCATTTATGCACTTGCCGCCAGCGCCTTATGGAAGGTATTTCCACCTAACGCGGTTGTCTTTTGGGAGGGCGACACCGAGTCCAATTTGTATTATTTGCAGTACGGTTCGTTAAAAGCCTTGCGGACCGCGCCCGATGGACGGGAACAAGTTTTGCGTTTTTTAAATGCAGGTGAAATCTTCAATGAGATCGGCGTGCTGGCAAAACGCCCCAACCCTGTAACGGCGGTGGCTTTGGAAGAGTCGGGCATCTGGCTCATTCCGCGCCATGCATTGGAGGAGGTGGTGATGAAATATCCGCAGACAGCACTGCAGATCATCGGTAATATGGCGGACAAGATCATCGATCTGGTTGCGCTTGCATCCGATCTTTCACTCAAGACGGTTGAGGCACGTTTTGCAAAACTGTTATTGGATTCCGCTGATGGAGACATGATCGAGCGCCGACGTTGGACGAATCAAACCGAACTCGCAGCACATTTGGGGACTGTGCCTGATGTATTGAGCCGTGTCATCCGCGAGTTGACGAAGGCAGGGTTAATCGAAATGGACAAACAGCAAATCCGCATCCTAAACCACGCGGAGCTTATGAAACGAGCGATATCCTAAGGGTGATAAACGGTAAAGGGGACCAATTCAGCTAACTTCTCGATGCCATAGTCAAGTGATTTAAGTCACAGATATTGTTTCTTTTATCACTTACATTTGTGACACTGTTCACACTCCAGGAGAATTAGATGAAATCGAAACTTATGTATGTTTTTGTTTTTATGGGGCTTGCCTTGATTATTTGGGCATGTGCCCCGACTCGGGAATTGGAATCCTTTGAAGCAGTAGAGCTGGAACCGCAAGCAGTAACAGATGCCTTCACCAAGGGCGGATGCGGCGCCTGTCATGCAATTCCTGGAATCCCCGGTGCGGTCGGCATCATCGGCCCTGACCTTTCCAGTGCCAGAACTGTTGCGGATGGACATTTATCAGTTGGTTTATACAAGGGGCAGGCAGATAATGTCGAGGATTTCCTGCTGGAATCCATCATTGACCCTGAAGCTTTTCTATCACAGAACTGTCCCACCGGCATATGCCAACCCGGTCTCATGCCTGCAACCCTCAAAGATACACTCACCAATACGGAGATTCGCCTAATCGTCGGCTACCTTGCCACCCTGCCCGGCGGTGAAACCATCATGGAAAATGCAAATGTAGTGGTGGACACTTCCGACGCTGATGTCGACCTCTCAGAAGAAGATTTTTCCTGGGCAAAACAAACCTTCTTTGACCGCTGTGCTGGCTGTCATGGAACCATGCGCAAGGGTGCCACTGGTCCTGCCCTGACCCCCGACCTGACCCTGCCAAAAGGAACAATCGCCTTAGCGTCAATCATTTACAACGGTACCCTCAAAGGCATGCCTGATTGGGGCAAACAGGGTTTCTTTACGCAGGAACAAACCGAGATCATGGCAAAATACCTGCAGAATGAGCCACCCACGCCGCCAGAAATGTCGATGGAACAGATGAAAGCCACATGGCAGGTGTTCGTTGCACCGGAAGACCGCCCCACCGAACCGCAGACAGCCCGCAATTGGGAAAATTATTTCTCCGTCACCCTGCGCGATGCGGGGCAGGTCGCCATTATCGATGGCAGCACCTACGAAATCGTTGCTAAAGTTGATACCGGTTATGCCGTCCACATCTCGCGCATGTCCGCCACCGGGCGTTATGTCTATGTCATCGGACGCGATGGCAAACTGGCGCTTGTTGACTTATGGATGGAAATTCCCGAAAAAGTTGCAGAGATACAGACCTGCTACGACGCCCGCTCGGTGGAAGTAAGCAAATACAACGGCGAACTCGGCGACTTTACCGATACATACGCGATCGTCGGCTGTTACTGGCCCTCTCATTTCACAATCCTCGACGGGCAGACCCTGGAACCGATGAAAATCACCAGTGTGCGCGGCTACACTGCTGACACTAATACTTATGTCGGCGACCCACGTGTGGCTGCCATCGTTTCTTCTGAATACAAACCCGAGTGGATCGTTAACGTCAAGGAAACCGGGCAAGTCTGGCTGGTCAATTATCAGGACCCGATGAATCCCACCGTCAAAATGATCAGTTCCGCGCTCTACCTGCATGATGGCGGATGGGAATCCACAAAACGGTATTTCATGGTTGCGGCAAATCAATCCAACAAAATTGTTGTGGTTGATGCACTCGAAGGCGATCTTGAAGCAATGGTGGATACGCCCGAGATTCCCCACCCCGGTCGCGGCGCGAACTGGATCGACCCTGAATTCGGTCCTGTTTGGGGCACATCCCACCTTGGTTCGACCTCCTTCATCGCCATTGGCACGGACCCCGAGGGACATCCGGACAGCGCATGGAAGGTCGTCCGCAATCTCGAACTCCCCGGCGCGGGCAGTCTCTTCATCAAAACACACCCGAACAGTAATTGGATCTGGGCGGATCTCGTTCTCAATTCCGATGAAGTTCTCCAGCGCACGATCTGCGTGATTGCCAAGGAAGATCCAACCAAAACCTACAAATGCTGGGAGGCCGCGGACTATGGACGCGCCGTCCATTTTGAATACAACCAGGATGGCACCGAGGTCTGGGTGAGCATTTGGGGCAGCGCCGACCAACCCGGCAAAACCGGTGAGATCGTGGTCTACAACGATGAAACACTTGAGGAAATCACTCGCATAAAAGACCTCATCACTCCGACCGGAAAGTTCAACGTCTACAATACTGTTCACGAAGTGTACTAAGATTTAAGACATGCACAAACATGACCTGTCATTTGGCAGGTCATGTTTGTTTTATAGGGCATGGTTCAGCCAGAGGTAAGTTTGGGCTGAAAAACCCGACAAAAGTCGGGGTGTGAAGCGGAGACTCCCATTAAAGTCAGGCATATCAAAGGAGATGATATGTCCGACATCTATTTCTTAGACACAAAATCAAAGGCGTTCTTTGCAGCGGATGGACCGAAACCACAGTTTCTGATCGACACGCCGCAGTTCAAGGCGTTAGTCGTCGGGCTGGAGGCGGGCGGGCAAATTCCCATCCACCCTGGAGAGGCGGCGATGTATCATTTTCTCGAAGGCGAAGGGTTGATGACAGTCGACGATGAAACCTTTGCCATTACACCAGGCGTGACGGTGGTTGTGCCGAGCGGCGCGAAACGCGGCATGAATGCCAAAACACGCGTAGTTTTCCTTGGCGCAAAGGGAGAGCAATGATGAACAAGCCAAAACGTTATCATCCTGTTCAAGTTACATTGCATTGGCTGGTTGTGCTTCTGGTGGTAGTTGCCTTTGTGATGGGCAAATCCATGAGCGGGCTGCCGAACGATGATGCCAAACTCAACCCGTTGGCATTGCACATGGCAGTGGGAAGCACCATATTGCTGGTCATTGTCTATCGGTTTGTCATGCGCCAACGACTGCCCAAACCGGAACATGTTACAGCCGGCAATGCCATCTTCGATTGGGTTGGCAAGGCGGTTCACCATGCCTTATATCTGTTGGTTTTCTTGATGGCGGTCAGTGGCATGTCGCTTTCCATTCAGGCTGGGCTTGCCCCAATTGTATTTGGAGGATCGGGCATCCTTCCCGCGGACTTCTTCGACTTCACAGCGCGGATGCTGCACGGCTTGATTGCCCCCGCATTGGTATTGACCGTACTATTGCATGTCGGTGCGGCCTTCTATCATCAGTTTATGCTCAAGGATAACCTCCTCGCCCGCATGTGGTATGGAAAGTAGCCGGAGATGAAAAAAGTTATCCTGCTTGTAATCCCAATGTTGCTTCTCGCTGGCTGTGCTTTTCAAGACGGCGGGATGGGTCCTGGAATGGGTGGACATGGCATGATGGAACGGCATCACGCCGAGATCCCTGCGGAGTATGCAGGGCTGACCAATCCCTTTCCTGCCGATAAGGAGTCGCTTGAACGGGGAGGTGAACTCTACACTGTGAATTGCGCCAGTTGTCATGGAGATGGCGGCATGGGGGATGGTCCTGCCGGCTCCACACTTGACCCCGCCCCTTCGCCCTTAGCGCATTCCAGTCAGATGATGGCGGATGATTATTTGTTCTGGCGTATCAGCGAAGGAGGGGTACCTTTTGGCACATCCATGCCTGGCTGGACGGTTCTTGACGAACAATCCCGTTGGAATCTGGTCAATTACATGCGCGCACTTGGCGATGGAACAGTTCAACCCGTCAGCGGCGTGGGCGGCGCAGCATATGATCCCGATGTCCAGGCTGCCCAACAAGCTGAGATTCTGGTGAAGGCTGTAAAACAGGATGTGATCACTGAAGAAGAGGCGGAAATATTCACAACTGTCCATGATGCGGTGGAGCAGTATCGACTTGCTCATCCGGAGGTCATGCAAAGCGGCGGAAATGCAACAGAGCGTGAAGCGATGATCCTGGCAGCCTTGGTTGAGGAAAATGTCATTACGCAAACTCAGGCAGATGCATTTACAGATATTCATAACCGCCTCGGCAACTCCGGTTTAATGCCCTAAACAGGCAAATCAACAGGTTCAAATGAAATCCAAAGGAGAAACTCAATGCCAGTTCCATATTTGATCACCACCCTGCTTTTCACATTCATCGCGCTGTTTATGGCAGCGGATGCCTCGCTCGTCAGCCTGAACTTGATCGGTCCATTCCCCGCCTTGCGTTGGGTGCGAGTGCATTTCATCACACTGGGACTCATCTCACAGGTTGTGTTTGGGTTACTGCCCTTGCTGATCGCTTCGCTTTCCAAGAAGCCGCGCCCTGCCATGCGCTGGGATATTTGGCTGACGCTCAATGGCGGTTTTGTTGCGCTGATTGCAGGCTTTGCCAGCGTCAACCATCCGTTAATCTTTACGGGCGGCACACTGGTCTTCATCGCAGCAATTTTGCTGTTCTTTCAACTTTGGACTGTACGCGGCGGGGATGCGCCTGCCAGCCTCAAGTTTTACATCACGGGCATCTTCTATCTGCTGGTCGGCATCATTGTCGGCACGGGTTTGTGGCTGAACTGGAGCGAAGCGCTTTATATTCAAGTGCCGCTTGAAGTTCACATCCATGCCAACTCGTGGGGCTTCATGTCGCTCGTCTTCGCGGGCTTACTGGTGGACTTTATCCCGATGGTCACGGGTCGTCCGCTTGGCAGCTCAAAAGAAGTTTCATTCATCTTCTGGGGGATGGCACTGGGCGCGCTCGGTTTGGTAATCGGTCCGTGGCTGGGCGGCAGTCTGCCCCCCACCGTCTCTGGGTTGATCCTGCATATTTCCGCAACCGTCTGGCTGGTGACGCTAATGGCACGCGCACTTAAAACCAGCGGGCATTTGGATCACGCCGGCGGTTGGCATCTGCTTGCATCCTATGTATGGATTCTGCTGCCCGTGCTGATCGCGCCATTGATCCTGCTTGGATACACCGAGGGACCGCCCATCGAATCGACCGCGCCGCAAGCTTTGATCTATGGCTGGGTGCTGCAATTTGGCATTGCCCTCGTCCCCTACATTGCCCGAAAATACTTCATCAAGGAAGAGAACCCACAACTTGGCGGTTCATGGTTGAGCATTGCCGCTGTCAGTGCAGGCAGTGTTTTCATCTGGGCAAGCATCTTCCTCATCCCGATGCGAGGCGCGTTATACGGCATCGGGTTCGTGCTCTATGCGATATCCATCCTACAACCGATCAAGGAACTTCTCCAGATCACGCGGGATGGTCTGCGTAAACACGAACTGGCGTAGATAAAAAAATAAGAGGGACACGTGCAAGAACATGTCCCTCTTATAAAAGGGTAAACAAATGGAAGTTTTTGGAATCAAGCGGATGGGGCGATATTCCCTGCACATGCTGGCGGCAAAGGCGGTCACGGTCGAATGGGCGGCGCGAATACATCGCGTCCCCTTGAACGAGTTTCTCAACATCCTTGAACGTGCCATCGGCAAGAAGCAGGAGCAGAAAGAGGCAGGAACATGAAAATAAATCTCAACAAGATCGCAGCCATTCTCGCGTTCATCATCGGCGCAATGGCGGTTTTCGCAGGTGGACAGGTTTTGCTCGGTAAACTTCCTGACTACTATGTGATCAACTGGCTGCCTGTCTATAACTACACGGTCGGCATCCTGACCGTTTTCGTCACCGCCATTCTCATTTGGAGTAGGCACAGGCTTGCCAGGCCTGTCGCCATTGCCACTTTCGGACTGCACGCGTTGATCATGCTCATCTTGCAGATATCCTACCGGGATGTGGTGGCGATTGATAGTATTGTTGCGATGACCGTACGAATGGCGGTTTGGATCATCATCCTGATGATGCTGTATATGCAGGCGCGCCGGAAACTGTCGCCATAAAGACGATAACGATCATGACGGCATATAGAATTACATCAGACGTTTTGGATGTCCAGCACACCCTCACCGCTACACAACAAGATTTCGAGCACAGGTTCCATATGCATCATGCCGCAGTGTTTCTTACTAATTTACAACAATCTCTCTGGAATGACTAACTGCCTGCATGGATCGAGCACCGTCCGCATCGCCCGGTCCAATAGTTCGCAATATCGCTTTGTATCCAGATGCTTCGGATGCGGCTGTTCATCCATTTCCCAGGCATGTACCCCGTTTCGAATGAAAAGGAATTCCACCGACTGCCCTGGAGCGATCTGCCTGCCCTGCGCCTGTAGTTGCAGCGCTGCACGCGCGGCGGGCGATGGGGATCTGTATCCGTCCAAGGCGCGGCTCAACCTCTGCCGGACGACCAGCTCCTCCAATGGAACGCGCCCGGTCCCGAGTTCCCTCTTCGCGCGTTCCACCAAAATCATGACCTCTGGAACGCGGTCGGAAAATTCATGCGGAGTGTTCGCGCGCGACAAAATTTTCAGCGCCGCCAGTTGAACCTTCCTCACCCATGTGGTCGTATCCCTGCGGCGCAACTCGACCCCGCGATACTTGAGCGTACCATCTTGAAAGGCGCCAAAGTATTGGTTGGGCACGGGCACGCGCGCGTCCCGTTTGGACGCCAGAAACGCCACCCATTTGAAGACCCCTTCCAATGCAATCGGGATGCCGGTTTTCTCTTCAATGGCGTTCATCAGCGGCGCAAAGTCGGATGGTCTGGCAAATCCATCCTGCTGGATAAATAAACAATCCACGTACATATGTAAAATCGTGAACCCCATATCTTCTGCCACTTCCTTGGCTTGCAGCATCAACTCGCGGCTCATGGCGGTCACGGCTTCATGAGACTCGATCTTTCCAAAGCGGGCGTTCTTGTACCCCAGATACCCGAAGCACACCACCAACAACCACTTGAGCGCCGCCGCGCGCGCCTTGAGGATTTCGACGCGGCAATCGCGCGGATCGAGGTCGGACAGGATGTTCTTGAGCATCAATCGTTTTTCCAGCAACGGGCGCAGGGTCTTGGGCACCAACCCCTGCGGCACTTGATCCTGCCCCATGGGCCCCGACACGCCTTCAGCCACTCGACCCACTGTCTCCGGGGAGATGTTGTGTTTGACCATGATCGCAGGGTACATGGAGGAGAAATCGATCTGCGCCACATTCCCATGCAGTCCGATCAGGGGCTGATAGATCAAGCCGCCGTGATCGGTGCGGATCAATTCCGCCAGAGTCTTCCTTCCTTCAACCTGTTGCTTTTGTACGGGAACCATGATCCTGTTGTGCAGGGCGGTGAGCATCTGCATGGCAGTGATGCCTGCGCCGGGCGATTTGCGCGCCATCTCCTGCACGCCGATGCCGGTGACACGTGCCTGCTCCATCGCGCCTTCTAATCCGTATTCCCCGAACGACATGGCGTTCCTACGGTCGATGTGCCAGCGCCCGAACAAATATGCCTGCGCGCCGCGATAGGTCACCTGTCCATAGGCAAAGTAACTATTGGCTTTGCGAGTCAACACCTGTCTGTTCTCATCCCGGTTCGGATTCAACCCAATGCCCGTCTGCTTGCACCAGGCTGCCAGTTGCGGGAACAACCAGGTATCGCCGTAGTTGGTCAGGATCAGGTCGGGGTCGATGCGTTGCAGATCGGCTTTCAATCCGATGAGGAATGGTCGGGGCGCATCAACGGACAGACTGTACTCCCTGTCCCCGTATTTCACATGCAGTTGTTTGGGTTTGCGGACGGCGGGATTACAGTCCGGCGTGAGGGTCAGAATGCGCAAGGGCATGGGCGCCGGGTCAATCTCCCAGGGCGAGGACAAAGGCTCGATGGACCGAATCCACTGCCCATCCAGTTTGACGCGGCAGCGTCCCAGCAGATGCGTGTTCGTTTGCGCCATGAAGCGCAGGGTGATGGGAAGATCTGCATCGTAGTAATCCAGGGCGGGGAAACCCCGCTGCAGTTCCCCAAACAGTTTTTGCATGCCCGCGGGATTGGATGTGGTGACTGCCAGCACATCGCGTTCGCCGAGAAAGAGATCGCGGCGGACGGCGCGTTCCAGCTGTACACACTTATCCTTCAGAAATATCCACGCCTGCCGCAGCAGGCCGAAATCGCCTGCCGCGTAAAAGGCAATGTCGAAATCCATGCGCAAATGCAGGCGCCTGTCATCGTCGGTCAACAGCCATAGCGAAACCCCGTCCGCCTCCGCGTATACATCCAGCAACCAGCCGGTCGCCTCATGCATGTTTCGACACGGCTCCGCCAGTCAACATAAGTACTTCTTCTTCAGTTCATCCAGTTCCTGCCTGAGAACGGCAATCTCCTTTGCCTGTTCCAGCAGCATCGCCAGCAGGGCGCTCTCGAACGGCAGCAGGGACTCCGCCTGCCCGATGGCGGCGATATGCCGGCGCGCGGCGGCAAAGAGACCGTCGAAGACATACTGATCGCTGCGGCGCAGGGTGCGCCGAAATGCCCGCAGATCGGCTTCGGTCTCGTTCAACAACTGCGTGATGGTGATGACGGTGCGTCCCATAGCAGGTCAAAAAAGCGCCGGTTGGACGGGCGGGGAAGACGGTGCCTGCCTGAGGAAGATCTCATCCGCCTTTTGGCAGACCCGCTCCAGCAGAAAGGCGCGCTCCTCCGTCTGGGGGGACGCCAGCGTCACCACCACCGGGCTGGAGAGCGCCAACCGCCCAATCTGTTCCAGGCACAAGTCCAGCAGACGGCAGGCTTCGGGCAACTGCACATGATCGTCATAGAAGGTATTGAGCAGATCGAGGATCACATAGGGGCCCTGCCGGGATGGCGTGGAGGCAAGCAGGGTGTTCATCTCGTAGCAGGTGAAGGCGCGCCGGCTGATCAGGCGGTTGGCGGCAGCGGAGATGTCCACGGTTCTCCTGCGCAGCAAGGTTGCCACCCAGTACGGTCGGTAACGATTGCCGCCGTCCAGGATGGTGACCGCTCCGCGCAAGCCCAGTTCGGCGATCAGGGTCATGCTCTCGGCGGAGGCCGCGTCCGGGGCATGCAGGGCGATCCATGTGCCAATTTTTAGAACGGGAAGGATGTCCATGCCGACAGAATACAACCTCCCTTTCATATACAACAGCCCCCACCTGGGTGTCAGATGGGGGTGGTTTGGGGGTGCTGGATGTTGGGGGTGGCGTGGAACAGGGGCTATCTCTGGCGTTCCCACTCGCTGAAATCCCAATCGGAGAACAGGGCGCGCAGATCATTGCGCCGGTTGATATCGAACTTGCGGAACACGGACGACAGGCGGTCCTTGACGGTATCCGGGGCAATGTTCAAACGGGCGGCGATCTGGCGGTTGGTGTAGCCCAAGCAGACGAACGCGGCCACATCCCGTTCGCGGGGTGAGAGGGAGTTCCACTTGTCCCACAACCTCTCATTGGCGGTGTATTGGGTCAGACCTGCGGCCAGGATATCGGGGATCAATTCGTGTTCAGGACGGCCTTCGTCAGAGGAAAGGGTGGAAAGCGTGACGCGCAGGCTTTCGCTCGCATCAAAATGGTAGGTTCGAGGACCGGGCGTTGGGCGCAGGCCTATCAGGTACAGAAGACGATCCCAGATAGACATACAAGGGGATAATAACAGAACAAATGTTCTTGTGTCAAGCATATCCATTGAATAAAAGATATTCACACGAATTTGGAACTTGCAGTTGTTATCACTCGCAATGGAGATACTCACATCAAGACCCGCGTTCCACCTTGGCCCGCCAGGTCTCCCCATGAAAGGAGCCATGCCATCAAGGAGCGATGGTTCGCTCTTATTTTCTGGTATAGTATCGTGAAATTTGGAGCAAGCATGAGCGAGATGGACCACCATCAAAACGAAAGCCTGATCGAAGGCTCGACAAAGGAACTTGCAATGCTGTTGAAGCTAAGCCAGTACCTGAATTCAACACTGGAAGTTCCGCGCGTGCTTCAGATTTCGATTGAAAGCATCACAAGCCTGCTTGGATTGGATACGGGGGCGATCTACACCACCAAGGAAAACCACGTTTATCTCGGCGCAGCCATCCCGCTTCTGCCAGCCGACTATCCTGCGGAATTTCGCAAAGCGGAACTTCGGAATCACCCCCATTTGGAAAAGTCCATCCTCGGGCGCAAACCCGTGTATGTGGAAAATGCGCAGGTCATTCCGATGTCCGAAGAGGAGCAGGTCATCATCTCCACGCGCCACCTGGTGTCCTTGTTGTACATTCCGCTCTTTTTGAAGGATACCTCGATCGGATGCCTGATCGTGGGCACCACGGATGAGGTTCGATTTTTTTCGGAGCGGGAGATCGACCTATGCACCATTCTAGCCCATCAAATTTCGCTGGCGCTCCATAACGCGAGCCTGTATGAGCAGGCACAGACTGCCCTGGCAGACCTCTCGCGCGCCTACAACGCGACCCTGGAGGGCTGGTCGCATTTGCTGGATATTCGCGATCACATCACGGACGAACACACAGGCCGCGTGACCGAAACCACCTTGACATTGGCGGCCCGATTTGGTTTCTGTGACGCTGACCTGGAAAACATCCGCCGAGGCGCGCTTTTACATGACATTGGAAAAATAGGCATTCCCGATCACATCCTGCAAAAGCCCGGACCCCTGACCGAGGATGAATTCCTGATCATGCAGAGACACCCGGAACTGGCGTTTGCATTGATGTCGAGAATTGATTACCTGCTGCCAGCGATCAATATCCCCTATTGCCACCATGAGAAATGGGATGGGACGGGGTACCCGCGTAAATTGAAAGGCGAGGAGATCCCATTGGAAGCGCGAATCTTTGCGGTGGTGGATGTATTCGATGCGCTGACGCATGAGCGCCCGTATCGCTGCGCGTGGGCGGAGGCGGATGCGCTGCGCTATATTCAGGAGCAGGCGGGCAGGCAGTTTGCGCCCAAGGTGGTGGAGGTTTTTCTGGAGATGTTACAAGACGAGGGAAGATTGGAAAAAACTGACCTTCTTTATGTTAAGTCACAGACAATTTTTAATAACCAATGGTGCTAGTTTAGGGGTCTTGAAAAAGTCACGGACATCACTCACAATTCGAGTTAGCGACAACCGAAAGGAGAGTGAGCCGTGACTACCGAGGATTTTATCATTGCGTTGTTTATTCGGATTGATGATGCCATGAAAGGAATTCGCAAACATAGTCAAGCCAAGCTGTATCCGAGTGAGATTGTGACCTTGGGTATCTTGTTCTCGTTGAAAGGGGTAGGCAACCGAGCCTTCTATCGCTGGTTGAAGCGAGATTGGCTGACCTGGTTCCCGAAACTGCCTGAACGAACCCGCTTGTTCCGTCTGTTTAAAACACATCGGGCTTGGACGGATCGCTTTCTGGCGCAGCCCACTGTGTTGGGAGTAGTGGACAGCTATGGTGTCGAAATGCTGCATCCCCGTCGGGAAGGTCGGAGTGACAAACAGATCGGGAAGAAAGGATATTCGAACCGCCGCTGGATTGTCGGGAGCAAGGTTTGTTGCCTGCTCAACCAGAAAGGTCTGGTGTGTAATTGGGATTGCGCCACTGCGAATGTCCACGATGCTCTCTTTCATCCTCTCATCCAGTCTTTTGAAGATCAAATGATTGTCTTGGCTGATCATGGTTTTTATTCCAAACAAGGCAATCCGAAAAATCTGAAGGTCTGCAAGCCTAAAACCTGGAATGTTCGTATGATTGTTGAAACAATATTGTCCATGCTTACAACCGTCTGCCATCTCAAACGGGTAGCCCACCGAAACTGGGAGTACTTCAAGGCACGCTTGGGATTTACTATGGCTGCCTTCAATCTGCTCGTTCAATGGCACGGTTTGCAACCCGATTCGGATGGCTTTATTCATCTTTCCATCGCTGAGTTCAGCCTTTGAACTAGCACCATTGGTTTAATAAATAAAATGCGACGTTCAGGGTGAGGGGGGCACCCTGAACGTCGCAAAGATATTTTACCAAATATTCCGCCCCGTGCAATACCACTGTCGCTCATTCCCGCCCGGGATAAAAGCGACACCTTCCCGATACCCACCCATCCATCCCGATATGATCAGCAACCAATGACCTGGTTGCTTGTTTATTTAATTGCAGTCACCCTGTATGACCTGCGCACCCGGCGCATCCCGAACTGGTGTACGTACCCTCTGATCCTGGCGGGCATGATCGCTCACTTCCCCGGGCATATGGATTTGTGGCTGGCGTGTTTCCTTTTGCTTTCCGCCTGGGCAAACGGCTGGATGGGCGCCGGGGATGTCAAACTCTGGATGGCAATCCTTTGGGCGCTGCCAAATTCCAATTTCCCATCCCTGATCCTGCTTGTCTTCCTTTCCTTCCTGATCACCAGCACCCTCCAGTTCTTCTGGAGATCCTGTCAGAGGCAATCCCTGACCGGCACGAAATCCCCTGCGGCCTGGCGAACGATCCCCTTTCTCTTGATGGTCTGGTATGTACACTGATCTCTTCCTTGCCATGCTCAACCCGAAAAATGCACGCGGGAATCCCATCCTGTCCGCGCTGGTTTATGCGTTTTGTCCCGCTGCCGCACGCTGGTGGCTGGAAGGCGTCGTTCCAACCCCGCCCTTCGATCCCGTCTGGAAATCCCTGGAAGACCTGTCCTCCGGCAAGACCCTGCTCGAATTTCTGACCCAGTACGGCTTCGAAAACCTCCTTGATGAGATCCGCTCTTCCGTCCTTAAAGTGGAGGAATATCGCAAACAGCACGGCAACCTTCGCGCTCCGGAACTCCTGCCGTTCTTTCGGGGCGGGGAAATTCCCATCAACCGCCGATATGGTTCCCAGAATGCCATCCACAACCTCGGCGGCGACTGGCGTAACGTATTCATTTATGTCCGCACTTGGGCGTTCCTCTCTCACGACTGGCGCAAAGCCATGCTGATCGGACGCGACTCCGGCTACAGCCTGAAGGCGGAAAAAGTCTGCCTGACCCTGCCCAGTGCACGCCTGCCTGTCCAGTTCGACGCCTGGGTCTGGCAGGTTCCTGTAGGGCATGTCACAGAAACCAAGATCGGCTCGCTGGTCTCCAATGGCGAACAAGATCAGCTGCGCTTTTCCCTGCTTAACCGTTGCACGACCCTGGGAAACCGACCCTGGTCCAACACGCCAGCGATCTATGCTTTGGATCGGGAGACCGGTGAAGCAAAGTCTGTCGATCAACTCCTCGCCAATCGGGATCTGGAAAAAACAATAGTAACCCTGTCCAACCTTGCGAAGCAGGGACCACATCCACCCTTGAATGCCCTGCGGCAGCCGTCGATCTGCAAACAATGCGGCTATCAGCAATTGTGTTTTACAAGGAACTATATCTCCCAACATGCCTTGAAGGACTTATGGAAAAATTCCGATCCATCATCATCTGCATAATCTGCATTGCGCTGCTTGCCCTCGGTGATCTGGCGATGGCGGTCACACCTGTTCATGCCTCTGGTGCGAATCCGCTCCTGACTCCCACACCCACGGTGACGGTCACGGCAACGCCGCCACCCCCCACGGATGGCGGAGGAAACACCACGACCACCATCTCGCAGATCTTCAATCACCTGGTCTTTCCCGCCGAGACCATCTCCGAAGCCCTGGTGCGCATCTTCGACAAAGCCGCCGATAAGGAAGTGCGTGTCATGAGCGAGGAAGTGGCGCGTTGGACCAGCGTGATCGGTGAGATCATACAAGCTCCCAGCCAGGGCGATTACAACAAGGTGGCACAGTCCAGTCTGCCGGTCGCGGCTGCATTGGCGCCCGCTTTGTTCCTATTACGACTAGCGCTGTATCACTGGGGAAGATTACTTGGAGATGATGACAGCGGATTGCGCGTGGTTGGGGATTGGGTCACGGCGGGCGTGCTGGCAGTCGCCTCCGGTCCCTTCCTGGATCTCGTCATCCGCCTCGGCTGGTGGATGGTGGGCAGGGTGATCGGCGAGACGGGCGGGCTGGCGATGAATTTCGTCAGTTCCACCACCGCCACCTCGGTGGTGCTGGGGCTTGCCAACCTGACCTTCTTCGGCGGCTTGATCTCGATCAGCCTGTCCATCGGTTCGCTGCTTGCCATCGGCGGGATGCTGTTCGCCTTCGCCTCCGCCAATGCAGTCCTTTTCATCCTGGCGGTGCTGGCTCCGCCGCTGGCGATCGCCAGTGTCCTGCCGCAGGCGGCCTGGCTGCGTTCGCTGTGGCTAAAAGCCGTGCTGCTGATCGCCCTGCTGCCGGTCGTGGCGGGCGGGGTATTCAAAGCGGGGTTGGCGGCAAGTTATCTGTTCGACACACAGGGATTGCTATCCGCCATCCTGCGCGTGATCTGGCTGTTCGGCGCAACCGGAATCCTGCTCTCGCTGGCGGGTATCCTCAGCCGCATGACCCTGACCACCGCCGCCGATGCCATCGGCGGCATGATCAAGGCGGCACAACAGATCGTCTCCATCGGCGCGCTGGCAGCCAGTGGTGTGGGAGCGGCGGGAGCCGGTGCAGTTGGTGCGGCAGGAGCTACCTCCAGCGCAGGGGCGGGTGGAGTAGCTGCAACCACGAGCGGGCTTACCGGCGCAGAAGCCGCGATGGGGCATCTGAACGCGGCACAGCAATTGACACAGCAAGCCGGAAACCTGGAAGCGATGGGATTACGTGCCCCTGCTGCCTACAATCGTTCCCTCGCACACGGACACGAACTGGCGGCGAGACAGGCGGAGTTGGGGGAACGGATGCAGCGCTTCAATGGCACTCCGTCTACACCTTCACCAGATGATTTTGGTTTCTCACCATCGGTGAATGCCTCCATCCAATCCAGTTTCAATGGATCTCCACAAGAATTCCAGCAGGGCTTTCAAGCTATGTCCGCCGACATCACCCAACATGGGCTGGATCCGAATGTGTTCGCCGCACAATATCCAGAAGAAACAGCTCACATGACCAGAGCCTATCTGGATCATCCAGAGGAAATCATGACGGCACGCGACCCATTGATGCGGGCATCTGAACTTGGCAATGCCTCACAGGTGAAAGAGATACTTACATTCATGCCAAATAAACAAACCGACGAAGAAAATCAATCATGACCCTCACGGAAACCTTTGCGTTGGTCTCCTTCTCTCTGTTCAGTTATGCCGATCTGCGCTACCGGCTGGTTCCGGGCATCGAGGTCTTTCTGCTTGGAACCATTCTATTAACGCTGGCAAACACGCCCACCCAAACCATACTGGTCCTGCTGGCATGTGCCTGGAGCATCCTTCGCAACCTGTCCGCCTGGTTTATCATTCCGCTGCTGTTCCACCCGCCCGTCTGGCCGGTGTTACTCACAGGATATGGCTATCGCAAGGGCATGGTTGGCAGGGCGGATTTGCTAGCGGTCTCAGGACTGGCGTGTTTGTTTCCGTTTCCCGCTGTGTTGCTGGCTTTACTTGGCATGGAAGTCTGGCGCAGATTTTGGATTCGCAGGCAGGGGGGCGATATTCCCGCCATCCCCGGCATGTTCCTGGGGCTTTTGACGTACGTTGTCATCAATCTTGTAGCCGTTTGAAATTAAGCTGAACAGCATCTGCCCAGGTCACAGTGTGAAGTTCGACATGCGGACAGGTAAGGGAAGGCACATGCCTGCAGTCGTGGAAATCCCGGGCTGTCTCGTGCATCTGCGGATGGGGTCATTTTCCTCGGTATACCGAGGAAATAAATTTCCTTGCTATACTTAACACATGGACGAGATTCAATTCCCAAAGCTGGATAAAACCGCTTTCTCGGTGGTCTCCTCTTTCGAAGAGGCGGACAGGGCGGATAAGGAATACTGGCATTCAAGAACGCCATATGAGCGTCTCGCATACATGGAACTACTGCGGAGGATCAACTATGGACCTGCGGCTGCCGCCCGACTTCAAAGAGTTCTTGAAATTACTGAAGGAACATGACGTTCAGTACCTGCTGATCGGGGGCTATGCTGTTGGTTATCATGGTTATCCCCATGCCACCGTTGACCTGAATATTTGGATAGCCATTCATCCTGATAATGCCCGGAAACTTGTGTCTGCCTTCAAAGCCTTTGGACTCGAAGACCCAAACTTAACCCCCGAATTATTCATGCAAAAGCCGAAGATCATTCGCATGGGGTTTCCTCCCATGAGACTGGAGATCGCCACATCCATTTCCGGGGTTGAGTTCGATGAATGTTATCAAGCGCGCATTGTGGATCAATTGGATGGCGTCGAGGTCAACCTGATTGACTTGAAACACCTGAAGAAAAACAAGCAGGCAAGCGGCAGGGCAAAAGATATTGCAGACCTGGAGAATCTATCCTAAGGCTGTCGTACAGGTGGCATCATGCCCGCGCTCCAGCAGGGCATGATACAGGACATCGCCGGATGCGTCCGCATCAAGACGCACCTGAAGTTTCCTACTCACGCCCCTGCTCCAACTCCGATTCTGCCTTGATGTAGACATCAATTTCCGTGCGATGCACCTCGTAATAGTCCAGCGCCTCCCGTACTCGGGTCTCAGTCAGGTCGTACTCCTTCCCAATTTCCAACGCAGAGCGATGATCCGCGGCGATCACCAGGGTTTGCACGCGGATGCCGGTCCCGCGCAGCACAGGGACGAGTGACCCGGAAGCGCCGCGGCGTAAGGTGATGCCCGGGAAGTTGGGATCATCCAATCCCTGCAGCAGTCCACCGACTTTTTCCGCGATCGACCACAGGATGAACTGGTTGAGCGAAACGCCCTGTTTTTTCGCGTGTCGCTCCGCGTCCTGCTTGAGTTGGTCGGGCAGATCGAAGGTATAGCTGGCCATAATTTCCTCTTTGCTTACGATGTCGCGTACCACATCATACGGAATGACAATGACTTCGTCAAGCAGGGATTGCTGTCTTTTCAAAGCACAAATAATTCCCAGCCCGAAGCCACACATCCCCCATCATCACCGGTCTGCCCTTCCGGGGCCGCAGCGCCAGGAATCGGTAAGACCTCCTGGCTGCTATGCATGATCTTTGAGTCCGCCTGCCCGCGTTCCACCCCCTATACCGTCAGAATGTTGTTTGGTCTGGTGGACTATTTCGTTATCCGCTTGTTTATTCGAACGGGCGCGCTGGAGTCGCGTGCAATTAATGTCCCTTTGAGGATTACCGTTTTGGGGGAACGGCTCGGCTCTTCTATTCTTTGGAAAAGCAGTTCTGTTGCGGTGCGGCCGATCTCCTCGGTCGGTTGGGCGATAAGAGTAATGGGCGGATCCACGAGGGCGCCCCAAGTGGTTTCATCGAAACCAACCAATGCCACATCGTTTGGAACGTTCAACTTACGATCACGAATCGCCTGGAATGCTCCCGCGGTCAATAAGCTGTTGCTGGTGAAGATGGCATCAGGGCAATCTGCTTGATCGAGTAATGCAAGCGTGGCATCATAGCCTTGTTTGATGCGCGGGGAAATGAAACGCTCGGCAACCGGTTTCAATTGATGTTCACTTAATGCCTTTTGAAAGCCTTTGTTACGATCCTTCCCCGTCGTGCTGGCGTTCCCGAACAAGCCCGCCAGCCTCCGATACCCATTCCCGATCAAGTGGCTTGTTAACTCATATCCCGCCTCCACATTATCAAGCAAAACCATATCCGCCTGATCGGATTTAACCGTACGGTCAATAATGACAAAAGGGATATTGGATTTAAGGGCGGAAAGTTTTTTGCTGAATTGCTGGGTGGGGGAAAAAATAATACCCGCCACATTTTCATCATGCAATACATTCAGATACAGCTCTTCCTTTTCAGGGTTTTCGTCCGTATTACACAGCAGAACAGAATATCCCTGCTCATAGGCGGCATCTTCCACGGCGCGGCTGATGGCGGTGAAGAACGGGTTACGGATATCGGAAACGACCAAGCCAATCTTGGCGCTCTTTTGCGCGCGCAGGCTTCTTGCAATCAGGTTGGGGCGATAATTGAGTTGCTCGACCGCGTCCAAAACACGTTTGCGGGTCTCTTGCTTGACGAGTGAACTATTCGCCAACACGCGCGAAACGGTGGCAGTGGAAACACCGGCAGTCTGGGCAACATCTTTGATACTGGACATGGGGGATATTATATCAGTTTGCGCTAAATTCATGATAACGATTTCATATCATATCTATAAAATCATATGCTTTATTTCCGAAACAGTCAATATAATTCCATTTTTTCGCAGAATACGGCAAAATATACCTGTTTCTTAGATTCCTCTTGACAACGAAAATGTAATCGTTTACACTGCCAAGCGCTCTGAATATGCTCCCCGTTTGCATGAGGTCTTGATGATGGATGCGACCAAAATTCGGCAGAATTCCCACACAATTCCAGCTGACCCGAAACCGATTGCTCTTCAATGGGACATGTTTCAGCCCGCTTTGATCCACGCCTGTCCCGCCAACAAGAAACTCGATACCACTTTATTAGAAATTTCCATGCGCTGTGCCGGCATGGAAATTTTATTTCCCACCCACCCAGTGTTGGAAGATTCATCAGAAACAGGATCAACCTCCCGCTTCACTCGAAACACAAGCTGGTTCCGCACCCTGCACAGTTGGTTACCCGACAGCGGTCCGTCCCGCTGTTTGTAATCCGGGAGGCTTCACAAAGTCTTCCGGCGGTCTAGCGCCCGAATCCCCGGGCGAATTTCAAATCTTGAAAGGAGATGCAAGAAAATGAAAGAGAGATTGCAACAATTCGGCGGATTTTTAGCCGGAATGGTTATCCCCAACATTGGCGCACTGCTCGCCTGGGGTTTAATCACTGCCTTCTTCATCCCTGTCGGCTGGCTTCCAAACGAAAAGTTCGCCGCGTTGGTCGGTCCGATGATCGTATACCTGATCCCTGTGTTGATCGGTTTCACCGGCGGCAAGCTCGTACAGGGTGATGTGCGCGGTGGTGTGATGGGCGCTGTGGCAACTATGGGCGTCATTGTTGGTTCCGATATCCCCATGATGTTGGGCGCCATGATCGTAGGTCCGCTTGGCGGCTGGGCGATCAAAAAGCTGGATGACGCACTTGAAGAAAAGATTCCGGTCGGCTTCGAGATGCTCTACAATACGTTCTCGATTGGTATCCTTGGTATGATCCTGGCTCTGATCGCAAATGTAGCGATTGGACCGGTTGTCGTGGCATTCAGCAATGCTGCGGGCGCTGCGGTGGACTGGATGGTTAATGCCAGACTTCTGCCCCTGGCTGCGATCATTATCGAACCTGCCAAGGTTCTGTTCCTGAACAATGCCATCAACCACGGCGTTTTGGGTCCCCTGGGCGTGACGGCTGCGGCAGAGAGCGGACGCGCGATTCACTTCCTGCTCGAAACCAACCCGGGTCCCGGCTTGGGCCTGCTGATCGCTTTCTATATTGCTGGTAAAGGCTTGCTCAAGGACTCCGCCACTGGCTCGATGGTCGTTCATTTCTTCGGCGGTATTCACGAAATTTACTTCCCCTACGTTCTTGCCCACCCCATCATGATCCTGGCAGTCATCGCCGGTGGTTTCTCCGCCGACCTGTGGTTCACCATCACCAATGCAGGTTTGGTTGCCACCCCCGCTCCCGGCTCGATCTTTGCCTACCTTGCCGTGACGCCTCCCGGACAGCACTTCGCCGTTTTGGGTGGCGTGTTGATCGGTGCGGTCGTTTCCGCAGTCGTGGGTGTACTTCTTCTGCGCTTCAGCCCGGTGCCGGAAGAGAAAACCGAAGGATAATAAGTAGTTTTGTCCTGTCGACCCTTGAAGGTTGACCGATCTGATACGGTTGGAAATGACAGATGCGGCTCGCGCTATAATGACACTGTCACGATGTCGCATCTGTCATTTTTATGAAAGGAGAATATATCATGTCCAAGTCGATCTCTGCCGTCGAAGTCAAGACCGTTATCTTTGCATGTGAAGCCGGAATGGGGTCCAGCTTAATGAGCGTCAATTCCCTCAAGAAAAAATTAAAAGCCGCGCAGGTTGCCGATGTGACCGTCATTCACAAGCCGGTGCGTGAGATTCCCGCCGATGCGCAGTTGGTTATCGTCCATACGGGACTTGCCAAATCGGCTGCCGCAAAAGCGCCAAATGCTGTGGTTGTGGCGTTCAATCATTTTTTGAACGATCCCATCTTTGAAACCATCGTCAAAGCCTTTGTAGATAAGGCCGATATCACAGGCACGGATCTGTAACCATGTCCATCCTTTCCAAGAAACGAATCCAACTCAACGCGGTCGCAACAGACCGCACCGACGCCATCCGCAAGGCGGGTGATTTGTTGGTGCAATTGGGTTGTGTGTCACCAGAATATACCGAGGGCATGTTAATGCGCGAGGAAAGCATGTCCACGTATCTGGGGAGCGGGGTTGCCATTCCGCATGGTGTATACGAGAACAAGGATCACGTCCTGCAGACAGGCATTTCTGTCCTGCAACTACCCCAGGGCGTGGAATGGGATGAGGGCGGGGAACCAGTTTTTTTGGTGATCGGCATCGCTGCGTCGGGAGATGAGCATGTGGGGGTTTTGGCGAGTCTCGCGGAAGCGATCGAGGATGAAGCCGTCCTGAATGAACTGATCCATGCAACAGACGCAGAGATCATTTTGAAGCACTTGGACAAGGAGCCTGAAGCGTGAGGGGTCGTGAAGTTTTAACGGTTGCAGCATCCTTGTTGGAAATGGAGTTTCGTCATGAAACAATTGGAGATCACGATCAACAATGAGACGGGGTTGCACGCGCGCCCTGCCAAGACGTTGGTGAATCTCGTAAAACAATTCAAGTCGAGTGTAACCATTTGGCACGGGGAGAAGAAGGCGAATGCAAAAAGTTTGATCTCGGTGTTGACGTTGGGGGCATCCAAGGGAAGTCTATTGAAGGTCGAAGTGAATGGTGAAGATGAAGAGACCGCGCTGGCTGAGATCGAGGCAGCGATTGTAGCGGGGTTGGGGGAAGGGGAAACATCTGAGGAAACACAGAAAAAGCCAGCCGCGCCTCCCGCACCGAAAGCGGATGTGAAATCTCTGGAAAAAAGTAAACCAACAAAGGCAAACATATTGCAGGGCGTGGGCGCCGCGCCAGGGATTGCGATTGGTCCCGTGTACCAATTCCAACACCAGGAGATTCCCATTGACGAGGTATCGGACACCCTGGTTGTCGGTTGGGAGCATCTACAGGACGCCCTGGCGCGGGCACGTATGCAATTGAATCATCTGAACAAGCAAATGGCCGAGCAGGGATTAAAAGCCGAAGCTGCCATCTTCGACGCGCACATTGGCTTGCTGGACGATCCCGAATTAACCGAAACAGTCCACGAACGCATCCAAAAGGGACAGGATGCGCTGAAGGCGTGGAAGGAGACCATCGAGGACAGCGCCGTGGTGGTTGCGGCGTTGAACGACCCGATCCTGTCCGCCCGCGCGGATGACCTGCGCGACGTGGGCAGACGCGTACTGCGGCTGATGGTCGGTGCGGAGGACAAAGCCGATTCCCTGCCCGACAAGCCGGTCGTGGTGGTCGCCCGCGAACTCTCCCCCTCTGACACCGTTTCCTTCAACAAGGACCTGGTATTGGGTTTTTGCATCGTCAACGGCGGACCGACATCACACACCGCGATCCTGGCGCGGGCACTGGGATTGCCCGCCATCGTCAGCGTGGATAAGTCCGTTTTGAAGTTGAAGAACGACTCGTACGTCGTCCTCAACGGCAACGATGGGACGATCACGTTCGATCCCTCACCCGAAGAACTGCATGCGGCCGAACAGGAACGCAACACTTGGATCGAAAGACGCCGCGCCGCGCTGGAGAATTCAGTGGCTCCCGCCATCACAGCGGATGGCCGTCACGTGGAGGTGGTTGGCAACGCGGGGTCGCTGGCAGATGCGGAAAAAGCCTTGAAGATGGGCGCGGCAGGCATCGGGCTGTTGAGAACCGAGTTCCTGTTCCTGGAGCGGACCACAGCGCCCAGCGAGGCGGAGCAATACGAAGTTTATCGCTCCATCGCAGAAGTGATGGGTAAACTGCCCGTCATCGTCCGCACATTGGATGTGGGCGGGGACAAACCCCTGCCCTATATCGAGATGCAGCGCGAGGACAATCCGTTTTTGGGGGAGCGCGGCATCCGCTTGTGTTTGAACCGACCGGAGTTGTTCCGTCAGCAGTTGCGGGCCATCCTGCGCGCGGGGCTGCATGGCAATGTACAGATCATGTTCCCGATGGTGGGCGATATTGAGGAATACCGGCGGGCGCGTCTGATGCTGGATGAACTGCAGGATGAATTAAAGATCCCGCGTGTGACAGCGGGGATCATGATCGAGGTCCCATCGGCGGCGTTGATGGCGGATGTGCTGGCAAAGGAAGTGGATTTCTTCTCGATCGGCACGAACGATCTGACCCAATATACGCTGGCAATGGACCGGATGCACTCCGCGCTTGCCAGCAAACAGGATGGTCTGCATCCAGCCGTGCTGCGCCTGATTGCCAGGACCATCGAAGGCGCGCACAAACACGGCAAATGGACCGGCATTTGCGGCGAACTGGGCTCGGACCCGTATGCCGTTCCGATCTTGATCGGCCTGGGCATTGACGAGTTGAGCATCAGTGTGCCGTCCATCCCGCTGGTGAAGGCGCAGATCCGCAGCTTGAAGGTTTCCGAGTTGCAGGCGCTTGCCCAACAGGCGCTGGAATGTTCCACCGCGCAGGAAGTGCGCGAATTGGTGAAGGAAAAGTTGAGTTTATAAAAGCCGTTGGTTGAGCAGGCGGGCGTTTGTCCCGCTTGTATCGAAACCACCGCTGTATACCTGAAAGGAATACCAATGGGCAAGAAGTATCAGAAATACCATGCGGCGCAGCACCCCCTGCCGCAGCAAAGTTACGCGTGGAACCTCTACGGGGCGGGCATGGAGAACATGGGCAGGGACGGCAAGCCCGAACCGTTCGCCATCCCCGAACCGAACGACGATCAAATCCTCGTTCGCATTGACAGTGTCAGCATCTGTTTTTCAGACGTGAAAATCCTCAAGCAGGGCGGGGGGCATCCCAAACTGTATAACCGCGATCTGGCAGTGGATCCGACCCGCCTCGGGCATGAGGTCGCACTGACCATCATCAAGGTGGGAAAAAATCTGGCGGGGTGGTATCGCCCCGGTCAACGGCTTGCCGTCCAGCCTGACATTTACCAAAACGGCATGAGCACCGCCTACGGCTACACCATCCCCGGCGGGCTGGTGCAATATCACTGCATCGGCAGGGAAGTGCTCGAAACCGACGCGGGCGCCTGCCTCCTGCCTGTGGATGAGGGCATGGGATATGCCGAGTCCGCGCTGCTGGAGCCGTGGGGCTGTGTGGTCGCCGCCTACACCCAACGCCGCAGGCTGGACCCGAAACCTGGCGGCACGATGTGGATCATTGGTCAACCCGACGATGCCACCGAATTCACCTTTTCCAAAGGTTTGGACGCGCCCGCGACCATCGTATTGACGGACGTGCCTGCTTCGGTCAAAACACTGGTCTCTGCTGCGAAGGCAGTAGTCATCGAGAGGAACAATATCAGTGATTATGAATCCCTCACCAAGGAACTGACCGAAGGCAAAGGTTTCGATGATATCGTCATGCTCAACCCCGCCTCCGCCGAAGTTGCCGGGAATGTGGCGCGCTTCATTGCCCGCCGCGGAACATTGAACATCGTTGGGATCAAAGCGCTGGACGGACTGACCTCCGTTGACCTCGGTCGCCTGCATTACGATTACATTGCCTTCGTGGGCAACAGCACCACGGACATTGCCGCCTCCTATGGCGAAGCGCGCAACCGTTGCGAACTGCGCGCGGGCGGCACGACCGTCTTTATCGGCGCAGGCGGACCGATGGGGCAGATGCATGTCCAACGCGCGCTCGAATTGCCCGACGGACCGAAACTGGTCATTGCCACCGAGATCAGCGACGAACGCCTGGAAACGCTGGTCAACATGTACGCGCCGCTCGCGGAAAAACAGGGTCGAACCCTGCTGACCTTCAACCCGAATACCTCGAAGCAATCCTTCCATGAGTTTGTAATGCAGGCGACAGACCATCAAGGCGCGGACGATGTCGTCGTCAGCGTGCCCGTCGCTTCGCTGATGGAAGAGGGTGACACGGTCATGAAGCCCGATGGCATGATGGTCCTGTTCGCAGGCGTTCCCAACGGCACAATGGGCAGGGTCAATCTTAGCAACGTCTATCTTGCGAACGCGCAATACACGGGCACATCGGGCTTGACCATCCACGATCAGGCGTCAGTAATGGAGCGACGAATCGCAGGGACATTATCGCCTGGTCGCTCCGTGGCAGCCATCGGCGGGATTGAAACGGCGGCGGATGCCATTCAATCGGTGATGGACAGCCGCTATCCGGGCAAGGTTGTCATCTTCCCACAGATCCACGACCTGCCGCTGACGAGTCTCAAGGAATTGAAGGACCGTATCCCCGACGTAGCAGAAAAACTCGGTCCCGACCAGATGTGGACCAGCGCTGCGGAAGCGGCGCTTATCGAAAAATTCTGGCAGGAACCCGCGTAAACCAACGATAAACCGGAGCCGACATGATCTACACCCTCACGCTCAACCCCGCCATTGACCGTGAACTGACCGTCACCGAGGTGCAGTTCGACTCGGTACTGTCAGCCGTCAAATCGCAGGTGGATTTCGGAGGCAAAGGCTTCAATGTCTCGCGCCTGCTCAAGTCGATGGGCATGCCAAGCACCGCTCTCGGCTTCATCGGCGGGCGGACAGGCGACAGACTTCAATCTGGGTTGCAGGCATTGGACATCGCCACCGACTTCGTTGTAATTTCCGGCGAGACGCGCACCAACATCAGCATCGTCACGGAAAAGCACGACCACTACATCAAGGTCAACGAAAAGGGACCGCTGGTGGATGAAATCAAACAGCGTGAACTGCTGGATAAGATCGCCTCGCTTGCCGGACCCGGGGATTGGTGGGTGCTTGCCGGGAGTCTGCCTCCCTCCGTACCTGACTCGTTCTACGCCCAGATCATCGCCATCCTCAACGCGCACCAAGCCATCAGTATCCTGGATACCACCGGCGAAAGCCTGCGTCTCGGATGCGAAGCCAGGCCTTTCCTCATCAAACCCAACGCCGAAGAGACTCATAGCCTGACAGGTCTTCCCGTCGAAACCACCGCCCAAAATGTCATTGCCGCGAAGGAACTTCTAAAGATGGGCGCGCAGAACGTGGTTATATCAATGGGCAGGAAAGGCGCGCTTCTGCAAACTGCCGATGAAAGCTGGCTGATCCACAGCCCGAAGATCCAGGAGAAGAACCCCATCGGCGCGGGCGACTCGATGGTCGGAGGATTGGTCTGGGCATTATCGCAGGGATATTCCCTGAAAGAAGCGCTGGGCTGGGGCGCCGCCAGCGGAGCGGCCACCGCATCCATGAGCGGCACCGAGGTTGGTTCCCGTGCGCTGATCGAGGAGTTATCCCGGCAGGTGGAATACGAAGAGCTGTAACATGTCGGGGCGAGACCCTGAAGGGGGGCGAAGCAATCTCCAACCGTAGATGGAATTGCTTCGCCCTGCCCGCAATGACGAAAAGAAAAGGAGATTAGCATGCCGTTTGAAGTCCATCAGGAAAAAACCTATCAACTAGACCCCGGCAAAGTCCATGATGCTGCATTGAAATCCGTGGAAAAACTCAAGGGGCAAATACTCAAATCCAAACCTGAGGAATTCCAATTCGAAGTGAAATTCGACAAGACCCTGCTCGGCAAGGTGCTTGGCGACCGGACCCAAATGACCTGTGTCGTTCAATCCGAAGGGGATGGCAGCAAGATCATCATGGACATCTATCCGCTCGACGCTATCGGTCGCAAATTGATGTTTGGCGCGCGAAAAGGTGTCGCGCAGGAAGTTATTAATCTTTTCACACAGCATCTGGAGGAAAGTTTATCCAAGTAGTTTGAAGCTCCTTTTGTTTTTTCCCGATCCGGAGCCTGCTGCCGTTGGGGGCAAATCATAATCCCATTCCTGTTCGTCCATCCCGACAGATTGTCCGATGTATCAAAAATCACGACGATCTTGATCTGGATTTGATTTTAGTTTCACAGGCGGCAGGATTTGTTTTCCATCCTTGAGAAAGCTCCATAGCGACACATCCCACCCTCCCCTATTCACAATTGAATAAGATGACGCCATGCTGCGCTCCGGAACCCTGAGCCATCCACAGCCCTACTCTCCTTTTGGCGTCTTTGCCGGTCTGCCCTTCTGGGGCGGCGGCGCGTCCCTGCTTGCCGCAGCGCCAGGAATCGGAAAGACTTCCTGGCTGCTGCGCATGATCTACGAGGCTGCCTGTCTCCATATTCCATCTGCCATTGGCTGTTACGAACACACGCCCGAGGAACTGCGCTTCCGCCTGTACCGCCAAATGGAGGCGGTCGTTTGCGGTCCGCATCAGTTCGCCCCGCCCGAAAAGGTCGAGGCGGAATTGGCACGCGCCAGTGAAGCCGTATTGCTGTCGCTCAACTCACGTGAGGACACCGTGCGCGCGTTGGAAGACATGCTAATCCATGATTACGCCTTCCCTGTCAAAGGACCGGCGCTGATCGCTGTGGATTATCTCAATCGAGTACCCGTGGTTGGCTTGACCGGCATGATGAATGAAGAAGGTCGCAGTGGCGAAGCTGCCGCTGCGTTGCGTGAGATGGCACGACATCATGGTTGGGCGATCATTGCGGCTGCCGCCTTGAAATCCGAACGCTTCATTGATGGCGATGATCTGTCTGCGTTATTGGGAGATGAACGAGTTCCCTATGAAGCAGATCGTGTGCTGGTGGTGAATCGCACTGGCGAGGTCCGCGACTGCGGCTGTGCCCCGCTGGAAGTCCTGACCCTCAAGGACCGCACCGGACCGGCAAAGCGGTGGTCGATGCAGTTCTGGGGCGAACGCTTCTATCCTGCCCTTGAAAATGAATTCCATAAACATAATCCGATGGCATTGTCATGAGTGAAGTCACATCCCTTTTATTGACCTTCCTTCGCGAAGCCTGGGTTGCCCTGGCGGGCGCATTTGTCGCCTTCGCGTTGCTGGCGGGTATTGCCCAGATGCTGCGGGTGAGTTCCGCCTCTGTATTAGGCGCAAATCTTTGGGTGTGGGAATCCATCTCTGCCCTGATTTCCATCGTCGCACTCGGCTTGTTTGCCTTCCTTGGCATCCCGCAGATCGTGAGTGCCTTGCAATCCACCTTGCCCGGTGCAGGTGGATGTGGACCGATCAGCGAATTGGGCACACTTGCCTCGGGGTTGATCGGCGGGCTGGCAGCCCTGCGCATGTTGAATGCAGCCTTCATCACAATGTTCTCTGCTTCGATTGGTGGTGCATCTTCCTTCGCGAATGCGCTGATCGAAAGTGGTGAAGCGCTCTTTGGCATGATCCTTGCCAGCGCTGCCATTCCTCTGGCTGCCTGGTTTCTTGGTACTTGTTGAAATTTCAAAGGAGAAGATATTTATGTTCGATCCCATCATGGAACAAATTCTGGCGATTGCCCGCGACGCCTGGGCATTCATGGCAGGACTCTTGATCGTTGTGGCCTTACTCGGCGGTCTATATTTCATTCTACAAGGCACGGCCGGTATGGCATTCGGCGGAAGCCGCATGACCTCGATGGCGATCATCGGCGTGGTCGGTCTGGTCATTATTGTGTTGTTTGCCTTCCTCTTTCTGCCACAGTTGGGTGAGATGTTGAAAAACTTCCAGCCCAAACCGCCGTTTTAGGAGCGTCATGTTCAACGACCGCGACCTTGGCATCCTCGGCGCTGGCGCGCTACTGGCCGTGCTGTGTCTGTTCCTGCCGCTCTCCTTCACCGCAAGGATGGTGATCGGTTTTCTGGTATTGGTCTCCTTCATGGCGTTGGCACTCTTGCGCCTCGGACCCGACCGCGTCCCACCGGAAGTCTGGTTGATGCGGCGCTTTCGCTATTCCATGCAGACCCGTCAGTATGTCAACCAACAAGCAGCCACACGCAAAACAGAAGGCGATCCGTCTCCACCCAAACAAAAAGCACAGCGTCCAACAGCGAAGCATGAACGCCCTGCGCCTGCCCGTCAACCGCAGACCGCACACACCGCCCTGCGACCTGTTGACCTCGCATGGAACGAAGTCGGCGTCTATCCGCTGTTAACAGTTCTTCTTGGAGTCGTGGGAATTTACTTCACCGTCTGGCTGGCAACCGGCGGCGCGCAGGAACTCGCATTTTGGTTAATCCGGAGATAATATGATCACGTTGATTTCAATCCTTGGCGCATTGGCGCTGGCAGCCATCCCGATCACCATTGGCTGGCGTCGCACGGTGGATGAAGCGGGCATGGCGAGGGCGATGGGCATCGCCCCGCCGAAGAAGAAGTTCGACCCCGAAAAATTCGCGCGCCAGACCGGGACCGGCCTGTCGTTCAACCAGATCGCCTACGGCTTTCTCATCTGGGTGGGCGGCGGTTTGATTGGTGGCATGTTCCTTGGCATCTTCCCCGCGATCCTGTTTGCGATTGCGGGTGGTTTGCTCTATGCCGGCACACTTTCCGATAAACGTCAGGAGTTCCGCTTGAAACAAGCCAAGGATATCTTGCGCGGCCTGGGAGTCGTGGAGACTCTGCTCTCACAAGGCAAGCCTTTAGGAGATGCGCTCGATGATGCCGCGCAAGCCGTGGGACCGGATGGCAGGATGGTGCTGGGCGATCTGGTTGTGCGGCTCCGCACCGCCCCTGCCGATGAAGCGGCGCTAGCTGTCCGTGAATGGACCACCGCCTGGGACAATCCCGCCGTGGATATTGTTGCCACATCCTTACTTGCATCCATTGAAGGACGCATCGAGATTGGTCCGCTCGTTGCATCCCTGCGAAAGACTCTTGGGACAGTGGTGGAGGTGCTGTCCCGCGCGCGTGCTGCTGCGAAAGGCGTGGAATGGCAGGCGCGTTTTCTCGCGCTCTTTCCACCGGCTGTCCTGGTCCTGATCGCCATCACGACTCCGGAAGTCGGGAAATTGTATTCTGGTAATCCCATATTCTTGTCTCCGGTGATTATCGGCTCCGGTGTGTCCTACTGGCTCTCAATGCGCATGATCCGCAACGGCTTGTCCATCGAAGCTTCGATGGGTCTGCAGGCGGGGCAGCAGGGCGAGATTCGGCTGGACCGTCTCGGACGGGTCCTGTAGTGAAGGGCTTCCTGCGCCTTTCGATCGCCATGATGTCCGCCCCGTTAATGTGCGGGGCAGCGTTGGTGGTCGGGTACGTGATCCTGGTCGCCCTGACCATCCCCCAGCTCCCGGCCTGGGCGCAGCCGGGCGTGGAGCGCTGGCTGCTTGACATACCAGCCGACAGTGAGACCGGTGATAACGGCTCACTCCCAGCTGGCGGAGGGGTGCCGTGGGATGGATATGCCGGTCCGGACGCGGACATCCACGGCGTGCCCCTGATCGGTCCGATCCAGCATTGGAGCAAATGGCATGACAAACCCCTGCTGGGTTGCGTGTTTCAGGACCCGTATTACAAGACCCACACCGGCGCGGACTTTCCCGTCAACGAAGGCACACCCATTCACACCACCCTGGCGGGGAAGGTGGTCTGGGCGGGTCCGAACGGTCCCTGGGGCAACCTCGTGGTGGTGGAAAACAACGGTTATCAGGTCTGGCTGGCGCACCTGAGCAGCATTTCAGTCTCGGCGGGGCAGGTCCTCGGTTACAACCACGTGGTAGGCTTGAGCGGCAACACCGGCAACAGCACCGGTCCGCACCTGCATTACGGCATCAGGCAGCAGACCGGGGAGAAACGTTCGGTCTGGCTCAACCCGCAGAATTATTTCACCTCCGACGAAATCATCCGTATCGGTTGTTCGGAGTAGTCATGACCGTGCGTATTGGCAACATCACCTTTTCGAATTGGATCAGCCTGAACCATGAGGGCGGTTATACCGACACTTTCATCTTCGACATCCATGCCTTGAATGGACTGCCGCCTTTCCGGTATCGCCCCCTGTTGCAGCGTCTGGTGGCGGAACTCAACAGGAAAAGACCCGGCGCCTCGTTGTGGCTGCGGGTGGATGCGCCGGGCGAGTGGTATCGGATGGAGGTCAAACTCGCCATGCGCCGTGGACTATCCATCCCATACGCGCTCACCTCCGCCGGGGTCGCACCGGAGTTTCACGGTTTTTCCCACCCACCCAGGCTGTTCCATTCCGCCCCACTCCCGCCCCCCAAAGCGGTTGACGATCTTCCCAGCATCTCCCCAGATGAACTGAAGTGCCTGCAGGTCCTGGTGCGCATCCGGAAAGGGCATCAGGACGAGATCGCCTCCCTGACCGGACTGTCCAGGCATATGATCTGTGAGATCCTGGAGGCGCTCAAGAAACGCGGTCTGACGGTCCACAAGATCGGCAGGAACGAGGACGACCCGACGAAAGCCGATCCCTTCCCGCTCTGGCATCCGACGCGGCAGGGCACCTCCCTCGCCCTGCGCAGTTGGGGCGCGCCCAAGGGGATCCATTTCAGCCGCTTCAAGGAAGTGAACCCCGGCAAGATCTGCACCCCGCACCGCAGCATCTCCCGCCGCTGGCAGGCATGGCTCAGGAGCGCCTATCCACGCGCCGAGATCTGGACCGGCTGGAGCGAGAGCATGCTGCCGGGCATGTCCGTCTATCCCGATGCGCTTGCCTGGGGCAGGCTGCAGGGGTACGAGACGCTGTTCTGGCTGGAGGTGGGGGATGAGCACAAAAAGAAGGAGGCCATCGAGAGCACCACGAGGAAGCGCATGAAATCCGCCCTGAGATATTGCCGCCGGACAGGGGTGCGGTTGGTGTATGCCCAGCTCAGCCCGAACTGGGTGCGGGAGAACGCCGGTTGGGCGCTGCGTCGATTGCCGGAGGATGCCGCCGTGGTGATGGGAAATTGGCGGAAGTTTGGAATATTACCGCCCGTGGAGTGGGGATTTCTGACGATGTGAGTTGTCTGCCTGACAACCGCCTACACCTTCATCCCTTCGCTCCCCTGAAATAACAGCCATCAAGGGCATATTAGCATCCATGAATACTCGAACATGATATTTTTGATGTCCTAAATATCCAGGCACACTTAAGGGCGGGCGTAAATATTGAAACCAAGCATTTTATGACGAATGACCCGTTGACTAAGCAAACCCTCCTATTTTATACTGACATAGAATCATTTTTTGCGCATCACCATATCAAATCAACCGGGAAATCAGCGGACAATATCACGGTGAAAATGAAACCTCAGACAGAAATGCGATGCCCGTCATGAAGCCGGGATCGATCTCAAAGAGCAACGATCTTATGCTCCTGCCAGCAAGGACTGGGCATCGATCGGGCATTGACTGCAAAGCGGGACTTTATAGGTCGCCAAATTTCTACTTCACTTTTGCTCCAACAACCACATAATGCATCGGAGATGCCTGCATGAAACCAACCCTGATCATCCTCCTGCCCTCGGGATTGACGCAACAGATGGAACTGGACCGCGACTCGTTTGACCTGGGACGCGAACCGGATAACGATATCATTCTGTCTGCCGAAATCGTCTCGCGAAAACATGCACGACTGGAGAGACGATCCGACGCCTGGCATTACACTGACCTTGACAGTAAAAATGGAACCTTCCTGAACGGCGAGCGCATCCATAGTCTCCGCGTGGAAGATGGGATGAGCCTTCAACTTGGACGGAAGCGCGAACGGGCCGTCGTACTAACATTCCAACTTGGCGGGGAAAAAGAAATGCCTGCCCAGATCCCGACCGGCATGGAAACGGCTGCGGAAAGTCCATCGCCCACGTCCGGATATGTTCCCCTTCGCCCGGTGACCCCTTCCGGGACCGGCAGGCAGGTCATTGGGCGGGGAAAAGAAGCAGATATTCATCTCAATGCGCCGGTCATCTCGCGACGTCACGCGGTCCTTCAATCGGGAGTGCCGGAATGGTCCATCACTGATCTTGGTAGCAAGAATGGGACGGTATTGAATGGAAAACGCATTTCCCGCACGGAGCTGCTCAAGGTCGGGGACATCATCCAGATCGGACCATTTCGAATGGAGTATGAAGGGCAGGGAAGACTCAGTCGCTCCGCTGCGACCAGGGGCTTGCGGCTGGATGGAAAGAAAATCACATGGCAGGTCGGGAAGGGTTCGCAACGTAAGGCGATCCTGAACGATGTCAACATTTCCTGCTATCCGCAGGAATTCATCGCACTGGTGGGCGGGAGCGGCGCAGGAAAATCCACACTGATGAAAACCTTGAGCGGGTTGAATCCACCGGAGGGACAAGTCCTGGTGGAGGGTGATGATCTATACAAAAACTACGATGCGTACCGTTCGATCATCGGATATGTGCCACAGGACGATATTCTGCATTCCGATCTGAACGTGCAGGAGGCACTGGAATATTCCGCCCGCCTGCGCCTCCCTTCCGACACATCCAACGAAGAAATTGCCCATCGAATAAACCACGCACTCGATCAGGTTGAATTGACGGCCCAACGAGATCAACGCATATCCAGCCTGAGCGGTGGACAGCGCAAACGCGCCAGCATCGCGGTCGAACTGCTGGCTGATCCATCCCTGTTTTTTTTGGATGAACCAACCTCGGGTCTTGACCCCGGCCTTGAGAAAAAGGTCATGGTCATTCTCCGAAAATTGGCGGATGGCGGCAAGACCATTGTTCTGGTCACACATGCCACTGCCAACATCACCGAGTGCCATCAAGTGGCGTTCATGGCGCAAGGGCGGCTGGTCTATTACGGCCCGCCAAGCGAGGCATGCGATTTTTTCGATGTCAAGAACAATGATTTTGCCCAGATCTATAACGAGATTTCTGATGCCGATCCAGCCAAATCGAAGGAGAAAGCCAGATCGTGGGATGAACAGTTTCGCCAGTCCCCCTTCTTCAAAACGGTGACTGAACGCTTCCAGACCCTGACCCACAGCGGGCGCAGCGGCAAAGGGCGAAGCCTCGGCCCGGAACGTTTATCGATCCAAAGCTTCCTTCTTCAATTTTTTCTGCTCACCAAACGCTACTTTGCACTGATTTTTCGAGACCGCGTTCTGTTGACCATCCTGCTCGCCGTCATGCCGCTGTTAGCGTTCCTGATCCTTGGAATCGCCGATTCCAACTGGCTGACAGGCGATCCGCTTGCCTCGATCAGCAGGCAATTGGCGGCAGAGATGGCGGAGGGTGCCACCAGTGCCAGTTATTTTGTTGTCGGAAATGCCCAAAAATTATTGTTTATCATGGCACTGACGGCGGTCATGCTGGGTTTGTTCTCATCCGCGTATGAGATCGTCAAGGAACAGACGATCTATCTGCGCGAACGCATGGTCTTCCTGCAGCTCATCCCGTATCTGATCTCCAAAGTCATCCCGCTGGGTACCTTTGCCGCCGTGCAAAGCATGTTGTTCCTGCTGGTGATCGGACTGCATGTGAAGTTCCCTTCGAGGGGTGTATTTTTGCCGGTTGCGGTTGAAATGTATCTGACACTGTTTCTGGCCGTGCTGACCGCGATCAGCCTTGGGTTGTTCATTTCCTCGCTTGCGCCCAATCAGAACACCGTCACATACGTTATCCTTGGCGTCCTCTTCCTCCAGATCACCTTTGCCGGTGTGATCTTCGAACTACCCGGTGCGGCGAGATTCCTTTCCTATGGCACCCTCACCCGCTGGACCATGCAGGCGTTCGGCGCTTCGGCAAATCTCGAACAACTTGATACGCTCTCGCTCACCCGCTTTCAACCCGACCCGATCTCACAGAGAGTTTCCGTCGAAGTGGAGAAACCGGCTCCGGACTGGGAACCGGTGACCATTATCAATGAAATGCGGGAATTCCCGGGTTGTCGAAATCCCATCCCTGTTCCAGCCATTGTGGAGAACGAATTGGTGACCGTCAATGAAATGGTCACCAAATTGGTGACCATTGACAACCCCGATCCCGTCGAGATCCGCACGCCTTATGGCTTTACCTTGAATTATTCACAAAACGCATCCAATTTGATCGGGAATTGGACGGTGTTGCTTCTCCTGACCATGTTCTTTTTTGGCGGCACACTAATCGCCTTGAAAAAGCGCGATATTACATGATCGAAGGCAATTCTGTCACCGGTTAACGGTGCAGGAGACTCCATCGGTGAATCGCCATGCAAGCACCCTCTTTCCGCACAGCCCGGCGAAGCGCAATCGGCAGAATGCGGTCACATCCATTTCATGCACTGGAATGCATTGTTCCGACCCAACAATCATGGGCGCCGACGCCGCATCACGGAAACGTGGAAACCGCTTAAAAACAACGACTAACAGTACTGCAATGTTCTCCACTATGAATTCGAAGGAGTTCAATGTTAAAATGTGGGAAATGCTCTTCCCGGCAGAAGGTTGGAAATGAAAAAGATTATCAGGCCATCATGGAAGCACCACCAAGCCCCGGAACTGGACATGACAGAGGATGTGAATATGGTGTCCAATGCGCAAGCGAACGCCTTGCAGGAGAGGGTTTTATCAAAGCCGCTTGCGGAGATCGAAGACGCAGCCCAATGAGCAAGGTGATCCGGAAGTTCTTTGAGCACATGACAATGAGATCGCACGATTCATAGACTGGAGCAGTCATGGAAGCAAGAAAAGGTCAATTTTTTGAACGTTATCAGCTTGGAGATCAAACCGGAAAAGGCGGGATGGCGATTGTGTACAAGGCCTACGATACCCGCCTTGAAAAGCAGGTGGCATTAAAAATTATTCGCACCGACCGCATAACGCCGGAGATGGCAGACAAGACCTTGAAGCGGTTTGAACGCGAAGCCAAGGCCGCCGCACAGCTGGAACACCCCAACATCATCAAGGTGCTGGATTTTGGAAAAGCAAATGGCAGCCCGTTCATTGTCATGGAATACCTGCCAGGGGGGACTCTAAAAAAACGCCTGTCCAATGGAGCCGTATCATGGCAACAAGCGGTGAACACCCTGCTGCCAGTGGCACACGCATTAAGATTTGCCCATGAACGCAACATCATCCACCGCGATGTCAAACCGTCGAATATTTTATTTAACCAGGCGGACCAGCCGGTTTTATCTGACTTTGGGATCGTCAAGATCCTGGGCGATGAGGTCACCCAGGAACTTTCCTCGACCGGTTTTATGATCGGCACCCCGGAATACATGTCTCCTGAACAAGCCACAGGAGCAACCTTCGATCATCGCGTGGACATCTATGCCCTGGGGATCGTTTTTTACGAAATGGTAACGGGGCGCCGGCCGTTCAATGCCGATACACCCGTTGGCGTCCTCGTAAAACATGCCAGTGAGCCCCTGCCGCGCCCAACCCGCTACATCAAAAACATCCCCCCAGGCGTGGAAAGTTTCCTGTTGAAGGTCCTAGCCAAGGATCCGGATCAGCGCTACCAGAGCATGGAGGATGTGATTGATGCGTTTAACAGTCTGATCCGGTCAAACGGCAATACGATCACATCGTCAGGCGCGACCACGACCTTTTCGATGTACGGACAGGATCCCGCAACAGTCACAGCCTCCTACGTCAGTCCCAAACCGGCGCCCTCCTGGTCCAAAAAAATCATTGTGGGAGGCCTGGTCATCGCACTGCTTTGTCTCGGCGGTCTTGGAGCAGGATGGGCCTTGAATTTATTTCCACTCGGACAACCGGAAGTAACCGGCCCTGGTCAGTCGGTGGTTTCCGTGCCATCCAATACCCCGCCACGGAATACAGCCCCGCCTTCACAAAAACCAACCTCAACCGACAAACCCACAACGATCTCCAACCCGACGGCCGCCCAGCCCTCGACCGCCGACTTCCCGCTGAAATCGTGCACCACCGGCGCGGATGAGGACGCGTGTGTATACAGCATAAACCCGCAGCCCAACAACACATTAATCATTTCACTCATCTTCAAGAAGAACCTGAATCAGTCAGCCCTGCCTTATCTGATGGTTGGGAGCACAAGATTCAAATGCGAGGTGCTGGCTGCATACCCCGACCGGCTGTACTGTAACGGCGCAGCCACTTCCGGAAGCAAGGAACTTACCCTTTTTTCCCGGGATGGCACAAGATTGGGATTCGGTCAATTCAACATACCAAGATATATCCCGCCTTCGCCCACTCCCAGAAAAGGCGGAGGAGGGAACTACCCGTAGAACATGCTGGGAACAGCCGGACAGAACCTCCAATTTATTCAAACCGCCCTCCTGACCATTGCCCAATCCTGGGAATTGATGCTGTGGCTGATTTTCTATCAACTTCTATTTGCCACATTGATCGCCTGGCTTTTGGAGGAAGCGGCGATTGGTGATGATGTTCTGCCCGTCCTTTGTTTTCTGGGTGGCATCCTGGGTTTCTCCCTGCTGGGGCTCGCCGCTATCAGCGTAGGCATCAAACCCGATCCGCAAATGAAGATCGCGGGGCTGGTCCTTGGAGGGATCATCCTGCTCTGGAAGAGGGACAGGTTCTTTTACCTTCTGGCGAAAACCCCGCCGGCACTTGTGCTGTTCATTTTTTTTGTTTTCCTTCTGCGATTGATATACATTCAAGGCCTGATCGTTCCATCCTACGCGGACTCCCTGACCCACCTGCAGATCGTGCTGGACTTCATGTCGCCTGAAAAGCCGCCTGAGGCTTTTTTTAAACTCAACATGACAATTGGGAATTATTACCACTTCGGCTTCCACGCCGTGGTGGCATGGCTGAGCGGGATCACGGAAACAGACCCCGTGCAGGGGATATTAATTCTGGGCCAGTATCTCCAGGCATTGTGTGTACTCTCCCTTTATCCGCTCGCCACCCTGTCCTCCAGGTACAAACATGCGGCATGGATCGCCATGTCGACCGCCGCCTTCTTCCTGCCGACACCATCCCATGCCAGCAATTGGGGGAAATACCCTGCCCTGGCCAGCATGATCGGCATTGCCTTTGTACTTGCATTTCTCCTGATCATCCTGAACCATCCCCGTCCATCGCGGCGATTTTTGGCGGTTCTGGGCACGGCGGTCGTATCCACCTTTCTTTTGCACAGCCGGAGTCCTGTTATTCTCCTATTGCTGGTATTGGTTTATTTTGTGTGCCTGAGATCGGAAACCTTGTTCACCTATTTCAAGGTTGATATCAGGCACAACGAGAATTTTCTTTCAGCGATCGTGCTGTTAACGGTACTGCTCCTGCTCTTCTTAATGTTATTGATGGTGCTGTATATTCACCCTGTAGTTGCGGGGGCATTATTTGCCGTAATCGCCATTGTGCTCTTCGTCGACAAGACCTTGACCGCCGTCCTGATCGTGTTCTTTTTTCTGGTAACCGGCTTTTTGTCGTTCTTTTTGGGGGATCACCTGCTGCCTCAAAGATTTGGGGCAGCGCTGGACCGCCCGTATATATCCATCTTCCTCTATCAACCCGTCTCGATCCTGGTTGGCATGGGAATTGCCGCGGGCATAAAATGGATCGCCGAAAACAATGCGGGGATTTGGTTTGCCCGGGCTTCCAGCGTCATCGTCGCTGCCGGCATCGCATATGCCATCCTAGTTCAAAGCCACCTTCCTTCTCCATGTTGCATATTTGTGAAAGACGATGATCTGTTCGCTTACATCTGGATGAAAAGCAACATCCCAGACAACAGTCTGGTTGGCATTGCAGCCACCGGGGAACCCGGCAACCTGCTGCCGGCGGACGGAGGGGCGTGGATCGAACACTTTACGGGTATACCAACCCGGAAAATAGACTCTGGCGAAGATTTCATCGGAGCCCACTGGAGATTATGCCAGGAACGTGTCACATTTTTCTATTTGGACGATCTTGACAACAGTTTCGATGAATACAATCTCATCGAGGCCGGCGGACTTCATCAACTGAGCGTTGGTAATGTCCGCATCTACTCCCTGGACTGCAGCTTTTTGGAGTGAGCCGTAGCATATGGCAGGTTGGTTAGATTTTTTGCAGGGTTGTGCGTGTTTTGAACTCGGCTGTGTAGCGCTATCACCCGGAACCTAGAACACCCCCAATTCCCGCAACCCTTACAGGACTGTCCAGTTTTGTGGTCAACTACATACCAATCAAAGCGGCGCTATTCGCGTTCGCACGCAACATGTACATGTAAGCATCGTTAGATCTGGTTCCTGCAGCATGCGGATGGTGTTTCTGAGCAGGCCGGAATTTGCTTTCATTCCATCCACAGGCGTGGTATTACGCGCTGGTGGTCAAGAGAATAATCTCGGAAAACTGTCACAACCTTGGGGTTACTTTACTCATTTTCCTCCTTAAAAATTATTAAAAATAACGTTTTTAATGACAAAATGAAACCGTCATCCAGATTGCAGCCCAAGGAATGCCCACTCATGAAACAGAAAATTTTGCCTTTTCTTCTTATTCTGCTTATTTTGGCAGGTTGCGACACGAATGCAGGAACAACCAGCTTTTCTGTCCATGAAACTGCTGCAGAGATCACAGAAGTTACTCGAGAAACGGTACGAATGAACAACTGCGGTGGACGAAGCGATGTGAAGCAGATCGTGGAAAGATCGAAATCCGTCATTGTCGAGGTAACAGGTTTGATTGGCGTGGACAAAATGCTCCTGAGCAGCGAAGTATCCGCCAAATACAGTCAGATAAAAGAAGATGTAAAAAAAATGGAGTTGACCGCTCCAGCACAAACCAACATGGAATTCATCCTTGAGTGGACAGAAAAGACCTGGGTTGGCATTGTTACCACGCAGGGCAGGGATGGGGCGGAATACAAAGTAAGTGTTCCTATTTCCGTTGAATTGATCTCGAGTGAGGATCTTGGAGGCTGTTCGTCCCAGGAATCCAGTGCCGCTACATCACCGCAGCCGGTTGCTCCGCCATCCGAAACCCCGCGACCAGCTGACACTCCCGTTCCAATGCCCACCGCCACGCTCGTACAAGACACGCCGGCAGGTACATTATTGCAGCCTGGACAGACCTGGATTCACAATGGCAAGGCACTGACTCTCCAGCGGTATGAATTCTTTAACTACCCTGGTATACAGGCATATTGGCGGTTGGAAAATCTGGGTGTCAATCCGGTGTCGATTCTTATGTCCGAGGATGATTTCAATGCACGCAATAATCTTGGACAGAGCGCAGGTTACAAGCGGTTCTATCGAACATCTCCAGGGCAAAGTCTTGTCATCCAGCCGGGGGACTATCGAGACTTCTCGATCGATCTATGGCTGGAATTTGCTGCCACCTCAATCACCGAGATTATCATCACCGTATCCATTTCGGATTTTCCCAACGCCCAGTGGAGGCTGGAAATCAGCCATTGATATTCTTGTGAGAGTACCTGGATTATTGGACATCCCGTAACAACAGCCCATGCTCATCATCCGCAAGCCATCTGAGATCACTCAGGTGGGCTTGGGAGGGCGATGCCCAGCGGATACATCCCAATGACGATATTGTCGATAACTCCACTGCGAATCCTGGCAATGCCCAATGAACAATCTATTTTCCGCCAAGTCAAGCTTGTGAAAGCGTGTAATGAAACCCATCATTCCCAGTTCCGTGGAAGGCGTTGCCCTGTTGACTTTGGATTGAAATTCCGAGCATGAAAGGCTGGAAGCCGTTAATCAGCCCCTGCAATTGAAGCAGTTGCTGCATCGGAACGAACACCCATTGACCCACCGCTTGAATCGACGCCCCGAAGGGACCAAACTGCTGGACTGCTTCGAAAGCTCCATCAGGATGAAGGCGGAGCGACATTGTGCTGCTGACGGCGTCATGCACCTGTATCTGCCAATTTCCAATGGGTTGGAAAGCGTTTTGCGATTGCTGTCGGCCTGTTGAAATTTCTGTTTGTGAAAGCAATTCATCGCATTGCCGGACCCATTCGGCGCGCCCCATCTGCATGAACATGGCACGCGCATCGCGCAATGATTCCATGCGGATCGTCTCGCCTGCAGTGGCAATCAGAAATGTTGCCTGGGCAAGACGGAATTTTTCACTGTCGTTTTTGGGTGCTTGTAACAGGTTCTGTACGCGATACAAAAGCTCGAGTTCGTCCGAAGGGTCATCCGGTGTAAGTTCGATCAACAATTGAGCCATGAGCAGAAGCACTTCAGTATTTGCCGGGTCGAGCATGTTCGCCTCGCGCAACAAGGTATGCGCCTCCATCAGCTTGGACTTATGTGCATGCTCATCAAAATCGCCAAACACATCTTCAAGATCCAGCCCGGGAAAACCACCGCTTTCCCCTGTTTTTTTGTAACGATCCATTTGATCAAAATACATTTGGTCTGCCTCGGTCTTCACCAGGATCGCTTTTTTTAGCAACAGCTCAACCTGCGAAATATGCAAGTCTCCTGTCTGGATCTCATTGACGGATTTACCGGAGTCTTTTAGAAGCCCGAGTAACTCATTCAATGTCTTCTCCATCGGCTCCAAATCTTTCAAACCCGCCCGGACTCCCATCCCCGCTACATGATTATCAGGGACGGATGTCTGCATTTGGGCGATCTGATTTACCTGTCTCGCCGCTTCCGGAGAGACATTAATATGGACCACATTCCCCTTCACCTCCTGTGCGGTAATCCCATCAAAATTGACATCGCCGCTTCGCAGGGATGCTTGATTCTGCACCCCTGGCAGGCTTTCCTTTATCCTCTTTTCGATCGCATCGTACAGGTGACTGAAGTTTGATTCCCGGTGCATCTCAGGCGTGAGCGTATTCATGTCCTTCAGGATGCTGGTCAGACCCGACACCTTGTCACGGATGCGGTCGTACATGTCAATATCCTCGCGAATGCCGTGCAGGTTGGCAGGATCCACCGAGCGCATTGCCTCTGCCAGTTCTGATCGTTTTGTTTCCCAGTGCTTGACATATTCCAACCGTTTGACGGGATCATAAATATCCGCATCTGTCAGCACAACGGGGAAGATGCGGTCATGGAACTGCTTGTTTTCCGCGATCTCGACGAGTTCGAACATGCAATTGGGCGAACGCAGGTACTTGTCACTGACCACCACGATGATGCAATGCCCCTGCCCGATACGTTCCATAAATTCCTTGATCGAGCCTTTGTAGCCCAGGTCGCGTTTGTCGCGCGTGATGTTGATCCCCCGTTCCTGCAGGGACTGGTCGATCTGGTTGACGATCTCCTCCCGTTCTCCGCCCCACGCATACGAAATAAAAACAGTTTGCTCATACTCGGACATTGGATGCCTCCATCTGTTCCACTGCCATCCTATTGTTGCGGGTATCCCGTGTTGGCGTCATTATATAGATTTTAGACCCCCTTTGTCAATAAATATCGATGTTGCAAAATTTATCGGTTCTTCACGCCTGCTCCCCCAACGCCAAACGGACCGCCTCCTCCGTGGGCAGAGCGGCTCCCTCTGCCCACGCTTTCTCAAAGGCTGCATCGCCCAACGCCGCGCGGGCTTTGGCAATGTATGCATCGCGCTCGCGGATTTGGAAGGGGAAGAAATTAACATAAGCAGAAATCCGGATTTTCTCTCCCGCGCCCAGCAAACGCACGCCCAACCCCATTGCCCCATTGTCAATCGAAATATACGCAATCTGCATTAATGCTACACAATAATTGTAATTGTGATAATCCGGCGCGTTGGATGGTTTGTTTCCTGGTTTTGAGTTGAAACGATCCACGAAAAGGCGCGGTCCAGATCGAATCATGCGACTGTCAACCGAAAGCTGTCAGACAGAGAGCCAAGCCACAGCGAAGATCCGCGGCGGTCATTGCCCTGCGGAATGGCTTGGCGGATTGAAAAGGTTCACTACCGGCAGGCATACATTTGTTTGAGGATGACTTCAATGCCTGAATCCTGGACAGAACACAGGTTACAAGCGTTTCCATCGAACATACCCAGGGCAAAGAATTTTCCCAAATGACAACAACGTCTGCGTGACCCAGTTGATGTAATCAACTGGGTTATATTAATTATGCACGGCATTTTGCCATACCCTCATCATCTCCTGTATACTTGTCCGTATGAATCCAAATGAAAAAAGAGCGCTTTTGTACATCCTGTTGGCTTGGGGTGTATTTATGCTTACTCCCCGATCCGAGGGATTCGGGCTTTTGATTGTGGCGCTTTTTTCGATCGTGTACATGGTGGATTTTTGGATCACTACCGGTCGCGATCATGAAAAGAACGGGCGAGGATGAGAAGGTGAGTCCCCCACCGGCGCAGGGTTTTCAGCCCGCGCCTTTTTGGGGTCATTTTTTCCTGTATACTTGTCCACGATCATCAAAGAACGGGCAAGTCCAGCGGGGAAGCCATCCCCGGACACACATCATCCAGGGAGATTAATTTGTCGAAACGACAGCAAAAAGGCTGCTTGAGTCTCATCTTTGACGTTCCCATCGCGCTCTTCAGCGGATTGGTTCATCTCGTCTCGATCCCATTCGAGAAATTGCTCACCCCGGCCAATAAAAAATATAGTAAGCCCTTTGCAGTGGTTTCCCTGGTCCTTGCATGCTTTTTCTGTGTGGCTGTCTACCCGCCAGGATCACCGGATACTCCGTCCGCGGCGCAAGCGGAACCGCCTGCCAAACTCTCGATGGAGCATGCCATGCAGACCGCCTGGGCGGGGATCACCCTGACGGCTGAACTGGACGCAACCCCGACCCCGCAGCCGACTCTTCAGCCGACCGGCACGCTCGCGCCCACAGAGATCCCCCCGCCGACGGCGACTCTCCTCGTTCTCTCAACTGCCGTCCAGCCCCAGACAGTCCCCTCCTCCTTTCCAAGCTGCATCCGTCCGCAGGAACCGCAATATGCCAAAGTCGTCAGCGTCACCGATGGCGATACCATCCGCGTCTCGCTCGACGGTAATGTGGTCCCGCTCCGCTACATCGGCATCGACACGCCCGAAACGAATGAGCCGTTCGGCAGGGAATCCACCCAAAAGAACATCGAACTGGTCAGCGGCAAGGACGTCATCCTATACCGCGACGTCTCCGAGACCGACGCCTTCGGGCGCATCCTGCGCTTTGTCTTTGTGGGCGATACCTTCATCAATCACGAAATGGTCAGGCAGGGATACGCCACATCCTTCCGTTACGCTCCCGACACCTCCTGCGCGGACGCGTTCGATCTGGCGGATAACCAGGCTCGCGCCAATGGCATGGGCATGTGGATGGCGCAGGCGACCTTCGAAGCCGGCGCTCCGTCTGAAACCCTGGTCATCGTCTTCGTGAATAAAGAAGCCGAATATGCCGACATTCAAAACAGATCCAACGCACCGATCAATCTGGCAGGCTGGCGTCTTGTCTCCGAAAAGGGCAGCCAGTCCTGCACGCTCAGCGGCATGATCCAGCCCGGCGAAACCCTCCGTATCTGGGCGGGACCCGATGCAGGTCCCGGCTTCAATTGCGGGTTTGGCAGCAATATCTGGAACAATTCCGAATCCGACCCCGGTGTGCTCTACAACCCTCAAAACATCGAGATCAGCAGGTATCCATGACCCTCATGCCTCAGGAGTTTGTCAATACATGGAAGCGTGTGGCCGTGCGCAGCCTTCGGCATCAGCCCCGAAAAATTGGAACCCGAAAGTTGAGGGCGATGAAATGAAAAGCAGCACCTGTCTTTTTGGAGCGATCGCGGGGGATGTGATCGGCTCGCGCCACGAGTGGAAGGTTTGTACCGACCCGCAGTTTCCATTGTTCTCCAGGAGTTCCAGGTTTACGGACGACACGGTCCTGACCGTGGCAGTGGCGGATGCGATCCTGAACCAGCGCGGTTACGGTGAGGTGATCGTCGAGTATGCCCGCCGCTACCCCAAGGCGGGCTATGGCAGCTATTTTCGACGCTGGCTCAAGGAAGACGGCGTTACACCGTACAACAGCCTGGGGAACGGGTCGGCGATGAGGGTCAGCGCCGTAGGGTGGGCATTCAACACGGTCGAGGACGTGTTGCGTGAAGCGGAACGCTCCGCAGCCGTGACCCACAACCATCCCGAAGGCATCAAAGGCGCGCAGTCCATTGCGCTGGCGATCTTCCTGGCGCGAACCGGCGCCCGGAAGGAGGACATTCGACAGGAAATCGAAACCAGGTTCGGTTATGACTTGAGGCGCACTTTGGACGAGATCCGACCCACGTACCGCTGGGATTCCACCTCGCCGGGTTCGGTGCCCGAGTCGATCATCGCGTTTTTGGAATCCGCCGATTACGAAAGCGCGGTCCGCAATGCCGTCCTGCTGGGCGGGGATGCCGACACGATGGCGGCGATTGCCGGCTCGATCGCCGAGGCATGGTACGGCGGCGTGCCGGAAAAGATAGTTGCCGAGGTGCGGACGCGGTTGAAACCCGAACTGCTCGATGTGGTGGAGAGGTTTGCCAAATCGTTCAATTAGGTTATCTTGTACAAAAAATCTGCCGCTCACGTCTATATGGAAATAAACTTGTACGGCTTGTCGCATTGCCATTCGAACAGAACGTACATATCATAAAATAAGTGCGGTTCTTACAGAGTCAAAAAATAATCACCACGGGAGAATTCAAATGTCCGACATCAAATACGAAATTGTCCAAACCATTGGCGTCCTCTCCACATCCGCTTCGGGTTGGAGCAAGGAACTCAACCTCATCTCATGGAATGACCGCGAACCCAAGTATGATCTGCGCGATTGGTCCGCGGACCATAGCAAGATGGGCAAAGGCGTCACCATGTCGAAGGAAGAACTTCTGGCATTGAAAGAATTGCTGAGTAACACCGAACTCTAAGAAATCAAATTCAGGGAGAAATCAATGGAATTCATCGAAGTCTTTGCCATGATCGGCATGTTTATCAACGACCTACTGGCGATCCTGAGTGTCGTTGGCAGCGCCATCCTGCTATTCGGCGCATTCTCCAATGCGCCGTTAAGACGATATGGGAAGATCGCAGACTGGAGTATTGTCGGACTTTGCATGGGCGGTGCGTTCCAAATCGCGTTATTCGTCAGCGGTTCCATGCCTGACCGGATCGGATTCGTATTCCCGATGGAGTCTTTGATGGTCAGCGCGCTGCTCGGCATTTCCCTCCTGATGTTGATCGGCAGATGGAGCATACGGCGCATCTTGCGTTCCGCTGGAACAGGCAGAAGAAGACGGGCATAGCAACACCTGATGGAATCGCTCCTCCCCATTCTGCTTCCGCCTGCCCTCCTGGTCGCCCTGGCGGTTATCTTCTTCCTTGGCTATGCAGTGGGAAAATGGGGGATGCATTCTGCGGAGAACACAGGCGAGGCGCGGGTCCGCCAGGTCCTCACCACCTCTTTCAAAGCGCCTGAATACCACCTGCTGAACAATATCACCCTGCCATATGAGGACGGTACCACCCAGATCGACCACATCCTGGTCTCCATAAAGGGTGTGTTCGTGATCGAAACCAAACACTTTTCAGGCTGGATCTTTGCCGGTGAGAAATCACAATACTGGACCCAGGTCATCTACAACTTCCGCAATAAGACCCCGAATCCGCTGCACCAGAACTACCGCCATGTGAAAGCCGTCCGCGGACTGCTGGATTTTCTTCCCAGGGAACAGATCCATTCCCTTGTGGTGTTTACCGGTGACGCCGCTTTCAAGACGGCGGTCCCGAAGGGCGTTGTGTACCTCCACAAACTGACAGAATATCTCCGTCGTTTTGATGAGGACGTGATCACCCTGAACAGGCTGCAATTCATAGTTGGCCGGCTGGAGTGCACCCGCTACGAGATATCCAGGCAAACGGATGTCGAACACAAAGCCTACCTGAACCGCAAATACAGGGACCATTGACCCGATCGCCTTTGAAAGGAAACAACCCATGCCGCCCAAAAAACCACTGCCGATGGATGACACCTATCTCCAGATCTGGAAGATCGAACAGGAACACAGCCGTACCCGCTGGACGGTGACCACTTTTTTCCTCAGCATCAGCTTCGCCATTCTGGGATTATCTTTCGACTCCAGGGATGATCTGACATCCCTGTGGAACATCAATATGCCCGACCTGCAGCGGATCATCGGCTTGTTCGTATACTGGTTCGGTTATTCTCTGTTCGCGCAGTTCAACCGGTACTCCAATTTCCTGCGCAAGCGGTTGCGTGACATGGAGGAAAAAAAGCAGGTCAGTTTCTCCCTGCAAACTGAGGCGAAAAGTTTCATGTACTCCAAATTTCACTCGGCGTTTTCCGCCTCCTGGCTTTTAATATACTTTGGCGTACTGTATACGATCGTTGTCCTTCTACTTTTAACGGCAACTTAACTCAAGCATCCCGCTTTGTATCCATCGTCAAGACCATTTCAACCCCTTGCAGGAATCCCACATAGATGGTTGGTAGGGCTGAAGTGCGTCCTTTTTTGTCTGAACTGCATCAGACATAGCTGGGCATCCCTTTTTCTGCCGAAGGAAGCTTACTCAACTGGGAGTAAAAACCGTATTGAGTAAGATGAGGAAATGCTTGACAGGGGCAGTTTACACTGTAAGGTGATTGTAATTGACAATTCTCCACCCCTCGTCTATGATATTTTTAAAGTTAAACGCCTGCGCTGAGTTCTCTCACATATGGTGGGACCTATCACGCGATTAGCCCATACCATACAAGGCAGAAATGCAATGAGTCCGCCTGCGCAAATCGCGTGGGCGGTTTGCGCTTCTTCATAGCACAATAAGCGGGCAGTTGATATGCAGTTGAGAGAAAATAGGGGTATCCCGTTTCAAAAATTCTCATAAATACCAAGGCTGAGTGTTGCAATACTTGCAACATGCCTCCCGTAAAGTGGAAAAAATCCACAATACGGAGGCAGAAATGGCTCGAAAATCAGATGAAACGAGGCTGAAAAAAATCTATGAGAAAGTGGAGGAAAATCCAGGCAAGAGGGCGGGGTTCATTGCAAGGCTGTTGGGCTTGAACCGTTCCGATGTGACCCGTTCACTTCCTGCATTGGACGACAAAGGCTTGCTCATTTGAAGTTGTATAAGCTTATCGAAGCAAGCATTCACTTTGTTGCAATCTGGGATGAATATCTATTCATGGGGATTCTTTTCTTTATATTTCTCTTTGCTCACAAAAAACAAAGCCATCTGATTTCAGAACGAGTAAAAGCGAACAAACAGACAAAAAAAACAAAACAGTAGTTCTGTGGCGAACTATGTTACTCAAAAGCCAATTGATGGAATAAGATTACCAGACTAAAGAAAGTCGTTCTCAGCAGAGAGTAAGCTTATTTAGCTTAATGCTTGTGATGACAAATATTACACTAACCCTTAAACCAATAAAATGCGGGGTAAATAATTAGATCGTGCCGGATTACCGGCAAGCGGCATATTTCCGGGAACACCTGCCCACCAGACAGCGGCAGTCCCATTGGGGTATACGTAGGGACATTAAACGACCCACTAGACCGGTATGCCACATTCGGAAGACAAAAATGTATTAATGGTAAACTTGTTCTATAAATGATTTTCAAGGAGAAAATTGTGGGAACAAGCGATATCAAACCCATGTTTGGGGGGCATGAAAAGTTTGTTTTTCGGTATGGGTGGTTAAAAAAGGGAATAGATGCTATCAAAGATAACCCACTGGTTTTCACTGACGAAGAATCCTTGGCAACTCTTGGAGTTGGCAAGAATATGGTTCGTTCCATTCGCCATTGGTGTTTGGCAACTGGAATGGCTGAAGAGACCAAAGGAATTTCTCTTGCAAAACCACTAAAAGCTACCGAACTGGCAAGGAAACTTATCGGAACAAAGAGCAGTTGGGATCCATACTTTGAGGATATTGGGTCTTTATGGCTTTTGCATTGGCAACTTACTAACAACCTCGTTCGAGGATACATTTGGAATTTGATTTTTTCTTCATACCTTGAAGCTGAGTTTGACAAAAAACAGATTCAATTTTTCTTAAAAAAACATATTGATCAAGCCAGCATCAAAACCACAGATGGAAGTATCGAACGAGAGGTTGACTGCTGTTTACGAACTTATATTCCTTCTGTTCGCAATAAACCAGGCTCCATTTCAGAAGAAAGCCTAGATTGCCCTTTAGCAGAACTTGACATCCTCCGCTTTGTAGTAGACGACAATGTATATCGCTTTAATATCGGACCCAAGCCTTCTTTACCTGTAGGAGTATTTGGTTACGCTTTGTTAAAGTATTTGCCCTCGGTTATTACTTCGAGAAGAACTGTGTCTGTTGACGAATGTGTATATCGTCATGGAAGCCCAGGACAGGTATTTAAACTTGACGAAAATAGTGTTGTTGAATATTTAGAACAAATGCATAAAATAACAAATGGGAAGATTACTCTGCAAGAAACAGCCGGATTAAGGCAAGTCTATCTTCAAAGTTCTGTGGCAGATGATTTTGATGCTTATGCACTGGAAATGCTAAGGGGACACTATGAGCAAAAATAATCAAGATACTTTAACGAAGGTCATTCGCATTCGCCAAAGTGGGGTTCGTTCCATTAATGTGGAAGCAGATCTTCAAAACAATTCTCTTCTGAATGAATATGTATTCACGGGTCAATCCCGGTCAAGTTTGGAAAGGATGCTGGTTCGTTTTGAAGGGAATTCTCCTGCAAGATCATGGACGTTGACTGGTCCATATGGATCTGGAAAATCTTATTATGGTTTGTTCCTTATGAACCTTATGGGAACAGCGCAACCTAGCCATAAAAATGTTCTTAAACAATTGAAATCCGTAGATGAGATTTTGGCGAATCAAGTCAAGCACGTATTAAATCACGGGAGCACGCTAGGGTTACTACCTATTCCAGTCACAGGGTTTCGGGCATCTCTGCAGGATTGTATTAAGCATGGCTTACGCCAATCCCTTGCTAAATTTCATAGTAATACGAACATCAAGCATTTATTGCGTGAGTTAAATCATTGGAATGCTTCGATTGAAAGCCGTGTTATTACTCAATGGCTCAAGAAATTGACTGAAGTTTTGCGCGAACAGGGCTATCTAGGCGCGTTAATGGTCTTCGATGAAATGGGAAAGCCTTTGGAATATGCTGCTTCCCATCCTGAAGTAACAGATATTTATTTGTTGCAAGAACTAGCCGAATTTGCAAACCGTAGTGGAGAAGTACCATTTGTATTCATTGGTATTTTACACCAAGCATTTGAGCGGTATGCCGTACATTTAGATAGCAAAACTCAGCGAGAATGGGCTAAAGTTCAAGGCAGATTTGAGGATATTGCTTTTCAGCAGCCTCCCACCCAACAATTGAGATTGCTGGCAAAAGCAATCGAATATTTGGACGAAAAAAGTATTAAGGGGACTCTATCTACCTTGAAGGAAATTGCGGGAAACATAGCCGGTAATGGCTGGTGTCCTCCTATGTTGAAAGCCGAGGAATTTACCAGCCTTTCGCTTCACTCATTTCCATTCCATCCAACCTCCCTAGTCGCATTACCTTATTTGTTTAAGCGTTTAGCACAAAACGAGCGTTCTATCTTTGCATACCTGGCTTCGCATGAACCTGCTGGTTTTCAGGATTTCATTTCACAAAACTCAATATCATCTTTTGTCCGTTTACCCGACTTATTTGATTATCTCTCTGCAAATTTTCAGGGAAGGTTATATGCAACAGGCAGAGCGCGCGCAATAACCGAGACAATGGACAGGTTGAGTAACACAATTAATCCTGAACTTACCCAGATTGAAACCAATGTCTTGAAAACCATCGGTTTATTAAACTGGCTCGCCGAAGTAAGCCACCTTTACGCAAGCGAAGATAGCATCTTGGATGCTTTGCAATCTCAGGACGTGACCAAAGGTGAAATTCAGAAAGCACTTAAGAGCTTGCAATCCCGCTCTCTGATTGTTTATCGTCGCTTCAACAAAACGTATTCAATATGGCAGGGAAGTGATGTAGATATTGAAGAACGTTTACAAGAGGCTCGTCAGCAATTAGGCGGAACTTTTAGTATTGCTGAAGCAGTGCAAAAATACCTACCGCCACGACCTATAGTCGCACGCCGTCATAGTTACACTTTTGGTATCACCCGGTATTTTGAAGTTCGTTATGTAGATGCACTTACGTACAAGCAATTAAATTTATCGCCAGCGGCAGGAGCAAGCGGGATCGTGGTTGTATGCTTATCCGCTAATTTTGCAGAGGCTGAGCAATTCGCCCAATGGGCTAGTTCTGCCGAAATTGCAAGCCGTGCTAATTTAGTGGTAGGAGTCTTGGAAAAATCGGGACGACTCACCGAACTACTGTCTGAGATACGTGCATTACACTGGGTTCAAGACAATACCGGTGAATTGCATGGCGATCCGGTTGCGCGTCGAGAGTTGCGCACCCGTTTTAGTGCGGTTGAAACGCTGATTCAAAACGAAATTGAAAACGCCCTAAGCTCCCACAGACTGACCGACGCAACTTTATGTAAATGGTTGTACAAAGGGAAAAGTCTTCCAGTTAAGAAGAATGAAGGGCTTTCACATTTGCTTTCAAAAGTCTGTGATGCTCTTTATGATCAAAGCCCCGTCATTTGGAATGAAATCATCAATCGGCGCGTACTCTCCAGTCAGGGAGCAGCTGCAAGGCGCAACCTCATTGAAAAGATGTTGACTCATTCTGCTGAATTAAATCTAGGAATTGAGGGTTTTCCTCCGGAACGAAGTATTTACGAGAGCCTCATGAAGGCAAGTGGGCTACATAAAGAGGTTAAAAAAGGACATTGGGAATTCGTCTCTCCAAAGAACAACGACGTATTAACGCTTGCGCCTGCCTGGCATGAAATCTCAAGTTTTGTATTTAGTGACACCTTTGAGCCGCGTAGTGTTGCAGAGTTGTTCAAGCTTTTAACCGCACCTCCATATGGAGTAACAGACGGTGTCCTCCCGATTTTGCTCTGCCTTTTTGTGATCATTCATCAGGATGAAACTACGTTGTATCGTGAAGGATCGTTACTTCCTGAACCATCTATTGCCGATTGGGAAGTTCTTTTGCGCAGACCTGAACTCTTTGACGTAGCAGGATGCAGGATCGCAGGAACGCGTCAGGCGATCATTGAGCGATTTGCACGTGGCTACCAGACCGACGCAGCGGTTATGCCTGTTGTCCGGACCTTGATCCGTGGTCTGAAATCCTTACCTGAACATACGTGGAAAACAAATCGAATTTCCAAGTACGCGCAGGGTATTCGTAATGCTGTAGATCAAGCCAAGTCACCTGAAAAATTACTGTTTTCAGATTTGCCCTTAGCGCTTGAGTTAGAGCCTTTTGAAGACAAGCGGTTAGATAAAGATAAGGTGGATCAATTCTTTAAGCGTTTGAACAATGCACTAACTGAATTATCGAACGAAACCCCAAGACTTTTGGAGTGGGGCAGAGATAAGTGGTTGGAGGCTTGTGGATTGGGTGCCGGCGAAGACAATTGGAATCTGTTCCGCACTTTGGCGGGCGAACTTGCTCCTCATGTAACAAACTCCAATTTATTGCCACTTCTTAAGCGTGCGGTTGAATCTCAGGATGGACGCGCCGCTCTTGAAAGCACACTTGCTTACATCGCTAATCGCCCGTATAAAAACTGGACAGACATAGACACAGACACTTTTGCTGAGAAAGTGCCTGTTTTCGCTAAGATGTTCCGAACAGCGCTAAAGGGCTATGCTCCAGAAGCTAGTTTGTCTCATGAACAGCGAAGACAAAGCCGTGTTATTGCAGATAACCTTCGTCAGCAACTGAAAAAGGCTAAATCTGAGGATCCACAGGTTTTGAGGGTAGCTTTACAGATGCTGCTGCAAGAAATCGTGGACGACCAAGATACAAAATTGTAGGTAATTTTCCCGTATTTTCAGCGTATAATTTGACAAATTAACCCAAGATTTTTAGTGGTATTTGAGAGGATTTATATGACCACAGAAATGCAAAAGCCCGTTCGCCACATCCTTTCCTTGTCAGGGGGAAAAGATAGTACAGCCCTAGCTATTTTCATGCGCGATAAAGTTGCTAATATGGAATATGTTTTTTGTGATACTGAGCAAGAATTACGAGAAACATATGAATACCTTGATCGCCTAGAAGTCTATTTAGGAAAAGAAATCAAAAGACTTACACCTGAAGGCAAAGGATTTGAAGAATTACTTCACGCACGTAGAGGTTACCTCCCATCAGCGCAGGCACGTTGGTGTACTGAACTTCTAAAAATTAAGCCCTTTGAAAAATACATAGGTGATGATACTTGTTACAGTTACGTTGGGATTCGTGCTGACGAAATGCACCGCAAGGGTTACATTTCTACCAAGCCTAATATTATTGCCCAATACCCATTTATAGAGGCAGGAATTACTAAACCAGATGTTTTCCGCATCTTGGATGAAAGTGGACTTGGAGTACCGGATTATTACAAATGGCGTTCGCGATCAGGTTGTTATTTTTGCTTTTTTCAGCAAAGAATTGAATGGGTTGGATTATTAGAAAACCATCCTGATCTGTACGAAAAAGCAAAAAAATTTGAAAAAGAAAATCCTGAAACAGGTGAAAGATACACATGGGCTTCCCGTGAAAGCCTAAGTGAACTACAGTCCCCAGAAAGAATAGAGCAAATCAAGCGAGAACATGCGCGAAGGCAAGAAATAAACAAAACAAGGCACCAGTCCAATCAAACATTATCTCAAGTTTTTACTGAGCTAGATTTGGATGACACAAGCTCTGAAGGGTGCCTTGTATGTCATCTGTGAAAACCTCCAATAAGGAGAAAAAATGCTAAATCTTGACTCAAAAAAAGAAGGCGAAACCCATTTAGGTTTCACTTTTCATAGAACATTTAGTTTAATTCGATCTGCTGTTTCTCAGATTCTTCGTGCTGCCCAACAGGCAGAAGACAAGGGATTAGCAAAACTCGATGGTAAGAGTATTAAAGCTCTAACAAGTTTAGGCAGTATATATGCAGAGGCAATGCCCAGATATGGAAAAGGCTCGGGATTGCTAAACAGCAGGAATTTCTTAACATCTTTTGGTAAATCTGTAATATCAAACGATCTGTATCTAGATCAAGTTAATACACAATGGCTCATGCACTATCACATGAGCGCCCCGCATGGACCAGGTCCATTATTTTGGAATCAAATTGTTTCAAAATACTTTTATTCGGGTAACATTTTTACTGCGGAAGATATTATAGAGTTTATCGGAAACTTTATTTTTGAGACGGAAAATAAAGTTTTATCAAAACGCGCAGTTCAAAGTACAGTCACGGTATTGTTGGGGAGTTACACAAAGCCTGAAGGTTTAGGAAAATTAAAACTATTAGAGATCACAGAAAGTGGAAGATTTCGCGTTCAATCTCCTGTTGTTCCCTCTGCCTGGGTAGTAGGATATGCCCTGCTTGATTTCTGGAAGGCGCAGTACCCCGATAGAATTGGAGTCAGCCTCGATGTGTTAATGAATAGTGGTTTTCCACAACTTTTCTTAATGGCTAAATCTGACTTGGACGAAGTCCTGCGAATCATGCAAGAAAATCAATACGTAGATGTCCATCGAACTGCGCCACCATATCAAGTTATGTTGTTACGCCAAGATCAAGAATCTATTCTGGAAAAGGTTTATGGGGCAAACTGATCCTATCAAACTAGTCGAAAATCTCAAACGCGGCAATCTCCGCACCAATGTCGGAATTTGGCGTATGCCTCTATCCAAAATTGGACAAGAGGCAGACATTGCTTTTCGCCTTGACCTTGGAGCGCTTGATGCCCGCAAAGAATTTCTCTCAAAATTACCTGCAAAAACTGAATACGCGCGATTATCCGTTACGCGCCTATACGAGTTCTTAGATGAGATCGCAAACCGTAGCGACATGCGTGACTGCGTCTTAATTTATAATTTTGATCTGCTCCTTGCAGGATTAAGAAAAGAACTGGATCGCAATCAGGTTTGGCAAGACTTATACAATCGTTTTCCTAACAGGCAACATGCCTTGTTAATCACAATTCCCGAAACTGCCAGCCATCTTTTACCAAGCGACGATATGCTTGAAAAATGGCAAAAAGATGGACGCCTATCTTAACTCCCATAGGAGGAAAAATGTTACTCAAAGATGTTGTCAAGATAGATACACAAGGTAAATTCATCAGCGCCGTACAATTGAGTGATTATGACAAGCTTGATGACAATCTTTCGTTGGTCAAATCGTACATTTTTGCTGAAAGTGCGCCAGATAGTTACGGGGGACAACTTGTCTCGGTAGGTTCAATCGATCTTCTGAAACATCTTCGATTGAGCTTCAATAACAATTCAAGTAATTGTTTTGCAGTTGTAGCTAACTATGGGCACGGGAAAAGCCATTTGGCTTTGGTTTTATCAAATTACTTTGGAAAGCCAGCCCGTTCACCCGAGGTAAAGAAAATTCTGGAACGAATTGACCAGGCTGTCAATAACCCTGCAAAAACAGAAGATTATCATGAATTTAAGCGCCAAAATGATAGATTTCTTGTAGTTCGCTTAAGCGGCGACACACACAAAACTTTGCGAGAACAGTTCTTTCCTGCGATACAAAAAGCGCTACAAGAGCACAAAGAAACGCAATCTGTCGAATTACCTTTTTGGAATCAACAGGCAAAGATATGGCTAGAAGGAAAGCTCGAGGACAAACAGGCAAAGAAATTCCTAAAGGATAATTACGGTACTGACGTTCCTGGTCTTCTAGCAGATGTTGAAGAAAATGTTTCGACTGCATATGAACAATATGTAGAGTTATTCAAATATCTGAACAACAATGTCTCCCCCAGCGCGGAAGGAAACTTCGACTTCAAAGATGCAGTCAAGTGGATTGTAGAAGTGTGCCAAAAAAGCAAGGCACTTTCAGGTGTGTTGGTTTTGTTTGATGAGTTTAGTCAGTTTGTGCAAAGATATAGCGAGGGCAAGGCGATTGGAGATCTGCAAAATCTTTTACTAGGCATTCAGGATCACCGAGGGAAAGCATTGTTTCTAGCATTCGCCCAACATGACCCAGATGAAGTTGCCGACCAATATGCCGGCGGTCAGACACTTCAATCCATTAAACGCGAATTGAATCGCATTGAAAAGAAATACGCGTTGTACTCTTTGATGGAATCTGTATTGGATTCATATCTTTCCCAATCAGATAACGGCTGGGACAAAATGATCGCATCTAATCCACGCGCCCGTGGCAGCATATTTAGCCCAACAGAATTGGTATGGGAACTGTATTCAAAGAGATATGATCGAGAACTACGGTGGAGAAACGACAAGTTTAGGGATGTGCTTGCAAAAGGTTGCTTCCCTTTACACCCCTTCACCACTGCCTTACTAAGTCACTTAAAAATGCAAACCATCGACGACGATCCGCGTACTATTTTGAGATTTGTCCGAGATCGCTATGAGCAGAAACAAAATGAACCTATATTTGATGACAATGGAAAAATAAATAGGATTTACCCCATTGAACTGGTTGATTATTTTCAAGGCAGAATTGCCACCAAACAACTATTTGCATCATACGAAAACGCAATAAAAAATGTCGAACAAACTTTCGCGGGTACGCCAACATATATGTACCATGCTGTATTAAAGGCGCTTTTACTGCAAGAGGCTGACCAAATTGTTGTAGGGCATAGGCAGGTTGAAATCCTTTCCGAAATGGCAGGCTTGGATGAAAAGACTGCCTTGCAAACATTGAAAGAATTATCCAAAAAGAGCATTACCAAATACGACGAGAGTCTTGGTATTAATTCTTTCTGGCCCGTCTCTGTGGATCCACAGGCGTTGGAAGACCGAGTCAAGAATGAATTAGCAAACAAGAAATTTAATACTGACACGGTATACAGTCTTAATGACGATTTGGAAGACCTGTTTACTGGTACTACTAAAATCCCAGTTCCTGTAGATTGGGGCAGTCCCGATGATTGGGCTGCGAAATCAGTTGTTATCACACGAGAAACGCTAACGAGTGACTTTTTGAAGCAGTCGCTGCAAGCATTCTCACTCACATACCAAGGCTTCAAAGACGGCAATCGCGGTTTGGTTTGCTGGTTGCTTGCATTGGACGAGACTGACATTGAATATTTCAATAAAACTGCACCTAAAATTCTTCACGATACTTTTTCTGAAGAAACGCCTCCGCCAGTTATTATGGTGCTTCCAAAGTCTGCAAACACCCTATTGTCAAATTATTATCTACGCTACAAAGTCCTTGAAGATTTGAAAAAAGATAGAGATTTGATAAAGAAAGTCACCCAAGTCGGATTTGATAGCGACATGGAACGCACAAAAAAAACTCTTGTAAAGGCTCTGGGGAGTCTGTTCGGTGACGACGTTAATTATAGAAGTATCCCAAGAAAATCAGCAGAGTTGGTTGTTCATCAAAAATACAAATCAAACTTAACCGTCTTGGCTACAATAACAATAGATGGGGTATTACGGAAGCTTTACGACCTAGCATATCCATATCACCCGCCAAAATTCTTTGATGAGTTTGCTGCAAATCCGAAAAAAGGCGCTAAAACGGTTCCTGACAGCGTTAAGGTGGTTGCAAGAAATCTAATACACAACAAGATAAGTTCCACACTGGATGGGATGTCGATTTTTTCCCGTGATCGGGTTTGTAAGCAACAACTCATGCAGAATTGGCGCATTCTGAGTAATCGGTACTTTATACAAGAACCAGATGCGCCAGCCTTGTTGCGCGCGTGGGAGCATTTAGAAAATGCTGTTAAGGTAGATGACAAGGAAGTTTCTGTTAAAACTTTTATTCCCAATCTTTTTGTGCCTCCATTCGGTTTCGACTACAACACAGCAACTTTGCTTTTTACTGCTTGGATCGGAAAAAATAAAACCAAACTCAGTTTCTCCGCCAATAATAAAGTTGTAGGTATAGATTATCTTGAGAAGTTGCTTGAGTCCGAGTCTCCACAAGAGTTTTTAGGGAAAATATGCACTCAAAACTTTACCATTACTCGACGAGATATCGAAAAAGCCGCCAAAGAAATTCGCAAAGTAGTTGAAGAAATTCAGCGTTCTGTTTCTCGAAGCCAAGAAGAAGCAGATGCCCAAGTAATTTCATTGAAAGAAATTCTAAATCAAGGCGTCTTACCTGAAGACGAAAAAGAAATCGTCACCCAAGCATTGTCCGACTTAATAACGGCATTAGAGATCGCCAAACGTTATGACGTCGAGGTCAAGAAAATACGCACTGCAATCTCAAAAGAAGATCATCTCAAGAAGTTACTTGGCTTCGAAAACGACCTCAAAGGACTGGAAGCCCCCAATCTAGTTGCGCCTGCCCAACCACGCGTTGTCGAAATTCAAAAAGACTTAGCCGACAAGATTGAAGAATCGGCTAAAGAGACGTGCAGGGAGATTGTCAATTTGCGGCACATCGAAGATGCTGGAGCCGCACGCTCTGAAATACGAGACTATAAAACTAATTTCGAACGTAAAGGGTATAAGAATATTGTCGCCCTATTTGCGCAGGCAGAAGAAGACCTAGAGAAGCGCGTCGAAATACTTAGAAGCCAAGCCGCGGAATCGTCAGAGATCGAACAACTTAATGCAATGACGTCAAAGGCAGATTTAGTTGTCTTATATCAATATCAAGATGCGATTGCACAACTTAATGGCTCGTCAAATAATTTTGAAAAGGTAAAGAAAAAGAAATTAGACGAGATTTCCACAGAAATTTTGGGGCTGGAAACTTTCGCGAAGAATGTAGAAAAAACCGCGAAAGAAATTTCTCCTGAAGATCTGAGGGACTTTTACGAGTCCATGATAATAAGAGAAGGCAGATATTCAGGTTCAGATCACGAAAAAGATTTTCGTGAAGCAAAAAAATATGTTCAAGTATTACAGCTCTATTTTGAAGATTTAAAATCTGCAACCCTATTGCCTATCAGAAGTCAAGAGGATGAGTCTGAAGCGCGTGAAAGATTGGAAAAGATCGAAAAAAAATATTTAAGCAAAGTCAGCAAAAAACACAAATCTTATTTACAAGATGTAAAGAACAAGATAGACGAGAAGATACAGGAAGAATATGAGAAAGCAGAAAAAATAATAAAAGAAGTGGAGCGCGGAATTAAGACGTCAAAAGCCGCAGACCTGCGAAGAAAGCTTGAAACCATATCTTTCACAAACAAAAGTATTGCTTCCAAAATAAAAGAGGTTTCTTCTAAAATCGAGGAAAAAGAAACCCAAGATGTGATTGGTCATATTGAAAACCTATTTAAATCAATCAAAGACCGAAAACAACGAGAAGAATGCATTAAACGTTTACAAAAGGTCGAGTAACAAGAAAATGTCAAATATATTGCTGGATCGCGATGAAACTGCCGACTCTGTAAAAGGATACAAGATTATTGAAACAGAGGTTGACTTCTTAAACTCTGCATTTTCAGGGGATGATCTACTAATTCGCGGCTATGCTTTATGCGAGTGGGCTGAATCTTTTTATAAAGGCAGAAATATTACTTGTGTCAGCGCACCTTCCATTGTTGGTGATTTGATGCGTCACTATAGCGGTTTATCGATTGAGCAAGCGCAGTATATAAGCCAAAAGTTGAAGGCAGCAAAAGTAAAAATTGCTGATTATTCTCCACAAGAGCTTTTGTCGTCTCTATTTCACACTTACTTATGGGACTCGCCAGCTAATAAGTCCCATGCCGCAGATTGGTTGCTTTGGCTTGATGGGACAGAAGAACATGAAGCCTTTGAGCCTGTATTCTCTCCTTTGGTTTTTGAGTGGAAAAAAGACGAACCAGAACTGAGCGAGTTATATGAGGCTAATACCCCTGAATCAGCAAGGTCACTGTTGCAAAAATGGTTTGGGGCAGAAATAACTCCCTTTTTAGATAAATATGGAGAATTCCCCGCTCAAGTGCCCGACAAATGGCTTGCCAAATTGCAAGAAGCCTGGGCTGGCAACATGATCAAGACTCGGGGAGAGTTTTTTATTGAGTTTTTCAAATCTCCAACCAAAAGAGAACTCAAACAAGAAGCGGCTAAAGTTGCATTGGATTATTTTGAAAAAAACCCTGAGTTTGTTACTGCCGATGCATGTAGCAAAATTCTCAGGTTTGCAACCGGAAAAGATGTTGAAAGAATCGCCAGACTACGACCGATACCAAAGCCAAAGTCAATGCCTCAACAGCCTGAGTCTGTAATTGAATGGTTTACGGAAGAATATTTACCCTACAAAGATTGGTGTCTTAATACTGGCAATGACAACGCATACGCCGACTCCCTATCTTTAAGCAGGCAATTTGCCGAATGGTATTTGGATTTCTACCCTACTGCCGTAAATTCAAAAGCTTATATAAGTTATTTTTATTCTCAAAACCTACGCGAAAAACACCCAAATTCGATTAACTTATTAGTAGTATTGGATGGACTCCATTATTTGGATGCAAAATTCTTAATGAATGCTTTGCTTGGCAGTAAAGGGACTCATCGATTAGACATTGTAGAAAATAGCCTTTGCTTTGCTCCAATACCTACAGTAACTGAATTTACCAAAGGATCTCTTCTCCGAGGCGTACAACCGTCAATGATGAAGGAGATAAAGATGCTTGGAGAAGACGTTTCAGAGCAAGAGACACCAGTAAAAAACCTAAAACTTGCCCAACCGGGCGATCTTATAATCTGGCGTATTCAGGAGCCAGATAATACTTATCACAAAAAAAATAAGAACAACACATTAAGAACCGAAATAGAGGGGCAGCTGAGGACACAAGCCAAAAAGATTTTAGATGTAATTGAACAAATTCCTTTGTCTATGAATGTGAAACTATTTATCTCAACCGACCACGGAAGATATTTAGGGACATCGAAAAGAGTAGTTCCTATACCTGAAGGCATGCTTGCTCACGGTCGTGTCGCATGGGGCAAGACTGTTAATGAAGACTTTCCTAAATCAGGGTATGTTATTAGGGAGAATATTGCATACTTATCACAACATCGTTTTGGTTTGGACACTTTTGGTATTGATGTTGCAGTTATACTAGACGATAGTGCTTTTCAGGATAAGCGTCACGAACAAGAGCGATACTCTCATGGTGGACTATCCCCAGAAGAGGTTATCGTTCCCTGGATGGTCTTTGCTAGAAACGTTGAAAACCCCAAAGTTGAGCTGTTCATAAGTGGCGATGGAGCTGCTAACCAACCAGGAAAGTTGTTGTTGACTGCCATAAATTCAAGCCAGGTCAACGTGCATATTGTCCGATGTGAAATTGATTTTGGTGACAATAAAATGACAAGGCTTGATAAAAGGCATTTACTTCCGTCTTTAAGAGAGACTGCAATTGAAATAGATATTTCATCTTGGCCGTCTAGTGAACAAGTGAAAATTGGTACTGCATGTGTTGTATTAGCTTTGCCTTCAGGAGATGAATTTGAGCAGCGCCCCTCTTTGTCTCAATTGAAGGTAACAGAACTGTATACCAGAGACAAATCTTTGCTTGAAGGACTTGATTTATGACAACTGATCATATTATAGACTCTGTGCAAGATCTAAACGCAAAAGCAGTAAAGATTTTCGGAGATCTTGCTATTGACAAACGCCGTTTACCGTTAACCAAGTTAGACAAACGTGGTATTCCCGCATATGTGGCTGAATGGGTAATTGATACCCTGTCTCCTGGAAGCGATGAACTCACAAAGGAAAAAATAAGTAAAATCCAAGACTGGACAGACCGGTATTTACCAGGACCTGAAGATGCGAATTCAATTAAGAATCGATTGTTTAATGGCGAAACCGTAAAAGTCTTGACGTCAATGCAGGTAGAGGTTGAATTAAAGCGGAACAACCAAGATCGCGTTGCAAAATTAATGCAACTACAAATATTTGACGCCTTAATTGCTGATGGTATTGTAGAAAAATATCAAGATTTGCTATCTTATGGAATGTGGGGAGTAACTGAATTAATAAATACCCCTGAAGGGGTTGAAGTTGTTAGTTTCAAACCCATGCAAGCAGTCTTTAATTTAGATTTGTACAAAAAGGCCAGACAGGAATTTTCACTAAAGGAGTGGATGTCCCTCTTAATAACGTCAATGGGATACAACCCTTTAGTGTTTACAGAAGACGAGCAAATATATTTGCTTTGCAGGCTACTGCCTTTGGTTCAGAAAAGCATGCACTTAATTGAACTTGCGCCTAAAGGAACTGGCAAAAGTTACCTGTATGAAAACATTTCACCTCGTGTAAGGCTGTTAAGCGGTGGAAATGTTTCGCCAGCAGTCTTGTTTATTAACAATGCTTCTGGACAATGGGGACTTCTTGCTCGCTTCAAAGTAGTTGTTCTGGATGAAGTACAGACATTAAAGTTTGAACGCCCCGAAGAAATTGTAGGTGGATTAAAAGGTTTCCTTGCCAATGCACGCTTAACACGTGGCGGCCTTCACGAATCGTCAAGCGATTGCGGATTGGTCATGCTGGCAAATATAACTCTCGATACGCACCAACAGCCGGTTGCATCACCTTTGGTTTCAGAACTGCCAGTTTTTTTACAGGAAACAGCATTCCTAGACAGAATAAAAGGTATTGTCCCTGGTTGGAAAATTCGCAAACTGAGCGGTGATAGTTTTGCTAAAAGTGTTGGGTTGAAAACGGACTTTTTCGGTGACGCGCTTTTGGCATTTCGTGACAATCTCGAAATTGACCAAATGTGCGCGAGGCGGATTCAATTAACTGGGAAAAAGTTCAAGAGAAATGAAGATGCTATTCATGCTATTGCCAGTGGGATGACAAAATTGCTTTTCCCACATGGCGTAATGTCCGATGAAGATTTTGAACATTACTGCGTTCGCCCAGCCAAGCAACTCAGACAGTTTATCTGGGATCAACTATACATGCTAGATGCAGAGTATCGTCAATTTGAAAAAGATATTCAATATGAAATAGCACCATGACGACTAAAATCTCCCCGATTTACCTTGACTACAATGCAACTACTCCTTGCGACCCTCGCGTCGTTGAAAAAATGTTGCCGTATTTTTATGAAACTTACGGCAACCCATCTAATGGACTCCATATTCAAGGTCGGAAATCGGCAAAGGCAATAGATGTTGCGCGAGAGCAGATTGCAGATTTGATTGGCGCAAGATCAAACGAAATTGTGTTTACAAGTGGGGCAACAGAAAGTAATAATTTGGCAATTCTAGGATTAGCACGCTTCCGCCAAAATGCACAACGTAAGCGTATCGTGACTTGCGTTATAGAACATAAAGCTATTCTTTTGCCCTGTAAAAAACTAAAAGAAGAAGGCTTTGATGTTGTTTTTCTTCCAGTCGACAAAAATGGCAGGGTTGTTTTAGAAGAAGCACGCAATAGTATTGATGACAACACGTTACTTGTATCAATACAGGGCGCAAATAATGAAATCGGCACCTTACAGCCAATCAAAGAACTTGCTGAACTTGCTCATCAGCATGGTGCTTTATTTCACTCCGATGCAGCACAAGCAGTAGGTAAAGTCCCTGTAAGCGTTGATGATTGGGAAGTAGACTTGCTTTCTTTAAGTGCCCACAAGTTTTATGGACCGAAAGGAGTTGGGGCGCTTTATATTCGTGGGGGGACAGGTGCAATACCATTGGAACCAATTGGATATGGTGGAGGGCAAGAAAGCGGTTTACGCTCTGGTACCACAAATGTTCCTAGTATAGTTGGTCTCGGTGAGGCTAGTAAATTGACAAAGTCAACTTTAAATGACGAGGCTGTTCGAGTACTAGAAATACGTAACCAGATCGAATCTCAAATTACTTCTAGAATTCCTTTATCTAAAATAAATGGTGTTCTTGCTGATAGATTACCCAACACTACGAGTATAACGTTTCAAGATGTAGATGCAGATGCATTGATTTACAATGCCCCAGATATCATGATTGGAACTGGGTCGGCTTGTACATCAGGAGCTATTGAGCCTTCACATGTTCTAACAGCTTTGGGTTTGTCTAGAGAAGACGCTTCATCCACAATTCGAATTAGTCTCGGAAGATATAACAGGGAAGATGAAATACACACCATTACTGAATCTGTAGTCCATGCTTGGAGCAATGTAGTAAAAAAACAGTAACGCACGATTACTCAAAAACGGTTTTGGTAGCTTCATAAAACAGATAGCCCTTGATTATCAACTAATCAGGGGCTATCTGTTTCATACCATCTAGTTGATCACTTGATAAGAATTTTAAGCGTATTCTGCCCATAATATTTTCTCTCATCCGATGCAATTTCAGCCATTTTCCCTGAGCGATTTCTCTATTTATTCATAAAGATTCCTCCTTGACAAATATCACAAAATTGTGATATTATCGCGCCAGTTGGAAAAAGTACCTTACCAACAATCCTATACTACAGAAAGGAGAAAAGTCTTATGGACAATCTATTCTTCTACGTGGAGGGTCAATGGAACCCATATCGTCAAGTTTCAAGGCAATAATATCCGCTTCCACCCAAGAGTTCCTGGACCAGTTATCCCCAAAGGAACGAGCCTCAGTAACCAGACAAATTGAACTCCTCGAAATGTTCGGAACCCAACTTTCATACCCACACGTCCGCCATATAAAAGACAAAACCTGGGAACTCCGAGCAAGATGCAACAGAAAAACATTCCGTCTGTTCTACTACATCGATGAGAACAGAAACATACATATAAACTACGGCTTTAGAAAAACCAGCGACCACATACCGAAAAAGCACAAAAAACAGGCGCTGAAACGAACAAAACACTAACTTAACAATCGAATATTCCAAGAAAAAGGGGGCGGGTAGTACCCCGCCCTCCTCCCTCTTGAAAATAGAATTACTTAATTACATAAAAGATCATAATAAAACATAATTCATATAAAACATTTTGGAGATTAAATATCATGTTCACCAGCTTCGATGACTATGTAAAGGATAAACTCCAGAAAGATCAGGAGTTCGCGAAAGAATACGAAAGGCTCGAATTGCCCAGTATGCTCGCGCGCCAGGTCATCAAATTGCGGGTGGAGCAAGGCATCACGCAGGCTCAATTGGCAAAACTCGTCGGCACGCAGCAATCCAGCATCTCCCGCCTGGAAAGTATGACCGCCCTACCATCACTAAGCTTCCTACAGAAAATAGCAGAAGTATTAAATGCTCGTATAGAAATCAGGATAGTCCCCAACCCAAAAGCATAGTTTTTGACAACTAAATATTCAGAACGCCAAATCAGATCTGTTATTGAAACATAACTTTTTTGGTTTGGTTGTGACAAAAAACAGGTAGTACAGGAAAAATAGCACTTATTCCGTCTGCCTGTTTTTGGCACAATAAAGCGGAAACTTTGTACCTTCACATCCAAATATCTGATACAGAGAGACTGTAGCTCCCCTCTATTTATAACGATTTTGCACTTTGGGTATTCACTGAATTTTTGAGATCTAATCAAAGAAAGGAGGTTGCCCTTGAAGCAAAGTTCTTAATGGGAGGCTGGCCGCAAGCCTATTAGATCAAGCGTTATGTACCTGCGCTTTCGAAAAGATTTGTGTTGTCATGTCCACCCAATAAAAGGAGGTCCCAGTGAGTCGTCTCTCATCCCCCGTCCAGGTGCCCAGCGGGCGCCAAGTCCAACTGCTCAAACCGGTCCAACGCTACCTCGATGCACTCCCAGCTGATGCTTGGGCAATGTCCGTTGAGACCATCAATGTACTCAAGGAGGTAGGATTAACCCGTGAGTTCAAACAGCTCCGTCACTTACAAGGTGACTTGTGGGAGCTCAAGGTTGACGCGAAAAGCGTCAAATTCATGCGCTACTTGTTCGTAGCGCGAAATGGGGTATTCCTGTTCACCCACGCGTTCAGAAAGCAGACAAACCAAACCCCGCGTCGCGAAATCGACCTCGCACTGCGTCGGGCAAACGAGTAGGCAATTTCCGGGGGATGTTGACACATCCCCCCGTTCTAATTCTCTGTGAAGATAGTGAAGGTATATGGTTAAAACAAAACAAACGAGGTTTCTCGCTTGTTTTGCATTAATCCGGTTGCTCTTGGAGCAGGACACTGTTTATATAAATCCATACCTTACGAGATATCGTTGCAACCGTTCATGTGAGATCACCCTTCCGCTATAGTCTTCCCGCCAAGACCCATCTTCCATTGGCGTGTACACCAGCGGTTTTCTCGCCGGCAGCACCAACCCACATTGAAATGGCAATCTGGTCTCGAACAAGCGCCGGCGTTCCTCCCTGCGTCTGCGAAACAACTCTCTCTTGCTCATTCGCTTCTTTGGCAATTCACCCGTGAAAAGTGGTGCTTGCACCTGGACCAGCGTCTTATCAGAATAAGCCACGCGAGAACTTGGTTTGCTCTGGACACGAACACTTCTCCCGGAGGTGGGTTTAATCCCTGCACACTTGGGACCCATGCCGATTGCAATGCTCAGGAGAGATTTCAATCGCCGACCGCATTTTTTACATCTTGCTTGTTTTTCCATCATACCTCCATTACAGGATACAGCAGTCAGGGCTACCCACCCGGACTGCTGTCGTTTCCTTGCATTTTTCATATCTTATTGCGACTTTGGTGTGCAAGACTTAGAAAAGGGATACCTGATTTTGCGTTACCTCTTTGGAACGGGAACGGCTTGCCGACCTCCCCACCACACCTCGTTGTGTCATCCAGTCGGACCAGGAAACCGTCTTGGGCACTATAGGAACAGGTAACAGCACACTTGGAACTGTCGGACAACCCATAGGTGAATTCGAGACAGCCACTTCATCAGCAAAGAGCTTTTGTAGATCAGGCAGATCCGCCGACTCCAGTGCTTCACGCGCCAACTTCATAAGGATGTCACCGTCATCTTCGAGGACTATTGCTCCGCCTACATCATCCCCGTACAGGAGTTGAGCTGCCTTCATTTTCTGACCCATCAGAGCCAGCGCCCTTGCCTCCATCGCTTCGCTGTAGACCGAGAAGATCGCCTTCACCGGTTTGGTCTGACCCAATCGCCACACTCTGCGGACTGCCTGCCACAAGGTATAGAGACTATATTCGATTTCCGCGAAGACCACAGAAGAGAAGGCGACCAGGTCAAGACCAGTCTCCACTAGACGCGGGTTGACGACCAGAGCATCCAGACCAACCACGCGCTTGGCAATCCACTCTTCGCGTTTACGTGGATTGACTCCACTGGTCAGGACTTCCGCCCGTACTCCGCTATTTCGCAGCACTTTCAAGATGCGGTCCTGAATATCGCGGGTTCCTGTTTGTCGCAGGTAGATCAACACCTTACGTCCTTGCTGGCGTTCAGCACGACAGAAATCAACCAGCCAGGACTCCTTGGGCATGGTTTCACGATCAACCACTGCCGGTAACTCCATCAGTTCCTTTCGTCGGATTACTTCTCCTTTCTGATTGACTTCATCCACCTCCACCACTTCATCCCGGAACGCGGAATTTGGACGCGCCAGAGTCCATTGCAGCCAGGTTGAGAGATAGCGCCGGTTCTTGATGGCAAGGTCATACAACTTCTTAGCCATTACACGGTATTGGCTGCTTTGCTCATCGGTCATTTCCAGTGTTACTACTTCCTCGGCATAATGAGGCAATGCCAGTCCCAAATCCTTCAAGGACAAGAACACTGTTGTGTCCAGAAGACGGTTCACGATGGCAGGCGAAATGCCAGGTTGCTCCTTCGCTTGATTCTGATACCGTCGATTGCCGGTGTACCCATCTTCGTCACCATCCTCCTCAGTACGTTTACTTTTGCGGGTCATCTCCAACACACCATATAACCGTGCCCAGCGTTTCTCATCATTGAAGGCAAAGTCCTTGCGAACGCCGGCATTCAAGCGATGGAGCAGCCAGAAGATGGAGGTGCTCTTTCCGCCAAAGAATGTACCAGTCAGTGTCAGGGTGTATTTTGTTGCCTTTACAAGCTGTTGGAAAGCTACCCCCGAATCCGTTGCTTTAGCTTGGAACTTTTGCAACTCATCTGCGACCAATAACTTGAAGTCACCCTTGGCATGTTTGGCGATGTAATCAGCAATCGCCCAGCGGCGACCAGTGAATTGGAAGAGCGGTGTTCCACATTTTCGCTTGCCCCATATTGGATTTCCACGTTCATCATGTTTCAGACGTTTTTGTTCATCCAACTCATAGCCAGAGATTTCCACTTCACAGAAGCGGCGCTTATCGCCCAGGTCATCAAGTATGTTTGCCATCTTGACGAACCCGCCCGGTAGTTCGATCTGTATCGGTGAACCACAGGTCGGGCAGCAGAGAGCTTCAAATACCCGCCCATCATCATCCACCAACATTTTTCGCACCACGGCGTGTTCCCAACCAGCGCCATATTTTGCAGAGGTATGGGCAATGACAGCGACAGGCTTTTTGCCAAGCTCTCCCGATTTATATAGTTTCAGGAACCTGCGCACATCATTTACATCACCGGGATCGTCCGCATTACGACCGATGCGAGTGATCTCCATTGCCTTTGCACCAGGAATGGTTTCTTCGATTTCCCGAATCCACTTCGGAACTAGGTGTGGCGGGCAGAGTACGATGGCTGGGTAGGCATCCAGTAGTTCCACCACTCCAGAACCTATGGTTGTATTATGGGTAACGATATACTCATCCGTCACATAAAGCTGGTTTTCGCTATCCAGCATGATGCACTGGGCATAGTCCTGTCCAACGTGTTCTATATTCACAATGGAACGATGTGGTTCATATTTTCCTGCCGGGCGATAGATATTTGCTTTCCGCGATAGCCGAAACGGCATGATACTAGAAGGGAGCTTAATGTAGAGGCGATATGCGAGCCTTCCCTGTCTCTTTTCTCCTTTGTACATATATATGGGGATTCTTCTGCTTAATGTCACTGTTCCACCAAGTGATTGAACTAATTCCTTGATGTTTAGTGCCAATTCATTGGAAATCGTTACGTATTCCACAGCTCCATTATTAGAAACCGAGCCGTCTGTGTCACATAATCCCTGAAGTAGAGCCAATCGATCCTGAACACCGGAATACAGATAACAATCCGGAATGAATTTTTCGGCTGCCAGATGTCCTTTAAGCCCAAGAGTAATTAAGGCATGTTGTAAACCATCGGGTTTGGTCCGCCCATCAGAGGAGCAGAACCAATTACATCTTCCATGGGGTTTCAAAGTAACACCTTCTGGCAGCAAGCGAACAACTTCATCAAGAATTTCCTGGTCACAACTTGTAAAGAATATGGTGCTTTTCGTCAAACTTCCATCACCGAGTAAAACCCCAAGAAGATACGGATCAAGGGGTAATTCCCTTTTGGAAAATTCGACAGGTTGAACCATCGGGATAAACACCTGGTAATTCCCAGTGGTCGGGTGGATCAGAGGCTTCGACATAATCTCACGAAGTGATTTGATCTGCAGCGGGCGGCCTCGCCATTTTCTCAATGGTGAATTGACAGCCCACAAATGATCCTGTGTGACTTCCGTAGAACTACCATCACTGAAAGTAACCCGGTAAATATCCATTACACCTTGTGGGAATACGCCAATTACATTGGCATAACCACCATCTGGATTGATGACCTGATCGCCAACTTTTATTTCGCCCATAAGCTTGTATCCATCAGGGGTGTAGATCCTACTAGTTATCCTCCCGGCTTTGCCCCATCCCATCTCGCCTTGTACGTTACCAACTCCATGCTTTCGGATGGATCGAGCCATAGCAGTTACGGCATGCCTTTGCGCCGGCAACAGTCCCGCCTTCTCCTGCCCCGGCAATGGCTTGCGCTTTGTCCCAAGCGTATCCAGGATCGCAGTCTCCTCGGGTGTCGGATCGAAGTTATACAAAGGTCGATAGGTGGACAGGATATGCGCCCCGATCTGATCTCCATACTTGTGCATGAACTTGGAGAGCGGATCAACGGTATCAATGATCTCGATCCCGCTTTGGCGCAGGATGGCGACCGTAGAAACGAAACGATCTCGGAAGATTTCAGAAATCACATTCCCTTTCTTGTCCGTGTTCTCTTCGACCTTCTCCGTGACCTTCACCACCCGACCTTTGACCAGCATCGGCTTGCCGTCTTCATCGGTCAGCCGCAGTGTTCCCATCATGCCGGATGCCATCAACATCGCGATGTGCCCCTTCTTCAAGGGCATGACCGGCTGCTTCAACTCACCCAAGCCGCGCGATGGATTGAGCAAGTCCAGCCATTCCTTTGAGGATTGCAATCCGCGTTTTTGTGTCGCATCCACGATCTCTTCCGGCTGCCAGTCGAGGCGGGAAAAGCGGATGGGTTGTCCTCCCGATCCTTTGTCGGTTGCAGGAAGCAGTTCATACAACGGTTCATCCACTTCCACCAACATGGGCGGTTCCACATCTGCCCATGCCTGCACCTGATGGACTTCCTCATGAGATGGGATCTTGTACTTCACGCGCCGGGTTGCCAGCACAATGACCTGATTGAAACCACTGTCGGGATAGCGGTATATACGGATGTTCTCGTAATATCCCGCCAAGTGGGACGCCACATCCAGATCGCGCAGTAGCGGATGCGGGACGATGTAAATCAATACGCCGCCGCGCATCAATTTTGGCGTGGTGGATTTCAGGAATTCCAATTCCAGGCGTTTCTGGTCGCCGAGGCGATCATGGCTGTAGGGCGGGTTGAGGAACAGCAGGGTGATCGACTCGCCCGTCAGATGACAGGAACTCCAGGGCGTGTTGAACAGGCGGTCCATCGTTTCGGCAGCGAGTGCCGCGCGCGCCGGGGACAGTTCCGCGCCCCAACTCTGGCAGTTCAAGGCTTTTGCCAGGATGGAGGCGGCAGTGCCTTCGCCGGCACAGGGATCGAGCAGCCTGCCGGAGTCGGCGGGCTTAAAATATTTTGTGAGTAGTTGAGCAACGGTTTGGGATGTTTTATAGAAACCGCATTTCTCTATCGCGGGAGGACGCATATCAAATCTCCTTTTGAAAATGAAATCCCCCACACCGAATGGCATGGGGGACCGAATTAAATTTTTGTTTGCTTACTTGACCTTGCAGAACAACCGCCCGGCAATGTTCACGAAGCCGAGCGGGTCGTTCCTGCCCAGATGGATGAACTCCGGGATGCCGCGCGACCAGTCCGACTCCGAATGGCGGAACTGGATCACCAGCGTGCGATGGGTCTGGCGCAGCTCGTTCCACAGGAGCCACACGTCGCCGCGCCCCTCGCAGACTTCGAATTCGAAGCGCTGGAGGGCTGCCTCTGCCAGCACGCGTTTCCTGGCTTTCATGGACACCTTCACCTCCACGAACTTCAGCAGTTCGTGCCAGTCGGCTTTGCGCAGCTGCGCCAGCCAGTAGGCCAGCTCGTCGTTCGAGTTCAGGGCTTTGTTCAGATCGAAGATCTCGTCGGCTTGAATGGATCGAAACATGGGACTGCTCCTAGATCGTCAAGACGTGCTGCTCCAGCAGGTCCTGCACCAGATCCTGCCAGGGCTTGGTCAGATCGATGCGCGCCCCGCCGCGGCAGTCCCCGCCGGTCTCCAGCCGCTGGATGTATTGGGCGTCCAGCGCATACTCCCAGAGCGTCTTTGCCCACGCATCCGGGATGGGAAAGGCGAGCGTCTCCTGCAGTCGTTTCAAGACCAGCGCCGGCAGGTGCGCGTCGACATTCCCGCCTTCGAAGACCAGGGCATAGGCGGCATCGTCCTTCGCCTCCCACCTGCCGGGCAATGCCTTGCGGCAGACGATCCCGGCGTGCAGGACGTTGAACTCCGGCAGGGGCTGGGTCAGCATTTTGACCTCGCCATCAGCAAGCACCGATGTGCCGCGCATGGAACAACTGCCCTTGCCACGGATCAGCGAGGCCCACAGGCTTTCCACGCTGGTCTTGTGGGCAGCGATGCCGACGTAGACTAGCGTGTGCTGGTAGGGTCTATCCGTCAGGACGGCAAAGCCGGTCACATCGGCGCGCGTATGGGCGTTGGAGAGCGCCGGGATGCGTCCTTCCGGGTACAGGTGCGGAACGGGGGAAGGGACCTCCACCGGTTCGATACGATAGACGTACACACCGGCATTGACCCGCACCAATTCGCGGTTGATGTCCCGCAACAGTTCGTGCGCGCTCAAGCCAGCGTTGATGGCGGTGAAGGTGATCTCGATCTCCTCGACCTGGATGCGGACGGTGCGCGCGTTCAGGTCCACCACTGCACACCCCGGCAGCCATTCCTTGAGGTTCTTCAAGAGGGGCGGCAGTTCGGCGCCGGGGAATGGCTCGAACCACAACGCCCCGTGAAACGGGACGTTCGGAACCGATTCGAATTTCCCATACGGCGCGGTGTAGCGGTCCCGTCCCAGGAATTCCACATCGGGCAGGTTGATCAGGACCGGCAGCCAGAACTGTTCATAGGAGGACACAAGGATCTTTCCATTCGCGGCTGCCTCCGTTTGCGCGGTCCTCAATTCCTCGATGCGTTCCTTGATGTATTCGTCTTCGTAGGGTTCAGCCCATGCGAACATGGTTACTCCTTTTCATTGATCGTTAGGTTGAAATCCAGCAGCCCGAAGACCTCCCCTTCTTCCGGGTCGTCGCCGGCTGTGACCGTCGGCTGGTATTCGGTGAGATAGCGCCAATCCAGGATGTGGCTTGTCTCTGAACAGATGCCGTTCTCGGATAGCAGTGCGGACATTTCATCAGCGACCGAGTCGGGGTCGGCACCGGCGGCGACCGCGATCTGGATGGTCAGGATGCGGACCTGTTGAGCGGGCATTACGGCGTGCATGTTTCCTCCACCTGGGCGCCGTCCTGCTCGCGCACGACCGACAGCCACGGTTCGACCTCCTCCGAATGACGCGGCTCGCAGCCGATCAGGACCGTCACGCCCGGCGATCGATCCGCCAACGATTTGGCGAGCGCGATGGCTTTGGGAAGATATCCCTGAACGCGGTCGGGGAAGCGTCCGACCTGAAAGGCGACCGGATTGCCCTTGCGCCAGACCTTGAAGACGCCCTGCACCTGCGGGTAACGGTCTTCGGGCAGGCGCTTGAAGTCCAGGCGGTATTCCTGCAGGGCGACCTCCAGCGTGATCCAGGTGATGCCGAGTTCGGCGTCATGCCCATCAAAGAGATCCTTCAGAACCTCAATGGCATCCTCCTTCGTGATGGGTTTGCCCATGTTCAGCGCGGCATGCAGCAGGTCGTCGACCTGCCAGACGGGCGCGATCCTGTCCTGCCAGTAGCGGTGCAGGATGCGCAGCACGTCCTCGTTTGGAATGTGCAGTTCGGTGGAAATGGCGTCCGCCATTTCCTCGATGACATGATCGTCCATTGTGATGTTCCTTTACAGATGGGATGGGGGCAGGCCGTCGGCGCCGGCCTGCGAGTACCGGATGGCGTAGGCCTTGCGGATGTAACGGCGCGCGCCGCGTTCGAGGCGGAAGAGCGGGTCGTTCTCGTACAGGTAGGCCTGCGTCGTGCGGCGGAAGATCGTCCAGCCAATGGCGTCCGGCGCGCCGGGCTGGCTGCGTTCGATTCGCACCCGCGCGCCCTGCCGCAGCAGGGACAGGGCTTGGACAAGGGTCAGGCACTCGTCGGACCCGGGGAGGCTGGCCTTGAAGGGCAGCACGACCAGGTCGGGCTTTTCGGGCAGCATGCGGTTCTCCTTGGAAATAAAAACTGCGGGTCCGGTGGTTACCGGACCCGCAGTTTATGGAAATTGGTTTTCTTGGTTATGGCAGGATGAACTCATCCTTATAACGCTGGAGCACATCCCCAGGCGTGCCGATCTCGAAAGGCAGATCGATGCGGCTGCGATGCTTCAGGAAATGTTCCTTATCATGCGTGACGAACCAATCCGGTTTGGCAAGGATGGCTTCCGCCAGAACACGCGCATCCGGTACATATTGAACATGGGCTTCTGCGGCGCTGATCTGCTTTTTGGTTGGCGCCTGTGATGTTTCAAGGGAGGCACTGGCGAGCAGTTGGGCAAGAGTCGGCAGGGAGGCGGGAACCTTGCGTTGCACAACGTCCTGGCATTCATTAAGGACGGTTGGACCGACCACCAATTGCAACAAGCCAGCTTCACCCAGTAGAAACAATTTACGCGCGCCGCCAGTCGGGGAAAGCACGGCGGCAAAGATCACGCTGGTATCGAGAAAGACCCTATGATTTTTTGGTGTCATATTCCGCCCGGACCTCGCGCAGTGTGCTCAACATTGATTCAAGGGACTCTCCGGAGTCCTGCCATTCTTTGGCAAGTTTGTCGGCAATTTCGTCCACACGTGAACGTTTGGGGCTTATGACCACCACGCCATCCCCGAGGTCAATGAGTGTGAGAGTGTCGCCTTCTTCGATGTTGTTGTGCTCCCGAAGTTCCTTGGGGAGGGTGATGATGCCCCGACGGACGACCTGTACCTGGAAAGTATTGTTATTCATAAGTAGCTCCTCTCTGATTTTCAGTATATCAGTTTGGCGGATTATCCGCAAGATGGATGGTTGTCAATACCTTCCCCCTCTGGAGGCGAGCCATCGCTTCAATGCCTGCCTTTCCTTCTCGATCTGCTGAATGAGATCCTCGCGTACCTGCTGCTCATCCCAGCCGGCGCGATGCGCCTGCTCCAATTCCTTCAGAAACTGAGCGATGTCGCGCTTTTGCCCAGGGACAGGATCAAAGGTTGGATCGGTGGTCGCCTCCACGGAGACATACTCATGCCAGGGATGATCGTCCTTGTTCACGACATCGAAGAAACGTTCCTCGACCCCAACCTGCCGGGCAATGAAGAACAAGCCATCGGAAAGGAAAGAGCGTATTTGTTTATCGACCTCCTCAACGGTCAACGGGATTTCATTCGGGAAGATGACCTCGCCATGCTGCTTGTAATTGCTGGCATCGCGGTACAGGTAGACAAAGCGGATGGCAGGGTCGGCTGTCATGGCACACCCCTGTCTTGCATGGGATCAATTGTTTGTCGTTCTTTCATGGTTGCTCCTTATGGAATCAAACAGCCCGCAAGGTAGGGACACCTTGCGGGCTGTTGGTAGTAAAACCGCCGTTATTTAGCCGATAAACCGCCGATATTCCGCCGATAACCGGTATTTGCGGGTCTTGCGGGCGGCATCGCTGACCTCAAGCCAGCCTGCCTCCTGCCATTCGTTCAATACTTCGCGGGACTGCCTGGCAGAGAGTCCAAGCACGCGCGCCACATCGTTGGCGCTGATTTCCTCCTGGCGCGAAAACAAGCCCAGTACGATCCGCGCCCGGCGGTCCAGTTTGCGCAGCAGGCCTTCCGTCTCCTTGTCGGGCAGGATGGTCTGCTCCCGGACTTCACGCGCAACGATGTCGAAGACCGCCGCCATGCCCTTTAGAAAGTAATCCAGCCAGGGCGTGATGTCGGCGTCAGCGCGTCCAAAGTAGTAGTTGTGATTCGGGCTTGTGACCAGGGCATCATAATAGCCCTGCAGGTCCTGGGCGTAGAACTCCTCAAGGGCGTAGAAGCGTCCAAGGTCGTACCCGCCGCGATAGAGGATCCAGGTGGCGAGGGCACGCGCGGTTCTGCCATTGCCGTCAAAGTAGGGATGGATCACGACGAACTGGTAATGGGCAATTCCTGCCATGACGGGCACGGGCAGGTTTCCCTCCGAGGCGCGAATCCATTCCACCAGTTCGCGCATCAGCGCAGGCACATCCGATGCCTCAGGCGGCAGATAGACGATGCCGCCGCTGCTGTCCTTGATGACGTTTTGTCCATCCCGGTAGGGAGTGGGACGGCTGCCGCGCCCGGTGTAGACCAGGGCGTGCAGCCGGCGGATGCGGTCCTCCGTGATCGGGCTGTCCTCCTCCACCCAGGTTTCGACCTGCGCCAGTGCCTTGAAATAGTGCTTGACTTCCAACGTGTCGCGTTCGCGCCCGGGAAATTCCCTGCCCTCCAGAACCGCCTGTTCGGCTTCAACAAGTGTCAGGCGGTTGCCTTCAATGCGGGTCGAGAAATGGGTGGAACGCACGCGGGCACGCAGGCGCAGCCCTTCGGCGATCGCCGGTGGCAGGACGGTCAGGGTGACCTCCGCCCGCGGCCACTCAAGGAATTGCAATTTACGTACGATCTCAGGCGTAAAGGAATAGTCGTACATCATTGGATTTAAGTGTATCAGGTATTGATATCCGTGATCCGCGCCGACTCCGCCCAGCCCTGCGCCCTGATGTTGCGCGCCCACATCCTCAGGAAGGCGAAGACCTCCTTGTGGAAGCTGGTGTCGATATAGGTCCTGCCGTCCCGTTCGACAAACTTCGAGCGATAGCCGAAGAAGGCCTGCGTAATGCCGGTCGGCGCCCAGGTGGGATAATGCAGTTCCACATCCGGGTCGGCGATCAGGTCGCCATGCCGCTCATAGTAGTGCGCGACGGAGATCATCTCGCCGTGGCGTTCGATCACCAGTGGCTGGTAGCCTTTCATCTCAAAGCGCACATGGAAGGAGTCCTTCGTTCGGAAATCATCCAACAGGTGGTGGGCTTTGAGCAGGTCTTCGATGGTGTCTTGAAAGAGGGTGGTCATGTTGTTTTCTCCACTTGTCAATTGATCTAATCATCCCAGCCGCTGATGCGGTCTTCGTATGCGGCTTCCAGCCAGCCATCATCGCCGAGGCGGGCGGCGTTCTCGTAGTGCTCGACCAGCGGACCTTCATCGGGTTCGATCTCCGCCTCCCGGTACCCGTGATCGGGATGCAGGGGCACATCTGCGGGGAAATCACCCGCCTTCCAAATTTCCAGCGTGCGCGCCAGTTCGTAGCCGGGTTTGCAGAACTCCTCGGGGTCGAGTTCCGGCGAGACGATCACCACATATTCATCGGAGTCGGAGGTGTAGTGCGCCAGGAGGTACGGACCGACCTCGGAGAGCGCGGCTTGTTTGTATTCGAAGGGCGGTAAGGACACGCCGGCTTCGCCAAACAGCCAGGTGATCTTTTCCTTGAGCCACTCGATGTCGGCGTCGCGGTTGAAGATCGTGCGGCGCTGGAGATGGCGGGGGATGTCGGTCAGGTGGCAATACTCATCCGGCTTCTGGTCCGCCAGGGCGTAGGCGGAGGTCTCAATTTCCAGACCGACAATGGCATCCTCCTCCCATTTCCAATGCACACTGCCGACATATTCGCAGGGCTTGGAAAACGCGCCGGGATTCATCACGATGCCATCCCAGCCTTTGGGATGATCGCCTGGCGTCGCCCAGACCTGGAAGCCGCCGCTGCCCGCCTCGAAGATCGCGGCCGGATGGGGATTGGTGGCGATGTCGAGTGTGCGCGCCAGGTCGAGCACGGGTTTCATCTTTTGATGTTCAGAATGGTGGGACATGCTTTGCTCCTTGTGGTTGTGATTTGGATCTATCCGCCGCGCGGACCGCTGTATCTATATTCGTGATGAAATTCCTCGATGCCGTCAGACCAGCGGGCGTGCCCGCTGAAGCCCATGCCGCCCTCGAAGTATTTCAACTCGAAGGCATGGTCGGGGAACATCGAGGCAAGTTTTTCGATCACGGGGATGGGCGGACTCCAGGCGGTGTCGAATTCGAGGAAAGCCTGGATGGGTTCTGCGTCCGGCAGGGGGCTGCCGCACTGCCGGCAGGTCAGGACGACCATCGTTTCAGTCTTATGGACCGTCTGGCAGTAGGGGCACTTGGATGTCTTGCGGAGAGGTTGGGAGGAGTCGGCGCGGGTCGTGAGATGGACACGGGTGGCAGGCCATTTTGTCATCCAGTTATCGCAGCACCACTCATAGCCGCCCGAGTTGAAGCCATCCTTGATCCACGGTGTGCCGGGTTCCACACCATATTCCGCGCCGAGCGCTTCTAGTTTCTGCCGGCGCTCCGGGTCGTTGTTTGCGATGGCGTGCAGTTTTTCGCGATACTCCTCGGCGCGTCTGTCCATGTCGCGATAGATCTGCGGGTAGGGGATGATCGTGTTGAAATCCAGGATGTGCAGGTCTTGATCGTCGGGAGAGTCGCTTCGGATGGCTTCAAGCACCTTGTTGACATCGGGACCGCTGATGGTCAGTTCGTTTTCAGTCCAATTAGGCATGGGATGGCTCCTTGTGTTTGAAATAGTTCCTGCCGGCTTGCAACCGGCAGGGTGGGATTTGGCGAATATTCAGCCTGGTCTTGCGCAGCGCATTCCAAGGCAATGGTGAGTTCCTCCGTCGTCATGCTCTCCTCGACGATGAGCCCCTCCATGCGCGGGTCGGCGCGTGCCAGGCGTTCGGCATCGGCGGCGGTGCGGATGTCTGGGTTGTTCCTTCCATAGCGGGTGAAGTACCCTGCCCCGACGCGGCTTGCGAAGGGTCCGATGACCGCCTTGTACAAAAGTCCGTGGGTCTGTTTGGTGGGTGGCATGGTAGAGTGAAACAGGATCAGGTCATCCTCTCCACGTTTGCCGAGATAGAATGGCATGGTCTCGCTCCTAAAAATCCCGGATCAAGCCCAGCAGGATCAGTTGCGGCTTTTCCTCGACATGCAGGCGCAAGCTGTGTTCCACAAAACGACCGCGGACCTTGTCATCGCGCAGGAAGTCGAAGGTGAAGGAGCAGGATGGACGCTGGTGGAGCGCCAGCTGGTGGTGCGCCAGCCAGAGCGCATCGTAGAGCTGCTGGTCGTGGTCGTCCTCGTCTTCGCCCTGCAGGGCATCGTTCAAAGACCGGCTGATCTCCACCTTTTTGGTGAAGCCGAGGCAGACGGTTGCCCAGCCGGCATCGAGCCAGGTGGTGTTCTTGAGGATGCTTCTGGTTGGCGGCGCGGGGGGAAAGGTCAGGTTGAGAGTCAGTTGTTTCATCCCGCCTCCTAGGTGAAACCGAGCCCGCGTTCCTTGAGCGAGACCCAACGCTGCCCGCCGATCACGAGATGATCCAGCAGGTCGATGTCGAGCAGTTTGCCGGCCTGCACCATTGCGCGCGTGACCGCCACATCATCCGGCGAGGGCGTGGGGTCACCGGAGGGATGGTTGTGGATCACGATCAGGGCGGAGGCGTTGCGGTTGATCGCGGCGTGAAAGACCTCGCCGATCCGCACCTGGGAGGAGCTGACCGAACCCTGATAGACCTCGACGATCTCCAGCACACGGTTGCGGCGGTCCAGCAGGATCGTTCTCAAATGTTCCTTTTCGAGCAATGACATTTCCGCCTGCACCAATGCGGCGGCATCGGCTGGCGAGTTGATCGCCGTGCGTTCATCGCCCGGCAGACTCAGGCGCAGCCCCAGGTTGAGGGCCGCCTTGATGCGCACCGCGGTGGCCTGATGGATGCCCTTTACCTTGGCGAGTTCGGAGGGATGCGCCTGGTACAGGCGGCGGATGTCGCCGTCGAAACGAGCCAGCAGCGCCTGCGAGAGTTCGATCTGTTTGGACCCGCCGATCACCGCCGCCATGAGTTCGGTGATGTTGCAGGCAGCGGGATCCTGGGCGATGCGATAAGCGGGTTGTTCGCGCAGGGGCATGGTCTTGAGGATGGGTGGTTCGTAGGTGGGCGGGGATTGGAGCAACAGGGAATGGTTGTCGTTCATGGGACTCCTTGGGAAATGAAAGGTCGGCATGACGTCATTCGCGTCATGCCGACCTTGGAAAACACGGAGCCCGGCAGGATCACTGCCGGGCTCTGTCTCAACTTCTTATATTGTTTTGCGGGGGTTATCTGGCGGGCAGGGTTTCCGGCCAGACGGACAAGCCAGCCCTGCGCGCCGCCGACCACAGTTCGCGGTCGAAGGTCGCCAGCAGGATTTCGGTCTCCAGCGTCTCCTGCCAGAGCAGCGCCGATGCAAGATGCACGGCGTCATATCCGCGCAGGGGAAAATCCCAGACCAGCATGGCTGCGCGGTCGACGATCTGCCTGGAGACATTCAGGCGGGTCAGGGCCGGCCAATCCCCCAGGAATTGCTCCCAGGCGGCATGCGCCGCGCCGGCAGACAGGACCTTTAAGCGGGCCGCGCGCGCCAGGGCTGCCGACATTTCTGCGCGGGAGATCAGGCTGGTGCCGGCGTGATCGGCCTTCCGGATCAAATCCATGACCGGCTCGGAGCCTGCCTCCTGGACATATTGTTTGACCAGGGCGCTGGTATCAAGGTAGAGGATCGACATCGCGGTCCTCGATGATCAGGTCGGACACCTGCCTGCGGCTCCGGTTCCGGGCGGACGGTTTGCCGGGTTGGTATTTTCGACCATCCCACTCGGCCAGGCCGGATTCCACCAGTCCCCTCAGGCGCTTTTCCAGGGTCGGCTGGACCGGCACGATCTGACCGATGGTCCTGCCGCGCTCCGTGACGATGATGGTTTCCCCCGCCTTGACGTGGCGCAGATATTCGCTTAATTTGGATTTGAGCTCGCGCGTTCCGACTCTCATGGGTTTCATCGGGAACTCCTTAATGTGACTACATTGTAATGCAAGTATACACATGTGGCAATCTCCTCGCGCCTGTGCGTTTCTCAGGCCATTGCCATGTCGGGCAGCGTGATGGCGATGGCTTCGTCCTCCGGGAAGGGATCCTTATTGCCCTCCAGCATCATCGGCATGATGACCGCTGTGAAGCTGCCGGCTTCGATCAGGATCGGTTTCGTGTTATTCGTGATGCGCATGACCAGTTCGCCGCCTTTGCAGGCTTCCGCCGCGCGTTTCAGGAAGGTCGCGGACAACCAGGCTTGGGCGTTCTCTCCGCTGGCAGTCCCTTCCAGGATGTTGCGACCCTGTCCGGTTTCGGTTTCGGCCGAGGCGATCTTTGCGACACCGCCCACGGCCTTGAGGAAGGTGCTTTGGGTGCCCATCGCGTTGACCATGCGGATGGACTGCATCAGGCTGGGCTGCTGGATTTGAAGCGTGGCGACCGCGTTTTGCCGTGCCTCCTCGATCAGGGTCTTGATCTGTGCCGATGGGAAATTGCCGTCGGCCGTGACGGTCGCCAGGGTCAGGTCCTTGGGGTCATCCGTGTTGCTGATCTGGAAGATGTAGCGGTTCTCCCCTGTGGTGCCCATGCGCACGGTGTCGCGGTCCTCGACCAGGGTGGACAGCAGGCGGGCGCTGCTCAAGGGCAGCGATACGGAGGTGGGTTCCGCGGGACCCTCGATGCTCTCCAGCACGAGCCCGGCTGAATATCCATCGGCGGTCTGTGCCATCACCGTGTCGGAGTCCAGGATCAGGTGGATGACCTGCAGCACGGCGCGCGAGTCGTCCGTGGAGGCGAAGGGCAGGGCGCGCATCAGGCTGCGGAAGATGGTGCCGGAAAATGTGGCAACCGTTTGAATGCTTTCCTCGCCGATCACCGGCAGCGTTTCTCCAACAATGCGCAGGCTGGTGCGGTTGGAGGTTCCCTGCTGGATGACCAGCGCAGTCCCATCCACATGCAGGCGGATCTCGCCTGCCAGCGTCTCCACTACGGCCTTCAGGGTGGCGGCATCCACACAGACGGAAAGGTCTTCAATGCAGTCCACATTCACGCTTGCGCGCGCGGCGGTCTCGCCGTTGAAGCAGGACAGGTGCAGGATGCCGTCCGTATGCACATCCAGCCGCACGAGGGCAAAGGCTGCCATCAGGGTGCTTTTCGTGCTGACGCGGGTCACGGCATTCAATGCCGAGTGCAGCAGGTCTTGTTGAAGGGTGATCATGGGTTGGGTTCTCCTTGTTGCTGTTCCAGAAAGTCCTGCAGGATCAGGACATCCAGATAAATATGGTTCGCGCGTTCCTCAGGGGAGGCGCTTTCGAAATGGGATTCTTCGTCCTGCGCGAGGTAGTCCAGGACTCTTTGCAGCGAACGGATCTGTTCAGCGGTCATTGCGTGATCTCCGGGCATGGGATGGGCTAATACGGAATGTCATCCTCGGCCGCATCAGCCTGCGCGATGGCAGGTCCATCGTTCCTGTTGTCCAGGAAATGGATCTCCAGGATTTTGAGTTCATAATCCGCCGCCGCCGTGCCGTCCTGTCTTGCCCAAATACGCGGGCGGCCGGTGGCTTTGTCCGGCGTCAGGCGTCCTTCGATCAACACCTTGCTGCCCTTTTTCAGGTACTGGTTGCAGACCTCGCCCAACTTGCCCCAGGCAGTGCAACGGAACCAGGTGGTGACCTTGACCGTCTCGCCCTTCTCGTTGTTGTACTGGTCGTTGGTGGCGACATTGAAGGTCGTCACGGCGGTGCCGGCCGGGGTGTAGCGCATTTCGGGGTCGCCGCCGAGGTGACCGATGAAGGTGGTTTTGTTGTATTGCTTTGACATGAGAGTCTCCTTGTGTTGGGTTTGAAATTACTTGCAGATCTCGCGCAGGCGCTGGTCCATCTCGTACCGGCCGGAGCGGATGTAGCGGATCATGGAAACGATGAACCAGAGCGCCCAGACCACGAACAGGATGCCGAGGGCGGCGATCAGGATGGTGAATACGGACATGTGGTTTCTCCTTGAAGAATGAAAATCGGGGAGCGATGCAGGATCGCTCCCCGATTCAGGGAATGGATTGAAGTTACAGAATGGACGGCCACCAGCCGCTCAGGATGGCTTCGTCCGGATCGAGTTTGTCGGGCGGCTTGAAGGTGTGCGACCTGCCGCCGCCGCGCCGGATGGAGTCCGACACACCTTGCGCCCATTCGACGCCGGCTTTGTCCGGGTCGCGCAGCAGCAGGTACTCGTACTGCGGATGTTCGCGGAACCACTGGTGCATTTTTGCGCTCGGACTGGCGCCGTTGGTGTAGAGCGCGGTCACCTCGGTCTCGAGCCCAAGCTGGTGCAGCTTCTGGGCGGTGATGAGCATGTCGAACAGGCCTTCCAGCACGATCAGGGTGCGCGTGGCGGGCGTGATGCGCCAGCTCCCGAGCGGTTGCACGCGGTTGCCCCAGGTCTTGTGGTTCTTGAGCGGTTTGAAGTTGCGCGTGCCTTTGGGCAGCTGCTCTCCAGGGATGTAGCGCACGTTCATGACAGCGGGTCGGGTCGGCGGGTCGGCATACACCACCCCGCCCGCCCACAACCAGACGCCGTCGCACCGCACCATCATCGATTGCCGGGCGGCCTCGAGGATCTCGCGATGGACGCGCGGGACGGGAAGGCCGTATCCGAGTCCGTAGACCAGCGCGGTATAGGGTGTCACACCGCGCCCTGCCAGATAGTCCCAGGCCGGCGAACGTTGCACGCATGAACGCGCCTCCGACACGGCTTCATCGAGCAGCTGCACCTGGGTCGGCGGTCGTTGGGGGCGTGTCGGCGCGGCGACCGACACGGGCGGCGCCCATTCCCGACCCAGTTTCTTCTGCAGCGATTTGAGCGACCCGCCGCTGGCGCCGCAGCGCAGGCACTTCCAGTACCCGCTGGTGAGGTTGACGCCGAAGTTGGGCTGCCCCCCCTCTCCCTCCCGATCCGCGTCGTTATGGAAGGGGCACCAGAAGATGGCCCAGCCCCGATGATCCTCCACGCGAACCGCCGTCCCCAACATCTTTTCGGCGGCGGATAAGATATTTTCCATGTGCTTTTCTGCGACCTCCTTTTCGTTTGGTCAGACGCCTGGGCAGCGGGCGAGGGCTGCCGCGCTGAGGGCGAGCCAGTGATGCGGCTGGCTGGCGGCGATTGCGACCAGGATGAGAAGCAATGCGAGAGTTCTCATGATCTGTCTCCTTGTTGGAATGGATTAAATGGTCCCAGACAGAAGGCATGATCACGCATCCGCGCAGTCCAAAGTGCCATCTCATTCCACCTCCACGCTCGCCCAGTACGGGGCGGTGGTGTACACCGGCGCGTCCTCACGCAGCAGTGTAACGGTGGCGGAGTACAGGTAGTCCCCTTGCTGTCGTCCGGAAGGGGAGGCGATGTCGAGCAATTGCCCCGCGACCAGCACTTTGCGTTGTGCGGCGTCGAGGCGGAAGGGCGCGAAAATCTTGACAGTCCTGCTGGTTGTGGTATTATCCGTTGTGAACATACGTTCTACCTTTGAGATCGTCCAGTTGCACCTGGGCGATCTCTCACTTTTTTTACCGGGCCTTGCACCCCGGTGAGTCCTCGCTGTCGTGCTGTGGAAACGCAAAACGGGCGCTGGCATGGGAAATCCATGCCGGGGCGCCCGTTCGTGTTGATGGGGGTATTCAGTTTTTGGGTTGGTTCGATCCGCCTCCTATGAGGGTTTCAAGGGAATATGGATTGCCGACACACCCATGAAATTCAGGGAGTGTGTCGGTGTCGACATCGGGCTTGTTGGGGCAGCTTGAACTCGCTCTGATGGGTTCCCATTTTCCTAACGTTCGAGATTTCCTTCAGTGAGTTCATGCAAATTTCCACACAAGCCTGTTTCATACATGGGAAGGTGGAGGATACGGATGCAGTGGTTTGGGGATGGTGAATTTGGGCTCCTTTCGTTGAACGGATGAGGGGATTGGATGAAACGGCAGAAGCCCGGCGGTTTGCCAGGCTTCTTGAAGGGAGGGATGGATTGTGGAAAATAGGAACAGTGCGGATTATATGGAGTTGGGGGGAATTGTCAAAGTACGTAGGCGGCAGGAATTCCCCTTGTACAGCCTGAAAACACGCCCCTATTCCCTACGGGTGAACTTGGCTGTCTATTCAGTTTTTTCCAGCGCCCGAAAGACCTCCTGCGCCATGAAGACCCGGTTGCGCGCATACCCGATACCATCACTTTTTAGGAAAAAGTGTGAATAAGGAATTTTATTTTAACTCGGCAATTCAAACCCAATATAGTAAGCGACACATGCAACCTACCTAGTCCTCCTGAACGGTATAGTCGCGACCATGAGCGAGTCGTACCAGTCCAAGCGCGAACGCCGGCAGCGCCTCTTGCAGGCGTTGCCAACTCGCTTGCGAGAACGTGTCTCGCTGCGCAACGTGGAGGCCGTGGCTGCTCTGCCCCCGCAGGCACAGACACGCCTGCTGGAAGCCGTTCAAGCCGGGTTGAAAAGCCTGCCGCGTGCGATTGAACAATTACGCGCCGATCCCGATACCCCGCTTGCCGCCTTGCTCGATCCGCCGTCTCAACCCGTCCCCGCGCCGCCGGAGGCAGCGACCTGCCAACGGGAAGTTGCCGACCTGATCCAGGAGTGCTTTCCGGACATGCCGCGCCTGTCGGCGCTGGCGCTGGCGGAGGCGGATGTGATGCAGGTCGTGCGTTCCGTTGCAGAGACCCATCAGCAGATTTTCAAGTCGGGTCACATCAAAACGGATTTCGTCATGCTGACCCTGTATGGATTGATGCGCCAGACATTGGAACGGCTCGAAGAGATCATCGAAGAAACACCTGCCCTGCGGCAGACATTTGAACAAATCAATGAATGGAGAAAAGAAGAAACATGTTGAAACGTATTGCCTCGACCGGCGTGAACCTGGTGGTGCTGGGTGTGTCGGTTGGAATCTTTCTGGTGGCGTTCATCGCCTTGAACGCGCTGGGGGCGGCACAGAAGCCGCCCACGATTTCTGTATTGTCGGCGACTCGCGACCTGAACATCGGCGATGTCATCACGGCAAGCGACCTGGCGGTCAAGACCGTCTTTCAGGATGACAACGCCAGTCTGTATATCCCGGGTGAGGAAGTGACTGGGGTGGTCCGCGGTGTGGTGGCACAGCCGATCTTCAGTGGGCAGCCCATCTTTCGTTCGGCGATCCTGGCGCAGGCAGCAGAGGGTACCAGACTCTCGGCAGTGCTGGCGCAATTTCCCGGACACAGCCTGTTCCCCTTGCCCCTGGATGCGATGAATTTAATATCGCCGGATGCCGAAGCATTCCTGCCCGGTGATCTGGTCGGCGTGACGGTCGTGATCAGCACCCGCCCCCAGCAGATGAGCACGCCCACTCCCATGCCGGAACTGGTCATCGATCCTGGGTATATTGAACCGACCGCCCAACCCTCACCGCTTGAACTGGCGCAGACGGACGCGCTCAACCGCGCACTGCCGCCGCTTGCCAAGGATCTGTTCCCGATGGGCGTGCGCGTGATCGCGGTGCAAGGACTGCCGCCGGCTGGATCGGATGAGAGCGGTTCCACCTTCACTTACTATGACCAGCCGCAGATGCTGATCCTGCTTGTTCCCAATCAAAGCCGTGAAGTGTTGTCGCTGGCCTTGCAGCAGGGAGACCGGCTGGTCGTTTCCCTGATGGCACGCGGTGATGATGTGCCCTCTGCCGGCTTTACCTATTGGGACTTCGAAGACCTGTTCAAGTCGGATCGTGAGGAAGTGCTGGGAGGAGGACGGTAATGCAGGTTCTTCTCCTCGGCGCGGGAACCGTGACCTCGCGCTTGAATATGCAACTGGCGGAACAGGGTCATGCGGTCATCGCCCAGATCGCGGCCTTCACCCCGCAGCATATCGACCTGTTCGATTTCCGCGCCCTGCTGGTGGTCTCGCCGGAGTCGTCGGTCTCGCCGGAGAGTCTGGTCCAGGCGGCCGAGCGCGGCAAGCTGATCTTTGTGGTTGCCGGCGCCAGTGATGGCATGGCAGCCTGGGCAAATGGTGTGGGTGTGCCGTCCATTGCATATCCACCCTCGGATGTGGACATCAATAAATTGTATGAAGAGATGCGCCGTGCGGACGCCGGCAATCTCGCGGCAGATGACCAGTATCGCAGAGCGGTGCTGGGCAGTGATATGTCGGCACGTATTCAATCGGGCATGGCAGTGCGCAAGATCGCGATCACATCCCCGAAAGGTGGAACGGGTAAGACTACCGTGGCGGTTAATCTCGCAGTCGCGCTTGCCTTGTCAGGTATCACAACATACTTGGTGGATGCCGATGGCAATGCAGGCGCGTTGCAATATCACATGCGCATGGAACGAGTGAACACGACCATGATCGGTTTGTTGCGGCGTGAAATCGCCAAAGCCAACAAAGGTGTGATGGGCGACGTGGCTTCGGGTGCAGCGTATCTCAATGCCTTTACGCCGTTGGAAAATTTACCGACCTTGAGAGTCCTGCCGGGTCTCATCACCGATGATCTTGGAGATGAAGTCCTGCAACAGGAAGGTAAAGTCGCAGAGGTAATTCAAGGGTTGTATGAAGCCGGCGTTGCTGCTGGCGGTGTGGTGATTATGGATGTTGGCATCAATCCTGCGCACGTGGTACATCGTGCGGCACTAAAAGCAGCCGAAGGAATTGCGATTGTGATCAAGCCGGAGATCCCGGATCTGGCAGAGACTCGCCGCTGGATCGCAAGGATGATCAACTCCCTGGCGAGTGTGGTCGGCAAGGGCAGCGCGCATGAATTCGTCGGCAGCCGTGTCAAGCTTTGCTACAACCAGGTCGTAGGCGATGGCTTCAAGGCGGCCCACAAGATGTTGCAGCAGGCACTGAGCGAAGACAAGATCGAACTGGCGTTGATCCCGAATGGAATTATTCCCATTGTAGACCCGCGCCTGGCGGCCCAAGCCGTGAACTCGGATCGGCGCGAGGATATCCTGATCTGGCGCTACAAAAAGGAGAAGTTGGAGGAACTGGGACCGTTCGCTGACTCTCTCCTGGGCTTTGCCTCCCATTTTGTGCCGGCGGTGCGTGAAGGCGCATCCCGCATTGGGTTATTGCCGAACGCTCCCAAAAAGCGCGGCTGGTTCGGGAAGGGATAGCCATGTTCGATATTGCTGGAAAAACAATGAAGCCTGTCTCGGAGGTACGATCCTCGGATGAGATGGAACGCTGGTGGACCATCCTTGCTGAGGAGGGACGTGCAAAGAAGGCGATTGAGTCTCTACAAAAAAGCATGACCTCCACAGAGATCGAGGCGATGGCACGTCAGGTCTTTGAAGAAATAAGCCTTCGTGCAGTAGATGCGGGCGTCTCTTTACCCAAGGAATATATCCTGCGGCTGATCGGTGAACTCTCCGGGATGGGTCCTTTACTGGAATTGATCGCTCGTTCAGATATCGAAGACATCGCCATCAACCTGGGACACATCTATGTGTACACAACCAGCAACGGCTGGGAACATGCCGGAGCTGCACCGGATGGGATTGGCGATGCACTCAGAGTCATGATCGACCGTGCCGGGCAACGCGCGCCGACTCCTGATTATCCAATTGCCGATGCGATGTTGCAGGTCATGGTTCCTTTGGTGGATGGAACCGTGCGGAGGAAAGGTGTACGTATCAATTATGTTATGCCGCCGGCATCGCCTTATGGCGACACGATCACCTTGCGCGTCTCCAATTACCGCACGGCATCCGATCTAACCCAGGGCAGTCTGGCGTTGTTATGTCAGAACAGACTCCCGCCTGTGCCACGTCCCAAGTTCGATCCAAAAGATTTTCCGCGTGGCAACGGCATCCTCACGCCGGAAGCCGCGAATTATTTATTGAGCGTGATGGTGCATGGCGGGACGCTCGTCATCGCCGGCACAACTGGTTCGGGCAAGACTTTTGTGGGTCAAAGAATTCTCCAGGAGATGCTGGACTATTACCCCCGTGGCGCGATCCGTTTGTTTATCGTGGAAGACAGTAATGAAATTATCCTCAATGGTTGGAATGGCGATGGCAAAACAGATACTGGCAACATCATCTACACCGTAACCCGTCCTGAAATTCGTGGTGGACCACCACCGGTCACGATGTATGACCTGATCCGTTCGGCTTTGCGTTCGCGTCCGCATGGGGTGGTCATTGGCGAAGCGCGCGGCGCGGAAGCCTGGGAATTGATCCGTGCCGCAGCCACTGGGCATGGACATAGTGCCTTCACCATCCACGCCACCAGCGCCGAGCATGTCTGGCCACGCTTTTTGCAAGTGGTACAGGCTCACCCTGATGCGGCACGCATGTCCGAAATCCAGATCGCGCAGTCCTTTGCGGAAGCGGTGACCGCAGCGGTCTATATCGAACGTAACCCCCAGCATGGACAGATCGTGCGCGAAATCGTTGAGGTCTCCACGATTGTGGAACGCACCGCTGCACGTCCTTCGTTTTCGCCGTTGTTCAAGTTTGAACCGGGTAAGGGCTTGATGCCAACAGGCAACCGTCCCATGCGACCGGGCTTTCGTGCCAATGACTTGAACATCCCTGAGTCCATTTTCAAGGCAGGCTTGTAATGGCAGAGCAGACCATTGGTTCGACGAGAACCTTTGTACTGTCAAAGGGCTTTACACAGGTCGGCAATCACGCGGCATTGATCGGTGAGGATGATACCAAACGATTATTTGCTGAAGTGTATGCCGACCCGGATCGTCCCGATGTGCGACCACAGGAGGCATACAAGTCCATTCTTTCCTCGATTCAACCAGGCTGGACATTACGTTTACTCCAGTTGTTCTGGCCAGATCCGGAACCCAGGTTGGAATTCCAGAATCAGGTTCAACGATGGAACACTCCTAGTTCAGAGGGCTTGGACATCCTGCATCATGGCTTATCCCTTGCCGTGCAGGAATATCCACTTCCTTTTGTGCGGCGAACGGTATTGGAATTTGTTTTACCAGGCGATGAGGGGAAAGCCCTGAGCGGAGGCGAATGGGTCGCCTGGTGGGAAGGACTCGTGGGATTATGTGCCGGCTTTGGGTTGCGGATTCGGTATCTGGATCAAAATGCAATTGAAAGCTTGACCCGCTGGGTACTCAATCCCAATTTGGAATATTTACAGCCAGAGTGGGCGAACAAATGATCCAGGCCAGATACGCACAGCCAGGTGTGTTTGTCGATTGAGAGGTTACATACCTGATTTATAAATCAGGTATAATGACACTGTGAACACTATCCCACGCCAGGTCATTGATTCCCTGTTTCAGGATGCGATGGAGCGCGACCTGACCACCCGGCGTCGTGCCGCCCTTCTCGGCATCCTCTGGAACGAACGTTATCTCACCCGCAAACAATTGATGATGCGGGTCGAATATAAGCTGGGCAAAGGTTGTTTTGGAATAGCGGCCTGGCAGGATACATTTTTCCGGGATATGCGGGTGGTGAAACAGGCATTTGCCACGGCGGGACTCGATCTGATGTACAACCGTACCAGCCGGGATTATCGCGGCTATTATGTGGACGGACAGGAAGCTCTTTCGCCTGAGTTCAAAAGGATAATTCAATCCAGTATTGAAGAAGTGGATTCGCGTCAGATCGAAATTTATCGCAGCCTGTCCCCGGCAACACGATTCGCACAGGGGTGTGCAATCAGTGATGCCGCTCGGAATGTGGTCGCCTTCCGTATCAAACAACAAAACCCCGATTTGACCCCGCAGGAAGCCCAAAAACTGGCACTCCAAAGGGCATATAAAGCATGACCAAAAATATCCTGGACATCACCGGCTTTCTCAAATTACTCCTTGCTGCTTTGAAAGCCTCCAAGGTGGAGTATATGCTTGGTGGTGCGCTTGCGGAATGGGCCTGGGGCGAACCACGGGCCACCCAGGATGTGGATGTGGTGATCAATTTACCCATTCAATCCATTGGCAGGTTTTCCAGGGAATTGGAAAAACGGGACATGCTAGTCCCTGCAGATGTCATTCTGGATACGCTGGCGGAAGACCGTGCGGACATTCCTCTGAACGCAATCCATATGCATAGTGGTCTCAAGGCGGATTTATACCTTGTACGGGAGGGGGACGTTCTGCGGCAGAGTGCCTTCCAACGGCGGGTCCTGGTTGATTATGGTCCGCTGATCGGAAAAGTCTATGTCCATTCCCCGGAAGACCTGATTATCTACAAGCTTTTATATTTTGGAATCAGCGGACAATCCAAACATGCCCGCGACATTGCAGCCATGATGAAGGCGAATATGGATCGGATCGACCTTGGATATCTTGAGAAGTGGGTCGCCCACCTTGGGCTCGAATCCGTCTGGACGGAAATGAAGTCCAATCTCAAGTAGCAGGTTGCATGGATCCGACGGGGACAATCGGGGATTTCACCTTGTTGATCGGGTTGCGCCAATTTTCCGGTTCAGCCTCCCGCTCGTACCACTTCAAAAATGTTGTTACGGCCCTGTAATAACAATGTATACCTGCCGGACGATGACCTTTTTCCGCCAACACGATCAAAAAATGACGGATCAGGTCGGCATGCATCTCACCGATCTTTTCCACATCGTTCTCCAGACAGAAAACGATAAATGCCCCGAGCTTCTTGTTGTAAAACTCAATGGTGCCTTCTGATAGATTGCGGGATCGACAGGCATGCAGATAGGTAGTGATCCAGAGTTGTAGTTCATTTGTTTGGTAGATGTTGGGAGTAGGAAAACTGGTTTGGGGCGCACCTGTTTCCATGTGGATTTTCTTTCTGAAAAGATGGTGACACTTGTAATGCCTGAATTAAGTATAGCAAGATGCGAGGGACAGAGGATTAATGATCTTTTCCCCCAAATCCACCTATTTCATAACGGATATTTGGATCTATCATGTTTGGTGTATCAAAAATTATGAAATCTGTTACTTTTGATACACCAAACATGATTCGATTTTTCCCAATAAATCATGCGGCACTGCAGATGGCATGGTCATCAATGCTGCCTTATTCTGTTCTGTCAAAACGGGAAAGGATATCCTTCAACTTGTCGGGGGATTTCAGAACTTTTCGGGCGCTTTCTTCATTCAATTGGCCTAGACGAGCCAGATGCAGCAGGGTGGCTGCCCTGCCGGATCCGGCTCTTTCAGAGAACAGGTTTGCCTGTTTCCGGGCAGGCAGGTCGGCGAAGGCGGGATCGCTTAACAACGTTTGCATGATCTCCGCGGCTTTCTTGTTGATGATTGTGATCCCATCTCGTAATTCCTGCAACTCGGAAGGCTTCCAGGGGAATTCGACCCTTGCTGGATGCGGTTTGGAACTGGCAGGCGGCGTATACAACCGTCTGACCTGCAGCCAATGATTTGCACGACTCGGAACCGATACAAAACGGAAGGACGGCAAAACCAGCCCGGTCAAGGATTTGCCGGTGGCGCAGCCGGTATCCAATCCAAACACACGGTCTCGATAAACGAAAGGTTGATCGGTACCCGAATAATTTTGGTGTCCGACCAGGATGGGTTTGCCGCCATCATACAGTTCATACCAGGGCTGTGAATAATGTTTCGTCAGGTGTTTGTCGCCGCCCATTGTGCCGCACAGGACCGTAGGCAGTTGTTGCTCCACGGGCACACCGGGCTCAAAATATCCATGTACGACCAGGGCTTCTGGAAGATCGAGATGGAGAGGCAGGCTGCCCATAAATTCCAAGACGTTGGGATATTCATCCCCAAACTGCATTTTACTGATGATCTGGGAACGGGCCAATTTCACTTCATGCCGGCTCGCGCGAACGTGTTTTCGTTCATGATTGCCCATGACCAGCCGCGCGTTCTTTTGTTCAAAGAAATCCCAAAAGGTTCCCTTTGGAAACCAATTTCAGATCTTCATCGGCCATGAGGAAGGAGCGCACATCTACAAAAGCGTTTTCAAAGGGTACGGCTTTGATGCGCATGCGCACAACGTCGCGTCAGTTCCTCAATGTCAATGGCGGACCAAGGATGTTTCCGGTTTGGCGCCGGTTGGCGGACGGGTACCCACTTCCAGTGAAACCGCCAGATGAATCTGAATTGGAGGTAGGATGCGCCAGGTGTGGCAAGGAAGGTCTGCTGTCCCTGGGAAAGCTCCACAAGTTGACATCCAGAAAACAAATGAGGAGCAAAATGCTGGAAGTGCCCCTCCCACTGGGACGGGCACGCAAAGCAGGGTTGATGCCCAACCAAGGCGAAGGGCTTCTCAAATTTCATAGAAGTATGATGCAAAAAATGGCAAGTTGTTGCATATTATTATTGAGTCGAATTATAATTGCGGTTTACATTGTTTTCATTGACAATGAAAACAATGTGGGTTATTATTTCATTATGAATGAAAACAATTGGAAATCCCATTGGACCAAAGACCAGATCAAAGCCATGCTCCTGGAACAATTCGATTCCTTCTGGGAACGCGACACGGGCGTTATTCGCACACAATTGAATGAGTTGGAACGTGCCAGACATCTCCCCCATGCCGTAATTATTTCCGGATTGCGGCGGGCGGGAAAATCGACCCTTTTACTGCAAATGGCCCATCGGCTGGGAAGGGAGAATTTCTACTATCTAAACTTTGAGGACGACCGTTTTCTGGGCTTTCAGGTGAATGACACCAATGACCTGTACCAGACATTGATCGAACTCTTTGGGGAACGGCGGATATTTATCATCGATGAGATTCAGAATATCGATGGCTGGGAACATTTTGTCCGCCGTTTTATGGACCTGGGTTTTAAATTTTACATCACCGGATCAAACGCCTCCCTCCTCAGCAGGGAGCTGGGAACACGCCTGACCGGCCGCTATGTGCCGGTTGAATTATTCCCATTCTCGTTTCGGGAATTCATGCAGTTTCAAGGGATGACCCTGCCCAAACCAGGTCGTATGAAAACAGTCGATCAAGCCCGTTTGCAAAACTCCCTCCAGTCCTATCTGCAATCCGGCGGCATTCCGGATGCCATCAAGTACCCTGAATTGCCACTCCTGCGCACGCTCTATGATGATGTTCTATACCGCGACATCGCCACCCGCTATCGGCTGGATGCAGTGACGACCATCAAGGAGCTTGCGTTTTACCTGTTAAGCAACCCCGCCAGCCTGATTTCCTACAACCGCTTGAAGGATCGGTTCCGCTTGGGAAGTGTGAATACCATCAAGGACTATATCGGTTACATGGAGAACAGCTGGCTGTTCTTCATGCTGAACGTGTATGATTATTCGGTCAAGCGGCAGCAGATCGCGCCAAAAAAAGTATTTGCCATTGATACGGGGCTAATCCACACCGTCGGTTTTGGGTTTTCCCCCAACAGCGGCAAACTGCTGGAAAACCTGGTATTCCTGGAATTACGCAGAAAAAGCCATGAGGTTTATTACTTTTCATCGCCCGGCGGGTATGAAGTGGATTTCTATCTGCCGGAACAACGCCAGCTGGTTCAGGTCGCCCACCATCTCGACCATCCTGACACGCGCGAGCGGGAGGTGCGCGCCCTGAGGGATGCAATTGGAACGGTCAAGGTGGACAACGCCCTGATCCTCACGGAGACCAATGGAGAGACATTTAAGCTTGATGGCGTTCCGGTTAATATCCGGTCCACGGCGGAGTGGCTGTTGATGAAATAATTAATTTGGCGGTGGTTTGACACTGAATCCCTGACTGGCGATTACCGACACGGACGGAACACCCGTCCGTGTTTTTTTATATCATCCGCGCATGTCATCCGATCAGCCCATCCAACCCCCTTCATCCTGCACGGGCAGGAAATTGCCGCACAGGATTTGCTGTACCAAAGCCGGGACGGAAAGGTACAGTTCCACTACCCCGACCCGCGTCCCCTGCTCGACCGGATCGTGCTTTCGGACCAGGCACACCCGGATGCGGCGCTATGTCAGAGATAAAAATCGCCCAGTCCTTTGCAGAGGCGGTAACTGCGGCTGTGTATATTGAGCGCAATACGGGGCATGGCCAGATCGTGCGTGAGATCGTGGAAGTCTCGACGGTTGTGGGGCCCACTGCCGCGCGACCTTCCTTTTCCCGTTGTTCAAGTATGAAGCCGGCAAGGGACTTGTTCCCACCGGGAATTGACCGATGCGCCCTAGCTTTCGAGCCAAAGATTTAAACATACCCGAAACAATTTTCAAATTAACGGGAGGAACAATGAGCAATGATTATTTGAATGATGTGAATGGTGAGATCTATTCCACACCGGATATTAAACAGATCCAAAGGGAACTGCTAGCGAACGGACATCTCTGGCATCATGTCCTTTATGAGCATGAGGGCGGTGTGCCAGAACCTGTTCCCTTCGTGGATGACAGAGGGATTTTCAACCTGTACATTTTGGTCGCTGGCCACCCCAGTGGTGAGTTGATGTCATTAGCTTGTGCCTGGCATCCGAACAATCTGAACTGGCTCGATGTTTTTGAAAAGTCGGAGTTCCTCTGCAATGTGGTTCCTTCGGCAGTGCTGTATTCCCATGCTGTTCTTATGGTCACCTGGGTGTGTAAATAATGGATTCTTCACAGGTTGGATCAACACGCACATTTGTATTGGCGAAGGGCTTTACTCAGGTTGGCTCATATACAGCCTTGATCGGGGAAGATGATACACGGCGCCTGTTCGCTGAAGTATATGCCGACCCGGATCGTCCCAGCGTGCGGCCGGGAGGCGTATCAGGCAATGTTGTCTTCGATCCAGCCAGGCTGGACGCTGCGCCTCCTGCAATTGTTCTGGACTGACCCCCAGCCGAGGTTGGAGTTCCAGCAGCAGGTGCAAAAATGGAACACGCCTGTTACTGAAGGCTTGGACATTCTGCATCAGGGGCTATCCCTTGCCGGCAGGAATATCCGCTGCCGTTTGTGCGGCGGACGGTATTGGAATTTGTACTACCGGGCGATGAGGGGGGCGCCTGGTGGGAAGGATTGGCGGGATTGTGTGCCGGCTCTGGATTGCGGATTCGGTATCTGGATCGGAATGCGATTGAGGGCTTGACCCGCTGGGTGCTCAATCCGAATTTGGAATATAAACAGTCTGAAATGCCGCAGTCTTGTAGGGTTTGAGCGCATCGAAACTGTGGCTACAAAGGTTTGATATACTTAATTATATGTTTCGTGTCATATCCTGCGAGAAAAACTGCAGTTGAAAGCCAGTTGGATTTCTGCTCAAAAACGGAGGTCATTCATAAATGAAAAAGAGCGTCCTTGTAGTAATCTCTATTGTATTGTTGGTGGCAGCTTGTTTACCAACAGAAAACCCGGCACCAAACGGACCAGAAGTTACATCAAACACAAATGCCGAAGATGCGCCCCCGACAGCATCTTCGGCATTTGTACCTACCCAAACATTAACCCCCACTCAAGTACCCATTACAAGAGAACTCCCCGAAGATGTTTCAAAGCTAATTACACGAGGACCGGTTTACAGCCTGGCGGTGTCGCCCGATAAAAAACTGATCGCTCTTGGGGCTGCCGGGGGAATATATTTGCTTGATGGCGTGGACTACCACGAAATCAATTTCCTTCCAGCAGAAAACTTTGTGCAATTGGTCACCTCTCTCACTTTTACAGCCGACAATAACCGTTTGGTTGCTTCTGCCCATGCAGACGATGTAAATAATTATTTGTTGGTTTATGATTTGAATGAATTTGAGATGATACATAAGATGGATGGGATTGCCAATGCAAGGGGCATAAATCCCGGCATGAAGGTAACCGCCTCACAGACAAGCCCGAATCTGATCATCGCCTCTTTTCTCAATAACGCATACTCGTGGAACCTGGAAACAAACGAATGGAAACCCTTGTTCAAAAGCGGGGATCCGATATGGGATATTGCCTCTTCGCCGGACGGAACGGTGTATCTGACGGCCGGGGAACGGGTGATTTCCATAGATCCGCTCACAGGAAAAATTATTAATCGCTTCCAAGGAGTTTTTAATAGCAGAACACTGGGTATTACGGTTTCTCAAAATGGGAAGCTTGCTGCGGCTACACAAAAAGGGCGCGTCGTAGTTTGGGATGTGGAAAACGGGGATATTATCATTGATGAGAGCTATGATGGTATAAACGACCAATTAATATATGCCCTTTTGGCACGCCCGACATTTTCGGAAAATGATGAATTTGTTTTTTATGCAGAAAAGGACGAGTTATCAGGATGGGATACCCAGACAGGGGAAAAAATCGCAGGGTTGAAATTTGGCAATCTGGACGCTCGCCAGCGCTATTTTACACATTCGGTGTTGCTTGCCGGCAACCGCATTCTGACAGTGGACAAGCTTGGCGAGATTAACATATGGTCGCTGGATGAAAAAGTAATCATCTACACTTCCAATAAATTTACCCCAGGTGACACTTACTGGGCGGCCATATCCCCGGACGAGAAAAAAGTTGCCGTTGCGCAATCAGGCGGATTTGGAAGTAATGGGCTTAGGATATACGATGCCGTTTCAGGCGACTTTTTACATTCGATAGAAACAGAATCATTCCAACAAAATCTTTTATATTCCCCGCAAGGAACCTATTTGCACTCAGATAGTGGTATGTATAATGCCAAAACATACGCGCAAGTCTGCGGAAGTCGGTTACTTTTTTACTCGCCAGATGATGGCATGTTTGCATACGATGCCCGGATGGATGGAAATTCATTTTTAGTTATAGTCAGTATGCCTGATTGCAAGGTGATCAGGTCTTTTGAAACTAAAGAAGAAAACTTACTGGCAATTTCAAAAAATTTCGATTATGCCTTAGTATCACAAGGCGGCAGCCAGCTGGATGTTTTTGATATCAAAACAGGCGAATTACGCACAATGTTAACAATCAATGCGTTCAAGCCATCCGGAATGGTAACCAGTGAGGACGGAAGGTATCTCCTGCTCTTTAACCAGAACCAAACCAGAGTCTACGATATGACAACGGGCGGGGAAATTGGCAAGATAACAGGCGTACCGCTACATTCAGGTTGGAGCAGGGATTTCTACCCAACGTTTTCTCATAATAAGGTCTTGATCGATAATGGCATCATCGAGGTCTGGGATCTGGAAAAGATTGAGAGAACGGTTTCCATTACCGGCTTTGATGATTGGCTTGACTATTACGATATTTTTGATGTTTCCCCGGACGGACAATTGCTTGCCGGATCAAAATCGAAGTATGGTGAACCCGATCTGGTGGATGTTGTGGATTTGTCGACAGGAGAGCTTTTGTACAGTTTCCTGGCCGGCTCCCATCATTTTGCCCACGGAATATTGTTTGAATTCACACAGGACAGCCAGCAATTGCTTACCAGTTCCCGTTTTGGACAGGTTATTCTTTGGAATACATCACACTAAACGACCATTTTGACAAAATGTATCAAAATCCGCATGGACTATGCGTTTGTTCCGTATCAGAATCTGTGAGACAAATTACGGGAAATAATTGCAGTCATGGCCCAGCAATGCGCAGGCAGGACAGTCTGGTTAGAAGACTTCGCCGTCCCTGCCCGGTTGTCGACTGATGAAGTCGTGTCAGGACACTGTATAGATGGTGCAAATCGTCAGTCGTTCGCGCAAGGAGTAAAGTCAAAATATGGCAAGAGCCCCTTTTCAAGTTTTGGTTTATCCATATCGCGGAAATTCAAGTCAAAGGATTGAATACGCCTTGATGAAAAGGTCAGATACGGGAAACTGGCAGGCAATAGCCGGCGGTGGCGAGGATAATGAAAAACCGCTCGAAGCCGCAAAAAGAGAGACATGGGAGGAGTCCGGTATTCCTGCATCGTCCACGTTTATGCAATTGGATACGATCGAATATGTGCCTGTGATTGAGTTTAGAGACGGTTACCTTTGGGGCGATGATGTTTATGTGATACCACAATATTGTTTTGGCGTGACGGCGGAGAATCTTCAAATTACAATTTCCCGGGAGCACACTGAGTACAAATGGTTTTCCTATGATGAAGCATACAAATTGTTAAAATATGACGGTAACAGAACGGCTTTATGGGAGTTGCACAAAAGACTGGCAGGCAGAGGTCCCCGTGGGTAGTGTGCTGTCATGGCAAATGGATGTTCTGCCTATCACCATCCGAGAATTTATTCAAAGATATCCCACCCATTCTACCCGCCAACGGAAACCACCCGGTCCGCCCGCAGATAGGGTTCTCCGCGTTCCTTGTCCATCTCCATCACCCCGCTAATCAATAGAGGTGGGTTTAAATCCAGGAAGGATCTTGCGACCCGGTACACGTCCGGAAACAGGATGACATCCAAGGTCCCCTGCAGATCTTCGATGGTCAGAAAGAGCATCATGTCCCCTTTCGCAGTGCGACTGCGGCGCGAGGTCTGACGCACGCCGGCAACAGTAATACGCCGTCCGATCTTCTCCACGGCATCGATGGTGGAAATGGCTCCGGTGATCTTCTCCTGTACGAGTTCAAGGGGGTGCGCCTCCAGGCTGGCACCAAGGATCTCCAATTGGGCATCCACTTTTTGTTGCAGGGTCCAATCCTCTTCACTCGTATCTGACCAGGCAAAGAGGCTCATCTGATCGCGCTGCCAGCCGCCGGCTTGTAGTCGCTTCAAGATCGCGGGAATCTTTCCAAAGCCTTCCAATGCCCCGATCTTCGCCAGGTGTTCGGCCTCCTGGTTACGTGGGTCCGCACGCGAAAGGAAATCATCCAGGGAGATGAATGGCGCATATTGGATGATCCTTCCAATGGTACGTTGGGTCAATTCCTTGACCTGACCGAGTCCCATAAAGAGCGCACGATCTTCGGAGTCGATCATTTTTTGGACGGTGAATTGATGCCGTGAATAATTCACATGCGGGGGACGGACTTTCAATCCAAGTCGTCTGGCTTCGCTCAAGTAAACCCGCTGGCTGTAGTACCCGCCCCAATTGGCAAGCACGGCCGCCATGAACTCTGCCGGAAAATATTGCTTGCACCAGGCGGAACGCCAACCGATCCTGGCATACGAGGCGGCATGCGCTTTAGGGAAACCGTAGCCCGCAAAGGCAGCCATCATTTCCCAGATGCGTTCACCGGTCTCGATGGGAATGCTCCTTCGGGTTTGCGCTTCGCTAACGAATTTTTTCTCCAACTCCTGCATCTTTTTTCCGGGATCGAAATGACTCATCGCCCGCCGCAGTAGGTCGGCTTCTGCCAGGCTGAAACCTGCCAGTTCATTGGCGATGCGTAATACCTGTTCCTGATACAGGATCACTCCAAAGGTTTCATCCAATAATGGGGCGAGCGCTGGATGAAGATGGCGGACGGGTTCCTCGCCTTTGAAACGCCTCACAAAAGCATCCTTGAGTCCACCAGTGAGTGGACCGGGACGATACAGCGCCAACGCTGCCATGATGTCATCTTCGGTACGGGCATGGATCTCACGCAAGGTCGCGCGCATCCCCGGACTTTCGATCTGGAAGCAACCAATGGTCTCCCCCTTCTCAATGCGATTGGACGTTGCTTCATCGACAGAGGGCGTGGAGTCCAGAACAGATAAAGGAGTCGCGTATTGTTCGGGTTTACTTTGTTGCACGAACTCCGCCACATCGCCGACAACAGTGAGACCACGGATACCCAGTAGATCGATCTTCACCAAGCCCAAGGCTTCCACGGAATCGAGATCGAGTTGGGTGATGACGACACCTTTGCGGCCCGAGTTCATGACCGGTACAAGGTCTGTTAATGCTCCCGGTGAGACGATGACACCGCCAGGATGCATGGAAAGATGACGCGGCAGTTTCAGGATGGCTTCGGCGTCATCGAAAATGGATTGGTAGTTGGGATAAGTTGTTCGAAGTTCTGCAAATGGTGAGGGCGCATCTTCTCCATCCTCGGAGTCTTCAAATCGTGCCCACCAGGCATGCGGCAATTGATTGGCAAGTTCACGAACTTTTGCAGGTTCGAGTCCGTATGCCTTGGCAACATCCCCAAGTGCTGAACGTGGACGGTAACGGTTGATCGTTCCCACCATTGCAACCTTGTCCGCGCCATAGGTATCGAAGACATACTGGATGACCGAGTCGCGTCTGCGGGAACACAAATCGGTATCAATGTCCGGAGGGGTGATGCGGGCTGGATTGAGGAAGCGTTCAAAATACAAATTGAGGCGTAAGGGATCGGGACTGGTAATGCCAAGACAATGTGCAACCAGCGAGGAAGCTGCCGACCCGCGTGAGGAATAAGGTACTCCCGTTGCGCGCGCAAAATTAAGGATGTCCTCGACGATCAGAAAGATCGGCTCAAAGCCCATGCGTGAGATCACTTCGAGTTCATGATCGAGGCGCGTTTGGATCTGTGGTGTGATCTCGCCATAGATTTCTATGGCTCCAGCTGTGGCCTTATCTCGTAAATGCTGGGAGATGGCCACGCCTTCCGGCAGGGGCACAACCGGCATCTGGGATTTGCCAAGCGGCAGATCGAAACGACATCGTTCGGCGATTTCGATTGTGGCTTGTAGAGCTTCGGGAAATTCCTTGAAGCGCTCTTCGATGAGTTGTGGCGGCATGAACCAGGCATCTGCCGGGGCAAGGGCAAGTTTGGGAATGGTAGTGACGGTTTGATTGAGCCGGATGGCTGCCAGTGTTTTTTGTAATCGGGCTTGCTCCGGGGTTTGGTAATAGACCGGATGCGCGACCACGGTCGGCAACCTGAGTTTGCGCGCCTGGGCAGATAACAAGGCGGCGCTGGACATATTTCGCAAGGGGACATACAAACGATCTTCAAATCCATCCTGTAATCCCTGCGGGTTTTCACATAAGGCGATGATGTCTTTGGAATATTGAAAAAGCGTTTCCAACGAACAGTGGGCATCCGGATGATCGCGCAGAGCCAGCACGCTGCTCAGCCGGCAGAGATTGGACCAGCCTTCGGTGCTGGTCGCCAGTAGTTGAAGTGGTCCCTGTTCCAGATCAATCTCCAACCCGATCACAGGTTGAATGCCGGCATCCTTGCAGGCTTTAACGAATTCAATCGTGCCAGTCAAGAGATGATGATCAGTCAGACCCAAAGCCGACATGCCACAGGCTTTTGCCGCCAGTACCAAATCAGTGGGAGTCATCAAGCCTTCCTGCAAAGAGAAGGCGGAGTGGGTTGTGAGGTGGACGTACATCAGGGCAATTGTAAACGTTCCCGCCATTGATTAGCGACATGAGCAGTACTCCCCCATGCCCAGCCCGCTATCATCCCGCGCATGTCATTCGATCACCCCATCCAAATCCCCTTCATCCTGCGCGGCCAGGAAGTCACCACACAGGATCTGCTGTACCAAAGCCGGGACGGAAGGAATCAGTTCCATTACCCCGACCCGCGTCCCCTGCTTGACCGGATCGTGCTTTCCGATCCGACCCAACTCCAGCACGACTTCACGAATGTCCGTGTCAGCGAGATCATCGACTTTCTTGCCGAAGCCGGCAAAGCCATGACCCTCAACCATGACCGCATGGAACAGGCTTGTCGTTTCAGTGTTCCATTCAGCGCCCTGCCGGAGTCCATCGTGCGCGGCAGTTATGCCCTGATCCCGATTGTGTTCTCAAAGCTGGCATTGCGCACCATGGTCGAGAATGAGATCGGCTCGAAATACCTGGACGGCTGGGTCGAGATGCCCTACGCAGACAAGATCGCCAGACGACGCGCCTATGGCGCGCGCAGCCTGCATTTCATCTCCGGCAATGTGCCGGTCGTGGCGGCCCTGATCATCGCCCGCGCCGCCTTGATCAAGTCGGACAATATCCTCAAGGTCACGCCAAACGATCCGCTCACCGCCTCTGCCATCGTCGGCGCGATGATGGATGTCGATCCAAACCATCCGGTCACCAAACATTTCTCGGTCGTGTATTGGTCAAAGGAATTGCAGGACTTCGAGCACGAGCTGATCCAACCGCGCTATCTGGAAAAGATCATCTCCTGGGGCGGTGCACTGGGTGGTATCAACTCAACCTTGAATCATGGCAACCTGCAAGCCTCAGGTATTGATGTCATTGCCCTGGGTCCAAAGTTCAGCATTTCCATTTTGGGACGTGAAGCCTTCCAATCCAGTGCGGAAATCGAACAAGTTGCAAAACATACTGCCAAGGATGCAGGTTCCTTCAACATGGAGTCCTGCGGTTCATCGCGCTTCCATTTTGTGCAGGCGTCCCCTGGCCAGGCGATGGAATATGCGCGACGTTTATATGATCACATGCAGCAGCAGGACCCATCCTTGAGCGCCATGCCGAAGAATTTCCCGGCTGACCTGCGCGATGAGATCAACGCTACCCGCGCCCAGGACGATTTCTATTATGTCGTCGGCGGGGATAGGAACGAAGGCGCTGTAGTGGTAAGTCTGACCGGTGAACTGCCCGACTTCTTCCCCATGCATAAGGTTGTGGTGGTTATCCCATTCGATGATCCCATTCAGCTCGTGGATCGCATTCATCCTTCCACGCAAACTGTTGGCATCTACCCCGAAACCCTCAAGCAACCCTTACGCGACCTCCTGGTGGCGCGCGGTGTTTGCCGCTTTATTTCCATCGGACACACCGTGGACTATTCCATCGGCGGTCCCTTCAATTCCTATGAGATCATGCGGCGTGCCTGCCGCTGGATCCTGGATGAGTCCTATCCATCCCAATGGGAACTGCCCGGCTTCTATCTGCGCAAAGCCTGGCAGATCCTCAAACACCATATTCTTTAGGAGATTTATTTCATGACCGACCCCATTCTTTTGGGTACACCCGAATCCTGGACACGCCTGCCGGTCCAGACCTTGTTCTCGCTTTCAAAAAGTGAATTGGACTCTTTGCAATTGCATTGGGCGCAAACCCGCTTTCAGCAACTGCAGGATCGCATTCCCGCTTTGGATGCCCTGGCGGAAAAGCAGGGTGTGAAGATCATCGCCGACTTCGAGACCCTTGCAACCATCCTGTTCACCCATCAGGTTTACAAGAACTATCCCTTTGCCTTCATTGAACGGAAGTTGTTCACCGAACTGACGCGCTGGCTGAACAAATTGACCGCGCATGATCTTTCCACGCTCGATATGCGCGGCGTGAACACCATCGATGAATGGCTCGCCCGTCTGGATGAAGCCGGCATGTTCGTCTTCCACTCGACCGGCACGAGCGGCAAGTTGAGTTTCTTCCCACGCAGTCAAACCGAGATGGAAGCCTGGGTCGAAGGCACATATACCTTCCTCGAAGCCTTCATGCCGGGTATTCGCGATCTGCATCTGCCGGTCTTCTGGCCTGCCTATCGCAGCGGGCGGCAGGCGTCCATGCGCCTGATCACGCACTTCGGTCCGGCCCTCGCAGGGAGTGAGGCGGAGTATCACAGCCTGTTCAACGCACCCATGTCGGCGGATTTCATGTCGCTCGCGATGCGTATGAAACATGCCCAGGAACACGGCGACCTGACGGCGATGGATACGATCAAAGCCATCTTCAAAACGAAGGGCGAGATCGTTACGCTCAAGGCGCGCAAGGCAGGTCTCACCAAAGCCTTCTTTGATAAGATGGTGCGCGAGTATCGCGGTCGGCGGGTCTTCCTGATGGCTTCTGCCACGGACCTGTTGGATGTAGCCCTGGAAGGCTTGGCAGCCGGACAGGAGAGAGTCTTTGCGTCCGACTCCGTTCTTTTGACCGGCGGTGGTTTCAAAGGACGCAAGACAATAGCCGATTGGAAGGACATCCTGAAGAAATTCTACGGTGTCGATCAGGTCTTCATGTCCTATGGCATGACCGAACTCAACACCTACAACATTGCCTGTCCCAAGGGTGTCTATCATGTCTTTCCGTGGAATATTCCGATGGTTCTTGGAAATGACGGCACACCTTTACCGCGTACCGGGGTACAGACCGGACGCGCCGGCTATTTTGATCTGCTTGCCCAAACCTATTGGGGCGGCATCCTGACGGGTGACCGCATCACGGTTCACTATGACGAGGAATGCGGCTGCGGCTGGAAGGGTCCGTGGATCGAGGACAACGTACAGCGCTTCAGCGAATTGATGGGCGGCGAGGATATTATCTCCTGCGCCGGCGTGCAGTCGGCCTACAGCGACTTCATGGAACACATCGCCGCCGATGTGCCGGAGGGCGAATAGAGGCGGCAGCAGAGTTGCATGTTGATCCCGCCCACCTGGATCGGGCAATTTGATCTCCCTTAGCGACACGGACGGAACACCCGTCCGTGTCTTTTTGTATCATGCCGTCCATGCCTGAACCTCAAGAACCATTTGCCGCCTCGATCGCCTCCGAAGCTGTGGAGGTGCTGGAAGATCACCTGCTCTTTCCGGGTGGATATCTATTACCGCTCTCCGCGCGCGGCACGGGTGTGCCCAGCATGACCGACCGTCCCTGGTCACGACTCACATCCGATGTCTTTTATCCCAATCTGCCGGTGCTGTATTCCCTATCCATGCACCGTGAACCGCCGGATGTCCTGCGCGGTTCCCTGCGAGCCCGCCGCACCCTCTTCGAAGGCTTCATGCTGGCGTTGGCAGAAAAGACCGGCCGCAGACCCTCGATGGCGGAACGTTCCGCCGATCACGCAATGGATGCGGCCGAGTCGGAACTGACCTTCGGCAAGCCGGCCTTCAAGATCGCCCTGATGTCGGCGCTGTTTATCGAGCGCAATCGCTTTGAGGAAGCAGAAGCCGCACGCCGGGTAATTGAGTCCAACCTCCGTGCGCGTGGGCTCACAGCCCAAAGACTCTTCTACATCGCCGAGCGCGCGTTGCATCATTTCCAACCCGGAGGAAAGTTGTTTCCGGGATTGGATGAGCCGACTTTGTTCCTCGAAGAGACTCTGCCTCTGATGCCTGCCCCTTCCAGGCAGGTGATGCCGGTCGAGGACTCAGTTTGGATCGGAACCCATGCAAGAGACGGAAGGGATATTCATTTCTCTTTCACCAAAGGGCTTGATCCCGCTGTTCCACCTCCCCCGCACGCAACAACCCTGATCCTCGGTGAACCAGGTGCTGGCAAGACCAGCCTCTTGCGTTGGATCATGCTGCAGCGTTTGTTACAGGGCAGGACAGTCATCTCCATCGACCCCGAAGGCGAGAATAATCGACTTTGTGAAGCAGTGGGCGGAAAGGTTGTACCTGCTGGTATTCCCGAAGACAAGGAAACCTGCCTCATTCATCCCCTGCAGGGCGAGAACCCGGCAGAATTATTACTGGCTGTCCGTTTCCTGATCGCCTCCCTCGCCGGTGAATCTGTCTTATCGCCCGGTGTGCAAGCTGCCTTACATGAAGCCGTGAAACGCCGCTGGGATCGCAGACCTGGCGCGATGTCGATTGCAGAGTTCGTGGAGACCTTGGGAACGATCAATGTTCCTGAAGCTGCGATGCCATTGGCATTGTTGCGTCCCTTTATGCGCGGTGGTTTATTTGAAGGCTTCTTTGATCGTCCAAAGGCTTTGTTGTCCCCGCACTTCCCTGCTGGACAATGGTGGAACTTCGATCTGTCTTCATTGCGTGAAGAGAACCGCGCCATCGTGCATTCAGTGCTGGCCTGGTTTTTGTATCATGCCGTCACGGTCGGCAAACAATCGATGGACATCTTCATCGATGAGGGCTGGCGCTTGTTGCGCAGTGGTCCATTCACCGACTTGCTGGATGAGCTTGGCAGACGCGCACGCAAGCGTGGCGTGGGCGTGACTCTTATCACCCACCTGCCTGCCGACTTGATGAAGAACCCCACCTCTCTGAGTCTGGCATCCACAGCTTTTATCGGTCGGCTTGGACCGGACGAAGCCTTTGCTTTTTATCGTTCCCTCGGCGTGCCGGAAAGTGAAGCACGCAAGAATGCAGAGACTACCTCACGCCTGCCGCCCAGAGTCTTTCTTGCGGCTGCTTCGGCGGGACGTGGGGCTTTGTTCCCGGTGTTAGTCTCCATTCCGCCGACATGGATCCAGTTCTGGAAGCAGCTTGGGGCAACGGGAGTACAGCGATGATATGCATTCAATGTGGCTATGAAATTGCTACTGCTCCAGATCAATGTCCACTCTGCAAGGGCGAATGGCAGGGCTGGGAACTGCTCTTTGCTCCACACGCATTGGATGACCTGCGCGCGCAGGTCATGGGTTGGATTGCGCAACTGCCGTTTCCCACCCTCATGGAATGGATCGCATCACCAAAGGGATTACGCGTGCGCTTATATCTGCCCCCCCATGTCGCAGAAGGCGTGGTGCATTCCTGGTCTGGCATGACCGGACAGCATTCCAGATGGCGCAGTCTGGGCATCGTGAAGGTTCAATCCGGTGGATATGCATTGCATACATCCAATCGTCTGCCGTCCCTGATCGCCTCAGCGAAAGACAGCGATCCATTGCTTGCCATCGGCAGCCGGCTGATCAGCGCCGCCCGGGAAGGGAAGGATGCCAGTCTGCGCCTGTGGCTGCTTGGGAATGAAGATCAACTGCAGGAAAAATTGCGCAGCCTGTCCTCCTACTCGTATGGCACCGAAGGCGGCGTCGGCAATGACACCCCCAATTCCTGGGGCTTGCAGTTGGATTTCCTGCGGGCAGGACTGTTCTTCGGGATGATCATGGCAGGCATCAGCGGCGGCATTTTATTCGCGGGTTGGTTCAATCCCTTTGCCGTCTCCATGTTCGTGGTGGCAGGCATCACGATCTGCCTTGCCTCGGCGCTGGGCATTCGGGATTGGCTTGCCTGGAGATCGATCCCCAAGGAAGTTGTGGAGAGACGGATACAGGAGCCGTTGTTGAAGGTTGCCTTTTCCATCTCTGAACCGATCCAACTTCCGTTATTGGCTGGTGAACAATCTTGGCAACCCATTGAATCAGTCTGGCCTGCAATCCAGAAACATACCTTCCCGTTACCAGCTGGCGAACTCGCCGGGCTGATCGCCCCGCTTCAACTCGGCGAAGGATCGGGCTTGTTGGATCGCGCCGTTTGGCAGGAAGTGCCGGCACCGCCGCCATCACTACCGTTGCTCGAAGCGGGTTTCAAGATCGGGCAGAGTGTCGCGACCGGCGCGTTGGTCGGCGTCGATCCGGATGGACATGGTCTTGCGACCGGTGGCAGTCGGTCGGGTAAATCGTCCTTTGTGTATTCCATGCTGGAACAATTGATCGCACGTGGCGATGATGTGCCTGGCATATTCCTGGTCGATCCGCATGTGTCGTTGGCGGATGCCTTTCTCGATGCCATTGCTCAGTTGCCAGAAGAGCAAAAGCAAAAGGCGATCAAGCGATTACGTGTCATCACCCCGGATCAACCGCAGGTCATTCCCTTGAACCTGCTGGCAGTCCCCGACTTCACTTGGGCGGGCAATGCCATCGTGCAGGTCGGGCGGCGCATCTGGGATGACTACTGGGGTCCGCGTATGCAGGCGGCGCTACTCGGATTGTTTCGTCTCGCACACGTCTGGAACCAGCACCATCCGCAAGCCGGACTGGGACTATTGCATATCGTTTTCATGGCCTTCAATAAGAGATGGCGGCATACGGCAATGGCGTTGCTGCCGCCCGGCGAACGCATGGGCGCATTGGCACTCGATGCCTTATTGGGTCAGATCGGGGAGGAGGATAAAAAGAGTCAGAGTTGGATCACGGAGGTGATCAGCCCGGTGCTCTCGAAGGTCATGGCGTTGGAACTCTCGCCGTGGTTGTTCTCCGCCATGCATCAGGAACGCTTTGTGGATTTGAATAAGTGGATCGATGAACGCGCCTGGATCGTGTTGCGCCTGCCCTCCGGCGAGATGGGGCGGGAAGGGGCAAGGTTGACCGCCTCCGTTCTCTACAACGTCTTCGATGCCGCCTATCGCAAGGCGACCCTGGAGAAACCTGTACCCTTTTATTTCATTGTGGACGAAGCCCAGGAGATCGGATCGGGCATGCGCCTGGAGTCGATGCTGGCGGAAGGCGCAAAATTTGGCGCGCGCATGTTCGTACTGGCGCAGTCGCTATCCATGATGCGCAAGGTGGAAGGCATGGAGCCCGTCGTACAGGCGATGCTTGCCAATACCTCCACGCAGATGTTCTTCTCGCCTGATCCGGAGGATGCCGACTTGATCCGTGCCACCTTGAGTTCCACCGTGCGTTACGGCAACATGACTCTCGACCTGCCTTCGTTGCAATGTTGGCTGCGCGCACGTATTGGTGGGCGCTGGCAGCCGCCGACCCTGACGCAGATCAAGCCCCTGCCGCGTGCGGATGCGGCGAGAGTCCGGGCGTTGATCGAGGAAGTGATCGCTGTCCATCCCCGTGATTATCTGCCTGCGAACGGCTGGCAGGAGAAGGCATCGCGTGCCTTGAGGGATATGCTGCCGGCGGCTTTATCCAAACTCCTGGATGAATTTCTGGCGGCGCACATCGAGGAACAGAACAACACCCAGATCCAGCAGCCCGCGCCGCAGGACGATGAAAGGCGGTTGGGTTTCTGATGGAGATTCTGTGTGGCGGTTGGTCTGGATGGGTGGTCTCGCGCCGGGAGACGCCCCGTGAGGGGGGCATGGAGCGGAGTCGATGAACGATTTGGAATTATGGATCGGGCAGATGGTGGCGGAGATCTCCCGTCAGGCGCGGGAGTTGGACCCGGTGCGGCTGGGATGGTTCCTGGACTGGTTGTGCGCCCACAGCGCCCAGGTCAACGCCGGCCTGCTGGAACAGGGAGCGTTGCTGGAGCGCCTCCAGCCGGCGCTGCGAGCGTGGTTTATGTCCCTCTCCATGCAGGGCATGCTCTGGGAGTACCGCCTGCTCCTGGATGAGATCGCCTGGTGGCGTGAGCTGGACGATCTGCGCCTGCGTCTGCTCGCAGATCAGCGCGGGAGGTGGGAATGATCAGGTGGGTTTGTATTACCGCAGCCGTGGCGCTTGCCGCCGGACTGCTCGGCGTTGAGACGGTCCTGACCGCCTGTCTGGCGCTCATGGGGCTGGCTGCCGTGGCGCTCCTCCTGCTGCATCTCGGTTTGAAGGATTTTCAAGGATACTAAGCATGCCACTCCGCCATATTCGTTTGTTGATTACCGCCTGCCTGCCGGTGCTGCTGTTGTTGGGGACGGTGGCAGCGGCAGCCACCGCGCCGATCCGGCTGCTGCCGCTGCCCGAAGGTCGCACCTATGATCAGGCGCACGACCATGATTATCTTCCTTGGAATGGGCCGGTGCAGTATGTCTTCATGACACACCGGGATAATACCGTCCTGCCGCCCGAGGAGGGCGGCGGCAGCTGCACCACGTATTGCCAGGAATGGGTCACCCGCATCGGCAGTGGCGGCGCGGTCAGCGGGGCGTTCGACCGCGACGTCGCCGGTTTTTTCGTCTCGATCGCGTTTTCCCATGACGGCGGCGCGGGCAGCGCCACCCTGCAAGCCTGTTCCGCTTCCCTGACCTGGAACACCGACCTTGGTCCTGGCGCAGGTCTGCCCGGATTTGCAAACATGCCGTTGAGCGTGCCGGCGGGATGCCGCTCCTGGACCCTGTCTGCCAACGGGGGATATGTGGACATCCGGGCGGTGGACGTTTATTACAGCGGACCTCCCAATACGGCGACTTCCACGCCATCCCGGACACCCACCTATACACCCACGATCACGCGCACGCCGACTGTGACCCTTATGCCCAGCCTGACCCCGACATTGACCTTTACTCCCACTATGACATTTACGCGCACAGCGACCTTCACCAATACCCCATCGCCCACGCCAACCCCGCTGCCGCCGCAAATCGTAGGTGTGGTGGTTTGTGACCTGTGGGGCGATGCGGGTTGGTGTAGAGGGGCTGAAACATTGAAACTCACAGCCAGCGATCCGCAGGGATTTGACGTGACGATCACCGGTGATTTGAACGGTGAACCGTTTACCTGCGGAAGTTCGTGCGACCTGCCTTTGCCGGAAGGGACGGGCATTGCCAACTACATCGTGACTTCCACCAGCGGGCGGACAGCCGGCGGTTCATCCACCTGGCAGCGCGATGGCACTCCACCTGATCATGAAGTCGTACTTCCGCCTGCGGATGGCAGGCATGGCTGGCATGTCTCAGAGGTGGACTTGTCTGCCTCTGCCACCGATGCGATCTCCGGGCTCTCGATCTTGAATGGAAGCCTGGATGGTGGAACGACCTGGATCTCCTTTCCAGTTCACTTTACAGATGGCGAGCATCAGGTCTTGATCCATGCCAGGGACATGGCTGGAAATGAGATCACTGTATCCAGAAGCGTCCGAGTGGATACAGTTGCTCCTGTTGTGCAACTTACATCTCACACCCATGGCGATGTGGTGCAGGGCGATGTGCAGTTATCTGGGAACATGGAAGACCTGACTTCGGGTCCGGAAGGTGGCGAGATTTCCATTGACGGAGGGAACACCTGGCAACCCGTTTTGCTGGAGCCAGGGAATTGGTCCTTCGTTTGGCGATCCGGTGAAGTGCCCAATGGAGAGTACACCATCCAGATGCGTGGCATGGATCGCGCCGGCAATAATGGTGCTGTTTCAACGATTTCACTGACCGTGGACAACGCCCCGCCGGCAGTGTCCATCCCCGAACGATGGTGGATTTGGGAAACTGGAACATTGAAGGTGTCGCCCAATCACTTCCCGATTGCGACCATTCAGGTCACGATCCGGGATCCACAAAAGCGCTGGAAGGAAGTGGAGTTGGACGTTGATCCTGGCAGGAATATCTATGTTGTGAAGTGGGATCGGCGTTTTGGAGATGGGATGGTAGCACCTTCAGGGGAATACCCGGTTCTGGCACTGGCATGTGATGTGAATGGATTGTGTGGACAGGATGCGGGCAGGATCGTGATCCCGGAGATGGTGACCTCGACCGCCACTCTGACGCCATCCCCAACAGCGACCAGCACTTTGTTGCCTTCAATGACACCAGTGGCAACACAAATACCGCAAACACCGACTTTGGTATTGATCACTCCCGTGCCGGAGGAACAACCCAAGCCGGCTCAATCCTCCCTGCCGCTTTGGCAGATCATTGGGTTGCTGGGTCTTTTCATGGTGATCGCCTCTGCCAGTGTGGTGGATCCGAGACCAAAAGCGCTGGAAAGATTGGGCGAACTGTCCAAGGTTTTGTCTGCACGGGCAGAAGACGACTCTATCGACAACAAATTATTTCATAAAAGGAAATGAAAAATGGAAATTCTTCTCGCAATAATTGTGGCAGCTGCAGTAATCTTCTTTGGCGCATTGATCAGCATGGGGAACGAACGCCAGAGGAAGGCAATTGACAACCTTCGAGAGCAGGTGATCCTTTGGGCAATGCAGGATCTAAGTATTAAACGCAAATCCTTGGCACAAACCATAAAGATCGAAAACCCACAGTCCTGGTTGAACGAGATTGTGTCGCGGGCTTGCGGGTATGACTTCGGGTTAAAAATCATCGAGGTTTATGATGAACCACCAGCAGTGTTCTGCGCTCCGGAGGATGGGGTGGAGAAAATGATCTTTTCCCCATTCTCCCCATCCGATATTCGCAGGCTAAGGAAAACCAAAGGTAATCGACTTGGGCGTTTTATTGGCGAACATCCATTGTTTTCCCTTCCAGGTGATGTAAAAATCCATGAATTGACCATATTAAATGCTGGAACATTTTTTGATATGGAGGTCGAGCAGGTATGGACTGAAATTACCGGTCGAACCCCTCGTTCAAAGGATCGCCTTTGGATGTATCACTACAGTTAGTCATGTATGTGTTGAAAAATTAATATCTGATTGTATTTTTGGAACTTATTTCAAGGATTGAATGTCCACCGGAATCGTTCCATTAAGCCTGCATAATAATTGCAATGAGGATGAGATGCAATTTACGTTGTGATGCTTATCTTTGCTGGAGAGTTTGTTCGCGTCAAAGGGATGAAAATTGTGGAGCAATCATGAAAAACCACTCAAATAACCTTTACCATATCTTTATAGTCGCTTTACACCCTCTTCAATGGTAAATCCTATACTGGTGTCATAAAACAACACACGACAGTGTGATGACAAAAAATAGGAGATAAACCATGAACAAAACTTTGTCCACAACCCTGACCGTACTGGCAATTATCGCATTGGCGGCGGTCGTCTTTTTTGCTGGGAGCATGTATGCCCGCATGAATGCCTTTGGACCGTCCATGATGAGCGGTTACGGCTGGAACAACAATAGTGCCTATGGACCTTCCATGATGAATGGTCGCGGACCTAATATGATGGGAGGCAATGGCGGCATGATGAATGGACAACGGATGATGGGCGGATACGGCTACGATTCCACCAACGTCACTCCTCTCACCATTGACCAGACGAAAGCCGCCGCCGAGAATTATCTGGCAAACCTGAACAATTCCGATCTGGAAATCGCCGAGATCATGGTTTTCGATAACAACGGTTACGTTGTCGTCAGGGAAATCAGCACAGGCATTGGTGCCTTCGAACTTCTCGTTGACCCCGTTTCACAGATTGCCTACCCCGAGCATGGTCCCAACATGATGTGGAATACAAAATACAGCGGGCTCAATCATGAATACATGATGGGGAATGGCGGTATGATGAACATGATGGGTGGATACGGCAACATGATGCAAGGTTGGGATAACACATCTCCAGTTGATGGCAGTGCGGCAATGACAGTCACTCCTGAGCAGGCAGTGGAATATGCTCAAAAGTATCTGGACTCGAATATCACAGGCGCGACCACGGAACATCCAATGCAGTTCTACGGCTACTATACGCTCGACTTTGAAAAGGACGGCAAGATCGCTGGCATGTTGAGCGTCAACGGCTATAGCGGACAGATCTTCCTCCACACCTGGCACGGCACATTCATCGAAGAATCTGAATACGAGTAAGTCATGTTGATCACGACAGCGGATGCCAGAAGTGCGTCCGCTGTCGTGTTTTATGAGTAGAATATGCATATGGCAAAAATACTGGTCATTGACGATGAACCATCCATCACCAAGCTGATCGGCGCCTATCTCCAGCCTGAAGGTTATGAAGTACTTATTGCCTCTGATGGCAACGCTGGGCTCAAATCCGCGCGTGTTTTCAAGCCCGATATGATTATTCTCGATATCATGCTCCCAGGCATGGACGGGATCGAACTGCTCTCCCGTCTGCGCCGTGAATCGAATGTGTATGTGATCATGCTCACGGCAAAGACCGAAGAGACTGACAAGATCGTCGGGCTGTCTGTCGGTGCGGATGATTATGTGACCAAGCCGTTCAGTCCGCGTGAATTGGTGGCAAGGGTCAAGGCGGCGTTGCGGCGTATCGAAACGGGAGCAGGCCTGGGAAGCGAACGAGGCGTGCTGTCCTTCAAGCATATCCACATCGATATAGATGCGCGCAAAGTCAGCGTCGATGAAAATCCAATCGAGTTAACAGCCGTCGAATTTGATCTACTCAAGGCGTTGGCAGAAAATCGCGGGCGGGTATTGTCGCGCGAGCAGTTGCTCGAAAAAGTGTGGGGCGGTGAATACTATGGTGAAATCCGCGTGGTGGATGTGCATCTCGGGCATATCCGCCAGAAACTTGGGCATGATGATTTGATCGCCACAGTGCGCGGTGTGGGATATCGGTTTGAGGATGAACCACTGTAAGTGAGGAATTATGGTTGATTATTTCCGCAGGCATTTGGGCGTAAAGATCTTTTTCTCGTATCTGGTCATCATCGTGTTGGGCGTGACGGTCTTGATCCTTGCCAGTCAGTTCATTTTGCCTGGGGCGTTCAATCGGCACATGGGAATGATGGGCGGCGGGATGATGAATGGCGGAATGATGGGCGGGCAGGATTCGATGTCACAGTTGTACGTTGATTTTCGCGCCAGTTTCAATGAAGCGTTGCTGTATGCGGCGCTGACCGCGACCATTGCCGCGCTGGCACTCAGTTTTCTTTTCAGTCGAAGTGTCGTCGCGCCTGTGCTGGCAATGTCTCATGCCACACAACGCATCGCTGACGGGCGTTACGATGAACGCCTGCAAGTGACCGGTACGGATGAACTTGCACAACTTGCAACGCGCTTCAATCAAATGGCAGAGCGGCTCGATCAGGTTGAGTCCATGCGGCGGCGTTTGATCGGCGATGTCAGTCATGAACTGCGCACGCCGCTGACCGCCATCAAGGGTTCGATGGAAGGGTTGATGGATGGTGTGTTACCTGCCAACGAGGAAACCTTTCAACAGATTCACTTCGAGGCGGATCGTCTTAATCATCTTGTGGATGACTTGCAGGAACTCAGCCGCGTCGAAGCCCGCGCCGATCAATTGGATCTTCGCCCATTGGATGTTTCCTCCCTCGTACAAACGGTGACCAAACGACTCGCGCCGCAAGCCCAATCCAAACGCATCGCTCTGGACTTTGACCTGACTCCCGTCCTTCCGCCTGTTCTTGTCGACGAAGATCGCGCCATTCAGATCCTGACCAATCTGACGGGCAACGCGTTGCAATACACATCTGAAGGTGGAAGGATTACGATCTCGGCGAAGCGAATCAGCGATGAAATTCAAATCTCTGTCAGTGATACAGGCGTTGGCATTCCACCTGAGCATTTACCTCACATCTTCGACCGTTTCTACCGCGTGGACAAATCCCGCTCACGTCAGGCGGGCGGCGGGAGCGGCATCGGCTTGACGATCGCACGCGCTCTCGTCGAAGCAAATGGCGGGCGCATCTGGGCGGAGTCGGCGGGCGTGGGGGACGGAAGCGCCTTCACCTTCACCCTGCCCATCGCAAAATAAGAACAGCGGCGGACTTGGCAGTCTCGCCGCTGTTTTGATTCCTGTGGTTTTATGGAATCCAATTTGACAGCACGTTCACAACCAAATCTGGATTGATAGGGTCGTTCGTCTTGAGATGTACCGCAAAATTGTGCGGACCGTCCATGCCTTCGTGCATCATGAACACACTAGACTCAACGATTGTGCTTTCACCGGGTTTGAGCACCATCGAACCGATGGTAAGTTGAGGAGGTCAGCATCCCTCGACGACTTCGATATACGGTTCTTCTTTGAAACGCAGAGTGCCATCGCCCGTATTGGTGACTTTGACCGCAAACGTTTTATTGACGCCAAACTTCACATCGCCGTAATCGATCTTTTGCTGATCCACCGCGATGGATGGCGTGCCGCCTCCGTCACCGACTTGGCGTGCGAACAGGAATATGGCAAGGACAACTAATACTCCACCCAGCGCCAAAAATATCCACGGAAACTTTTGCTTTTGTTTCTGTCTTTTGTGTTTTTTACTCATAGAGTCTCCTTAATTTTGATATTCAAACTGGAATGAGTAGATGTACGCGATCAGGTCCCAGATTTGTTCTTCCGTGAAGATGGAACCCCACATGGGCATGCCTGTGCCCATGCCGCCGCGTAGAATTTTCCCTTGTAATAATGCGGGGCTCGCGCCAAGCATTCGTTGTGGGTCAGTGAAATCCACGGGGCTCTGCATGATCATGTCCATTGCGCCTTCCATCGTTTGCATGGAGGACTCGCCTGCTGTTGTCAGGTCGTCGGCAAAAACACCGTTGCCTGCACCGTTTTCCCCGTGACAGGCGGCGCAATTCTGGGCATAAAGTTGTTTTCCGTTGGCAAGGGATTCGGACAGGGTGTTGGATCGCCAAATGAAGGCAACCACATCCCACCGTTGAGGTTCGGTCAATGATGTGTTGGATAAATCAAGGAATGCCTGATATGGAGAATTCGAGCGGTAATAATCGAAGGATTGGAGAAATGGGGAATTGGGGATTAATCCCTGACCGCGAATCGCTGATGGTTTTTGGGCTGGCACAACAGGTGCATCGTGCGGCGCGTCAATGTCGAGGTTGAGGGAAACGTAAAGGGGCGGTGAAGCAGGCTCTGAGTCCGATGGCGAGCCGCTGACTTCGATCGTGCCGCGCATCCGCCAGTGGTTGAGTCCGCACCAGCGCGTGCAGTAGAAGGTGTAAATCCCAGGCTTGTCGAATTTCAGTGTGATGTCTGTGACTTTGCCGGGGAGGATATCCACACTTTGCATGTCCATCTGACCGACTGCAAAGCCGTGTACCACATCATCGGAAGTGAGCTTGAGGTGTAACGGCTCGCCGACATTCGCATGGATGATATTCGGACTCCAGCCGCCATACTCAGGCATGCGCGCGTGGATGAGTGGTGTGCGTGCCCAGAAAACCAGCGGTGCGCCAATCACAAGGACTACGCCAGCGTAGACCAAAATACGGGAGATGAGTTCGGAGCGGTTCATAACAATAACCAGAGCATGATTGAGGTGGCGATGAAACAGTAAACGATGACAGGGATGGGCGAGACTTTCACCTCATTTGCGGCTTTCTGTGCGGTGCGTGCCGACCAGATCAGTCCGCCTACCAGCGCAAGTGCTTGCGCGGGTGCAAGAATGGATGTCAACATGGGCTGCCATGCAGTGTTTGCCGTACCGAACAAATTCCAGCCAAGACCAAGCGGGTCGGAGAGTGAGGCAAGGATGTAGGAAGCATTGGTGAGAACGAAGGACAAGCTGAACGCCACCCAGAACATCAAACCCAATGGGATCAGGGTGATTGAGAGCGAAGCAAATCTATGTTTAAGTGTTGCGTTGCCTTTTGTTCCCAGGAGTCCCAAGGTAAAAAAGCCTGGCAGGATGCCAAAGATAATGGAGAGAAAAATACCTGCGTACATGAACCATGCACTTGAACCCACGTTATATGCTGCGTCCTTGAATGTGCCCCACGGACCAAGCAACACACCCGCATAGATGATCGCCGAGCCAAGCATGATAAAGGCTTTGAAGGCTTCATCCATGCGCGTGGAAGGTTTGGCGAGATCAGCCGAGAACGGACGCAGGTTGACGGCGATGTTATCATGCGGACAGGTGCGGATACATTCCATGCAAAGCCCGCAGTAGGTATTCTTTGTCAGTCCGCCAGGGAAGACATCCCACGGACAGCCAAAACCTATTGATGAGCCGTTATAACAAGGCTTGCCTTCACAAGTGACACAGACCTGCTTGTCTTTGATGCGCAATTCGATGGGCGCGGCTTGGGAATACAGACCGATAAATCCACCAACAGGGCAGAGATAGCGGCAAAAGGCACGGCGTTCGAAGATGGCGCCCAGTCCAATGGCGGTAAAGAGCATGGCGGCGAGTATGATGCCTGTGATATTTGGGGTTGTAAGCAGTACGCTGCTGAAAAGTGCAAGAAGAAGAAATGAAATATTTTGCAACCAGATATTACGGAACATCTTTGGCACGCGCAGGTTGAGCCATTTCGGTCGTTTATCTGGCGGAGTGAGGATTGCGCCCCGCTGTAACCATTCTCCTGGCAGCGGGATCGGGCAGATTGCGCACCATCCACGTCCGAAAAAGGGAACCGCGACCAGGATCAGGATCGCCCACCATGCAATCCATACGAAGACAATGCTAAAGTTATGACTCCCAACAGGCGTCCCGATGAGTCCTGCAAGGATGGCAAAGATATATCCGATCAGCATCACAATAAAGACTGCCAATTGCGGGTACCGGCTTTTGAAGGCGTTCTTTATAAAGGGGATACGGGTAAGTTCGATCTTCGTCATGATAAGACTACACTTCTTGTTTTCTGGATATTGTCACACCAAGCACAGCCAATGCTGCCAAACCGACGGAACGATAGAGCCAGTCATTTGTGCCGACCATCAACTTGCCGATCATGAACGGATGCATGGCTCCGCAGGTGACATTGCATCGGAAGCGGAAGGAACCGGGTTTATCAGCGATAAAGGTCAGCGTTTGGGTTTGTCCTGGGTCGGCTTCGAAGGAAATGTCGTAGCCGTCGATGTAGATGCCGTGAACCACATCCGTGCTGACAAGTTCGAGAGTCACGGTGTCGCCTGGATTGACGAAGATTTCGGAGGGAGAATAAGCAAATTGTCCCGCATCAACCTGAAAGGTCCGCGCTTGAGGGGCGACGGTTGGAACAGGCAGAGGTGCGAACGCCACTGCCAGTCCAGCCGTAAAAATGAGGAGAAGTGAGAAACGCGGATTCATAAGATCACGGAGTGGTGGACGGTCCGTACCTGGAATAGGTCGCGTCTATATTTGCCCTGATATCCTGCGGACTCTTTCCATCCCTGAGCATGCGCATGACATCCTGGGTGATGTCTACGCAGATGGAGCAGCCGAGGGCGTGGTTGTCGAAGATGATCTTCCCGCTGGCATCCACATCCGAAACATAGCAATCGTAATTGGATGTGTGATCGATGCTCCCGCAGCCGCAGTAGCAGGGAATATCCTGCATGATGTCAGGGTTGGCAGCGTTGAACTGGTATGCCGTCTGCACAGTCACAGGCGCGGACTGTACCTCCGCAGGCATTTGGTCGAGCGGTATCATCTGCAAGTTGCTCGAATTGCCTTGCGTCGAGCAGGCAGAAATTGCAGTGGTCAGTAAGACTGCAATAAGGGAGATGAGCAGGAACTTGTTTGTCTTTGAAAACATAAAGGGTCCTCCGTGTTCGGATGATCCTATGGTAGTCTGACCACCAAGTCCGCTCCAGCGCAGTATGGCGGGAAGGGATATGCGCCAAATGGCTTATGATGAATGTCATCTGTCGCAACAGATCATTTACGATGGAATCACCTGAGCCTGATAATGGTGACGACCGTCGTTCCCCGACCCAGCCACCGCCTGAACAAGCATCTCGGCGGAGACCTTCTCTTCATCGAAGTACACCTCCGCCATTCGCATGTTCAACAGCACTTCGGCGTCATGGACGCCGTCCAGTAGTAAAAGTCCATTGCGTACCCGTGTGGCACAATTGGGACAGCCCATCCCTGAAACAGAGAGCAGGATTCGGCTGGCAGACTGGATGACATGGTTCATCAGCACGGGCTTTTGGATCGGTTCAACGTGGCAGTTATCGCTCATGATGGTATTTTCCTCTCAATTGTATTGTTTTATTGGATAGTGTTGGACTTTCCTTGCCTTCTCGCCCAATTCGGGTTTGGCATAGGTCTTTGGTGAACGTTCAAACTGCGCCTGACACTGCGGACAGCACAGAAAGTAGTTCACACCTTCAAACTCAATGGTGATATGGGCTTTGCCGCGGTTGATGCGTTTACCGCATACGGGGTCTTTGAATGACATGTTGATGCTCCTTGTATGGTGATCAGACGGTTGAATTGTATAGACTCTGCAGAAAATTTCGAGGTGCAGAATGGCTCAAATTCAATACAGGTAGAAATGCCTATAGAATTGACTGTGAAGAAAGAAAAACTTCCGAGACGCGGGTCTCAGAAGTTTCAAGACGACAATGCGCTTCATTTGCGCCGGAACAGCAACCCAGGCTGCCAGGGCGTGCCCACTTGCACCAATAGCCAACGATCCAGACCGATCCAGCCAGCGGTCTTCCACGCCAGAACAAGTAGAACCGAAAGAATCAGGAAGACAGGATTGACAGAGGCGGTCCCCGCCATCATGAAATTCCAATTCATGAAACCGCCAACGAAGGCGGAGAACCCGATAAAGATGCCCAGGATTAACGCTGCCCCCACCAGAAGTTCGCCAACAGTAACAAGTTTGGCAAACCAGACGTAATTGCCGCTGTCCAGCATAAATTGGATGAAATTGCGATACCAGTCGAAGGCGATCAGCGGACGGGCGGGTGCATCGGGAATGATTAAAGCGCGCTCCCAAAAACCTTTCAGCGCAGTGCCGCCCTGCATCCAGGCGGGATTGGCGATCTTGCCCCAGCCGGATTCGATCCACTGGTATCCCAGATAGAGGCGGATGATGAGCCAGAGCCAGGCAAACGACTTGCTTTCGAACAAGGTCTTCGTAAATGGGATATCAGCGAGTTGATATCCCCTGGGCATGGTTTGAGTAGTCATTTTTACTCCTTTGAGGATAAATTTTGTCTTTCTTTAATCTCATATTACATCCTGCCAACAATAAAAAACAGCGCATTTTCACTTGTTTCGAAATGCGCTGTTCGGCTTGTGTGATTTGTCACGTCAATGCCGCGATTGTCATATCACAATCATACGGGATGTTCGACCTCACCTGCCATGAACGGATCGGGGTCCAAGAGGAATGCATCCAGGCACGCCTGCGTGCAGAAAAATACTATTTCGCCGCGATGCTCTGCGCTTGGATACATGGAGGGATCTTTTATCTGTCCGCCGCAGGCGGTAAGGAATTTGGGTTCGTCAGAAGGGGATGGTGTCTTATTTTGATCCAAGGTCATCGATCCTTTTTGAAGTGATGCTGATATTCATTCCTGAGCCGGAAGAGTGTCACAGCGACTGCCGTTCCAATCATGCCAGCCAGAACCACCAGGCTGGAAGCAGAGCCAAACAAGACCTTCCAAAATACGGCAAACAGGATCACGCCAATCACAAATGCCGCAATGTAGGAAATGTTTGGCATATGAGTTTTTCCTTGTTTCATGCTGGAAATTCCTTTCGCAATTATTCTACAATCAACTTGCCTCGCAACATTCCCATCTGGCATTGGAAACCATATTCACCTCCCTTGACGGGGGTGAATTCCATTGTTACTTGTTCGCCTTCGGGTAACAGCGCATGTTGATTGAAGTCGGGCAACAGCACCTGTTCCGAACACGTGGAGCTTTCCTGACGCGTGAACGTCAGTCGCACGGGGCGTCCTTTCTGTACCACGATCACATCGGGTGTATATCCGCCTTTGACCGTGATCGCCACCTCCTGTGCACCGGAAGCAGCCACCACTGCACGGGTTTGTGCTTTTGGCGCGAACCAGAAATACCAGGCAATTAAAATAGTAAGTATGAACCCCGACAGGAAAACCAAGATTTGCAATGTATTCATGCTTAACCTCCTACTTCGCGCTGTACTTCGACTTGAACCCGCGCAAGCGATTGGCATTGCCGACAACCGTCACCGATGAGAATGCCATTGCCGCGCCTGCGATCAGCGGGTTGAGCAGCAGACCAAGGAACGGATAGAACAAACCCATCGCGACGGGAATGCCGAGCGTGTTGTAGATCCATGCGCCGAAAAGATTCTCGTAGATGTTTTTCATTGTCGCGCGGCTGACCTCAATGGCAGTGACCACACCTTTCAGACTGCCTTTGATCAACGTAATGTCCGAAGCTTCGATGGCAACATCCGTGCCTGTGCCAATGGCAAAACCGACATCCGCCTGTGCCAGCGCAGGCGCGTCGTTGATGCCATCCCCAACCATAGCAACCTTTTTGTTTTCCGCTTGGAGAAGATGGACATTATTGGCTTTGTCTTCTGGCAATACTTCCGCCAGCACACGAGTGATCCCAACCTTGCGGGCGATCGCTTCGGCGGTGCGGCGGTTGTCGCCCGTGATCATCACAACCTCGATACCCATACCTTGCAGGGCTTTGATGGCTTCCGCCGAGTCATCCTTGACCGTGTCCGCCACGGCGATAAGTCCGGCAGCTTTGCCATCCAGGGCAACAAACATCGGGGTCTTGCCGTCATCGGCAAGCGATTTGGATTTTTCTTCCAATCCGTCCAGTGCAAGCTTCTCACGGTTCATCAACTTGAGATTGCCGATCAAAACGCTACTTCCTTCGACTTTAGCCGAGACGCCATGACCCGGGATGGCTTCAAAATCCTCGACTTCCACCAATTCAATCTTGCGCGCCTGCGCGCCGTCCACAATGGCTTGCGCCAGAGGATGCTCGCTTACCTTCTCGACCGAAGCCACCAGGCGCAACATCTGATCGCCACTACCATTCAGGGAATTGGCAAGGATGACATCGGTCAATTCGGGCTTTCCTTTTGTGATTGTGCCGGTCTTGTCCAGTACCACGGTTTGTATGGCACGCGCTGTTTGCAGCGCCTCCCCCGAACGGATCAGGATGCCATGCTCGGCACCCTTGCCGATCCCGACCATCAGGCTCATCGGTGTGGCAAGCCCCAGCGCACAGGGACAGGCAATGATAAGCACGGTTACGCTGGTGACGAGTGCATATACCAATTGCGGCTGGGGTCCGATTACGAACCAGATGACAAAGGTCCACACCGCGAGGATCATCACGGTGGGGACGAAATACCCCGAAATGACATCCACCAGTCTTGCAATTGGCGCTTTGGAATTCTGTGCATCCTGCACCATTTTGACGATTTGAGCCAGGGCAGTATCCTTGCCGACCTTTGTGGCGCGGAATTTGAATGCGCCTGTCTTGTTGAGTGTTGCGCCAATAACCTCATCACCTTGCTGCTTGGAGACAGGCAGTGATTCACCCGTTAACATGGACTCATCCACCGCAGAACCGCCATCGACGATGACCCCGTCCACGGGAACCTTCTCGCCAGGGCGGACTTGGATGATGTCACCGACCAGCACTTCTTCGACGGGCAGGTCGAATTCCCTCCCATCGCGAATCACGCGGGCGGTCTTTGCCTGCAATCCCAACAACTTCTTGATCGCCGCGCTGGATTGTCCCTTGGCGCGTAACTCCAAAGCCTGGCCTAAAACCACCAGGGCGATCACCACTGCAACGACATCGTAAAACGGCTCGGATGTCCCTTCGGGAAACACGGACGGAAACGTGATGGCAAACGTCGAATATAACCAGGCCGCCCCTGTTCCGATTGCGATCAGTGTATTCATGTTCGCCGAGCGATGTTTGAATGATGCCCACGCGCCTGTGAAAAAATCATATCCCGAGTAGAACAGTACAGGCAGGGTGATCATCCCCGATACAATCCAAGCCCAACGGATGGATTCCATCGACATCTCGCGAATGAGCGGCACATATTCAGGATAGGCAAACAACAGCACCGGCAGGGAAACAATCGCAGCATACCAGAACTTCCTCATCAGGCGGCGATATTCACGGGCGTGGGCCTCCTCCTGTTTGTCCACTGGCGCGTCGCTAATGGCTTGACGTGGGTTGTATCCCCATGCCTCGATAGCTGCGTTCAATTGTTCAAGGGTCGTCTTTTGAGGGAGGTAATCCACGCTCGCCTCCTGGGTGGCGATATTGACGGTCGCGCTCAAAACGCCATCCGTGGATTTCAGTTCATCCTCGATGAATTTCACGCAGGAGGCGCAGCGCAGGTTCTCGATCCCGATCTTGACGTTCGACCCGCCCGGTTGATAGCCAGCCGAGCGGATCACCGCCGCCATTTGCTGGATATTCACTTTTTTTGAATCATATTCCACTTGCAGTACGCCCGCCCCCGCATTGGTGGTTACTTGATGGACGCCTTCCAGGGTGAGCAGACCGGCTTCAAGGTTGGGAACTGGCTTATAGAATGGCAGGTCGGCAACGGGTAGTCCGATGCGGTTAAGGGTTCGCTCAGGGTTGAAACCCGTCGTCGCGGAAGTCATCACATAATGATGCGGATCCTCATCAAACTGATCCAAGCAGGATCGGGAGCAAAAATAAAACGTCTGCCCCATGTGTTCGCGCTGGCCGACGGCGCCTTGGGGCTCGATTTCCATTCCACAAACAGGATCACGGACAGTCATGGTTGCCTACCTTTTATAAAGATGCCTATAGTGTATATCCGTTGGACTATGCAAGGGAGCGGTTTTCAGCCTGATTGCATATAAGCAAAATAGCCTATCTTTCGATAGGCTATCAGGGCGCATGAGGCTGGCATTATTTCAAGGAGGTGCCGCAGTACGGGCAATTCTGCCAGTCGGCTTGAGTACCTTTTCCACAGTTGGGGCAGGACGTCAGGGATGAAGTCTGGGAAGTATTGCCTGTATTTCGCATCAGGGACGCAACCCCGAATACAATGAATGCAATGATACCAACGGGCACAAGCCACATAAATAGCATACCAAATCCCATCCCAAGCCATCCAATGGGGGAATAACCCCAGTTGCCCATCATGCCCATGCCGCGATACCCCCAGCCGCCAAACATACCTGCTCCAAATAGAATCGAGACAGCAAGAAGTCCTACGGTTGCAACAGTCCACCAGTTTGTAGTTTTCATTTTCTATTCTCCTTTCAGGTTGAATTCAAGAATATCATTTGAAGTTGAAGGCTTTGTAATGTTTGTGTAAAGAGGGAATGAAGTTTTCACCTAAAAAAGAGCGGCTTGTTCGTGTCATCGAACAAGCCGTTTGGTGAATTTAGTGTTGATGTTCGGTCTCTTTGCCGAGATATTTTTCAGGGTTTTCATCGAAGGCTTTTTTACATCCGAGCGAACAGAAGTAATAGATCTGTCCATTGTATTCGGATGTGCCGGCAGCGGTGGCGGGATCGATATCCATGTGGCAAACGGGATCATGCACAGTGGTAGTCATAAGTTGGTCTCCTATTCCTTGAATTATGCAATTAATAGACAGTCGCAACCAGAGCCATATTACTGCTGTCTTCATGGGCAATTCTGCCTACCCTACTGCTCAATCTGGTACCCCGCCTGTTCCCATGCCACCATGCCGCCGTTGAAATTCCAGATATTTGTATACCCAAGCGAAACAAGTTCTGTCGCCGCAATTTCGCTCATGCGCCCGCTGCGGCAGTACAGCACAATCATTGCATCCTTATCTGCGGGGAGTTGATTTAAATATTCAGGCACACTGATCTGATTATAGGGAATGGACAGGTCTGTGTCTGGGATATTGCCTGTAAAAGGGATATGCACATTGACAAGGACAAAATCCTTGTTTTTCAACATAAGGCTCAGTTCGTTCGGTGCAATATTTTGGTATGAACCGCCGTTCCCATTGACCCGTTCCCCAGTAACAGTTTCCGGCTGGCAGGCAACAAGCATGAAAAAGATCAGCACGATAAGGTATGACCTTTTCATTTGCCAGTGCTTTGTATCGTATGTCCACTCAGGTAACCGAGATACGCGGGCACAAGTGGAAGTACGCAGGGTGAAAGGAAGGACAACAGCCCGGCAATAATGGCGGTGAAGTACGTTGGCGCAGCGGAGAACAGGGTGAACCTCTCAATATACAGACCATTCTTGAATGCCCAGATCGCGATCAGGCTCATCGTGTTGGTCATCAATAAAAATCCAATGGTGATGATGAATATGCCGCTGGCAAACTTGAAGTATTTCTGATAAGGTCGCATGCGATTGATCCAGCCGGAGGCGCGTTCCAAGCCGAGTGCCATCACGAGAAAAGGGATGCCCAGGCCCAGCGAATACCCCGAGGACAGCCACATCGCCTGACCGACAGTCTGCTGGCTGAGACCCATCGTCAGGATCGCGCCCAGCGTCGCGCCAATGCACGGACTCCATCCTGCAGCGAAGAAAATGCCCATTAATGTGGACCCGCCATACGTCCCACGCGGGCCCGAGTATTCGGCGCGCGTGTCGGCATAGAACCAGGGAATACGGATCACCCCCAGTGTTGCCAATCCGAAGGTTATGACGACCACGCCGCCGATCTGCGCAATAATCTGTTTATACATCCCAAACAGCTGCCCCAGCACGGTCACTGAGCCGCCCCAGCCGATCACAAAGACCAGCGAGAATCCGAGGACAAAGAGCAGGGCGTGCAAAACTATTTTCAATCTTTCAGTGTAGGAGGGAAAGGGGGAACTGACAGCACCAGTGGTCATGAGTTTTCCTGTTCGATAAGGATATATATAACACTATGATACGCAAATCCCGCCCCTGTATGAGCGCAGGATGGCGGGAAAGGGAATAAGCAGAATGGCTTATGAGTTTTATCGCTTCACAATCAGGATCCTTCGGCTTCGCTCACATTGTTCCGACGCTTTTCGGGAGGGCAAGCCTCAGCCTGGTGCCCTTTCCCAAAGCAGATTCAATTTCCAGCCTTGCCCCGATCAAGTTCACGCGTTCGTGAATTCCAAGCAGCCCAAAGTGCCCGCTGGGCGCGAATTCGGTCGGACTGGCTGGGGCGACAAAGCCGTTGCCGTTGTCCTCGACCACCAGGGTTATTTCTGAATCAGTATAACGGATGGACAACTCGGCGCGGGTCGCATGGGAATGTTTGATCACATTATTGAGCGCTTCCTGCGCGATGCGATACAGCGACAGTTCCACTTCGCGCGAGAGACGACGTTCGTCCCCATTCTTTTGAAATTCCACGGTCAAGGAATTGATTTGGCTGATTTCCCGCGCCAGCATTTCCAGTGCGGTGACCAGCCCCAGGTCTTCAAGATAAATGGGGCGCAACGCCCGCGTCAGGCGGCGCAAATTTTCAATGGTTTGTTCGGCGAGCGTTTCCAATTCCTTGAGCGCTTGTTTGCCGTTTTGATCCTTGACCGATTTCCACGCGAGTTGTACGCGCTGTTTCAGGGCGATCACAGCCTGGATCGTATCATCATGCAATTCACGTGCGAGACGGTTCCGCTCCTCCTCCTGCGCCAGGGTGATCGCGCCAATGTAGTCGTGCAGCCCATCCTGCGCCGCCTGCACCTTGCGGGACATTTCGACTAGTTCCGCCTGGAGATGCCGTACTTCGGAGATGCCTCCGACCGGCTCCTTGATGGCTTCGAAATTGCCCCACGCCAGTGCAGCAGCTTTGGCTTCGAGTTTTTGCAATGGCTGGACGATCTGTTTTGCGCCGAACCAGATGGCGATCAATGCCAGAATGAATGCAGGCACAATGACCAGCGGCGCCATTTGGGTCAATTGAAGGGAGGGGCTGATCACCATTGCCCATTCCTCCTCCGTGATCAATGCCCAGCCTGCCGCCTCAATCGGGCTGTAGGCGACCACATGCTCTGTCGAACCCTTCTTCACATAGAGAACGCCATGCTCTCCCGCCAACGCTTCATGTACGCCGGGATGATCCGCCTCCAGGCTTTCCTGCCCGGGCACACCGCTTGCAAAAAGCAACCGACGGGAACCATCCAACAGATAGATGGTCACATGACTGCCGGCCGGGTAGGTAGGGGATAGTGTTTCGGAAGCAAGCGCCTCGGGTGAAAATGCGCCTGCCACGATCACCTCACGGGAGGTGGAATACGCCGAGATGATCACGAAAATTTGAGAGGAACTGGGATCACGAAATGGATCGGAGAATATTGGTCCTGGGTCGGTGGCGGAAGCGAGCGTCATTGTGTTGGAGCTTTGAGACACCCATCCCCAAAATCCTTCATTGCTCTTATGCTCAAGCAACTGTCCATCCGAATTTAGAAATGCAATCCCCCCGTTGAAGTCCCTGGCAAGGTCGGTTGTGGTGGCGAAGATTCCCTGGAAAGGGAGGTTTTCCGATGCCAGCACCGCCATGCTGGTTATGGTCGCCATGCGGTGGTGCAGTTCGGATTGTAGGGCGGCGGCGGCGGATTGGACCGCCCGCTCGTCACGCTCCCCGACCAGGGCACGCATATCCTGCTGGTGCATGTTGACGCCGCCAAATGCGATGAGCAACAACAATAACGTCAGCGGCAGGATGGTCGCTGCAAAGAGTTGTGTCAGACCGCGCCAGCCCGGCAGGAAATGTTTCATTCGTCCGTGAAATTACCTGAACTTTGCGAGATCAGACCCAGTGATACGCCGCGCATGACGGCTTCGGTGCGGCTGCCGGCTTGCAGTTTGGCGAAGATGTGCGCAAGATGTCCCTGCACGGTGCGGTCACTGATGCTGAGCTGCACGCCGATGGCTTTGTTGGTATAGCCTTTTGCCGCCAGCCGGAGCACATCGAGTTCGCGGTCGGTCAGCGGCTCAATGATATTCTTTTCGGGTCCCTTGAAGATATTTGTCATCAACTTGCGCGTGATGTTCGGGTCGAGCGCGGACTTGCCCTCATGGACATCGCGCACGGCTTGTATCAACTCGTCCGCCTGGCCCGTTTTAAGGACGTATCCGTTCGCACCTGCCTGCAAGACCGCCATCACATACGGGTCGTCGTCATACGCCGTGAGGATCAAAACGCCCACCTCGGGCAGATGCGTCCGCACCCAGCGCGTCACTTCGATTCCGCTGGCTTTCGGCATTTGGATATCGAGCACTGCGACATCGGGTTTGTGTTTCTGGATAAGCGCCTGCGCCTCTTCGCCGTCTCCCGCCTCGGCAATGACCTGGAGGTCGCTTGCGCCTTCAAGCAATTGTCTCACGCCCGCGCGGACGATGTGATGGTCATCCGCCAGAAGGAGTCGGATTTTTGTTCTTGATTTGTTCGATGACTTTGCCATAATCCAATTTCTCCAGTTCACGTTCAAGTGCCTGAGTTTGAAAGACGTAAGGGAAGACGAGCCCGACGATTCCCAGACCAGCCAAAAGTCCGGTGACGAAGCGCATGATGGAGTTGAACGATCCGAGCGCGTCGCCCGCATAGAACGCCGCGGGCAGTGAGCTATTCGTCAATGTCGCCAGCCATGCATTTGTATCACGGAATCCCTGTCCGATGCCAGCCAGGTCGCTGACCGCATGAGTGATGCCATCCACGGCGATCGGGAGGAGCAGAAGCGAAAAAACCCACCAGGAGATGGGTTTGATCCCGCGGCGAAACGGATACCAGAGCAAGGCAAAGAACCAGACGCTGGTGTAGAACGAGATCATGCGGTCCGACCAGGCGACCTTCCACCCCATCGCTTCGTTTCCGATGAACTGGCGAAGGATCATCGGGTTGCTGGTATTTTGCCATGCGGCTTGGATTTCGCCCAGTGAATACATCGTCTGCCCGCCAAACCAGAAGAAGGAACGCTCTGGCAATTGGTGGCAAAAGAAGGAGTAAATGAAATAGACCGCCCGGCCCGCGTCCGTCCATCCAAGTTGCATGAAGACGGGCGCGAGGAAGGGCACGAACACCCACAGACCATAGACGATCAGGAAGGTCTCAAACCAATGGACGCTGATCCATTGAAAAACATTGGTTTTTGAATGAGTGTTCATGGTTTCAAGTCACCTTTCACTTATTGGATCCTGATATCGATATCTTCCTTATGGTCCAGCCCATCCTTGCGGACATAGACGGTCAGCCTCCAGTTGCCACTCATGCTGAAGTTGGCATTGATGGCATACCTGCCGCTGCCCTGGTCGGTTGCCGCGCCGCCCATCGTCATGCCCGTCATATCAATGTGATCGGCGGAGACATCCACGCTCGCACCTTCGATGGGGTTGCCACCTCCATCCGTGATGGTCAAAATCAATTCCATGTCGCCCATCATCGCGGGACTGGGATTGGTCTCTACCTGGATATTGACATCGTTCGATGATCCAGATTCGACCGGGACAGCAGGCTGTACGGACCCACCGCAAGCCGCCAGCACAGTCGCCAACGCAACAACCATACTGATAAAGAACATCTTACGCATTTTTACTCTCTCCTTGTACATTTTTTTATTCAACGACTTCGATCATCAACATCAAACCGCCAGGCTCGACGTTATCGTTGGTGGTGTGATGCAGGATGTGGCAGTGCAACATCCATTGCCCCGTCTCCGTGGCGATGAACTCGATGTCGTAGCGTTCACCGGGCGCGACGCTGACCGTGTCCTTCGTCAATTGCGCCGCCTCAGGCACGGGATGTCCATCCGTAGCCACGATCTTGAACGGGACACCGTGCAGGTGCATGGGATGGATGAACTGCCCGATGGCGATGAACCGCAATCGCACGCGATCGCCCTTCTTCACAGTGATCATCTCCGTATCGGGGAATGCCTTGCCGTTGATCGTGAAGTAATTTGGCTCCATCCCGCTCATTGGCATGGCGGCAAATGTCTGCCCGCCCGTGAAAAGCCACTCGGAGATCATCAACACCTCGTCCACGGCAGGCGGATCGGCTTCGGGTTCCAGAGGGTCGATGATGAACGGTGCGTACAGCCCCGCCATCACCTGAATGTCACCTTCGTAATGCGAGTGATACATGAACGTCCCTGCGGGTTTGGCAGTGAATTCGTAAGTAAATGTCTCTCCCGGCAATATGGGATCCTGCGTAACGCCCGGCACACCGTCCATCGCGTTCGGGACTTCGACTCCATGCCAGTGGATCGTCGTCGGATGCGGCAACTCGTTTCTGACCACAATCCGAACCTGATCCCCCTCCGTAACGCGGATCATTGGTCCGGGCACGGTTCCGTTGTACGTGTAGGCTGTGATCGTCACCCCATCCAGGATTTCCCATCGAACGGCTTTGGTTGTCAGCTCGAAGACCTTGACACCATCCTCCACTCGATATTCGAGCGGCTGCCCGCCTTTGGTATCGGCGGCAGGTTCGACGTTCGGCGCAGTGATCGGTGACATCATGTGCATCGCTTCGGGATTCTCCGCCATCATGCTGCCAGGGGTGGGTGTGGCGTCCGTCATGATATTGTCCTGCATGGGTATGGTGTTCGGCGCCCCGGCAGGCGCACACGCCGACAGCACCAACGCCAAACCCGTAATCAAAAATAACCTTACTTTCTTCATCAAGGTTCCTCTCCAAAAATTGGAATAGCCATTGACTGTAAAGAATCACTCGTCTTCAAACCAGCGCAATTTGACGCAGGAGGACATAGGCAAAATTGCCTATCCATCCTGTGGGGCGGTGATGGGCGCTTGCGCAAGTGCCTGCCTTATCTCAGCGGTAAGTTTTGCGTCGATCCCCTGGCGTGGATTATCAACAATCGAAAGCCAGGTTTGCCCGTTCTTGCCGTGTAAAATAAGGGTCAAAGGTTTGGGGGCTTCGCCATAGACCAGCACGACCACCATCTGGCAATCGCATACATTCGTTCCGTGATTCGGGCAGGAGCACTCATGCATACCAGCCCGCGCCGCGCTCAAATCGAATGTTTGCACAGGACGCAAGCCAGCCTTCTGTAGCTGTTTATTCATCCACTGCAATGCTTCGCCGCAGGGTTGGGAAACTGACAGGAATGGTGAAACATTCATACACACCTCAAGTTGATGGGGTCATTGTACGGTTTCACTCCACGAATACTCAGGGCTGCATCACTTATTTCCCCGTAAGCAATATTGCCTATCGTCCTGAACCGCCATCCAGCGCAAGGCAACCGCTTGGGAAAAGGCTATGATGGAAGAAAAGGAGACGGATATGTCTCACAATCAGAACTTCAGCCGCCGCGACTTCATCAAGACAACCACCGTCATCATCGGTGGTTGTATAGGCGTTGCCATCGGAATCCCTTCCATCGTATACCTGCTCTCACCGTCCCTGCGCGAGACCGGGAACGATTCGCTGATTGACCTCGGTCCACTCGAGAACTATCCCATTGGTGTCCCCACCCGATACGATTTCACGCTGACCAGGGTCAACGGTTGGGAGCGCACCGCGACCAATTACGGCTTGTATGTCGTCCGAAGGAACGAAGAGGAAGCGCGTGTCTTTTCCGATATATGCACCCATCTTGGCTGCCGTGTGACGTGGCAGCCCGACCAGGAACATTACATCAGTCCCTGCCACGATGGACACTTCGATGTTTTGGGTAATGTGATCAGCGGACCGCCTCCGCGTCCGCTGGATGAATTCGCAACGGAAATGGAAAATGGAAATTTGTTCGTTATCCTCCCACCTTTCAAACGGGAGGGATGAAGGAAGGTTCAAATGCATAAACGTCAGATCTGGATCATGTTGCTTTGCTGCCTGATTCCCATTCTGGGTCTAGCAGCCGTCTCTCTCCTGAAAATTCCCGTTAATACAGTCGTCTATGTGGGGCTGGCATTGCTTTGCCCGCTGGCGCATTTTTTCATGATGGGTAATATGCACAATCACAACAGCCAGCCGGATCAACATCACGATCATTCCGTCCATGACAAGACATCCACTCACTCGCCGTGATTTTCTAAAGATCACCGCATTGGGCGCCGGTGCACTTGCCTTTCGCCCTTTTGAGGAGATTCTTGAATTTCAGCAGTCGGAATTACTGGGGCGTGTTACGGTCGGCAAGGTGGATGTATATGCGCGCCCTGATGGGAACGAACAGATTGTTGGCGCTCTGTATGAAGATCAGGTCGTCCCCTGGATTCGGGAAGTGGTTGGAAGCATGCCCGGCAGGATCAATCAACGCTGGGTCGAGACTCCCTATGGTTATGTGTGGGGCGGAAACCTGCAACCCGTGCGTAACTTGCCGAATTCGCAAGTGTCCACTCTGCCAAGTACAAGTCTGGGTCCTGGCCTGTGGGTCGAAGTCACCGTTCCTTATGTAGACTTGATTCTCGATAACCCGCCATCGCGCGCGCCTTGGCTCCAATACCGGGAATCCATTGGTCTGCCGGCGCGGTTCGTCTATAGTCAGGTGGTCTGGGTGGATCAGATTCGCGCCGAAGCGGATGGAAGAGTCTGGTATCGGTTCAATGAACGCTTCGGATCGGGGGACCTGTTCTGGGGGCCGGCAGAGGCGTTTCGTCCACTAACTGCGGAGGAAATCGCTCCCATCAACCCGGAAGCCGAAGAGAAAAAGATCGTGGTCGACATTGATTATCAAACCTTATCGTGCTACGAGGGAAAGAATGAGGTGTATTTTGCGCGCATTTCCAGCGGCGCACTGTATGATGCATGGGGCAATCCTGTGGATGCGTGGGCGACCCCGGTAGGCGAATTCCCGATCTGGCGGAAGGCGATCTCCTTGCCATTAAGCGGCGGAAGTACATCAGCAGGCTGGAGTCTGCCGGCCGTGGGGTGGGTCAGTTTATTCGTTGGCTCCGGTGTGGCCATCCATTCCACTTACTGGCACAACAACTATGGTGAACCTTCCTCTCGTGGTTGTGTCAACGCCAGCCCGGAGGACGCAAAGTGGGTATTTCGCTGGTCTCAACCACTTGTATCTTACGACCCTGGGGATGTTACCGTGGAGATGCCGGGTGGAACCCGGGTGAGCGTTGAAAAGAAAGAGTTTTAGCCTATAGCATGAAAGGATAAGTAGGGGCGTTCATGCTGAATTAATTTGACTCGGTAATCTGAGATTACTTCCAGGCATCTTTGTAGTCCATCACATACTGTCTGAAGGTGATGGGGTTGTGCCCGGTTAATCGCTCGACCTCATCGGTTATCGGTTCTGCCATCCCAAAGCGGGTGGATGTGTACAGCCCGGTCATCACCAGGGCAAACATGAAAGGCGTACTACGGCGCATCGTTTCGAGCAGAAAGTACAAAGGGTTGGGATTGCGATAGGTGATCTTGCGTCCCAACACCTCACTCATGGTCCTGGCTACCTCCCAATAATCCAAGCGTTCACTGCCGGTCAGGTCGTAGTTCCTGCCGGCGTGTCCATCTTCCAGTAAAGCCACCGCTGCAACTGCCCCGATGTCACGCGCATCGATAAAGGCAGTCTTTGCCTTTCCCACCGGCACAAAAATCTCGTTTCTTTCCTTGATCTCCCTACGATGGGTGGTGTTCAGATTCTGCATGAAGAAACTGCAACGCAAAAAGGTCGTTTGCATGTTGATTGCCTTCAAATAGGTCTCCACTTTATAGTGGGGAACATATGTCGTGTTCTCGATCCCGATCAGGGAGAGAAATACCACGTGGGTTATTCCCGCGCGTTTGGCGGCATCCATCGAAGGAACCATATCACGCTGGATATTCGTGATGTGCGGCGGACGCATGTAAAACATGCGCTTCACACCTCGAAAGGTTTCTTCAAAAGTGGATGGATCGGTGAAATCAAAGCGAACTGTTTCAACCGCTTCGCCAAAATGCTTCCTGAGTTTGTTCACATCCATATCCGCCGCACGGACTTTTCCACCTCTGGAGAGAATCTGCTTAACGACTTCCGTGCCGACATTTCCAAGCGCACCGATTACCAATATGGGGGATGACATTCATTTGCTCCTGACTTGACTTTATATAGACCAGTCGTTATAATAATCCAGCAGTCGTCTTTTGAAAAGATGACAAAAGACATTTTCTGGACGGAGACAGACATGAGCAATGCCCGCGAACAAATCCTGCAAACCACCTGTGCCCTGCTGGAAAAGCAGGGCTATCACGGCACTGGTTTGAACGAGATCATCAAGGAAAGCGGTTCCCCAAAAGGATCGTTGTATTACTACTTTCCAGAGGGCAAGGAACAGATTACGGCAGAGGCGGTACTTCAATCCGGAAAACAAACTGCCGAACGGATTCGCCAGGGATTAACAGAGAGTTCCAACGCCGCCAAAGCAGTTTCTGACTTCATTCTGAACATTGCGGAACATGTCGAACGATCTGGTTTTGCGGCGGGCAGTCCTCTGACGGCTGTGGCGATGGAAACTGCGACCACCTCAACGCGGATCAACGCAGCCTGCCACGAAGCATACCAAATGTTGAAATCCGCCTTCCATGACAAGTTGATCGAATGCGGGTACTCAAAAACAAAAGCCGATGAATTGGCGACCTTTATTGTTTCTGCCATCGAAGGTGGGATCATCCTGAGTCGTACATCGCATACCGCCGACCCGCTGCGCCTGGTGGCAAAACAATTGAAGGTCTTGTTGGCTTCATAGCCATCATTGATAAGAAACAATTTCAAAGGAGTCTAATGAAGATCGTAGTATTTGGTGCATCGCGTGGGGTTGGTTTGGAAGTAGTCAAGCAGGCATTGAAAGCAGGGCATGCTGTGACAGCCTTTGTGCGTTCCCCAGAGAAATTGGCTGTCACCCATGCCAACCTGACCGTATTCAAGGGTGACTCGATGGATGCTGAAGCTGTTGAGAAGGCGATTGCCGGGCAGGATGCGGTCATCAGCGCGCTGGGACCGACCCGACCGCCAGTCCCCCACATGATGGAAATTTCAGCCAAAAACATTGTTGCCGGGATGAGGAAACATGGTGTGCGCCGGCTGGTCTCCACGACTGGCGCAGGAGTACGGCAACCCGAAGATCAACCCAAATTTATTGATCACTTCATCGGATTTCTGCTCAATCTATTGGCAAAAGATGTGGTGCTGGATTCGGCTGCAAACGTGAAGGTGATTCGGGAGTCTGATTTGGATTGGACGGTAGTGAGGTATCCGCGCCTGATGGATGGCGAACACAAAGGTAAGTATCAGGTCGGGTATGTAAGCAAGAGTTCGGGTACGCAACTTTCCCGTGCCGATGGCGCAGACTTTGTCTTGAAGGAACTGACCGAACTGAAGTGGTTGAAGAAATTACCAGTGGCAAGTTATTGACCTGAATTGGTCGGATTTGACTTTCCTTGATTGAAAAGAACAGCGCCCCATGTCGGGGCGCTGTTCTTTTTTCCTTTTTTTTGTCCAGTTCTACGTCCATAATTGGGCAAAACCAGCCTTGCGGTAACCATATACGGTGTTCCATTATGACAACATAGCGAAGGCGATGTTGGGATGAGAGATTGCAGTGGCGGAAGAAGGTTTCATAGGTGTTTTGATAGGATTTTAGCCTAAATCAGGCAGTTCTATTGAACCAATACGGTAACTTGCTATCATATGGAGAGCAAGAGTCATTCCCTGATTACGCGCTCGGGGTAAGTTGACCGAGTTGTGCGCGACACGGTGATATATCAAGGAATAGAACCACTATCCATCTGGACAGTGAAAACTCCCCCAGTGACAGGGGAGTTTTTGTTCCGCTCGATATATGATGGTCAAGGAGGTAATCATGCCGACAAAATCCCCCAACATCCTCGTTCGTTATCCGCTCTGGTCGTTCTTCATCCTGACCTTCGCCCTGAACATCGCAGTCACCGTCACGCAACTCTACATCCTCAAGATTCCGCAGACCAAACCGGTCGCCATCCTGCAAGTGCTCACGCCGACCATCAGCGCCGTGATCCTCTCCGCCATGATCGGCGGATGGAAGGAAGTACTCAACCTACTCTCCGGCTTCACTCGCTGGCGGGTGCACTGGTTTTGGTATCTGGCGGCATTCATGATGACCGGCTTCCCCTTGCTCATTGCCATCGTTTACATTTTGCTCGGCAATCCGATGCGCGGCATCAACCCCGACGCCACACTCTGGTCATTGCTGGGCTTGCTGGGATTCACCTTCCTCAGCGGACCGCTGAGCGAGGAAGCAGGCTGGCGCGGCTTTGCACTTCCACGCCTGCAAAGACGATTCAGTGCACTGACCTCCAGCCTGATCCTCGGCGCGTTGTGGGCAGCCTGGCACGTTCCGTTCTACTTCGAGCCGAACTACGCCGCCAATGGCATGCCGCTCCCGATTTTCATGGTCGTAGTGACTGCATTGTCCATCCTCTTCGCGTGGATTTACAACAACAGCGGCGGCAGTCTCTTCCTTACCATGCTGGCACACTTCTTTTTCAACTTCTCCAGCGTTTTCCTCGTCCAACAATTCGGGTTGTTGCCGCCCATGCTGCTCTACATCGGCGGCGGCGGATTGATGCTGTTGCTGATCGTGTGGGTTGTCATCTATTTTGGACCAAAACATCTTTCGAGGAAATCGCAAGTCGAATTGCCTTTTCGGGCGGGAGTGCAGGAAGCAGTTTGATTTGACAAGGTAGATGAAATGGGAGTTGCGAACACGACGTCCCAACCAGCCGAAGCACTGCTGATCCAAAAGGCTTCCAAGGGCGATTTGGATGCCTTCAACCACTTGGTATTGGCGCATCAGGGTCTCGTCTATCACCACGCCTTCGCATTATTGAAAGATCGCGACTCTGCCGAAGATGCGGCACAGGAGAGTTTTGTAAAGGCGTTTCAACATATTGCCGAGTTTCGCGGCGGGTCGTTCCGTGCCTGGTTATTGAAGATTGCGACCAATGTAGCGTACGACATCTTCCGCCAATCACGCCGCTGTCCAGTCATCTCCCTGTTCCCTGAAAATGATTATGGCGTGGAGAACGAGTCTCCCGCCTGGCTTGCCGCCCCCACTGCATCGCCGGAAATGAAAGCGGAGCAGAATGAGTTAACAAAGGAACTGTATCGAATGTTGGATGAATTGCCCCGCGCATTTCGCAGCGTCATCATGCTGGTGGATGTGTATGAGTTCGATTATGCCGAGGCGGCGCAAACGCTGGGCGTCCCCATCGGAACGGTCAAAAGCCGCTTGGCACGCGCCCGACTTCAAATGCAGGAGAAACTTCGAGATTCTTTCGGACGTTCGATGAACGGTCAAGCAACAAAAAGGAACCAATATGGGTACAACCGCTAATGTCATGAAACCATCGAAGGCGCAGACAAACCGAATCGAAAAAATCATGCGGACGATTTTGATCTCGTTCGGATACATCTTGACCGCGCTCCTCGTCCTTGCGTTCGGACTCCCGATCGTCCTGCTCCCGTTATCGACGCCTGTTCCCGCCTGGATCTGGGTCCCGCTCGGCATCGCGTACATTGCGTTGATCGTCGCGGTGCTTCGCCTGCGCACATGGAAAGTCATCGTGACGGGAATCGCTGGGATGCTTCTCGTTGCCATTCTCGCAGTGGTAATCTCGCAAGCGCTCGCCTTTACGCCTCCCATCACGGATGCAAACGGAAATCCTCTTCCGAATTCGATTGCCTCGCTCGAAAAAGTGAACCTGAACGGGAGCGAGCAATGGATCTCCATCCGCGGAAAAGACATGGACAAACCTGTATTGCTTTTCCTCGCGGGCGGACCGGGCGGCAGTCAACTGGTCACTGCGCGGCGCGCGCTGGGCGGGCTGGAGGAGCATTTCGTCGTGGTCAACTGGGAACAGCCGGGGGCGGGAAAATCCTTCGATGCGGTAAACAGGCAACAGCTGAGTCCCGAACGGTATGTCAAGGATGGGATCGCGCTGGTTAATCATCTGCGCGAACGATTTGGTGAGGAGAAAGTCTATTTGTTGGGCGAGTCGTGGGGCAGCGCGTTGGGCGTGTGGATGGTCCAGCGGAACCCCGAATTGTTCCATGCGTTCATCGGTACGGGACAGATGGTCGCGTTCTTGGAAAACGACCTGATGTGCTACGACTTCGTTTTGAAGTTGATGGAGGAACGAGGGCATGCCGAAAAGGTGGAACAACTTAAGCAGCAGGGACCGCCGCCGTATTACGGCAACGGTGTGGCGATGAAGGAAGCCGCCTTTTTGATGGAGACATTCAATTACATGAACGCCGACTCGAACATCGCGGATGATGGTTTCAATACGTTTCAAGACCTGGCTGGCTCGGAGTATGGCTTATACGACAAGGTGAGTTGGTTTCGCGGCGCGCTCGAAACAATGGATGTGGTGTACCCGCAACTTTGGGAAGTGGACTTCCGCGTGCAGGCGACACAACTCGAAGTACCTGTGTACTTTTTTCTCGGTCGGCATGACGTCAATGCGCCGCCTGTGCTGGCTGAAGAATATTTTGAATTGCTGAACGCGCCGCACAAGGAATTGATCTGGTTCGAGCGTTCGGGTCACAACCCGTGGGTCACTGAGTCGGCTTTGTTCGTGGATGCGGTGGTAAACGAAGTGCTCGCCGAAACATTTGCATCAAATGATTGATCAAAAAGGAGAAATCAAATGAATGAAAACTTGAAAACCACGCGTCCTGCCCTTGCTTCCCCCTGGATATATTTCCTCGCGACTTTTATCTGGTCGGGAGTCTTCGGCGGGCTGGCGATCCTGATGGACCTCGGCATGGAAACACCCACCGGGCTTGTACTGGTCCTGCTTGCCGCCCTCGGACCGATGGTAACAGGAATTGCATTCACCTACCTCACGCGGGATAAAGAAGGCAGGCGGGATTACTGGAGGCGCATCATCGGCTTCAACCGCATCCCAGCCAGATGGTATCTGGTCATCCTCCTGTTCGTGCCCATCCTGAACGGGCTGGCAGCGCTCGCGGATGTTTTGACAGGCGGCACAGGCGGGACCTGGGGGGAAACTGCTCTTAATGTACTCACGAGCCCATCCTCCATCATCCCATCTATTCTGTTTGCAACGCTGTTCCCCTTCATCGAGGAACTGGGCTGGCGCGGCTACGTGTTGGACCGTTTGCAAGAGAAACATAATGCCTTGATCTCCAGCCTGATTCTGGGAATCGTATGGTCGGTGTGGCATTTGCCGACGTTCTTCATTCGGGATTCGTATCAGGCGAGTCTCGGCATTGGCACGCCCGCATTCTGGCTGTTCTTCGCCGGGATTATTCCCCTCACTTTTATCTTCACCTGGATCTACAACAACACAAACCGCAGTACGCTGGCTGTGATCCTGTTCCATGCCATGGTCAATTTCACCGGTGAGTTGTTCACGCTCACCGAACGTGCGGATAATTTGACCATCGGGTTGTGGTTCGTCTCGGCAGTTGGTATCACTGTGATTTGGGGTGCAAAGGCACTCGTACACGAGAAGAAGATACTGGCGCAAACTTTGCCTGAGCGGTAAATAATCGCAATAAAACCTATCCGTTTGACCAGTTTGAAACTCCCCTCATGACAGGGGAGTTTTTAATTGATGAAAACTATCATGTTGGAAGAAAGGAAACCATACCATGAAAACTATTGCACAATCTGCACCCATTACCCCCGCCATCATCGGTCTTGCACTCATCTTTGCCGCAATCACCTTTATCGGCGCGACGGGCAAACGCGTGCCCCTGCTCTCCAATGTCCGCATTGACATCATCCTGCTCGTGTTTATTGGCATGGCGATCTGTCAGCAGGGCGGGATCGGACGCATCGCGGCTGCAAACGAGTGGACCCATCCGCTCTCGATCCTCGGCTACCTGCTCGGCGGACTCATCCTCATCATCACGCTGGCGGTCTTCGCTGGTTGGAAACTTCCGTTCATTGCGAACGACGGGCAGGCGTTGCTTGCGATTGCAATTCTGGCTGGTCTCAAAGTGGTGAACGCAGTGGCACATTATCTATTGGCGCGATGAGGGGCGGAGTTGAAACTGGTCATGCCCCGACCTGTCCACATGACCAGTTAAAGTCTCCTCCAACGGCGGGGGAGTTTTTTCTTCTCATCCAATAGACTCAGGATAAGGAGATTCCTGACAATGAGCGTGATTAACGTCACTTTGTCGGGCATTCTCCGAAAGGTATAAGTACGGAACCCAAAAGGAATACAACCATGTCACAACTTCTCATTTCACTCTCCGTCTGGTTTCACGTCCTCGCCACTGTCGTTTTTATCGGGCATTATCTTTTGCTGGCAGGGATTTACATCCCTGCGCTCTCGAAGAACGGACCCGCCCTCAGTGAGATCTCAAAACGCAGCCGCTATTGGCTGTACGCCTCGTTGATCGTCTTCATGATCACAGGCACCCACTTGATGCTGATCGATACGGGCTATCTGGGCTTCATGGACTTCGGCAATCTGTGGGGCATCCTGATGCTGGTCAAGCATATTCTGATCGTGGCGATGATCGCGCTGGGATTTTGGTACAACGCCATTCTGCGCGTCGGTCCGATGATGCTGTCGAACGATACGGAACAGGCGATCACCCGCTTCCGGGGTCATGTCCACGTGATGGCGGTCTGCGGTGTTTTGGTTTTGCTTCTTACGGCTCTGGCGCAAGTTGAATAAGGAGAAAACAATGAAACAAAATTCTGCTCTCAATTGGCTTGTCCCGTTGATCGCCGTCCTCGTGATCATCATTGCGGGAGTGGGTCTGTTCTCCCAAGGTGGGGATGGTGCATTTCCGTTTACGACAGTCTACGGGGACACTGTTGAAATTTATGGACAAGGCGTATATCGTCACGACTCCTCCTTCGTCGCTGCCCTTTTCAAAGGTACGGATGCAGTCACGTTGTTTGCGGGCATCCCTCTACTGCTGACAGGCTATTGGCTGTATCGCCGCGGGTCATTGCGCGGAGGCATCTTCCTGATCGGGATGCTTCTGTATTTCCTTTATCTTGGCGTGACGTACACCTTCTCAGCGATCTTCAATTCCCTGTTCCTGGTCTATACGGCATTATTCTCCGCCAGCCTTCTCGCCGTGATGCTCGCGCTGACTTCCTTCGATACGCAAAGCCTAGCCAGCAAAGTGACCTCCGGGATGCCGCGCCGCGGGATTGCAATCTTCATGTTCGTGGCGGGCCTCGGCACCTTGATGCTCTGGCTCAGCGAGTTGATCGGTCCGCTGATGACGGGTCAGGCGCCTGCCAACCTGGGTCCGTATACGACGATGTTCACCCACGGATTTGACTCCGCGGTGATTACGCCCGCATGTGTAATTACGGGCGTTTACCTCCTGAAACGAAAGCCGCTCGGCTATCTCCTCGCCGCGCCGTTGCTCATCCTTTGTACGCTCATCGGAGTTGTGGTCATCGCGCAAACCATCAGCCAAACGCTGGCGGGATTCGTCTTCCCCATCGGCGTGTACATCGGCATGATCGGTTCGTGGGTGGTGATGGGCGCGTTCTCTGTTGGGCTGGCGATCCGTTTCTTTCGCAACATCTCATAAGGTTTCTCACACAAAACCCGCGGCAATCATCCGTCCCGCACTGCATAGGCGGGCTCGGGCGAAAACATATAAATGGAGGAATGGACATGTCAAACAAGATTCTCGTTACATACGCCACTCGGACAGGCTGGACGACAGGAGTGGCGGAAGCCATCGGCAAAGCCCTCGCCGAAACCGGTGCGCAGGTGGATGTGATCCCCATGCGCGAGGTAAAGGATCTTTCAGCGTATCGGGCTGTTGTGGCAGGGAGCGCGGTCAACGGAGGGGCGTGGCTTCCCGAAGCTGTGCAATTCGTCCAGGCACATCAAGCGGACTTGAAGCGTAAGCCTTTTGCCGCGTTCCTCGTGTGCATGACGTTAGCCATGCGGAATGGAGGACAGTACAGAAGCCACGTCGCGACCTGGCTGGATCCTGTCCGCAAGTTGGTGAGACCTGTAAGCGAAGGTCTCTTTGCGGGCGGTTTGGATGTAAGCCAGATTCCTTCGTTCGGTGACAGGCTGAAGTTCCGTTTGAGCGTTCTGTTCGGCGCATGGCAGGAAGGCGATCACCGCGACTGGAACGCCATCCGTGAATGGGCGCGAAATCTTCGTCCACTGTTGATATAAACTCTTTCGGTTAAACCTGTCACGAAAGTAATGGATCGACCATGAATACATCTCAATACTCAAAAACAAATACTCGCATTCTATGGATTGCCGTTGCGCTGGCATTCCTTGCTGCCCTCTCCTATCTCCTGATGCAATTTAACATCCTCGGCGTGGGCGACCTGCAAGTGAGCGAGAAGCCCGCGGGCATCATCTACGTCGCGGCGGGATGCTATGTCCTCGGCGGCTTGCTCATCCTGCTCCGCAACCGCTGGCTGTTGCTCTTCGGTGCGTTCATCAATGCCATGGTCATCCTGTTCTTCTTCAGCATGTACCAGAACCGTCCTGCTGTGATGTTCTCGCCCGGCGGATTGGTCTCGAAGATCGCGCAGATATTACTCGAAATTGCCTTGATCTATGTGATTGCAGTGAACTGGAAGAAAGCCAAATGAAAATCTTACTCATCATCCTATGTGTCTTTGCCATCCTGCTTTTGCTCGGCTGGCTGGGATTGCAGGTCAAACCGAGAGCGTTTGAGCCGTATGCGGAAACAGCGCCAGAGCCGGAGACCATCCTATTGCCAGCAGGCTTGCCTGCGCCCGTGGAACGCTTTTATCAAACCGTCTATGGCGATCAGGTTCCGGTCGTGGAAACAGCCGTCATCAAGGGAAGAGCCGTGATCAGTCCCTTTGGGGTCAAATTCCCGGCGCGCTTCATCTTCGTCCACAATGCGGGTAGGGACTATCGTCATTACATTGAAGCGACATGGTTCGGCATCCCGTTCATGAAGGTGAACGAGATGTATGTGGACGGGCACAGCCTGTTCGAGCTTCCCGTCATCGGCACGCTGGAGAATGACCCAGCCACCAGTCAAGCCGCCAACCTTGCGGTTTGGGCGGAGGCGGCGTGGTTCCCGTCGATCTGGATCACCGATCCGCGCGTGAGATGGGAAGCGGTGGACGATCATACCGCCCTGCTGTTCGTCCCGTATGGCAACATCGAAGAGAACTTCGTTATGCGCTTCGACCCTGACACGAACCTGCTCGACAGTATGGAATCCATGCGCTACCGTGACAGCGGACCCGCTGCGAAGAAAATCCTGTGGATTACGAGAAGCGTTGAGGGACCCAATATCGCAGGGACAAACCTGAGCGCAGTCGGTTCTGCCACCTGGCTCGACCAGGGCATTCCGTGGGCGGTCTTCACGCTGGAGGAAGTGAAATACAACGTGGATGTGGCGGAGTACATCCGGCAAAAGGGACCGTAGGTATGAAGATCCTTGCGCTCGAACACGAACTTCCCAGCGCGACTGCTGAGGGGTTTCAGGAATATGCAAAAGACGAGGCGCGTCAGGTTTGGGCGTTGGTTCAGGCTGGCGTGGTTCGAGAATCATACTTCCGCGCGGACAGAAGCGAGGCGGTGTTGGTGTTGGAATGTCCATCGGTGGAGGCGGCGCGGGAGGCGTTGTCCACGCTGCCATTCGTCCAGAACCAGTTGATCACGTTCGAGTTGATCCCGTTGAAAGCCTATCCCGGTTTCGAAAGGTTGTTTGCAGAAACATGAAACGAATTTTATATCTATCGCTTGTATGCATTGGGCTGAGCCTGTTGACCGGCTGTGCCACGCAGCATTCGAACATTCCGATGAACTACCGCTGGGCGACGGTGCAGGGCAGTCAGTTGAATTTTGCACAGGCGGGCGAAGAGTTTTACTTCAGCATCTTCGTCGATGAGGGCATGATCGCGGAGCGCACACCGATCAAGATCAAGCTCAGCGGCGACGTCCAAAGCGGCACCCTGCGTTTTGAATTGCGCGATCCGGATGGAGGAGTCGTCTGGAATTCAGGCACCATCCAGCAGGGCGACTTCTCCATCAATGCGGAATACGACCTGCCCTCCGCCCGCACCGGAACCTATACCCTCGGGTTGGTCTATAGCGAAAATATTTCCGCCACCTATGATCTGGGCTGGCATGCCATCAAGCTCGGTGCAGGCATTCTGGTGCCCGGCGCGGGCATGATCCTGGTTGCGTTGGCGTTCGTGCTGTATGCCGCCCGCCGGAAATGGCTGGGTTGGCGTTATCTGGGGCTGGGAGCGCTGTTTTGGGTGCTGACCGTGGTCGTCAAATTCGCGTTTGCCATTCCGGTCAACCCGCCGGTATTCCGCGCCTTGGGTGTGGGTTCCGAACAGCTTTTCTCACCCGGTAACCTGACCGCCTACCTCTACATCGGCGCGCTGACCGGCATCTTCGAAGCCGGGCTGGCGTATCTTATTCTGCGTAACAATCGCTGGGGAAAAGCCGCTTGGGACCATGCATTGGTTTTCGGAATCGGGTTCGGTGTCGTCGAGGCGCTTTTGCTCGGGCTCGCCGGATTGCTTTCTGGTCTGGTCGGCATCACAGCGCCGGATGCGCTGCCCATTCCCACATTGGGGAGCATGGCGGCCAATTCCACGCTCGTGATGGGGCTTGCACCGGTAGTCGAACGCCTGTTTGTGATCCTTGCGCATATCTTCTCCTGTGTTCTGATCTTTTATGCCATCGCCAGCGGCGAGGCAAAATGGGCATGGCTGGCGGTGCTCTACAAGACTGTGCTTGATGCGCCTGCCGGGTTTGCTTCCTTCTGGGGCGTGACCAACTCCGCCGCCAAACTCTGGACCATCGAAGCGGTCATTGCCCTGATCGGCTTGATCGGGTTATGGGGAACGCTTCTCATCATCCGCCGCTACCAAAGGACACAAACATCAAGCGAACCGCCCTGATCGGATGGACACACTAGCCGGGTGGACAGTGAAGCCGAGGGATTAGGCGCGTTTAGAACAATCCCCACATCACATGGAAAACAACATCCGTCCAAAAGTGGACGCCTGCCGCGGCGACTAAACCGTCTTTCATGTAGCGTTCGCCAGCGACGAGTCCGATGAGTCCATTCAGGAGGAAGACTTCTGCCAGTAGTACGGGATTCAGTTCGGCGAAGGAGGAAGCGCCTGTCAGGAAGAAGAGCGAGCCGAGGTGCCCGGCGCCAAACGCCAGCGCGGCGATGACGTTGGCGACCCACAAAACGAGCGAACGTCGGTTGAGGCGTTGGAGAAGCCAGTTAAGCAGGAGTCCCCACAAGCCGAAGACAAATCCACGGAAGAGAATCTCCTCGCCGATGCCCGCGCTGAGGGAGGCGATGATCGAGACAGGGAATTCTGGATGCGGGAACCTGCCGAAGTCATTGATGGGCGCGAAGAGCAAATCGCCGAGGACGAGGAATACACCGCAGACCAGACCGAGCAGGAGCGGGATGGCGAACCAGCGACGCCAGTTCCCGTCTGCGCTGAAGATGCCGGGCAGGTCAAGTTTGCGCGCGAACCAATAACCCGCCAGACCGAGCAACCCGTATGCGACCAGCACGATGCCCGCGTTGGCAAGCCCGACCACCCAGTTCGGCACGCCCATGTCTGGCATGGGAATGCCCATGCTGTCCGCGAGTTGATCGACGAAGAAGGCGTAGGTGGCAAAGGCGCAAAGCGCGTAAACGATGAGGAGGACGAGGAAGACGGTCAGTTGTTTGCGATCCATTATTCTCATTAGCATTTCCTGACAAATATGCAAATCCCATATATGGGGGTCCCCCCTGCCCGTGTTGGGATGTGCTGACATCTGTTGAGGTCTCACGGGTTTTGGGAGCCATGAAACGTACAGAATTGTCGATTCCATACCCCCAGATATGGGGGTCTATGGGGCAGGTTCCATGTTTTTTTACCTCCCTGTGTGCTGGACGATATCGCCCTCTGCGATGATGGTCTCGCCTTCCATGCGGAAACCTCCGACGGGCATTGGAGGACCGTCATGGTCTCTGAAATAAAGCGGCAAGCCCTCAGCAAAGTTTAATGGAAACTCTGTCGGGTCCTGGCGTTGATGATGGATGTGAATGTGCGGTTCGCTGGTATTGCCTGAATTTCCGCATTCACCGATCGTCTGTCCTTCTTCCACCGTATCGCCCGTTCGCACGGCGACGCTTCCATTCTTCAGGTGGGCGATGACCAGATAGGTCCCTGTCTCCTCAATGCGGATCATTACGTGATTACCGGTTGGCGCGGTGAAATTATTCGAGAGAACGCCGGGCACCTCATCAGGTTCGCCGTCATGGGCGGAGATGACCAGCCCGTCGATGGGGGCAACGACTGGAACACCGTAACAACCGTAATCTTCCAGATTGGCACTGCCTGAGAAATACGGCTCCACTACCAGATCATACGCCCAGCGCTGATCCGGCGCGGCGGTGTGATAATTCGTCTTGATGGAATCGCCGCCCCACGCCACCCGCAGGGGAACATCTGTGGGCAGGCGGATCGTGACGGTGGGGTTTGTCTTTTCAAGGGAAGCGGGATAAGCAACTGGCGAAAACCACAAGATCAATGGGGACAGGCTCAGGAGCGATGCCATTCCGGTTGCGATCCATGCCCTGCTCATGCGGCGGCGAATAATGGCATAGATCACAATTGTGATGAGCGTGACACCGCCCAATATCGGGGGAACCAACTGCATCAAATACCAGCCGGTGATCTTCACCATACCGCCTGTCAGCATCATGCCGATCAACGCCAACACGGATAACACCATCAGTCCAAACGGTATCCAGCGCACTACATTCCAGAGTTTGGAAGGTGTCTTTTCTTCGTTCAAAGGTTGTTCCATGTTTCCTCCGTCGAATTAGCTGTAAATGGTATTGAGCCATATACGGAGGCGGCAGGCACAAAGTTGCAACGATTACCTTGTCTCGAATTCCTTCAAGAACTTCTCTTTGTTCGCAGACCTTGCCGTCTTGCCGCTCGATGTTTTGATGATCCATTTATCGTCCACCACTTTGACATGGCGCAGGGCGATGGCGGAGCTCTTGGTGACGTGCTTGCGGATGGCATCCGCTATCGCCTCCATCTCCGACGGGGAAGTTGATTCTGCTTCGGCGATGATGACCACCTCCTCGGTCCCTTCCTCTTCGTCATACATGCCGAATGCGACCACCCGCCCCGCGTGGACGCCTTTTACTTCGCTCGCAAGCGTCTCCAAGTCCTGCGGGTACACGTTCTTCCCGCCGACGATGATCAAATCTTTCTTGCGCCCGGAGACGTATAACTCGCCATCTGCGACGTAGCCGTAGTCACCTGTCAGATACCAGCCGTTTTTGATTGCCGCTTCGGTGGCATCGGGACGGTTGAAGTATTCGGTCAGCATACAGTCGCTTTGCACAGCGATCTCACCCACACTGCGGTCAGGCAGGTCGTTGAAGGCTTCGTCCACGATGCGGATGCGGGTGTTGGGCAGCGGATGCCCGGACGAGGTCATGGTCAGGGTCGGCGAAACAGGCTGGGGCGGAGTCGCGAGGCGCTTCGTCATAAATGTCTCACGGTCGATCACATCCACCACGGGCGTTCCATCCAGCGGACTTTGAGTCACGGCAAAGACATTCTCCGCCATCGCGTAACACGTTTGCAGCGCGGACTTCTTCAAACCGTATGCTGAAAATTTTTCATGGAAGAGGTCATGGCTTTCCACATGGACAGGCTCGGAGCAGTTGATGATTGCCCGCCACGAAGAGAGGTCAACGCCTTCGAGGTTGCGCTCGCGGATTTTGTGGGCGCAGAAGTTGTAGGCGAAGTTGGGCAGCCAGGTAAGCGTGCCTTTGTATTGCGAGACGGCTTGATGCAGGCGGTAAGGCGCGCGCACCCAATCGAACGGTGACATGTTGACGAGCGGAACGCGCATGAGCACGGGCATGAGGAAGCAGGCGATAAAGCCCATGTCGTGATAGAGCGGCAGCCACGAGACGATGACATCATGCGCGGGGTCGAGTTTTATTGCGCTGCCATAAGCGTTGAGTTGATTCAGCACAGCGCGATGCGAAAGTGCCACGCCTTTTTGCAAACCCGTTGTGCCTGAGGAGTGTTGCAGTACGACGATATCTTCGGGCGTTGATTTGAACCCTTGCAGCGTTTCAAAATTGGGGTCGGCTTCGGCTTCGATGCCATTCGTTAGAATCACATGGCGTACCGAGTCGCCTTCAACGAGCGCGCCGCGCGCTTCCGCTTCAAATTCGGGGTAGGTGACGATGGTGGTCGTCTTGGTGATGGAGATGAGCGAAGCAAGGTCGGCGCGATATTTTTCGGGCGCGAGTTTCTCTGTCAGGAACGGCATGATGGAGGGAATCGCGCCGTGCAGGATCGCGCCCCAGAAGGCATAGACGAGGTCTTCGCCATGTTGGAGAATCAGAATGACCACTTCGCCAGGCTGAATGCCTTCGCGGGCGTAGGTCAGCGCATAGCGGTTCGCGCCGCGGATCAGATCACGGTACGTCAGCGGCTTGTCATCCTGCCCCGCGTGCTGGAGGATGATGCTGGTCTTGTCGGGGACTTCTTGATAGTTGCCTTGGAGGAGGTTGGGTAATGTGGACATTAGTTTTTACCGCCAAGCACGCGAAGAAAACTTTTTAAGTCTTTGCGTGTTTCGCGGTTAATGAATTACTTGCGAACGGAGATCAACGCGGCGAGTTGCTCCAAATTATCGAACGTCTCCGCGTTCAACTCGGTGTCTTCGATACGCACGCCGAAGGTGTCTTCGATGAAGAGCGCCAGGTCCATCAGGCTGAATGAGTCGATCAATCCGCTGGAGATGAGAGCTTCGTCCGCGGCGATGGATTTATTTTGCTGTTTGAGGATCTTTTCGGCAATGAACTTTGCAATAGGTGTGATGATTTCGGTTGTCATGGTTGATTCCTTTTGTATAAACCCGTTGGTTGAGTAGTTGGTTATATTACTGCTCCTGCAACTCTTTTCTCACCGCATCCAACGCCTGTAACGCGGTGAGATTGCGCCAGGGCCAGCCTCTTTGCATATTTCGGGGCTGATCGAAGAAATTGCGGGAAAAGGACAGGTGGAAGCCGTCGTTCAATTCGGTGTCAAACCCAGTGTTCGGCAGGGGTTGAAGCGCCGCCCAGAAATTCCACAACGGAATGTCGTATTCCATCGCGATCTTCGCGATCTCCGCGTTGATGCTGTGGTCGCCCTCGAGATTGTCCCCCTTGGTGGCAAGGATGGGAACCACGCCCTGCTCAATGGAATATTCGATGATCTGACGCATGTACCTGCCGTAATCATCGGCGGGACGATCATTGAAGTTGGTCTCGAGGCTGATAATGGCGACGCTCGGATTATGCAGGCGGAATTCACATGCGATGGGATGTTCATTCTTCTCGCATTGGGTTGGGTCGGCGCGCAAGGGAGTAAGAATGGCGGCGACATTGTATCCGTCGCGCATGGCGAGACTGGTGCGCGAGAACGAACCTTCGTAGTAATCTATCGTGTCCTGGAGATAGGAATACTCTTCGCCGAGGCTGTACCTGTCTTCATGATCAAAGTCAACGAGATAGAAGCCGGTGTTGGTCTGGCAATCCCCCACTTTTGCAAAAGCGTGCGGATCGCGTCCCATCGCCAGTCCGCGCTTGTACACGTCCTTCATCGCATCACTGACCGTCGGCACGATGGGCAGTGACTTCCATTCATCCGGTGCGAGCGTGGAGCGTGGTGCGACCGCGGTTGGGATTTTCTCCTCGGTGATCGTCTCAACCGCTTGCGGGATTGTGGTGGCGTTTTGTTCGGGCACAACATCCGTTTCTATTGCGGGTTGGAATACCGGCTCCATTTCAGGTTGCGATGTCACTGGCGCGCTGGTGCATGATGCCAGCAGGACAACCAATAAAATAAAAAGTGAACGAACTTTCATGAAAACGAACTCCTGATTTTCACTCCGAGCATGGCGGCATCTTCGATAAGCGTAAAGATGTTTCGCCCTGCTCAACATGATATGTATTCTTATTTACACGCTTCCATAATATATGGCGCAAGCGTTTCCGCCAGTAATTTCTCGCCAGCGGGCGTTAGATGGATCGCGCTGTTGGTAAATTCATTCGCGGGGATAATATCCCATAGATCAACATACATCCAGCCGTTGCGCTCACTCAACGCAAACATGATTTCGCGATACTCATCATACACCCAGCGCGGGTAGAAAAAATTATAGCGGATGTCGCTGTTCGCGCCCGAACTTATTAACATCGGCTCATTTACGAGCAGCATGGGCGTTTCGCCCACAACTCGAAAACCTGTTTCCAAAGCATTAATGGCTAGTGCATCTTCACTCAAAGGCGCAGTCAGGTTGTGGTAACTATCGTCCGCTTCGAAATCGGTTTGCGCGCGCTCATATCGTTCAGGATAAAACTGGTCAATGCCGGTGGCGGACCACATCACACCATAGATCTGTAAACGGAAAAAGTCTGCCCATGCGCGGCGGTCGCCAATGAAGGTTTTATCCCAGAAAGATTCGACTTCGAAATTGGGATCATCCGCCTCGACTCTTAATCCATGGCTGGTCGCCAGTTCCCGGACCTTTTCTTCATTGTTAGCCACCAGCGGCGTGGACGTTTGCTTCTCCAGCGGGAACGCGTCGAGCGTGGTCATCCAGATGATGAGGTCGGGGTTGTATTGCATTCCGTAGGATAGCAGCATCACATCTTTTGTGAGGGAGATAGTCGGATACCCCAAGTTATATGCATTGACATTTTTTCCGCAGGCGTTGAGATTATCCGCGTTGAGTTGCCCAGCCAATGTTTCTTCTGGCTTGAGCAAGGTTCCCCACACCGATGAGTCTCCAACAATGATGACGCGGAATTCATCGTCAGATTTTGGTGTACCAGCGATTACATGTGAGGCGAACATAGCGTCAAGGTCGAAGAGACTGAGGTTGTAGGATTGCTTGGGGTTCTCGCCGAAAGGCAATCGCTCCCGCCCCGGGTAGAGGGCGTTGTAAAGCGAGAACTGTCCAACCCCCGGCTGCCATGCGGCGATGACGAGGTTGAAGAGGGTGAATAAGAGCAGTCCCTTGATGAGGACGTTGAGGGGTTTGATTTCTTGATTCATGATTCTTTTATTCCGTCATTGCGAGGGCGGTGTTCTCTGCCCGAAGCAATCCCCCTGATAACTGGGAGATTGCTTCGTCGGAAAGATCACCCTCCTCGCAACGACATTAATTGACTCCAAATAATTTCAAAATGACTTGCCATGAAACAGCAGGCGATGACAATGCAAAGAATATCCAGCCTATCGCCACGAAGTGGAAAGTGAGCAAAATACCGCTGACGTTGAGCGCGGCTTGTTTTGTTGGCGTGGTCGTCCAAGCAGCGGCTTTAGCTTTGGTGACGTCGTTCCAGCGATTGTGGATGAAGAGTCCAAGTCCGTGCCATAAGCCCCAGAGGGTGAAGTTCCACGTCACGCCGTGCCAGAAGCCGATCAGCAGCATGGTGGCGACTTGGGTCAGCAGAATCATCATCGGGATGGACATCGGTTTCTGCCAGGACCTGAGCCAGCGGGTGACGGGATTAAAGAAATAAGCACGGAACCACTGCGTGAGAGTCATGTGCCAGTTGTTCCAGAATTGGGTCAAGTTGGGTTTGAGATAGGGTGAAGCGAAGTTCTCTGGGAGTTTGATCCCGAGCAGTTGCGCGATGCCGAGAGCAATGTCGGTGTAGCCGCTGAAGTCGAAGTAGATTTGGAAGGCGTAGGCGTAGACGATGACCCACATCCAAAAGGTGGAAGTGACTTGGGTGGCGTTCGTGTCGTTCAGGGCGATGAGAGCCAGCGCGTCCGCGATGACGAATTTTTTGAACAATCCAAGCAACAGGCGTTGACCTGCGGGGTAGAAAGTTTCAAGATTCAGACCCGCAAAGGGAGTGCGCAGGTCTTTGATAAAACGTTCAAGGCGGTCAATGGGACCGGCGGTGAAGGCGGGGAAGAAGATGACGTAGGTGATGAACTCGCCCACGTCTACGGATGGCAGCCGCCCCATTTGGCGGTCTCGAATCGTATGGATGATGCGGAAGGCGACGTAGGAGAATCCCAACCAGCGGAAGTCGTTAATGGAGACGTTGGTCAGCGATTGACCGGAGAGTGTGCGAAGGAAAGATGCGAGCCAGAGAGATAAGGCGGGAATCTTGATGAGCAGAAAAAGCCCGATGGTTAGAACCAGACCAAAGGTCAAGAAGGAAGCGCTGAAACGTGTCAGACGAGATAACGCTAACAGCGTCAGTCCTGTTATCAATAAGATGAGGAGAGTCGTTTCGAGTTGGGGTGGGCGCGAGGCGGTGAGGAGTTGGAAGTCTGCGGGGAGGAAGCGGGTGAGGTTGAGGAGTAGGACGACGCCTGCAACGATAAGAAGGATGATGATGTTTTTGCGCTGCTTGCGGGTTTCGTCGTCGGCGGTGATGAACCAGGTGAGGACGACGAGCACGAGCGTGGCGAGGGGTGTGAAGAAGTCGGCGCCGCGGATGGGGAGGGCGGGTTGCAGCCAGAAGATGACGACGACGCTGGCGATGAGCATGAACCACGTCCTGCCGTGGTTGCGGGAGATCATTGCCCAGAGGAGCGAGGCGGCGGCGAGAATCAGGATGTTTTCAAGCGCCATTTAGAAGCCTTGATAGATCCACGTCGGGCTGCTGTCTGCGGTGAAGATGACGAGGGCGATGAGGATGAGGCAGAGGAGGATGGCGAGGAGGTTTTCGCGGTTCAGGAATTTCATTGCGGTTGGTGGTTGGTAGTTGACGGTTGGTGGTAGTCAGTTGACGGCAGATTTGCTACCAACTACCAACTGACCACCACCAACTAGTTCTTAGCGTACGCCACAGACAAGCCAATCCCCGCTTTGCTCGATGACTTCATAAGTACGAGCAGAGAGATCAAGTTCCTGCGGTTCGCCTCCATAACTCATCTGGAACTTGCCCTGACAATCCACGAGAGTTTTATCGCCGTCTGTGCCGGATTCGGTGCAGGACATATCCTCCACAGTGACTTCAACGAGGGCGAAGGAGTCGAGTTCGAGCAGGGCATCATCTTCCCAGTCCGCGCAGGAGTTGGAGATGAGGGCGGCTTGGTCTTTGCTTGCAAGGGCGGTGATGTAGCCTTCGACGGCGGTGGTTGCTCCGCCACTTGAGGATGCTCCGCAGGCGGAAAGTAGAATGCCCAGGGTGAGCATGAGTATGGTGAGTTTGCTTGGCACAGGTTCCTCCGTATTTTTTAATAAGTAATGGCGGATTATAGCCCATGAACAACCATTCATTCAATCGCGGGTATTATTGTATAAATAACACCTTTCAGGAGTTCATCGTGAACAACTACATCGCCCTCGCCATTACCTTTGCCATTGCGCTCGGATTTTTGCGCCTGATGGATTTCTTTGCCCATCGCGGCTGGATCGAAAGCAAACTCAGCCGCAAATTGATCCATATCGGCACGGGTCCCATCTTTGTATTGTGCTGGTTCTTTTTCAATGACGATCCGTCCGCGCGCTGGTTGGCGGCGTTGGTTCCATTCGCGATCACGGTGCAATTCGCGTTGATCGGTCTCGGCGTCATCAAAGATCAGGCATCGGTGGATGCCATGTCCCGCACAGGCGACCCGAAGGAAATCTTGCGCGGACCTTTGTATTACGGGATTATGTTCGTGGCGCTGACCCTGATCTACTGGCGCGAGTCGCCGATCGGCATTATCGCATTGATGATGATGTGTGGCGGCGACGGCATCGCGGACATTGTCGGCAGGAAATTCGCTTCGGCAAAATTGCCCTGGAGCAGGGACAAGTCCATTGCGGGGACGGTCAGCGTTTTTCTGGGCGGCTGGTTAATGTCGGCGGTGATCGTTTTTATTTACGTCTCGGCGGGCGTTTTTCCGGGTGGTTTCACGGACTATCTTTTACCCATCTCTATTATTGCACTGGTCGGCGCGCTGGTCGAATCCCTGCATTACAAGGACATTGACAATATCAGCATGACGCTCGCGTCCGCGCTGGTGGGGCATTGGTTCTTTTAGCAATATAAAAAGTGATGGTCACCTTCAAGATGACCGTCACTTTACTTTTCCACTTCTTCCTGTTTCAGAATCATCACGCGGAACGACTCAGCGTACTCGAAATCCTTATCCTTCGCATCTTCCTTCGCCCAATCGCGCATCCATTTATCCACTTCATCCACAGGGATCTGACTGGCGTGTTGTTGCAGCGCCTTCACCTTGAGATCGATGGTCTCGGAAATATCCACCCAGGTGTTGGGACTCTCGATCCCATGCACATACAGCCGTTTGACCTCATGCGGCTCAAGCCCCTCCGCAAGCAGGTCGGCAAACATCAGCCTTGACCCCGCTGACGGGAAGACCGCTTCCGTGGCGGCGCGTGCCGCGGCGCGATGGTCGGGGTGATTGATGTACTCGTTTCCATAAAACCATGCTTCTGGATTACCGGCAAAGACCACCTCAGGCTTATGCTTGCGGATGAGACGGGTGAGTTCCTTGCGTAATTCCATCGTCGGTTCGAGTTCGCCGTCGGGATGACGCAGGAAAACCGTCTGCGTAACCCCAAGGATTTGGTTGGCAGCCAGTTGCTCGGTCTCGCGGAGGCGCGCCAGCTCGGGTTTGTAATCCGCACCTTTGGACGGATCGTTCGAACCCGAATCCCCGCTGGTGATGACGACGGAGATGATCTCGCATCCTGCGCGCGCCCATTTGGCGAGCGTCCCGCCGATGGAAAATTCCTGGTCGTCGGGGTGCGCCTGAATGCTCATTGCAATTTTGGGAATGAATTCGGTTTCCATGACGCTCGATTGTACTCGAAAGGAAAATGGGAAGCGTCAAAATCTACCGGCAGAAAAAAACGAATCGTAGTAGAATAGAACTCTTGTTCTGATTTCTCCCGTCCCTTAAATTGCGAGAGCCAGGGGTTGCCTGCCCTGGCTCTCTTACAAAGGAGGAGAAGAGAAATCTCTCTGTTACATCCGTAACTTTATCACGCGTCTTCGAAACCTGCTTGACGCCCGCCCTACGTCCCTCACACGATTAATCAACGTAATTCATTAACATTTATTAAGGAGAAGAATGTCCGCTTCACTTGCAATCGAAACAAAAGACCTTGGTCGCATTTACAAACTGCGCGGCAACAAAAAGGAAGCCCGCAAGGAACTGGTTGCTCTGGAAGGCGTGAATCTGACCGTCGAACGCGGCGAACTGTTCGGACTTTTGGGACCGAACGGCGCTGGCAAAACGACCCTGATCAAAGTCCTGACCACGCTTCTTTCCCCGACCTCGGGCTGGGCGCGCGTTGCAGGAGCAGATGTCTCCGCCCAGCCTGACTTGGTGCGCCCGAAGATCAACATGGTCTCAGGCGGCGAGTCATCGGGCTATGGTCTGTTGACCGTGCGCGAAAATCTGTGGATGTTCTCGCAGTTCTACGGTGTGCCGTCAAAAGAAGCGAACGAGCGCATTGTGGCGCTGCTTGAAATGGTCGGCATGAAGGACAGGATGCACACGAAATCATCCGACCTCTCGACGGGCTTGCGCCAGAAGATGAACATTGTGCGCGGATTCCTGACCGACCCCGAAGTGCTGTTCCTCGATGAACCCACGCTCGGACTGGACGTGGGCGCGTCGCGCGACGTCCGCAAGTTCATCATCGAGTGGCTGAAAGCGGACAAGACCCGCACGCTCCTGCTCACCACGCACTACATGGTCGAAGCGGACGAGTTGTGCGACCGCGTCGCCATCATCAATAAGGGACGCGTGCTGGCGTGTGACACACCGTCCGCGTTGAAGCATCGTCTGCAAAAAGATGCGCTGTTCGAGATCGAGGTGAGTCCGCTCAACGGGTTGGATCAGCAAATGTTGGTGGACCAGCCCGAGGTCACGAAGGCGGCGATCTCAGAGACAGAGACCGGCGCGAAGTTGAGTCTTAGTCTGGTCGAGGAATCCGCTCTGGCGCGGGTCATCAATCTCTTCACGCAAAAGGATGTGAAGGTGATGAACCTGAGCAAGCGCGAGCCGACGCTGGAGGATGTGTTCGTGGACTTGGTGGGGCGCAGCATGGCGGAGGAGGAAGCAAATGGGCAACCTGAATGATGCGCTGCTGCGCCCGTACACGCGAAAAGATACGGGCTGGCGGTTGTTCCTGAAGACCATCATCGCGCGCGCATATCCGCGCATCATCGGGCAGCAGCGCGAGGTTTCGTGGCTGGTGTTCGACCTGATCATGCCGATGCTGGCGGTGATCGCGTATGTCTTTGTCTATCGCGCGTTGGATGCGCCCGAGGAATACATCGGCTTCGTGGTGATGGGCGGCGCGATGACCGCGTTCTGGATGAATATTTTGTGGAGCATGTCCAGCCAGTTGTATTGGGAGAAGGAGCAGGGCAATCTCGCCTTGTACATCATGGCGCCGAATTCGATGATGGCGATCCTGCTCGGCATGGCGCTGGGCGGGATGCTGGCAACAGCGCTGCGCGCGCTGGCTGTGACGTTGCTTGGCATTTTCATGTTCGGCGTGACGTACACGGTCATCAGTTATGTCCAGTTGTTTCTGGTCTTCATGCTGGCGATGATCGCGTTGTACGGCATGGGCATGATGATGGCGTCGGCGTTTCTGCTGTTCGGACGCGAGGCATGGCACATGGCTAATCTGGCGCAGGAGCCGATCTTTCTGGCTTCGGGCTTTTACTTCCCGATCAAGTCGCTGCCGTTCTGGGTGGCGGCGGGCGCGTCGATCATTCCGCTCACGCTCGGCATGGACGCGATGCGTCAGTTGGTCTTCCCTTCGGGGTTCCAGTTCGGCTTCATGACAGTGCAATGGGAGATCATCATCCTTGCAATCCTTTCGGTGACCTTCATCGTGACGGCGAAAATCCTGCTGGCGCATATCGAGAAGATCGCCGTGCGTGAGGGTAGGATCACGGAGAGTCGGAGATAGGGAAGTGCCAAGTGCGGCGTGTCAGGTGTCAAGTAGAACCTGATACGTGACACTTGACACCTGACATTTTCGACACGGAGATTTTATGCAGACATCAACTTCATGGCGTTCGTTCCGCATGGCGGCGTGGCTGGGATGGCTGATCGAGTCCAACTGGACCGATCCCTTCCTGTTCGCGGTGTATTCCATCGTCAAGCCGCTTTCGGGCGCGGCAATTCTGGTCGTGATGTACAGCATCATCACGCAGGGAAATTTCGACAGCGCGCTGTTCCCGTACATTTATCTCGGCAACGCCTTCTACATCTATGTCGGCGCGGTGATGACGGGCGTCTCATGGGCGGTGGTGGATGACCGCGAGCATTACAAAACGCTCAAGTACATGTACATTGCGCCCATTCAAATCCCCATGTATCTGCTCGGACGCGGCATCGCGCGTTTCATCACGGGTTCGATTGCCGTGTTCATTACCATTACGGCGGGCGTGCTGTTCCTGAAAGTCCCGCTCAACCTTGCGGAAGTGGACTGGCTGTTGTTCTTTGTCACGCTCATCCTCGGCGTGGTGATGCTTGCGCTTCTCGGCTTGCTGTTGGCTGGAATCACATTGACGGTTGCCCGCCACGAAGGCTTCATCGGCGAAGCGACGGCTGGTGCGCTCTACATCTTCAGCGGCGCGGTCTTCCCGTTGGACGTGCTGCCCGAGTGGATTCGTCCGCTGGGGTATTTCATGCCGACGACGTACTGGCTGGAACTGTTGCGGCGGTCACTGGTGGGCAACGTCGCAGAAGCCTTCCCGACGCTGGCGGCATTCAGCAACATGGAAATTCTCGGCGTACTGACAGGGCTGAGTCTCTTCTTCGGCGCGGTCAGCATCTGGGTGTTTCGCGTGTGTGACAGGCGCGCGCGGGAACTCGGTCTGATCGACCGCACGACGAACTATTAAGCTTCACGCTTAAACTCAACAGCAGAGACCAGTCCGGTCTCTGCTGTTATTTTTTCTGCGGTTGATATGCGTTTAGACCCGCTTCGTGAAGATATACAGATCATCCCCCGCCGAATAGAAATCCTTGATGACCGCTTCGTTGACGTATCCCGTGTTGACGTAGAACTGGCGCGTGGACTCATATGCCGCCGTCCCTGACGTTTCTGCGATGATGATGCGTCCGCCCGCCTCACGCACGGCTTCCTCGCAAGCGGTCAGTAACTTACGCCCCACGCTCTTGCGCCGCGCGGACGGGTCCACGGCAATCCAGTACAGGTCGTACACGCCTTCTGCCAGGTCGCGATATCCATAAATGGCGAAACCAAGCACCTGTTCCCCTTCGCGATAGACAATGAAGTTATACCCGCTGTCCTGCGCGCCATACTGGAGATATTCGTCGAACATTTCGGGTACGGCTTCGACCTCCTCACGGCTGAACACCCCCGCCCGGGCTGTGATGTCTGCGATCTGTGCTCTGTCCTGTTGAGTGGCTGTGGAGATCATAGGATACATCCTGTAGGTTTGGTATGACATATTGTCCCTGTGATTCCCGATTTCGGCAAGTCCTTTCGGCAAAGACTGTCATTTGTCACTAATGGGGTAATTTTCTTTGGAGTACAATACCTTTCCAATATCCATTCAGGAGAATACCCCATGCCCATTACCATCGACGGTTCATCCCTCACCATCGAAAAGCTCGTTGCGATCGCGCGAGATAACGAGAAAGTGGAACTTGCCCCCGAAGCGCTGGAGCGCATCAAAGTCTGCCGCGCGATGCTGGAGGAGAAGCTCGCCAACAAAGAAGTGATGTACGGCACGAACACCGGCATCGGCGAGTTCTCGGAGACGATGCTCAACGATGAGCAGGTGAAGGAATTCCAGAAGTACCTGATCTACAACCATGCGGCGGGCATCGGCGACCCTGCACCCATCGAACACATCCGCGCGGCGCTGGCGGGGAGGATCAACGTCCATGCGCACGGCAATTCCGGTTGCCGCCCCGAGATCACGTTGACCATGATCGAGATGCTCAACAAGGGCGTCACGCCTGTCGTCTGCACGAAAGGCTCCGTGGGCGCAAGCGGCGACCTTGCGCCGATGGCGCAAGCCGCGCTCTTACTCATGGGCGAGGGAGAAGCCTTCTATAACGGTGAGCAGTTGTCGGGTGCGGAAGCGATGCGGCGGGCTGGGATCGAAGTTCCGGGCTTGCAGGCGCGCGACGGTCTCGCCGCGATCAACGGCTCCAACCTGCTGACCGCCATGTCCGCGCTGCACATCTACGACATGGAGCGCTTCATCAAGCAGGCAGAGATCGCCGCCGCGATGACCATCGAGGCGCTGCTCGGCAACATGAAGCCCTACAACACCAAACTGCACGAATTGCGCGGCTTCAAGGGCGCGGTCAGGTCGGCGCAGAATATGATGAAGGTCATCGCCGGTTCGGACTTGACGACGGGCAAGATGAAGACCAAGGTGCAGGACGCCTACTCGATGCGATCCACGCCGCAGGTCATTGGCGCGGCGCGTGATGCGATCGCGTATGCAAGGTCACAGGTGGAGATCGAGTTGAACGGCGTGGGCGACAACCCCATCTTCATCCCCGAAGACAAATTGACCCTGACCGGCGCGAACTTCCAAGGCACGCCGGTGGCACTGCCGATGGATATGGCGGGGGCGGCGATCACAATGGTGTGTGTGCTCTCCGAGCGCCGCTTGAACCGCCTGACCAATCCCGCTCTTTCTCAGGGTCTGCCTGATTTCCTCGCCCATGAGCCGGGATTCTACTCGGGCTTGATGCTCAGCCAATACACCGCCGACCATTTGATCGTGGAACAGCGCATCCTGTCCGCGCCCGCTTCGATCCAGTCCATCCCCGCCGCCGCAGACCAGGAGGACTTCGTCTCGATGGGCATGAACACCGCCCTCAAGAACGGACAGATCCTTGATAACGCGTACGGCGTGCTTGGTATCGAGTTCATGGCGGCGGCGCAGGCGCTTGACTTCCGTGAGTTCACGCCCGGCAAGGGGACGCAGAAAGCCCGCGAAGTGATCCGCAAATATGTGGAGCACCTGCACGTGGACCGTCCGCTGTACAACGACCATAATACGATGAAGGCGCTTGTGAAGTCGGGGGAGATCTTGAAGGAAGTGGAGCAGGCGGCTGGGGAGTTAGGGTAGAACGAAAATGAGACCGACATCATTCGTCGGTCTCATGCTTTAAACAAAATGGTACGTCATGGAAACAAAATCCCCCTGCTGGGGAATTGACCTGAGCCGCATGGAAACAAAACTCCCCTGCTGGGGAATTGACCTGAACCGCGTGTAAATAAAATTCCCCCACTGGGGAATTGTCCTGAACCGTGTGTAAACTAACTCCCCTGCGGGGAAACAAAACCGTACCGAAGGGGAACTTGAATGATATGAGGGTACGGAAACCTTTCACGCGGTTCTCTTTTGTGGGACAGGCTCCCGCTCACGTACAGAAGGCGGGCTATCTGCTGTACCTTGGGTACGATCATGTGGATACCAAACTGCAATCCCCTTGAAAGCGGACATCCCTTATAATCTCCCCACTTCATCAAGAATGGGAAGGGAATGACCCCCAATTCCCTCTCAACGTCTTTCTTTTCCATGCATCGACGGGCAGGCTCAAGGTGAAGGACTGTGTTGCGCGCTGATGTGACAGGCTGCAACATCGAGTTGCTTTATCCTTATCGAAGGAGATGTCTATGAAAAGCAGGATGGTCTTTCCGATTGTCATTACACTTATCGTATCACTCGCCTGTCAATTCTCGGGGCAACAACCCGCAGATCCAAATCAGGTTCCGACGCAAACCCAGGAGACGATCATCCCGACTGAAACGCCTGTCCCGCCTGTTGAGCTGGAAAGTGAGATCACAGATGAGTTTGGTGTGCCAATGGCACTCGTGCCGGAAGGCGAGTTCTTGATGGGGGCGGATGCCGAAGAGGCTTTGGCGGAATGCATGAAATCCATGGACGACTGCCAATTGGAATGGTTCACAGACGCGGAGCCGCCGCATCAGGTGTACTTGGACGCATTCTACATGGATATATACGAAGTGACCAATGCGCATTATGCGGTTTGCGTTGAGGCGGGCGAGTGTTTCCCGCCAAGGAGACCCGCCTCCATTACACGCTCAAGTTATTACGGCGACCCGCAATACGACAATTACCCCGTTGTCCTTGTTTCCTGGGACCTGGCACGTGCCTATTGCAAGTGGCGTGGTGGGGATTTGCCCACCGAGGCGCAATGGGAAAAAGCCGCGCGCGGTACGGAGGGAGGTACGTATCCCTGGGGGGAAGGGATCGACCCGGATCGCGCAAATTACAACGAGAATGTGGGGGATACAACAGAAGTAGGCAGTTACGAAAACGGAAAAAGCCCCTATGGCATGTACGATATGGCGGGCAATGTGTGGGAATGGGTGATCGATCGGTATGACCCGAATTATTACGCGAGGTCTCCTTCTTCCAATCCGCCGGGTTCCACTGCGGGGGAATTACGCGTGTTGCGAGGCTCCTCCTTTAACTTCCTCGGCGACTTCGTTCTTCGTGCGTCGATCCGGCGCGGACTCGCTCCCGACAGCTTCAACTACGCCATCGGTTTCCGCTGCGCCAAGGATGTGGGTCCTTAACCATGCCAACCGAGTCCAAACGTGCTCAAAAAGTATTCCCTCTGCCATATCATCCCCTCGTGGGACGCCCACAGTGATATTGTTTAGTAGATCAAGAATAGGACAGGACTATGGACATAAACCAAATCGTTACGCTTGATATTTGGATGATTGTGCCGCTCTTTTTGATTGGTTCTGTTTTGCACTTTACCTACGATTGGAGCAGGCATAATAAATTTGTCGCGATTTTCTCGGCTGTAAATGAAAGTTATTGGGAGCATATAAAAATAGCCTTTTGGCCTGTTTTTTTGTTATATCTGATTGAGTTTCTCTCTGGTGGATATAAACTCAGTTCGTTCATTCCGGCAAAGACAATTTCACTTTATACGATCCCCGTGGCAATGATAGCCATCGTTTATGGATATAAATATATAACGAAAAAGAACATCCTTGCACTGGATATCGGCGCATTTTTTGTTGTGATTGCCATTGCGCAGGTGACTGGTACACAGTTTTTGAAAGAGCTATCAGCTGGTTGGCTCACAATAGCGATAAGCATATTCTTTTTGATCGTGATACTGATTTCTTTTCTGATTTTTACCAGGCATCCGCCCAAAGAACCCGACTTATTCCTTGACCCGGTGACTTCAGAATATGGTCTTAAAGGTCACGGTCATAAATAAAAAAGAAAGAATAGCAGGGCATCAGGCATGGATTCGCCTTGTATTGCCTATGGACATCCTAACTAGATCCTGGCTAGATCCTGTACTGATCCTGTACTCATCCTGTACTGGACCTGTATCATTGCCGGGAATTGGTGACGAAACGGTGGGACGACGCCTTTATTTCATGCTGTGACAGGCATCTTCACCTGTGTACGCTCCTTTTTAATTCCACCCTATTGATCGAAGAAGTAATAAGCATTGGCATTATACACTTCTCTCGGATAGCCTCGCTTTCAATTCGTTTTGTTGTTAAGGCATTGTAAATTGAGGCATGGACGGAATATTGCCTTATAATTCCCCCATCACCACCATAACGGGACGGACATGACTGAAGCAAAACGACCATTGAAAGTCTTCCTCTGCCATGCGCACAGTGACAAAGATGCTGTGAAGGCTCTATACACCCGCCTGACAAACGACGGCGTGGCCGCGTGGCTGGACAAAGAGAAACTCCTCCCCGGGCAGGATTGGGAATTGGAAATCCGCAAAGCCGTGCGCGCAGCGGACGTGGTGGTCGTTTGCCTTTCAAAGCAATTCAATCAAGCGGGATTTCGTCAAAAGGAAGTGCGACTCGCTCTTGATACTGCCATGGAAAAGCCCGAAGGTGAGATATTTATCATCCCTGCGCGGTTGGAAGAATGTGACGCTCTCGAAAGCTTGAGAAAATGGCATTGGGTAGATTTGTTTGAAGAGAATGGATATGAAATGTTTGTGCGGGCGTTACAAACGCGCTCCGATACAATTGGTGTTGTTCTACAAACACAAAGAAAAACTGTAAAATCATCCCGAAACTCTGAGACTGAAAAATCAAAAAAAGAGATTCAAATAAAATCATTGCAGAGGCAGGCGGAACGATATGAGGCAAATCACGAGATTTCCAAAGCACTTGATTTGTATTATGAAATAGAAAAGATTGACCCGTTTTTCAAAGGTCTCGATAGAAAATTGACAGAACTTGAAAATAAGAAAGAAAATTCAGCACGTCTCATAGAGTACATAAGTGAAGTTTTTGATGGGAAGCCTTCAGAATTTCCAGCCCTATACAAGAATAGAATAATTGTTCTTGGCGTAATTTTCTTTGCCATGCTAGTTCTGGTTGGGATATTTGGCTTGCCCTCTTTGGTAGGTAAGTCAGCGTTGAACATTTTGCAGTCGGTTGTGTTTTTGTTTGTTATTCCTGTAATCTACCTTGTGATTCTCTGGTTTGCTTTCCAAGTTGTTATTAAATCTTCTACAATTGAATTAAGAATTCGTGCTATGGTAGCGGGGTTAGGTGGAATCCTTTTTGCGTTAGCATTTATAATCCTTGATGTAACTACTACAGGTGTGGCTGGATTATCAGTTGACGCCACTAGTATTTATGTTGTCATTCCATTTGGAATTGTTAGTGCGGTAATTGGCTTCTTTGTTTTATTTGCAACCGATTTGTTTTTGCGCCGTGGTGCATCTGCATTTGTGGTTTTCTTCATTGTTTGGCTGAGTTTAATTTCAGCCTATCTTCTAATAAGAGCCCCAGAATTGCGAGGTGTAATTGCTTTATCTACTGTATCTTTTTTGTTCGGTAATACCGTGTATTTGCTGGTGAACTTTAGTTTTGTCAAGAAATTTTTTCAAATGGCAAGTTCCCTAGAAGATAAAACCGACGAGAACAGGTGGAAGTTGTAAAAGGAAGTGAATTGATTCAAGCGAGTTGTCAGTGTTAAAATAGGAATGCAAATTGTCAGGGAAAGTTCTATGCCGATAAGATACTCGTGCTTTATTAGCTACAGAAGTCTAAGCGTGGAAGTGGCACGAGATTTTCATGCATCTCTTGATCGTGAATTGCGTCATTGGACACCTTTGCCGATATTTCGTGATGAGACAAGATTGAATGGGGGGGATTTTTTTAATAGGGAATTGGCATTGGCATTATGTGAAAGTGCGTGCATGGTGATGATTTACACCCCAACCTATTTTGATAAAGATAAGACATATTGTGCTCGCGAATATAAAGCTATGGAAATTTTAGAAACGCGAAGGTTGGAACAGTTGGGCTATGAAAGAAACTATCAGCATGGTTTAATAATACCTGTTGTTTATCGTGGTATTGATATTTTCCCCACCTACGTAAGCGGTGTTCGTAATTACTATAAATTTGATAGGTTTCATGTTTATGGTAAATCTTATTTGCGGAATAATACATATCAAGACTCGATAAGGCAAATTGCTAAATATATTTTTGAAAGATGTAACGAGCTAAATGCTTTGGATTTAGATCCATGTGATATTTGCGGCTCTTTTGAGTTGCCCTCGTCAGAAGATGTTCATGGGTGGTTATTGCCTTTGTTACCTCCTAGTCCTGTTTTTCCAGGGAGGAGATCATAGATGGAACCAACGATTGGAGAAATAATCACCTTCTATTCTTATAAAGGTGGAACTGGGCGCTCAATGGCGCTAGCAAATATTGCTTGCTTGCTTGCTCAAAAAAACAATATTGGTAATGGCGTCCTCATTATTGATTGGGATTTGGAAGCACCAGGGTTGCACCAGTTTTTTCATGGAAAGTTCAGGAATCTCAATAGTAAGATAGGCAATTTGCCACAGACACAATTGGGGTTGATTGATTTGATCTATGAAATCAAGGATTGGCTAGAAAAAAACGACTCCCAAAATAATACTTTAGATGATGTATTTAGATCAATTGATATTAATGACTATATTGTTAAAACAGACATTCCATTATTGTTCTTGATGCCTGCAGGAAGATTTGATGATGGATTGTATTCAACACGCGTAAATGAATTTGATTGGATAGATTTTTTTAATAAATTTCCTTTAATCTTCACTCAATTTGCTAGCTATCTTAGAACAAAATACAACTATGTATTAATTGATTCGCGAACAGGATATACAGATACCAGTGGAATTTGTACAAGCATTATGCCTGAAAAGCTCGTGACTGTTTTTACTCCGAATCGGCAAAGTCTGTCAGGTATTGTTGAATTAATTCGTAGAGCGACTGATTACAGAAAGCAATCAGACGATTTGCGTCCATTAATGATTTTTCCACTGCCATCTAGGATAGAAAATGCTGAAAGTAAATTGCAAAACGAATGGCGCTTTGGAAACCCAAACCATGGATTTGAAGGATATCAGACACAACTGGAGTCTATCCTAAGAGACGTTTATGGCTTGCAAGCATGTGATTTAACAGAGTATTTTGATGAATACCAATTGCAGTATATTCCAAGGTATTCGTATGGGGAGGAAATAGCTGTTTTTTCTGAGCGCTCTGAAGATAGATTGTCCTTGGCACGTAGCTTCGAAGATTTTACTGAGAGAATTGTTGGCAATGAGAATCCTTGGGAAAGACTCGATGATCAATATACGAAAACTGCTTTGGAACGAAAGGCAGAATCGATAGAAAATTCCGTACTTCCCCCTGCTGGAACATATAGAATTTCACTCTGGGGACCCAGGGCATCGGGAAAAACAACTTATATTACTATGCTGTATGGATTAAGTATAAGATCTGATTCACAATGGATTGTAAAGCCTAATGACATTGAAACCACTAATTTTGTTAGAGACAATATAAATATATTGCAGCAGGGTGGTTTCCCACAGGCAACAGCTCCAGTGGCAGAACCCCATATTTACAATTTTGAATTAGTCGACATGGATGAACCAGGTGTCGAAGCTAAAATGAGCTATTTAAAAACCATAACAGATTTTTTTAGCTCTAAGCAATCCAAAGAGTCTCACCAACCGAAAAGCATAACTGTCTCACTGGCTGATGTAGCAGGCGAACAGTTTCTCACAGAGCCGTTAGGTCATCCGCTTTGGGATCGTTTGATGACTAGCAATGGTTTGATATGTCTGCTTGACCCAGCAGAGGCAGAAGATCATTTCAATATAACCTTTCAATCATTGCAATATCTGTGGTTGCGATCAAAGGATTATCCTGATTTTTTGGCGAATGGTGGTAGGTTGCCTCATTACGTTGCGTTTTGTTTTTCAAAAATTGATAGACCTGAATTTACTAAGTTTATTAATAAACCTCGCGAGTTGATCTTGTATCTGGAAAGACAAAACAATCTCGATATTGAAAAATTATTATCACAGTATTTTTTGCCAGATCGTATTAAGTATTTCACGATTTCTTCCATCGGCATACAAGCTAAGGTAGATGGATATTTAATCGAACATCCTAAAGATATATCTCCTATTAATATTTTAGAACCTCTACAATGGTTGTTTGATAAGTTTAATAAGTAATTTTTAAAATAGAAGAAGATCGTCTACATCTACCAGAACCAGCTTTCTATTTCATGTGAACCATAAGAAGATGGATAATGGAAGGAGATTCCATTATCCATCTTCCATTAACCATCAGTTATAATCTCCCCGCAACTGGTCTCGATACGGCGGCGCTGGTCGAGTATCCACGAAGTGGCATATCGAGACCCGCCGCCTACTCGACCACCAATCCTCAATCGACAATCGGAAATCAAATGTCTTCCTCCTTCCAATCCATCATCCTCAAACTACAAGACTTCTGGGCATCGCACGGATGCCTGATCACACAGCCCTACTACACTCAAGTCGGCGCAGGGACGATGAACCCTGCCACCTTCCTGCGTGTGCTTGGACCCGAACCGTGGAACGTCGCCTACGTCGAGCCGTCTGTGCGCCCCGATGACGGGCGTTACGGCGAGAACCCCAACCGCTTCCAACTCCATACCCAATTTCAGGTCATCCTCAAGCCCGATCCCGGCAACCCGCAAGAGTTGTATCTCGAGTCGCTCAAAGCCCTCGGCATCGACCCGCGCCAGCACGACATCCGCTTCGTGGAAGATAACTGGGAACAGCCCGCCATCTCCGCCTGGGGTTTGGGCTGGGAGGTCTGGCTCGATGGGCAGGAGATCACCCAGTTCACCTACTTCCAGCAGATGGGCGGCGTGGCGCTCGACCCCGTCTCGGTCGAGATCACCTACGGTCTCGAACGCATCCTCATCGCGCTCAATAACGCCAAAGCCATCTGGAACGAAGACTACGGTGCGGGCGTCACCTATGGCGAGATCCGCCGTCAGGAAGAGTTCGAACACTCCAAATATTATTTTGAAACCGCCGACATCGACCGCGTCCGCGCCATGTACGATCTCTTCTCCGCCGAAGCTGACGCCTGTCTCGCCGCCGGTCTCATCGTCCCCGCGCACGACTATGTCCTCAAATGCTCGCACTCCTTCAACATCCTCGACACCCGCGGCGCCATCTCCGTCGCCGAACGTCAAGCCTTCTTCCGCCGCATCCGCGAACTGGCGAAGGGCGTGGCAGTCTCCTATGGCGAACAGCGCAAATCTTTAGAGTATCCGTTGCTCAAAGAAACGACACTCGATACTCGAAAATCGAATATCGAATTATCGAATATCGCTTTCCCCAATATCGCTTCTTCCTTCCTCCTCGAAATCGGCGTCGAAGAGCTCCCAGCCGATGACGTCGATACCGCCTACGGAGCCTTGTCTGCCCGTGTGCCGATGCTTCTCAAAGAGTTGAATCTCACTCACGGCGACGTCCGCATCTTTACAACCCCGAGGCGGCTCGTTGTTTCAGTAGCCTCTCTCTCCCCGACCCAGCCCGACCGCGAAGACCTCGTCAAAGGTCCGCCCGCCGATAAAGCAATCGTAGACTCGGCTGGCGATGAAAGTCACGCTGCAAGCGTGACCTACACTCAAGCGGCGATTGGCTTCGCCAAGAAAAATGGCATCGATACAAAAGACCTCATCGTCCGCGAAGAAGGCAATAACAAATACGTCTTTGCCCTCGTCAAACAAAAAGGACGCCCCACCCCCGAAGTCCTCGCCGAAGCGCTTCCAAAGTTAGTAGCGGATATTAAGTTCGAGAAGTCCATGCGCTGGAATGATTCTGGCGTTTCGTTCTCACGTCCCATTCGCTGGTACGTTGCCCTGCTCGGTGACATGGTTATCCCGTTCGAATATGCTGGAGTGGTCTCTGGCGACACCTCACGCGGACTCCGCCCGTATGATTCTCCAGAAGTAAAGATCACGTCTGCCGAAAAATATTTCGACATCATCCGCGAAGCAGGTATTCTGCTCGATAAAGAAGAGCGCAAAGCCGCCATTGTGGAGCAGGTCAACCAAGCCGCGGCATTGATCGGCGGTGAAGCCATTTTCGATTTCGTAGGGGCGACTCGCGAGTCGCCCCTGCTGAACGAAGTCACCAACCTGGTCGAAATGCCCACCGCCGTCATGGGCGGATTCAATGAAGAATTCCTGTCCCTGCCGCGCGATGTGTTGATTTCCGTGATGAAGAAACATCAACGCTATTTCCCCGTCCAACGCGTAGGGGCGAGCGTAGGGGCGAGTCATGACTCGCCCCTACTGCCGCATTTTATCGCCATCCGCAACGGCGACGACATCGGCATCGACACCGTCCGCGAAGGGAACGAACACGTGCTCGGCGCGCGCTTTGCCGATGCCAATTTCTTCGTGCGCGAAGATATCAAACTCAAACTCGAAGCCTACCGCCCCAAACTGTCCTCGCTGACCTTCCACACCAAACTCGGCTCCATGCTCGATAAATCCGACCGGATGTTGAAACTCGGCGCGGAGATCGGCGGTCTGCTCGGTTTCAAGGATATGATGCTCATCAAGACGCTGGCGCGCGCGGTCTATCTCTCCAAAGCGGATCTGGTCACGCAGATGGTCACGGAGATGACCTCCCTGCAAGGCATCATCGGCGGGGAATATGCCCTGCGCTCCGGTGAAGCGCCCGAAGTGGCGCAAGCCATCGCCGAGCAATATAAGACCGTCCCGCAGAGTAAACCGGGCATGGCGCTCGCGCTGACCGACAGACTGGATTCTCTGGTTGGCTTGTTCGCGGCGGGGCTGGCTCCCACCGGCGCAAAAGACCCCTTCGGTCTGCGCCGCGCCGCGATCGGCGTGGTCACTCCTTTGATCGAACATGATGTGGATTTCGATCTCGCGCTCGCCGTGCAAAAATTCGCGGCGGCCCAGCCGATACCCGTCAACGCGGAAGTACAGAAACAGGTCCTTGATTTCATTGCGGGGCGTTTGTCGGTCGTGTTAAAGGAAAGCGGCTACAAGCACGATGTCGTCGAAGCCGTACTGGCGGAGCAATCCGCCAACCCGGCGGCAGCGGCTCGGGCGGTGAAGCAACTGTCCGCGTGGGTGGGACGCGCAGACTGGCATGAGATCCTGCCCGGTTTTGCACGCTGTGTCCGCATCTTGAAGACGATAGACGATAGACCGCAGACCGTGGATGAAAGCAGGCTGGTGGACGCTGAAGAGAAGGCGTTGTTCAAGGCAATTCAGGATACAGTAAAGGGTCAACCATCCACCGTCGATGAGTTTTTGAATATTGTCGTCGCGCTCATCCCATCCATCAATGCGTTCTTTGACAAGGTGCTGGTGATGGCGGAGGACGAAAAGGTCAAGCAAAACCGGCTTGCGCTGGTGGGACAGATCGCCCGCCTGTCGAACGGCATCGCGGACCTGAGCAAGTTGGAAGGCTTTTAGGGAGAAACAGGCATCCCGCAGAGTACTCTGCGGGATGTTTTTATTAAGGATTGATAAGGGTTGCTCCAAATTGGACAGGTTTGGGTATAATTCGCTCACTATCAAAAGCGGGGATGCTTTTTCGGTCAATCACACATCGCTCTTTCATTCAAGCCAGCAGATTAACAAGGAGTAGAATTATGTCCAAGTTAACGTTTCGAATCACCCTCGCGCTTGTCATTGGTTTGGTGGTCATTGCCGGCGCCTATGCAAGCGTGCAAGCCATGTCCAGTACAGCTCAGCAGGACAGCAAGGGGACGTATGTTCTCGGCGGCAGGTTTGAGGGCGCGTTCCCGAAGCAGAAATCGAGCAACCCGCAGCTCGACGTGTATAAAGACCCGTCCGGCAGGGGACACGGCGGATGCGAGTCGGAGTACATGGATCCCAGCGACTTCTAACCTTTGCTCGATGACTCAGGGCAGTCCAAAGACTGCCCTGTTTTGTTTTAAGGAATGGATTTGCCATTCCATGAAACCAAGTCTATAATCAACCTGCTCTATGTCTCAAATTGATGAAATCAAAGCGCGTATCGATATTGTGGACCTCGTCTCCGAGACGGGCGTAAAACTGCGCCATGCGGGGAAGAACTACACAGGCTTTTGTCCGTTCCACGATAACAAGAAAACGCCTGCCTTTGTCGTCTGGCCCGAATCCGGGACATGGCGATGTTTCGGCGCGTGCAACGAGGGTGGCGATATCTTCAAATTCGTGATGAAGCGCGAAGGCATTGACTTCAAGGAAGCATTACAGAAACTTGCCGTGCGTGCCGGTGTGGAGTTGAAGGAATTCCAGCGCGAAAGCCCCGAACAGCGCGAAGCGTACGATAATCTCCGTAAATTGCTCGAGGACGCCGTCATTTTTTATCGCGGTCATCTGGTCGCCAACGCGGAGATCATGAACTACCTGCGCGAAAAACGCGGATTGACCGACGCCACCATCGAGACCTTTGGGCTGGGATACGCGCCCCAAAGCTGGGATTCCGCCCTGACCCATTTCACCCAACGCGGCTATTCGGAGCAGGAATTGTTCGAGGCGGGTCTGCTCTCCGAACGGGACAGCGGCGGATATTATGACCGCTTCCGCCACCGCATCATGATCCCTATCCGCGATGAGCAGGGACGCATGGCAGGCTTCGGCGCGCGCATCGTGGACTCGGACGATATTCCGAAATTTCTCAATTCGCCTGAAACGCCGATCTTCTCAAAGGGACGCCTGCTCTATGGACTGGACCGCGCCCGCAAACCCATCCGCGCCGCAGATCAGGCGGTGATCGTCGAAGGCTATCTGGATGTCATTGCCTTGCATCAGGCGGGCTACGAGAACGTCGTTTCGCCGATGGGCACGGCGTTGACCGAAGACCAGTTGCGCCTGCTCAAACGCTCCACGCGCCGCATCGTCCTTGCGCTCGACCCGGATACAGCGGGACAAAAAGCTGTCCTGCGCGGACTGGAAGCCGCCCGCTCCGCCATGGATAAGGAAGGGGAACTTGGGTTCGATGCGCGCGGATTGCTCCGCAATGAGTCTCGTTTGCAGGCAGACCTGCGTGTAGCCGCAATCCCCGATGACCTTGATCCTGATGAGATCGTAGCGCGGGATAAAGAAGAATGGGCGCGCATTATCGAGAATTCCAAACCCATTGTCACCCACGTTATGGAGACTTTGGCGGCGGGACAGAATTTAAGCGACCCGAAGATCAAGAACCAGATCGCGGCGCAGGTGCTCCCATTGATCGATGACCTGTCCAATGCGCTGGAACGCGATACCTACCGTCAGGCGCTGGCGAGAATGCTCAAAGTGGATGAACGCTCCTTGATGGCTGCCCCGGTTCGAGGTCCGGTGGTGAGGCGCAAGCCGCGCGGGGAACGATCCATTCCAAAGATGGAAAGAACCGTCGCGGCGGTTAATCCGAGTCTGAAGGTCGAGTCCTTTTTTGTAGGGGTTGCGCTCCGCACGCCGGAATTACTGTATCAGGTGGACCGCAAACTCGAGGAAAATCATTTGAGTGCGTTGACGGCGGATGATTTCGAGTACACGGATCATCAATTGATCGTTCAAACCATCCGGGAGTCGTTGGAGCAGGTCGATCACGATTATCATGCTTATGTGATGTCGAAACTGCCGGATGCCGTCCTGCCGCTGGCGAACGAATTGTTAAAGGAAAGCGAACAGTTCAAACAGCCTGCCGAAGCCTTGCGCGATGACCTTGTGCGCGCGGTAAAAAAGATGCGCCTGACCCACGCGGCGGAGCAGATCACGCAATACCGTTATCTGCAGGAGGAGGCGGGCGAACAGGGTGATGCGCGCGCTACAGAATATGAAAAAGAGATCGCCCGTCTGATAAAATTACGCATGTATATTGATCGCATGAAGATCTGACACAAGGACGTTTGCGAAAGGGAATTCGAATGCCTGCCAAAAGCAAACTGAAATCAAAACCTGCAAGAAAACCAAAACAGGTTTTGAAACCACAAGGGGGAAAGACTTCTCCCGGAAAGAAACTCAAAACGCAACCTGTTGCGGGTTCCATGCTGGAATCCTTTACCGAAACAAGGGCGTTTCCGCTGGAGGAAATGCCGGTCGATGACCTGCTTGATGCGGAACAGCCGCCGGAGGATGAACTCGAAAACGTCCTCGCCATTCATGTGCACGAGGCAGGCGAATCCGCTGAAGACCCCGTGCGCTTGTATCTGCGCGAGATCGGGCAGGTAAAACTGCTCGATGCCGACAGCGAGTTCCGCCTTGCCACCATCATCGAAGCCAACCGGCTGGTCGGCACGCTCCGCAAGTTGAAACAACGCAAAGGGGTTTCGCAGGCGTGTTCCGTGTATCATGCGCTCATTTCCGAAATGCTCACATCCTGGGAGCGTCTGGTCGAAGATGCCGAGCGGCTCGAGCATGAACTCCCCAACCTTGCATTGATGATCGCCGAAGCGCAGACGCTTCATACCGGCTGGGAGTTTGATGCGCCGTCCTACCTGCGGGCATATCTGGATAACGGCGATTGGGGGACAGATCATCTTTGGGATAACCTTGCCCGACACGCTTACAGCGTCTTTCTCAGCCTGTACCTGCTTCCGTTTAAGTATGCGGAGTGGCTGCTGACACATGTCCGCGAGCGGCATGAATTCCCTTCCCAACGCACGTTGTACCGCAATTTGTCCGCTGACGACGTTTTGCTGGATGAGATCGATGCCGTCCATGCCCGTTCGGAGGATGCGAATCAGGCGCTCGTCCGCGCCAACTTACGGCTGGTCGTCAGCGTTGCCAAACGTTATTTGGGTCGCGGCATCTCCTTCCTTGATCTGATCCAGGAGGGCAACATGGGCTTGCTGCGTGCCATTGGAAAGTTCGATCCGCGGCGCGGATTCAAATTCAGCACCTATGCCACCTGGTGGATCCGTCAATCCATTAACCGTTCTATCGCGGAGCAGGCGCGTACGATCCGTATTCCGGTCCATTTGTTCGAGTCGATCTCGCGCATCTTGCGCGCCCAGCGTCAACTGACCCAAACCCTCGGGCGCGAACCCACGAACGAGGAACTTGCGCTCGAGGTCGGCTATCTCTCCGCTGCGGATGTGCAGTCCATTTTGCGCGCGCACGCCGAGAATAAAGCCGTCAAACCGGAGTTGCAGCGGCGGCTCGACATCGCCTCACAGAAGGTGACACGCGCCCTCCGTTCGGCGGAGGAGACGATCTCGCTGGAAGGTCCCGTCGGTGACGATGACTCCAGCGCGCTGGGCGATTTCATCGAAGACATCGACGCGCTTTCGCCGATGGATGCCGCCGCCAAGGAAATGCTCCGCGAGCAGGTCCAGCACGCGCTGGAGGTGCTGTCCGAGCGTGAACGGGATGTGCTGGAACTGCGCTTCGGACTCAAGGACGGCAGGGAGCATACGCTGGAGGAGGTCAGCCGTTACTTCGATGTGACGCGCGAACGCATCCGCCAGATCGAGGCAAAGGCACTGCGAAAACTGCGTCATCCCGCCAGGAGCCGTGAATTGCGTGATTATCTGGGGGATTGATGAAGTTTTCAATAAAATAGATAAAGGAGCGGATACTCATCCGCTCTTTTTTTATCGAAAAGCCCGGATTTCGTGAAATATGACGATTATCATCAATTTTGTGAAAAGTAGCACTTTTTCTAGCCTGCTAAAGTCTCTTGTGATATACTACGCCGAACGTGCAAGATTTCACGCATCAATGAGGTGTCCAACATGCTGCTGGAATATATTGCTATTGCGGTGATGATCGCAGTAGCCACACTTATTGCATTTATTGCAATCGGGCTGGGGGAGTTGTTCGGACCAAAGAAAAAATCTGCTGCAAAAGACATGCCGTACGAATCGGGCATGACGCCATACGGTGAAGGAACACGGCGTATGCCTGTCCGCTTCTACCTTGTCGCTGTGATGTTCATTCTCTTCGATATCGAAGTGGTGTTCCTTTTGCCGTGGGCGATCGCTTTCCGCCAGCTCGGTCTGTTCGGCTTGATCGAGATGGCGATCTTTATAATTATCCTGCTTATCGGTTATGTGTATGCATGGAAGAAAGGAGCGCTCGAATGGGAGTAGAGCAGAAACTTGGAAATATGGGCGTGGTGACCACCACGCTGGAGAATATGGTCAACTGGTCGCGCACGAATGCCATGTGGCCCATGCTGTTCGGTCTGGCGTGCTGTGCCATCGAAATGATGTCCGCCCAATCCTCCAGCTATGATATGAGCCGCTTCGGCATGGAATTGATGCGCGCCAGCCCGCGCCAGTCTGACCTGATGATCGTAGCGGGGCGCGTCTCGAAGAAAATGGGACCTGTCCTGCGCCGCTTGTATGACCAGATGCCCGAACCCAAATGGGTGATCGCGATGGGCGATTGCGCCTCCTGCGGCGGTGTATTCAATAACTATGCCATCTATCAGGGCGTGGATGAAGTCGTTCCGGTGGATGTGTTCGTGGCGGGGTGTCCGCCGCGCCCCGAGGCATTGATCCATGGGATATTGACCGTCCATGAAAAAGTGAAGGCGTCCAAGTTCAAGGATCTGGCTGCCACTTAATAAGTTGTTGCGAGGAGATGCTTCCCCCGGCGACTCATCTCCCGTATGTTGCAAGTTGCTTCGGGCAGGGAACAAGGACGCCCTTGCAATAACCTGGTGAAGACTATGGAAAAAAAACTCGAACCAATCGTAAAGGCATTGCAGGAAAAGTTCAGCGTAACGGTGGATGAATTCCGCGGCGAAGTGCATTGCTTCCTCAAATCTGAGCAGATCGTGGATGCGCTCACCCTTATGCGCGACGAACATTCCTTTGAATTGCTCTCGGTGCTGACGGCGGTGGATTATTACCCGCAGACCTCGCCGCGTTTTCACGTCATCTATCAATTGACATCGCTCTCGCAGAATCTGTCCCTGCAGTTGCGGGTTCCTTTAAACGGAGACAGCCTCAAGGTCCCGACGGTGACGCGCGTTTTCAAGATGGCAATCTGGCGCGAGCGTGAACTGTTCGACATGTTTGGTATCGAAGTGGACGGGCATCCCGATCCGCGCCGCATTTTGATGCCTGATGATACGGAAGGGCATCCTTTGCGCAGGGACTTTCCGCTCGGCTACGAAGAACCGCAGTTCACCTTCAACTTTGATGAGATCGACCTGCGCAAGCCGTACGCAAAGGAATAACCATGACCCAGATCGAAGAAGTCACCATAGATCAATACAAGCACCTCGTTTCGGAGCGCGCGCTTACCGGCGAAACCATGCTCCTGAACATGGGTCCCCAGCATCCGTCCACGCATGGCGTGCTGCGTCTGTTGCTGGAACTGGACGGCGAGGTGATCGTCAACTGCATCCCCGATATCGGCTTTTTGCACACCGGCATCGAGAAGAACATGGAAGCCAAGACCTTCCAAAAAGCCGAAGTAATGACCGACCGCCTTGATTACATGAACACGATGGGCAACAATCTTGCCTACTGTATGGCGGTGGAAAAACTGGTGGATCTGGATGTGCCGCCCCGCGCACAGGCATTACGCGTGATCCTGGTGGAACTCCAACGCATCGCATCCCATTTGGTCTGGCTCGGCACCTCAGGCTTGGACCTCGCTGCGATGTCCATGTTCCTCTATTGTTTCCGCGAACGCGAACAGATACTCGATATCTTCGAACTGGTCTCCGGTCAGCGCATGATGACGACCTACATCCGCCCCGGCGGAGTCTGGCGCGATGTGCCGGTGGAGTTCGAAACCGCTGTGCGTGATTTTCTTAAGATCTTCCCCAAACGCATCGATGAATACGAACGCCTGTTGACGAAAAACCCGCTCTTCATTGACCGTATGGTGGATATCGGCTACCTGAGTAAGGAAACCGCCCTGTCCTATGGCGTCACCGGTCCGATGCTTCGCGCTTCGGGCGTGGACTGGGATCTGCGAAAAGTCCGCCCGTACATGGGCTATGAACAATACGACTTTAACGTCCCTGTGCGCACGGAGGGAGACACGTATGCGCGCTATCTTGTTCGCATTGAAGAATTGCGCGAAACGCTGAAGATCATTGAACAGGCGTTGAACAAACTGCCGATGGGACCCGTCCGCTCGGATAACCGCAAGTTCGTCACGCCGCCGCGTTCAGAGATCGGCGTGAGCATGGAAGCGCTTATCCATCACTTCAAGTTGTGGACGGAAGGTTTCCCCGCCCCGGACGCGGATATTTACTGTGCTATTGAATCCCCGCGCGGTGAACTGGGCGTCCTGCTCGCAGGTGATGGCGGACCCAAACCTCGCCGCGTTCATATGAGAACACCGTCCTTTGACAATCTTGCCGTGCTTTCGGAAATGGTCAAGGGACTTTTGGTGGCGGACCTCGTCGCGGTACTCGCCTCCACTGACATCGTCCTCGGAGATATTGACCGATGAGTCTTGAGAAAACCCACCCGAAGGAAGTAAAACAGATCCTTTCGAAATACCCGCCTGAGCACAAACGCTCGGCGGTCATGCCTCTTCTTTATCTCGCCCAGCGCGAGGAAGGGTACGTCACGAAAGATGCGATGAAGGACATTGCCCAGATCCTGGACATTACCGAAACGGACGTCGCCTCCATTATTGGGTTCTACACCCTATATCATGATAAAAAAGCAGGCAAATATCGCATGCAAATCTGCACTGATTTGCCCTGTGCCCTGCGCGGCGCGGACGAATTCCTCGATAACCTGTGTTCCAATCTTGGCGTCAAGGTCGGAGAAACGACGGAAGACGGGCTGGTCACGCTCGAAGCGGTCATGTGTCTCGCCGCATGCGACCGTGCGCCCATGTTCCAAACGCAGGGACCGGATGGCATTAAATATCACGAATATATGACGGTGGACCGCACAATGGAACTTATCGATGCGCTGAAACGCGGCAATGGGGAGGAGAAATAATGGAACACATCCTTTTGCGCCATCGCGACATCCCTGATATCAAAAATCTCAATGTCTATAAAAAGAACGGCGGGTTCGCGGCATTAAAAAAAGCCGTGACCAAAATGAAGCCGACCGATGTGACCGAAGTGGTCAAGAACTCCGGTCTGCGCGGACGCGGCGGTGCGGGCTTCCCCACCGGTATGAAGTGGTCGTTCATCGACAACAAGAACTGGCCCCACTATGTGGTGGCAAATGCGGACGAGTCTGAGCCGGGTACGTTCAAAGACCGCGAGATCATGGAGGAGAATCCCTTCCAATTCCTGGAGGGACTCGCTCTCGCTTGTTACGCCGTCAGCGCGAATGTGGCATATATCTATCTGCGCGGCGAGTTTTGGCAGGTTGCCGCCTTCCTCGATGAGAAGATCGCGGAAATGGAAGAAGCGGGCTTCCTCGGTGACAATCTCTTCGGCACCGATTATTCGCTGAAGATTTACACTCATCTTGGCGCGGGTGCCTACATCTGCGGTGAGGAGACCGCCCTGCTTGAATCGCTCGAAGGCAAACGTGGACAGCCTCGTGTGCGTCCGCCCTTCCCGCCTTCATACGGTCTGTACGGCAAGCCGACCATCATCAATAACGTTGAAACCTTCACTAATGTGCCGCCCATCCTTACCAACGGCGCGGACTGGTACAAAAGCATTGGCACCGCCGACAGCGCAGGCGTAAAGATCTTCTCGCTTTCGGGGCGTGTGCGCAAGCCTGGTAATTATGAATTGCCCTTTGGCGCGACCTTCCGTCACTTGATCTACGAACATGGCATGGGCATTCAGGATGGCAGGTCTGTCAAGGCGATCATGCCTGCTGGGGCATCCTCCTCGCTTATCGTCGTGGATGACAAGGTGCTGGATACGCCCATGGACTACGCCTCTGTCCGCACGATCGGCGGCGATCTTGGATCCGCATCCGTGATCGTGCTGGATGACACCGTGGATATTGACTGGGTGATCAATAAGACCATCCATTTCTTCAAGCACGAATCTTGTGGCAAATGTACTCCCTGCCGCGAAGGCAACTATTGGATGCGGCATCTCACCGAGCGCATTCATTCCGGCGGCGGCTCGACCGGTGATGTTGATCTCCTGCTGAACGTTGCCAAACAGATGCAGGGCAAATGCCTGTGCGCGCTGGGCGAATTCTCCACCATGGCGGTGGTGACCGGCATTGAACGGTTCCCGCAGGACTTCAAGAAAGCGGTAAAAGCGTAAGACGATATTCGATACCGGATATTCGCATGACGAATAACGAGTATCGTTTTTCCGGAGACTTAATGAGCAAACAAGTCACACTAACAATCGATGGAATACAGGTGACCGTACCTGATGGCACGCTGGTCGTGGATGCGGCAAAGATGGCGGGCATCGACATCCCCGTTTTCTGCCATCATCCCAAACTGGAGCCGGTCGGCATGTGCCGCATGTGTCTGGTCGAGATCGGCAGACCCATGCTCGACCGCAACACCGGTCAGGTGGTGATGGAGAACGGTCTCCCCAAGATCCAGTTCATGCCCAAACTCGAAACCGCCTGCACCAACCGCGTTTCCGAAGGCATGGTGGTGATGACCACCTCCGAAAAGGCAACCGACGGACAAAAGGGAACGGTCGAATTCCTGCTGACGTCCCACCCGCTGGATTGCCCGATCTGTGACAAGGGCGGTGAATGTCCGCTTCAAAACCTGACCATGGGGTTTGGTCCGGGGAAAAGCCGCTTTATCTACGACGAGAAATTGCACCTCGACAAACAGATTCCGCTGGGCGAATTGATCTGGCTCGACCGCGAACGCTGCATCCAATGTGCGCGCTGCATCCGTTTTCAGGATGAGATTGCGGGCGAAGCCGTGCTCGGCTTCGATGACCGCGGACGCGGAACCCAGATCATTTCCATCTCCGACCCCGGTTTCGATTCGGTTTTCTCCGGCAACACCACCGATATCTGCCCCGTTGGCGCATTAACCACCGCAGACTTCCGCTTTGGTGCCCGCCCATGGGAGTTGAAGGCGGAAGCATCCATTTGTACGCAATGTCCGGTGGGATGCAACACCACGCTCAATACCCGCCGCGAAGCCAAGGCTGGCGGCGACATTGTGGTGAAGCGTGTCATGCCGCGCCAGAACGAGGAAGTCAACGAGATCTGGCTGTGCGACAAGGGACGCTTTGCCTATCACTATACCGAAGGTAAGAAACGCCTGACCCGTCCCATGATCCGCAAGGAAGATAAGTTGGCGCGCGCCTCCTGGGATGCGGCGACCAAACTTGCCGCGGAGAATTTCTCCAAGGCAAAGAAGGATTTTGTGGTACTGGCTTCCGGCCGGCTTGCCAATGAAGACCTCTTCAATCTCAAGTCGCTGGCGGATACGGCGGGTGGAACAGCCATCCTGTATTCCGAAATGGGCGGCGGCGAGTTGACCCAATTGGTGGGCGTCGGCGCCGGCACAAATATTGGCACGATGGGCGCAGGGGATGCCATTCTCGTGGTCGCCTCGGATCTATATGAAGAAGCGCCGATCTGGTGGCTGCGCGTCAAGCAAGCCGCAGACCGCGGCGCGACCTTGATTGTTGCCAACCCGCGCCAGACCAAGCTGGACCGCTTTGCGAAGTACACCATCCGCTATGCCTATGGCGATGAAATGAAGACCGTCAACGATGTTGCCAAAAAAGGCAAGATCGCCGATGAATTTGCCAAAGCCAGGAACGCAGTTGTATTCTTTGGAAGTGAAGGTTTGGGCGTGACTGGTACATCTGCACTGGCTTCCGCCTGCGCCACTCTTTTGAAAGAAACCGATCATGTTGGACGCCCCAACAGCGGTTTGATCGGCGTGTGGCAGCGTGCCAATGACCAGGGCGCTTTCGAGATGGGCTTCCAACCCGAAGCGGATTTGGTAAAGGCGCTTAAGGGCAAGGCGGTTTATGTTGTAGGCGCAGACCCGGTCGGGGATAGCCCGGCGCTGGCAAAAGCTTTGAGTGGTGCGAAGTTCGTAGCGGTGCAGGAATTGCTTGAGACCGCCACCACTGAAATTGCGGATGTGGTTCTACCGGCACAGGCATTTACCGAGCGCGAAGGGACATATGTCTCAGGCGAACGGCGTGTACAGCGTTTTTACGCGGCTGTTCCTGCGAAGGGTGACAGCAAACCTGATTTTGCCATCACGTCGATGATCGCAAAGCAGATGGGCGTCATTCTGGAAGGTTCGTCGCCTTCGGTGGTGTTTGACATTCTTGCCAGTTCCATCGAGGCGTTCAACGAATTGAGTTATGAAAAACTCGCCGAGGCGCACGGTCAGTGGCCCATTGTCGGGCGCGGCGACTTGTATTATGGCGGCACGACCTACGAGAATACACAAGGATTGGGCGTACAACTCGCCCCGTTGGCTCAGGCTGGGGGAGCGGTACGCTTCTCCAAGGTCCGGAAGGAAGCGGCTCTTCGTCCGAAAGAAAAGGAATTGCTGGCTGTTCCGGTCAACAAGTTATACGACTTCGGTGTGACGGTCAGTTCCGCCGACCTGCTCGGGGAACGGATCGGTGATGCGTATATTTCGCTGCATTCATCAACGGCGAAGAAAATTGGCGTGGAGGCGGGCACGCTGGCGAAGATCACGTTCAATGGGACGAATGCGGAAGCGATCGTGAAGATCGACGATACGGTTTCAACGGGTGTGGTGTTGGTGCCGCGCAGTATGGGCATTGCGGTGCGTGAGCCTGTTGTGGCGCGCGTGGCTGCGCTGGGGAAGGTGAAATAATGGACTGGACGATCTGGCTTGAATGGGTTCTTAAGGGTTTTGTGTTGTGCCTGATTTTGCTGACAGGTTTCGCATACCTGACCTTGTACGAGCGCCGCGCGCTGGCGAAGATCCAGGTTCGTATTGGTCCGAATCGCGCGGGACCTCAGGGCTTGCTTCAACCCATTGCGGATGCGGTCAAGCTCATTTTTAAAGAAGAGTTGACGCCGGGCAAAGTATATAAGACGATTTTTATTCTTGCGCCGGTGTTGACTGTGGTGCCGTCCCTGATCATTGCGGCGGTGATTCCGCTTGGTCCGTCTTTCACCATGTTCGGGCGCGAGATCACACTGTACATCGCCGACTTGAACGTGGGCATTCTGTATATTGCGTCCATCGCCTCCATTGCGATCTATGGGATCGTGCTGGCGGGCTGGGCGAGCAATAATAAATATGCCATGCTGGGCGGCATCCGTTCCTCGGCGCAAATGATTTCATATGAACTTTCGCTGGGATTATGCCTGGTGATCGCCATTCTGCTTGGCAACTCGATGAACATGAATGAGATCGTGGATGCCCAGCGGGGGATGTGGTTTGCCGTGATCCAGCCGGCGGGCGCATTGGTCTTTTTGATCGTGACGCTTGCCGAGGTCAACCGTGCTCCGTTCGACATGCCGGAAGCCGAGCAGGAATTGACAGCCGGTTATCATGCCGAATATTCGGGCATGAAGTTCGCGCTGTTCTTCATGGCGGAATACCAGAAGATGATCGTCATTTCCATGATCGCGGCGACGCTGTTCTTCGGCGGCTATCGCGAGTTCTGGTTTTTGGAGGGGACTATTTTCAGCGTTGACCGCTTCTGGTTCCTCGGACCGATCTACCTGTTCCTGAAGGTTGTTGTCCTGTTATTCTTCATGATCTGGATCCGTGCCACCTGGCCCCGCATCCGCTATGACCGTTTGATGGCGTTCGGCTGGAAGGTGCTTCTGCCTTTAGCGCTGGTACTTGCCTTTATTACTGCGGCAGGGATTCTGCTCGAAGCGGAATTCAATAATCCGCTCTTTTTCTGGAGCATCCCTGTCCTGTCAATCGTCAGTTTGCTGGTGGCGGTGGCTTTCATCGAACGCGATTTGAGGAGAAAATCACATGGGCGTGTTTGATCCCATTATCGAACTTTCAAAGGGATTGGGCGAAACCCTGCGCTCGTTCCTCTTTGAAAAACAAGTGACCTATCAATATCCCGAAGAGAAGCGCCCCGTCCGTCCGCGCTTCCGTGGGCGTCATGAATTGAAGCGCTATGAGAACGGTCTCGAAAAGTGCATCGGATGTTCGCTCTGCGCCGCCGCCTGTCCCGCCGATGCGATCTTCGTGGAAGCCTCCGAAAATACGGACGAGAAACGCTTCTCGCCCGGCGAGCGGTATGCCTCCACCTACGAGATCAACATGCTGCGCTGCATCTACTGCGGTTTCTGCGAGGATGCCTGCCCGACCGAGGCAATTGTGCTGGGTGACAATTACGAACTTTCCTTCACCGACCGCAAACAGGCGATCTACACCAAGGATATGTTGTTGGATCCCGTCCCATCCGAGCAGATGCTCACGCCGCGCAAGGTCGAGCCGGATGTGTTCACCCGCTCCGTACCGGAGATGAAAGATCCGACGGATTAAATAAATTTGTCATTGCGGGCTTCCTTTTCGGCGCAGCAATGACAGGAAACTGCCTATGAACTCTGACCTGATCGTTTTCCTCGTACTCTCCCTGGTTTCCATTGCCGCGGCACTGGGAATGTTGTTCAGCCGCAATGCGGTCTATTCGGCGCTCTTCCTGGTGCTGAACTTCAGTACCGTGGCGGTGTTCTATATTCTGCTGGGTGCGCCGTTCATCGCCATGGCTCAGATCACAGTCTATGCAGGCGCGATCATGGTGCTGTTCCTGTTCGTGATCATGCTCCTTGGCGCGGAAAATCTTCCATCCACCAAAGCGCTCCCCTGGCAGAGACCGTTGGCGGTGATCCTCGCCGTCGTCCTTGCGGTGGAGGCGCTCTATCTCCTGCTCTCGCGTGCCAGTTCCGATGCCGTGATCACCGCGCCTGATGCATCGGTGAATACGGTCGAGAACTTGCGCGAAATGGCGATGACCCTCTTCAACCAGTATCTGCTGCCGTTCGAAGTCACATCCGTTCTGCTGCTGGTTGCATTGATCGGCGCCATCGTGCTGACCCGCAAGGAAAAAGGAGGGCAAAAATAATGGTCCAAGTTGATTATTACATTGCTTTATCTGCAGTTTTATTTGTGATCGGCACATTGGGCGTGCTGACGCGCCGCAATCCGCTCATCATCTTCATGTCCATCGAGTTAATGCTCAACGCGGCGAACCTTGCCTTCGTGGCGTTTGCCAGCATGCACGAGACCTTCAGCGGGCAGATCTTCGTCTTTTTCGTCATTGCAGTTGCCGCGGCGGAAGTGGCGGTGGGTCTTGCCATGATCGTGGAAATCTTCAAATCCCGCCGGAACATCAACGTTGATGAAGTGAACTCTCTCAAGGGATGATGGAATTCTCGGAGAATGTTATGCACTTAAGTGAAACAGTTACAGGCTTTTATTCCCTTGCCCCCTGGCTGGTCTTTGCGCCTGTCATCGGCTTGCTGATCAACGCCGTCTTCGGCAGGCAGTTCAGCGAACGGACGATCGGCACGGTGGCAAGCGCGGCATCGGGCGCGGCGTTCGTCGTCTCTGCCCTGCTGGCGTATTCCGTCTGGGCGAATCACGGGCTTCCGGTCAGCGTGCCCTTCGCCGAATGGATCCACATCGGCACCCTCAAACTCGACTGGACCTTCCGCGTTGATTCGCTTTCGACCACCATGATGCTGGTCGTTTCGGGCGTCGGCACCCTCATTCACATCTACGCCATCGGATACATGCACGAGGATGTGCGCTTCAAGCATCAGGAAGGACGCTTCGCGCGCTTCTTCATTTTCTTGAACCTGTTCATCGCTTCGATGATGATCCTCGTCTCCGGCGACTCCTACTTAATGCTCTTCGTCGGCTGGGAGGGTGTGGGACTTTGCTCCTTCCTGCTCATCGGCTTCTGGTTCGAAATGGACACGCTCGCCCGTCCCTCCTGGGCGAACTCCGATGCAGCCAAGAAAGCCTTCATCACCAACCGTATCGGTGACTTTGGTTTTCTGCTCGCGGGCTTCTTGATGTTCTGGTATCTCGGCTCCTTCCAATTTGACGAGGTCTTCAAAGCCGCACCTGCTGTTGCCGCATCCGCGCCGTGGGTGATCGTGGCGATCGCGCTCTTCATGCTGATCGGTGTGGCGGGCAAATCCGCGCAGATTCCGCTCTACATCTGGCTGCCCGACGCGATGGCAGGTCCGACCCCCGTCTCCGCCCTGATCCATGCCGCAACGATGGTGACGGCTGGCGTGTACCTTGTGGCGCGTTCCGCTCCGCTGTATTCGCTGGTTCCCGAAGCGCAGTACATCGTGGCAATGGTCGGCGCAGGGACGGCGCTCTTTGCTGCGACGATCGCCGTTGGTCAATATGACATCAAGAAAGTGCTGGCATATTCCACCATTTCGCAGCTCGGCTTCATGGTTGCCGCGGTGGGAATGGGCGCATACGTGGCAGGAATGTTCCATCTCATCACCCATGCCTTCTTCAAAGCTCTCTTGTTCCTTTCCGCTGGTTCTGTCATTCTCGGTCTCGAGCGCGGACATCATGCTCATGCGCATCATGAAGATCACGGGCAAGCGAAAAAGAAAGAAGGAAAGAAGAAAGAAGAACACGGTCACGATGACCATGGCGAAGTCTTCGATCCCGGTGACATGCGCAACATGGGCGGTATCCGCAAGACCATGCCGACCACCTTCTGGCTGTACATGATCGGGACGGTGGCGCTGGCGGGCATTTTTCCGTTCGCGGGCTTTTGGTCGAAGGATGAAATCCTGCTCGATGCGAAACTTCACTATCCCAGCGTCTACTGGCAGTTGAGCATCGCCGCTTTCTTGACCGCCTTCTACATGGGCAGGCAGGTCTGGATGGTCTTCTTCGGCGCGGCGCGCACGGATGCGGCGAAGCACGCGGAAGAAAGCCCAAAGGTGATGACCGTGCCGCTGATGGTGCTGGCAGTTCTCAGCGTAGTCGGAGGCGCGTTGAACCTTCCGTTCAAGGGCTTCCATCAACTCGGTCACTGGCTGGAATATACGCTTGGTCCCATCGAATTTCCTCCCTTCGATCTTGGCGTGGCTGGAATTTCCACCGTGCTGGCTTTGCTTGCGATTTTTATTTCATGGCTGCTGTATGGACGCAACCCGTTGAAAGTGAACCAGCCCGACCCGCTGAAGAAGCCGCTTGGATTGGTCTTCACGGGCATGGAGAACAAATGGTTCGTGGATGAAGGCTATGGCGCGCTCATCATTACACCGTTCAAGAAGATTTCGCAATTTGTGGCGGATGTGATCGACTGGCGTTTCTGGCACGATTGGTTCCACGACACGCTTATTGCGGGAACGTATAACTGGCTGAGCAATATTGCGCTCGACCGTTACGCCGACCAGAAAGGCATCGATGCCTTTGCCAACTGGCTGGGCACGGCGACGCAATGGCTTTCCAATAATGTGCGAAAAGTCCAGAACGGATTTGTGCGTTCGTATGCGCTTTCCGTTTTGCTTGGTGTTGTTTTGATTTTGGGTTACTTGATTTTGAAATAACTCGTAGAAACCGAGGATAGAACATGGAATTTCTTTTGCAACCTCTTACACTCCTGACCTTCTTCCCGATCCTGGGCGTGGTTGTGATCCTCTTCATGAATTCCGAGATGAAGAACGCCATCCGCTGGGTCGCGCTGGTCACCTCCCTGATAACATTCGGCATTTCGCTGTGGGTGCTTGGACAGTTCAACGCCTCCAACCCGGACCTGCAGTTGGAAGCCAAATATGCCTGGATCCACGTTGCGGGCTGGAACATCTACTATTACCTCGCTGTGGATGGGTTGAGCATTCTGCTCGTCCTGCTCACCGCCTTCCTGACGCCGATCTCCATCCTCTCCACGTGGACAGCCGTCGAAGACCGCGTGAAGGATTTCATGGTCTTCTTCCTCCTGCTGGAAGTCGGCATGACGGGCGTGTTCCTCGCGCAGGACCTCTTCCTGTTCTACATCTTCTGGGAATTTACCCTCGTGCCGATGTACTTCCTGATCGGCTTGTGGGGCGGACCGCGCCGCGTCTATGCCGCCATCAAGTTCTTCCTCTACACCATGGCTGGCTCCATCCTGATGCTGGTCGCCATCCTTTTCCTCGGCATTCAAACGAATACCTTCAACATCCCGCAGATGCTCGTCCGCCTGCCAGACCTGTACGCGACCGGCACGATCACGGCTGGCACGCAGATGCTGCTCTTCCTTGCCTTCACTGCCGCATTCGCCATCAAAGTGCCGATGTGGCCCCTGCATTCGTGGCTGCCTGATGCGCACGTGGAAGCGCCCACCGCTGGTTCGGTCATCCTTGCCGGCGTTCTGCTGAAAATGGGAACCTACGGCTTCCTGCGCTTCAATATTCCGCTCTTCCCGAACGCTGCCATCCAAGCCGCCCCGTGGATTGCGCTCTTCGCGACCATCGGCATCATCTACGGCGCGGCGGTCTCCTTTGCCCAGGCGGACATGAAGAAACTGGTCGCTTATTCCTCGGTAAGCCATCTCGGTTTTGTCATGCTCGGTCTGTTCGCGCTCAACCCGCAGGGTGTGGCGGGCGCGATCCTGCAAATGGTCAATCACGGTCTGAGCACGGGAGCGTTGTTCCTCCTCATCGGCATGATTTACGAGCAGACCCACACCCGCGAGATCAAAGTCTATGGCGGCTTGTGGAAGATCACCCCGGTCTTCGGTACGCTGATGCTCATCTCCTCGCTTTCCTCGATGGGCTTGCCCGGACTCAACGGCTTTGTCGGTGAGTTCACCATTTTGCTTGGCGCGTTTGGCTCAAAAGCCATCGGAAATCCCTGGTATGCGGGCATTTCCGCCATCGGCGTCATCATGGCGGCGATCTACATCCTGTACATGTTCCAGAAAGTCTTCCTCGGACCGGCAGGCGAGATCACGCACCATCATGACCTGAAAGACCTCAACTGGCGCGAGATCGCCACGGTCATTCCGTTGGTCATCTTCATGTTCTGGATCGGCTTGTATCCCAAACCGTTCTTCGACATCCTCGCCCCCGCGGTGGAGAAATTGCTGTCCGCTTTGCCTTTGTAAACAATTCGTCATTGCGAGGCGCAGCCCGAAGCAATCTCCTCGAAATGACGTAGACACGGAGCGTTCATGACGCAACCTCAATTTATAGACTTCTACACCATTCTCCCGTTCACCATCCTTGTTGCGTGGGCATGTCTGCTGTTGCTCGTTGACCTTTTCATCCCAAGGAACCGCAAAGGCATCACTGCCTTTCTTGCGGCGCTGGGGCTGGCGGGCACGTTGGGATATTCCGTCACTCAGATCGGGGTATCCAGCACCGGTTTCAACGGCATGGTCTCGCTCGATGGTTTCTCCACTTTTGCAAACATCCTGCTCCTCGCAAGTGGTTTATTTGGCATTGCCTTAGCCTACGGCTACATCAAGCGCATGGGCATCGAACGCGGCGAATACTACATTCTCCTGCTTTTCAGTGTCACTGGCATGATGCTGATGGCGCAAGCTGCCGACCTCATCATTGTTTTCCTCGCGCTCGAACTGCTTTCCATCCCGCTCTACGTGCTTTCCGCCGTCTCCCGCAAACTGGATTCAGAGGAAGCGGGTCTCAAATACTTCCTGCTCGGCGCCTTTGCCAGCGGATTTGTCGTCTACGGAACCGCCCTCGTCTTCGGCGCGACGGGAACCACCTCCCTCAACGGGATTTTCTACGCCGCCTCCAGCGGGGACTTCAGCCTGCTCCTGACCATCGGGGCGGCTCTCATCCTGGTCGGATTCGGTTTCAAGGTCGCCGCTGTTCCCTTCCACATGTGGACTCCTGATGTCTATCAGGGTGCGCCGACGTCCATCACCGCTTTCATGGCGGCGGGCGCCAAGATCGCCGGATTCGCATCGCTGTTTCGTGTGTTCGTCATCGCTTTCCCGCTCCTCGCCCCTGACCTGACCGCCGTTCTCTGGGCGCTTTCCGCATTGACGATGATCGTCGGCAACCTTGCCGCAATCTCGCAAAGCAATATCAAGCGTATGCTTGCGTATTCCGCCATTGCGCACGCAGGATATATCCTCATGGCGTTCGTCCCCTACGGCAACAAGGACGTCATGCCAACGGCGATTGCCGCCGGTTTGTTCTATCTCGTCGCTTATACTGTGACCAACTTCGGTACATGGGGTGTCGTAATCGCCCTTGAAAAAGCCGAAGGCAAGGGACTTGAACTTTCGGATTACGCCGGTCTGGCGAAGAAGTATCCCGCCCTCGCCGCTGCAATGACCGTCTTCATGCTGTCTTTCATTGGTTTCCCGCCCACGCTGGGATTAATAGGCAAGTTCTATCTCTTCCGCTCTGCCATCGCAGGCGGCTTCACCGGACTTGCCATCATCGGCGTGATCACTTCGCTGATATCCGCCTATTACTATCTGCGCGTCGTCGTCAACATGTACATGAAGGAAGGTGACCCTGTCGTGGAGCGCGAACCCTGGCTTGGTTTCACCACCGCAGTAACAGCAATTGCCACGGTCGTGTTGAGCTTTGTTCCGCAGTTCCTGTTCCTGCTGGCGATCACAGCGGGTTTCCGCTAGATTTTATTGACAGACCGCCTCTTTGCGGTATAATCTTGCCCGCACAAAAAGGTTCCGTAGCTCAATTGGCAGAGCAGTTGACTCTTAATCAATTGGTTGCAGGTTCGAGTCCTGCCGGAATCACAAACAAAAAAACATCCCAAAACGGGATGTTTTTTGTTTGCATTTAATTCTCTAATAAATTCAAAATCCATACGATCAGCGGCGCGACAGCCAATGCCGGAAGAAAATTCCCCACGCGGATCTTCTTGATCTCCAGCAGGTTGCTGACCGCCAGCCCGACCAGGATCACGCCGCCGGTGGCAGTCATTTCGTTCATCATCGGCTCGGTGATGATGGCGCTTAATCCGCCCGCCATCAAGCTGATTCCGCCCTGATAGACAAGCACGATGATCGATGAAAATAATACGCCAACTCCCAGCGTGGATGCGAACGCAATGGACGCAAAGCCGTCCAAAGTTGATTTGACTGCCAGCAGATTGTAGTCGCCGGTCAAGCCGTCTTGGATGGAGCCGAGAATGGTCATGGGACCGACGCAAAAGAGCAGGGACGCGACCATGAAGCCGCGCACGAACTTCGAGCCGGAGGAACCAGTATCGAGGTCCGATGAGAAGCGTTTTTCGAGGGTTTGTCCCAGAGCCTGCAAGCCGTCTTCGATCCGCCACCATTCTCCGAGCAGAATCCCGATGATCAGGGCTCCGAGCACAATGAGCGGATTTTCGGTCTCGAGGAACATTTGCAGACCCATCGTGGCGGTGAAGAGACCCATGCCCGCGATGACGGTATTCTTGAAACGGTCGGGGATTCGTGCGCCGAAGAGCAAGCCGATGCTCCCGCCGATGAGTACAGCGGCAACGTTGAGAAATGTGCCTGTCATGGTTGCCTATGATTTTGCCAGCGAAGTTTTCTTCCCCGCGTTTTGGTTTTCGAGCAGTTCCAGCACAAAACACAGCGACGAGAGCCGGTTCAAATAACGCTGCAGATCGGGATTGACGACTTCCTCCTCGTCGAAGAGCACTACCACGCGCCGTTCTGCGCGGCGGATGACCGCGCGCGCCATCGAAAGCGCCGCGCCGCCTAGTGTGTCGCCGGGCAGGATGAATTCCTTCGGCATCTCGATGCTTCCGCTGATCGAGTCGGTTTGCTCCTCCAGCCATTTCACCCGCGTCTCGTCAATGAAATGGAACTGCTTCGCGTTCTCCGGTGTGGCGGCGACCTCCGCCATCAGCTTGTACAGATCCCGCTGGATCTCGAGCAGGATGGGGGGAGTCTGAGGCGCGGCGCATTGCGCGCGAGCCAATCCCAGTGCGGCAGAGGCTTCATCCAGCGCACCGACCGCTTCCATGCGGGCATGATATTTCGGGACGCGGCCCTCGCCGAGCAAACCGGTTGTGCCGTCGTCGCCTTTTGCAGTATAAAAAGTCATGGGGGCATTATAACCACTTCCGGCTATAATTTTGGGATGCTTGTTTCCATTCACGAAAACATGACCCGCGAAGCATTGGGGGACCACTTCAGCCCCCGTGCAATGGAAATGATCGTCGCCGCCAACCTCAAACAGGATGCCTGGAGCGGTTTGATCGGTCACGATGAATTTCATTATGACAACGACATCCAAAAAGGCGACCGCTATGTGATCGAACAGCGCGGCTATGTGATCGCCACCCTGCTTTCCCCCGGCATCCTTTCCGCGTGGATCGCGTTCGGGAGGCTGCTCCACGCCGTGCAGGATTTCTATTCGCATACGAATTACGTCTCGATGTGGCTGGACCAATTTAACGGCTCGCCTCCGCCTCCGCTCGAAATTGATCCCGTCCAGAAGAGTCTGCTCCGAAGCCCGGACCTTCATGCCGGTACGATCAATATCCTGCTGGACGGGTTGTACTTCATCCGCCCCTTGCGTCCGCTGGCGCTCAAACTTCTGCCAAAGAATTCACATGCACACATGAATTTGGATTCCCCCGAGCAGGGACCGAAATTCGAATATGCCTGTGCTGCTGCAATGAAGCGCACACTGCATGAATTCGAATTACTGAAAAAACTGCTCACTCCTGAGATGCTCGCGCGTTTCACGGATAAATAGTCCAAAAAAGGTATAATCAAAATCATGGATACGAAAGCAAAACTTAACGAATCAATGAAAAACGCCATGAAGAGCGGCGACGAAGTCCGTAAACGCACCGTCCGCATGGTGCTCGCCGCCGTCAAACAGGCGGAAGTGGACAAACGCGCCGAACTTGACGATATGGCAGTCACCGCCCTCGTCCAAAAGGAGGTCAAGACCCGCCGTGAGGCGCTGGAGGAGGCGAAAAAAGCCAGCCGCGATGACCTGATCGCCGCCAATGAAGCAGAGATCAAGGTGCTGGAGGAGTTTCTCCCCAAAGCCATGCCCGCGGAGGAACTGCACGCGCTGGTACAAGCCGCCATCGCAGAGACCGGCGCTGCCGCGCCGAGCGACATGGGCAAGGTCATGAAGGTCGTCATGCCGCGGGTCGCCGGGCGCGCGCCGAACGACATGATCAGCGCCGCTGTAAAGGAACTGCTCACAAAGCAATAATAGGTCGCGAGGAGGCGGGTGTGTTCGATTCATGCCTGCTTCCTCGCGGTTTGTTTTATGTCCATGGAAACCTTTGCCATCGCCCGCAGCCGCATTTACCGGATCAGTCTGATCGCTGTAGTCAGTCTGGTCTCCTTTGTGTTGCTGACCGTGCCGCTTGGTTCTAGTTCCGGCATTCAAACCGTGGCGGTGGGGGATGTGGCGCAGTCCACTATACAATCCCCAAGGGATATTGAGTACGTCAGCGAAGTGCGCACGGAGGAAGCCCGCAAAGCGGCGGAAAGCGCCGTCCTGCCGGTGTATAGTTCCCCCGATCCCGCCATTGCCCGCCAACAGATCGACCGTCTGCGCACCACACTGCAGAACATCACCGCTGTCCGCAACAGCGAATTGACCCCCGCCGAAAAACGTACCAGTATCCTCGCCCTGAGCGATATCCGTTTGAAGGTCGAGACCATTGATTTTCTGATCGGCATTTCAGATCCCCGCTGGGATACCGTGCAAACCGAGTCGCTGCGGGTGCTGGAAACGATCATGCGCCGCGCCATCTATGAAGACAGGCTGGAGGCGACACAGTCAGCAGTATCATCCTCTGTCAGCCTTGTGTTGAGCGAACAACAAGCCATGCTGGTGACCGAGTTGGTTGCATCCTTTGTGGTGCCGAACAGTTTCTTCAGCCAGGAATTGACCGATGCCGCACGGCAATCGGCACGTGAAGCCGTGAAACCGATTGTAAAATCCTATAAAACCGGGGAGACCATCGTTTCGGCGGGCGAGATCATCACCCCCGCTGACATGGAAGCCTTCCAACAACTGGACATTATCCGCCCCACGCAGCGCTGGCAGGATATGCTCGGTGCGGCGGCGATTATTGCCCTTTCCGCTATCTTCGTGCCGCTTTACTTTTTCCGCCGAAAACGCGCCATTATTCTCAACGATCCGCGCAGTGCACTGCTGATCGCATTATTGTTCATCATCTTTTTGGCTGGAGCGCGCTTGTTTACAGAACGCACGCTTGCACCCTATGGCTATCCTCTGCAAGCCGCCGGTTTGCTGTTGACCGCTTTGTTCGGTCTGGAAGTGGGGTTGGTGGTCTCGATCCCGCTTGCCCTGCTGGCTGGCTATGGGCTTCCCAATTCCCTCGACCTGACCAGTTATTACCTAATCTCATCCCTGCTTGGCTTGCTCGCCCTTGGACCAGCTCGCCGCATCTGGGGGTTCGTGCGCGCAGGGATCGCCATCTCGCTCTCCGGCTTGGTCGTATTGATCGCCTATCGCCTGCCGTTCTTCCAGCCTGATCTTCTTGGGCTTGTGCAATTTCTTGGAGTGGCAGCTTTTGCGGGCTTTTCCGCCGCCAGTGTGACACTGCTTTTGCAATATCTCTTCGCGCAAATGCTGGGACTGACCACCGCCCTGCAATTGCTCGATCTTTCCCGTCCCGATTTTCCCCTGCTTCAATTCCTGCTCCGCAATGCGCCCGGCACCTATCAGCACAGTTTGAACGTTGCCAACCTTGCCGAGCAAGCCGCCGAAAAGATCGGCGCGGATCCGCTGCTCACGCGCGTCGGCGCGATATTCCATGACATCGGCAAGGCGCTCAACCCGAATTTCTTCATCGAAAACCAGGTGGCGGACAACCTCAATACGCATCAAGATGCAGACCCGGAAGAGGTCTCCGCGACTATCATCCGGCACGTCACAGACGGCGTTCAGCTTGCGAAGAAACATCGCCTGCCCCGCCGCCTGCACGATTTCATCCTTGAGCATCACGGTACGCTCATCACACAGTATCAATACAATCAGGCGATCGAAGCCGCCGGCGGCGACGCATCCAGGGTGGATATCGAGAAATTCCGTTATCCCGGTCCGCGTCCCGCCTCGCGCGAATCCGCCCTGCTCATGCTGGCGGATGCCACCGAAGCCCGCGCCCGCGCCGAGCGTCCCACCGATGAAGACACCATCCGCAAACTGGTTTCCAGCGTGGTCGAAACCGTACAGCGCTACAACCAACTGGACGATACGCTCCTGACCCTGCGCGACCTGAACCTGATCATGGAATCCTTCATCTCCACCCTGCGCGGCTCCTACCACCCGCGCATCCAGTATCCCAAAGCCAGCGTGCCCGATCAGGATGCCACCCTTTCCGCGGTAAAAAATAAATGATCTTCATTGACAACCAACAGGATTTTTTGGAATCCGCCCTGCTTGAACGCGCCGTACGTCTCACCCTTGAGATTTCACCGCCGCTCAACCCGGACCTCGAACCTGATCTTTCCAACGCAGACCTGACCATCGTCCTGACTGATGACCGCCAACTGCACGAACTGAATCGGGATTATCTCGGCGTGGATGCGCCAACCGACGTGCTTTCCTTCCCCGCATCCGAATCGGACCCGGAAACGGGCTCCACCTATCTGGGTGACGTGGTCATTTCGATTCCCCGTGCTGCGCAGCAGGCACAGGCGGCAGGACATCCTGTGGAAGCCGAAGTGCAGTTGCTGGTGGTACATGGCGTTCTGCATCTGCTCGGTCACGATCATGCCACAGCGGAGGAAAAAACTGCCATGTGGGAGGAACAGGCAAAGGTCCTGGAACGACTCGGATTGTCCCACATCAAGATACAGGACTCAGAGTGAAAGCGTTCGTCCTCTCGCGGATCCAATCCTTCCGCCATGCCTTTCGCGGATGGTTCTATGTCCTGCGCACCCAACGCAATGCGTGGATCCACAGTGCGATTGCGACGGCGGTTTTTTTTGTGGGGCTGTGGTTGCAGCTATCCCTGCACGATTGGGCGCTCATCATCCTGACCGCCGCGTTCGTGTTCACTGCGGAATTCATCAATACCGCCATCGAGGTCGTAGTGGATCTTGCCAGCCCGGATGAGCATCCGCTTGCCAAGATCGGCAAGGATGTGGGCGCGGCGGCGGTGCTGGTTGCCGCGCTTGCAGCCATTTTGATCGGCTTGCTTATTCTTGGTCCGCCGTTTTGGTTGAAACTAACCACATTGATTTCTAATCCCTGATCTCTGGAGTTCTTATGTCCTTATCCTTCAAATTCGGAACCGTCGGCTCGCCCATTGGAACGCCCAAGAAACCGGGAGGCTCGGTCGGCGCGATCGGGTTCAGCAAATCCATCGGTTTGGATGCGCTCGAACTGGGCTGGGTGCAATCGGTACGCGTGACTGAAGCGACCTGCGCGGCGATCAAATCTACGGGCGCGGAACAGGGAGTTGCCCTGAGCGTTCATGCGCCGTATTTCATCAACCTGAATGCCACGGATGAAGAATGGAGCAAGTCACGCAAGCGCCTGATGGACGCGGCGCACTATGGCTATCTCGCTGGCGCAACGGATATCATCTTTCATCCCGGCTCATATTTCGGCAACGACCCTGCCGATGTGCTGAAAGTTGCCCTGCCGCGTTTGGAAGGCTGTGTGAAGGAATTGCAGAAGAACGGCGACAAGGTCACATTGCGCCCGGAGACGATGGGCAAGTCCGCGATGCTCGGTTCGTTCGATGACGCGCTCGCGATGAGCAAAGCCATGGACATGGTACAGCCCTGCCTCGATTTTGCCCACCTGCACGCCCGCCCCGGTGACGGCACGATGAACACCTATGATGAATGGTCACGTTTGCTGGAGAAATACGGCAAGGCGCTTGGTAAAAAGGCGTTGAAGAATTTGCACATCCATCTCTCCGGCATCGAATATGGACCGAAAGGGGAGAAGAATCACCTGCCCCTCGCCGAAGCGGATTTGGATCTGAAGGCGCTCTTCAAAGCCATGCACGCGTTTGGCTGTGCGGGACGCATCCTGTGCGAAAGCCCGATCATGGAAGAGGATGCGCTGAATATGAAAAAGGCTTGGATGAAGGTCAGCGGGGAGAAGTAAGCCTATAAACTGGCGACCAGCCCAAAATCAGAGGGGAGAAGCGAGAACATGTGCGCGTCGTAGATCTGCTTGCCGACGGTCATCCTGTTTAGCAAAATCCCCTCGTAGTGCGCGTCAATCTTTTCAGCGACGCGCTTGCTGGCGTCGTTCCCCATCGCAATCACAATTTCCGCGCGGATGATGCCCGCTTTTTCAAAGGCGTAGCGGGCGGCGAGTTTTGCGGCGCGCCCTGCAATGCCCCTGCCGTGATGCGGCGTCCGCACCCAATAGCCGAGGTTGCAGAATTTATAGATCGGGTGGATATGACTCAAGCCGCAGCCGCCGAGGAATTCGTGCGTTCTAGTATCTGTAATGGCGAAGGAATACAGCGTGCCGCGCGACCATTCCGCGCGCGTAATGGCGATGAAATTACGCGCCACATCCACGGTGTAACTGGAGTTCGCCCACGACATCCATGGGCTGAGTTCCCGCATGGATTCGTGTACCGCGTTGCGTAGGATGACTTCCTCGCCGAATTCGAACGGGCGCAGGGTGATCGTGCCGTCTGTCAGATGTACGAATGGGAACATGGCAACCTGTTTATGACCACCGATGAACAAGTGGGATTAAAGAAAAAACGGAGACACAGAACGTGTCTCCGTGATTCTACTCTGGAATGCCTAGGAAATGTATTCCCGCAGATTGTGTTCCACCGCGTATGCCGCCGCCTCGGCGCGGTTGTTGACGTTCAACTTCGAGAGAATGCTCGAAACGTAATTCCGCACCGTGCCTTCGCCGAGGAACAATGTCTTGGCGATCTCGCGGTTGGTCTTGCCTTCGGAGACGAGAAGAAGCACGTGTTTTTCCTGCTGGCTTAAGTGGGCGAACGCCGAAGCCTCCTCCTCCTTCACCGCGCGGCGCACTTCCTGGAAGACGCGCTGGGTAACGGCGGGATCGAGCAGCGCCTCGCCGCGTCCCACAGACTCGAGTGCCTTGATGAGGTCCTCGCTGCCGATCTGCTTGAGGATGTAGCCCGAAGCGCCCGCACGGATGGCGGAGAACAACATCTCGTCTTCGGCGTACGAGGTAAGCATGATGACTTTTGTGTTGGGGAATTGATTAACGATCTGCTCGCAGGCTTCGATGCCCGATGTGCCGGGCAGGCGAATATCCATCACGACCACATCAGGCTTGAGCAGGGCGGTCTGTTCCAGCGCCTCGCGAGCCGAACCCGCTTCTCCAACGACGTCGAATTGCGGGTGCCGCTCCAGCAGTGATTTCAAACCGAGCCGCACCACCTCATGATCATCTACCAGGATAATTCGTTGTTTCTTCATGCGCCCTATTTTACCCCAGGAATACGCAAAAAACGGGCAAAATTCACGGATTTCCCGCCTTTTTCAGCTCCGTCAAATGCTCCTCGATGTGCGCCAGACTGCGCTCGACCCACAACTGCATGGTCAACTCGCCGCCCATCGTTTCGTGCCTGCTTACCCGCGACCACGCCTCACGCGGCACATCCTTTAGCATCTCGCATAACCCGTTGACACTCGCCGAAAGCTCATCCAGAATCTGAGTCAGCGGCTCGTCTTTTCGGTAATGCTTCGCCATCCACGCGTCGGCGTCAAAACTGGCAAATTCGGGATTTTCCTGCTCCAACACCCGCCGCACCCGCGCGCCATACACGGATTTTTCAACATCACGTGTGTGTGCAGCGATCTGATGCACGGTCCAATCGCCAACGGTAATGGCAAACGGGTCATTGTATCCGGTACAGGCGGCGCAAAATTCAATCGTCGCCTCCCCCAGCCGTTCCACCAGTTTGACGCGGTACTCCAGCAATTCCTTCATTTTTCCTCCAGCATTGATAGGATGGTCTCAACCACATCATCGGAATTTTCGACAGCAAACACGCGCACGCCATGCGGACTTAATTCCGCATCCGCCTGACGGGACAACTCGACAAGCCCCGCCTTGCTGGCAAGATACGTCCCCGCCTCTTTTTTGGACCTTTCACCTGTTCCCGCAACCAGATTCAGAATCACCCCGTGACCTTTCGCCCGCATCACCCGCCCCGCTGACTGGATCATCAGGAACGCGCCCGTCAGGTTGACATCCAGCGTGCGATGCCAATCCCACTCGTCCATGTTTAGCAGGGAAACGTGCGGCTCCACTGCCGCGTGATTGATCAGGATGTCAATGTGTCCGAAATCATCTTCGACATTTTTTACAACGGTCTGTGCCCCGACCTTTTTCGCAATGTCCTCGACGTAGGCGCGCGCTTTTCCGCCGCCCGCGTTAATGCGCTTGACCACCTCCTCCACGTTGATGGGGGAGATGTCATTTGCGGCAATGACCGCGCCGCATTCGGCGAGTGCCTCTGCCAGTGCGCGTCCCGCACCCTTGCCTGCGCCGGTGATCAAAACGACTTTATCTTTTAGCATGTTCATCCTTCACCTGAAACTTGGCACCTGATACCTGACACCGCGCACTTGACACCTCAATTGCATACCGGGATCGTATCCGGGTTCATATTTGCATTCAATGGCAGCCCGAAATACGGCGTGGGGTCGTAGGTATTGTTGATATCGAGTTCGTTCAAATAATTCCCAAAACCGTCATCCTTCACGACGGAAATATGCAAATGCAAACCCGTCGGGTTGAGCGGGTCGCCGGAGTAATTTCCCTGATAGCCGAGGAGCGTGCCTGCCTCTACATAAACTTCCTTTGTTCCAGCGGGGAATTCCGAAGAGATGAAGGAAAGTCCGTTGCGGTCTGCCATGTGGGTATAGTACACCCAGATCTGGCGCGAGGGCTGAAGCGGATCTCTCGGCACGCGGATGATGACCGTGGAGATCCAATCCGCTTCGCGCGTGAGGTAGCCGGGGTAGGCGGCGATCACCGGCGTGACGCCGACCTGCGTCCCTGAGAAAATGTCCACTCCGGCGTGGCGGTGACCGGGGCGGAAGGAATCGTCCCAAATGAAGCCGATCAAGCCGTCGGTTGGGAAAATGAAGGGAGCGTCGCCGCATTGCGTCCCGGCTGTCATCATCAATTCCGGGCGGGAGGCGGGGTCACGGAACCAGTCGAAGACTTGCACGGTGCGCGCGGCGCTTCGTCCGTAGTTGAAATAGAGATAAATCCCTGCGGTGGCGATCGCCACCGGGATGGCTAATAACAGAACTATCTTTTTTGGCATTTGGGGGATTATAAATGGTTTGACTCGTCTGGAACAAAACTTGCAATATGATTCAATTTCTGTAATAATAATGATGCGCGTTCTTCGGAGCGTGACACGAAAGGGCAAACCCGCCGTGAGACGGGGACGCAAAGTCATGGGTCTTTCAGGCTCGTTGCGTGGAAGGCTGCCAGACCGCCGAATTTTTATTATTTGGCGGTCGTTTATTTTTTAAAGGAGGTGCCGGGGAAGCGAACCGGATCTGCAACGCTATTGTGTTTGCGTATCGAATATTGAATTTTGTAAACATCTCAGAGGAGAAAAAATGAAACGTATATTTACGATGATTGTCTTGATCGCCATGCTGGCTGCCGTATTTGCTGTCCCTGTGGGGGCGCAGGGTGAATCCCGTTCTTATATTTTGATGGCAAATGGAAACAAGCTTCCGGCGAATCTTGTCAAGTCCGTAAGTGCCGCGGGCGGTGTGGTTACGCAGACCATTCCTGAAGTCGGTCTGGCTGTGGTGACCTCGAGCGACCCGAATTTTGCGGTACGCGCAGCGAAGATCTCGGGGCTGCGATCTGTCAGCGCGAACCTGACCATGCAATGGGTTAATCCGAACTTCCAGGAATCCGTGGAGATCGATGCCGCCAACCCGCCTTTCAGCGGCGATGACGATTCCTTCTTCGATCTGCAGTGGGGGCATGATGCGGTGGATGCTCCTGAAGCTTGGGATGCTGGCTATCGCGGGGCTGGTGTGCTTGTGGCAGTGCTGGATACGGGCTTTGACATGGATCATCCTGATCTGGCTCCCAACATTAACTACGCCCTCAGCACAAGCTTTGTGCCCGGTGAACCCGTGGACTACACCCTGCCTGATACCTTCAGTCATGGTACACATGTTGCCGGCACCATTGCCGCCGCGGACAACGCCTTTGGCGTCATTGGCATCGCGCCGGAAGCGGAACTGATGCTGGTGAAGGTGCTGTCAGATTCCGGCAGCGGTTCATTTGCCTCGGTCATTGCCGGTATCGTATATGCCGCGAACTCGGGTGCGGATGTGATCAACATGAGCCTCGGCGCCGCGCTTTATAAGAGCGGCGATTGCAGCGACCCGAGCGATTGCTATACCGCCCGTGAAGCGGCTGAGTTAATCGTGGCGATCGGACGCGCCACCACGTATGCCTATCAGAAGGGCACGACCGTGATTTCTTCTGCCGGGAATGCTGCAAATGACGGCGATCATGATAGGGATCTGGTTCACATCCCGTCGGATGCCCCGCATGTGATCTCGATCTCCGCCACGGCTCCCATCGGCTGGGCGACCGATCCGTTGAATGCCTTCCTTGACTATCCCGCCAGCTACACCAATTATGGGCAATCCGTGATCGACTTCGCCGCACCCGGCGGTGACTCTGTGTATCCCGGTAATGAGAATTGTCTTGTTGCCGGACTGGTCCGCCCCTGTTGGGTCTTTGACCTGGTCTTCAGCACTGGTAATGGTGGCTGGTACTGGTCCGCTGGTACGAGCATGGCGGCGCCTCATGCCTCGGGTGTTGCCGCTCTTATCATTGGCAAGAATGGCGGCTCGATGAAGCCCGCGCATGTGGAATCTGCATTGCGCCGTTCTGCGGATGATCTTGGCAAGCCCGGCAATGACGATTTCTATGGCGCTGGGCGCGTCAATGCTTTCAATGCCGTGAGATAGCTTCAGGCTGATGTTGAATTTGCAGGCTGGCGGAAAATCCGCCAGCCTGTTTCTTTATTTTCTTATAAAAATTCTACCTTGTGTTATCCATTTTCTTACACTCCCGGTTTAATATAAGCGCATTGATTTCAAACATAAGGAGACATACGAACATGACGCTCTATATTCAACCGCACCCCTTCCGCCGCATGGCTCGCCGTCACATGGCGCATTTGCAAAACCGTTCGCTGGGTGTCAACATCCGTGAGGAAGATGATGCCTACGTCCTTTCGGCGCTGGTGCCGGGCTTGAACGCCGACGATTTGAACATTCAGGTTCTGGAGAACGTGGTCAGCATCGAAGGCGAATACCGGAACGATGAGGAAGTGGAATTTCTCGTCAACGAACTGCCGCAGGGTTCCTTCCGCCGTGTATTGCGAATGCCGGCGGAGATCGAAGCGGACAAGGTCGAGGCGAAGATCGCGGATGGCATCCTGACGCTGACCCTGCCGAAAGCCGAGTCAGCCCGCCCGAAGCGGATCAAGGTCGCAGTAAACTGAGGCAACTGTCAGATTGGAAAGAGGCGCGTGAATCCCATGCGTCTCTTTGCATTTAATAAGGCAGGATAAGTCTGCCGCCATCCCTCAAAATCAGGCAGTATAATTCTGAAATTCCTGTTGATGTTTGGAGAAGTCTCGTGCGTGTTAAATATTTTCTGTTGTTCGTCTTATTGATCGCTGTTCTGAGCGCCTGTGGTGGAAATGACCCCGCGGAGATCCCCGCCCCGACGGCTGTCCCGTCGCATACGCCGGAGCCGCTGCCCACGCTGATGCCCACGCCTTCCACGCCGCTGGCGCTGTTGATCCTGCCGCAGGATATGGACAGGGCGGCGTTCGACCTGTATCAGAAAACGGTCTACGATCTTGCGCAGGCATCCGGTTTTCGTTTTCAGGTCCGTAATATGCTGACGCAGGAGGATATCAACGACCCGACCCTGAAAGTTGTGATCGCTTTGCCGCCGGACCCCGGCGTTGCTTCATTTGCGGCTGCCGCGCCGAACGTGCAGTTTCTGGCTGTAAATATCCCGAACCTGACGGCTGGCGGGAATATGAGCGTGCTTGCCCCGAATACGCAGGTGGACCTGCCCGCCTTCCTTGCCGGTTATACGCTGGCGATGCTCGTTGACGAATATCACATCGGGATGCTCATTCCGCAGGGCGACCCGGACGGTCAGCGCGCCTTCCTTGCCTTTCAGAACGGCATGAAGTATTACTGCGGTGTGTGCCGCACGCTTTATTTTTCGAATTACACCTACCCAACCTATCTTGAGATTCCCGTGGATGAAGACCCGGCGCGTTACGGCGGTTACGCCAACGTGCTTATCAACGACCGCAATGTGGATGCCCTGTATATCTATCCCTCACTTGCCAGCCCGGATTTCCTTTCCTATGTTGGGTCGCAGGGCGTTTATCTGGTCGGGGCATCTATGCCCGAAACCCGTCCCGGCGGCTGGGTGATGACGGTCAGCCCCGACACGGTCAAAGCGATCCAGATATCCTGGCCCCAACTCATCGCCGGGCAGGGCGGACAGAACGTTCAATCTCCGCTCGGGCTTGCAGATGTGGACCTGGGCATTCTCACCGAAGGAAGGATCCGCCTCGTGCAGGATACGCTCGAAGCGTTACTGGCAGGCAGGATTTTGCCGATCGGTCCATAAAAAAATGACGGGCGTTGAGCCCGTCATTTTTTTATACATACATGTTTGTGGCGAGTTTTCGCGGCACAAGCCATTCCTGCCTTGCCAGCCACGCCATGGATTTGATCAGCAGCGCCATCGGGCTGATCGGCGTGGGGATGTACTCGTCCGCGCCAGCTTGGTGGTAGAGGGAAATTTCCAGTTCGTTGACGCGCGGAGCAAGCAACAGGATCGTGCCGTTGGAGGCGACGCGCAGTTCCCTGCAAAGTTCGATGCGTTCATTCTGTGAAAGGTCAAGCTCGAGGATGGTCAGAGCGGGGGAGAGCAGCCGCGCGGTTTGGACAGCACCTTGCGGCATGTGTTCGATCATCACGCGGCAGTTCCTCTGCTCGAAGAGCGTTTTCCAGATGCTTGTCATTTCCGCATCTTGTGAAACGATCAGGACAGTGTGCCTTGCATTGGGGTTCGGGGATGTGTTCCAGTCGATCATCGTGTCCTTCTTCTCTATGTTTTACTACCATGTGGTTGGAAATGCAAAAGATGGGTGTCACCCTTTGGTACTATCTTTTTAAAACGTACTTGACGATGCCGCGGGGGGCGTGATAAACTCATCGTGCTTGAAAGAGCAAATTTTCTGAAAGGAGGCGCACGCCCAATGTTTATGACCAAGTTTTACATCACCCTTTCTCTCACCGGCATTGCTGGTGTCGATAGCCGTAGTGCGCCTGTTCGTCGTTAGGCAAGTCTTTTTTGTTGTCTCGCGACCACGGCGCGCCAAGCCCCGTGGTCGTTTTGTTTAAGGTGGAAACTGCCGCGGGAGAGTCCTGTGGCAGTTTTGTTTTTAGTAACGAAGAGGAAATCATGTTGGAGATACAAAATCAGTTATTCGAAGCGACGGATATCCGTTTCGGTCCCATTGACCATGAAACGCATCCTGAAATCGAATCCAAATGGACGCATGATGCGGAGTATATGCGCCTGATGGAACTCAAGCCCATCCGTCCGCTTTCGGCGGCGATGGTGAAGAAGCAATACGAAGCCATCGAAAAGGAAATGGAAGAGGACAAGAACCTGTTCTATTTCACCATCCGCGCCCGTGAAGATGACCGTTTGATCGGTAAGGCGCTGATCGAGTGGATCGACTGGGCGAACGGCAACGGCTTCATCCGCCTCGGGATCGGCGAAGCCGATTCCCGCCGCAAGGGATATGGCTCGCAAGCCTTGTCCATGCTCCTGCGCTATGCGTTCGGCGAATTGAACCTGTACCGCGTCACAGCGGTGGTGCCCGCCTACAACGAAGGCGCGATCCGTCTCTTCCAGAAGTTCGGTTTTGTGGAGGAGGTGCGCCGTCGGAAAGCCCTGCACCGTGACGGAGAATTTTGGGACATCCTCGGCTTCGGCTTGTTGAATGCCGAATGGCGCGACCAGACGTCGGCGTAGGGGGAGGCGATGAAAGACATCTATCGCGGAACCCTCGTCTGTCTGGCATCCGAAACGCCCGAGACCATGGCGAAATTCCATCTCAAATGGGATCGGGATACGGAGGCGCACCGCCTCGGCGACAGCGCTCCGGCGCAGTTGTGGTCGCAGAAAAAACTCAAGGAGTTTGTCGAGAAGAACGACGACAGACAGGAAAACAGTTTTCGCTTTGCAATCCGCACGCTGGAGGATGACAAATTGATCGGAACCACGTCGCTGTGGGTGCACTCGTGGACTCACAGCGACGCCTGGCTTGGTATTTTTATCGGCGAGCGCGAGTATTGGGGCAGGGGCTACGGCACGGACGCCATGCGCCTGATCGTGCAGTACGGATTCATCGAACTCAACCTGCGGCGTATTACGCTTGGTTTGCATTCCTATAACGAGCGTGCGCTGAAGAGTTACCTGAAAATCGGTTTTACGTTGGAGGGACGTGTGCGCGGCGAAGGTCTGCGCGACGGCGTCCGTTACGATGACCTGTACATGGGCTTGCTGCGTGAAGAATGGCTCATCGCACAGGGTGCAAAATGAACGATATTTTCTGCGGCAAATTGGTGCGGCTTTCTGCCGCCGACCCGGAAGAACTCGGCAGGCACTACGTCGGCTGGAGCCGCGATACGGAAATGATGCGCTTGTTCGGTTCGGCTCCAGCCCGAGTGCAGTCCGCGCGGGCAAGTATCGAGTATTACGAAAAGGAATTGAAAGACCAGCCGCCCTCCCATTTTTATTTCAGCATCCGCGCGCTGGAGGGTGACCGTCTGCTCGGCGAGACCGACCTTGACATAACAAGCTGGGCTTCGCGCGATGCCTTTGTGGGCATCGGCATCGGAGACCGCGCGGACTGGGGCAGGGGCTACGGTACGGACGCGATGCGGCTGATCCTGCGCTATGCCTTCACTGAACTCAATTTGTGCCGTGTTTCGCTTTCTGTTTTTGAGTACAACCCGCGCGCGATCCGTTCCTATGAAAAGTGCGGATTCCGTCTCGAGGGACGCCGCCGCAGTGCATTGCTCAAGGATGGCAAACGCTGGGATATGTTTTACATGGGAATTTTATTGGAAGAATGGATGGAATTGAACAATGACAAAGGAAACGCTTCTTAACTCAAACTTGAACCTGCGTGCTGTCACCTGGGCGGATCTCCACGCTGTGGCAAAGCTCATCTACGAAGTCACCGAAGCGGATGGTGACATCACCGTCGCTGTGACGCCCGAAGAACTTGAACACGAGTGGCACACGGAAGGCTTCAATCCCGAGACCGACGCTTTCCTCGTGGAAACACAGGATGGGCGTGTGGTGGGTTTTCAGGATTTCTACAATGTCAAGAACCATGCTCATTTGACCATTGATGGATATGTTCATCCCGACTTCAAAGGAATGGGCATCGACCGCGCCCTGATGGAACGTGCCGAGGCACGCGCGCTCGAAGAGATGAAACTCGCCGCGCCCGATCTGCGGGTGTACATCCGCAGCACGATGGACGGCAAGGATGAGCCGGCAATTTCTCTACACAAGGAAATGGGCTATGCCACCGTCCGCTATTTCTGGCGGATGGAGGTAACACTCGATGAAATGCCGACCATTCCTCCTTTTCCCCAAGGAATCGAACTGCGTCCCTTCGACAAGGAAGCGCACAGCCGCCTCGTCTGGCAGGCGGACAACGAAGCCTTCAACGAACATTGGGGCAGCCACGGCTCCACCTTTGAAGAGTGGTCGTTCCGTAAATTTGAGAGACCCGAATTTGACCCGAACTTGTGGCTGATCGCCTGGGATGGCGACCAGATCGCTGGCTTCTCTCAGAACCGCTACCGTATGGGCATCGGCTGGGTCGGCACACTGGGAGTCCGCAAGCCGTGGCGCAAAAAAGGACTTGGGCTGACTCTGCTCAAACATTCCTTCGCCGACTTTTACAAGCGCGGCATGAAGACCATCGGTCTCGGCGTGGACGCGTCCAATTCCACAGGAGCAACCCGCCTGTACGAAAGAGCCGGAATGCACGTGGTGAGCGAATTCGTCACATTTGAAAAGGAACTTCGTCCCGGACGAAGTTTGGAAGAATAAGAGGACGTCATGAAAGAAAAGATCGAAACCCAACAAGTTGTATTGCCTGAAGGATTTACTGTCCGAGGTGCAGATCCGAACGATATCGAGTCTGCGCTGGAACTGTTCAACACATGGTCGCGGTCTGTGGTGCAACAGGACGAGATCACCGATGCGGACGCCATCCGCACGGAATGGGGATCGCCGGGTTTTGACCCCGCGCGCGATACCCGCCTGGTCTTCTCACCGGAGGGAGAACTGGTCGGTTACATCGAAGTGTGGACCAACGCAAAGCCGCCTGTACACCCGTGGATCTGGGGACGTGTCCATCCCGGTTTTAGCGGATTGGGCATCGGCACGTGGCTATTGGAATGGGCGGAATCTCATGCCCGCCGCGTCCTTAAAGAGCTGCCCTCTGATGTGCGCTTTGCTCCCCGCTTGGGTATATACCGTCCCGCGGTGGAATCGAAGAAATTGTTCGATGACAGGGGCTTTCGCCAGATCCGCAGTTCTTATCAGATGCGGATCAATCTGGAAGAAGCGCCTCCCACCCCGCTCTTGCCTGATGGGATCACCATTCGCACCGCCGACCCCGAGAACGACATTCGAGCCGTCTATGAAGCCGCCGAAGAATCGTTCCGCGATCATTTTGGGCACCTCCCTGAACCGTTTGAAGAAGGGTTTGCCCGCTTCAAGCATTTCTTCACGGGAGCAGGTTTTGACCCGACCCTATGGTTTCTCGCCATGAAAGGCGACCAGATCGTCGGTATCAGTTTGTGCCGCCCGAATGCCTATGAAGATGCGGACCTGGGATGGGTTAACACCCTGGGCGTTCGCCGTCCCTGGCGCAAGTATGGGCTTGGATTGGCGCTCCTGCAGCATAGTTTTGGCGAATTTTACAAGCGGGGAAAACGAAAGGTCGGCTTGGGTGTGGATGCGGAGAACCTGACCGGCGCCCTGCGGCTCTACGAGAAGGCAGGCATGCACATCCACATGGCGTTCGACCTGTTCGAAAAGACGATTCGCGAAGGACGTGAAATCAGTGTAGAATCACTGTCAGAATAAACAAACGGTTCCACACCAAGGAGAGACCCATGAATCTGCGTTGCCTTTATTGTCAGACTCCGTTCACCCTCAGCCGCGTTGAAATGCTGTCCGCGCTCGTCATCATGAACGAAAAGAACCAGAACCACTATGACGCGCATTGTCCGCGTTGCCGCCGCGCCAACTCGATCTCCCGCCAGCGCATGGAACTTTTCTTTCCAAACTGGCGTGAAGCTGCCAAACAGCAGGCTGCCGCCGCGGAGACAGCAGCAAAAGAACCGGCGCCTGCTGCCGCGTCCCTGAAAACCGAGCCTGTTGCGAAAACGGTGAAGAAAACTGTCAAAGCGGTTTCCGGCAAGAAGACGGCTGGTGAAACTGCAAAATCATCCGCACAGAAGAAGCCCGACGCTTCGAAATCTGATGTTGCGAAGAAAAGCCCTTCTTCCAAGACCTCGTCCCCTGCGAAAAAGACATCCGCAAAGGACAAGAAGAAGTAACGACTTGGATGGAACGATCAACCCGCAGGTTTGTTTTTGCCTGCGGGCTTTTTTTATGACGAGAAAAGGAAAATGATATGACCATTCGGGCAGTTTTTTTTGATTATGGCGGTGTCATCCAGCGCACCGACTATCAGGCTCCGCGCCAGCGTCTTGCCGAACGCTTTGGCATGGATTATGCCGACATTGACGAGGTTGTCTTCGGCGGCGGACCGAACGGCACAGCGGCGCAGGCTACCGTTGGCGCGATCGGCGAGGATGAACACTGGCGGGCTGTTGCGCGCAGGTTGAAGGTCAAGAATGGTGAGATCGAAAATATAAAAACCGCGTTCTATGCGGGTGATGTGATCGACCACGAACTTGTCGACTTTATTCGATCCCTGCGCGGGAAATTCCATGTGGGTCTCATTTCGAATGCCTGGGATGGCATGCGCGCGTATCTCGAAAAGAACGGTCTGCTTGCAGTTTTTGACACGGTCATTATCTCAGCGGAGGTCAAGGCGGCAAAGCCTGAGGCGGGGATTTACCGTCTTGCGTTGGAGCAGGCTCAGGTTAAGGCAAATGAGGCGGTCTTTGTGGATGATGTCCCTGCCAATATTGAAGCTTGTCAGCAGGTCGGAATGCAGGGAGTCCTGTTCAAGGATCCGCAGGATGCCATGCGCCAATTGAAGCAGTTGTTGAAATTTTGAAATGACCGTGAATGCGAAAATCAAATGATTTGGCTGGTTTCCGTTTCCAAACAAGAGTGCAAGGATGGTTAATTGACGCAATATCCCCTTGCAAGTATAATTTTCCAACTATCCCTTTTGGAGGGTAGGTAGAGGACACATGGCTCTGCGTGGAAATTTACGCGATTTTACGGTCACACAACTTCTTAATCTAATAAACCTTGCGAGCAAGACGGGAACGCTGGTTGTGGATGGGGTGTCTGAGCAGGCGTATGTTTCCTTTCGTGAGGGGAAACTGGCGTATGCCCGCATCGGCAAGGACGACAGCAGCCTGGCATATGTTCTGCATAAGGCGAACAAGATCAATGCCAATCAATACCGTGCCATCGCAGACCGCGCCGGTCAGATGACCGACAAGGAACTTGGCTTGCTGCTCATTAATGCCGGCTATGTTTCGCAGGATGATATCCTGCTGAATTTGCAATCTCATTTTACGGATGTTGTACGCCGTTTGTTTACGTGGGTCGAAGGGGTGTTCCGTTTCGAGAACGATATGCTTCCTCCCGATGACCGCATCAATGTGCGGCTCGACCTGGAGAATATCATCATCGAAGGTTCGCGTCAGTTGCGCGAACTGGAGCAACTGCAGGATGAAATTCCCAGCCTGGATATGGCGCTCAAGTTCACTGAACGTCCGCTCACCAATGTCAATCTAAGTGTGGATGAATGGAAGGTCGTCAAGTTCGTTGACCCGAAGAATACGATGCGTCAGATCGCGGGGACGAACAAGTTGACCGAAGCGGAGATCCGCAGGATCGTCTATGGACTTTTGCAGGCGGGTCTGGTGGAGTTGGTGCGCCCTGCTAATGCCCCTGTCCAGCCGAATCCGAAGATGTTCCCAACGCAGGATAAAGAAGAACAGAAATCATTGATTAATAAACTAATCGGCCGCATTCGAAAACTATAATGTCCCCACGGTCGAAAGGATAGGAATTATTATGCAAACGGTCAAAATGGTAGTGACAGGTCCATTCAGCGCAGGCAAGACGCAGTTTATTCAGTCTGTCAGCGAAATTGATGTTGTTGCCACGGAGCGTAAGATCTCATCCGAAGAGGAACGCAACGTCAAATCTGCGACCACGGTTGCCATGGATTTTGGTCGCATCACGGTCGATGATGATTTGGTTCTGTATCTTTTCGGCACGCCCGGTCAGAAACGTTTTGATTTCATGTGGGAGATCCTTTCGGAGGGGATGCTTGGCTTTATCGTCATGGTGGACAGCACCCGCCCGGAAACCTTCCGCGAGGCGCGTTCGATCCTCGAAACTTTCCGCGCCTATGCGCCCACGCCATTCGTCGTTGCTGCAAACAAGCAGGATATGGAAGATTCCTGGGAACTCGAGGACATGCGTCATGCCCTCCGTTTGGATAAGAATACAAAACTGCTTCCCTGCATTGCCACCGACCGGAAAACAGTGAAAAAGGTTTTGCTGGAACTTTTATACAGCATCTTGCAGGAAATGGAATCCGGAAAATAGGGGGCGGGTTAAACGTTGCTGTGTCTTCCATCACCACTGATCAGGGAATAGTTCATTACGAAGTATACGGGCGCGGACGCCCCGTCATACTTTTGCACGGATGGCTTGGCTCATGGGGGCTGTGGCAGGAGACCATGGCGTATTTGGGCGCATTCTATCGTACCTATGCCTTGGATTTTTGGGGGTTCGGTGAATCAGGCAAGAAGCGCGAAACCTATGCCGTTTCTGATTTTGTCAGCCTGGTCAATCAATTCATGGAACAGTTGGGGATCGTCCATGCGCCGCTGGTGGGACACAGCATGGGTGGCACGGTCAGCCTTTCGGTCGCACATCAATATCCGGATCGTGTCAGCAAGGTGGTAGTGGTCGGCTCGCCCATAGTGGGTTCGTCCCTGGCGCCTTTGCTCAAACTCGCTGGGTATCGTTCCATCGCTTTCATGCTGTTCAATATGATGGGACCCTTCCGCGCATTCATGAAATATTATTACTCCCGCGTGATCTGCAGTGACCCGCGTTTCCCGGATATGATGGACCGCGACCTGTCCCGTACTACGGTGGAATCTTTCCTGCTCTCCATCGCTTCGCTTCGCCGCACGGACCTGACACCTGTACTCCCGCAGATCAAAGTCCCATCCCTTGGTATCTACGGTGACAAGGATGTGATCGTCCATCCGATGCAATGGCAGCCCATGTTGAACGGGATGCCGCACGCCAGGATCGAGCGATTCGCCCGGGCGGGGCATTTTCCGATGCTGGAAGAACCGACCGAATTCACCCTGAAGTTGAAAAAATTTCTCGATGAGGATATCCCAGCCTCATGAATAATAATGCGTTCTTTTACCCGCAGAAAATGGGGAGGATCATCCTTCTTGGCATGGAGGAAGTGATCAGCAAAGGCGGGGTGGACGCCATCCTGCACCTTGCTGAGTTGGATGATTTGATTCAGAACTACCCGCCGTCAAAAACGGAGAAGTCCTTTTCCTTTGAAAAGGTGAGTCTCCTGCTTGGGACGTTGGAGCAGGCATACGGTCCGCGAGGGGGGCGGGGATTGGCGCTGCGGACGGGGCGCGCCAGCTTCAAGTATGGTCTTAAGGAATATGGCTCCATGCTCGGTCTGACAGAAGTTGCATTTCGCCTTCTGCCGTTGTCCACAAAACTGCGTGTGGGAGCCCGATCGTTTGCAGAGTTGTTTAATAAACATACTGACCAGCGCGTGCGGGTGGAAGAGACCGACAGCACTATTTTTTGGCATATCGAGCGTTGTCCGCTGTGCTGGGAGCGCAAAGCGGATGAACCGATCTGTCATCTGGCGGTGGGTCTGTTGCAGGAAGCCTTGTATTGGCTGAGCGGGGGGAAGGTCTTTAATGTAGAGGAGACCGCCTGTATTGCGCGAGGCGACTCGAACTGCACCATTTTGGTGTACAAAACGCCGCTTTCCTAGGCTTTTAATAACAATTTTGTTTTGCTCTGCGGTACGTTTTCTCCCATGCTTTGATTTATAATCCAACTATGCTCAAGATCATCCTCAACGCGCAGACCCCGATCATGCCATTTTGCGAGCCTGCGCGTGATTTGCGGATTCAGAACTCGCCGCTCTGGCTGCACCAGCGCAATCTGCTTGCTCCATACGTGACCCGTGAGATGGAACTGAAGCAGGGAGACCGCCTTCAGCCGGTGCGCGAGCCGACCATTGTCTACCGTGACAATCTCTTTTTCGACGAAAATTACATCAAGGAATTCATGACAAAAGCAGTGAAGCGCAAACGCCCAGTCCGGGCGGCGTTTCGCGCGGAGGACCCTGCCTTCCGTGAACACGCGCTTCCCCTTTCCTCATCCTATACCCCGGCAGGAGACTTGTATCTGGCGGACTTGTGGTATTACCCGAATGGACCTGTGGCAGATGCCGAGCCGCTGGTCATCGATCTTCAGGCGCGTGAGATCGGTTATTATCACGTTCCCACCTATATGGGCGACCAAAGCGGCGACCTGGTCTTCCAAGTCCCTTTGCGCGCGCTGATGGCGATCGATACCTGGGTGCACGTTTTCATTGCAGATATGGTGTTCAGTCAGTTCGCGCGCGGGGCGCGTTTTGAGAAGCGCCTCAATGAAGATTTGGGTTTCAAAGTAAAGATCCTCGGAAAGGCAATTTATGAAGGGCGGCAGGTGCTGGAATGCTCGGAATTGGTGAAGATCGGCAAGGGCTGTGTGATCGATCCCAGCGCCGTTATCCACGGACCGACCATCATCGGTGATAATGTCACCATCAATGCCGGGGCTGTCATTGAGAATTGTGTCATCGGGAGCAACGTCAATGTTTCACAGGATGTCCAATTGATGCTCTCCGTGGTGGGTGACGGGGCTTTTCTTCCGTTCCGTACCGCCCTGTTTATGACCACCCTCATGGAGAACAGCATGGTGGCGCAGAATACCTGTCTGCAAATGTGCGTGATCGGGCGGAATACCTTTATCGGCGCGGGCTCTACTTGGACGGATTACAACCTGATTCCCATCCCGATCCGCGCACGAGATGGGCATGGGAACTTAAGCCCTTCCAATCGCCCGGTGTTAGGCGGTTGCGTAGGGCACAATTGCCGCATCGGCTCGGGCATGATCATCTACCCGGCGCGCACCATCGAATCGGATGTGGTACTGGCGGCTTCCGCCGAACGCCGTGTGATCGACCGCGACATCACCTTCGACCAGAGCGACCACCATAACTGGAAACTCGCCCACCTGCATCAAACGCCCTATCATCCAGATAAGAAAGCCGAGGCAGAGTCATGGTAAGCGATTCAGCCCAGTCACCATATGGATAGCTTCGCCTTCATCATTCACCCCATTGACCCCAAGCGCGATGTGAGCCGCAAGTTTCCATTTTTAGGCAAGGTACTTTCAGAACCGCAGATCGATTTTTTTTCCACCTTCTTTCCTCCCGTTTATCTTTCGGAGATCGAAGGCATTACATCTCAAGCCACAGGCAAGGTCATTAAAGGCTGGTTCATTGCCTGTCCATACACTCCGCGCCGCATGATGCAGTTGCCTGAGCGTACGGTCTATCGTAAAATTATCCAGACGGGGCGCATGGCGGAACGCCTCGGTGCGGATATTCTCGGTCTGGGCGCGTTCACCTCGGTGGTCGGTGACGCCGGAGTAACCATTGCCGGTGCGCTGGACGTCCCCGTCACCACCGGCGACTCGTACACTGTGGCAATGGCTGTACAAGCCATTCGGGACGCGGCGAAGGTCATGGACATTAAAATGTCGGATGCGACGGTTGCCGTTGTCGGTGCTACGGGAGCCATTGGGCGCGTCTGTGCGGACCTGTTAGCTGGTGAGGCAGCCCGGACTCTGCTCATCGCCCGGGACGAAAAAAAGCTTGAGGAACTGCAAAGCAGGCTTCAGCTTAAGTCGCGAGGCGAGGTTTGCATCGGCACAAAAATGGATATTTTACGGGAAGCACAGTTGATCCTGACCGTTACCAGCTCGATCCATGATGTCATCCGCCCGGAACATTTGCAGGCGGGGAGCGTGGTTTGTGACGTGGCGCGCCCTCGTGATGTTTCTGCAATGGTGGCGGCGGTGAGAGATGATATATTAGTGATTGACGGCGGCATGGTGGATGTGCCAGGTCCCGTGGATTTCCATTTTAATTTCGGTTTTCCCGAAGGCAAGGCGTATGCCTGCATGGCGGAGACCATTGCGCTCGCGTTGGAAGGGCGCTTCGAGGATTACACCGTCGGCAAGGATATTACGCTCGAGCGCGTGCAGGAGATCACAGCCATTGCGGAACGACATGGTTTTCGCATGAGCGGGTTCCGTTCGTTCGAGCGTGAGGTAACGGAAGAACAGATCGAAATCATCCGAAGAAATGCCCGTAAAGGGAAACGGGCGCAACGAAAAGAGCCGCATTAAAGGATCGCATTGAAATGATATGGTTTGCTCGAAATTTCAACATGAAAATTGGAAAAGCGGCAGGAGGCTTATATGGGTAACGCTCGTCTTTTGGTAGTGGAAGATGATCCCGACATCGCCAACATGCTCAAGATCTATTTCTCGGGTCTTCAGTATGATGTGGATGTGGCGAACCGCGGACGCGATGCCTTGGAAAAGACCAAGCAGGTGCTCCCGCATTTAATTGTGCTGGATATCATGCTGCCGGATATCGATGGTTATGAGGTCTGCCGCACATTGCGCACCAATATGCGCACGAGTCACATCCCTGTGATCTTCCTGACGCAGAAGGATGAACGCAGCGACAAATTGCAGGGGCTCGAACTCGGCGCGGATGATTACATCACCAAACCTTTCGATATCGAAGAATTGAAACTGCGCGTGCAGGGAGCCATCCGCCGTTCGGAGAGGGAGAGCCTCACCGATCCTCGTTCCGGTCTCCCGGCGGGACGGTTGATCGAGGAACAACTGCGCCGCATCATCCGCGAGAAGGACTGGGCGCTGTTGGATATGCGGGTCAATAACTTCGAGCCGTTCAAGGATGTGTACGGATTTGTGGCAGGCGATGATGTGCTGCGTTTTGCAGCGATGCTGATCGGCGAGGTGGTGGACGATCTCGGTACGACGGGCGATTTTATCGGTCACGCCGGAGGCGATAACTTCATTATCATCACAACGAAGGAAGCGGCTCCGAACATCCGGCAGAAGGTGAAGGAACGCTTTGCGGAAGAAGTGCAGAGCCACTACAATTTCATTGACCGTCAGCAGGGCTTCATCCAGGCTCCGAAGCCGGAGGGCGGCGTGGAGAAGGTGGGGTTCATGACCTTCTCTGCGGGAATGATCTCTCCGGATGTGTATGCTTTTGCGGATATTCGTGAGATCACAGAAATGGCGGCTGAGGCTCGAAGACAGGACGCTGCAACTGCTTCCACTGCCTGAGCGGGTGTAAGAATTTCGCATGATTCTCGGGCTGGGCATTACGCTGTTCATTGCAGGACTGGTGATGATTGCACTGGTCTGGTTGGCGTTGCGCATGTTTCCGCGTCCTGCGGCATTGCAGGCAAATGCAGGTCCGCTTGCTTTTTCGGATAATGCCCGTTCATCAAAAGATGCAATCTTAATTCTTCAGCCTGGCGGCAGGGTGGAATATATCAGTGACCAGGCAAGGTCATTTTTTAAACTGCGTGAGAATGAACCGTACGACCTTGAGCGCCTTGCCCGTCATGTGCGCCCCTCAGATGACTTTTTAGACCTGTGCGCTACTCCCGGTTCCAAGCGTGTTTCCATCGGCGGAAAGCTGGTGGAAATTGCGTCTTATGAGGTGCCGGGCACCTACCCGATGATGCTCGTTGCCCTGCGCGGCAAGGATATTGCATCGGCAATGGAACCTCGCAATGGCGCATCGAATGAGATCCTGCGTGTGGCGACCGAATTCAGTCAGGGCATTGCTGCCAGCCTCGATCTTGATACGACCGTGCGTTCCATCCTGGATAATGTCAGCCGCCTTGTACCTTCGGATGTGCTCGAACTGAAATTATGGAGCAAGGAGCGCCAATCGCTGGTTCCGTATCGGTTCCAGCAATCATCATCCGGGCGGGTGGTCACTGCTTCGCTTTCCCAGTTCGGCAGCCTGACGGATCAACTTGTCATCCGCCAGACGCCCATGCTGCTCGAGAACATTCGCTCACAGCCTGAGATCGCATCGCTCGGCGAATTGCTTCCCATCCAATCCTATTTGGGCATTCCGTTGATGTCAGGTGGCGAACTGGTTGGTACGCTGGAGGCGGGGCAGATGAACAGCGGGGCATTTGGTCAATACGATCTCGACCTGCTGGTCTTGATCTCGGGTCAGGCGGCTGTCGCGATCCGCAACGCGAAGTTATACGAAGACGAACAAAAACGCGTTTCCGAACTCACCGGGCTGGCAAATCTCAACCAGTCACTGGGATCGGTGCGTGATGTGCAGGATATTTTTTCCCGCCTGGTTGAGAGCGTGGCGCCTCTATTCGCCGTCGAGATCGTTGGGTTTTTATTGTATGACGAAGATAAACGTGTGCTGGAAGGGAAAATTCCTTTTCACGGTATGCCGCCCCATGTTGTTGAGATCTACCGTTCCAGCATTACGGCGAACAGCCTCGCCGAACAGGTGATTCTGAGTCAGAAGCCCATTATCACGCTGAACGCCATGAACGATGAAAAGTGGCGCGCGCTCGGGTTGATGGATGTGGCGACTGCGGCAAGCCTGCGTGACAACGCGCTTATCCCGCTTCTCTCCTCGGGACGCATGCTCGGCTATTTCCAGGTCGGGCACCATACCCGGGGCATCTCCTCCTTTACTGAGGAGGAAGTACGCTTGATGAATATCGTGGCGAATCAAGCTGCCGCGATCATCGAAAACATCCTGTTGGTCCAGCAATCCCGTGCCCGTGCACAGCGCGCAGATGCCCTGCGCCGTATTGCCAGCCTTTCGTCATCAACCGCCACGCTCGAAGAGATACTCAAATACTCCGTGCAGGAACTCTCTCATCTCTTTCAAGTGGATGCGGGGGCGATCTTCCTGCTGGATGAAACCCGCGGAGTTTTGCGGTTGAGTCGTGAATCTGCATTCGGCGTTCCAGATGAGATCAGCAATTCCTTCATCCAAATCTTCGTGGATGACCCCAGCTACCGTTATACGGTTTCCGGCAGCCAAAAGCCATTCCTCTCCGGGCGTCTGAGTGTGGATAGACGCGTCCTGCCTGCGTACCGTCCGCTGGCAACGGCGCTGCGGATGGAATCTGCGGTGGTGGTGCCTCTTGTGGTGCGTGAGCGCAGCATCGGCGAATTGATGCTCGGAAGCTACAAAGCCGATCATTTCAACTCCTACGACCTTCAAGTCGTTTTAACCGCGGCGGGACAAATCGCATCCGCTGTTGAGTCTGCCGGCTTGCTCGCGCAAACGGACGATTCCCTGCGCCGCCGTGTGGACCAACTCTTTGCGCTGACGCAAGTCAGCAGGGAATTGGGGGCATCGCTGGATGTTAAACATATCATTCAGGCTGTGCATGATGAGGGACTGCGGATCATGCAGGCGGATTGCGCGTCTGTGATCCTGTTCGAGCAGAGCAAGGAAGCATCGTCCCATAAAATTCAGATGGCGGTCGGTTGTGAACGTCAGCGTGAATTAACTTCACTTGAGCAAACAGCTTTGAAGAAGGGCGAAGCGCATATTGTCTCCGACTTTTTGCAGGATGCTGTCCTTCCGCCGCATGAGGGGGTTCGCTCGGCGCTGATCATTCCGATCCTGCATCAAACTCAAACATTTGGCTTGATCAGTATGCATTCGGCGCGTGCCGGTTTCTTTACGCATGGCATGGCGGAGATGTTGCAAATGCTGGCATTGCAGGCAGGGATTTCCTTGAACAATGCCCAGCGGTACCAAAATGAAAAACTGCGCAGCGAGTTGGTGCGCCGGCGTTCGGACACATTGATGCGCCTGTCTGATGTGAGTTACAGCCTGGGACATGACCAGCCGCTCGATCAGGCTCTGCAGATCATCGCGCGAGGCATTCGAGATTCGTCGCCCTTCCGTGTGGTGTTGATGAGCATCGTCGAACCGGAGACGGATCTGCTGCGCCGTGTTACGGCTGTTGGCGTCTCGCAGGAAATGTTGACTGAGCTGCTTGCCCGCAAACAGCCGCTTGCCAGTGTGCAGCAGTTGATGCGTCCTGAATTCAAGGTCAGTCGTTCCTATTTTATTCCGGCGAATCGCGCGCCGGTGATCCCGCCGGATCTGCATTTGGTCACGTTGGATGTGTCGGCGGCGACGACTCAAAATTCCAATGCGTGGAATCCGGAAGATCTCCTGCTCGTTCCGCTTGAGAATTCGGAAGGACAGACCGTTGGCTTGATCAGCCTCGATGACCCGTCGAACGGTCTCCGTCCGGATAAGGCGGCTATTGAAACCGTGGAAGTATTTGCCTCGCAGGCGGCGCTGTTGTTGAGCAACATCCTGCGCCAGAGTGACTTGCGCACCCGTATCGATTCGCTCTCTTCCGCCATTGACCGCCAGCAGAAATTGTTGGATATGACGCAGGACGACCTGCCGATCCTGCTTCGCAAGGATCTTGAACAGACGATCTCCCTGCATGATCTGGACCGCCGCGCGCAGCGTGTGCGGGCTGGATTGGCGATCACCGAATCCGTCAGCCGTCAGTTGGACGCTTCCTCCGCGCTTTTTGCACTTGGGCGCGAGACTCTCACACAACTTGGTATGGCGGTTGCACTTGTGGCGGAAAACACCCCCGATGGACCGCGCCTCCTGCATGTGATGGGCAGTCTGCCTCGCTCGACGAATGTGGAGGCGTTGTTCGGTCAGCGCAATCCCTTGCGGGCTTGTTTGCAGACCGGAGTGCCTGTTCTTATTCCCAGCCTGGATGAAGACGACGAGTGGCGTGACGCTTCGATGCTCTCCGCCCTGCGCGTGAAAAGCGTGATTTGTCTGCCTGTTCTGGTGGAAAGCAAGCCTGTGGCTGCGATGCTTGCCGCCAGCCCGGAACCCATGTCATCGTTTACGGATGAAGACCGTCAGGTGTACACGCAGATCTCGCGTCAAACTTCTCTGATCCTGCAGAACATTTCGCTGTTGAATCAGACCCGCCGCAGGTTGGACGAGGTGAATCTACTGCTCGATTTCAGCCGCCAGTTGTCGGGTATGGACGCGGATGCGACAATCAAGTCCCTGCTTGATAGCGCGCGTCGTGTGATCCATCAAGCACATGCGGGCATGGTGTTGGTGTGGAATCCAAAAACGGAAATGCTCACCCCGCGCACGGTCTCCGGCTATGCCGATAACGCCAGCATGATGAAGATCAGCTATAACGCAGGGGAGGCGCTGCCCGGCACAACGTTCGTCAACGGAAAATCGCGCCGCGTAGATGAGATCAATTTTGCGCGCGATTACAACCTAAGCGCGGAGAATCTGACCCTCTATCGCCAAGCAACCGGCGGGCGTTTGCCGGTCTCCTGCATCCTTATCCCCATTGTGACCAGTGACCAGAATCTGGGCTTGCTCATTTTGGACAACTTCAATGCGACCGCCGCATTCCGCGCGGAAGATGAAGCGTTGCTGCTCTCGCTTGCCCAGCAGATCGCTCTTTCGTTGGAAAACCTGCGGCTTGTTCAGGCGACGCAGGAACGTGCCGGACAGTTACAAGCCTTGAACGATGTTTCCGCCTCGCTTACCTCCAGCCTGCGCAGTGACCAGTTGATCTCGTCCCTGCTCGATCAGTTTTCCTCGATCATTTCGTATGATACGGCAACACTCTGGCTCCGTGAAAAGGATCGCCTGAAGGTTGCCTCCGCGCGCGGGTTTTCCGATTCCGAGCGCAGGCTTGGTTTGTCAGTTGCTGTTGCCGACAGCGCACTCTTCAAAGAAATGGCGCAAACCGGGCAGCCCATTCTGGTGAAAGATGTGCGTGAAGACCCGCGCTTTCCCGCTGTCGAAGCTCCGCGCCTTTCCTGGCTTGGCATCCCCTTGATCTCCAAAGGTGAATTGGTCGGCGTGCTGGCTGTGGAAAAATGGCAGGCGAATTATTACACCCGCGAACAGGTGCAGGTCGGTTTGACATTCGCCAGCCAGGCGGCGGTCTCGCTGGATAATGCCCACTTATATGAAGACAGTGTTAAGCGCGCGACAGAACTGGATCTGCGTTCCCAGCGTCTTACTGCGCTCAACCGCTTCGCATCTGCTTTGACCGGATCGCTCGATACCGATCAGATCCTGAACCTGACCGCCGAGGAACTGCTTATCAGCTTGAGCGCGCGGCGCGTCTCTGCCGTGACCTTTGAGCGGGGTCAGGCATATTGGAAGATGACCGCCCCCCGAAGCCGGGTTAAACTTCCACGCACCCTGCTGGATGCGCCAATTTTCAGCCGTCTCAGTGAGTCGTTGGGAATTTTCAACACAGATGATGTCCATAATGAACCCGATCTTGCGCCTCTCATGGACATGCTTGGTCAGGATGCCAGTGCATTGCTGATCCTCCCGCTCACGAGCGGGCAGACCCTGACGACCCTTCTGTTCGTACAAGCGACTGGAGATAGCCGTTTCGGCATCAATGATCTGGAAGTTGCGCGCACCATTACCAATCAAGCCACCATCGCCCTGGAAAATGCCCGGTTATATCAATCATCTGTCCGCACGGCGGAGCGTTTCGCCATTCTTAACGAAACAAGCTCGCTGGTCAGCGCCAGCCTCAACCCCGATGAAGTATATGTTTCCGTACATAAAGCGGTGGAACGTCTTGTGCCGTTGGATACTGTGGTCATTACCTTGTTCGATGAAGCGCGGAATGAGATCGAACCGGTGTATCTGTATGAGCGCGGCAAACGCTTTTCCAGTCAACGTGTTCCGTTTGGCAAGGGATTGAGCAGCGACGTGATCAAGACCGGCAAGCCCGTTTTGGTGTCCAATACGGTTCAAGTGAACCGCATGAACGCCATGCAATTTGGCGAAGAATCCGAAGAGATCCAATCCGTTGTAGCCGTTCCCATGATCCTGGGAAACAAGGCGCTTGGCATGTTGTCCGCGCAGAGTTATCAGGCGGGCGTGTATACCCGGGAGGATGTGCAGATACTCGGCACGCTGGCAAATCAAGCCATCGTCGCCATCCAGAATGGACGTCTCTTTGCAGAGACGCAGAAACTCGCATCAGAACTTGAGCGGCGCGTTATCGAGCGTACTGCTCAGTTACAGCGTGAACAACAGAGTACGGAGATCCTTCTGCGGGTTCTTACTGAAGCATCTGCCAGCCTCGATCTTGACCGTACATTGAATCGCACGCTGTCACTGCTGAACGAAGCCATCGGCGCGGAGCAGGGAACGATCCTGCTTGTAAATGCGGAGGATAACCTCCTGCATTATCGCGCAGGGTACGGTTATCTGTCCGATCGCTCCAACCCGGGCCGCAGAGGCTTTACCCTGAAGATCGGGGAAGGTCTGGCTGGTTGGGTCGTCAAAAATCGCGAAGCGGTGCTTGTCAATGACCTGCATCAGGATCCACGCTGGGTAAGGAGCACAGTCGCCGGGCAGGACCATCGCAGTGCCATTGCCACGCCCATGATGGTGGGCGAGGACGTGATCGGTGTGTTGATGGTGTTCCAGCGTGCTGCGAACTTCTTCAGCGCTGACATGCTCAACCTCGTCAAAGCGATCGCCGGTCAGGTTTCCGTGGCGATCAACAACGCTCACCTGTATGAATTGATCCGTGATCAGGCGGAACGCCTCGGTGTGATGCTGCGCAAAGAGCAGGAGGAGGCAAGCCGCTCCCAAGCCATCCTTGAAGCGGTCGCGGACGGAGTTCTGGTCACCAGTTTGGATAACCGCATCACCTTCATCAATTCCTCCGCGGCGAACATTCTCGGTCTGGATGAATCTCGCCTGCTTGGCAAATCATTGGACGGCTCCGGCATCCTCTTCGGCAAAGCCGCAGGCACATGGACGGAAACCATCCGTCGTTGGTCGGAAGACCCGTCCTCATATCAGCCTGGTGACACATACGCTGAACAATTGGAGTTGGAGAATGGGCGGATCGCGCTCGTGCATCTCGCGCCGGTCATCCTTCATAAGGATTTCCTCGGGACGGTTTCGATCTTCCGTGATATCACCCACGAAGTGGAAGTGGACCGCCTTAAATCAGAATTTGTGGCAACGGTCAGTCATGAACTGCGCACTCCCATGACCGCCATCAAGGGATATGTTGATATTTTGATGATGGGCGCGGCGGGTGCATTGAACGAAAACCAGGCGCATTTCCTTTCTGTGGTGCGCAATAATATTGAACGCCTCAATACACTGGTCGGTGACCTGCTGGATATTTCACGCATCGAGGCGGGGCGCATCATCCTCGCACAACTTCCGGTCAACCTCTATGAGATCGCCGAAGATGTGATCGCCGAAACTCTGCGCCGATCCCAGACTGAGAACAAGCCGATTGCACTCTCGCTGGATGCGCCGAAGAATCTGCCTCTCGTGATCGGTGACAGCGAGCGCGTGCGCCAGATCCTGAGCAACCTCGTCAATAACTCGTTCAACTACACTCCTGATAATGGAACCATCCGTGTCAGCATCCATCAGGTCGACGGCGAGGTGCAGGTGGATGTGGAAGATAATGGTGTTGGCATTGCGCCCGAAGATAGGGAACGGGTATTTGACCGCTTTTTCCGGGGCGAGCATCCGCTTGTCCTCGCCACCCCTGGTACCGGACTGGGCTTGCCCATTGTCCGTCAGTTGGTTGAAATGCAAAATGGACGCATCTGGATGAAAAGTTCGGGTATCACAGGCGAGGGCAGCATGTTCTCCTTCACCCTACCCATCCGAAAATAATGGAGATTTCATGGCAAGAATTTTGATCGCAGAAGACGAACCGGATATCCGGGAACTGGTGGCATTTACCCTGCGCTTTGCAGGGCATGAAGTCGTCGCTACCTCCAATGGGGAGGAGGCTCTCCAGCAGGCATCCCAAATGATCCCGGATATCATCCTTATGGATGTCCGCATGCCGAAAATGACGGGCTATGATGCCTGCCGCGCCATGAAGGCTGACCCCGCCCTCATGGACATCCCGGTTGTTTTCCTCTCCGCCAAGGGACAGGATGCTGAGATCCAGGCAGGTTTGGAAGCGGGCGCGGAGGAATATCTCCTGAAACCTTTTGCGCCAGACCAACTCGTGGAACGCGTAAAAGCCATTCTTTCGAAATTTGGAAAATAGACCCGGGCATACATGAGCGCAATCATTCTTGACGGTTCGATGGTGCATTACGAGGCATTGGGACGCGGGCGTCCCATCGTCTTCCTGCACGGCTGGGTCGGCTCATGGCGTTATTGGATCAACTCCATGCAGGTCGCATCCACATCGTTCCGCGCCTACGCGCTCGATCTCTTCGGCTTCGGCGACACCGCCCGCAAAGAAGATCAATATTCCCTCGAACGACAGGCGGAACTTGTCAACCGGTTCCTCGTCGAAATGGGCATTGGAAAGGTTGCCATTGTTGGGCATGACCTCGGCGCGCTGGTGGGGCTGAACTTCCTAAAGCAATGGCACACAAACGTGGATCGTGTCATGGCGATCAACTGTCCGCTTGAGTATGAGGCGCTCAATCCCCGCATGAGGACAACTCCCCCTGCGGAAATTGTCGACTGGCTGACATCCCGCTCGCCCGAAGTTATGTCCGCCCTGTCAGACGCCTCCAAAGTGGACACGAAAGCTGTTTCTGCTTCGATCAGCAGCCTCCAGGCTGATAATTTGTTCCCGAACATCCGTAATCTTGGCGTACCTTGTTTGTTCGTGTACGGCGCGAACAACCCCGCGTTGACCGTTCCCTCGCAGGAAAAGGTGGATGCCCTGCCGATGCATATGCACCAGATCAACCTCGAAGGGACCGGGCATTTCCCCATGCTGGATAATCCCGCCCAGTTCAATCGTCTGCTTACCGATTTCCTCGCACTTGACTCAGGGCTTAGCCCAAGGGAGTTGCAGCTTAAGGAAGAGTGGAAACGCCGCGTCCGCTAAACAGGGCAGTGACCGGATTCGCCGCCCTGTTTTTATTAACCATCCCTGAATTTTTGGCTTGACACATTACGATCACGGTCATATACTCACATCACAACCGAACGGGGAGCCTTTTCGAAAGGCTGAGAGGAGCGTGAACGCGCTCGACCCGCATCACCTGATCTGGTTAATGCCAGCGGAGGGATTTCTCAATATGCCCGCAAACATCCTCCGCTGAAGAGGATGTTTTATTTTTAACTCCGTCATTGCGAGGGCGATGCCTGAAGCAATCTCATGGATCATGAATATGTCTCGCATAATAATTTTCGCCAACGGCAGCCTGCCTAACCCTGAAAAAGCACGTGCCCTCATCCGTCCCGATGACTTCATCCTCTGCGCGGACGGCGGGACACGTCATGCCATTGCATTGGGACTTGTTCCTAATGTTGTCATCGGGGATTTGGATTCGGTAACCGAAGAAGAAAGAAGAAAGATGAAAGAGTTGGGTGTGCAGATGATTCGGCACCCGGCCGATAAGAACGAAACCGACCTCGAACTCGCCATTGACCATGCTCTGGCTTTGAAGCCTGACCAGATTCTCATCCTCGCCGCCCTCGGTGGTCGCATGGACCAAGCCCTCGCCAACATCGCCCTGCTTTCAAACCTTCAACTTGCAACCTGCGACATCCGCCTCGCTGACGGCGTAGAAGAAATTTTCTTTTGCAGAGGCCAAGCCCGAGTTGAAGGGAGAAGCGGAGACATCGTCTCGCTCATCCCCTGGCAGGGTGAAGTCACCGGTGTTTTCACTGAAAACCTGCGCTGGCATCTTCATTATGAAACGTTATACCCCGACAAGACCCGCGGCATCAGCAACGAAATGACTGCCGATGTTGCAACCATTTCCATCAAAAGCGGTTTGTTGCTCATCACTCACATCGCTGGTAATTGATTTAAAAGGAATACCCATGAAAAAAACTTTCCACTTTCCACTTATAACCATCTTTCTTCTTTTATCTTTCATCCTCGCCTCCTGCGCCCCTGCAGGACCCGCCACCCTCACCGTCATGACCCACGACTCGTTTGCGATCAGCGAAGATATTGTGACCGCCTTTGAACAAGAGAACAATGTTGATGTTGTTTTCCTTGCCAGTGGTGACACAGGTACCATGCTCAACAAAGCTGTCCTCACCAAAGACGCCCCGCTTGCGGATGTAATGTTCGGCGTGGACAATACCTTCCTCTCGCGCGCCCTCGAAGCGGATATCTTTGATGCGTATCAATCGCCCGCGTTGAGCGACGTGCCCTCCGAGTTCGTGCTTGATTCTTCTTATCGCGCCTTGCCCGTGGACTATGGCGATGTGTGCATCAACTACGACAAAAAATATTTTGAAGAAAATAATTTAGCCGTGCCTGCTTCGTTCGAAGACTTGGCAAAGCCCGAATACAACGGTTTGCTCGTGGTGCAAAATCCTGCCACCTCTTCGCCCGGTTTGGCGTTCATGCTTGCCACCCGCGCTTATTTCGGTGACAGTTTTCTGGATTACTGGCAGAACCTCAAAGACAATGGGGTGGTGGTGGTCGATAGTTGGGAGACTGCCTACTACACCAACTTCTCTGCTTCCTCGGGGCAGGGACCGCAACCGATGGTCGTCTCGTACGCTTCCAGCCCCGCCGCGGAAGTGTTCTTCGCCTCCGAACCGCTGAGCGAGTCCCCGACCGCATCCATCGTTGCTTCGGGCATGTGCTTCCGTCAGATCGAATTTGTTGGGATTCTAAAAAATGGACAGAACCGCGACCTCGCTGAAAAATTTGTAGACTTTATGCTCGGCAAACAATTCCAGGAAGATATGCCGCTCAATATGTTCGTCTATCCCGTGAACCAATCCGCGCAATTGCCTGAAGTGTTCGTGCAGCATGCTCGAATCGCTGACCAGCCTGCTTCCATTACTTTCGCTGACATCGCCGCCAACCGCGATACATGGATAGAAGCGTGGAATGAAGCGATGAAATAAAGATCAACCGCGGAGGCGCGGAGAACACAGAGAAAGAAAACTCCGTGCTCTCTGCGCCTCTGCGATGAACAAAAATGAATTTACCAACCAGTAAGTATTTCAAACCAATAAATATCCGCACCTTTATTTCTTCTAATTCGCGGATTCTGTTTTGGATTCCCACCCTTCTCTTTTTACTTTCTTTTTTCTTTTTCCCCCTTTTTAAGATCCTCGCCCTTACCTTCGATCTCGAAACCCTCATCGACCTCAATAACCTCCGCATCATTTGGAACTCATTACTCTTCACCTTCTACCAAGCCTTCCTCTCCACCCTCCTCACCTTCGCCCTCGGACTCCCCGCCGCTATTCTCTTCTCCAAATTTGACTTCCGCGGCAAATCCCTGCTCCGCGCGTTGACTGCCATCCCCTTCATGCTTCCCACAGTGGTTGTCGCTGCCGCCTTCAACTCAATCTTTTCTTCGCGCGGACTATTTTCTTTCCTCTTTCCTTCTTTCGTTATTCATCCTTCACCCTTTATCCTTATCTTGATCGCCCACACCTTTTACAACACCACCATCGTCATTCGCATCGTCGGCAATACCCTCTCACGGCTGGACCCAAAACTCGAAGCCTCTGCCCGTTCTCTCGGCGCGGATACATTCCATGTCTGGAAAGATGTCATCTTCCCGATCCTTCGTCCCTCCCTGCTCGCCGCCGCCCTGCTCGTCTTCATGTTCGACTTCACAAGTTTCGGAGTCATCCTCCTGCTGGGCGGATCGCAATTCGCCACCCTCGAAGTGGAGATCTACATCCGCGCCTTGCAGCTCCCCAACCTGAATCTTGCCGCACTGCTTGCCGCCATTCAACTTGTTTTCACCTTGATTTTCTCCATTCTCTACTCGCGTACCATCAATCAAGTCCAAACCCAAACTGCCCCGCGCTTCTCCACTGTCCGCCCGCCAAAGACCATCAAGGAAAAACTCTTCGTCGCCACTTTCTACCTTCTGCTTTCTGCCTTCTTCCTTCTGCCCTTACTCTCTCTCCCCATCCGCTCCATCACCCGCCTCGAAGCTGACCGCGGGCAACGAGAACAAATCCAATACGGATTCACCACTGATTACTACGAAGAACTCTTCATCAACCGACGCGGTTCGTTGTTCTACGTCCCGCCTGTGCAAGCCGCCGCCAACTCGCTGGGGTTTGCTGGTATCAACGTCATCCTTTCACTGGCGCTCGGTTATCCCGCCGCCTATGCCCTCGCCAAACCGACCCGCCTAGAAAAAATTCTCGACCCATTCCTCATGCTTCCGCTCGGCGCCTCCGCCGTGATGATGGGACTTGGTTTCATTCTTTCCTTCGGGCGGCTCATCGCTTCGCCGTTCTTCATTCCCATTGCACACACGTTGATTGCGTTGCCCTTCGTTATCCGTACATTGCAACCCGCGCTCGCATCCATCCCTGAACGACTGCGCCAAGCCGCATCAACTCTCGGTGCATCGCCTCTGCGCGTTTGGCAAACCGTAGACTTTCCCATCCTCTCACGCGCCACACTTAGCGCCGCCACCTTCGCCTTCACCGTCTCGCTCGGCGAATTCGGCGCCACCCTGCTCATCACCCGCCCCGAATATCCCACCATCCCCATCGCCATCTCACGCTTCCTCTCGCAGCCCGGCGGTCTCAACTACGGTCAAGCCATGGCGATGGCAACCGTCCTCATGCTGCTTACCACGCTCAGCATTTTGCTCATCGAAAAATTGCGTTTCAACAACGCCGGAGAACTCTAATGCTCGAACTTCGCAACGTCGTCAAATCCTACGAAGGCAAGCCGCTGCTCACCGACATCTCCTTCACCGTCTCACAAGGTGAAACTGTTTGTTTGCTTGGCGCATCGGGTAGCGGCAAAAGCACTATTTTGAGGATGATCGCTGGATTGGATTTTCCCGAACGTGGAGCGATTCTGCTAAACGATCTTGACCTCGCCGGTACTCCGCCTCACCTCCGTGACTTTGGCTTGGTCTTCCAGGACTATGGGCTTTTCCCTCACCTGAACGTTTTTGACAACCTCGCCTTCGGCTTGAAAATGCGGAACGTCCCTGCCGAAGAAATTTCTCTGCGTGTAGCCGGACTTTTGGAACAGGTCAATTTGGTTGGCTTTGACTCCCGCAAAGTGACCGACCTCTCCGGCGGCGAACAGCAGCGTGTGGCTCTCGCCCGCGCTCTTGCCCCCCAACCTCGCCTGTTGATGTTCGATGAACCCCTCGGCGCATTGGATCGTTCTCTGAAGGAAGACCTGCTCAACGAGATTCGCGGCATCTTGCATAAGACCAAAATCCCAGCCATCTATGTCACCCACGATCAGGAAGAAGCCTTTTCTATTGCAGACCGCATCCTCGTTCTGCATGAAGGCACCATCATCCACGATGCTGCCCCGCAGGCAATTTGGAGAGACCCGAAGTTTGCGGCAGTCGCTAAACTACTTGGCATTGGAAACATTATTGATGCCGAAGTAATTTCAGAAAACAAAGTCAAAACAGAATTTGGCATTTTCAATTTGAGTTGTGCACAAAAAATTGGCGAAAAACTCCATTTGCTACTACAACAGCCCCCCTCTCCTTCAGGAGAGGGGCGGGGGGGGGAGGTCCGAGGTGAGATTCAACTCGCAGTAGAGGATGTGCTTTTTAAACAAGACCAGTTTCAGGTCAAAGGCAGAGGCGGGCTTGTCATCCACATGAAAGAAGCGCCAAAGGTTGGCGATGTCATCACTGTGCAGGTTCAGGTAAAATGCCTGTCATGAAAATCCTGAAAAAGAATCTGGCAGACGAAGTGACCTGGCAATACGACAGCGAAATACTGTGCCGTGATGACACTTCGATCACCGTGGAAGCCTTCTTCAACCGCGACGATATGCCCTTTCAAGAGATCGTACTGAAACGCAATGACCGTTTCGTTGAAACGTTTTATGCCGATAAGTGGTACAACATCTTCGAAATTTATGACCGCGACGACGGCAAATTGAAAGGCTGGTACTGCAATATCAGCAAGCCCGCCGTCATCGAAGATGGACAGGTCTCCTATGTGGATCTGGCGCTCGATTTGTGGGTCTCCGCCGATGGGCGGCAAACCGTCCTGGACGAAGATGAGTTGGAAGAATTGAAACTGGATGATACAACAAGGCAGGGGGCATTTGCTGGTTTGCGCGAACTTAAGCGGTACTTTGAATCAAAAAATCCTCCGCGTTGAACGGAGGATTTTTTGATAAGTCCAGTTTACATGCCGAGCATTTGGACGATGGTGTCGCCGAAGAACCAACCGCCAGCGACGACGGAACAGCAGCAACACAGCAAAACTGCGACGACGATGCCGATGATAAGTCCCTGATTGTTCTTTTTGGGCTGCTCTTCGGGGGTAACAGGCATTTCAGACATGATTTCTTCTCCTTTGAGTGAATGAATATCGCACAATGACAGCGTGCATGCATTATAAACGAAAAAATCAGGCGGAAAATGTTAACAACCTGATAATCCCATCAGGCGGCGGCTCGCGCCTTGTTGGTGCGCCGCCACCACCACCAAATGAGGAACGCGAGCGCGATGATCAGGATGATGCCCGCAATGACCGGGAGCATGATCGCCAGAATGGACGTGGTAAATGCGATGATGTCCTCCGCAATGGACGTCGGGGTGGTGCCCGCGCCGGCGGTGGCGGCGGTAATGGCAGGGCGGACCGCCGCAGCTTTGACCGTGTGCACGCTCCCCGCCACGAGCAGACCGCAGGCAAGCGCCAGCACCGGATTGATATCGGTGATGACATTTGCGCTGGCGGCAAAGGCGACCGCGCCCGCCGCGGGGCGGATGAAGGTCTGGATGATGTCGTTGATGTGGTTTACAGCGGGGATCTTGTCCGAAACCATTTCGATGATGACCAGCACGCCGAGCACGATCAGGATCCACGGATTGGCAAGCAGGTCGAAAGGCGTATTGAGCGTGAGGGAATTGGGGAAATAATGCGCGATGGTGCCGACCACCAAAAGGGGAATGTAGGCGTTCAATCCTGCGCTGGCGGACAAGCCAAATGCAGAGAATATGTTGAGAAGTAATTCCATTTTTTTCTCCTTCTTCAAAATCCTATATCTTATTATACGGGTTTTGAAGGGATTCGTTGTCAGCCTGTCAGCCCGGGGAAGCCGTTCCAGGTGCCGGTGAACTGCAGTCGGAGCAGGTCAATGCTCAGGATGAGCAGCAGGGCTAGGGTCAGACCCGATGCGAAAGCGAGCCAGAGCTGGCGCGGAGTTTCGAAGGTGTTGTCCTGTTTCATGATGATGACCCACAGGATCATGAAGACCATCACCAGCAGGGAGAGCGTTCCGAGCGCGCTGACGTAGGCAATGGGGTAGAGGATGATCGGGCTTTCGGTCAGGATGAGCAGGTTGACGACCGCAATGATCGCGGTCAACATGCCGAGGGATTTCCATTCGAGCGCGGGGCGGTCATCGGTTTCGCGCCAGAGGGTCTGGTTGACGACCGGGTACAGGACCGCCGCGAGCGCAATGCCCATGCCGCTGCCCGTGAAGAGGCGCAGGGCGTTGTTGGGTGTGTAGAGATTGGGGATGTGGTCGAGTGCGCCCGCCGATGTCAGTTTGAGAAGATACACGTAGGAATTCGTCCCGTCGACGGCGAATGCCAGGAAGAAGACAGCCAGGACCGCAATGACCCCGCGCGAAGGGAGTTTGCTCCTGCGCCCGCTGACGAATGCCTGAAAGAGAAGCGCCGCGCCCGCGGCGTAGAATTCACCGGTACAGCGCGCGCACAGCGGAAGCTGATGGTCGTCGATGTGGAAGGAGCGCTCTTCGATGCGGTGACAGACGGCGTAGCCGATGGCGCCAAGTTTCCCAAGAGCGCCTTCGGGGGCGATATAGAACCATGCGGCAACCGCAAGGATCGCGGCAATGGGAACGAGCCAGCTGGCAAGGGTTTCGAATTTGGATGGTTTTGTTTGCATCCGTCACATTATATGGGCGATGAAGTTGAATTGCAAGAAAGGAAATGGTTGGTAGCAACCCGCTGAATCGGGTATCATAAGCGCGTATTTTTTCAACGAGGAGCTGCGCAATGAAACGAATTGGAATTCTTACAGGCGGGGGCGATGCGCCGGGCTTGAACGCCGTCATCCGCGCGGCGGTGAAGACGGCGGTCAATGAATATGACTGCGAGGCGCTGGGGATCCGCAACGGCTACGACGGTTTTCTCGAAGAGGACGGCATCGTTCCGCTCGGCGTCGAGGAGGTGCGCGGGATCCTGCCGCGCGGCGGGACGATCCTTGGCGCGGCGAACCGCGGGAATCCCTACGCCCGCAAGGTCATCCGTGACGGAAAGGAAGTGACCATCGACGTCTCGGACGAGATCGTGAAGGGCATCGAGCGATTAAAGATGGATGCCCTGCTCGTGCTGGGCGGCGACGGCACGCTTCACATCGCGCATGAACTTGCCCAAAAGGGCGTGCCGGTCATCGGCGTCCCGAAGACGATCGACAATGACATCGGCGGCACGGAAATATCCTTCGGCTTCGATACCGCGGTGAACATCGCCACCGAAGCCATCGACCGCCTGCATACCACGGCGGAGTCGCATCACCGCGCGATGGTGATCGAATTGATGGGGCGCGATGCCGGATTTATCGCGTTGAATGCCGGCGTCTCCGGCGGCGCGGACGTGATCCTGATCCCCGAGATCCCGTTCAAGTTCGAAAGCATCATGGCGAAGATCCGCACCCGCGCGGCGAAGGGACGCAAGTTCAGCATCCTGGCGGTTTCGGAAGGGGCGAAGCTCGAAGGCGGCGGACAGGTCTATTCGCGGAAAGGCGACGAGGTCTATGTGCCGCGGCTGGGCGGGATCGGTCAGATGGTGGGGGAGTACATCGAGAGCCAGGGATTCGAATCGCGCGTGACCGTGCTCGGTCATTTACAGCGCGGCGGGACTCCCACCGCCTTCGACCGCTGGCTCGCCACACGCTGTGGCGCAGCGGCGGTACGGCTCGCCGCCCGCGGCGGATTTGACCGCATGGTGTCGATGCAGTGCGGCGAGATCACCGATATTTCCCTCGCGGAAGCCGTCGCGGTTCCCAAGCGCGTGGATCTCCATGGCGACGCGGTCGTCACCGCGCGGAACATCGGTATCTACTTTGGGGACGAGTGAATATGGAAGAAAAAGCCGTGAAAGATCGTGCCGGCACGGCTGCGCGGATGACACAGATCGGACGGAGTTGAAAGAAAGTAGGGGCAGGGTCCGCGCAGACCGGCGCACTCTGCGGATAAAAACGCTGACATTCTTGTGAACTCCATGCGGAGTCTTCCGCAAAACGACCGCTGTCCCTCGCATTGGACAGCGGTCGTTTTTTGCCGCGCGCCTAGCCCCACTTGCGTTTATCGGGGAAGGGCGCGAGCGCGATATACCCTTCACCCGCTTTATCCGCGATGGCGTGCATATTATCCGCCGAACTTTTATTCAACGGCAGGAGTTGCTGCAGGTACAGGTCGCCGTAGGGCGTCAGCGCGAGCAGGCACTCGAGCGCCACAAAATCACGGTCCCCCTCTCCCTCCCGCGCACCGAAGGTGACATGATACTCGTCATGGCTTTCGAATACCATCCTGCGCCAGCATGCCTGGAACGACGGATAGGTCCTTTCATCCAGCAATTCGTTCAACAGGGCGGCAAAATACGGATGCGAACGCACGCGCAATGTGCGCCTGCGGAAGTAGCGGGCGTTGAGCAGGGCGAAATGATCCCAGCGTTCGTGCCCGATCAGGTCGCGGAAGTTCGAGTCCTTGTGGAAGACATAGCGCATCTGGTTGAACCCGCTGACGCCGCCTTCCGCCGTTTCGAGCAGCGCCTGCGGGGCATGATAGAACTCGAACAGGCTGCGGTTGACCAGCAGCATATCGCAGAACGCATCGGTGACAAGGACGGGCAGAGTGATGCGTCCGATGGCTTCGCCCATCGACTCGATAAAGGAACCGGGATCGAATTCCAATTTTGCAGCCCCCGAGCCGTTGCGCAGCATGTCGGCATAGCCGACGCCGCTGGCGGAAAACAAAAATTCCTGGCGTTCGAAGGTCGTCAGCCTGAGCGCATCCGCCAGTTTTACAAGGACATTGTCCTTTAAAAGGTTCCTTCTTGCGCCCCGTTCGATGTTGCTGATGGCTGCCACATCCACGCCCGACCGTTCGGCAAGTTCCAACTGGGTCCAACGCAGATCCTCCCTTAAAGACGCGACCAGCGCGCCGAACTCAAAACGATCCATGTCCATTCCTCCATTCAAAAAAATCTTTGAGTCCGCTTGTAGTTATTTTACAGGAAAATGTCAAAAAAAATTTTGACATTTTCGGGATGAAGTGGATAATCATAGGCGGGTATCAAGGGGTACCACGGGCGTACCATTGCTGCCGAGCGTGCCGGAGCTTGAGGGGAGCCGCCTCGGAATCATGAGTGTGGACAGCCGGAAACGGCTGTCCTATGAGTATTATCCGCCTTGGGGGGCGGTTTCTTTCATTAAAACTTCTTGCAAAAGTCAGTTTTTATCCTGCTCAAGGCGCGGAGACCCTTCGCCTGCCCTTTCGCTCCACTCAGGGCTTCGGCTCAGGGTGACATCATCTTTTTACCGAAATCATCTACTATAATTTCCAAAGTGACGCACTCACAGCCTCCCCAACCGCCGGCAGGAAAACGCACAGCCTTTTCACGGCTGGTGGTCTGGCTCGTCTTTTTTCTGGTGGTCACGCCGTTGTACATGGCGGTGGTCTTCATTTTGCTGGAATGGGCGCAGATCATTCCGCACATCGACGCCAGCCTGCTGACGCTGGCGCGCGCCATCTTTGTGATCCCCTACCTCGTCATTTTCATCTCGTTCTACCGCTATGCGCGTGAAATCTCCGCCGGTCGGGCGTCCTCCCCGGCGCAGGGGCGGACGGACACGCAGGAGATCGACCTTTCCGGCGTGCGCGGCGGCGAACCTTTCTTCACCGATGAGATCGACCTGTTGATCTCTTCCACGCAGGCGATGCTCAACAGCCTGAAAAGACAAAAGGACGAACTGATCGAAACCTCGGCGAAGATGCAGGAACTGACGCGCGCGACCCTGCGTTTGCAGGAAGCCGAGCGGCGCTTTGTGGCGCGCGAACTGCACGACCAGGCGGGGCAATTGCTGGTCAACCTGCGCTATACGGTGGAAGCGCTGCTGGCAGACCTGCCGCCCGCTGCGCCCGCGCGCGGCAGGACCGCGCGGAACGCGGCGGGGATGCGCCAGCGCCTGAGCGCCATGCTCGCGCAGATCGATATAACGCTGGGCACCATCCGCGCGCTCTCGCACAAAATGCGCCCCGCCCTGCTGGATGTGGGCGACATCAACCTTGCCATGCAGGAATATTGCAACGAGTTCCAGCGCGACAAGCCGATCGACATCTTCTACGAGGGCGCGGTGCTGCCGTATGTGAACGAGGAGACCTCCATCAGCCTGTTCCGTTTTTTGCAGGAGGCGCTGACCAATGTGATGAAACACGCCGAGGCGACCGAGGTGCATGTGCGCCTTGCGCACGAGGATGGCTGGATCGAAATGTCGGTGGGGGATAACGGCAGGGGCGAAGCGGCAGGTTCGGGCGCGGGGGGAATCGGCATGCTTGGGATGAAGGAACGCTTCCAACTGCTGGGCGGCACGGTGGAAACCCGCTCCTCGCCGGGCGGATTCACCATCACCGTGCGCGCGCCGTTCGAGGAACCCTCCGCGCCCGATTCCAATGTATAGGCAAATGTACTGCCTGCCCGTCATGCGGGTTTTTTGACCATATACTTGGAGTGCGAAAGGTTTTTGCTGTATGCCGTCTCCGATCAAGGTTGCCGTTGTGGAAGATCATCAGGGGATCATCGACGGCTATCACATGCGCCTGACCGAAGCCAGCGGCATTCAACTGGTGGGCGTGGCGCAAAACGGCGAGGAACTGAACGACCTGTTGGAGAAAACGCGCGAGCTGGACGTGCTCATCATGGATGTGAACGTGCCCACCTCGGCGATGGACAGGAACCCGATCCCGATCCTCCATTACGTCCCCTACATCCTGAAGAACAACCCGCAGTTGAATATCCTGGTCATCTCGATGCTCGAACAGCCCGCGCTGGTGAAGGCATTGGCGCAGGCGGGCGTGAGCGGCTACATTTTGAAGGGCAACGGCGACGCCATCCGCAGGCTGCCCGCCATTCTCAAGAGCGTTTCCTCGGGCGGACGGTACTTCGAGGGGCTGGAAACGGACGCGGAAGGCAAGCCGGTTCTCACCAACCGACAACTGGTGGTGCTGACCTTTTGCGCCGCCTACCCGGACCTTTCGACCGAGCATGCCGCCCAACAATTGGGCATTGCGCCTTCCACCGTGCGCAACCTGCTCTCGGAAACCTACGAACGCCTGGGCGTGCGGACGAAAGCCGCCGCCATCTCGCGCGCCAAAGAACTTGGCTTGATCCCCTAGATATTGCGGCCGGGGCGTCTCTCCTTAGGGGAAAGCGCCCTGGGACTTATGAGGGGGCAGCCTGAGAGGGCTGTCCCCAAGTGAGTTAAAAGTTGACCTGTTTACCGGTATGCCCCTGCTTTGTAAAGACCGCCGCTTTTTGAGCGGCGGTCTTTGCATGTCATTCGACCACGAAGTACATGGCGCGTTGTTTGCCCGCCGTCTTTGCCCGGTACATCAGCGCGTCGGCTTTGTTCAAAAGGTCGTCCACAGACAGGGGCGGGGAGTGGAATGTGACCACGCCGATGCTGAGGGTAACCGGCGAAGCCAGCGCGGTCATTTCACGCGAGACGGCTTCCTCCACCTTGTTGACCACGTATTTAACGCTGGCGCGGTCGACATTCGGCAGGAACAGCGCGAACTCGTCGCCGCCCAGCCGCGCGAACAGGTCGGTTTTGCGGATGATGCCGCCGATGACCTGCGCGATGCGTTTCAATTGCTCGTCCCCGGCGCTGTGACCGCGCGTGTCGTTGACCTGTTTGAAGTTGTCGAGGTCGATATACATCAGGCTGATGGGGTAGGAGAGCCGGTCGGCGCGCTGTAATTCCTGCCCCAATTGTGCGCGGAACTCGCGGCTGTTGAAGATGCCCGTCAGCGGGTCGCGGCGCGACATCTCGCGTTCCAACTGCAGGGCGAGCTTCAGTTCGTTCAATAAAAAGGCGATCAGGAGATTGACCGCCAGCCGCGAACCGAGGTCGAAGTAGCGGGTCCATTCGCTGTGGTAGTATTCGCCCGTCAGCCGGGTGGTGACCAGCCAGACGGCAAGGCTTGCGGCAATGACGAAATAGCCGCCACGCAGGCTGGCATACCAGGTGACGAATGAGATCGGGAGCAGGTAGAGGAAGGAGAAAGCGATCTCGGAACCGGCGGAATAATCGAGCCAGCCGATCAGGACGATCAGCAGGAAGGCAATGGCATAGACCCCCGTTGTGCTTAATTGCTCGAGTTTTGGGTACAGGGACCGCCACAGGTTCCGCATGAATGTTTTCCATCTTATCATTCTTTCGGGCGGGTGTCATGCGCTGGCGCGCGCCGCTTTTTACGCCCTGCGCGGCGGGACTTTTCAAATCTGTTAATGAAACTCTATTGATTTTGGTCTTGCGTTTTTATTGGTTTCATGTAAAATATAGAAGTTCCAGACAGGGTGCCCCCCTCACCCTGTCTGGAACATTTTTAACTGTCAGCTTTATTGCTCCACATACGTACAAACAGCCCCCCGCGAAGGGGGGCTGTTTGTTTTTTAACACAAGTGAACGCGGAGGAACGATGGGCGCGGAATTTTCTTTGCCCCCTCCCGTCCTCCCCTCGCGAAGCACCCCGTAGGGGCAATATCCGACATATAAAGAACATGAATGACCAGTATTCTCATTGTCGGATATGGGGGACAGCGTGCCCTTTGGGTAGGTGCCCCGCAGGGGCGGTGGGGGACATGGATGTATATTTTGCAAACAATCAAATGTTATTGAGTTGTAAGTTGGGAAACCAATAAAAGGTGCTACCATATGCCCGTGGCAATGCCCGTCATCGGACCAACCCGCGCCGCATCTCCCTCTAAGAATGATTGTAGTTCGGAGTAAACATGGTATATTTATTGTAGTTGGAGCCGATCCGCTGATGCCGCAGGGGGCGGGTCTTAAGAGACCCGCATACATTTTAGAATAAAGACTATTGAACTATCATGGCATTCAATAAGATCAAGGCGCAAAAACGGGCGCTGCCCGCGCGCGCAGCGGCAATCTATGCCATTTTTGGCGTGTTATGGATCCTGCTGTCCGACCGGGCATTGAATATCTTCCTGCCCACACCGGCGGCGTATAACGTGTGGCAATCCATCAAGGGCGGTTTTTTTGTGTTGCTCAGCGCCGCGCTGATCTACTCCATCATCTCCGGTTATCTCAATTCCCTGCACGAATCCGAACAACAGATCGCCTACCAGGCGAGCCTGATCCATGACGTATCCGACGCATTGATCGCCACCGACCTGGAGGGCAGGGTCACCTTTTGGAACGAGGCGGCGCATCGCATCTATGGCTGGAGCGCCGAAGAAGTGCTCGGAAAGCGGCTGGAGATATTCACCCGCACGGAATATGTGGATGGGGAGGACGAAGGCAACGCGCTGAAAAGACTGTTCGAAGACGGGCACTGGCAGTCGGAAGTGACGCAGGCTCGCAAGGACGGGGCGCGTTTTCCGGTCATCAGTTCGGTCGCACTCGTGCGCGGCGAGGATGGGCATGTCATTGCCCTGGTTGCGGTCAACCGCGATATTTCCGAACGGAAGCAGGCGGAACAGGCGCTGCAGACGGCGAACGACCTGCTCGAAGAACGCGTGCGGGAGCGCACCGGCGAACTGCATGAAGTCAATCTCGCGCTCGAAAGCGCCTCCAGGCTCAAGAATGAATTCGTAGCGGGCATGAGCCATGAGTTAAGAACGCCGCTGAATGCCGTCATCAGCCTGAGCGAATCGATGCGCGAGGGCGTGTACGGTCGCTTGACGCCCGCGCAGGAACGCCCGCTGGGGATGATCGAAGAAAGCGGAAACCACCTGCTGACCCTGATCAACGATATTCTCGACCTTGCCAAGATCGAAGCGGGCAAGTTCGAACTGTACTACGATGCCGTCCCGCTCAACAGCCTTTGTCAATCGGCGCTGCGCATCATGCACGAAACCGCCCGCAAGAAAAACCTGAGCCTGAGCGCATCCATCCCCGCCGACCTGCCGGTGCTCCATGCCGACGGACGGCGGCTCAAGCAAATGCTTGTGAACCTGCTTTCCAATGCGGTCAAGTTCACGCCGGGGGGCGGCGCGGTGGCATTGGAAGTGACGCGCGAGAACGAGCACGCCGTGCGCTTTGCGGTGCGCGATACGGGCGTCGGCATCCCGCCGGAAAAACTGCCGCTTTTGTTCAAACCCTTCTCACAATTGGATGGTCCGCACTCGAAACGATACGGCGGAACCGGGCTGGGGCTGGCGCTCGTGCGCCAGTTGGCGGAGATGCACGAAGGCAGTGTGGGCGTGGAAAGCGTGCCCGGGCAGGGCAGTACTTTCTATTTCATCCTGCCGTTGGCGGCGGAGATGGCGGCACAGGAGGGCGAATCCGCCCCGGCTGGGTCCGATGCGGTCTCCGGCTCCACGCCGCCCGCCCCGGGTACGGTCACGATCCTGCTGGCGGAGGATAACGAGTACAACCGCATGGTCACAGCGGATTATTTGACGCATGCCGGCTACCGCGTGGTGCTTGCACAGGACGGGGTCGAAGCCATCGAGCAGGCAGAGGCGCATCACCCGCATGTGATCGTGATGGATGTGCAGATGCCCGGCATGAACGGGCTGGATGTGATCCGCGCGCTGCGTAACAAGCCGGAATTTGCCTCCACGCCCATGATCGCCTTCACCGCCTTAGCCATGCCCGGCGACCGCGAACGTTGTCTGGAAGCCGGCGCGGATGCCTACCTTGCCAAGCCCGCCAGTATGAAGAACCTGTCGGCGCTGGTGGGGCAGTTGCTGAGCAGGTGATGTTGCAGAACGCGTAGATTTTTCTTTATATGTCGTTGCGAACCGCCGCTTTTGCTCTCTGGCGGTGAAGCAATCTCCTGTTCCATCAGGCAGAATACAGGTTTGAGGAGATTGCTTCGTCGGGAAGAACGCCCTCCTCGCAACGACATGGAGGCTTCACGGCGGGGGGGACAACAACTTCTTAATGACAATTTTGCAATACAGCCTGCAAGGTAGGGAATCACCCCATATAGCAGGGGGCGCTTTTATGTGAAAATACCATCAGAACAAGGCAAAAACCGCCTTTTAAGTGTGAATAAAGGAAAGCGCAATGGCTGGTAAAAAAAATAAGACGACCCGCGCAGATCAGCAGTTGGACGAGGCAACCTTCCGGCTGCTGTTCGAGAACCATCCCCTGCCGATGTGGATCTATGACCTGGAAACGCTGGCATTCCTGGAGGTGAACGACGCGGCTGTACAAAAATACGGCTACGCGCGCGAGGAGTTCCTGCGGCTGACGCTGAAGGATATCCGCCCCGCCGAGGATGTTCCGAAGCTGCTGGCGCAAATTAAAGAGCGGCGTCCCGCCTGGCAGTTCTCGATGGAATGGCGGCACCAGCTCCGAAACGGCGCCATCATCGATGTGGAGATCGTCTCCCACACGCTCGAATTCAAGGGCAGGGCGTGCGCATTGGTCAGCGCGCAGGATATTACCGAACGAAAGCAGGCGGAACGCGCCCTGATGGAAAGCGAAGCCCGCTACCGCGACCTGGTGGAAAACAGCCAGGACCTGATCTGCACGCACGACCTGGACGGGAATTTATTATCGGTGAACGATGCCGCAATAAAATTGTCGGGCTATCCGCGCGAAGCCCTGCTGACGATGAACCTGCGCGATGCGCTGGCGGAGGAAAGCCTCGACCGCTTCGATGACTATCTAACGCTCATCCGCACGCAGGGTCATGCGCACGGCAGGATGCACGTCCGCATGGCGGCGGGGGAGGTGCGCATTTGGGAATTCAACAATACCATCAAGCACGGCGAAGGACAGCAGGCAGTGGTGCGCGGCATGGCGCGCGATGTGACCGAGGAAAGGCGCGCAAGGCAGGCGCTCGAACACAGCGAAAAACGCTTCCGCGCGCTGATCCGGAACGGATTGGACAATATCTCCCTGCTGGGGGTGGACGGGACCTTGTTGTGGGAAAGCCCGTCCGCGCAGGTTACGCTGGGGTTCCCCCCCGATCAATACGTGGGACGCAACATCTTCGAACTGATGCATCCCGACGACATGGGTTGGACGCGCGAACTGTTCGAGCAGGTCGTCCGCCAGCCGGGCGGCAGTCAACGCGGCACCTTCCGCCTGATGGGCGCGAACGGAGAGTGGCATTGGGTGGAAGCCATCGCCGCCAATCTGCTCGATCAACCGCACGTCGAGGCGATCGTCATCAACTATCGCGACATCACCGCGCGCAAAGAAATGGAAGATGACCTGAACCGCAGCGAACAGCGTTACCGCTCGCTGTTCGAAGACCTGCCGGTCGCCGTCATGGAGCAGGATTTTTCCGCGCTGAAAGAGCATCTCGATGCCTTGAAAGGACAGGGCATTACCGATCTGCGCGCCTATTTTCATTCCCATCCTGAAGCCGTGCCCGCCTGCGCAGACCTGATCCGTCTGCGCGAAGTCAACCAGGCGGCGGTGCGTATGTACGATGCGAACGATAAGGAACGCCTGATCAAGTTCATCGATGAGACGCCCGGCGAGGACGAACTGGCGCATCTTCCGGAGGCGTTTGCCGCGCTTGCCGAGGGGCATACCAGCGGCGGCTGGGGGGGACGGGATGTGACCATGAGCGGCAGACCGATCGAGATCGAACTGCACTGGTCGGTTGCGCCGGGATATGAGCGCGATTATTCGAAAGTGATCGTCACGGTGATGGATGTCAGCGAGCGCAGGCAGGCGGAACGGGCGCTGTACGCGAGCGAACAACTCTTCAAGACCGCCTTTGAACACTCCGCCATCGGTGTTGCGCTGCTGGGCTTGGATGGTAAGTGGCTGAAGGCAAACCGTGAGGTCACAGCCCTGTTCGGCTATTCCGATCCGGAACTGCGCGAAAAGACCTTCCTGGAGATCACCCATCCCGATGACCGGGAGATCAGCCGCGCGCATGTACAGGACTTATTGGAGGGCAAGGTCAATTCCTTTACGCTGGAAAAGCGCTACCTTCACAAGGATGGCAGCGTCATCTGGGCATTGCTCGCCACCTCGCTCGTGCGCGACGAGCACGGCACCCCGCTGCACTTTATCGCGCAGATCAAGGACATCGGCGACCGCAAACGGGCGGAACAGGCGCTGCAGGTCAGCGAAAAACTCTTCAAGAACGCCTTCCAATATTCCGCCATCGGCATGGCGCTGGTGGGCTTGGACGGGGAATGGCTGCAGGTCAACCCGATGTTGTGCTCCACCCTCGGCTATACGGAGGCGGAACTGCGCGCGCGGTCCTTCCAGGATGTCACACATCCCGACGACCTGCAAGCCGACCTTGAAAATGTCGGGCGTTTGTTGGCGGGCGAGGGCGAAACCTACGCCATGGAGAAGCGCTACCTGCACAAGGACGGGAGCATCGTGTGGGCGATCCTGTCGGTGGCGGCGGTGCGCGATGACGAGGGGAAGCCGGTGCATTTCATCTCCCAGATCGCCGACATCAGCGACCGGAAACGGGCGGAGGAAGCGTTATTCACAAGCGAACAACTCTTCAAGAACGCCTTCCAGCACTCCGCCGTCGGCATGGCGCTGGCGAACCCGGACGGAAGCTGGGTGCAGGTCAACCCGATGATGTCGTCCATTCTCGGCTATAGCGAAGCGGAATTGCTGGTCACGAGCTTCCAGGAAGTCACGCATCCCGACGACCTGCAAGCCGATCTGGAGTACGTCCAGCAGTTATTGGCGGGCGAGCTTGAATCCTTCAGCATGGAAAAGCGCTATTTCCACAAGAACGGGGGCATCGTCTGGGCGCTGCTGTCGGTGGCGCTGGTGCGCGATGGCGAGGGAAACCCGCTCAATTTCATCTCACAAGTCAACGATATCACCGACCGCAAGCTGGCGGAATTGGAATTAAGGCGCACCAGGAACTTCATCACCACCCTGCTCGACCTGGCTCCGATCTCCATTTATGTCACCTCGCCGGACGGTTTCGTCCAACTGGTCAACCGTCAATGGGAACAGGACACGCATCTCGGGCGCGAGCTGGCGGTCGGTCAGCCCATTTCACAGCTTTTCCCGCCCGAGGCTGCGCAGAAGTTCAACGCCGACAACCGCATCGTCGCGCAGGGCGGCTCCATGTTGACGGTCGAGGAGTGGGTCAATACGCCGCACGGCTTGTGTTGTTACCATACCATCAAGTTCCCGATCAAGAATGCCGACGGGCAGGTGGAATCGATCGGCGGCATTTCGCTCGATATCACCGACCGCAAAGCGGCGGAGAAGGCGGTCTTGAACAGCGAGGAGCGCTATCGCAGCATCGCGGAGGACATGCCCGCCATGGTCTGCCGCTTCAAACCGGACGGTACGCTGACCTTCATCAATTCGTTCTACAGCGAATATTTCGGCATCCCGCACGATGTTCTGCTCGGCAGCAATCTTTTTGACCTGATCCCGGGTCCCGAAAAGGAGATCGCGCGCGGGAAATTCACTTCCGTCACGCGCGAAACACCTTACGTCACCTACGAGTATAAAACCACCAACCCGCTTGGCGAGGAATGCTGGCAGCGCTGGACCGACCGCGCCCTGTTCGATGAGCAGGGGAACGTGGTGGAATACCAGTCCATCGGCGAGGATATTACCGAACGCCGGCAGGCGGAGGAGAAGATCCGCCGCAATGAGGAGATCCTGCGCCTGTTCGTGCAGCATTCCCCCGCCGCCATCGCCATGATGGACCGCGACATGAAGTACATCATTGCCAGCGAGCGCTATCGCAAGGACTACAAACTGGGCGAACAGGAGCTTATCGGCAGGTCTCATTACGAGGTGTTCCCCGAGATCCCGGAGAATTGGAAGGCAATCCACCGCCGCTGCCTGGCGGGAGCGGTGGAATCCTCGGATGAAGATTTCCTGGTCCGCATGGATGGCAGCATCGATTGGATCAAATGGGAGGTCCGTCCCTGGCATGAAGCCGACGGTCAGGTTGGGGGCATCATCCTGTTTTCCGAGATCATCAGCGAGCGAAAGCTGGCGAACGACGCGCGCGAGGAAAGCGAGCGGCGGTACCGCAGCCTGTTCGAAGACTCTCCCATTTCCTTGTGGGAGGAGGATTTCTCGGCGGTGCGGCGGAAACTGGATGAATTATCGTCGCAAGGCGTGACCGATTTCGAGGCGTATTTCTCCGAACATCCCGAAGCGGTGCGGGAGATGGCGTCGCTGGTGAAGATCTTGAACGCCAACAAGGCTTCGGTCAAACTATTCAGGGCAAAGAGCAGGCAGGATTTGATCACAGACCTGACCCAATTGCTGCGCACGGACGAAAATAACCGTCAATTCGAGCGCGAATTAGTCAGCATTGCGAACGGGAACACGTATTTCGAACGCGAGGAAATGGACCGCACACTGGACGGCGAACCGATCCACGTCACGATGACCTGGTCTGCCATGCCGGGGCATGAGAAGGACCTCTCGCGTGTCATCGTCTCGATCGTGGACATCAGCGAACGAAAACGGGCGGAGGAGGAACGTCAGCGCCTCGTCCGTGATCTGAAAGAGCGCGTCAAGGAATTGACGTTCTTGCACGATGTTGCCCGCATCTTCATGGATTATTCCCGTCCGGAGGACGAGGTCCTTCGGGCGGTCGTCCACACCCTGCCCACAGCCTGGCTGTATCCGGAGGCTGCGTGCGCGCGCATCAAACTCAACGGATGGCAGTTCGCCACGCCCAACTTCCGTGAAACGCCGTGGATGCAAAGCCAGTTCTTCGAGAACCCGGACGGCAAGCGCGGTGTGATCGAAGTGGGGTATCTGGAGGAACGACCGCAGGAGGATGAAGGTCCCTTCCTGATGGAGGAGCGCCGCCTGCTCGAATCATTGGCGGAAAAACTGCAGACCTACCTGCGCGGCATCTCGGCGGAGCGGGAGATCAGCCGTCAACTCTCGGAACTGGAAACGCTGTACAGGAGCGGTCTCGCCATTAACCGCCTGCTCACGCCGCGGGAGATCGCGCAGAAGATCATCGAAACGCTCGACCAGAACATGAACTGGCATCATATTGCCGTCCGCGAGTATGACGCGAGAGCCGGCAGGGTGAAACTGATCGGCTTCCACCAGCCCGGCATCAGCGCGGAGGAGGCAGAAGCCCACATCGAACGGATCAACGAAGCCATGTTCAATCCGTCCAAAGGGTTGAGCGGCTGGGTCACATTGCACGGAAGACCCGCGCGGGTCGCCGACCTGAACAGCGATGAGCGCTATGTCAGGATGTTCTCCGAGATACGTTCGGGGGTATATGTGCCGATCAAGATCGGCGATCAGGTGATCGGTTCCATTTCGGTGGAGAGTGAAGAGCGGGACGCCTTCAGCGAACATGACGAGCGTCTGCTGGAGACGCTGGCGGGACAGGCGGCGATCGCCATGCAGAACGCGAACCTGTTCCATGAATTGCAGTCCGAACTGCTGGAACGGCAGTTGATCGAGGAGGAAATGCGCCAGTTGAACGCCGAACTGGAGCAGCGCGTCCATGAACGCACGCTGCAGACCGAAGCCGCAAGACGCCGCCTTGAACTGGCAACGCATGCCGGTCAGATCGGCGTGTGGGAGTACAACCCGCGCGAAAACATCGTTGTGTGGGATGACCGCATGTACGCCATCCACCGCGTGCAGCGCGAAGACTTCGACGGGACGGCGGAGGGCTGGCTGACATTCATCCATCCCGACGATCTCGAAGGGTCACAGATGGACGCGCGGCTGGCGTTCACGGAAAAATTGCTGTTCAATAACGAGCTTCGGCTGATCTCCAGGGACGGTTCGGTGCGCCATGCCGCCATTAATGCGGTCACGGTGTTCACCGAGGACGGCACGCCGGATAAAGTGATCGGCATCTGCATGGATATCACCGAGCGGAAGCAGATTGAGCAATCCCAGCGTGAGAGTGAAGCCTACGCCCGCCTCCTGTTCGACGCCGCGCCTGATCCTGTGCTGGTGTCGGAGGTGGACTGGACGATGGTGGATGTCAACACCTCGTTCGAGGGGCAGCATCGCATCCCGCGCGAAGGGCTGCGCGGAAGAAACATCTCCAAGTTGAACATTTTCCCGCCGGAGGAAATGAAAAAGGCGCGCGCATATGCGCTCAAAGTAGCCGGCGGGGAGAAGATCCCGCCGGTGGAACTGCAATACAACCACCCGGACGGCGGTCTGCACACGCTCGAACTGCATTCCTATCCCATCGAGGTCGGCGGGCGGCGGCTGCTCCTGAGCACCACCCGCGACATCACCACGCACAAACAGTTCGAAGATGCGCTCAAACTTGCCAACACGGAAATGGAAAATGCCCTGCGCGTGAAGGACGAATTCCTTGCCAATATGAGCCACGAACTGCGCACGCCGCTGAATGCCATCCTCGGCATCTCGGAAAGTCTGGAGGAGCAGATCATCGGCGACCTGAACGAGAAACAGTTGAAATACGTCCATATTATCAACGAGAGCGGGCGTCACCTGCTGGCGCTGATCAACGACATTCTGGATATTTCCAAGATCGAAGCCGGGCAGATGAAGCTCGATTTCCACCCGATCCATGTGGAGAAGTTGTGCGACTCCAGCCTGCGCATGATCAAGGAACTGGCGCAAAAGAAGAACATCAACGTTTCGTTCAAGATCAGGGAGAACGTGCATGTTGTGATGGGCGACGAACGCCGCCTGAAACAGTCCATTGTCAATTTGCTGTCCAATGCGGTCAAGTTCACCGAGGAGGGCAAACATATCGGGTTGGAGGTGACGGGCGATCTCCTGCGGAATCAGGTGGCGATCACGATCTGGGATACCGGCATCGGGATCGACGAGGACGATCTCAAGCATTTGTTCAAGCCGTTCGTCCAGTTGGACTCGGGACTTGCGCGCGAATATCAGGGCACGGGGCTGGGGTTGGCGCTGGTGGCGCAGATGATCCGCCTGCACGGCGGGCACATCACTGTGGAAAGCAAGCCCGGCATCGGCAGCCGCTTCACCATCATCCTGCCCTGGAACGAGGAGGAGCAGACTGCGTCGGCGTTGGCTCCGGGCGAGGTTCCACATCCCAGCCCGGTTTCCAGTGAGAAGCGCAGGGGAAAGGTCCTATTGGTCGAGGATACCGACATCGTCATCACCCTGCTGTACGAATATCTGCGTTATCGAGGCTATGAAGTACTGGTGGCGCGCAATGGCAGGGAGGGCATCCTGATGGCAAAGAGCGAACGTCCCGACTTGATCCTGATGGATGTGATGATGCCGATCATGGATGGGGTGGAAGCCACAAGGGAGATCCGCAAAGATAACAGCCTGCGGAACATCCCGATCGTGGCGCTGACCGCCCTCGCAATGCCCGGCGACCGCGAACGTTGTCTCGAAGCGGGCATGAACGATTACATGAGCAAGCCGATCAAGATGGATGAACTTTCACAATTGGTCGAGAAGTATATTTCATGACATTATCGAAAGGGACAGGATGCAAAGTAAAATATTGATCGTGGATGATGACCCGCTCGGCATTACAACGCTCGAATCGATCCTGGATGGTCAGGGATATAAGATCATGTCCGCGCATAATGGACCGGCGGCGCTGCAAAGGGCGGATGAGATGATGCCGGACCTGATCCTGCTGGATGTGATGATGCCCGGCATGGACGGCTTCGAGGTCTGCCGCCGCCTCCGCGCCGCGCCGAAACTTGCGGAGGTCCCTATTATCATTCTCACCGCCCTGGATGACCGCGCCTCCCGTCTGCGGGGCATTGAAGCCGGAGCCGACGATTTCCTCACCAAGCCGGCGGACCGGCAGGAGCTGCGTTTGCGCGTAAAGACCATCCTGCGGCTCGACCGTTACCGCACCCTGCTGACCCAGCGCGAGAACCTGCGCCAGATGGCGGAGCGCGTGGTCAGCGCGCAGGAGCAGGAACGCAAACGCCTCTCCCGCGAACTGCACGATGACCTGGGACAGGCATTGGTTGCGCACATCCTGCGTCTGCAAAACCTGCAAATGGAACTGCCCCTGCAAGCCGATGCGCTGAACAAAGAAATAGACTTCCTCATCGCCGACACCAACCAGATCATCAACCGCATGCGCCAGATCGCGCAGGATATCCGCCCGACCCTGCTGGATACGCTTGACCTGCGTTCTGCGCTGGAGACCTACAGCCGCGAATTCAGCCTGCGCAGCGGCTTGCCGATCGTCTTCGAAGCGGATACACAGATCCCGTCCTTGTCTGATGTTCATGCCATTACCTTGTACCGCATCCTTCAGGAGACGCTGACCAACGTGGTCAAACATTCACAGGCGAGCCGCGTCTGGGTTGAATTGACGGTGGAGGAACGCGCCATGATCCTGACCGTCCAAGACAATGGCAGGGGCTTCTCCACAGCGGAAGCCTCCGCGAAGGATGGGATCGGGCTTTTCAGCCTGCACGAACGGATGGCATTGGTCGGCGGCGAATTGCGCGTCAATTCATCCGCTGTAAAAGGAACGATCATTTCGGCGTTCCTGCCGCTGGAGGTCCCATGATCCGTGTGTTGATCGCTGAAGACCATTCCATGGTGCGCGCAGGACTGCGCGCACTGCTCGAACGCGCTTCGGATATCAATGTGATCGGCGAAGCTTCCCACGGGCAGGAGGCGGTTGACCTTGTCGCACAGCTCAAGCCGGATGTGCTGGTTTTGGACATTATGATGCCGCGTTTGAATGGCATTCAGGCGGCGGAACAGATCCGCGCTCTGAAGCTGCCGGTCAACATCCTGTTCGTTTCCATGTATTCCGATGCAGGGTTGGTGCGGCAGGCGCTCCAAAGCGGAGCCAGAGGCTATGTGCTGAAAACGTCGGCGGGCGATGAGTTGTTGCGGGCGATCCGCGCCGTTGCCCGTAATGAAACCTTCCTGAGCGCGGACATTTCCTTGCTCATCATGGAGAACGGATATCGCCCCAAGGTCAGCCAGAGCAGCAATCCGTTGGATGCGCTTTCGCCGCGCGAAAAGGAGATCCTGCAACTGATCGCGGAAGGACATACCAGCGGCGGGATCGGGAAACTCCTGTCCATCAGTGAGAAGACCGTGGAAAAGCACCGCGCCAATATCATGGAAAAACTGGGCGTGCGCAACCTGGCGGGGTTGGTGCGCCTGGCGATCAAATATGGATTAATTGACAAGGATCGTTGACTCAAATTGTTTTATTACGAAGGAGATAATCATGGCAAGTATTATTTTGATCGTTGACGATGAACCATCCGGGCGGCATACACTGGAATCCATTCTGGAGGGGCAGGGCTACCAGATCGAAATGGCGGAGAACGGCATGGAAGCCATCGAGAAAGCCCGCCAGATCCTGCCGGATGTGATCCTGTTGGATGTGATGATGCCCGGCATGGACGGCTTCGAGGTCTGCCGCCGCATCCGCAGTGATCCGCTGCTTGCCGAGATCCCCATCCTCATGCTCACCGCACTGGATGACCGCAAATCCCTGCTCAGCGGGTTGGATTCCGGCGCGGATGATTACATCACCAAACCTTATGACCGCTACGAACTGCGCGCGCGCCTGCTCGGCATCACGCGCCTGAACCGTTACCGTAAACTGCTGGATGAACGCGCCAACATCGAAGTGGCGCATGAAAAACTGCTGTCTGCCTATGATGCCACCATCGAAGGCTGGTCGCGTGCCATGGATCTGCGCGACAGGGAAACAGAGGGTCACACCCTGCGCGTGACTGACCTGTCCATAAAATTGGCGCGCCGGATGGGCATCAGTGAGGGCGAATTGATCTTCATCCGCCGCGGCGCGCTCCTGCACGACATCGGCAAACTCGGCGTGCCGGATGCCATCCTGCACAAGGCAAGCAGCCTGAGCGATGATGAGTGGAAGATCATGCGCCAGCATCCGCAATTCGCCTATGACATGCTCTACCCGATCGAGTATCTCCGCCCTGCGCTGGATATTCCCTTCTGCCACCATGAAAAATGGGACGGGACGGGCTATCCGCGCGGTTTGAAAGGCAGGGATATTCCGCTCTCGGCACGCATCTTTGCCGTAGTGGACGTCTGGGATGCGGTTACCTCCGACCGTCCCTACCGCCCGGCATGGGACAAGAAAAAGGCGATGGACCACATCAACGAGCAATCCGGCATCCATTTCGACCCGAAGGTGGTTGTGGAATTCAATGAAATGATGAAAGACGAAATGGCGCGTTTTGGAGAAACTCCCCAATGAGATTTCTGCTCTCAAATTGCAGCCTGATCGATGGCAGCGGCTCGCCTGTCATGAAAGGCGCGTCCATTGGCATTGAAGACGGAAGAATCATCCATGTCGGAAGCGGCACGGCAGGCGGATTTGACATCGAACTTGACCTGCACGGTCAATACGTCCTGCCCGGGTTGATCGACACGCATGTTCATCTCTCCGGGTCGGGCGAAGTGGACAGCCAGTTCCATGCGGACGATCCCGCCATGGCGCTTAAGATCCTTGCCAATGCGCAGAAAAATCTCGCGGCGGGCATCACCACTGTCCGCGACCTCGGCGGCTGGAATGAGATCGAATTCACCGTCAGGGAGGCGGTGAGGCGCGGCGAGTTTGCAGGTTCGCGTATGTGCCTGGCGGGACGCTTCATCTCCATCACCGAATCCGGCGCGGATTATTACAAGGGCATGTACCGCGTGGCTGACGGGGTGGATGCGATTCGCAAAGCCGTGCGGGAACAGGTAAAACACGGCGCGGACTTGATCAAGATCGGCGTGACCGGCGCGGTATTGGTGGAGGATGGAGAGCCGGGTGCGACTCATTTCAACGAAGATGAGATCCGCGCGTTGGTGGAGGAGGCTCACAAGTTTGGCAAACGCGTCGCCGCCCATGCACACGGCGCAGACGGGGTCATGAAAGCCGTTCAAGCCGGTGTCTCGACCATCGAACACGGGACGTTTTTGCATCAGAACCGGGATGCGATCCGGCTGATGGCGGAGAAAGGCGTTTTTCTTGTGCCCACCCTGAAGCCGGGCTGGGATGTCATCCTTGATCCGCCTCCATCCGTACCGGATTGGATCGTGGAAAAAAGCAAGCCGATCCAGGACGATTCGATCCAAAGCCTGAAGCTGGCTCACGAAGCGGGCGTTCCGCTCGCCATGGGCTCGGATGCAGGCACGCCGTTGAATTTCCACGGGGAGAACGGATTGGAGATCTATTGGATGCAGCAGGCAGGCATGACCGCGATGGAAGCGGTTGTCTCTGCCACAGGAAATGCGGCGCGCGCCCTTGGCTGGGATGCCTGGCTCGGTACGCTCGAAGCCGGCAAAGTTGCTGACCTGGTCGTGTTCGACGAGAATCCGCTTGATGATCTGCGCATCCTGGCGGACAAAAAACACCTTCAGTTTGTCATAAAAGATGGGAAAGTGGCTGTCATCCGCAAGGGGCTGGATGTGCCCACGGAACTACTTGACAGGCATGTCATTCAGGATTGAGGGCTACATGCCGAACTCAAATGTCGGCATGCCTTCGCATTTTGTATCCACCTTGAATAACCCGCCGGAGAGCGGGTATTTTTTTAGGTCGGCTTCGCTCATGCCCACCCGCGCGGAGGTGACATACAACTCGTTCATGCCCTTCCCGCCGAACACGCAGGATGATGTCTGCAAAGCAGGGACGGGGATGCTCTCCAGCAATTGACCTGTGTTGGGATCCCACTTTGTGACCTGCGCACCACCCCACATGGCGATCCATAGATTGCCGTTCGAGTCGGAGGTCATGCCGTCGGGCCAGCCGAGGGCTTCCGGCACGCGGATCGCCGCGCGCGGATTTGCGATCTGCCCGGTGCCTGGGTCGTAATCAAAGGCTCGGACGATGCGGGTGAACGTGTCGATGTAATAGAATGTTTTGTGGTCTGGACTCCACGCCAATCCATTGGCAATGCGGATTCCATCCATCAGTTGCGTTGCCTGCATCCCATCGAATGAGTACAGCGAGCCACGGGTCTCTTTCTCTTCGATGTCCATCGTGCCAACAAGGAAGCGCCCGGCGGGGTCACACTTCCCGTCGTTGATGCGGTTGAGGGCGGAATCGCTCAAGGCTGAGAGAACGGTCTGCCGGGACGAAGCAGGCTTGCCCTGAGTTTGATCGAAGGGTTGGAGGTCCACGAGGGAGAGGCGTTTGCCGAGGATGAGATTTCCGTTTTTACACGGGGCGAGGCATCCGATGATGTCATCCAGTTGGGCGAGCAGCTCCGTGCCGGCGTAGACGCGCTTTTCAAGAATATCCACCCAGTACAGGGTTTGGGTTTTCGCATCCCAGGCGGGACCTTCGCCCAGCGTGGCTTTGGCGTCGAGGACGAGTTCGGCTTTCATTAGAACCAGTTTCGTTTATAAAAGATGAATGTCGCAAGCGCGCCCAGAACCAGGGAGAGCCCGATGACAAAGAGGAATGCCATGGGATGCCCTTCACCGGGCAGGAGGACGTTCATTCCATAGAAAGATGCCACGATAACAGGCACATTCAGGATGATCGTAAGCGCCGCGAGTGCCTTCATCACCACGTTGAGGTTGTTGGAGATGATCGAGGCGAAGGCGTCCATCATGCTGGAAAGGATCTCGGCGTTGATGCTGGTCATTTGAATGGCTTGCTGGTTTTCGGTCAACACGTCTTCGAGCAGGTCCTGGTCCTCCTCATAATAATTGAACAATTGCGTACGCTGGACGCGCTCCATCATCACCTCATTAGAACGCAGGGCGGTGGCAAAATACGTCAGGCTTTTCTGATATTTGAGCAGTTCGAGCAGTTCGCGGTTCTGCGTGGATTTTTGCAGGCGGTCTTCCACCAGTTCGATGGAGCGGTTGATCTGGCGTAGGAGGCTCAGATAGCGGGCGGCGGTCTCAAGGAAGATGTACAACGTCAGGCGGTAGCGCTTGCCCGTTTTCATCAGGCGGTATTTCCCATTGATGAGCGCCTTGAAGATGTCGCTTTCGTAGCGGCAGATGGTGATGATCCTGCTGCCCAGGATCATGATGCCAAGCGGCACAGTGGTAAAGGGAATGTCGCTCTCGGGCTGGTGCACGGGAACGCGAAGCAGGATGAAGGTGTAATCCTCATCCCGTTCCATGCGCGGCATTTCGTCCTGGTCGAGCGAATAATTGATATAGTCCATTTCCATCCCCCAGCTTGCCAGCTTTTCGATCTCTTCGGGCGTCGGGTTCACTGCGTTTACCCACGCACCGTTGGTCATGGTTTCCAGTTGTTCGAGCCCGTTCTCGGTCGTTTTGTAGATGCACAACATGCCAGCCTCCTTGCGTGAAATACAGTCACGCAGGAGCGCACCGACCGCGCACTACGTGACGGATCTTAACAAACTTAACGCGTGCCGCACCCAGCAGCGTCTACTGGGCGGATTATCCGCAGAACCTAAATCACTCTCTTCAGTGGTATACATGATTTCCTTGCATTTCAACCGCGCCAATTTTACGCCCGATGACAGAATCGCACAACCGATAAAATCATATCAATTTGGCTTGCGCGCATGGACGGCAAAGATGCGGTGCGGGATCTTCAGGACAAAATCCACGCCCGCTTCCGACTTAACTGCCGCCTGTTCGAACCCTTCCAGCAGCGACTTTAATTCCAAGTCGAATCTTCCCACTTTCTCGTCCGGCAGGCTGGCTCCCACCCCCGAGCTCGCGCGGATGCGTCCGCGCCACGCCTCGGCAGTGTAGGGGACATCCATGTCGAACGAAAAGGATCTGATATCCGCAAAGCCCGCTTCGCCGAGGTCGCGGAACCAGTCCGGAAAGACGCCTGTCTTGTCCCCGAAACGATCATACCAATCCGGGTTGTACTTCTGGATGAGTTTCTCGGTCACATCCACCGCATTGCCGGCGAGCGGAAGCCAGTCAAAGTGCGCGATCAAGATGCGCCCGTCCCTTTTCAGCAGCCGCATCGCCTCCCGCGCCGCCAGCGGACGCTCAAACCAGTGCCAGCACTGCCCGGCAGACACCACATCGAACGACCTGTCAGGCAAGCCCGTCTCTTCGGCTTTGGCAAAACGGAATTCGACTTCGATATTTTCCTGCATGCAAATATCTTTCGCCTGCTCCAGCAACTGCGCGGAAATATCCACGCCAACGACATTACAGCCGCGGGCGGCAAATCCGCGTGCCAGTGTGCCGGTTCCCGTGCCAAGGTCCACGAGTGAATCGCCGATCTTGACGATGCCGTCACTGAACACGCGCTCGAAGAACTCATCCGGGAAGCCCGCGCGATATTTGGCATAATCATCCGCTGTCAGACCGAAATTGATGCTCATATCCTTCCTCTCGATAAAATTCTACCCAACCCGTTTCAAAAACGCCAATGCCTGAAATAATACTGCCACATGCAAGGCATGCAGAAATTTTCCGCTCTTCGCGAGTTCGATCAACTCCTCCAACGGCACGAGTTGGACTTCGATCTCTTCCGTATCATCGAAATGTTGTTCCCCAGCCTTTTCCACATCCGTGGCGAGGTAGCAGAACAGGGTGTTATGCTGCAAGGCTGGGTTCGGGTAGATGCGCCCCACCTCGACGATGTTCTCCGCGGAGTAGCCGGTTTCCTCCATCAGTTCGCGCCGGATCCCCTCCAGCGGACTTTCGCCATCGTCCACGATGCCGCCGGGGAATTCCAGCAAATCCTCCTGCACGCCGTGACGGTATTGCCTGACAAGCACAACTTCATTATTTTTCGTCAATGCAAGGACGTTCGCCCAACTTCGAAATTCAAGCACCACCGGCTCAAAGGTCCTGCCGCTGGCGAGTTCCACGGTGTCGATCCGAAAACGCGGATGAATGTGACGGGAACTCAATATCTTCCACGGTGTGATGGGCATACTTAGGCGTCCTCCGTCTCTCTTGCCACCTTGTTGATCTCATCCAAACTGGCACCGCGCGCTTTTTCAAGCCGTTCGAAGCGTTTGCTGAACTGTCCCATCGCGTAATTGACAAAGTCCTCTTCGACCAACCCGAACGGCACGACGTCATATCGTGCAAAGGCATCCCCGATCACGCCGATGGCAGAGGGCAGGAGCGTGTTCATTTGCATCTGTAGATTGTCCCACTCGTCGGGGTGTTCCACCATGAGACGCGAGAGCAGGTACACGCCGTAGGCAATGTGGCGGGACTCGTCCTGCTTCAGCAGTGAAATTCCTTTTCGCAAGCCGGGCAGCAGGTCATTGCGCTCGAGCATGGTGAAGAAGGCTTGATAGCCCGTCTCTGCCAGCACGCCTTCGACGATCATGTTATAGGTGACCGATGCCCGGATCTGGCTGGCAGGTGACGGGTCGGAGCGAAGCGCATTCAAGGCATCCGGCAGAGATTCATAGAAAAGCTGCCGGTAGTTGTCGCCGTGATAGTGCGTCAAGTCCATGCCCGCTTCAGCAACTTCATCCATGAACCGGCGGAAAAAATCGGTATGTTTTGCTTCTTCAAAGAGAAATGTCGTCAGATACATTTCCTCTTCGATGCGCCCCTCCTGCGCGATGGCTTGAATGAGCGGAAGCAGGTCGAGCGTGACCGCCTCCTCTCCCGCGACGAACATGGAGAGAAGCAAAAGGCACAGATCTTTCTCTTCATCTGTAAACCCCACCCAATCTTGCCTGTCTTTGGACAGATCAATGTCAGATGGATTCCAGATGCCGAGTTTCTTCGCCTTTTCGTACAGGCGCATCGGCGGCAGGTCGCGGTCCAATCCGCGTGTGGTGGTGGCGAACGCAGTGTGAGGCATATGATCTCCGTAACTCTTTCCGTTTATATCATCCCAGCTTTATTGGAAAATTAAAATCGTTCCATCCCGAACGGGCTCAGATCAAACGCCGTTTTCTCTCCGTTCATCAACTCCGCCACGACCTGACCTGTCCCCGGCGCGAGCGAAAGACCAAGCATCGCGTGCCCCGTGGCGATCATCAGGTTGGAATGAAGCGGCGAGCGTCCGATGATCGGCATACCGTCGGGCGTCACGGGGCGCAAGCCTGCCCACGTCTCTTTGATGTCCAGTTTTTCATCCAGCCGAATATATTCACGCGCAAACCCTTCCAGCCGTTGGATCCAGATCGGTTTGGGTGTGGTGCTGAATTCGCCCACTTCGAGCCGCCCCGTCACTCGAAGTAGATTCCCGAACGGCGAGACCGCCACGCGGCGGTCGCCAAGGATCAACGCCTGGCGCGGCATGTTTTTGATGGCGGATGCAGTCAGGCTGTATCCGCGCGCGGGCTGGACGGGGATGTTGAGCCGCAGATCACGCGCGACGATGGAAGACCACGCACCCGCGGCAAGGATGACCTGCTCCGCTTCGAACTCGCCCGAGGCTGTTTTCACAGCCCGAACCTTCCCCCCGCTGACGGCAAATCCCGTGACGGGCGTATGCTCATGCACCTCCGCACCCATCGCGCGGATGCGTTCGCCGAGCAGTTGCAGAAAGACCGCAGGGTTGAGATGCGCGTCGCCCGTGAAATGCACGCCGCCGAGGACGTCGTTACGCACGGCAGGCTCGACACCTGCAATTTGATTTTTCTCATACACGCGCACGGGAATGCCATGCTCCTGCATGAAATCCGCTTCGTGTTTGCCTTCGTCGAAGGCGGCTTGGTTTTTATATAAATTCAGAAAGCCTGTGGTCTGGTAATTACAATCGAAATTCTCACCTTCGATCATCTTTGCGAAATTCTCCGCGCTGAGTTGACCGAGATTCTTCATCGGCTCGAGCGCGCGGTCCACGTTGGTTTCATTGCACGCCGCCGCGAATTGGATGAGCCATGTAATGTATTTCGGGTCGAGGCGGATCTTCAAGCCGAAGGGACTTGTGCTTGGGCTGAACATCCACTTAAGCGCGGAGGTCACCACGCCCGGCGCCGCCAGCGGGATGATATGGCTTGGTACGATATGCCCGGCATTGCCCGATCCGCTGCCCTTGCCGATCTCGTTTGCGTCGAGGATGGTCACTTTACGACCTGACTTTAGCAAATAGTAGGCAATGCTTAATCCAATCGGTCCGCCGCCAATGATGAGGACATCGTGCTTTAGCATATCTGATTTTGTGGTCATAGAAAACTCCGATGGTCGAGTAGGGCGAGCACTCGTCTCGCCCATATCGAGACCATCATGTTCTGGAAATTATTCTTGTTAATATGTGGTCTCGATATGCCCTTCGCAAAAAACGCTCAGGGCTACTCGACCACTGGGCGTATTTTTATATCCCCTTCCCAAACGGATCACGTTCATCCACCAAAATTGTCCCTTCCGACATGACCCACGCTTCGCCGGTGATGGTGGGAATGATCTTATCGCCATCGAGTTGGATGCTGCCCTCAAAGATACTGCCAACGACGCTTTGTTGCTTCCACACCTGCCCCACTTGTAATTTGCCATCACCGTATAAACAAGCCAGCTTCGCGCTTGTCCCTGTTCCGCAGGGAGAACGGTCGTAGGCTTTGCCCGGGCAGAGGACAAAACTTTTGCTGTCTGCTTCGTTGGATTCTGCAAACAACTCCACGTGGTCGATCTCTGCGCCATCCGCGCCGGTGATGCCATTTGCGGTGAGTTGTTCTCGTACGCGCCATGAGAAATCGGTCAGCGCTTCGAGGTTGGACATGTGTACGTCCATGCCGTGGTCGTGGACGAGGAAGAACCAGTTGCCGCCATACGCCACGTCGCCGTGGACGGTTTTGCCATCGATGGTGACCGGGATGTGAGTCAAATGGCGGTAGGCGGGGATGTTTTGGACGGAGACTTTGTTGGGATATTCTGACCTCACCCCCGACCCCTCTCCTGAGAGGAGAGGGGAGTCATGCAGAGTTGCTTCCACCACCCCAACAGGAGTCTCAACACGAATAATTCCAGGCTGCACTTTGCCAAGATATGCCAGCGAGGCGATGAGACCGATCGTGCCGTGTCCGCACATGCCGAGGTAGCCGACATTGTTGAAGTAGATGACTCCGAATTGACAGGTCGGGTCGGTGGGCGGGACGAGGTACGCGCCGACGAGCACATCCGAGCCGCGGGGTTCGAGCAGGACAGTGCGGCGCAGGTCGTCGTGATTCTTTTTCAGTGTGGATAATTTGTCAGCAACAGAACCAGTTCCAAGGTCGAAGGGAAGCGATGGGATGAGTCGCGTGGGTTCGCCGCCGGTGTGTGAGTCCAAGAAGGGGATACGTTTCATCGTGTGGTTATCCAAAAGAATTAACCGCGGAGACGCAGAGGTCGCAGAGTTTTTAAAAGATTTCTCCGCGTTCTCCGCGCCTCTGCGGTTTAACCGATTGCTTTAAAAATCTTCTCGAATTCCGCGCGGTCTTCAGCGGTGAGAGTGAGTAGCGGCTGGCGCGGATTGCCGACGGGGATGCCGCGCAGTTCGCAGCCGACTTTGACCTTTTGGGTGTAGCCGCCGCTTTCCATGTTGCGCAGGAGCGGGAGCAGTTTGTCCATGTGCTGGCGGGCGGAGACGAAGTCATTGTTGAGCGCGGCTTCGAGCACGTTGTGATGTTCGAGCGGAGCGCAGGAGGCGGCGCCACCGATCCATGAGGTTGTGCCCCACAGGAAGTAATCGAGCGCCTGGTCGTCGGAGCCGCAGATCATTTGATAGCGGTCGCCGTAGCGCAGACGGAACTCGTAGACGCGGGACATGTCGCTGCTGGCTTCTTTGATGCCGATGATGTGATCGTATTTGGTGAGACCGTCCATCACTTCGTAGCTGACTTCGGTGCCCGCGCGCCAGGGGAAGTTGTAAAGCACGATGGGAATTTTTACGGCTTTGGCAACGGATTCATAATGCGCAAGCAGTTCGCGCTGGTTGGGACGTGAATACGGCGGGACGGCGACCATGAGCGCATCGTAGCCCATCTCTTCGGCGATCTGCGAGTAGCGGACAACGTCACGCGTGGCGCCTGAGTTTGTGCCTGCGATCAGCGTGACCCGCCCGTCCACTTTTTCTTTGACGAATTTGAAAACCTCCAGCCGTTCCTGTTCGCTGAAGGCGTAGACTTCGCCCGTGGTGCCGCCAGGGACAAGCCCTGCGATCTTGTTGGCGATCAGGTATTCAATTAACTGTTCAAGGACGGGGTAGTTGATGGATTCATCCGCGTTGAAGGGGGTGACGATGGGGGCGTAAATTCCTTTGAGTTGCATGGGGGCTCCGAGTTGAAAGTTGAAGGTTGTAAGGTTGCCCCATTATAAAAGAAAAGACCTGACAGGTCTCTTTTGGGCAACATTTGATCGTGCGTCACGTCCGTGCAGATGTTGTGGTTGGTTATAGTGCAAGTGAGACCTGTCAGGTCTGAGTTTCAAAACCTTTCAGGAGAGGACAGGGGACGCCACCACCACACGAAAACCGATGACGTTGAGGAAGAAGAGGTCGTCGAAGTCGATATCGAGGCGGTAGGCGCAACGCGCGTACCTATCATCGAAGAGGAAGGAGCCGCCGCGCAGCACACGGAAACCAGATGCTTTTTCATCTTCGCGTCCATCCTTAACTTTATATGGATACGCTTTCCTCAGGCTATGAGTCCACTCCCAAACATTTCCGCTCATGTCGGCACAGCCGTAAGGCGAGTCTCCTTGCGGGGAATACATGCCCACGGGCGTTGTACCGCCTTTTCCGCCTTCGTTTGTGTTGCATTTATTTTTATCAAAGGTGTTGCCCCAAGGATATTCAAGCGATTCTCCCTCACCCTGCCCTCTCCCAGAGGGAGAGGGTTTCCAGCGTGCGACTTTCTCCCATTCCGCTTCGGTGGGTAAACGCAAGGTCAAACCTGAAGGTAATTCGGCTTTAATAAGACCGTTCAGCCATTGGCAATATGCCATTGCGTCGTTCCATGAAACTTTAACAACAGGATGATTTTCTTTTCTTTTGTCAAAACCATCTTTCTTGAATTGGCTGTATTGCGCATTGGTCACAGGGAAACGCGCCATCCAGTAATCGTAAGGGATGTCAACGGTGTGTTGGGGGTGTTCATCTTCATCGGCAAGTTTGTTGTCGTTTTTACTGCCCATCAGGAATTTACCCGCAGGTACGCGCAAGAATTCCATGCCGTTGGAGAGGGTGAATTTGTTTGGCGGCGAGTCGTAGGTCAGGCTTGCAGCCTGACTATGCTTCGCGGGGGGGCGCTTTTGTCGGGTTGGAAACCCGACCTACATGAGCAGGCGTTTCGATTCTCAAGCCGAGCGAATCCGCACGGCGTTTTAAACTGACCAGTAATCGCTGAAATCCCCGTTCCCGCTGACCCTCAAAATAATCCGTGTAGTGCCAATCCCTCAGACTTCGCGGCGGGCTACATTCTTCCAAACGAAGCGGGATGATGAAAATAGTTTCCTCTGGCATTTCAAGCGCAACATCGAGCGCAAAGCGCAATTCTTTCTGGACAAATCCCCTTTTATTGATCGAACCGTTGGAAATACAGGCTAATACAACGTCTGAATTTTCCACCGCCTTCTCAATTGCCAATTCCCAATCATCGCCCGGGTAGAGTTCTTCTTCGTCCAGCCAGGGTTGAATCCATGCTTCGGCGCGGAGTTTTTGATACAACTCGCGCACGGCGGGTTTGTCATTGCTGGAGTGGCAGAGGAAGACGCGAAGGGGGCGGGAGGTCATGTCAAGGCTTGTCCTGAGCGCAGTCGAAGAAATGATGGATGATGAATGAAAAAAATCCCCGCTGACAGACGCGAGGATTGAAAGGCTAGACGGTCTCCAATTGGACGAGTTTCAACATATCGGGCTTGACGCGCGTGCTGAGGTCGAGGATCTCGATACCGACGACGCGGTTATTTTCGTCGAAGTCCAGGATCACGCCAGGCTGAACTTCTTCCGATTCAACAATAACGCTGTCATCAAGGCGCAGATAGAGTACATCGTTTTCTTTGTCAACTTTTAGTTTCATTTCTTGCTCCTCAATCTTCGATCAAAAAACAGGGTCACAATTCGTTTTGGAGAAACAGCAGGGTTTACAACTACGTGTAAAACACGGTTTTCTCTTTCTGCAATTGCTTTGGTGAAATGCAGGTTGCCGTCTTCGCTTGTGAATTTCTCATCCGATTCGTTGATTGTTCGCCAAACCCAATCCTCTGAAATACCGCGTTCTTCCAGCATATCAAGGGCGTGTTTGGTGAAGGTGAAATCGGTCATGGCGAGATAATTTTAACACGGAATATAAGTTGGGCTGGGCGTATGGAATGATGAGAAGGTTAATATAGAAGAATCGCGTCTGTCACCCCACCCGCTTCGACATCAAAATATCGGGCTTGCCGATTCCGTTCGCGTCTGGCACCACGCCCGTGATGACATATCCCATCTTTTGATAGAACTCATACGGATGCCCCTTGAGATTGCGAATATCCCTGACCTTGCCCCACAGGTCGTCATACAGATCAACATTCGAGAGCGACGTCATGCCGTCTTCGTCGTCCGTGCCGAGCATGACCGTCAACCCGCCGTGCTGGCGCACCTGCTCTTCGAAATCCATAACCAGTGCGCGCCCGACTCCGCGTCCCTGCAAGTTTGGTTGCACCGCCAACGGATGCAGCTCCCACACCTTACCGTCATATTGCGGGATGCCGCCGATCATGCCGAGCAAATTCCCATCCTCATCCAGCGCCACGCGGCAGATGCGCTCCGCTTCGAGCATCTCCCGCACTTCCTCCAGTCCCTTCTCAAGCGTGCTCCACGCCGCAGACCAATGCTCGCGGAACGCATCCACCAGCAATTGCGCCATCTGCTTTTTCAGATGTCCGTCCCGCCCATCGCATGTCAGGATTTGCATCGCTTCACCTTTATTTGATCTCAACCGGATTGCGACTCCGGATCGACTCCACCGCCGCAAACGTGGACCTGGTCACACCGATCAACTGCTCATAGGGGATCGGCGCTTCCCCCCCGCTCTTGATTGCTTCGGCAAACGCAGCCATTTCTCCCTTCCAGCCTTTGTCTTGTGCCCCGCTCTCCACTTTTTTCTTTCCATCTTTCACAGTCACCAACGAAACGTAATCATCCAACACCGCCACCATCCCCTCGCAGAACACCTCCAACCGTTCCTTCGGCATGGACTTGTCGCCATTGGCAAGATAATCCACCACGCCGATGGAGCCATCCGGGAAGGTGAAGGTCATCGAGACGTTATCTTCGCTGTATTTGCCGTTATTCGGTAAGGCGTGCGCGGTCACTGAAACAGGCGGCGCGCCGACGAGAAACGTCAACACATCAATGAAGTGACACGCCTCGCCGATGATCCGCCCGCCGCCGATGGCTGGGTCTTGCGTCCAGTGATCGGATTGAATGAAACCCGCATTGACACGGTAATGCGCGTGAAGCGGTTCGTTACGATTCGCGATTTGCGATTTTAAACTTTGGATGAGCGGAGCAAACCTTCTATTGAAACCAACAGTGAGAAGTGATTGGCTATTCGCCTTTAGCTGTTTGCTAATCGCTGAAAGCTGAGCGCTATTAATTGCAAGCGGCTTCTCCACGAACACATGCTTCCCTGCCTTGAGCGCCTTCACTGCCAAATCCGCGTGGGAATCGTGGCGGGTGAGAATGGCAATCGTGTTGACCTTCGGGTCGTTGATGATCTCATCTTCGGAGGATGTCGCATACTGAAAACCGAATTTCTTCCCCGAATGTTGGGCGTGCAATCCGCCGGAAGAAGCGATGCCGACCAGTTCAAAATCCCTGTTGGTTTTGAGAATGGGCAGCAGCGTGGAGTTGGCGAACAACCCTGCGCCGAGAACGCCTAATTTGACCGTGGACGATGGACGATGGACGATGGAAGAAAACTCAACCCTTCTTTCTTCTTTCATCTTTCCTTCGGGATATGTCAGAAGAACGCCAAGAAACGCTTCCTTCCTCTTCCCCGTGATCACTTCATATGCTTTCACCCCTTCCTCAATATCAAAGCGGTGACTGATGAGCGGCTCCACGTTCAACTTCCCACTCGCCATTAAATCGACAACCGCTTGAAAATTGCGCCCTTCTGTCCAGCGGACATAGCCGACGGGATAATCGTTTCCATTTTCTTCGTAATTTGCATCGTAACGACCCGGTCCATACGAACGGGAGTTGATGAAGGAGATCTCTTTTTCGTAATAAATTTTGCGCGGAAAATTCAGTCCCACCGCGCCGGTGGCGACGACCTTTGCGCGGTCACGCGCGATGGCGCCAGCCAGCTCAACCGGATCATTCGAAGATGTATCCGCGCAGATGATGACCGAGTCAAAGCCGCGGTTGGCAGTGAATGCTGCAGCGGCAGATTCCGCCTGCTTGCGGGTAACAGCCTGAACGTTAAGGGATGAAGCGAGCTTCACGCGTTTGGGATCAATGTCAATGCCGAGCACGTTACATCCCGCGGCGGAAGCGATCTGCACGGTCAATAATCCCAGCAAACCAAGACCGATCACAGCGACGTTTTCGCCGAGCTGCGGTTCTGCCAAACGAAATCCGTGTAATGCAATTGCGCCAAGCGTGGTGAAAGCGGCGGACTCAAAATCCACATTTTTCGGAAGCGGCGTGAGTAGGTTTTTCGGCAGGACGTTGTACTCGGCATGAGTTGCGTAACCGCCGCCCGCACACGCCACCCGCTGGCTGACCTTGAAGCCCTGCATATTTTTTCCGAGCGCAACGATGGTCCCCGCAGTGGAATAACCAAGCGCCATCGGCTGGTCGAGGCGGTTGAAAGCGGCTTGCACGGTGGGGACGACGCCTTCGCGTTTGGCTTTATCCAGCACCTGCTTGACAAGGTCGGGACGCGAGCGCGCCTTGCCAACCAGGGATTTTTCCGCGAACTCGACCACCATGCGTTCAGTTCCCGCCGAAACAAGGCTTGCCGAAACCTTCACAAGCGCCTGTCCCTCGCGCGGAGTGGGGATGGGGATATCTTCGACAGCGGCTTGTCCAGTTTTTATGTTTTGCAAAAGTTGCTTCATGGACAAAAGTATACCCGTTACAGTCGGAAATTGCACTTCGCCAAACGATGGGATATGACAAACGTCACCAATTTCAATTAAGGAAAACCTTAATTATTGAATTCTTTTTTTTCAAATGCTATCCTGTATATAGAGTGGGCGGCATTTGCCGTCCTATTACCATTTCACAAAAAGGAGATAACAATGGAACTAGGTGGCTACGCTAACAAGATTGCATGGGTTGATCTTTCTGCCGGCAAAGTGGAATACAAACCCATTGCTGAAGATGACGCCCGCAAGTATATCGGTGGACGGGGCTTGGGAGTCAAGTACGTCTTCGATAACGGACCCAAAGTTGATCCTCTTTCCCCCGATAATATCCTGTGCTTCATGAACGGACCGCTCACCGGTTCCGAAGCCAATATGAGCGGACGCATGGCGGTCGTGACCAAATCGCCTCTGACCGGAACCGTAACGGATTCCCACCATGGAGGCTGGTCTGCCGCCCGTCTGCGCTGGTCCGGCTTCGATGGTTTGGTCTTCAAAGGCAAAGCATCCAAGCCGACGTATGCCTACATCCATGACGGCGAACTCGAATTGCTGGATGCTTCGGAAGTATGGGGGAAGGGCGTAAAAGACACGATCAAACATTTCAAGGAAAAATACGGTGAGAAAGACCTGACCGTCATCGCCATCGGACCCGCAGGCGAGAACCTCGTCAAATTTGCGTGCTGGATCAATGAAGACGACCGCGCCTCCGGACGCGGCGGAACCGGCTGTGTGGGCGGCAGCAAGATGCTCAAAGCCATTGTCGTCAAAGCCGAGAAGAAGATCGTCAAAGCCGGAAACCGCGACGCTTGGAAACCCGCGCACGAGCGCGCCCTCAAGAACATCATGGCGGAAGAGAACATCACCAGCCCGCGCAAGGGCGGACTCTCTGTCTACGGCACCAACGTGTTGATGAACATCACCAACTCCATCGGCGCGCTGCCCAGCAAGAACAGCACCGTCACCTCCTTCGGCGAAGGTGCCGAGACTATCGCCGGTGAATGGGTCAACGCCAACATCCTCGTGGATAACCCCACCTGTCACGCCTGCCCCGTCGCCTGCAAGAAGGAAGTCGAGATCAAAGACGGTCCGTATGCCGGTCTGCGCATGGAATCGGTGGAATACGAACCCGCCTGGTCGGTCGGTGCGAACTGCGGCAACTCTGATGCCCGCCTCGTCGCCAAGATGATCGACCTCGCCAATGACTTCGGCTTCGACGCCATCGAAGTTGGGCATCCGCTCTCTGTGTGGATGGAAGCCAGTGAAAAAGGTTACACCAACGGCTCCGGCACACTCGCCTGGGGCGACCCCGACGGCATGACCAAAGCCGCTGAAATGATCGCCAAGCGTGAAGGCTTTGGCAACATCCTGGCAGATGGCGCCAACGCTACCGCCGCCCACTTCGGTCACCCCGAACTCGCCATGACCGTCCGCGGACAGGGCATTCCCGCCTACGACCCGCGCGGTCTCAAAGGCATGGGCATCGGCTACGCCACCTCCAACCGCGGCGCCTGCCACCTGCGCGCCTACACCCCCGCCGCCGAACTTGGCGTCATGCCCTTCGGCTCGCTCAAGGTCGATCCGCTCGAATGGAAGGGCAAAGGCGAACTGGTCATGATCTTCCAGGATATCCACGCCTTCTCCGACAGCATGGACCTGTGCAAATTCTCCGCCTTCGCCATGGGCGCCGAAGAATATGCCCAGCAGTATTCCGCCATGACCGGCGTGCCCTTCACCACCGATGACGTGTTGAAGACCGGACAACGCATCTACAACCTCGAACGCTACTACAACAACCTCGCCGGCATCGGCGAAGGCACAGACACCCTGCCCAAGCGTTTCACCGAAGAAGCCTCCACCATGCCCGGCTCGGTGGGTCACGTCTGCGAACTCGACAAGATGCTCGAAGAGTATTACGAAAAGCGCGGATGGGTCAACGGTGTTGTGCCCGAAGCCAAACTCAAGGAACTGGAGATCATCTAGTTCTCTAACTCGGATAACAAAAGAAAAGCGACGTGCCCGCAAGGACGCGTCGCTTTTTTGATTCAGCCGCTTCTTTCTTAATCTCAAACCTGATTCAGCATTTCCAGCCTTTTCCACACCTGCAACTGCTTACCGCCTTCCGACCTACCCGCCAGCCCGCAGTGTCTTCTTCCGAAAACGTTCGGTGAAGTCTTCCACCACATCGTCTTCCATTTCCACAGTCAAACGGGTCTGTCCCACCGAAAGCGAAAATAAACGGAACGGCTCCATTTTTTCAAGGTGTACCTTCCAGCCTTCGCCTTGAATGACGTTCTCTTCCACTTCCTTCCCGCCCATTTCCTCCAGATACTCCTTGAGCAAAAAGAACGGGATCCCCCGCATTTCATGTACGATGGTCTGCATTAACCGCCGCCCACCGGGGGAAAGATATCGATCTTATCGGCAGGTTGGATGACCGTATCGAACTTGTCTGGCAGGTACACGGCTTCGCGTCCGTTGATGAAGAATTTCATGTGCGGCAGAAAATTCCCTTCCGCATCCAGCAGTTCCTTGCGCATGGCGGGATAATCATCCACGAACATATGCACCAGCTGGATGGCAGTCGTGCCGTGCGGCAGGTTCAAATCCACTGTTTTTTGCCCCACGATTGGACGCAATGTGGCGTAAAAATTGACTTTCATGACCATTTCTTCCATTTCTGCACCTCCAAAATTCGATATTTGCTCGTTCCTTTGGCTGGAGTTATTTTAACGCCAAGCCCATCGTTTGGGAGGTTTCCCCCGCTGTCAAAATCGATCAAAAAAACAGCGCTGACCTCGGTCAGCGCTGCAATATTATCCGCAGGATTTTTTACGGGCACTGGATGACGCCCTGCGCCCAGAGGCATCCGCCGCAGACGGGAGCGATGTCGTTGCCGAGGCAGTCCTCCTCGTTGGTTTCGGAGAGGTCGCATCCGCCGCAGAAAGTGCAGGGGGCAAAGATGAAGTTGTGCAGGCGTTCGCGATATGCCAGGTACTCGGGATCAAGCCACAGGTCCAGAAGGGGGCGCTGGTTCACATTCCCAATGATGTGCTTTTTCGAGAGGCGCGGCTTGCCATGCAGGTAACTCATGTGGGTGTGCATCAGGGGCCAGCACGGGCTGATGTCGCCCGTCCACGCCACGGACATGGTGCCGTTCTCGACGAAGTTGCATACGTCGTTGGCGCCGCCCCAGTTGTTGCCCGCGTAGCTGACGTTAAGTCCGCTGTTGAATACATCGAAGAGCGCATCGCGGGTATCTTCGTTGAAGTCGATCTTGGGCAGGCTGATGCGCGGCAGGTGGGCGGCGTTGAGGTAAGCGATGTTGCGGGTTGCCTGGGTGTAGAGGCGGTCGGCTTGCATTTCCTCGGTGGGCGGCTGGAGGTTGCTGACCGAGAAGTATTTGGCGCGGATGGATTTTCCGATCTCGATCACTTTTGGCAGGTCGGCGATGTTGCGCTTCATGGCGACAAAGGCGACGCCGATCTCGGGCTTGGGATAGTGACCGGGTGCGCGCATTTTAATCAGCCGCTTCATGTTGGTGATGATGTTGGGCAGTTCCGCGCCCATGCGCACGTCGGCGTAACTTTCAGGCGAAGCGCCGTCGATCGAGACCCAGAGCGTGTCCAATCCGGTGTCGATCAGTTCGCGCGATTTTTTCTCGGTCAGGATGGTGCCGTTGGTAATGAGTTCGACCTTGACGCCCAGTTCCTTGATGCGGCGGATCCATTCGATGGTCTTGACGTGGAAGAGCGGTTCGCCGATGCCGCCGAAATACACGCTGGGGATCGGGTCCATCTGCTTGAGACTGTTGAAGATATTCTCGAAGGTCTCTTCGGTCATGCGCCCGATGGGCTGTTCCCAAGCGTTGCGGAAGCAGGTGATACAGTCGAGGTTGCAGGCGACGGTCGGTTCGATATAGACTTTGGTGAGATGGGTGACGGGGCGGTGCATGCGGACGAAGTTCTGCCCTTCGTCGAGGCGGACCTTGGAGCCGGGAGTCAGCCCGTAATGGCGGGCAACTTCGGGCGGCAGGATGAGGCGTCCGTTTTCATCCACTTCTGCCCAGGCTGTGGTCGGTTTTGTGGAAATGGGGATCATGCTTGCTCCTTACAATTAAACCAATGTCAACCTATCATATCCAATTTTCCCCAAATTTCACGTGACAAAAGTTACTTTTTTCGTCCGTCACACATCCCCATCGTGGAATAGCTTAAATGAAGGTGATATAATCTTTCCATTCCATGTAGGAGAATTCCATTGGCTGATCTTCGTGTTCAAAAGTATGCAAAAATTTTGGTGGAGCATTCCACCCGTGTGAAATCCGGTGACCGCATCCTGCTCGAAGGGACGACCGCCGCCGAACCTCTGCTGCGCGAATTGTACATCCAAATTCTGGAGAAGGGCGGGCATCCGCATTTGATGATGGCGCTGCCCGGTACGATGCCCTTTAGCCAGGATGAAATGTATCTGACCTACGCCAGCGATGCGCAACTGGATTTTGTGCCGACCTTTTACAAATTGGCGTATGAGCAATTTGAAGGACGCGTCCGTATTCATTCGGCGACGAACACCAAAGGCACGAGCAACATCGACCCCGCCAAGATCCAGCGGCGCAGTAAGGCGACCTCGGTCATTACCGAAGCGCAGTTCCGGCGCGGTGCGGATGATTCCTTCAAATGGGTGACGACGCTCTTTCCCACCGAAGGCTATGCCCAGGACGCGAATATGAGCCTGAAGGAGTATGAAGACTTCGTGTTTGGCGCCGTCCATGCCAATGAAGAGGACCCGATCAAATTCTGGAACGAAGTCAGGCAGAAACAACAGTCAGCGGTGGATTTCATGAAGGGCAAAAATCAGGTTGTTCTGCGCGGACCGAACGTGGACCTGACGCTCTCGGTCAAGGGGCGCACGTTCATGAACTCACATGGCGTGCACAATATGCCCGATGGAGAGATCTATACGGGTCCCGTCGAAGATTCGGTCAACGGCTGGGTGAAGTTCACGTATCCCGCCAACTACGGCGGCACGAGTGTGGAAGGCGCGGAGTTGACCTTCTCGAACGGGCGGGTCACCTCCGCCAAAGCCGATAAGAATCAGGATTTCCTGCTCAAGACCCTCGAAAGCGACGAAGGATCGCGCTTCCTCGGCGAATTCGCGATCGGGACGAATTTCGACATCCAGCAGTTTACGGGCAATATCCTGTTCGATGAGAAGATCGGCGGCTCGTTCCATATGGCACTCGGCGCAGGCTACCCGGAAACTGGTTCCAAGAATAAGAGCTCCATCCACTGGGACATGATCTGTGACATGCGCACCGACTCGGAGATTCTTGTGGACGGCGAACTGTTCTATAAGAACGGTCAGTTCGTGTTTGGGAAATAAATTGCAGGTTTTAAAGTTAGAAGGTTGAGAATTTCTCAACCTTCTTTTTTTATGACTTGGAATAAGATTATAAATCCACTCTTAAATCACATATGGTGACCTGTAGAGATCACCATACATAAGAAGAGTGTTTCACTAGGAAACGGTGTGCCGAGGGGGAGATTTGAACTCCCGACCAAGGGCTTATGAGTCCCCTGCTCTGCCACTGAGCTACCTCGGCGTGGTCAAAGCGGGGCAAATCTTACTATGAGAAGGAGCAATTGTCAACGCGGTTTGAGTCGTTAAAACCGTTAAGAAACGCCATCCTATGCCCGCTGGTAGACCTGCTATAATTGGAGCATAGGTGAGTTCATGAACATACTGGTGTTGGAAAACGATTCCAAGGAACGTTCGCTCATTCAGCAGGCATTGAGTGGGAAACATACTGTCATTTCCGTTTCCACGGGCGCAGAAGCATGGGAATATATGCAGTCGGGGGAAGGGCTTTTTTTGATTGCGAACTGGGATACAAGCGACCTCCGCAGCGCACAATTCATTCAACGATTACGCGCCTCGAGCCTGTCCCAGGCGGTGTATGTACTCCTGACCATAGCCAAAGATCAGGACGAATCCATCCCGTCCGGCGCGGACGATACCATTCAGAGACCATTCAAGGCTGCCGATCTAAAGAACCGTGTGGCGGTTGCCGAGCGGATCATCTCTCTGACGAGCAAACTTGCTGTAGCACGCGAGCAGTTGGAAAACCAGGCAATTTTTGATAGTCTGACGGGTTTTATGAACCGAGCCGCTTTTTTACGTCAGGCGGCAGGGGAGTTGGAGCGGTCGCGGCGTGCATCTCTGCCGTTGAGTTTGATCGCGCTGGATGTTGATAATTTCAAGGTCATCAACGATACATTTGGTGGGGATGCGGGCGATGATGTGTTGAAGATCGTCGCGCAGGCGATCCGCGAGAAAAGCCGTCCGTATGACTGCATCGGTCGTTGGACGGGAGATGAGTTCATGATCGCGCTGCCCGGCGTGATCGGCGCGGATGCGGAGAAGATTTCAGACAGGATCATTGCCGGGGTACGCGGAACCAGGATCGAGGTCCCGAACGAGGCGCCGCTCAATGTGAAGATCAGCGCAGGGATCGCATCCGTAGCGCGCATCAGCACATCCACTGAGGTCGAGCCGGTCATACAGCAGGCGCGTCAGGCAGTATCGCGTGCAAAAGGTGCGGGGGGAAATCAGGTCTTTTTGGTGTACATCTAAACGGTTATCCAGCCAAGAATTAGCAGCGATGCCATCCCGACAAGAATGGTGAGGAGCGTATTGCGTGATACCCACGCGGTGATGATGGCAATGACGCCAGCGAGCAGGCGGGTATTTTCAAATGAAAAATCGAACGCACCGCCGGGGATAAGTAACTCGGGAAAGATGATGGCGGACAGCACTGCCGGTGGGACGTAGTGTAATGCCTTGCGCATCGTTTCCGGGACCTCAAGCCTGCCAAACAAATAAATGAGCGAGAACCGAATCCCAAAGGTGATCACACCGCCGATCAGCATAACCAGCCAGATGTTCATTCGATTGCCTCACTTGAATCTTTTTTATTTTCCAATACCGTACCGACGAGAATGCCGACCAGGGCGGCAAGGATCAAGCCGAGTTTGAACGGCAGATTGTATGCCAGCAACGCTGTGACTCCCGCGCTGACCGCGGCGGCAACCATCGGGCGTTTTTTCAAAATGGGGACGACCATTGCAATAAAGGTGAGGGGGAGTGCAAAATCGAGCGGGATGTCATCGGGCATTTCCGTGCCAAGGAAAATACCCAACGCTGTGCTGACCTGCCACGTGAGCCAGAGTGAAATCCCTGCACCGAGCAGGAACCAGTGACTGAACGGTTTTACGCCTTCTTTTTCGTATTGGAGGATGCTGGGCGCATATGCCTCATCCGTGAGAAGGTAGGAGAGCAGAAATTTCCATTTCAAGGAAAGATGCTTCAGATACGGAGCAAGGGATGCGCTGTATAGCATGTGGCGTAAGTTGACGACGGCAATCGTCAGGATGATGACAAAGCCAGGTGCGGCGTCCTTGACCAGTTGCGCGGTGACAAATTGCGCCGACCCGGCAAAGACGATGGATGACATCATTTGTGACGCAAACGCGGAGAGACCGGCGTTCAATGCCAGCGCGCCGTAGATCATGCCGAAGGGAAATACGCCGATCAGTAATGGAATTTCAGCGCGGACGCCTTCCCAGAAGGATTTTTTCGCTTCTTTCATGGGCTACACCTACGCATGTTCGATGATGTTTCTCGCCGCGCGCTGACCGCTCTCCACGGCTCCTTCCATGAATCCCTGCAGAACGGTGGCATGTTCACCAGCGAAGTAGAGGCGTCCGGCGGGAGAGAACAGTGTCTTCCAGTGGGCTGTCACTTGATTCGGCGCGAACGCCATGTACGAACAGCGTGTGTACGGTTCATTGATCCATGCAATCGTTCTGGTCGTTTCGATCAGATTTAAAGAGCCGGGAAAGACATTCTCGATGGTCGTTACAGCCGTCTGAATGCGCTCTTCGTCGGAAAGGTTTGAGAGCGCCGCGCCCGGTCCGCCGCCGGTGTAAGCGGTCAGAATGCCGCGCTCTCCTTCCAGGTGGCTGGTGGCGTCCCAGGTGAGGACAATTGGCAGGTCGGTGTGGAGGCGTCCGTTCCAGCCGTGGTCGAGCCAGAAGCGTTTGCGGTATTCGATCATGACCTTTGTCACCGAGCCGTAGGCAATCTCATCCACAAGGCTTTGATGTGAGTTTGGTAAGGATGCGTTGAATTCGATCTTTCGCGCGACAGTGAGCGGGACGGCGAGAATGGCATACGCCGCCTGCACTTTATGGAAAGTATCGCCCAATTTGTAGGTGACAGTCACATCGTCCGTGCCGACCTGCACCGACGTCACCGCCGCATTCAAACGGACATCGGGCAGGCGCGCCGCAATCGCCTGTGGGATTTGATCGTTGCCGCCGATGACGCGGTATGTGATATTCCATGAGCCGGGATCGCTGTAATACAGCGCGGCATTACGCGCCAGATCGAACAGGGAAAATTTCTCAGGCTCGCAAGTATATTCACCGCGGATGTGATTGGAAAACATCATCCGCCCCAGCTTATGAACGTGCGTCTGCGCTGCGATCCACTCCGCCGCAGATTTCGCATCCAATTCTTTCGCGGCAGGGGCGCTCAACGGATTTTCAGGATCCGGAACCTGCTTGCCCAACTCCGCCAGCGCCAACCACATTTTTTGATATTCATCCTGAATGTTCACGCCCCAAATCGACTCATCGGTCATGCGTCCTGTTTTTCCGTCGAATGCCGCCCAATCACCGCTTTGTCCCTGCCAACTGCCCACCTTCCCCAGCGACAGGTTGAATTCCTTCGCATACGCGATCATACGCGCATGGTCTTCGTCAATGTATTCGCCGCCGCCCTCCGCCACCAGCCCGTGCGAAAACTCGCGCATCGAAAATACACGCCCGCCCACGCGGTTGCGCGCCTCGAGCACAGTCGTTTTCCAGCCCGCCTTGTGCAACTCATGCGCGGCGGAAAGTCCTGCCATGCCAGCGCCGATAATGATCACAGATTTCTTGTCCATAGCGGCAGATTGTATCATTTGGATGAAAAAACCGCCCCAATAAGGGACGGTTTTCGCTTCATTACTTGACCTTTGCCTGATCCTCTTTTCTCAGGCTTTTTTCTACCCCAGCGCCTTCTTCGCCTCAGCGATCACCTCATCATAATTCGGCTCATCGCCCAGTGTGGGTAGGTAGTTGACATAGGTCAGCTTGCCATCGCGCCCCACGATAAAGACCGAGCGGCGAAGGTAGCGGCGTTCTTTGATGAGAATGCCGTATTTGGTGCCGAATTCCGCATCCACCACATCCGAAACGACTTTGACCTTATCCACGCCGGTCGCGCCGCACCAACGCGCCTGCGACATAGGGAAGTCGCAGCTGATGGTATAGACGATGATGTCATCGCTGAGTTTGGCGGCTTCTTCATTGAAACGGCGGGTCTCGCGGTCACACAAGTCGGTATCCAAAGAAGGCACTGCCGAAAGGATGATCACCTTCCCCTTGGATTCCTGCAACGGATTGACCTTTCCCCATCCCATAATCACCGAGTTGAATTCGGGCGCGGCATCGCCCACTTTCACTTCATCACCCAGCAGGGTCACGAAATTGTCTCCGATTTTGAAAACATTGTCACGAACGGTAGTCATTGAAAATCTCTCCTTGAATTGGTTATTGAACAGAATGTTACAAGCGCAAAACTCTTACCCTCAGCGCGGATTGTACCAAATTATTTTCCAGCCACGCCCACCACGGACTTGCCGCAGAAGACGTCGAACGTTTCCAGCGTGCCTTCTTCGCCGAAGCCGCTGAGTCCCCAGGCGGGACGGGGCGCATCGACATTTAATTCGAGCAGGCTCACCCCATTGACCTTGACTCCACCCGTGTTCATTTGACGTGCAATCTGCATGGCGTGGTCTTCATCTTTCGAGAAGACATAACCGCCAAGTCCATACGGAGTTTGATTCGCTAACTTCACAGATTCTTCGTCGGTCTTGAAAGCGTGGACAGTGGCAACAGGTCCAAAGATTTCTTCGAGCGTCTCTTCGGGCGCGACTCCCGTTATCAGCGTAGGGGAAAGATAGTAACCCGCTGAATCAGGCGTCGGGGCGGAATGATGCGTTTGTCCGCCTTTGGCTTTGAGCGCGTTAACCGCATCCAGGATGCGCCCGTGATGGGCTGCGTTGGCAAGCGGTCCGAGTTGGGATTCCATCGAGAGCGCGTCGCCCACTTTGACTTGCTTGAATTTTTCCAGCGCGGCGTCCACAACTTGATCCTGAATCGATTCGTGGACGACGAGCCGACCGAGCGCGCGGCACCACTGACCGTTGAGCGTGGTCATGCCCGCGACGATGCCATCAGCAACTTTTTCGATGTCGGCATCGGCGAGAACCACCATCGCATTGTTGCCGCCAAGTTCGAGTTGCAGCGATTTGAAATCTGCAGCACACGCAGCGGCGACGGCGCGACCGCCATGCAGACCGCCCGTGAACGAAACGGCGCGCACACGTTTGTCGCTGACAAGTTGATTGCCAACTTCACTACCGCCATTCACAATTTGAAATAATCCTTTTGGCAGACCCGCAGCTTCGAGACCATCGGCAAGGAAGAGACAGGAATACGGCGCCCACTCGGTAGGCTTGAGAATGACGGGGCAACCCGCGGCGAGCGCGTTGGCGATTTTGTGCGCGGCAAGCGCAGCGGGAGAATTCCACGGCACGATGGCAACGGCAACACCGAGCGGCTTGCGGAGAACTTCCACATCGCCATGCGGACCCGGCACTTTGTTGACGGCGTATCCACTGCGGAGGACGCCCGCGGCGGCTTTGAAGGCGAGCCAGACAATTGCGTTGACGAAACTCGTGGTACTGAAAACGATACCAGTGTTATACGACTCAACCGCGGCGATCATCGGGACGAGTCCCATCAAGTGATCCCCAGCCTTATCGAGAATGTCTGCGCGTTTTTCGGGAGAGGTATTCGCCCATTCGCCTGATTGGTACAAACGCTGTGCAACCTGTAAAGCGCGCTCGATGTTCTCAGGGCTGGTTGCCATTTGCGGGGCGATCTTCTCACCCGTGTTCGGGTTGTGGACGAACGCGCCCATGTTGACTGTTGGGGCGATGCGTTCGCCGTCAATGTAATCGAAGAGGGTGAAGTGTTTTTTGACTTCGTCGAGCGGGGGCATTTTGATTTCGGGGAAGGACATAATTAACTCCTTGTGATGATTAAATCTTCCTACCGCAAAGAGCGCAAAGAACGCGAAGAAAATTAAAATTTTTGCGCCCTTGGCGTGCTTTGCGGTTAATGGATTTTCATTTTGAAACTGTGAACGACTTTGTCTCCGCGCCATCGGTGATGGACTTCGCTGCTTCGAGGCGTCCGCGTTCAGCGGGGAATGCCATGACCAGGCTCATCGCAATGTCGCGCAGCATACGGGCGATCACGCCGCGATTCGCGGTGCCGCTGGTGCCGGTCATTTTCATGGCGAGCTGCGCCACTTCAAAGCAGGCTTCGGATGATGTCCCTTTCGCCATACGCCAGTGCTGAACGACTTCGGTTTTTGAGGCGATGGGCGGTTCGCACGTTTCCATGTCAATTTGACGGCGCAGCCATAAACGTGCGGTTTCGAGTTCGACCGTCATTTTTCCGATCAGTTCCTGATGAAATGCGCTCGTCGCAATCGGTTTGCCTGTGTCTTCAAATTTTTGGTTCATGGTTTTCTCAAGAGCGTAGTCATACGCTTGTTTTGCCGCGCCGAGGTAAATCGTCGAGATGGCAGGTTGGTTGCCCATCAACGAGCCACGGCTGGATTGCATCAACTTGACGAACGCCCCAGGAATCGCCAACGATTCTTCATCGGGCACGAAAACATTTTCAAGGATGATGCCATGTGACGCCGTGGCGCGCATCCCCAGCGCATCCCACTGCGGACGTTCCTTCACGCCCTCCGCCTCACGCGGGACGAAGAACATGACCAAGCCTTCAGCCGTATCATACCCTTTGAGTTTTGCCGCCACTAAATACGCATCTGCAACGCCCGTATTGCAGCCGAATGATTTCACGCCGTTGAGTTTCCATCCGCCATCAACCTTCTCCGCTTCGGTGGAAATAAAGACCGCGCTCTGCGATGACTTTGCAGTTTCGCTGGCAAAGTTACCGAGCAGTTGATTCTTCGTGCCCATGCGGTGCAGAACATTTTCAGCAAAGGCTCTCACCACAGGAATTTCTTCTGCGCTAAATTTCCCTTCTTCGATCGCGTCGAGTCCAAGCAATCCGCGGGAGGAGGTGGAGCAATGGAAAAAATACGCCAGCGCCGTGGACGGGCACGCCGTGCCCATCGCAAAGGTCGCGGCGGCGAGGTCGCGCAGGTTGCCGCCAAGTCCGCCGAAGGATTCGGGGATGACGAGTCCCAGTAAACCGGAGCCGCTCAAGGTCTCGCGGTGAGGCGCATAGAATCGTCCAGAGGCATCCGCTTCTTCGGCATGAGCCCGCAATTCCGGGAGGATGGATTCGACGCGTTCCGCGCGGGATTTTTCAGCGGGAGTCAGGTCGTCAAAAAGAAATTCAGCAGTAAGTTTTGTCATGGGTTCATTTCCTGTCTGTGTTTTGGTTTGATATGATCAGGTTCATATACGCATACACTACCACGATCCCCATCACCACCGAGCCGAGATACCCAGGCGCGGACGGTCCGTACGCGCCTAACAGATAACTCGCCAGCGCAGGCATGACCACGCGCGTGGAACTTTCCAACCCCGCGCCGAAGCCCAACATGCCGCCGACTTCTTCACGTGTCACAGATTTGCTGATGGCGGAATTGATCAACGCGTTGAACGAACCCGCACCAACCGCCATCGGGAACATCGCAACAAGCAGCAGGGTTACACTTGGAGTGACCGCCCAGCCGATCATGCCAACCAGGGCAAAGGTCAGGAAGATGACAAGCAGGTTCGATTCCTTGAAGCGCTCCGAAAGCGGACCAATCACACCGCCCTGCATGATGACCAAGACAACGCCGAGATAAGCCAGGATGTAGCCTGTCTGCTGCGCGTTCAGGTCGAACTTGTACAACACATACAACGGAAAAACCGTTTGGAATGAGTTGAATGCGACGGCAAACCCGAATCGCACCCACAGCAACGGTCCCACCAGCGGACGCTGTAAGGCAGCGAATAGGGCGCCGAATGAAACATCCGCTTTTTTTTGGGAAGCAAGCTCCGCGCGGCGTTCTTCGGTGAGCGATTCGGGCAGCCAGAAGAAGACTGCCAGCAGGTTGATGAACGTCAAGCCCGCGGCGACGAAAGCGGGCACATCGAAGCCGTACACGCTCAACGTCCCGCCGATGGCTGGACCAAGAATAAAGCCAATGCCGAATGCCGCGCCGATCATCCCCATGCCGCGTGCGCGGTTCTTTTCATCGGTCAAATCGGCGATGTAGGCTTGCGCTACGGAGATATTCCCAGCCGTCAGCCCCGAAAGAATACGGCTGGCGAACAGCCACCACAGCGAATTGGCAAAACCGAGAATCAAAAAGCCGATGAACGTGCCGAAAATGCTGATCAGAAAAACAGGTCTGCGACCGTATTTATCGGAGAGGCGACCAAGGATCGGCGCGCCGATCATCTGCATCAGTGCGTAGGACGAGACGAGCAATCCCGTTTGAAGTTCGGTTGCGCCGAAGGAATCGGCATAGAAGGTAAGCAGCGGCACGATCAGCGCGAAGCCGAGCATGTCTATGAGGACGATGAGTCCAACGTTTAGAAGGCGTTTGTTCATGTAATCCTTTTTTAACCACGAAGGGTCACGAAGGAGCACAAAGGTTAAGAACCGTAGGTTTTGTTTTTCCTTTGTGACCCTTTGTCTCCTTCTTGGTGGTTATGCTTTTTCCATTGGTCTGCGAAGATACTGCCCCTTCGCCTCACCAAGTATCTTCCCATTCTCAAACACTTTATTCCCTCTCACAAAGGTCGCTTTCACACGCCCCATCAACTCGTGACCTTCAAAAGGCGTATATCCCTGCCCCGACTCGGACTCAGCCGCGCGGACAACGAACGACTCGTTCGGGTCGAACAAAACAATATCCGCGTCGTAGCCTTCGGCAATGTCGCCCTTCGATAAAAGCCCATAACGCTGGGCAGGATTCCAGCAGACGAGTTCCGCCATGCGATTCAAGGATAATCCGCGTTTGGAGCCTTCACTGTGCAATCCGCTCAACATGTATTCGGTGCCGCCAAAGCCAGACTTTGCCATCCAAATATCATCGGGGTGCTCGGCGTTGTATTTCATTTCGGTCGAACAGCAGGCATGGTCGCTGACCACCCAATCCACATCGCCGCTCAAAACTTTCTCCCACAAAAATTCCACATCCGCACGCGGACGGATCGGCGGGTTAACCTTCGCCAGTACACCGTTGGGTTCGTCCACGTCAAGCAGCAAATGCCCGATCGTTACTTCGCGCCTGAAGTTGATATGCGGGAATAAGTCGCGCATCATCAACGCCGCTTCCAATGCCTTGCGCGACGTGAGGTGCAACAAGTTGATATTCGCACAACTGGTCTCATGCGCAAGATACGAAGCGATGAACACCGCCAAGCCTTCGCTGTGCGGCGGGCGCGCCGCGTTGTACGCGTGCAGTCCCTTCAACTTGCCTTCCTTTTGCACGATCGAAGTGTACGCGTTCAAGATGTCCGCGATCTCGCAATGCATACTCAAACTGATATGCGGCGCTTGCTTCGGGTTCGCTTCGATCATCTCGCTCAACTTGCGCATGATAAATTCAAAATGCGCAAAGTCATATTTCTCGCCATCTTCCAACTTCAAAAAATTATGCTGCTGGTCAGACTTGCCATGCAACCCATGCCCGCCGTAAAACATAAAAATTTTGAACGACGACACACCGAAGTCATTCATCAGCATTGGCATCTCGTCAATGTGTCCGCGGTTGATCGGCGCGAGATGATACGCATAATCCACCCAATACCTGCCCTCCGAAATCTTCAACACCTCGGGGTAAAAATCCTGATACGAGCCGCCTTTGTTCAAATAATATTCGCCCGTGCGAAAATACGTGATCGCTGTCGTAACTCCACCCATCGCCGCCGCTTTGGATTCAGTGATCGCATCTTCCGCCAACGGGGAATAAATACCGACGTGCATGTGCCCATCCACGAGACCAGGGAACGCCAACAGTCCCTTCGCATCATGGACTTCTTTCGCCTCATTCGCGGGGATATTTGATTCAACCCTCTGAACCTTCCCTCCACTGATGGCGATATCTGCCACTTCCACCGATGTCTGATTTGGGCGGACAAGTTTTGTGTTCTTGATGAGTAACTCGTACATGCTCTCTCCTCTGGTGAAATTCTTTCTACTTTCCACTTTCTACAGCAACAATACCTTTACCGATCAATTCTTCAATCTGTTCAAGGCCCAATCCCACACTTGCCAGTACCTCTTGTGAATGCTCACCAATCTTCGGCGGACTCGACTCAATGCCCGAGCCTTCGCCATCCAGCAAAAACGGCAGGCGCGGAAGTTGAGTCACATCGCCATTTGGAAGCGTCGTTTCCAACAGACTGCCGCCGTGGACCAATTGTTCATCAGTGAAGAGGTCTTCGGGTTTGGCAATCGGCGAGAAAGGTAGTTCGGCAGTTTCACAGCGTCTCAACACTTCGGATTTTGGATGTTTGCAGATCATTTCTGCCACTTGCGGAATAAACCACTCACGCTGGTCAATGCGTCCATTGTTCGTGGCAAGACGTTCATCCGCAAGCCAATCGTGCCGTTCAAAGACTTCACAGAAGCGCGACCATTGCTTGTCGCTGGTCACGCCGATGAAGACCAATTCATCATCTGCTGTTTTGAAGGTGCGATAGATTGCCCATGCGCTGACTCTTGCAGGCATCGGCGGGACAGGTTCCTTGGTCACTACCGCGTATGCCATGTGATGTCCCATTAAGAAGGCGGCTGTTTCAAACAAGGCGCTCTTCACGAGTTGACCTTTGCCAGTTGCGTCCCGTTCGCGCAAGGCGGCGAGCACCGCCAGCGCGCCCATCATGCCAGTCGTAACATCTACTACGGATGCGCCCATCCGCAACGGCTGCCCAACGGGTCCCGTCATATAGGCGAGTCCGCTCATCATTTGGACAACTTCGTCGAGGGCGAGGCGGGATGAATAGGGTCCGGGGAGGAAACCTTTCAGGGAGCAGTACACAAGCGTCGGGTAGCGTGAGGCGAGGGCTTCATATCCAAAGCCGAGTCGATCCATCGTGCCAGGTCCAAAATTTTCGATCAGGACATCCGTCGATTCCAATAATTTGAAAATAATTTCCTGACCTTGTTTTGATTTGATATCAACCGCCAAACTTTTTTTGTTGCGATTGAAGAAGGGATAATAGCCCGTGCCAAACCCCTTGAGTTTGCGTGTCGGGTCGCCGTCGGGCGGCTCGATGCGAATCACCTCCGCGCCAAGGTCGGCAAGAATCAATCCGCACGCGGGACCCAGCACAGCATGGCTGAATTCAAGAACGCGCAATCCGCGCAGAGTATTCAAGCTAGACATAGTCACCATGCTGAACAAGGTAATTCACCAACCCGCCCGCGTTGAGAATGTCGATCATTTGCTGCGGCATTTTGGTGGCTTGATAGGTTTCGTTCTTTGTATGATTGGTGACGACGCCATGCTCAAGGTCAACCGAGATGGAATCGCCTGATTGAATGTTGTGATGTTCCACTTCGATGACGGGGAGACCGATGTTGATGGCGTTGCGATAAAAAATTCTTGCGAAGGTTCGCGCCACCACCACCGAAACACCCGCGGCTTTGAGGGCGATCGGCGCCTGCTCGCGCGATGAACCGCAGCCGAAGTTATTTCCAGCCACGAGGATGTCACCCTGCTGAACCTTCTTTGAAAACTCAGAGTCGAGGTCTTCGAGCACATGCGAAGCCAACGCGGACATATCCAGGGTCTTGGTGTATTTGCCCGGGATGATGCGGTCGGTGTCGATGTTGTCGATTGCGTAAACGTGAGCGGTGGTCATTTTGTCGGCTCCACAATCTCCCCTGCGAGCGCAGACGCCGCCACAACCGCGGGCGAGCCGAGATAGACCATCGCCTTCGGGTTGCCCATGCGTCCTTGAAAATTGCGGTTCGTGGATGAGATCACTACTTCCCCATCGCCAGGCACACCTAGATGTGAACCCACGCAGGGACCACAACCCGAAGTGATGAAGGTCGCACCGGCATCGGAGAGGATTTGGATCGTGCCATCTTTGAGCGCATCGTTGAACACTTTTTTGGAGGCGGGCGCAATGATGAGACGTGTGCTGGTAAGTCTTTTGCCTTTCAGCACGTGTGCCGCGGCGTGTAAATCTTCAAGCCGAGTATTGGTACAGGAACCGATAAAGGCGTAATGTACTTTTGTGCCTTTGAGTTCGTCAATCGAAACGACATTTTCAGGTGAATGTGGTTTAGCAATTTGAGGGCGGAGGTTTGAAACATCGAACGTCAGTTCGCGCGCATATTCTGCATCTGAGTCAGGGAAGGTCGGCTCGAAGGGATACCAAAGGTCGAGTCCCGTTGGGTCAACCAAACCTGTCTTCGCGCCCATTTCGGAACTCATATTGGCGAGAACCATGCGGCTGGCAAGCGTCATGGATTTGATCGTCTCGCCTGTGAATTCAATGGCTTGATAGTTCGCACCTTCCGCGCCGAGTTGTTTGACCAAAAACAAAACCAAATCTTTGGCGGTGACGCCTTTTTTCAATTCGCCATTCAATGTGATCTTGATAGTCTTCGGCACCTTCAACCAAGACTTACCCGTCAGCATCGTGGCGGCTAAGTCCGTCGAACCAACGCCGATCCCGAAAGCGTTCAACGCGCCATAGGTGGGAGTATGCGAGTCCGCGCCGAGGAAGAGGTCACCTGGTTTGACGTGTGCATTCTCCACCATCAACTGATGACAGATCCCTTCGCCGATGTCGTACAGTCTGCAACCCATCTCCGCTGAAAAATCGCGCATGAGTTTATGCAGGTTCGCAACTGTCTCGTTCGGCGCGGGCGAAGCATGGTCAATGATCAGCGACACGCACTCAACATCCCATAACTTCTTCCCACCCATCTGACGGAACGCCTTGATCGCAAACGGCGCGGTCGCATCGGTCGCCATCACGCCATCCACGCGCACAATGGCAATATCGCCTGCTTTCACAGGCTTGCCAGCGTGTTGGGAGAGGATTTTTTCGGAAATGGTTTGGTTCATAGTATTTTTCGACGATGGACGATTGACCATAGACCATAGTCACTATCGTCTGTCTTCCATTGTCTGTCGTCAGGTCAACTTATGCATCTTCGCAGGCAATTCCTTGCCCAAAAATTCTTCCATACGTCGTGACAGTGCGCCGACTTTCTTCAAGTCCACACCCGTTTGAATGCCCATTTCGTGCAGCATATTCGCGGTATCTTCCGTAGCGACATTGCCTTTCGCTGTCTGAATGAATGGACAACCGCCGAGTCCGCCGAACGATGTATCGAACATTGTCACACCTGATTTCAATGCGGACAGCAAATTCGCCAAGCCTTGTCCGCGCGTGTCGTGCAAATGCAGAACTACAGGCACATTTCCCGCCAGCGGCAGAACCTCTTGCACAATGCGTCGAATCAATTGCGGGTTACCAAGTCCAGCCGAGTCCGCTAGCGAGAGTTCATCAATACCCATCGCCAAGAATCGACGTGCCATCGAAACGACCTTTGCCTGTTCGATCTTGCCTTCATACGCACAACCGAACGCCACCTGCACACCGACGCGCACTTTCACGCCATGCTCACGCGCCATCTTCACCATCTCGGCAGTTTCGGCGATTCCCTCTTCAACGGTCGTGTTGGCATTTTTCTTCGCGAGCGTTTCACTGGCAGGCACGCCCATCTCCAACTGCTTCACGCCCGCGGAGATCGCACGCTCCACGCCTTTCATGTTCAGCACCAACGCGCTAAAGGTCACATCATCACGCTTGGGCAGCCGCGCAAACACTTCTTCAGCGTCCGCCATCTGCGGCACGATCTTTGGATGAACGAAGGAAGAGGCTTGGATATTTTTGAGTCCAGCGTCGGCTAAGAGAGAGGCGTATTCCACCTTCATATCGGTCGGGATGAATTTCTCCTCACGCTGGATTCCATCCCGCAAGCCGACTTCCACCAAATTAACTTCCATCGGCACCGTTGGGATTTGAAGCGCTTCGCTCCTACGCCAGAGCCTGTTGTGGTAAAGAAGGGGCATGTCCAACTCTGACACAGACAAGTCCTTGACCTCGCCCACAAAGATGGTGTGGTCGCCGCCGTCATACATCGCCCAGACGGTGCAATCAACCCACGCTAGCGAATCAGGCAGCAGCGGACTTCCCGTCACTGCCGTGTGAGTCTTCAGCCCCGCAAAGCGATCTTTGATCTCAGGCTTCATGCCTGCAAAACGCATCCCGATCTCAAGCTGGCGCGCCGACAAAACATTCACGGCAAAGTATCCGCTCTCGGCGATGACGTTATGTGTAAATAATTTTTTATTAAGCGATACCAACACCAACGGCGGGTCAAGGCTCAAGCTGGTGAACGAACTCGCGGTGATACCAATGGGCGTCTCGCCATGCTTGGATGTGACCACCGTCACACCCGAAGCGAACTGTCCCATGGCGCGTTTGAAATCGTTGGGGTCAAAGGTCATGAATAATTCCTAATCGAAGACATTGCGTTTCACAAACGGCGCGGTTAAAAATCTCAGCATCAACTTCCAGCGTGGCTGGAATTGAAGTAATGCGCCATTCTTTTGGTTGGCAAGTATCTGGTCAGCGATCCATGGCACAACATCATTGAGACGGTTTGCAATGATATTGAAGATCGGCTTGACCTTCTCCAACTCTTCGGGCGTTTTGTATTGACCCGTGACCATATCGGTGATGACCATACCAGGTTGAATCGTTGCTACTTTTACAGGCGTGTTCACCACTTCTTTTGCCAATGATTTACCAAAAAACGCCGCCGCGGCTTTGGTCATGCCGTAGACGGAGAGACCAGCCATGGTACGTCCGCTTGAGCCGAAGCCTTCAAGGTTATAGATCCACCCGCCGCCCTGTTCCAGCATCCCTTTGATGGCTGCGCGCGAACCGTAGATCGATCCATACACATTGGCATTGACCGAATCTCGAATCACATCCAACGGCAATTCCCAGACGTTCGTCATTGGATGCGCAACACCTGCGTTATTGACCCAAATATCCACACGCCCGAATTTCTCTTTGGCAAAGGCAAAGAGCTTTTCGTTATCGTCGTATTTGGTTACATCACACAAACAGCCAGCGACATTCTTGTAGTTTGCGGCAAGCGCCGAAACAGCCTTATCAAGCCGTTCCTGATTCCGCCCGCTGACGATAACATTGTGTCCGCGTTTGAGAAATTCTTCGGCGAGTCCGTAGCCGATGCCTTTAGTAGAACCAGTAATGACAATAACCTTACTCATGCTTCTGTCCAGTTGAGAACTCCAAACGTCGTATACTGCATCTTGTCCGACTTGAAGAATTGCCAGACGACGCTCATAGTGAAGTTGTCATCAATGATGAACTCGCGTCCCTTGACTTTTAGCGACTCGCCATAAAAATGCTGCGATGTATACAACGCCCGCCCGTAGCCGAAACTGTTACCGAACAGGTCGGGACCTTCAAAGAAGTGACGATTGCCATTGCGATAGCGGTTGAATTTGTATTTCTTCTCGAACACACCGCTGACTGAAATATCCATCTCAGCGCGGAGCAGGTCAAGCGGTTTGTAATCAATGTGGACTTGATTCACACCCAGTTTTTCCTGATCGGCACCGTAAACCAGCATTTCACCTGTCCATGAACCAGACTTCTTCGACGGCAAAATGTGCGGGTTGCGCCCGTTGACTCGCTCAGTCTCGCAAAAAGCATCAATGTGGGATTTGGTTTCGGGGTTCTCGTGATAATCAAACGCTACTTTGTAAATGCCGTTGAATACCGTGCAAATCTTCGGTCCATCGTAAATCAGTGACGAATAGACTTGCGTCTGCATATCAGGCAGGATGTGAACCATCGTGCGCAGGTCGCCCGTCCAGCCAGGGGAGTAGTAATGTGCATCCACCAGCGTCCCATACGGATGGCCTGCACCGATGAAATCAGGTCCCAAATAAATGCGGTCTTTGTCTGAATCAATCACGCCAAACGCGAAGATGTCTGAGACTTCGAACCGCCCCACCAGCGGACCTGTCGCATCCTGCAAGTGCGTGTTCATGTAATACGTGGTTGCGCCTTTTTCCTTGTCAAAGACCGACGAGCGATAAACCTTGTTGTAGCCGATGTGATTGCCTTCGGTATCGAAAATGGACGGCAGCCCGTGCCATTCACCTTCGATGGATTTCTGCCAGTTGGAGGGTTGTTGGGTGTGGGTCATGCAGTCTCCACTTCCTGATTCTTCAAAATATCGCGCAACTTCGCGCCTGTTTCTGCTCCAACGAGACGTTCCACCTGCGCCCAGACTTTGTCCACTTCGGGGTCGAAGATGGCGTTGCGGTTGAGTTGGTCGCGGATGGCGAAATCGCCAGCAGGGACAGCCTCCGCAGGGACACCATTCTCGACGAGGTTGAACCAATGATCGAGATACCCGTTCACGGGAGTTTGAATCTGCTCAAACGCGGATTCGCTTGCGCGATACGCCAGCATCCACGGGGACATGAGGGCATATTGCTTGGGTCCGAGTTGCGCGGCGGTGAGACCTTCGATTTTTTTGGCTTCATCGAAGATAGGAGTCAAGTTATCGAACACGGCATTCATGTATTTGAGGTTCGCGCCCAAATCTGCGCGTGGAATCAAGTCAAGATGAAAAGCAAAGTGCGGACCTGCCATGACCGAGTCCAGTGTGAAGTGTGGGATGTGGCTCTCAGGCTTGGTGAAGGCAAAGATCATGTGCGAGTCCAGCCCAATGGGCGGAACGACCAAGCCGATATAAACCATCTTATGCACCTTCTCTCCGCTGAACAAACGGAGCGAGCCGACGGGAGCAGGGCTCATCGGTGAGGAAAGGCTCAGGTATGGCGACCCGATCTCCCTGAGTCCGAAGCGGGTTTTTATCTTATCTAAAGTGCCAAGCGAAAGTTGTTGCGGTAAAGACATGAGTTCTCCAATCCAAATCCTTCTCACCTGCACTTGCGTGCGGTGCAAATGTCTTTCATCTTTCTTACATCTTCACGAAAGAAGAAAGAGGAAAGAAACCTAATCATCAGACGGTTTGACTTGCGTGGTCGGCACTTCGTTCAACACCCATGCCTTGGCGAGTTCGGGCACTTCCTTGCGAGCAGGCGATGGGATGACCACCGCATGTTGGCGACCGTATTCTTTTTTGATGCGATGCACGTCGATCTGCCAGCCCATATCGATGTACTTTTTGCGCATCTTGCGGTAGGCAATTTGAATGCCATCGCTCTTCACTGAAAGTTCCGCGCCGATGTCGTAAGGTAGAAGTTCGGGGCGCTGCGCGAGCACGATCGGATAATCTTGATTGAATATCTTCAGCACACGCTTGAGCGCATCGCCGTCTGCCCAGTTGCCTTTGAAGAACGTGCGCAGCTGCGTCCACTTGGTGATGGTCTTGAACTCATTCACAGGCACATGGAAGTTGAACAGGATCATCAAGCCCATCGGCAATTCCACTTCAAGTAGGGTCATACACGGCATCCAGAACGCGGCGCGGGTGCGCACACCTTTTGGCTCGGCTTCTTCTTTATACAAACGCTTCCACAAACCAGGGATGTTCTTGCGCTTCGGCTTGAGCGTTACGACCATCTCCGCACCCAACGGATGATGCGTGGTTTCATAATCGGGGATGGCAGGCTCTTCGCGGTTGCCAAACGCGCCGCCATGCACGAAGGGCGCGTGCGCCGCGTCCAAACTATTTTCGAGCGCACGTTCATAATAGACGGGCCACTCGAATGTACCGCGCACCACTTTGAAATTCGGATCATCGAAATACGGCAGGTCGGGTAATACAGGTCGTTCGGCTTCGGGCAAGTCACCGAGGAACGCCCAGATGTATCCATACTTTTCGACAGTCGGATATGAATCAACGCGCGCCTTTTTCGGCACAGGCAAGTCGGGGTGCGCTGGAATCTTCACACACGAACCATCCGATTTATATTCCCAGCCATGATACGGACACACAATACAATCGCCTTCCATCCAGCCATCCGAAAGCGCCCCGCCGCGATGCACACACAGATCACTCAACACATGCGCTGCGCCATCGGGCGTGCGATACAACACAAACTCCTGCTCCAGCGCCGTCACGCGCATCGGCTTGTCTTTGATCACGTGCGAAAATTCCAGGGGCCACCAAAAATTCTTCAGCATATTTCTCTCCTTTATTTTTTACGAATGACAGAGTGCTCTGCCCGTAATTCCAATTTCTTGATGAACGCCAACACAAGCCCCGCGATCTGATTCCGTATCTCTTCGGCGGGTCTTGTCATTTCTTGATCCAGGAAGAAGCGACCCGTCGTCTCGTCCAGCGGATGCGCGATGGAAAAATGATTCGCGCCCTGCAAGAGGACGTCCCGCGCCTCTTCCCCCGCCGACGGTTGGCACGCTTCATCGAACGTTTTCTCCACCGGGTCTTGACTCTGCCCTTCCACCCCATAGCGGACTCGGCTCGCCGCAATCACGCCATCCCGATCGCCGCGCATCAGCATCACCGCTTTGCCGCCTACATTCAAAACAGTGTTCGGCGCAAATCCCAACATCGTGGATGCCATCGTATGCCCCGCATACGAAAAGACAGCCTTCACCTGCTCGAAGAACTGACCGTTCTGCAATGCCACCGTCCCGCCTGCGGAATGTCCGCCAAGGATGATGTGATTCAAATCCATCGCATTGTGCAACGGACTCTTCTCATCATTATTCAACTGTGCCAGCGAATCAAGGATCGGTTGAATGGCAGGGCAGGTTGCGCCGCTTCCGTATGTATCAGGTTTTACTTTCGATAGATCAATCGCAGGTGTCAGCCCGATCACGCCGGGCAACGTCTCTGCTACATGGGTGTACATCACCGTGACGATATTCGCTTCCGCCAGTTTCACCGCCAGCCAGTGATAACTCTCAATGCCCACATTGATGCCGTTGAAGAAAATCACCACAGGCATCGGCGCGGACGTTTTATCTGCGGGAATGACGCCCGTCATCCGTTCCGCGTCGCTATTCGTTGGCGCGGCGGGATAGTAAACTTTCAAATGCAGCACGTTATACGGCGCAGTTGCATGCGGAAGGGTGGCGGCGTGGAAGATGGCGCGAATCATGCGAATTTCCTCAAAAAATACACATGCACATGGCTCAATTTCTCATCCTGAAACCACTTTGCCAGTCCAGCAATGGAATTACTGGCATAATCACGTACTTCCAATAGCGAGACGGACACACCAGGCGCAGTCACCGCTTCGATCTCAAGCAGGGGACCGTATTGCTTTTCCCGTCCGCGAAAGCCATCTTTTTCTTCGAAGGTAAATTCATTGGCTTTAATGCTTGTTGTTTCCAGTAATTCGCCATCAGGGGAGATGGTGTGGCGCTCGCCTCGGTATTTTCCAGAAATTTCTCCATCTGTCATTTCAGGGTAGCCTTCATTTTCAGGAACAGCAACACCCACAATGGTCGCGATCTCTTCGTTCGCGACAAAAAATTTTCCACCAGTCACCTGTCTGTTTGGGCTCAACAGCATTGAAAAAGACGTGAAGTTATAGCCAAAGCGAGTCCACATGCCGCGCGCAGTCAACACGCCATCTTTCCAAGAGAACCCGCCGCCGACTACATCCTCGCCGAGATAATGCCTGGCTTTGCCGACCAGTTTCAAATCAAAAACGAATTCACCGACGCGCTTGTTCATGATTTCGACGACTTCTCTCGCTCGTTCTGAAATCCCTTCGGCGGCTTTTACAAGCTCGCAGATTTGGATCACGCGTATCACATCGCCCTGTGGCTGGAGTCTGCGACGTTGATGGATCACACCCGTATACTCTCCCGCAGGGGTGTAGACGTATTCGCTGACAAGCCAGTCGCCTAGGAAGGAAGGTTGGGTCACGCTTTCTCGAACTCCATCACACCAAACTGCGAGCCGACTCTCTGCCCGCCGCTATACCAATGTTGGACAACGGCTTTGCGTTTGCCGTTGAGCGTCACCACTTCGCGCCGCCAGCAGCGGAGATGGGCTTCGCGGTGATAGAACTGTCCGCTGAGAGCACGCCCGCCGCTGAGCGAGTAACTGCCGACGATCTCCGAGTGGTCCGTTGCCCACGCCTGCCAACCGTTCGTGGAAAGTGAAAAGCGGCGAGTAGCTTTGTTGTCGAAAGCGCCGCCTTCAAGCGTGACATGCAAATCCCCATCGATTTTTTCGGAATAAAAAAACTTACCGAGTGATTTTCTCTCACCATCCAACGCCGAGAGTTCCCCGCTCCAACGCCCGGGGCGATGAAGCAAAATTTCGCCGTGTCCACAAGCGGGATTATCGTGCAAGTCGTAGTGCGTACCGCTGACCACAGTTGGTTGAAGGACCGGGGTATCTTCGGGCACACGGTCGTTTTGACCGACCACGATATACATCATGTGTTCACCGCGTGACATTTGCGCCAGCGAGAGCTGTAAATTCCCATCTACGATCATCAAAAAGAAGCGTTGACTCAACCCAAGCGCTGACCAATAAGCATTCGCATCTACAAGGTTATCGCTCAGCGTTTCGGCATAGCCGATATTTGCTGGACCTTCGTACAGGCGATGGTCATCCTGCTGTTGAATGAAGTAATGTCCGCTATGCTTAAAGGGACCCACAAAGGACACATCAATACGCACGCGACCATGTTCCAACGGCTGAACGTTACGGTAGTCCGCACCGTTGCCAAGGAAACAACCTTTGCTGTCGAACACTTCGGCATTGCCTGCCCAGCGACCAAGTCCTTGCTTGAATTGGATGGGTTGATTCATAGTAATTAGTGATTACCCGCGCACCAGTTTGTAAACCTGCTTTTCCTTTGGCGTGTTGTCGAAAATGGATTTGAAGTCTGTGCCTTGAGGTTGAGCAGTGATGTAACGCCCTTCGACCGAGACTTCGAGCACGTCACCTTCAAAGACCCACGGGGACAAGACATACGAACCATCTTCGCGCGGAGTGATGCTGATAGTGTGATCTGTCCCTTTACCATCGGGCACGTTAAGAAACTTGCCTTCCTTGCGTCCTTCGGTGTGCGTGGTATGGAAGTAAAGAGCCAATGTATCGAAGAATTGCAAGAGTTTGTAGTTATTGAACAAGGCTGCATCTTGAGTCCATGCTTGGGAAACAGGATCAGTTTCGAGGTTCGCTTTGAGGCGGGCTTGACGGGCAAGTTCATCCGCGAGCATCGCATCCGCGGCGGCTTTGTGCTCCGCTGGAATCTTGTCAATGAAAATAAAATCCGACAGACCGTAGCGCCCATTGAACAAGCCGTAGGTGTGCATAGACGAAAGCAAGCCGCAATAGGCGTGATACTTTTCGTTGAACTCGGGCGAACCCTTACTGGTTTGAATAAGATATTGAATGGGGGTCTGCGTGAGGTGATGCGGCAAGCCCGTAGTCGGCGATTGCTCGCGCAACGCGTCGATGGACGCCCAGCCTTCATCGTGATGTTCGACAATGTAGATGACGAGATCGTGCGGTGTGGGTTGAGAAAAATTTTCATTGCCAAACGCGCGCGCCAGTTGACCGCATGTGCGCGTGTGGTCGGGTTGTTCGATGGCGAAGTTGGGCTTGCCTTCAAGTGAGGTTTGAATAATCATCGTGACTCCATAACTAACCGCTAAGCCCGCCAAGAACGCAAAGAAGATCTTTGATTTTTCTCGGCGACCTTCGCGCTCTTCGCGGTGAACATTAAGGTTGCTGAATTCTTACAAAATCCTGGATTTGAAAAATATGCGTCTGTCCATCGCGCAGTTTGTGCGTGATGATACGGCGGTTATTGGGGTCGATGAAGTAGTGGTTGTTGTGAACCAGTGTGTTTGAAATCTTGCTATCGATCGTGAAAACATAGTTATACGGCGTGAGTTCTGTGCCGTTTAGACTCAACTGCTCGCTTGTTGCCCAGCAATATTTTCCGTCGGTGGATATATCGGAGTTGAAGACGGTTTTGCCAACGCCGTACAAATTCTCGAAATCTTCCATCAGGTGCCAACTCTTGCCCACTTCATTCCAATACACATCCATGTGAACGACAGATGCTTCGACAAAATCGCCCTTGGGCGTGAATGTTTTGCACAAGCCTTCCCATCGCCCCATGAAGCATTGATATGGAATGGTTGATTTCGGGTCGCCGTAATTCTTCGTCATGTTAATCTCCAATTTGATATTTAAATCGGTCGCCGCGATAACGCGCCTGCAAAAATTCCAGCGGTTCGCCAGCGGCGCTGAGCACTACACGTTGAATCATCAGCACAGGCGAGCCCAAAGTCAAATGAAGCAACTTCACGTCGAGGTCGGATGCGGCGACGGCTTCGATGGAACGAGTGGCATGGGATGTCGTCATCTGAGGGATGTGGCTGATGTAGTTGAGGGATCCGCCTTCGAGGAGCCCCGCTTCATTGATCTGACTGGAAACTGATTCGGGCAAATAAGCCGTGTGCTGCCCGATGGCTTCATCTTCCGCCAGGCGCAAGCGGCGGATACGATACACGCGGGTCTTATGCGGAAGTTTGAGATTCGCCGCCACTTCTTTATTGGCTTCGATAAATCCTTTTTCGATCACTTTCCAGCCGGGCGTGATGCCCTTCTCCATCATGAACTCGGTGAGACTGCGGCGGTCATCGGGGCTGTGGGTCATCTTGGGCGGCGCGACGAAGGTGCCGCGTCCACGCTCGCGGATGAGCAAGCCTTCATAGACAAGGTCGCTTAACGCCTGTCGGACGGTGATACGGCTCAAGCCGAACGAATTCTGTAATTCCTGTTCGGAGGGGATGAGGTCGTTCGATTTCCATTCACCCGATTCGATCTTTTCGAGCAGATGTTGTTTCAACTGGTAGTGCAGGGGTATGGGTGAACTTCGGTCAACTTTTGGCATGGGAACCTGATTTCTGGGTAAATGTTATAACATTATAACAATAATACCTATTTGCAAGTGAGGTGTCAAGTGTCAGGTTTTTGGGTGTCAGGCTAAAAAGCGGGGAAATCCCAAAGTTGCAAACCTGTCCCCTTGTGTATAGCTCTGTTGACAGGTACGCCGTCGTATACGGTCAAAGTGAATTCGATGGCGAAAGCGATGGCGCGGGCGGCGTGTCCGCCGAGGAGGGCGATGCCGTTCGTCGCGGATTCGTCGCGGAAGGAGAGCATCAGATGTGTATGGATGTGCGGCTCGTCATTTAATCGGGAGATTGTTCCGTGACCTGAGAGAATCTCCAACGGACGGGCAAAGACCAGCGGCGGCTTGCGCGTTTTGTTTATGAAGTCATATTCGGTGAACTCAACTTCGGTCAATCCGCCCAGCATTTCAAATGTTGCTGCATGGATGTTTTGTATGCGGGCGATTTTTGCAAAGGCATCATGAATCGCTTCGCCGTTCGTGAGCGTGCCCATAAATACGCGGGTGGATTGGGTGTTGATGTGGGAGAGGGAGATCATCGGGTTGTCACTTCAATAGTGTCTTCGCGCCGTTCATGATGAGCACTTGAGCGATGCCGAGAATCATCGTCGCGCCGCGGGCGATCATGTTATCCGCGTCGGCTTTCACACCTGCGGTGATGCCTGCAGCAACGCCTGCCTTTTTGCAAATAGCAAAAACCTTATCGATTATCTCTTGCACTTCGGGGTGATTGGGTCCGTCAGGGAAGCCCATGTTGAGCGAAAGGTCACGCGGACCGATGACGACTGCGTCCACGTGCGGCTGGGAGATCATGGCTTCAAAGTCGTTGAGCAAGGCGGGGTCTTCAAATTGCGGGATGACCATCGTCTGTTCGTTGGCGAATTGGATGTATTTTTCTGCTCCCCCACTGTATGCCATGTATTTGGATGCGCGCGAAATGCCTACGCCTCTTTTCCCGACGGGTGGATATTTCACTGCGTCGATGAGCATTTTCACCTCTGACGCATTTCTCAGGTCGGGCATCATCACGCCCAGCATGCCTGAGTCGAGATATTGCAGGACGAGCTTCGGGTCTTTCGATCCGATGCGGACGAGGGGAGTCATCCCTGTCAACTCGCAGGCGCGGATGACGTTGACAGCCTGGTCGGGGTGGAGCAGTCCGTGTTCGGCGTCGAGCATGTAGTAGTCGTAGCCTGCCAAGCCGAAGAGTTCGGCGAGCTGTGGATCGGTCGAGGTGGAGATCACGCCAAAGGCTGGCTGACCAGCTTTGAGCTTAAGTTTGAGGCGGTTTTCTTGGATGAACATAGGTCAAGGATGAAGGATGAATTATGAGGGATGAATGAAGAAAGAGGAAAGAATTAAATCCAGATTTCTTTCTTCCTTCTTCATTCTTCATTCTTTTGGTTTATACCACGCCTGCTTCACGCAAGGCGGTCAACTCTTCAGCCGTCAAACCAATGGAAGCATAGACTTCGTCGTTGTGCTGACCGAGCGTGGGCGGCGGGGAGAAGGTATCTTCGTGCGTGTCCGAAAGTTTGATGGGGTTGCCGGGCATTTTCGTCGAGCCGCCGAGCGGATGCGCCACCTCCACGATCATGTTACGGGCGAGCACCTGCTCGTCGTGGACGGCTTGCTGGAGGTTGTACACCGGCGCGCAGGGGATGCGGGCGGCGCGCAATTTTTCGAGCCAGTAGGCTTGTGTGTTCGTGGAAAGGATCTCGTTGAGGCGGCGGTTGATGAGCGCCTTGTTCTTGAGCCGCCCCGGCTGGAATTTGTGCTCTTCGTTGTTGAGATCGTCGGCAGGGAGGAGCGTGAGCAGCGCCTCCCAAAAATTATCGGCGATGATGGCGATGATGAGGTAGCCGTCGGAGCATTGGAAGGTATCGTAGGGCACATGCACGAAATGCCCGTTGCCAAGTTTGTCGGGGATGATGCCCGAGAGAAAGTGCATGGTCGCCATGTAGTTGAGCAGGCTGATCTGCGCGTCGAGCATGGAGATGTCCACGTGCTGTCCGCGCCCAGTGGTGTGACGCGCCTGCAGGGCGGCCAGCACGCCGATGGTCGCCATGAGTCCGCCCGCGAGATCGCCAATGGGAATGCCCGAACGCGTGGGCGGGTCGCCGGGCTGACCAGTGATGCTCATGCCGCCGCCCATCGCCTGCGCGACCATGTCGAAGGCGGTGTGATTCTTGGCAGGACCTGTCTCACCAAAACCTGTCACAGTACAGGTGATGATGCGTGGATTGATCTGCGACAGGCGGGCGTAATCGATCTGGAGGCGTTCGGTCACGCCGGCGCTGAAGTTGCTGAGGACGACATCGGCGGTTTTGACCAGTTCGTAGAAAAGTGCCAGTCCCTTTTCGGATTTGAGGTCGAGCGTGATGCTTTTCTTGTTGCGGTTGAGGGTCATGTAATAGGCGCCGAAGCCGTGGAGACTGTTCGCCGGATCTTTCTCCAACAGGCGGCGGGTGCCTTCACCTGTGACCGGCGGCTCCACTTTGATGCTGTCCGCGCCGAGATCGGCAAGAAGCATGCCTGCGTAGGGTCCGCTGAGCATGTGAGTGAGGTCGAGAATTCGAATTCCGTGGAGAGCTTTCATTAATTATTTGAGTTTCCTTATTTGGTTAGGTTAGTAAAAAAGAAAGTGGAAAGTAGATTCGATCAAAGATTTTGTAAATATTCCATCACTTCCGCCTTCGAAACCACATCGCCATACTTCGAGTTGATGTCAAACAAATTCGCCTCATGCGGACCTGGATGCCGATCCGCGACACATTCGCGCGGGACGATGACGCGGAAGCCGTATTGCATTCCATCCACGGCGGAGGCGCGGATGCAACCAGAGGTGGAACAGCCTGTCAGGAGAAGCGTGTCCACGCTAAGGGAGGTGAGCGTAGCTGCGAGAGATGTGCCGAAGAAGGCGGAGGCGTATTGTTTGACGATGATGATGTCCGATTCAATGGGCGTGAGTCGCGGGACAATTTCCGCCAGCGGTTCGCCTTCGACCATCGTTTTCAGCACGGGGACTTTTTGGATGAAGAGGCCGCCGTCGCGGAAGTTCTTGTTATAGAGGACTTTCGTGAACAAGACGGGAATCTGCTTTGCACGGGCAAGGCTGAGGAGTGGAATCGTTTCGTCGACGGCAGTAACAACATCGGGCGCGAAAAGAGGCGCGCCTTCCGTCACATAGGCGTTGATGAAATCCACGATCAAGAGCGCGGGACGTTTTCCAAATCCGAGGCGACCGTCGAAGACGCCTTTGTAGTTGCTTGCGAGATCAGACACGGACTTGACCCGTTGCAGGCATGGACGCGGGAGCGACCACCCCAGCCAGCTTCCACGCGGCATAAGCGAAGGCGCCCTGACCAAAGGTGTTGAGCAATTGCTCTGTCCATTGCAGAGGGATGGATTGCTCGGGGATGCGGGCGAGTCCACTGAGGACGAAGACGATGACGATGTTAACGAGGAAGAGCCACGCCATTTTATTTAGGTTGTTGTAGCGTGCTTGTTGAATCAGCAGAACGACCATGACCACGTTGCCGATGGTCATCACACCGAGCAAAATGAAACGCCAGGTGTTGACATTCGGATCAGGGAAACCTGTGAAGATGATGGCGACCAGACTCAAACTCAACACGACAGACGGACCGAGCCAGATGCGATTCGGTTTTCGTTTACCGCTGCGGATCTCGCTCATGAACCAGAGCGCGAACGCCAGCAACGTGAAGCCGACCGACATCCACATGAACATGCCTTTATCGAACCAGACGATGTTGGTTTGGGTTTGCGTCAGCGCCATGGCGAGTTTCCATGTGGCTTTGAGAAAGCCGCCAATACTCACCAAAATCCAGCCAATGGTCGCCATTTGACCGAAGCGGGCGTTGACATTCGTAACCATGCGGCTGACGAAGTACAAGCCGATGGAAGAAAAGATGACGGGAATAAAATCTTCGAGGGCAAGCCCAAGGGTGTAGGTTTCCATGTGATTATCCTTATGGTCGATGGTCTATCGTCAAGATAAAAACTTTCTTGCGGTCAGCACATTGCCAAGCCCGAGCACCACTTCGCCGAGGTTGCCAATGTAGAACATATCGCCCATGCCTGCACCTGCGGCGATGAACATGAAGATCGCGCCCGCCGCCAGCCACCACCAACCCGTGTTACGCCAGAGCGAAATGCCAGCCACGATCAAAAAGACGATCGTCAGCATGGCAGGGATCGGCGGACCTTTCATGCCGCCTTCGTTGGTGTAGCGGAGCGTGTCCATCACAGTTTTGGTTTGCAGGTCGAGCGCGAGTACGTCTTCGTACACACCCAGCGCGATTAACAGAGTAGTCACAACACAGACAACGATATGCGTGGTTCGGCTTTGCGCCCACTTCACGCCTGCATTCCGCAAAATTCCAAAACCAAAAATGATCATGGCGGGCGTGGCGAGTCCATGCACGAGGTAACGCCCCGCGTTCAAAGTTTTTAGCAAGTCCCCTGCGCCGATGAACCTGCCGATCAAAATGATCAATGTGTCGTAGGCGAGTCCTGCCAGCACGATCAACAGCAACAGCGCATACGAAGAACGCTTGCTTCGATAAACCCCAACCGATTGCCACGTCAGGTACGCAAACGCAGCCACGAAGACGATGTAAAGTATGGTAAGCATCTCTCTCCTTTTGTCACGTAAAAAACGTGACCTACAAAATGAATTCCTTGATGACATCCGCGACCGCTTGGGGATTTTGATCGCAGATGTAGGGACCTTGATTCGGGATTACTTTCATCGTGCCGTTTTTCAGGATGGAATACGCAGGCTCGAGACTCGCGCGCAAAGTATCATTTTCACCAGACATCACCAGGATGGGAATCTCCAACGCCTCCAACTGGACCTTGAACGGCTGCTCGAACACGGCTTGATATGCGCCTTGCGCCGCCTCTCTCGCGGACTGGGTGAGGAGGACTTCTCTATGAACCGTTTCCAACGGGAGGGCGGAGTCTCGTTTCCGAATCCGCTCCCAGACGTGGGTGAGGTGCGAACCGTCTTCTGCCAAAGAAAACGGTTTGAGGCTGGCTTTCAGACCGTTGATTTGGGCTTCGCTCAACAGCGGCGGACCCGACAAGACCATCTTCTTCACAAAGTTGGGATGGTCATGCGCCATCTGCACGGCAATCGCTGCCCCCGTGTGATGCCCGAACAAATAACAAGACTCCACGCCGAGGTTGGTCAGAGCGGCGTGGAGTGTGGATGAAAGATAATGGACAGTGAACAGGCTTGGGGGAGAAAATGAAGCGCCGAATCCGGGAGTGTCTAATGCCAGAGTGTGGAACGAGTCTGAAAGGAGAGTCATCAGCGGCTCGAACATCATCCCCGAACTGGCGGTTTGATGGAGCAGGACGAGCGGAACCCCGTCAACGTTTTTGAGTTGACGAAAATGGATTTGACCGTGCGGCGTATCGACATAGCCTTTGCGGATAATTGACATCTCTCTCCTGAATGTTATAATGTTATAACATTTACCCTGACAAGTCAAGGAGATTCCCATGACAGACCAACTTGGTTGGAGAAAAAAGTTTGGGGTCATCATCCCCAGCACGAATACGATCGTGGAGCCGGATTTTTATCGCATGACCGTGCCGGGCGTGACGCCGCACATCTCGCGCATTCACATCCGCGACCAAAATTTGAGCAGTGATGAGGCGTTCGAGAATCTGCTGCAACAGATCCGCGTGGAGATTCAGTATGCGGTCGAGCGCGTGATGACCGCCGAGCCTGACTACATGGTGATGGGCATGAGCGCCGAGACGTTTTGGGACGGCGTAGAGGGCAACCGCAAATTCACCAAGATGATCTCCGATTGGGCGGGCGGGCTATCTGTGGCAACGGGCGCGGAAGCCTGCGAACGCGCGTTGAAATTATTTGGCGCAAAGAAGATCGGCGTGGTGACCCCCTACCAACCCATTGGCGATAAAAACGCGGTGCGCTTCTTCAACGACATCGGCTTTGACGTGACCGCCATCAAAGGGTTTAGATGTCCGACGGCGATTGCGATTGCAAATGTATCGCAGGATGAATTACGTAATGCGTTGATCGAAGTCAACAAAGATGCGGATGCGCTGGTGCAGGTCGGAACCAACCTGAGCATGGTCGGTCTCGCCGATGAAGCCGAACGCTGGCTCGGGAAACCTGTCATTGCGATCAATGCGGCAACGTATTGGATGGCGTTGCGCGATAATGGAATTGAAGAAAAGGTGTATGGCGCGGGGAGGTTGTTGAGGGAGTTTTAGGATAAACCACAAACGAAAGGTGGTAGACATCCGTCATCTGCCACCTTTTTTCATTACTGAGAAAGCTGCATTCTTACTCGCAATTTTCGGGGGTTATAATTCATTTATCATGCCCATCAACGAACTCATCAGCACCTTTGCAAACAACCTGCTCCCCATTCTTCTCATTGCCGGTGCGGGATTTGCGCTTGGAAAACTGCTCACCGTCGATTCGCGCTCGCTGGGGCGCGTCGTGTTCTATGTCTTTAGTCCGCTGTTGGTATTTGACCTGATGCTGAAAAGCGAACTCGACCTGCGCCAAACGTTGACCACCGTTGGCTACACCGCCTCGGTCATTCTTGTGATCGGTGGGATCGCCTACCTGCTTGGGAAGGCATTTCAACTTGAACGGACACAACTGCTTGCCGTCGTCCTGACGGTTGCATTTGGCAACACAGGCAATTATGGCTTACCGCTCGTCAAATTCGCCTTTGGGAGCAACGCCCTGGCGGTTGCATCCCTGTTCTATGTGACGACCACCATCCTGTTCAACACGGTCGGCGTGGTGATCGCCTCCCTCGGGCACATGGATCTGAGATCTGCGCTACTTGGCTTGTTCAAAGTCCCTGTCGTGTACGGCGTGGTGCTGGCATTGCTAATCAAGGGAATTGACATACAATTACCCCTGCCGCTCTCACGCACGATCGAGATCGCCGCCAATGGAGCCATCCCTGTCATGCTCATCCTGCTCGGACTTGAACTCACCCGCATCGAATGGTCGCACAGCTTCCGCGCCGTAGGATTGGGAGTATTCACCAAACTGCTGCTGGGACCCATCATTGGGTTGGCGCTCGCCAGCCTGTTCGGCTTGCAGGGACATGCGCGTCAGGGCGGTGTGATCGAAGCTGCCATGCCCGCGGCTGTGGCAACCACCGTTGTCGCTTCGGAATATAAACTCCAGCCGTCTCTCGTCACCGCGATCGTCTTTCTCGGCACGGCGCTCAGTCCGCTTACGCTGACGCCGCTGCTTGTGTATCTAGCGAGGTAGTTCCATGACCGATCCACGCAGAATGTTCTTGAGAATAATGATGATCCTGCTCATCGCGGCGATCCTGCCTGTCAGGATGAATCAGGCTCAGGCGCAGGGTGGAATCGTAGTGGAGGAGCCCGGGGTGGTGGTCAACTTTGGGAGCACGATCACATTCCAGGCGCGGATCAGAACTCCGATTCCCATCCAACAGGTTTCGTTACTTTTTCGCGGCGTTACCGAGGATGTGACGCGCGTTGAAACGGTGCAGGTTGCGGACGATGGCTTTACAAGTTTCACCTACGATGTTTCGCTGAATGTGTTTCCGCCGTTCAGTTGGATCGTGTTCTGGTATCAGGCGACGCTGAATGACGGGAATACCTATACCAGTTCGCCGATCCAATTTCAGTATTACGATGACCGCTTCCCGTGGCGTCAGTTGAACCGCGCGAACATTACCCTGAATTGGTATGCGGGCGATGATGCGTTCGCAACCGCCGCGTTGGACACCGCCGCGCGCGGATTGCTTGCCATGAACGAGTTCATCCCGATCTCGCTCAGCGAGTCGACCCAGATCTATATTTATTCCAACGCATCCGACCTGCAGGATACCCTCATGCTTGGCGGTATGGAGTGGGCTGGCGGGCACGCGCATCACAAACTCGGCATTGCGATGGTTGCGATAGCGCCCGGCGCGGGGCAGTCCATCGAAATGGAAACGAAGATTCCGCACGAACTCGCGCACCTGATGTTGTTCCGGGCGTTGGGAGCGCAATACGAAAGACAGCCTGCCTGGCTGATCGAGGGCATTGCATCGACGATGGAGTTGTATCCAAATCCTGAGTATGCGCGCGCGTTGAACATTGCCAGCGAAAATAATTCCCTGATTCCCATTTTGGACTTATGCGCCTCCCTCCCCGCCGACACAGGCTCAGCGTTTCTGGCATATGCCCAGTCCCAATCCTTTGTCACCTACATCCGCGATTCGTTCGGTTCCTCCGGCTTGGCAAGGTTGATCAGCGCCTACAGCGACGGATTTAATTGTGAACTGGGCGCGACCCAGGCGCTTGGCACTCCGCTCAGTCAGTTGGACCTGCGCTGGCGTGAAACCGTGCTTGGACAGAACGTGGCGGGCGTTGCCTTGCGAAATCTGCTTCCTTTTCTGCTTTTGCTGGTATTGGTGCTCTTCGTCCCGTTTTGGGGTGCCATTGACTTCCTGCTTCAAAGGAGGAAACGTGGAAAATCCCAATGAGCCGGTCCGTATGCATATTCGTGTAAAAGGACGCGTACAGGGCGTTGGCTTTCGCGCCCATGTGGAATATCACGCCAGACAGATCGGTGTGACAGGCTGGGTGCGTAACGTCGGCTGGAGCACAGTGGAAGCCGTCGCCGAGGGGACACGCGAGCAGGTGGAACGATTTATCGAGATGATGAAGGAAGGTCCGCGCATGTCGCGGGTGGACGAAGCGCAGGTCAATTACGAGACTGCGACGGGGGAGTTTGCCGAATTCGGGGTGAAGAGCAGCATGTAGTTCTAGGTGAATCCCAAACCGCGTTCCTTCAACGAGATCCACTTCCCCTGACCGATCACAAGGTGATCGAGAACATCAATGTCCAATAACTTGCCCGCCTGCACAATGGCGCGGGTGACAGCCACATCATCCGGACTGGGCGTTGGGTCGCCGCTGGGGTGATTATGCGTCACGATGAGCGCAGAGGAATTTGTTCGGATTGCTTCCTTGAATAATTCCCCCACCCGTACCTGCGATGAATTGACCGAACCTTTATACACTTCCACGATTGCCAATACGCGATTCCGCCTATCCAGCAAGATCACACGCAGGTGTTCCTGCTCCAGCGCGGACATCTCATATTGCACCAACGCCGCCGCATCCGCCGGGCTGTTGATAACCAGTTTCTCCTCCGGGGATTCCAATGTCAGCCGTCTTCCCAATTCAATCGCAGCTTTGATCTGGGATGCTTTTGCCTCGCCCATTCCATGCTGGTCCATCAATTCCTTGAACGGGACGCGGTGCAGTCCGCGCAAGCCTCCAAATTCCTGTAACAAGCGCTGTCCCACTTCCACGGCGTTCTCTCCACGTACGCCAACCCGCAATAAGATCGCCAGGAGTTCCGCATTGGTCAAGACCTGCGGACCGAGTGCAGCCAGTCTCTCACGCGGACGATCTGATTCGTGCAGGTCAGCGATTCGGTAAGTAGGTTTGGGGTTGGGTTCGGTCATGGTTTGCTCTCTTGGAAGATGTGCCCCTCAAAACGGATACAATTACGGTTACTTATCGCATTATGTCGACCAATTCAACTGAGTCGACTTCCATTGTGTCCGCAGACCCGATTGGTTTTAGAGAAGCGATTACCAAATATCGATAACTGCCGGGCGGCGGAAAGCTGGACGCATTATCAACATCGATGAGGATGCCGGTACCAGTAGGAGGGTCGGTGTAGGGATATAGGTCTTGTAATGGAATTTGCAAATTATCTGACGACGGCAGATATCCTATATTCGTGTTCGCATTAAACGTATTATTATCATCCCAATAAAAGACTACATAATATTCTCTTCCATCCGGATAGTGCGATATGCCAACGGCAACGACGTCCATGTATATGTATCCCATCGGAACGCCGCCTTCTTCATATTCCGCTTCGTAATAAACCAGGTCATAGTTTGAGTTTGTGACCCCCGGACCTTTAACAATGATCGGCGTTGAACCCAGATCGATCACCGTATATTGACCTTCACGAACGACCCCAATTTCTCCATCAGGAGGTCCAATTCCAATTTCTGTTGGCGGGGGATCAATTCTGGTACCGGGCGGTGTGGATGGAAAACCGGTCGGCGTTGCAGTTGGTTGAACAATGATTTCAGGTGTGGCTGTTGCTGTGATGGTCGCTGTGTTTGTTAGAGGGAGGGTGGGGGTTGCAGTGAAAGCCTGTGTGGAGGTATTAACTGGAGGAATATTTGTGGGTGTATGAGTTCTCGTGGGGATGGGAAAGGTTGGAAAGAGTGTATTCGTGCTGGCGGGAGGAATGGGCGTCGTTGTGGCTGTATTTACAGACGGGGGAAAGGTCGGGGTCGGGAGGACAGGTGTCGGGGTGCGAGTGGCGCCCGGTTCAACGATGATAAAGGGCGGGAAGACAACATCATCCCCCGGCGTCAGGTAGGTCCACACCATCGGTGTAAGGATATCCTGCAAGATCGGCTGAAAGATGGAAACCGGGCGAGTTGAAGCGGTTTCCGGGTTCAAACTGGATTGCATGCCAACGTTCAGACTCCAGCGTGGGAGCATGCGAATGGCGAAATGTCCCACAATGAACATCAGTAGAATACCAATGGGAACAATGAACATCAGAAGACTCCTGTCCCGTCGTTCATGGTCGGCGGTTTTCATACTTCGTCCTCTGGTTCGTCTTGTATGGGCAGGGAAACGATGAATGTACTGCCGGGGAGTTTCTCCTCATCGTATCCGGGGCTTTCAACCCAAATCTGCCCGCCGTGTGCCTTGATAATGCCGCGCGCAATGGCAAGCCCAAGCCCGGGACCGCCGCCCTTGAACTTTGTCTTTCCGGAAGAGTGCAGAAGCACTTCCCCTGTCTGGCTGAATTTCTCAAAGATCACTTCTGATTTTTCAGGGGCAACCCCGATACCGGTGTCGCAGACAGCAATTTCCACCCGCGGCGGCTGGTCTCCGTTCAGGTTTCTGCCAACCACCTTCACCTGCCCGCCATCTGGTGTGAATTTGATGGCATTCATTACCAGATGATAGAAGACCTTTTGGAGCAGTTCCGGGTCTGCGGATACGGGAGGCAAGTGTTCCAATCCATCTGTTTTGAATTCTATCTTTCGTTCGATAAATGCCTGTGCGAATGTTTTCTTTACTTTTCCGATCAGCGCATCCAACTGCAGGCTGGTTTTCCGCAGGAAGAGCGCATCGCTGTCGATACGCGAGACATCCAGCATTCCATCGACAACATCGGTCATCCGTTCGGAACCTTCCAGGATACCCTGTGCGAGTTTCTGCAGTTCGGGAGTGTTTTTTGTATCCTGTTCCAGCATCTGCGAATATCCCATGATCAGCGTGAGCGGCGTGCGCAGTTCATGAGCGGAGATCTGGATGAAATTGGTTTTTGTCTTGTCGATCTGCTGAAGGACGGCGTTCAAGCGTTCCAATTCCAGCGTACGTTCCTGAAGCCGGGATGTCATTTCATCGAACGTATTTGCAAGCGTGCCGATCTCGTCTTTTGAATCGATGCCCGTCCTGCGGTTCAGGTCGCCGCCAGCAATTGCCTGCGATGTACCAACCAGTGAATACAACGGATTGATGATCGTCCGCGAAACAAGTGTTCCGATGGCAATAACCAATAGCATGACGATCGTAAATAGTCCCACATACCACCAGCGGCTGTTTTGGGCGGATTGGATGACAAAATCCTGCGGCAGGATGACAGCAAATGCGCCAAGTCGGTCGCTTCCTATCTGCAAATAGGAACGTGCCACTGCGTAAAACCGACCATCCAATTCGAAATTCTCGCCTGCAACATAGTTGGTGGAATAGAATAACAGTTCATATTCCTGATTGGTAATGGAAAGACGATCCAATGCCTCTTCATCGCCCATTCCCAGTGTAGTGGCTAGGATCGTTCCATTGTCCCCATAGATCGCAATATCTGCCAGTGCAACGCTTTTTACAAATGGCAAAAAACGCTGAATTGGTGTCCCAACGACAGCAACCCCATAGAACTCACCGTCCAATGCCACAGGGATAGTGGAATAGTAATAATCTTCATTATTGATGGGGTTTCTGCCGAACGCTCGAAGTGGAGCCGCGTTGGCATCCCTGCCTGAAAGTAGAGGTGCAACAATGTAGGATCTGTTAAAACCGGCGTCATCGTTCACTTGTTGTATATTCCCATCGCCATTAAGAATCAGATGCACTACTTCATTCCCTTGTGGCGAGATCAGGATCAGATTTCCAATCTCTGCATCCATAACGATGGGTCTTGTCAATCCCAATAACACATCACGGTCTTCATTTGCGAGCGCACTCGCCATTCCCTCTGTATACGCAACACGGCGTGCATTTATGACCTGTTGAATTTCCAGCCGGACGAAATTATCTGAAGCAACCTTGCCCGCCTCGATCAGTTGATTGGTCAATCTCTCCGTTAACGTGCCCGTCACCAGGCGAGTCACCACATACACCCCGATCAGTGACACGACCACGGTCAGTATTAAGTACGGAAGGGCGACCTTAAGACGAATGCTCATAAACACTCGCGCAATAATGCACAAAGTTCGATAAGAACATTATATGGACGAATTTCCAGTATTCTGGAAATGCAACATAATTATAACGTGAGAACGCGCGAAAAAGCGGACTCCCCGCTTCGAACTTGACTTGAACTTGGTCAGTCGTCCAGACATCTTCCTGCCCGCCGCCACTTCCAGCCAAGTCTCTGCCTGCAATTTTGAACCAGATGTCCCGATGACTGGACGCGGCATATCCGATCCGATTTTCAGGATTCTTCCACTTATTCGCCAAAAACGAACAGATTCCCTATGGTTTCATGGTTGAGGTTGTGCCGAACGGCGTCCGCGAAGACCGGCGCGACCGAAAGGATCTTCAATTTCGGGTGCCGCCGCTCGGGGGGCAGGTGGACCGTGTCGGTGGTAATGATCTCGCTGATCTGTGGAATATCCGCCAGCCGTTCCAAGCCTCCGTGCGTGAAAACTCCATGCGTGCAGATCACGATGATGTCTTCAACCCCATCTTCGATCAGTACGCGGCTCAGTTCGTCGATGGAGCCGCCTGTGGCGATCTCGTCATCATAAATCAGCGCGCGCTTATGTCCGCGGACCTGATTTCCCACCAGCCCGCTGATTTTTACCTGAGTATCAGAAACGCGTTCCTTGTTCCCCGCTGCAATGGGCAAACCCAAATTCTTTGCAAACCGCGCCGCAGACTTCGCCTGTCCCATATCCGGTGAAACAATGATCGAGCCGGAAAGATCGCGTTCTTCCAGATATTGCTTAAAGACCGGGCGGCTGCTTAACGGGTCGGTTGGCATGGCAAAGAATCCATGCACCTGCGGTGAGTGGAACATCATGCTCATCACATGCGTGGCGCCGGATGTTTTTAGCAGGTCCGCGACGAGGCGGGCGGTGATGGAAATGCGCGGCGCGTCCTTTTTATCCGAACGTCCGAAGGAATAATAGGGGATGATGGCATGGACTTCGGACGCCGCCGCGCTTCGAGCGATGTCGAGCATCATCAATAATTCCACCAGATGGTCATTGACCGGCTGGGACAGCGACTGCACGATGTACACGCGCCGATACCGCACGCTTGCGCCCAGTTGAATATAGAGATTGTCATTGCTGAAGCGCGAGACGCGGGTCTCTTCCAAGGGTATGCCCAATTCACTGGCAATATTCATGGCAAGAGGCTTATTCGAACTTCCGCTAAAAAAACGGACCTCGTCGGCGGGGATGGATGTTTTCATCATGTTCAGTTCCTAACCTTGGTTATGGGATATTCTCCGCTATTCGGACACATCTGTTCTTGTCGAAAAGTATGTAAAGATGGCAATGCCGGAAAAGAACAACACGGCGCCGACCGCCCCGATGATCCAACGTGGAATTCCCCAACCTGAAATGTCAAATGGCAGGATGCCAAAATACAACAACAGCACGATCGCCCCAAGCAGGCTGTCCATTGCGGATGAGACCATCAATACGATGCGACCTGCCTGTTTGCCATCCATCTCTCTCAACCTCTCTTCTTCAACCAATCCAGCAGTTTTTTCGCGGTCCAAGTGTTGATGACATCCTTCGGTTCCAGCCAGGCGCGCCGTGCGACGGCAACGCCGTAATGGAGCATATCGTAATCGCCTTCGGAGTGCGCGTCGGTGTTGATGCTGAGGAGGACGCCCAACTCCCGGGCGCGGCGGGCAAACCCATCGTCAAGGTCGAGGCGCGAGGGATGGGCGTTGATCTCCATCGCCACGCCGGAATCCACTGCGGCTTTGAGGATGACTTCCATATCCAAGTCCGCGCCTTCGCGTTCCGGCATGAGTTCGCGTCCCGTCGGATGACCGATGATGTCCACATGCGGATTTTGCACCGCCTTCAGCAAACGCGCAGTGACTTTCTCACGGGGTTGGCGCAAACTCGAATGGAGCGAAGCAACCACGAGGTCGAGCGAGGCGAGGAAGTCATCGGGATAATCAAGTGAGCCGTCGGCTTTGATCTCCACTTCACTGCCGTGCAAAACGAGGATGTCATCGCCGAGTTGTTTTTGTATCTTTTTGATCTCCGCCGCCTGTTGTTTGTGGCGTTCGATGGAAAGCCCGTTGGCAACGCCGAGACTGACGGAATGATCGGTGAAGACGATCACTTTCAATCCGCGTTTGATCGCGGCGCGCGCCATGTCCAACATGCTCAACTTGCCGTCGCTGTAGGTCGAGTGCATGTGCAGGTTGGATTTGATATCCTTCACTTGGATCAACTTCGGCATTTTGTTTTTCTTCGCCGCTTCCACTTCGCCGCGGTCTTCACGCAATTCCGGCGGCACCCACGGCAAGCCCAGCGTTTTGTAAACGTCTTCCTCGGTGGCGCATAATATCTCGCCTCTGCCTTTTGTTTTCGTCAACGCATGTTCGGAAAGCGACAAGCCTTTATCCAACGCGATCTGACGCAACTTCACATTATGATCTTTTGACCCCGTCGCATATTGCAGCGCCGTGCCAAACCGCTCGGGCGGATGCACCCAGATCTGTGCGCGCACGCCGTCGGTAAATTCGATGCTGGCTTTCGTTTCGCCTTTCCCCAGCACGCGGCTCACACCTTTGAGATTGACGAACGCCTCCATGACTACGGATGAATCTTTTGCCGCCACCAAAATATCAAGATCGCCGACAGTGGAACGCATCCTTCTTAAACTCCCGGCTGGTGCTGCCGCGACGACTCCCTTCACGCCCTTGAGGACTCCGATGATCTCCTGCGCCAGCGGATACGCCCGCCCCAGCGGGATCCGCCCGGAACGCCGCGCCAGCGACGCCAATCCATCCAGAATCGCCGTCTCGGACTTTGCGCCCATGCCGGGCAAGTCGCGCAGATTGCCTGCTTTTGCCGCCTTTTCGAGTTGGGGGAGAGTTGTGATACCCAGCGCCTTCCAAATCGCGGAAATCTTTTTGGGACCCAACCCCGGCACTTGCAGCCATCCCGCCAATTCTTCAGGCACTTCCTTTTTGAGCTTTTCAAGAAATTCGAGTTTTCCCGTGGAAAGCAGTTCGTCGATCTTTTCAGCGATGGCTTTCCCCACACCAGGAATCTCCTCGAGTTTGCCCTCCTTCCAATACTCGGATGCTTCGCGTCCCAACCCCATCAGACTTTCGGATGCCTTGCGGTAGGCGAGCGTCTTGTAAATGATCTCACCCTTGATCTCGAGCAGGTTGGCGATCAGCGTAAACGTATCAGCAAGTTGGCGGTTGTTCATCATACCGATAATCCTTTCGCGAATGAACAGATTATACGCTTTTTATCTCACCGTCAGCCACACGCCCGCCAACACCACCGACAGACCCAGCACACGGCTCAATTCGAACGGACGCTGCACCGCGCCGAGCCAGCCGAAATGATCGAGCACCGAACCCATCAGCAGTTGTCCCGCCAGCAAGAGGATCAACGCCGGCGCAACACCGATGCGGGGAATCATATAACTCATTGCGAAGATCACCACCAAGCCGAACGCCCCCGCACCGAACGCATACCACGGCAGGCTGCGCCATTGATTGAATTTGCTGCCGAGGAACAAAAGCGGAACCAGCGCCACAATCGCGCCGCCCAAGTGGACAATGAACACGCTTTCCAACACGCCCATCTTCTGGCTGATCATGCTCGAGAGCGGACCCTGAATGCCGACAGCGATTCCTCCCATGAGACCGATAAGAATTATGATGATAAGTGATTGCATGAGGTTTCCTTTTTACCCGATTATAAATCGCAAACAAATGATGATAGGATACTTTAAACGAAAAAGCGGAGGCTCCCACGGCCTCCGCTTTACAGAGTATTGCATCCTTATGGGAGTTCCCAAACCACTGTGTTTTCGTATTTACAAGTCCCATTTCCGGAGTCTTGATAACCGACAAAAGCAAATGCGCCGTCGCTCCTTTGTATGCCGTGATCAAAGTACTTGCCCTGCCGTACCCCGTTGATGAATACCGTAAATTCTCCTTTTTGAGCAATAATTACAAATTGATTCTTGGCACCGTTGGTCAGATCTACTGCGCTAGAGAATTTTGTGCCTGTTGGGGAGTTTTTGAAATACCCAAATTCGTGATATTCAATCGCCCATGCGGGAGCGCCTGATAGGCGCAGGTATAGGAAAGTATACTGCCTGCCATCCTTGAAATTAGATTCGGAACGGAATATTGCGCCGCACACCAGCATCCCGGTTGCGTTCCAGGTTACATCCGATTTCAGGATAAAATCCTTGCCTTTTACATTTCTCGCAAAAGGCAGAAACCTTCCATCTGGTCCGTTCATGCTGATTTCAAAATTCTCAGACTGTTTCCAGGTCAGTTTTCCGTCCTTGTACGGAATGTTCGTATCCTCCAACAAGACATCAAATTCCTCCTGTACCTCTCCCGCTGCCTGAGTTGCTATAACGGCGGCAGTCGCAGTGCGGTCCGGGGTAGCTGTGGCAGTTGAAGTAGGGGTGGCTGTGGGTGTTTCAGTGGGTGGTGGCAGGGTGGCAGTGGGCGGGTCTGGGGTCAATGTGGGGGTGGACTCGGGCGATAAATTACCGCACGCAACATTGACGAACATCATTATCAGTAGAACGAAAAGTGGAATACGCCTCATCTTTTAGGATCCTCCTGTTTAAAATTGTTGTTTCCCGAGGCACTCTTTCCAATTTGCAGGGATAAGTCCCCCGGAAAAGTATTGACATCTTAATGCTTTGTGTCAAAAATAACAAGGTGCTGAATATCATTTTTTATATCACACTCATTGCAGTATTGCAGGCTGCCAGGGTTGACATTCCCCATAACCTGATAAGATTAAGTCTATCTCTTGAAAATTTTAAGCCTTTGGATCAGTGCGCCGGCTCTGCGAGTTTTTACGGTTGAAACCCTGCATGACAAAAAATAACATTCTCAAATACTCAGCTTGTTTCTTCATCCTCCTCAGCGCCGTTCTGGGATTACTGCGCTTTAACTCGCTCCAAATCGGAACATCCTACGACGACGCGCATTACATCATCCTCGCTGAAAGCATCTCCAGCGGACAGGGCTACCAGCTCATCAACTTCCCGCGTCCACAAGCGGAGCGCGCCTTTCCGCCGGGCTGGTCGCTTTTGCTCGCTCCGTTGACGTTCCTGTTTCCAGGCAATTATTCGGCGCTCAAATTCTTCTCGCTGACGCTCTCGCTGGCTTCCATTGTGCTGGCGTATAAAATTTTCTCGAAGAGGCTTTCCTCCCCATATCTTGAGATCTTGACCGGCTTGGCAGCGTTGAATCCGCTTTTGGTTGGCACATCCGTCACTATCATGTCGGAATCCGCGTATCTGTTCTTCTCCCTGCTGGCGGTCTATTGTTTCGATATATGGCAGGACAAGCCGGAAGAGAAAAAGCTCCAACTCATCATTCAGCTGGCTGTCATTGTGTTTTACACCCAGCTGATCCGCACTATTGGGATTTCCCTATTTATCGCGCTCGTTCTCTATCTATTGTTTACCCGCCGCTTCCGTGACGCAGGCATCGCAATCGGCGTTTTTATTACCGGAACACTCCTGCAGGGCTGGCTCAGCGGCACACTGATCTCGAGCGGATATCGATCACAGGTGTTCAACACATCCATTCCGGAAAAAATCGGACAGATGAGTTCGAATGCAATTGGATACTTGAATGAAACGCTGGCAGGCTCCTTGATTCCCGTTTTTGGCTCGAACCTGACATCGTTTTTTAGTAATTATGGTTTGCAGGCGCTTCCGATACTTCTCAATATCATCATCCTTGCCGTCATTATGTGGGGAGCGGTGTCGCGCAAAACGATCGAACTCATGGATGTCTATCTCGTCATTTACCTGCTTGGCATTCTCGCATTCTGGAATCCGCGCGTGGGCAGCGTAAAAGCACGCTTTCTGATCCCCATCATTCCCTTCCTGTATTTTTATTTTTTGAATGGCATGATGGCATTATCAAAAAAGAAAATCCGCGTTCTATTTGCATCCTTTGCATTTATCGTCGTGATCCTGCTCGCCCGCAATCTGCAAGACTGGCGCAACCCCGTCATGAACCAGATGAGCGACCTTTCCATTGGAACGAGCTGGGTGGCAGAGAACGCGCCCCCCGATGCCATTGTCATGGTCAATGAGCCTGTCCCCGCATACCCGCACGCGCGGCGAAAAACTGTCAGCTTCCCGCGGCAGAGTCAGCAGAACTTGGAGGCATTCCTGACCGATCAAGACGTCGATTACATTGTGATCGCGCCGAGACTGCAATCTCCGCGCAGCACCGAACTGGATGGGTACATCCGGGAGCGCGTCCTGCCCGTCATCGAATCCGCGCCGGAACGGTTCATCATGGTGTACTTCAATACCGAGCATAATGTGACCGTGTATCGTTACACAGGTCAATGACGCGACTTGTTATAATTGCATAACAACATGCGAAGGCAAACTGACATGACCTCTGGCGAACCCGCTGACCGAACTCCCATGCCCGTCATCACACAGGATATGTACGCCTCCCTCCCCACGGGAGAGTTGGTTCTGTTTGCTGTTCAACTCCTCCACGCGGACGGCGTTCCCGCCACTGCCGAAGAGATCGTTTCCACCTGTTTCAAATTATTCCCGCATCGTTTCTCGCTGAAGAATTATTTCTACTGGCCCGACTCGGCGCATGTGGCGCAGGCGTTGAAATATGCCAAGGAAAAGAACTACGTCAAAGAGACCGCCGCCGAGGGGTATGTTCTGCGCCCTGCCGGACGCAAACTGGCGAGACAAGCCGCCAAAGCGATGAAGATTCCCTTCCCGATGCCGCCCAAGGTGGAGAAGCAGACCGTGGACAGTAGACCGGAGACCGTTGCCAAAAAGCCGGTCAAGCCTGCACCTGTTCCGAAAAAGAAGAAACAGGAAAAAAAGGTCGAGAAGAAAGCAGTAAAGAAGGCGGGAGTAAAAAAGACCAAGCCAGTGGAAAAATCTGGAGTCAAGGAACTGACTCCCGCGACTCCGCCAGCAAGCCGCCTGACTCCAAAGCCGAAGGCTAAGAAGGTGGTTCGCAGAAAGGTGACTGTCAAGAAAGAGGCGGCTCTAACAAAGAAGACCGTAGCTAAGCCAAACGCACAGCCAAAGAAAACGGTCTCCAAACCCGCGCCGAAGAAAGCGCCTGCCCGGAGAGGGGAAAAGGCTCCAGCCAAGACGGCGGTGAAAAAGGCTCAAGCGGCGACCCAGCTTCCGCTGCTGATACAGGCAGAGGCGAAGGAAGAAGCGAAGCTCGTCGTCAAGAAGAAGCCGGTGCAGAAGACAATCCAGCCGCAGGCAAAAGGGGAAGAGAAGCCCGTCGTTGTCGAAGTGTCGAAGGAAGAGAAGATCAAGGCGGGCAGGGTCATCCAGATGGTCGAGCGGTCGGATGCGTATCGGCAGTATAAAAAACTGGGCACGAAGGTGCGGATCAGCGAGTTCGATTTCAGGAATATGCTCTTCGCCACGATGGAGTCGTCGTCGGAGACGTTGAAGCGGAACGTGGATCTGTTCAAACGCTATGCGGACATCCACAACCGCGCGGACTTGATCAGTTTTCTCGATTTTGCAGAGGGAAGTTTTGCGCCGTTATTGAAAACACAGGCGAAAACGCCTGCCAGGAAGAAATAAAAGGTTTATATGGTAAGCAGTAGAAAGTTGCAGTACGCCGACCGCGTGGCGATCCAGCAGGCGGACCAGGCGATTCGCAAGGACGTGATGCGCGCGCTGGTGGAGATACTCACCAATGCGAACGACAGTTATTCAAGGCTGGAGCAGGCGGGCGGAGTTGCAAGCGGCGAGATGGTCATCGAAGTACAGAGGAAGCACAAGAATTCGGTCATCCGCGTGCGTGACTTTGCCGAGGGCATGACCGACCGCCGCATGGACCGGGTGGTGGGGACGTATGGCGAAGCGACCAGCGGCTTGAAGGAAGATCAGCGCGTGCGCGGCATGTGGGGGCGCGGATTGAAGGATTCCATCTTCGGGTTGGGATACGGACATGTGCGTTCGTTCAAAGGGGCGAACTTTTATTCTTGCTCCCTATTGCTAAAAAAAGGCGTGCCGACGTTCGATCTGGATGACCCCATCCGCGCGACGGTGGATCTGCGTGAGAAGTATGGCATTCCACAAGGCAACGGGACCGTGATCGAGATCATCGTCTCGCGCGAAGATGTCAAGATGCCGCAGTACAACAATCTGCGCAATTATTTGCAGAGACATTTCGAACTGCGTCCCATCATGAGCAACCCGAACCGCAAGATCATTTTGCGGGATATCGCATCGGATGGAAAGCTTCGGCAGGAACACGAGCTCAGCTATAAGTCGCCGTTGGGCGAAAAGGTTCTGGAGGAGACGCTGCCGGTCGAAGGCTATCCCGCCGAGGCGAAATTGGACGTCTATCGTTCGAATATCCAATTGTCCACGCGCGGGGAGGAGGGTGACTACGCCGACGGCGGCTTGCTGGTCATCAGCCGCGACATCGTCATTTCATTGACGATGCTCAAGTTCGAGAACGACCCGTACGCGGGCTATTTCTACGGCTCGATCACGTGCGATTATCTGCATGACTTGTTGAAGAACGATGAGCCGGTGCTGACCGCCACGCGCGACGGCATCAATTGGACTCATCCGTTCGCGAAGGCGTTGAAACTGGCGGTGGAGGCAAAACTCGAACCGCTGGTGCAGGAGGAACGCGAGCACGCCATCCACGATGAGCAAACCAAGCTGGATAAAAAACTGCGCCAGAAACTCGACCGTGCCCTGCACGAGTTGAACACTATTGCTGTGACAGAACTGCGCGACCAACGCGACGGCGAGCGAAGGCAAATCGAACTACCCGAATCGGGCATGGGATTTTTCCCCGAGCGCATGTACGTGCAGACCGGTCAGACCGCCACGCTGGTGCTGCGGGTCGCGGTCAATGAAGGCGAGCGGGTGAACTCGACCGCCACCATTATTTCCAGCAGTACGGAAGTGATCGTGGCGACGCCGCTGGTTACGCTCAAGCCGCACAAGACCGAATCGAACATCCTCGAAGCGCGTGTGAAGGTGGAAGGCAGGCAGGTCGGCGGCGAAGGCACCGTGACGGCATACCTCGGCAGGAACCGCGCGCAGGCGGTCGTGCAGGTGCATTCCAAAAAGGAGAACATCCCCTCGCCGCCGATGCGCGGCAGCAATTCGCTGTTTACCGACATCCGCTTCGACGACCGCACCGATCCGCGCCAACGCGTATATTACGACCGCGTCAACTCGAGCATCGTCATCGCGACCGCCGCGCCGTCGGTGAAACTTTATCTGGATATAAACAACCGCCTCGACACGACCGTGCAGGGTCAGGTGCTTCTGGCGGAACTCATCACTGAAGCCGTGTGCCGCGAGATCGCGCGCGAAGGCGTGGAGAAGGGGCGTTTCCTCGTGCTCGAAGGCTCCGAAGCGGACGCCATTCAGAATCACTTCATCCGCTTGCAGAACCGGCACGCGCACCTGATCCACAAGTATATTGTGACGTTGGAATAGTCATGTCATTGCGAGGCTGGTGGTTGAGACGCAAGCAGTCGAAACCACAGCCGGGAGGTTGCTTCACCGCTCCGCGTCTCGCAATGACATTAATTTGAATACTGCGCGATCACTCCCGCAATAAGCGCGATCTGCCCGAGGTGATAGGCGGCAATGTTGTAGATACGTCCATGCCGGATGGGGGCGACGAATTTATTCCACGCGAGAATAATGTCTGAGATATAGAACAGGAACCCGCCCGTACCGACGAGGAGCGCCGCCCACGCCTCCCACGTAGGGTCGAACTGCTTCAGCATCGCGGACAGCAGCATGACCGAGATAACGGTCCCATAGACGGCGATGGGGATGCGCAGGCGTCCCTGCCCTTTGGCGGTGACCGCTTCGAGTATCCGCCGGATGACGCGCGCGCCGCCCATGCCGATGATGAGCGCCAGCGCCACTCCCCAAATGGACATTTCCGGCACGGGGATGTTGAAGCCGATGATATAGGCGATCTGCGCAAGCAGGAACGCGGCCAGCCCCGTAAGGAAGAGACGGTCGAGCGAGATCATCAACAGCACGTCACCGACCAGCGAGAACAGGACGCCCAGCCCGAACCACAGCAAGGCTCCATCCAGCCCGACAGATGTGACCAGCCAGATGAACAGGACGATCATCACGGCGGGCTTGGCGATGACCTCCAGTTTGAACCAATTCTTCTGTAACGCCAACGCTTCCAGCGCGGCAAAGACCAATGCTAGGATCAGAAAGGTATTCATACGTGCCTCCCGCCGCTATCGTACCATATTCGATTTGCTCCCGTCGGCGGGGATCGCTTCGCAGTGACATGGAAAGTGCTATACTGCGTGGATGGCAACCAAACAGGTTCAACTAAATTGGGATCCCGAAGAGCAGTTCACGTTGAAGGATGCGGACGGGTATCAGATCATCCTGAATAAGCCGCTGGGCGTCAGCCCTTCGGATCTGCTGCCCATGTCGCTGATCGGGTGCACGTCGTACGATGTGGTGGAGATCCTGAAGAAACAGCGTCAGGAACTGTACCAGCTCAAGGTCACGGCGGAGGCGGTTCAGGACGAGGATCCGCCCTGGAAGTTTCGGAAGATCCACATCCGTTATCAGGTGGTGGGGAGGAACGTCGACCCTGAAAAGGTGCGCAAAGCAATTGAGATCAGCGAGGGGAAGTACTGCTCGGTGTATGCCACATTGCGGGATGTGATCGAGATCACACACGACGTGGACGTGGTGGACGGATAATAGAACTCCCCTTCTTACAAGGAAGGGGAGTTTTCCTGTACGGGTTCGGGCTCGCGCCAGATGCGGTTGGTGAGCCAGCGTGAAGTGGAATTGACGCCTGCGCCGACGTAAATGAACAGGAAGCCCATCAGGGCGGGGATGGCGGCGAGCGTCATGAACAAGCCTGTGCCGAAGCCCGCGTTGGTCTGCGAGTCGGGGAATGACAGGTTCATGACCAGATAGATCAGCAGGGCGGGCAGACCGATGCAGAGCGTGAACGGCAGGACGATATAGACACCGAGCGAGGCAAGGATGCGGGTGGACTTCTTCTTGATGCGCGACAGGAGCGCGTCGATGCCTGCGCCGAACCAGATCAGGACGACCAGCGCAATACCGGAGGGTATCCCCAGTGTGAGCGTGGATTTGGTCTGCGCTTCGACGGTCGGTGAGTCGACATCCATGTACCAGAGAAAGACCAGCGCGAAAGCCATCGCAGCGAGCGAGGTAAGGATAAGGGCGAGAATGGGAAGGATTTTCTTTTTCATAATGCGCGGATTGTAGCCGTGCGGGGACATGTCTCCAATCCCCCTGTGGTGGGATTGGCGCCCGCGCTTTTTATTGGACTTTACCGGGATTACTCGCAGGTCGATCCGATTGAAGAGAAACCATCTGCGGACATCGGCGCGATCTGCGGATAAGACCCCTGAAATCCTTATTAACGATGCTGTCTCTTGTTTCCCCCGTGTGATACCGACCTGTTATCCCGCCGCCACCGGCTGGATGTTCTGCAGTTTCTCCAGAATATCCGCCATCAGATGTTTGCGCTGTTTCAGGGAGTCCTTGAAATCAGACCCGTCGGTGTGCGTGATCTCCATGCGCAGGTCGGACAGGTCATTTTCCAGCACATCTTTCAAGAGTTGAAGTTCTTCGGGGGTCAGTTGCAGGGTGGGCATGGACGTCTCCTTTTTGCGGAAATCGTTCCGCATTTAAAGCATAGCACAAAAGGACGCGGACGGCGCATGGATCCATCTCCGGGATGGCTGATACCGACTGTGCCCCTACTCCTCCAGCAAATTCCTGTCTTTGAAATAATCCGAGACCGCCATATCGAAGGGACGTTTGCCCTGTCTGGCGGCGATCTCCACATATTTTGCGCGGACGGTCTCATCTGCCATGGCGGCGCGGGCATAGGCGACCGCCTTTTTGAAGCGCTGACGGTGTGCCTGCTGGGCGTCGCTCCATTTGACCCTGGACATGTCGGGCGCGGCTGCCACCGCCACCGTGCCGTTATGTGAACGGCGGAAGACCAGACCGCCCACCCTGCCCCACATTGCCTGAATGGATTGATTGAAGACTACTTTCATGTCATAAACTCCTGTCTCTATCGGAGGGTATCCGCTTTCCGCTCGCTGTGCCGCGCTTTGGGTGGCTTGATCCTTGGGGGATCCTGTACTGTTCCTGTACTGCTCCTGTACTGTTCCTGTACTATCTGCCGTTTTTTATCTGGGTGGGTTTGGGGAGCATATGCGAGATTCGGTTTTTGGTGCGGATTGCCCCGTTTCGTGATCATTATCACAATACCCGTTGGATTTGGCAAGGTGTACGACTGACAGAACTGTTAGCCGCCCATTGCAAACCTGATAGGTGGTATGGGAACCACCCACCGTCCCTGTATCGTGTAAGACCTGTCAGGTTTAACGGAGAACACTGGGACGTTCATCCCAGTGCTCTCTTGTTACTTCACATTGGCAGGGTTCTCATCATCGTCACCCCACAACCGCGGATTTGCCTCGATGTAATCGGTCTTGTTTTGCAGGTCTTTCTCGTCCCGGATGATGTGTTCGTAGTAATTGCGCTGCCAGATTCCTGTTTCGTTTAATTCGCGTCCAATCCGTTTTGTCACAGCGGATTTGAAAGATCCGATGATTGCGCCCAATGAACCTGGTAATACTCCGCGCGGGCGCAGGGGCGAGGCAATCCGTAGGGGCGAGGCATGCCTCGCCCCTACGGATTGTGACGTGTTTGTCGCAATCCGATTTTCACCCGTGGTATGGATCATGATAATTCCATGTACATGATTCGGCATGATGACATATGCCCCCAATTCCGCATGTGGAAAATGTTCCGGGATTGACCGCCAACATTCATCTACAATCTCCCCGCGCGGGTTCAACATCATTTCGCCATTCACAATTTCGCCAAACAGAAATTCCCTCCGCCACGTCACAATCGTGACGAAATACGCGCCGTCTTGCGAATAATCATAATTCTTCAACCGAATGGAACGACGACGATGGTTTTGCGGGTCGAATTTGGTCATGTCGAAATTATAAATGATGGTCACGCAGGGGCGGGGTCTTCCCGCCCAAGTTTTCACCATCATCCTCGGGCACGGAGACCGTGCCCCTACACCCCATCGCGCGGACCTTCTCCCCCATAAACCAAAAACACTGGGACGTTCATCCCAGTGTTTGCTCGTTCTGTTCCATTATCCGCCGCTTGGTCAATGTCTTGCCTTGAGATCCTCTTCAATCCGTTCTTGCAAATATATCTTGATCAGGGATTGGTAAGGTACATCACGTTCATTTGCCAATTGACGCAACGCATCCAAAAGCGATTCGGGTAGACGTATGGAAATCGCCTTGGTGGAAGGTTTCAAATTCGGGAATAACGCCCGCTCGGCATTTTCCCAATTCAGATAATCCGCAGAGTCGTTTTTACTCCAGAACTCGCGTTCTTCATCTTCATTTTTGAATTTAGGAATTTGCTTGCTCATAAATCTTTCTCTCCTTTTTGCTCATATCACGGGCGGATATGATACGGATCTTGTCGTTACGAACTGTAAAAGCAATAAATAAGCGTCTTCCTGCCGTGGTGTGACCCAGTACAAAATATCTCGTTTCCTGTTGGGAATGAGCAGGGTCTGCTTGGAGCAGGAGAGGCAAGTTGAAGAATACTTCCTCGCACTCGCTGGCAAGTACCTGGTGTTTCTCCCAGTTTTTTTGGCGATTGCTGTCATCCCAATCAAAGCCTGTGAGTTGGCTAAGGACAATCATGGGTGTATATTATCATAATATACAAGAATTGCCTACACTCCCCATCCCGGCAGGGACCAGCCGCAGGGCGGGGCGAAGCGAATTCCGGGTCATCCCACACAAGCCAACGGGACATTGTCATCGTGAGGCGAGGCATACCATTGCATGGCACACGTACCTCTCCCTGCGGATTGTGACTATTTTGCTATTATTTCAAATTGGTATTTGAATATGCTGAATGATAGAATCATATCCGTTTACCTGTTCAATAAAAGAGCCTGTATATGACCATCCCATCTTCACTGAGCCCGATCGACCAAACAGAACGCATCCACATTCTTGATATCCTGCGCGGGTTTGCCATCTTTGGCATCCTGATCGTCAACATCACCGGATTCAACGACCCGGTGTTTTATCCAGATCAAATTCCTTTGCAAGGCTTTCCCTGGTATGACGAATTGTTCGACTTTTTGATGGTATTTCTTGCCGAGGGGAAGTTTTATACTATTTTCTCGTTTCTTTTCGGCTTGGGTTTCTCCGTCCAAATAACCCGCGCCCGGAAAAAAGGGATGGATATCCGCTCGTTTTATACACGGCGTTTGCTGGTCTTGTTCGGATTGGGGCTGCTGCATGCAGTCTTGTTTTGGACGAGCGATATTCTTCGGCATTATGCCTTACTCGGTTTTACCTTGCTGTGGTTTCAAAAACAATCAAATCGTGCCTTGTTATATTGGGCGGCGATCTTCATGGTCTTCTCGTTTCTCTCCATGGGGCTGATTGGAGGTCCGGAAGGCGGTGATGGGTTATTCATACCCATTACAGAAATTATCAAGTTATCACGCGACGTATATATGAATGGGACGTTTTTCGAAGTCGTCTATTTTCAATTGTTTGCTGCAATGGATACATTTTTCTTCATCACCCAACTGCAGGGTTTCAGCATTATGGCTTATTTCCTGTTGGGGTTGATGGCTGGACGAATACAGTTCTTTGAAAATCTGGCTGATAAAAAGACATTGCTGAAAAGAATAGCCGTATGGGGAGGGCTGACTGGCTTGGCGGGAGGCATTGTCTTTATTGCTGCCAGCAGTCCGTGGGTATCCAGCCTGGGGTTTACCGTTGGTACGCCGTCACTGGCGGCTTGTTATATAAGCGCCGTTTCCCTGCTATCCATGCACCCTAAGAGCGCAAAATTTTTTGCATCCATTGCAAAAGTCGGGCGCATGGCGCTGAGCAATTATGTTCTTCAGTCGGTGGTTTGTGCGGTTCTGTTCAACGGGTATGGTTTTGGATTGCTTGAAAAAGGAGTCGGCGCGGCTTTGTTGTGGGGGATCGGGATCTCGATATATCTGGTTCAGATCCCACTCAGTGTATGGTGGCTCAGCCGGTTTCAATTTGGTCCGCTGGAATGGCTTTGGCGGTCCTTGACGTATGGGAAAAGACAGAAGTTCCTGGCAAAATAAACCTTTTCTGCCATGTGGGTTGGGATAAGGACAGTTCGCTTCATTCCGGATCTCCATACCTGTTCGCTGTGACGGTGGCGGATTCACCCCCGCCCGTTGGCAGGGTTCTCATCATCGTCACCCCACAACCGCGGATTTGCCTCGATGTAATCGGTCTTGTTTTGCAGGTCTTTCTCGTCCCGGATGATGTGTTCGTAGTAATTGCGCTGCCAGATTCCTGTTTCGTTTAATTCGCGTCCAATCCGTTTTGTCACAGCGGATTTGAAAGATCCGATGATTGCGCCCAATGAACCTGGTAATACTCCGCGCGGGCGCAGGGGCGAGGCAATCCGTAGGGGCGAGGCATGCCTCGCCCCTACGGATTGTGACGTGTTTGTCGCAATCCGATTTTCACCCGTGGTATGGATCATGATAATTCCATGTACATGATTCGGCATGATGACATATGCCCCCAATTCCGCATGTGGAAAATGTTCCGGGATTGACCGCCAACATTCATCTACAATCTCCCCGCGCGGGTTCAACATCATTTCGCCATTCACAATTTCGCCAAACAGAAATTCCCTCCGCCACGTCACAATCGTGACGAAATACGCGCCCTCTTGGGCGTAATCATATCCCTTCAATCGAATGGAACGACGATGCCTGCCCTGAGCATTATCGAAGGGATGGTTCTGCGGGTCGAATTTGGTCATGGATGGATTATAAATCGTATGCCGCACGCAGGGGCGAGTGCCGTAGGGGCGAGGCATGCCTCGCCCCTACGGCACATCATCCCCTCCTGCATGGACGGTTTCCCCGACCCCTCTCCCGTCTACCACTCGCTGTTGTTCGGGTACGCATCCCCTACACCCCATTCGGGGGCAAGCGGGGAGAAGTCCCCTTCCCTCTGCGAAGCGTCCCCGAAGGGGATTAGGGAAGGGCGGGGGGATAGGTCCTACACCACAAACCAAAAACACTGGGACATTCATCCCAGTGTTCTCGCGTTTTGCTACATTTTTATTTTAGACTGCAACCGTCTCAAATGCGACCTTGATTGCATCGCCAGCCTGACCTGTGAAATTCAATTTCTCAAACCCAATGACCTTCCCCTCGCGGTCTTTCATCAGCACAATTTCTTCGCCAGTTTCCTCAGCGATATATTCATCGGCAGGATTGCCAAACCAAACCGTGAGCGTATTCCCTTCACGGTCATAATAGACTTTTACTTGTGCCATACTTGTACTCCTTCCTTGATCGCGTCGGTGGGATACGTCGTGATCAAAAAGCCTTCTGAACCTGTCTGCTTGGACACAGCGCAAATCCAGCGTTTTTCGCGTTCTTCCTTGTAAAACAGAAAGACCTTTTCATCCGATTTACTTTGACGGATTTCATCAGGCTGTGCCAATGCCATTTTGACATCCTCTTCGCGTCCTGCCATGACAGGGTGCTTGATGGTAACAATCAACTCCCAATAGGCTTTTGTCACGCGGACTTGAAAGCCAAGCGGGGTCATTACTTCAAAGAGGGTCTCTTTTTCTTCTGACATGGTTTTCTCTCCCTATTTTACCTGTTTTCAAACCCCTCTCCCGTCTACCACTCGCTATCGCTCGGGTACGCGTCCCCTACCCCCCATTCGGGGGCAAGCGGGGAGAAGCCAATCCCCAAGCGGACCAGCCCCCTTCCCTCTGTGAAGCGTCCCCGAAGGGGATTAGGGAAGGGCGGGGGGATAGGTCGCCATCCCAGTGTTTGCTCGTTACTCTGAAGAGTCACTTTAAAAAAACGAATAGCCGCTTGACCTATCCGCTTTTTCAAGACTTGTAACAAATAATTAGTTATTAATTCACAAAAAAGGTTGATGAAATATGACTATAAAATAGTTTTAAACTATCAACCTTTATTTGATGCTAATTTTTTTTGACTTCTTCTGCCAATAAATATTAAATAAACTAGTTGGACTATAGTTAATAGTGCAAATGTAATCAATGGGCTCAGCCAAGTACTAATGATTATTCCTAATATTCCAAAAAAAAGTAAAAGTCGAAAGGATCCTATCATTACTTCTTTTTTTCCGTTCCTCGAAGAAAAAAATGCTACGATAAAAAAGACCAAACCTAAAGTGGCTCCAGACAAAAATTTAATACTAATTCCAGAGAAAACAATACTAATAACAGAAAAATAAAACCATGCTGAATCACCGTTAATCATAACAACCTCACTTTCTGACAAGTCTTTTGCGATATCCCTATATAATGGCTTAAGATCTGATTTGGATAATATTCCAGTTTCAGCCAATTGATTTAAGACAGCAACTTTGCGCTCTATTGAAGTTAAGAATATGTGGTTAGTTACTCTTTCATAAACAAAAACAACCATTATGCTGCAAATCAGAAGTATAGCTAAGAATAATGAATATATAATCATCCTTAGCCTGCCTTGTTCTTGATCATTAAGATTGGGAAAAAGATTTTTACCGAATTCATTTACACCATTAACAAAAAGATTGATGAGACCAATAATTAAGTTGGAATTATCAGCCACTTTTACCTCCACCTAAATTCCTCAATGCCTCCCAAATCTCATCAAAAGCACGTTTTAACCTTCTAGCAATACGCGCAACAATCGCCTTGATAGCTTCTTCTGATTTCTGCCAGATACTATAAGCATCTTCTCCCTCAGACTCTAGCTCTTCTTTAACTTTTCTTAACAGATAATCTCTATCATCAGACATTAGTGCCTCGCCCCATTAGGGTAGTGTATGGGTTATCTGTATTACTTTTTCGATTTCTTGTCTTCTTTGCCAGAAAAAAAGGATTTAATTTCAGCTTTTCTACTCACAAGTGCAGGAACTCTTTCTTGTGGGCAAGCATCAACAAGAGATCTAAATAACTTAATTAGATGATAATCTCTTTTAGCAGAATAGGAAACAATAGAAAATGGTTCAATGCCTATTTCATTAAACTTGGTACGGACAACTTCCTCTTTGCGTTTAATGCTCTCATCTTGCTCTTTAGAAGGGATATTAAATTCGGTATTCCATTCACCTGGTTGCATGTTATCAATTTGATTGATACCAATGACCAATCTATCCTTAAGATTTTTAGGTAAAATTTTCTTTACAAATGAAATATCAATGCCCAAAGTCTTATCATCTGCTTTGAGGATCCAAACAGCAACATCACTCTGGGCTAATAACTCCTTAAAAGCAAGCATATTTCTTTTGTCTGCTTGCGAACTATCGCCTAAACCTGGGCAATCAACAATTATCAAATCTCCTCTTTCTCCTAATGAAAGAGTCAAGACTTCGATGCTTACAGTTGCAGGCTCGACATGGTCTATAGGTAAATTGGGTTTGGGGTCAAACAACTTATTTATTGTCGAAGATTTCCCCACGCCAGTTTTTCCAATTAAAACTATTTGAGGTGGATTTTCAATAGCTTCTTGGATTTCATTAGCGATATCATTCACAACATCACCTACTGATGTACCTGATATTGAATTTAAGAGCTTTTTATTACCAGCTTTCGAGAACCGAGAAAATAAACGCAACCCATTTAGGACTGCTTTTACTTCTCTTTCTTTTTCCGTTTGATTTTGTAACATAGCGAACACCCTATGTAACTCCTTGCTTTTCTGATAGCTTGTTATATAAAAGCAAAATGTCTGACAAATTTAATGCCCAAACCTAACTTTTTCAGTATAGCACAATTTTTCTAGTGTTCAATAGGCAAAAATTGTAATTTCATAAGATAAACCCTACCCGCCAAACCCCAACTCCCTCAAACTCTCCTCCGTACTTTTCTTGCCCTTCCCGCTCATTTCCTTCCAGAACGTCTCGTCATACCTGCGTGAGCGCACAGGCAGGGGCATCGGCACGCCCCAACCGAGTAACAGCACCTCCTCCTTGGGCTGTAAACGCGCCAGCATCCCGCGCAGCGCATCACGCCCCGAAAGACCCGAAAGCACCGCCTGAATATCCAGGTCATCGCCCAGCCAGCCGCTGATGCGCGTGCCCAACTGACTCATCACCTCGTCATAGATCTGCGACGGACGCTGGTCCACGATCAAGAGCGTCACATAATATTTGCGCAACTCGCGCGCGATGGTCGCAAAGGTCGTCTGCGCCGCCATCTCGCGGTTGAGCAGTTTATGCGCCTCCTCCACCACGATGATCAACGGACGCGGCTCCCCCGCTCCGTGCGTGCGGAACTCATTGGTCTTCTTCTCCCACGCCGCGCGGATCTTGCGCGTGATCAAATTCGACACCAGCAGATAATCCAGGTCACTCTCATGCTCGCCGAACGACAGCACCACATGCTTGCCCGCCTCCAACGACTGGATGATCTGCGCCACCGAATCCGCCGCGGCTTTTTCTTCAATATAGTCACTGCGGAACAGTCTGCCAAGTTTTTCATGCAGACCTTCCGCCGCCATCACATTTACGCCGTGTTCGTTCGCCCATGCGGCTACACTGTCAGGATGCGGCACCTTCTTTGTCTTACCTTTTTCATCCTCGACCGTCACTTCCAAACGATTCATTGCTTTAAAACGCGCAAACCAATCATCCTTGAATGATGAAAACAAGGCATTCAACGTGGTTGGAGTTGTTTCCCTCAAATTCAATTCCCGCGATAAAGCTTCAATATCCGCTGTGGAAATGTCTTTCATGGAGATTATCAAATTGAAATCAACCTGCTCGCCCCTGATCGTTGTGCCTCGTCCCAAACCGACGCATCGCACCTTGGAACCAAACAGGGTCTTTAATCCCTTCACATCTTTTTTCGTGTCTGATGCTTTATCGTTAAAACCGTACTCGTTGTGCATGTCCAGCACCAACACCGACGCCTGATTGTGCTTCATCAGTCCCGCCAGCACCAGGCGCGTCAGGAACGACTTGCCCGTGCCCGTCGCCCCGAACACGCCGGACGAGCGCTGCACGAACTTGTCCAAGTCAATGCACACGGGATGGTTCTGCTCGCGCGTAACCCCGATGATGAAGTTGCCGTCCTTGTGCGGGTCACCGAAGATTTCGGCAATATCGCCCTCATTCGCCAGCGACACGACCGCATGATGCGGCGGCACATTCTTGACGGGCAAAATGCGCGGCTCTTCTTTCAGTCCATTGCGCCATTGCGCATACTCAGGCGACCCCTCATCGGGTCCCACCTCCAGCATCAAATTCGGCAGCACTTCGAGATTGGCAAACAAGGCTTTCTTGTGCAACGCATCCGAAATGTGTTTCGGGAAACGTCCTTCCATTTGCTCGTCCGCAAAGCGCGGGTCCGTTGCGCCGAGTTGGATGTCGGTCACGATGCCGTAGTAATTCCACCATCCGCTCTGAATGACGACGAACGCCCCCTCCTGAATCTCCTGCGGAGAGACGGTGAGCCGCACGCGGAAATTTTCCTTCAGCCCGCCGCCGACCAAGTAGCCAATTTGAGTTCGTTGTATATTCATAGAAACCTCTTTATTTCGTCAACACTCGGTGGTCGAGTAGGGCTGAGGGTTGAGTAGCCGCAAAGCGGCGTATCGAAACCCGAAACCGTATCGAGACCACCACTTCCTCAAAGCACTCGCTGGTTGAGACGCAAGCAGTCGAAACCAGCAGTCCACAGTAAACCTAATATTTCCATTCACCGCGCAATGTGGTCTCGATACGACGGCGAAAGAACACGCCGTCTACTCGACCACCAGATGTAATTAAAATTTACGAAACATCCGCCAGCGCGCCCAGCACGGACATCAACGTCGGGTAATCATCGCGCAGCAACGTGATCACTTCCTGCGTAGCACTTTCTATCCACTTTCCACTTTCCACTCCTCTAGCTCTTCCCGCCTGCAAGATATGCGCCGCCACCACTTCCCCGACTGGCACATCCTTGCCGTTCAAGATATGACGGAAATACCCGAACCGCTCGGTGAAGCGAATAATGTCCCTGTCATCGCAGGCACAGATCACATCCAAGCTCAGCGGCGGACGGGGCGGCAGCAGGTGATGAACCCTGCCATCCTGCTCATATCCCACTGCCAGCACGGACATTTCCACGGGCACAATACGGCGCTCACGGTTGTCCTTCATCACTTCCTCGCTCACGCCGTCGGCGGTCACGAGTTGGCGCACCAGCCCATCATCGTCAATGTGAATATCGTGGATCAAGCCATAGACCTGATACCCGTCCGTCAACGGCGCGCGCACCAGCGCCCCAAAGGAAGGCACGCTCAACTGGTTCACACGGCAGCCCGCAATGAAGCCCGTCGTCCCTGCCCGAAGTAAACGTCCGATCTCGATTGGTTGTGTCATAAATTCCATTCCTCCGTAGGGGCGGGGTCTCCCCGCCCAGGGCGCGAGGACCGCGCCCCTACGATTAACGTCTCGTTCTTCCCTTCAAATCCTTCGCGGACTGCTTATTCGAACCTTCGTCCACGTCCTCGCTATTGCGCCGCAACTCCTGCTGCAGCATCTGCTCGATCTGATATTTCTCTTCGTTCTTGACCACCGCCGTCTCATGCGCGCGGTGCAGAAGATACGGATACGGCTTGCTGCCCATCATCCTACATTGACTGACCAGCACGGCATGGAGCAGGTCCAACTGCTGGCGGTCATCCACCACCCAGCGCGGAATTTCCACCCGCACGGGCCACGGGTGTCCCTCCGTGCCGACGTTGAGATAGAAGAAATGCAGTTCGAGCACGCCCTTGTAATTCTTCTCGGAACTCGACTGGATCTTGAACACCGCCGAGCGATGCCCGGGCGGGAGCAGTTGGAATAGCTTGTTGCCATACCCGAACAGCCAGCGGTCGGTGACGTATTTCAACGGCGGCGCAGTGCGCAGTTTCTCCATCTCTTCGGGGATGGTGATCTGTGTCAGTTCGAGCAGTTTCACCACCAAACTCGAAGACGGCTTATCGATATACCCCGCTGAGATGACCCCGCGTCCCTGCAAGCGCGAAAGGACGGTAATGTACGCGTCCACGGTGTTGCGGTACATGCTGGGACTGTCGATGTCTTTGGTGCGGAAGATCTCCAGCGTGCCGTCCGTAAAGGAAACGATATTCCCGCTCAGGTCTTTGCTCAAGCGCTCGATGACACTGCGCTCGGCAAGGTCACGCCGCAAGGCGACTCCGCCGTCGGTGGTCAGCCCGTTCTCTTCGATGGCGTCGCCGAAGAACAGTTCGCTTTCCACTTCCACGGACGGGGTTTCGCCCGAGTCGGGCTTCATGATGATCCCGCCGACGTTGATGACGCAGAACTGGACGGGGCTGTGACGGTCCGCGATGGATTGGGAACCGTCGGCGGCGATGAGGGTCGCTTGGGGTGTTGCATCAGGCAGCGGGTGGGAGGAGGCGAGTTCTTCATCCAGCGGCACAGCACAGCGGAGATTGGCATCCGCCGCCTTGGCGGACTCCGCTTTTGAGCGCAGGAAGTCGAGTTGGGAAGAATAGGTTTCGAGGAGCTTCTGCGCCTGTTCCTGCGCTTCCTCTTTCTTCTTCCGCCTCTCCTTCGCGCCCAAGCCTACCTGTTTGATCTGGGTGTAGATTTCCTGATAATTGATCGGCATGGCGTCCTTAGAACATTTGTGCAAGATTGTAGCCGGTATTGGTCCAAAATTCAAGTTTTGGGCGGGAACTTTTTCATGGCGCGCGCGTCTGAATTGTGCAATACTATAACCAAGGAGACTACCATGCGTACGAAATATTTTGTTTTTGCCATTTTGGCGGTTCTGGCTCTCGTCGTGAGCGCCTGCGGACCGACCACCATCAACCAGGCGGCGCCTGAGAATTTGCGCACGTTGAATGTGAGCGGTCTTGGGGTTGTATACCTGACCCCGGACATTGCATATATTAATGTCGGTGTGAACACCCAGCGCGAGAACGCTTCCGAGGCGGTCGAGGTCAACAAGACCCAGACCACGGCGGTGATCGAAGCCATCAAGGACTTCGGCGTGGATGCGAAGGACATCCGCACCACCAACTTCAGCATCTGGTCGAACCAGCAATACGACCCGATGGGACAGATCTCGGGCACGACCTACGTGGTGGATAACACCGTCAACGTGACCGTGCGCGACCTCGACAAACTTGGTGACCTGCTCGATGCCGCCATCACTGCCGGCGCGAACAGCATCTACAGCATCCAGTTCGACGTGGCGGACAAGACCAAAGCCACCGACGAAGCCCGCACTCTGGCTGTGGCAGACGCCAAGAGCGAAGCTCAAGTTCTGGCGGAAGCCGCCGGTTTGAGCCTCGTGGACGTCCAGACCATCAGCTACTACGAAAGCAGCCCGACGCCCTACTTTGAAGGCAAGGGCGGCGGTGGCGGCGCAGCCATGGAAGCCGCGGCAGTGCCGATCCAACCCGGTCAACTGGCGATCAGCGTCACGGTCAACATCGTCTACACCATCAAGTAAGCGACCGCTTCATCCTACCTGAAACCTGCTCCTCGCTCGAGGGGCAGGTTTTTGTTTTGCCGCCCCTGAATGGAACGGTATAATCCAATTACATTTCACTCAAGGAGTCTCTTCATGTTAAGAGTTGGATATATCGGTCTGGGATTGATGGGCAAGTCGATTGCGCGGAATATTTTGAAAGCAGGATTTCCCGTCGTCGTCCACAACCGCTCGCAAGCCGCAGTGGATGAACTCGCCGCGGAAGGGGCGAGCTCCGCTTCTTCCCCTGCCGAAGTTGCCCGCCAGGTGGATATCGTCTTCACCAACCTGCCTGATTCCCCTGATGTGGAAAAGGTCGTGCTCGGCGAAAACGGCATTATCGCAGGCGCGCGCGCAGGGCTGATCTTCGTGGACAACTCCACCATCAAACCGGCGTCCGCGCGCATGATCGCGGAGAAGTTGAAGGAGAAAGGTGTGTCCGCGTTGGATGCTCCGGTCTCTGGCGGTGACATTGGCGCGAAGAACGCCACGTTGACCATCATGGTCGGCGGCGAAGCGGAAGCGCTGGAAACGGTCATGCCGGTCTTTCAGGCAATGGGCAAGACCGTCACCCACGTCGGCGAGGCGGGCGCAGGGCAGGTGGCAAAAGCCGCCAATCAGATCATGGTCGCCGCGCAGATGGTGGCGATGGGCGAACTGCTGGTCTTCTCGAAGAAGGCGGGCGTCGATCCGCGCAAGGTGGTGGACGCCATCAAGGGCGGCGCGGCGCAGTGCTGGTCGCTGGATGTCAAGCCGCCGCGTCTGTTCGACGGCAACCGTCAGCCCGGCTTCAAGGCGTACATGCAATTGAAGGATATGGGCATCGTGCTCGACACCGCGAAGGAATATGACATTCCCATTTCAGCGACCGAGGAGAATACCAAATTCTTCCAGCAGATGATCGAACACGGCATGGGCGAGTTGGATAATTCCGCTGTGGTGGGTGTGATCGAGAAATTGGCGGGGGTGGAGATCGTTTGAACGTTTGCATGTTGGAACGTTGAACTTTCAAACCTGCCAACCTTATGACCTTGCAACCTGGTTCCCCCGTCCCCGATTTTGAACTGCCCGACCTCAACGGCAGTCCACACCGCCTGTCCGATTACCGCGGCAGGATCGTCATCGTCAACTTTTGGTCGTGCGAATGTCCGCATTCGGAACGCACCGACAAAGCCATCATAGCGATGTTCGTGCAGTGGCAGGACGATGCCGTGATGCTGTCCATTGCCGCGAACAGGAACGAAACAGCCTCAGACGTGAGAAAAGCATCCGAAGCGCGCCGCCTGCCCACGGTCCTGTTGGATGCGGATTGCCGCGCAGCGGATCTGTTCGACGCGCAGACCACGCCGCATGTCTTCGTCATCGACCGGGACGGTATCCTGCGTTATCGCGGCGCCGTGGATGATGTCACCTTTCGCAACCGCACGCCGTCCCGCTTCTTTCTGGACGAGGCGGTTGAGTCGCTGCTCGAGGGGCGTTTGCCTGCGCTGACGGAGTCTCCCGCCTATGGCTGTGCCATTGTGCGTGAAATTTGATAGAATCGAACCGTGATCGAGCTCAAACACCGCGCCGGTTTTCTGGATAGAATCCATCTTTTCAACGGTCTCAAGGTTGAGGACCTGGAGGGCATTGCTGTTAAGCTGGAACAGCGCAACCTGCCCGCCAATTCGGTCGTCTTCAAGCGCAACGATAAACCGGACGGGTTTTACATGATCTATCGCGGCAAAGTGAAGGTCACCCGTCCGCGCGATCAGGGCGAGGATTTTCTCGCCTGGCTGACGGCAGGCGATTACTTTGGCGAGGAGGCGCTGTTCGAAAAGCGCAACCGCTCGGCGACCATCACCACGGTCGAAGACTCGGTCATTTTCTTCCTCTCCCGCCATGAATTTGACAACTTGATCGCGAAATATGAAATCCTGAAGCCGAATTTTCAGGTGGCGATCAAGAGCCGCAAACTGGCGCGCGCCACCATGTTCAAGTGGCTGGGACAAAACGAGGTCATCTATTTTATTGCCCGCCGGCACATGATCCGCTTGTATCAGGTGCTCGTCGCTCCCGTCCTGGCATTGTCACTGCCGATCGCCTTGTTCGCGTGGTCTGCGCTTGTCCCTGACGATATCATCCCTGTCATCCTAGGCACCTTCTTTTTGGGCGCCGTTATTTTGTGGGCGATCTGGCTCATCGTTGACTGGAGCAACGATTATTACGTGGTCACCAACCAGCGCGTGGTCTGGCTGGAGCGCGTGATCGGGATCTATGACAGCCGACAGGAGGCGCCGCTCAGCACCATCCTTTCGGTCAATGTGGAAACGGGCGTGGTCGGGCGCGTGTTGGATTATGGCGATGTATCCGTGCGGACGTTCGTCGGGAACATCCGGTTCGATTATGTGGACCATCCCAATCAGGCGGCGGGCATGATCCGCGAACTGTGGGACCGCACCAAGTCCCGTGGTTCGAACGCGCAAAAGGAGGCGATGAAGAACGCCATCCGCGCGAAGCTGGGCTTGCCCCTGCAAAAGATCGAGGAAGAAGAACTCGCGCCAGTGATCGCCCCTGAAGATAAGGAAGTCCAGAAAAAGGGGTTGCTCCGTGTGGTATTGAGCAATATGTTCAAACTCCGCACGGAAGAGGGCGGGACGGTCATTTACCATAAACACTGGATCGTGCTGCTGAAGCAGTTGGGGCGTCCGCTGATCTTCTTTTTGATCCTGCTGGCATTTATGCTCTCGCGCTTCTGGGATCTGGCATGGGATCCGGAACGGCAGGTGATCGAATTCCTGGAAACAGGCGGCTTCCGCCCCGACACGCTGCTAGTCACCATCCCGGTGCTCATGCTGCCCTTCATCGGCTGGATGGTCTGGGAATACGTGGACTGGAGCAACGATATTTTCAAGGTCACGCCTGAAGAGATCATGGATATCGACCGTACCCCGCTCGGCACCGAGGAGCGCCGCGCCGCGCAGATCGAGAATATTCTCAGCACCGAGTACAAGCGCGTCGGTCTCATGGGCTATCTGTTCAACTACGGCACGGTCTATATCGTGGTCGGCGGGACGAAACTATCCTTTCAGGATGTGCTCGATCCCGCCGGTGTGCAGGCGGATATCAACCGCCGCCGTATGGCGCGCATTGCCAGAAAGAACGAAGAGTCTGCCAATGTGGATCGCGAACGCATGGCGTCCTGGCTGGTGGCATATCATCAGAACCGCCATGAGTTCAATGTCCCCGAGGAGGATGGCGAAGAAATAGATGAGATCGCCCGGCTCGGCAAGGCGGCGGGACAGGACCTAGTGGATGATGTTGGATTTGATGAGGGCATGGATGGTGATATGATGGACGACCAATCCATGGATGGCATGGAAGGCTAGAGATACTGACGTAAAGGAACTATTTCAACGATGGCATTGAGACAGATCGTATATTTGCCCGAACCGATCCTTCGGCGCAAAGCAAAACCCGTGACCAAATTCGATAAAGACCTGCAAACCCTGATCGACGACATGATCGAGACCATGCGCGATGCGCCGGGCGTCGGTCTTGCCGCGCCGCAAGTGAACATTCCGCTGCAATTGACGGTCATTGAATATGCCGAAGGCGAAGACGAAGAAGAGAACGAGGGGAAGGAATTGAAGAAGAAACTCTTTGTGCTGGTCAACCCCGAGATCGTAAAGGTCTCCGAGGAGAAAGTGATGGGCGTGGAAGGCTGTCTTTCCATCCCCGGGCTGATCGGCGAAGTGGAGCGGCATGAGACCATTCAGGTCAAGGCGCTGAACCGCCACGGGCAACCCGCCAAGCACAAGGTCAGCGGATGGATGGCGCGCATCTTCCAGCACGAGATCGATCATCTGCACGGCGTCCTGTACACGGACAAAGCTGTCCGTGTGTGGAAACCGCAGGAAGACGACGAAACCCCGCTGGACTAGAAATGCAGGATACCATTCGCCTCCTCACCCGCGATGACCTGCCCCGCCTGCGCGAGTTTTGGGTCCAACACTGGGGCGGTGAGGTCATGATCACGCGCGGGCAGTCCATTCGCTTTGACGAAGTGGAAGGTTTCGTCTACGGCGGCTGGACCGGCTTGCTGACCTTCCTCATCCGCGGCGATGAATGTGAAGTGACCTCCCTTGACAGTCTGGAGGAAGGCAAGGGTATCGGCTCAGCATTGATACAGGAGATTATTCGCGAGGCAAGAGAGCGTCACTGCCGCCGTCTGTTCCTGATCACTACCAATGATAACCTGCGCGCTCTCAGCTTTTACCAAAAGCGCGGGTTTGAATTGGTGACTATCCGCCGCGGCGCGCTCAATGAAACGAGGAAATTGAAACCTTCCGTCCCGTTGATCGGGATGAACGGCATTCCCCTGCGCGACGAACTCGAACTGGAATTTCCGTTAATCGCTGCAAGCTAACCGCTAATCGCAACATGCACCTCAAACACCTCTCCCTTACCAATTTCCGCAGTCTCACCCGCCTGGATACCGACCTTCCACGGCGGGCTGTTGTGTTGGTGGGACAGAACGCGCAGGGCAAAACCTCCGTGCTGGAAGCGATCTATTTTCTGGCGGCGTTCACCTCCTTTCAAACCCACGCGGACCGGCAGATCGTCAACTTTCACGAAGCGAAGAATCCGCTGGCGGTGACGCGCCTCGTGGCGGACTACCAGCGCGGCAAGACCAAACACCGCCTCGAAGCGCGCCTGATCCTTGAGCCGACGGGAGTCAATGGTCAACGGCTTCGCAAGGAGATTTTGCTCGACGGTGTCAAGCGTCATGCCAACGATGTCATCGGGCATTTCAACGCGGTCATTTTCGTGCCGCAGATGTCGCAGATCATCGAGGGCGGACCCGACGAACGCCGCCGCTATCTCAACCTCGCGCTGGCGCAGACCGTCCCTTCGTATGCGCGCGCGCTGGGCGAATATTCGCAGGCGCTCAGTCAACGCAACGCATTGCTCAAGGCGTTGAACGAAGGCAACGGGAGCAGGGATCAACTTCAGGTGTGGGATGAGGCGTTGGTCAGGTTCGGGGCGCAGATCATCCTGTGGCGCATTCAGGCTGTCAAGGAGATCGAACGTCTCGCTTCGCGCATCCATCACGAGTTGACTCGTGGAACCGAGATCCTGCGTCTCGCCTATGAACCCGCCTACGACCCGCTGCCCAAACCTAACGGACAACTCGGCTTGAAACTCGATACGGTCATCGACCGTTCTTTGATTGAGCTGGATGAAATTCAGGAGGGATTTCTGGCGCGTTTGAAGGAGATACGCGGCGAAGAGATCGCGCGCGGCGTGACGACGATCGGTCCGCACCGCGATGACCTGCGTTTTATCATCAACAAAGCGGACGTGAGCGATTACGGCTCGCGCGGACAAATGCGGACGACGTTGCTGGCGCTCAAACTCGCCGAAGTGGAATGGATGAAGGAACGCACGGGCGAGTATCCCGTGATATTGCTCGATGAAGTGATGGCGGAATTGGATACGTCACGCCGGGCGGATTTGTTGAAATATGTCGGCGAAGACCGTCAGGTGTTGTTTACGACAACGGATTTGACCTTGTTCTCGCCTGAATTTACAGGCGATACAGAGATTTGGGACGTGAAAGGCGGAGTGGTTGTGCCGCGGAGGTCATAAGGTAAAATAGTCAGCATGGCTGATACGAAAAAGCACGATGTCGTTGTAGTTGGCTCCCTCAATGCAGACCTCGTCGTCCGTGCGCCGCGCTTTCCAGGACCCGGCGAGACCATCAGCGGCGGCGACTTGCTGACCATCCCCGGCGGCAAGGGCGCCAATCAAGCCGTGGCGGCGGCAAGGCAGGGGGCACGGGTGGCAATGGTCGGACGGGTGGGACGCGATAACTTCGCCCCGTTCCTGGTTGAAAATCTTAACGCAAATCATGTACACACATCCCATGTCAGCGAGGATAGCGTCGCTTCGGGGACTGCCATCATCATCGTGGACGAGAACGGGCAGAACAGCATTGTCATTTCGCCGGGCGCGAACGGCAAGGTCAACACGGAGGATGTGGATGCTGCTCCGGATGCGAGCATCCTGCTCCTGCAATTCGAGATTCCCATGGAAACGGTCCTGCATGCGGCGAAGCGCTACAAGGCTAACGGCGCGACGGTTATCCTAAATCCCGCGCCTGCCCGCCAGATCCCCGCCGACTTGCTCGCCCATGTGGATATCCTCGTCCCCAACGAAAGCGAACTTGCCCTGCTCTCGAACATGCCGGTCACGGATTTAAAATCAGCAGAGAACGCCGCACAGGAGATTCTGAAACTGGGCGTACAGATCGTGATCGTGACGCTGGGAAGCAGGGGCGCGTTGATCGTAACCACCGACCAGACTGTTCAGGTGAATGCGTTCCAAGTGGATGTAGTCGATACCACCGCCGCAGGCGATGCCTTCATTGCCGGTTTCACATCCAAAATACTGGCATCCGATATGAAGGCAGACAATCTGCTGGCGGCTGTACGTTACGGATGCGCCTGCGGCGCGCTTGCCACGACCAAATTCGGCGCGCAGCCTTCTTTGCCAACCAAGGATGAAGTCGAAAAATTTATAGAGGCGCAAGCCGCCAAGAGCGAACATTGACCCCAACCCGCATCATCATCGACACCGACCCCGGCGTGGACGACGCGCTGACCTTCCTGCTCGCGCTCGCCTCGCCCGAAATTCAACTCGAAGCCCTCACCACCGTGCAGGGCAACGTCTCGCTGGAAAAAGCCACCCGCAACGCGCTCTCCGTGTTGGAAATGGTGAATGCGACTCACATCCCTGTTGCGCGTGGATGCTCGCATCCGCTCGTGAAAGCGCCTCATGCGTCGGGGGAGGCTGTTCACGGTTCCAGTGGAATGGGTCGTACCGATCTGCCTGATCCGACTTCGTCCGTTGTCGATGCTCATGCCATCGATTACCTGATCGAGCGCTTTCTTGCCGAACCCAAACAGATCAGCCTGTTCGCCATCGGTCCGTTGACCAATGTCGCACTTGCCATCCGCAAGGAACCGCGCATCGTGGACGCCGTCAAGGAACTCGTCATCATGGGCGGAGCAATCCGCGCGGGCGGCAACGTCTCGCCGCTGGCAGAATTCAACATCCATGAAGACCCGCACGCGGCGCATGTCGTCTTTCATTCGGGCATCCCGATCACGCTCATTCCGCTGGACGTGACCTATCAATGCCTGCTGACGGGCGACGACATCGAACGGCTGAACAAAATGGATTCGCCCATTGCGCGTTTCGTCCGCGATGCGACGGCACAGTACATGGAATTCTATTTGAAATACGAAGGCTTCCGGGGCTGTGCCCTGCACGATCCGTTGACACTGGCGGCGGTCATCGCGCCGGAACTGCTGACTCTTGAAGAACATTATGTCAGCGTGGATATTTCGGGCGGTGTTTCCACGGGCAAGACCTATGCGGATTTTATGAAGGTGGCAAAGAAGCCTGCGAATATGAAGGTTGCGCTGGGTGTGCGCGGGCGCGAATTCGTGGAGTTGTTTTTAGAGAGAATGGAAAGCCTTTGTAGGTCACACTTTTAGCGTGACCTACGGAATCTTTATGAACCCCAAACATATCATCTTTGACACCGACCCCGGCATCGACGACTCGCTCGCCATTTTGCTCGCTCTCGCCTCGCCCGAACTGGTGATCGATGGAATCGTCACCGTGCATGGCAATGTCTCCACCGAACAGACGACCGAGAACGCGCTGTCGATTTTAGAATTGGCTGGTGCGAGTCACATCCCTGTGTATAAAGGCTGTGACTTGCCGCTGGTGAAAGAGTCCCTGCTCAGCCCGGAGACGCACGGCGACAAAGGCTTGGGATACGCACAACTTCCAAGTCCACAGAGCAAGCCGCAGGTTGAGCACGGAAGCGATTTTCTGATCGACAGCATCATGTCACAGCCGGGAGAGATCACGCTGATCGCCATCGGTCCGCTGACGAATGTCGCCTTGGCGATCCGTAAGGAACCGCGCATTGTGGAGAACGTCAGGGAGGTGTTCGTCATGGGCGGCGCGCTTCAGCATGCAGGCAACACTACGGCGCTGGCGGAGTTCAATACATATGTGGACCCGCACGCGGCGCACGTTGTTTTTCATTCGGGAATGCCGATCACGCTTACGCCGATGGATGTGACCTATCAATGTATTTTTACAAAGGATGACCTGAACCGATTGTTGAAGATCGATTCGCCGGTCACCAAATACATCGCGGACTCGACCCGTTTTTACATGGAATTCCATGACGAATATCAAAAGATCGATGGCTGTGTCATTAATGACCCGATGACGCTGGCACTGACCTTCATGCCCGAAATATGCGACTATCAGGAACTGGTGGTGGATGTGGATATTTCAACAGGCGTGGGGCTTGGCAACACGTTCGCAGATTTTTATAATTATGAGAAGAAACCTGCGAATATGAAGGTGGCGATGGGCGTGCGTCCGCGCATGTTCATGGAGCTGTTTCTGGAGAGGATGGAGAAACTGACGAAATCCATTGCGTGACATTTTTGATCGAAAGGTGTTATCCCTGATAGTGCTTCATTAATCATTCCCCTGGAGGAAACCATGCTGGAGAAAATCAAGAACAATTTCAACACACAGGCTTGGGTGCTCATCCCGATCGCCATCGCCATCAATATCGCCGTCGGGCAGATCGTGCTCGTGCTTAGGCTGCCTGTATACCTGGATTCCATCGGTACGGTGCTGGTCGCTGTGCTGTGCGGACCGTGGGCGGGCGCGTTGACGGGTGCGCTTTCCAATATCATCTGGGGCATCGCCATTGACCCCGGCGCGCTCCCCTGGTGGCCCGTTGCCGCCATGATCGGTTACATGGCTGGACGCATGGCGCAGTGGGGCTTCTTCAAGAGCTGGTGGCGCGTGGTCGTGACCGGTTTCGTGATCGCGCTCACTGCCGCGGTTGTCGGCACGCCGATTGCCGTCTATCTGTTCGGCGGCATTACCGCCAGCGGATCGTCCTTCATCACCGCCTACCTGCTCGAGACGGGGCGCGGCATTTGGGAGTCGGTGTTGAGCACCAACTTTATTGCCGAACCTGTGGATAAGATCACCACCGCCATGGTCGCATTTGCCATCATCCTTGGCTTGCCCAAGCGCACGATTGGCGGCTATCCAAAACCGCACCAGGTGGAAGTGGAAGGCGGCGCGGACAGGAGCCAGTTGTACATCGCCATCGGCGTGATTGTTCTGCTCGTTCTGTTTGCGGCGTTCATGCTTCGCAACATCCTGGGCGGATAAACGTAAAAAAGCAACCAACAAAGAGAGACCAGAAATACTCTGGTCTCTCTTCTTTTCCGTATATAATACCCGCCTATGCAAGAGCGTCTCTCTTTCTACATCCACAGGGACAGTTCCCTGCACCGCCTCAATCCGCTGACCAAACTGACGCTTGTTCTTGCGCTCATCCTGGTCGCTTTCCTGAGCAAATGGTATTGGACGCCCCATCTGCTGACGTTGTTCGCCGTCGTTCCGTTAAGTTTTGTTGGCAGGGTCTCGCGCGAATTTTTCTGGACAGCTTCGCGCCTCATCCTGCCGACCGCGACCTTCCTCTTCGTCATGCAGTCTCTCTTTCATCCCATCGGCGAAGAGAACATCTTCGAGTTCTACTTCCTGAGCGCGACTCAGGAAAGCGTGCTGTACGCTTTCCGCAATGCCGTGCGCATCATCGTCATGGTTTCGGCGTTCACACTCTTCCTGCTCACCACCCATCCCAGCGAGTTGATGACCGACCTCACCCGCCGCGGACTGCCCGGGCAATTCGCCTATGTCATCATCTCCACGCTGCAGATCCTGCCGCAGATGATCGCCAAATCGCAGACCATCATCTCCGCCCAGCGTTCGCGCGGACTTGATACCGAAAGCAGCGCCCTCAAGCGAGCGGGCGCCATCGTGCCGCTCGTGGGTCCGCTGGTGTTCGGCTCGCTGGTGGAAGTGGAAGAACGCGCCATCGCCATCGAAGCGCGCGGCTTCACTTCCAAAAACAAGAAAACATCCCTCCATGAGATTCCCGACACATCCTTTGACAAATCCCTGCGGCTTGGGCTGGTGTTTGTCGTCATCATCACCATTTCATTGAACCTATGGCTCTCGTAAACCTTCAAAACGTCACGTACAAATATCCACTCACGAAAACGCCTGTCCTGCAAAATGTCAACCTGCAGGTGAACGAAGGCGAGTTCGTCGCCGTCATGGGTCCCAACGGTGCGGGCAAGTCCACGCTGTGCTATGCGCTGGCGGGTTTCGTTCCGCATTTTTTCAAAGGCGAAATCTCGGGCGAGATCGAAGTGGACGGCAAAAAGTCATCCGAGTCCACGCTGGATGAATGGGTGTTGAACGTCGGGCTGGCGTTCCAAAATCCCTTCAACCAGATCAGCGGCGCGAAATACACCGTCTTTGAAGAGATCGCCTTCGGTCTGGAAAACATCGGCGCCCCGCGCAATGAAATGAAAGACCGCGTGGAAGAAGCGATGGCATTGACCGGCATCCGCGATCTGGCGGATCGTTCCCCCTATTCGCTCTCCGGCGGACAACAACAACGCGTCGCTCTGACCTCGATCCTGGTCATGCAACCCAAGCTTCTCGTCCTCGACGAACCGACCTCGCAAATGGACCCCATCGGCACCCGCGAAGTCTTCGGCGTTGTCCGCAAGATGGCGGAGGATGGCATGACGGTCGTCATGGTGGAACACAAAGTGGAATGGATCGCGCACTTCGCCGACCGCGTCATCGCTTTGAAGGAAGGTCAAATATTGCTCGAAGGGAAACCCAACGAAGTATTAACTTCCGATGCGTTAATTGAAAATGGATTCAACATTTCGCGCTATACCTCTGTAGCGCGCGAGGCGAAGAAACAAGGCTTCTGGAAACAGGACCAACTCCCCGTTACGTTGTTCGAGGCGGCGGACGGGTTTTCAGCGAAAGGGAAGGCTCAGTAGTCCATGAATATTGAAATTAAAGACCTGCGTTTTTCCTATCCGACCGGCTTGGAGGCTCTGAAGGGAATTTCACTTTCCATTGAAGCCGGCGAGCAGATTGCCATTGTCGGGCAGAATGGTGCAGGCAAGACCACGCTCGTGCGGCATTTCAATGGATTGCTGCGCCCGACAGCGGGGTCGGTTTGGATCGGCGATTGGGATACTTCGAAATATTCTGTGGCGAAACTTGCGTCACGGGTTGGGTACGTGTTTCAAAACCCCGACGAGCAGTTGTTCTCAAGGGATGTATTGACCGAGGTGGCGTTTGGTCCGAAAAATTTGGGATACCAAAAGGACAAGGTGGATGAACTGGTCAAGCGGGCGTTATCGCTGACAGAATTGAACGACCAGACCGAGACCAATCCCTACGATCTATCGCCCACATGGCGCAAAATGGTGGCGCTGGCGTCCATCATTGCCATGGATACGCCCATCGTCATCTTCGATGAGCCAACCACGGGTCAGGACGCGGTCAATGTGGCGAGGATCGCAAATGTGATTGCCGAGTTGAAGAAGGAAGGCAAGACCGTCATCACCATCACCCATGACATTGACTTCTGCGCCGAGAATTTCAAGCGCGTCATTGCGCTTGCCAATGGCGAAGTTTTACTGGACGGCGAAGCCCACGATGTGCTGGGACAGGAGGAGACCCTGGCGCGAACCTACGTCGATCCTCCGCAGTTGACGCGGCTGGGAAAAATGCTGGGGCTGAAAGATACGGTGATCCGTCAGGAAGAATTTTTGAACGCGTTGAAATGATATTCGCAGGGGCACGGTAGGGGCACAGCGTCGCTGCGCCCTTACTTTTTATAAACCGTCAATTCCTCATACCCCGAATCGTTTTCAAATAATTCCCGCTTATAGACCACGTCATCGAATTCGGCGATGACGATCTCGGCTGTGGTGTAAATGCTGCATCCGCTGACGAGATGCCCGCCGATGGTCACGCCATCGCCATCGGAAATGGCGATGTGCAGGTGCGAGCCGTGAATCGAGACCGTCCCCGTCATCGAAACGATCTCGAAGTGACCTTCGTACTCGTTGTAATCATTTCGGTTGGCAAGACGCAGGGTGGCATGGGTCAGGCTGCCAACGGAAGATAGAACGCAGCCGGCTTCGATCTTGTGCTGTTTTACATACTCTTCTATTGAGTCGAACAGATCTTGTGTTGGTTTAAGGCGGAAGGTGTGGACTTTCATCGCATCACCAGAACATGAAACCAGTCAATGACGCGAACCAGTCCACCAATATTTGGTAGAACTGTAAACCAAGCAGCGCGACGATGATCCCCAAAATTGCGCCTGCCACAATATCTGAAACGTAATGCACGCCCATTGCCACGCGCGCCAAAGCCACCAGCGGAGCCCAAAGCCAAAGGACAGCAGCCAGCCATGAGGGAGCGAGAGCCGATGCGATCACTGCGATGAGAAAGGCGCGGGCGGCGTGTCCTGATGGGAAGGAGTGCGGGTCCGTGTTGCGATAGATCCCGCCCCATTCACCTTCCGGGCGTTTTCGTTTCACCATGAATTTGACGGCAAGCACCACCGCTGCCAGACCCGCGATGCCGAAGAATTCGACGGTTTCCCATTTTTTCCATGCGGAGTTGCTGAAGAACCAGGCAATGATGAGCGCCAGCGCCCAGAACCACGAGTCGCCGGAGTGCGCGAAGAAGATGGCAAGGTTTCGCAAAAAACCCGGCTTTTCAGCAACGCGCATCTGACTGGAAAGTCGGGCATCGAGTTCGAGAATGTTCCGCAAGCTCATTTTTGTTTCGTTGATTTTCCCTTTGTAGTTTTTGATGTCGTCTTGGTCGTTTTCGTCGTTGATTTTTTTGCGGCGGGCTTTTTGACAGCAGGTTTTTTCGGCGCAGTGCGCTTGACCGCGGTTTGCTGGCGCGCGAGGTCTTCGCGCATCAACTCGAGTTGATGCGGCTTGTCCACATCCATGCACGGCTCGGCGCGGTCCCAGATGATGGCGCGACCTTTGATGCCAATGCGCTGGGAAGCACGTTCGACCAAAGAGTCCAATGTAAATTGGCGGGTGAACAACTGGAACAATGTATCCAGCCCGATGACCGCCGCCTGCCGCAAGGGACTCTTGCGGTTGCCGATCAACTGTTCCCATGTATCGAGATGGTCGGTCGCCATGCTGACGTGAATGACATTGATATCCGAACCGCACAGTTCGATATCCTTTAGTTTTGTATATGTGCGGTTGGAGGTCGGGAAGCGCGCTTCCATCACATCGCGCGGGCAGACGCCATAATACAGGTCGTCGCTGGTTTCCATGGATGTTTTCACCAGCCAGTCGACCATGTCACCTTTGAGGGCGGGAATATCCGATGAAACGATCAGGACGTATTCGCCTTTCGGCTTTAACTCCAGCGATTTGTTCACGCCCGCAACGATGTTTGCGAGCATGCGTCCCTGATTGGAAATGTAATGGACCGGCTTCTTGCAGGTCAAGCCGCTTTTGGGGGAAAGACCGATCACAATGACCTGATCCACTTCCTTTGCGTCGCCGAGCGCATCCAGTACCCATTGCACCATGGGCTTACCCGCTATATCGATCAAGCCTTTGGAGTTACCGTTGGAATAGATATACAATGGGTCGCCGGGCTGGGGGATCCCGCCGGCTGTGACAATGGCGTTCATCTTCATAATTAATTCAACTCCTGCAATTGCGGCTCAAAGCCAAGCCGATCGATCAGTTCACTCAATTCATCCCACGAAAGCGGACGCTCCTTGCCGGAGACCGCCACCAGCGCAGCCTCCATCATGTTCGTGCCGAAGGAGCGACCATCCAGCACGGGAGTAGTGGTAATGAGATATTTTACGCCAGCCTTGCGGAACGTCTCGATATCTTCCGGCGTGGTTGTGTTGGTGACAATGACCTTGCCTGTGAGGTCGTCGGGCATAAAGCGTTTGATATAGTGGCAATCGCCTGCGATGACGGTTGCCCAGGCATAGTACTTTCCCCATTTCGGCGTGCGCTTCTCCTGTTTTTCGCCTGTGGGATAGATCCATTCAAAAGGCAGGCGTCCGACGATGGGGAAAAGCAGACCGCCAAGGATTTTCAAGGTATTAAGTTTGCGAATGGCAATGGGAATATCCAAGGCAAACATAAAATCGCCGAAAACGGTTTCATAACCAGCCTCGACAAAACTCTTCGACATTCCCCAACGGTCCATGCCCAGAACGACGAACGCTTTCCTTCCCTTTGAATTGATGTAATCACGGATTTTCGCATCGAGAAATGCCGGAGCCCGATTTTCAAGCGTATTCTTCAGCCCGCCGCCATCCACCAGCGGGGTCTTTTTTACGAAGCGCACCATCGGCGCAACGGAATGCAGGGGATACCATTTGCCGTCCACGATGGCGCCCAAGTCCGCGCCGCCGACGCCAAAAGCGTCCACTGTGCCGTCCAAATCCTTGTATTTTTGTGCGGCGGCTTCCATATCCCCGTCTGTGCCGATGCGCTCGATGCGGACCTTCTCGCCGAGCAACGTAACTTCCACAGCCTTGTTGCGTTTCGATGAACCGATGCTGATGCTGACTGCACGCTTCATAAAATCCTCCACGGATGAGATAACGCCAGTTATATCACGAATCAGGATTCGGGTCCCGCCGGAAGCGTGAAGTAGAACGTTGCCCCTTTTCCCGCTTCGCTCTGGACCCAGATCCTGCATTTGTGGACCTCGATGATTCTCTTCACGAGGGCAAGCCCCACGCCTGTACCGTCCGAGTCGACATCAAGTTTGTTGAATAACCCAAAGATACGGTCGTGGTGGATGGGATCGATACCGATGCCGTTATCCCTGACGAAGAAGATGGGGTTGCCGTCTTCGTAGCCATCGTGCCCGATCTCGATCAGGCGTTCGGTTTGCGGGGTGACAAATTTCGCGGCATTATCGATCAGGTTTTGCATAATTTCGAACAATCGCGGGCGGTCGCCGTGCACTGTTGGCATGTTCTCCTGCACTTTCACCTGCACCGAATTTTCCTGCAGACGCCCATGCACAATGGCAAGCGCATCGTCGACGATCTCGTTAAAGGATATGGTCTGATGCGGGTTGACCAGCCTCCCGACCCGTGAGAGTTCAAGCAGTTCATTGAGCAGGGATTGCATTTTGTCGGTGGCATCGGCGATGCGCTGAATATCGTTCCGCAGCCGGGCGACGTTGCCGGTGGTGGCGTCCTTTTCCAGGAAGCCGAGGAAGCCTTTGATGGTGATGAGCGGGGATTTCAGGTCGTGAGAAACTGTGTAGGAGAAGCGTTCCAGTTCGGCATTCTTGTTTTCGAGTTCTTCGATCAGGCGCTTTCGTTCCGCCAGTTCCGTCTGCAATTCGCTGAACAGCCGGGCATTTTCGAGCGCGATGGCAACCTGGTTGGCGTAGGTCACCGCAAGTTCCGCATCCTTTTTGGAGAATTGACCGACACGGTGACCGTCCAGTGCGATGATGCCGATGGGTTGACCCTTCACCCGTAACGGGATCGCCATCCACGAGCGGATCTGTTGGTGGATGGATGCATCGTGGAAGATCGGGTTCGTTTTCTGTACATCTTCGATGAGCATGTAGGATATCTGTTCGGTCAGGAGCACATGGGATGGTTCGTCTTCATCCACCTTGAATTTTAGCCCGATGTGCTCTTCGGGCGGTTCCAGCCTGCGCGTGCTGACGATCTCCAATATGTCATTATTTCCGCGCAACAACTGGACGGAGGCGCTGTCGTACGGGATCACTTTTTCGAGCTGCTCAAGGATGAGGCTGACCGCTTTGTTCTCATCCAGTGTCTCGACGATGATCGCCATGCTCTCGCGCAGGGTTTCGGATTCGGCGTTCTTGTTCTCGAGTTCATTGATCAACTTTTCGCGTTCGGTCTCCACCCATTTGCGTTGGCTGATGTCGCGCACCATGATAATGGCTGATTCGGATGTTACCGCAGCGACACGCGCCTCGAAGAATTGGGTCTCCTCCCCGGGCGGCATCCCGTATTCGAATGCATGCAATTGTCCCGAAGCAATAGCGCGTTCGAGCGCAAACAGGGTCTGTTTGGCGATGGAGGAGGGGAATAATTCCAAGATATTTTTGCCGATAAACCTCGAGGTGTCCATGGCGGGGGAAAGCCCGGCGGAAGCCATAAAATCCAAAAAGACACCATCCTTCGACACTTCGAAGATCATATCGGGAATTGCGTTGAGGATGGCGCGTGTCCGCGCTTCCGCGCTCTGCAGGGCATCCTGCGCCTTCTTTTGCTCGGTGATGTCATAGAACATGGATAGGATGCAGGTTTGTCCGTTAAGTTCGATCAACTCATAAAAAGCGTTTACGCTGCGGCGATTTCCCAACACGTCAAAGAACTCGTAGTTTGGGTTGAAAACGGAGCGGTTGGTTTTTAGTTTTTCCACAAATTCGCGGCGGTCATCCGTCGAATCCCAGAGTTCACGTTCCTCCGCCGATCGTCCAAGGGATGTTTCGGGTTCATAGCCGCTCATATTCCAATAGGCGTCATTGGCGTCGAGCAGGATCCCTTCTTCGAGGGTGGTGATGCAGATCGCCACCGGACTGGCATGAAAGACCTTGCGGAAGCGTTCCTCGCTTTCCCGGAAGGCGCGCTCCGCCTGCCTCTGCTCCGTTACATCGTAGAACATGCACAGGATGCAGGGTTGTTCCTTGATGCTGATCAGTTCATAGTAGGCAAGGGATGTCTTGCCTGGGAGGTCCTTGTTTTTGAATTCGACCTCTACATTTTGGAGGGAACCTTTTGCAAGCAGTTCCTGCACGAACGCGTCGCGGTCCTCGGAGCTTTTCCACAGGTCGAATTCAAGGGATGAATGTCCGAGCGCGGCTTGGGGAGAAAGACCGGATAATTGCCAGAACGCATTATTGCCTTCCAAAAAAATACCGTTATCGAGGGTGACAATTACGATTGCGATGTTGCTGTTGTTGAATACCTTGCGGAAGCGTTCCTCGCTGGAGCGCAGGTCCTTTTCGACCAGCCTGCGTTCCACAATTTCAGATTGCGCCTTTTCATAGAGACGGGCATTGTCGATGGCGACCGAAGCGAGTGCAGCGAGTCTCTCCAGCAGGGTTGCCTGCTCCGAGGTGAAATCTTTTTGTTTATCCATGTGGGCAACGACGAGTACCCCCAGAACTTTTTCCCCAGACTTAAGAGGGGCTCCGATCACCGCTCCAAAACCCGCATCCTGGGCTTCATCCCGTTTGTGGGAATATTGGCTGTAATTCTGCGTGTAGACGGTCTTTCCACTTTCCCAGATTTTCCCCACAAGTCCATGCCCTTTTTGTGTTGTGACCCCATTTGACTTTAAAAAAATACCTTTGCCCAACTCCTGTCTGAGTGCGGATTCGTCCGGGGTTAGCAGGTCAATTCCAACATGAGGGGTGTCCAGCAGGACACTAACGCGTTCGAGAATGGAGACAAGGAGTGGATTAAGCTCAAGCCGGTTGACCAACCCCAGGGCGGTTTCGTGAAGCGCGGTCAGGTATTGGGTTTGGATCTGGAGTTTCTCATCCACCCGCAGGCGTTCCTTTAATTCGAGGCGCGCATCTGTGAGCGAACGGTTCAGGTTATGAATCAGGAGATAGACGAGAAATCCGGTGGCGATGAAAACGGCGGTCAGGTCGCGCGCAAAACTGAGGGGAGGGTCCATTCGAAATTGATAAATGCCCTGCTGTTCCTGAAAAGCGAAATACCACAGCATTGCCAGGCTGAATATGCCCGTTAATAAACCTTCCCGCCAGCCGAGTAGGAGCCCCGCCAGCAGGATGATGGCGAGATAGGACATGGTGGCGACATCGCGAAGCCCGTTCGATTGCGAGGCTTGATATGTGAGTCCCAGCCAGATGAATATCACTAAAAAGATGCCTGCACCGCGCACATATCCCCGGCGGAGCGTAAACAGCGACATGAATACAATCAGAATGAGGATCGGAAAGATATAACGGGAGGAATAACTCAGCCATTCCCCGCTCACCCAGCGTGAAATGTAGAGGACAAGCAGGACGAAGATGACAACCCACCCAAATGCGTTGATGATCTTCGAGTTGCGCGTTTTCTCCTCGTCTGGAAAGATGGGTGCGGCAAACAGGCGGCGAAAGCGGTCAAACATATAACGATTATATAACATGTCCATGGCGGAAACCGAGTGTCAAATTTCCTATTCTTTTGAAAAACGGACAGGTTTTTGGGAAGGGTGTAAAATAGGAAAAAATATTCTTGGAGATGCCATGACTCAGGATTTTCGCACGGAAAAGGATTCGCTCGGCGAGGTGCAAGTGCCCGCCAAGGCTTTATGGGGGGCGCAGACCCAGCGCGCGGTGGAGAACTTCCCCATCAGCGGGCTGCGTCCGTGGCGCGCATTCATCTGGTCCATAGCGGCGGTCAAACGCGCTGCGGCGCTTGTCAACCACGAACTGGGATTATTCAATGACCGCGAGGTGGATGGCAAGCATTTCACCGCCGGAGAGTTGACCAATGCGATCGCCCAAGCCGCGGAAGAAGTGATGGACGGCAAGTGGGATTATCAATTCGTAGGCGAGCCTTTTCAGGCAGGCGCTGGAACAAGCCACAATATGAATGCAAATGAGGTCATTGCCAACCGCGCCACGCAGATATTGGGCGGCAAACTTGGGCAGTATTATGTGCACACCAACGATCACGTCAATATGGCGCAATCCACCAATGATACGATCCCGACTTCCATTCGTCTCGGTGTGCTGTGGCGGCAGAGCGAATTGCTGGCATCGCTCAAAGCGCTGCAAGCCGCGCTGGAGGCGAAAGCTCGCGAATTCGATGATATTGTCAAATCGGGGCGCACACATTTGCAGGATGCCGTTCCCGTGCGGCTGGGGCAGGAGTTTGGCGCATACGCCAAAGCCATCGAACGCGATACGGAGCGCATCGAACGCTCTGCCGAGGGGTTGCGCCGGCTCGGTATCGGCGGAACAGCGGTCGGCTCGGGGTTGAACGCGCATCCGGAATATCATGCCCGCATGGTGAAAAAATTATCCGAATTGACCGGTTTGCAGTTGGTCGAATCCGATAACCTCTTTGAATCGATGCAATCCATGTCGGATGCGGTGGATTATTCCGCGGCGTTGCGGACCATGGCTTTGACGCTGGTGCGGATCGCGAATGATTTTCGTTTACTCGCTTCCGGTCCGTCCACGGGACTGGATGAGATCCGCCTGCCGGCTGTCCAGCCGGGATCATCCATTATGCCGGGCAAGGTGAATCCCGTCATGGCGGAGATGCTGAACCAAGCCATGTTTCATGTGGTCGGCTGTGACACGACGGTGGCAATGGCGGCTCAGGCGGGGCAACTGGAACTGAATGTGATGATGCCGATCATTGCGCATAATCTATTCGAGATGATGCAGGTCATCATCGGTTCGGTCAATGCTTTCACTGAACGCGCTGTGAAGGGATTGACCGCCAACCGTGAAAAAGCGGAGGGCTGGCTCTCGAAGAACGCCATCGTCGTGACGGCGTTAAATCCCGTGATCGGATATTCACAAGGTGCGGCATTGGTGAAGGAAGCGCTGGCGCTGAATGCGTCCATCAAGGATCTGGCGATTGAAAAGGCGAACGCCGGTACGCTGAAACACCGCGATGAGGACCGCCCTGTGAAGCCTGATGAGATCGAATCGGCGCTGAGCGATCTGCGCAAGTTGACAGACGGGGGGATTGTCGGCGGTGTGAGCGGCGGAGGGTAAGTTACAGTTGCAATAGGGACACGGCTTCGCCGTGTCCCTATTTTGTTATTCTGGCTCGCATCACAAATCTATTTACGCCCCCAAAACGGTATTTGTATTCCTCATCCCCGCGCATGAAATCGAACTCATGGCGTCCATTTTCACAGCACCATTGGATGACATGACCGAGCAGCACCCAGCCGGGGGAGAGTTCCATGAAATCGCGGCTGACGCCGGAGTTGTAGCCCCACAGTTTATTCTTGTAATCGAAATTGAGCGATGCCGCCGCCTTGACGCCATCCACCTCAAGGAAGGCGAGCCAGAGATAGCCGCTTTTGTACGCGGCATGCAGGGCGTCGGACATTTGGTCGCGCATCATGTCCTTGAGGAACAGGGCTTTGTTCGGGTCCTGGATCATTAAGTGGAAGAAGGCGTCCAGTTCGGATTCAATGTTCGCATCTTGATCGATCACATGAAAGCGGACGCGCCCTGATTCGGCGGCGCGGCGCATCTTGCGGCGGATCTCATGGCGTTGTTTTTTTTCGATATTTGCAAGATAATCATCGAACGAGCCGTTCAGGGCGATGCGCGGCGTGGGGCGATAGATCTCTTCGTGATATGTCCAGCCGCGGGTTGCGGATTCCGCTTTGAGGGCGGCGAGGGTCGGCGAGTCGTCGGGGAGGTTATACCAATCGATGGCAGACCAGGCGTCGGCGGGGTTCGAGGCGAGAAAGTCCAATAACCCGGTGACAAACCGCGCGTGGTCATCCTTGCGGACGATGAGATCGAGATAATCCGAAATTTCGATGCTGCCGTTGAGCAAAAGCGCGGTCTGACCGTCGTATTCGGCGATGAAAAGCGGGGCGATGCCGATGAGTTTTTCATTCTCGCGCGAGGCAACGAGGACGAGTTTGGCATCCTTCCATTCGCCGCCGCCGAGGTGTTTCCACCATGAAGTTTGATATTCGTAGCGTGAAAAAGGCGTGTCGCTGATGGATTCTTTCAGCAGGTCGTTCCACTCTTGGGGTGTGATTTCGGAGAAATCTTTGAGAAGGGTGTAGTTCATAGCGGTGAGATTTTACCAGTATAATGAAGCGCGAAGATTTTGAATGACAGCACCTTACTCGGATAGATGATCAAGCGATAATCTTACATGCCACTCGATATTCATCTCACCCCTCTTTATCGCATCAATGGACGGGACGATTGGGCGATGCCCGGCGTGCTGGGGCTGACGCCGCCCAAAAATGCGGCGCGCGGACGCGAACAAGACCGTCTGGTCGTGTATTCCGTGCTGGCTGGAAATTCCACGTTTACTACAAGTGAATATATGCAGGTTGCCGAAAGTGCGGGGCGCGTTTTCTATGAAACGCCGCGCGCGCTTACCAGCGCCCTGCGCGCCGCCACCGACCATGTCAACAAGACCCTGCTCGAGCGTAATATGTCTACGAGCAGCCAGGGCAAATATGTGCTGGGCTGGCTGCTGCTTGCCGCCTTCCGCGAGGGGCAATGCACCTTTTCCTTCAGCGGACCGATGCACGCTTATTGGTTCGGCGCGCGCGAGTCGCGTCACTTTTTCGAGCCCGCCATTTCGGGCAAGGGCTTGGGGTCAAGCCAGAGTATCCATATCCATTACGCGCAGACCAGCATCGAGGCGGGTGACCTGCTTCTTTTTTGCGGGCGCGTTCCAAGTGCCTGGGTTGCGCCGCTCGATGACGCAAAGCCATCCTCGCTCGAAGTGATGCGCCGCCGTCTCGCCGCGCTGACCAGCGAAGACCTGAACGCTGTGCTGATGCAGGCGACCAATGGGACGGGCTTGATCCATTTTGTGACAGGACCTTCGTCCGCGCCGAGGGAGGAGGAGAAGGAAGAAGCCCCGCCTCCGGACTTAAGCCCAAGCCTGCCTGCCGCGAAAGAAACGGAATCCACGCCCGGGCATGTCCTGCAACCCTCCGCATACGCCATCCCTCCCGAGGAAAAGGAAGCGCCGCCTCCATCACAGACTCCCGATCCACTGGCGAACCTGCCGCACCAATCCACGCCGCGCGAATTCCCAGCTTCCATTCCGCGGGCGAAGCCAAAACCTGTGGAGGAGGAACCGCCGCGGGAGTTAGAACCTGAAGAAGAAATAGAAGATATTGCAGAGAGCATGGCGGAACAGGTCGAGGCGCAGGAGCCGGAACCCGTTCACGAAGAAGTTCCCCAAACGCCGCGTGAACCGTCCATGCAGGCGAGACAGGCGGCAAAAGCGGCAGTGACGGGGATGCAGTCCATTCGCCGCTGGAGCGAGACACTGGGTGAACGTCTGCGCAATTTCCTGCCGCGCCTGCTGCCCAACCCGGAAGTAACCGCGGAGACGACCGTCCCCTCCACAAATTTGATGGCGGTCATGGCGATCCTCATTCCGTTGATCGTGGTGACGCTTGCCAGCGTGATGTACCTGCGCTTTGGTCGCAGTGAGCAGTATGATGCGTATTTGCGTCAGGCTCAGCAGATCCGCCAGCAGGCGGCGGCGTTGAGCGATCCGGTCGAGCAGAAAAAGGCTTGGGAGAATGTGTTATTGAACGTGGCGCGGGCGGAGGAACACCGTCAGACCACCGATACAGCCGCCCTTAAGAATGAGGCGGAGCGTAATCTTGATGTGCTGCTCGGTATCACGCGCATGCAGTTCAATCCCGCGTTCAGCAATCGGTTGAACATCGACATCAGCCGTATCGTGGCAAGCGAGCGGGATATTTACATGCTCAATGCCGAAAACGGCGAGGTGCTGCGCGCGGTTCCAGCCGCCGGAGGGCGCGGGTTCCAACGGGATGATACCTTTATCTGTAAGCAGGGCGTTTACGGTAATACCACTGTCGGTGCGCTGGTGGATATTCTTGCTTTGCCTTCGGTCAATGTGATCAATGCCACGCTGCTCGGCATCGATGCGAACGGTACCCTGCTGTATTGCGCGCCGGGACAGACGGCGCAAGCCATGCGCCTGCCTCCACCGGACACGAATTGGGGGCGCGTGACCGGTTTTGCGATGGACGGCGGAACCCTGTATGTGCTGGACGCCCAATCGCGCGCGGCGTGGGTCTATAACGGCAGGGATGGAACATATACGGAAAGTCCGTACTTCTTTTTTGGTCAGCAGACGCCGACACAGGATGTGATCGACTTTATCATCTCCGGCGATGAAATGTATATGCTTCACTCGGATGGACGTCTCTCCAGTTGTTCCTACAGCCGCATCACCGCCAGTTCGTCGAACTGTCAGGACCCGCTGCAGATGGAGAATCCGTTCCAAGCTTATCAAGATACTGACCTGTTCGGCGCCGCCAATTTCACCCAGATCCTGTTCGCTGCGCCTCCAGATCCGTCCATCCTGCTGCTGGATGCGACGGGACAGAGCGTGATGCGGTTCTCACCGCGTTTGCTTGAATTGCAGACCCAGTTCCGCCCGACGACCGGGGAGAATAATCCGATTCCCATTGGGGCGATCGGCGCGGTGGCGGTCAGCCCGGACCATGTACTGTATCTTGCCGTGAATGGACAGGTCTATTTTGCGGTCAACATGCCTTAGAGTGAGGAGACGATATGGCTGGCATTTTTGATTTTTTTCTGAAACTTTTCCGCCCCGCGCGCTATCCCGCCGATAGCATTGTCGAACCGGCTTCGATCACCCGCAGCAGAGTGCTGGTCATTGTGTACGATCCCGTCATGGATACATCCACGGGCATCACGCTTTCACAGAAGATGAAGTGGTACAACCCGTCCGATCTGATGACCGGCTTCATGGCGGACCTGCTCGAGGTCAGCAAAGGACTTGCACGTTATGAGATCGTCCAGCGTATCAATGTGGATGAGTTCCCAGCCAAGACGGATGGGTTTCAGTACACGCCGCAGGCTTATCTCGATGTTGTGAACCGCGTCACCCCGCCGCACATGCCGCAGGGAGTGGATTATTACGCCATCCTGAAAAAATTCGATATTCTTCAGCGTGTGGCGCGGAACGAGATCGACGAAGTGTGGATCTTCGGTTTTCCCCACGCCGGGTTTTACGAATCCATCATGGGCGGACCGGGCGCATTTTGGTGCAATGCGCCTCCACTGGCGGATACATCCGCGAGCAAGCGCCGCTTTGTGATCATGGGATTTTCCTATGAACGCCATATCGGCGAGATGTTCGAGTCGTATGGTCATCGCGCGGAATCGATCATGGAGCGGACGTTCATGAAACTGACCGGCGACGCGAACCTGTGGCGGCGTTTCATCCGCTATGACAAGACTGCACCGGGCAAAGCCGCCTGCGGCAACATCCATTTCGCCCCGAACAGTCAGGCGGATTACGACTGGAACAATCCCACGCCGGTTCCGAGCGAATGTTATGACTGGCTGTTGAACTTTCCGGACTTCAAAGGCGACGTCCGCATTGTGAACTCGTCCGAATGGGGAAACGGGGATATCCGCGCGCACCACAAATGGTGGTTCAACCATTTCCCGCGGGTCGCCGGGCGGCGGAATGGCATCCACAACAATTGGTGGCAGTATGTCGTCTCTCCGCAGCAGGTGATCGTATGATTCCTGTTTGTGACGGGTGTTTTTGCATAACCCGTCAAATTTGCAAACCAGCCCTGTACATGATAAATCTGTAATGTGCAGGGCTTTTAATCGGTAATAAAATGGGAGTAATGACATGGGACGGGCTGCCCAGCCTGTTCCCAACGAAGAACTTTTATCAATGAGATGTTGAGTCAACCCAACACATACGTTCCCCTGATCTACCTGCTGGTTGCAATTCCGTATGCATGGCTGGGGTTTTACGCATGGAACTTTAAATCTTCGAAGGCGGTCACGCCTTTTGCATTGGCAATGCTGGGATGCTCCATCTGGACGTTCTTCTACGGGATGGAAATATTCTTTCCGTTCCTGTCGATGAAACTGCATATGGCGGACATCAAATACATCGGCATTGTCAGCATCCCTGTTTTCATATTTTTCTTTGTCATCGAATTCACCGGCAGGCGTCACCTGCTCCCTCCCCGTGCCAAACCTTTATTCTGGATTATTCCCGCGTTGACGCTGACGTTCATGCTGTTGAACCCGTCCCTGCGATTGATGTATACCATGGAGACCGTGGTGGATATCGGCGGACTCAGCCTTCTGCAACTTCAGCGCGGTGTCTTCTTCTGGGTTCATATCCTGTATTCCTACAGTCTCCTGCTTCTTTCGGGAACGCTGCTGATCATGGAACTGGTCCGCAGACCCGGGCTGCACCGCCTTCAGATGGGGGTGATGGTGCTTAGCATTCTTTTTCCGCTTCTTGCCAATCTCTTATTTGTTGGCAGAACCGGACCGATCCGAAATCTCGATCTGTCTCCTCTGATATTGCTCCCGACCGCGTTGGGGATTTTCTGGGCGATCCGAAAATTCCGCATGTTGGAGATCATGCCGCTCGAACACCTGACGGTTTTGAAAAACATGCGCAATGGCGTGATTGTGCTGAATTCGCAACAGCGCGTTCTATATCTCAACCCGGTTGCGGAGAACATTCTCCAGCGATCGGAAAAGGAATCAGTTGGCAGGTCATTTGCTGGGGTTTTCACGAAGTTTGCCGATAAATTATCCCCTTATTTTACGAGCGGGGAGCATCGGGCGGAGATCAAGATCGGGGAGGGTAAACAGGCAAGAGTTTTCGAAGTGAACGTTTCTCACATCTCTCTGCGGGAGGATCAGGAACAGCACGGACAGTCCGATATCATGATCGTCCTGCATGACATCACACAGCGCAAGGATGTGGAAGAGATGCTGAGCCGCCGCGAGGCGATCATGTCTGCCATCAGCATGGCGGCTGGACAATTCCTGCGCGAAACCACGTGGGAGCATAACATCCCCGGGGTGTTGGAAAAGATCGGGGAGGCTGCGGGCGTCAGCCGCGTGTATGTAGCGATGAATTACACAGGCGAGAACAATGTCGTTTATTCGAGCATGTGTTATGAGTGGGTGTCTGCGGATACGAAGCCGCAGATCGATAACCCCGCGTTTCGGCACGCGCCGCTGCGCCAATCCGGTTTTGGCAGATGGCAGGATACGCTTTCACAGGGACATCCGATCTACGGTTTGGTCGCGGACATGCCGAAGAGCGAACAAAAATTCCTTGAAAGACTGGGCTGTATTTCCACGGCGGTCATGCCGATTTTTGCAGACAACCAGTGGTGGGGATTCATCGCATTTGACGATTGCCGCGAAGAACGGGTGTGGACCGGCACGGAATTGGAGGCGATCCGCACTGCCGCAAACCTTTTTGGCGCGGCAGAGACGCGTGCCCGCACGGGGCAAAAGGTATTGCGGCGGCAGAAGTCCTTGAACATGATGCACGAGATCGTGCGGGACGCGCTGCGCGCCAATAACCTGAAGGAAATGGCGCAGAATGCCGCCGACCGCCTCGCCGACCTGATCCGCGCCGATGGATGTTTCCTGACTTCCTGGGACGAGGAGAATAAAAGGACATCATCACTTGCCGCATCCGGCAAGTACCGGGAGATTTATCCTACCATCCAACCCAAACCGGGCGGCAAAACGCTGACTGAATCCGTGCTGACGCTTGGTCATACTTTGATCATCGAAGACGCTTATAACTCTCCTTACATTGATCGGGAGATCTCGGAAAGGTTTTCATCCCGTTCCGAGATCGTGCTGCCCCTGATCGCAGGGAAAACCAAGCTCGGTGCGTTGATCATTTCCTTCGATACGATCCGCCAGTTCCCGCCGGAGGAAGTGGCGCTTTGCGAGCAAGCCGCCAGTCTGATCGCGCTCGCTTATGAAAAGTTCAAGACCATGGACGATGCCAGGCGCCGCGCCGATACATCCGAGATCCTGCGCAAGGCAAGTTTGGCGGTTGCCGAAAAGCTTGAAATGGAGCAAACCGTTTCCCATATTCTTGAACAGCTCAATGAGGTGATCCCGTACGACAGCGCCTCGGTGCAATTGCTGATCGACGGTGAATTGGAGATCGTGGGCGGCAGCGGATTTGCCGACCTAAAGGATGTTATTGGTTTGCGCTTCCCCATCCCCGGCGATAATCCAAATACTGTCGTTATGCAGACCGGGCAGCCGTACATTATCCCCGAGATCGACGAGAAATATCATGTCTTCAATGATATTTCCAGCATTCACATCCGCTCCTGGCTCGGCGTGCCGCTCATCTATAAGGACCGCATCATCGGGTTGCTGACCATTGACAGCACCGAGCCGAACCATTTCAAGGATAAGGATGTGCAGATCACGACCGAATTTGCGAATCAGGTCGCTATCGCACTTGAAAATGCGCGCATCTTCGAAGAAACGCAAAGTCAGGCGATCACCGATCCGTTAACCGGTGTGTACAACCGCCGCGGTCTGTATCAACTGGGAGAGTTCGAGTTCCAGCGCGCGCGCCGCATTCACCGCCCGTTCTGCGCGATCATATTCGACATCGATCACTTCAAGCGGGTCAACGATCATTACGGACATGCGACGGGAGACCAGATCTTGAGTCAACTTGTGGAGCGGTGTCAAAAGAACGCGCACATGATCGACCTGATCGTCCGTTATGGCGGCGAGGAATTCGTGATCCTTTTGCCCGAAACGAACCTCGAATCAGCCAAACGCTTTGCAGAACGTTTCCGGCTGGCAGTGATGAAAGATCCCTTTGAAACCAGTGTCGGTCCGCTGCGGGTCACGATCAGCATTGGCGTTGCGGAGATGAACGAGCATGACACATTGCAAACGCTGGTCGAGCGCGCCGATTCCGCGCTGTATAAAGCCAAAGGCGCGGGACGAAACTGCGTTGCATCAGATGATTCATGACCAGATCTGATACAGCCCCAACTTGCCGTTTTCCCCATCGGACAGAAAAGACGCCTCGACCTTAAACCCAGCCTGCCCCGCCAACCCAAGCAGTTCCTCCACTGAAAACTGGTGCGCGTACCGAAGCCCATCGCCGCCGCTGCGCCAATCCAGCAGATAATCCCCCTCATCCACATCCGAATCCGAAAGCCCCGCCCGCTCCCACGGCTGGATTCTGGCTCTCAGTTTCTCGCTGTTCAAAAACTGCCAGTTGGAAAGAATTAATTTTCCATTGGGCTTCAATAATTTTTTCACGGTTTTCAAAATATCCAAACGGATCTCATGCGAAGGGATGTGATGCAACGCGGCAAACATCGTCACAACGTCCCACTCTCCATATTCCACTTTCCATTCTGATAATTTCGTCAAATCCACCTCGCGGAACTCCACCCCGGGCGTGGATTCGGCATCTCGAAGCAGAGGCAGGCTAAAGTCCACGCCGAGAAGCGCGGCTTGGTGACCGCGTCCACGCAGTTCGCGCAAGAACAAGCCGTTGCCGCATCCCAGATCAAGTACCGATTCGTCCGCTTGAACCGTTTCGAGGATCTTCTTCACGCCGGGCTGGAGCCGCTGGCGCGTGGCAGAGAACGAATCGCCGAAGCGGTCGTAAAACTCGCGGTTGATCTCCAGAAGTGTTTGCGCGGTGGTCGGTTTCATCGGAATCGCAGTGGATTTGTCCATTATAATCTTCGGCATGGATTTTCTGGAAAAACGCAAGCGTTGGAAAAAGATCAACGCGTTGACTCCGCAAAAAATGGAGTTGGCGCATCACCTGCTGACCAAAATTCGCGGCGGCGAAGATGTGATGACGCTCATCCGCCGCCATCCGCTGGCGGAGGGCGGGTATTTGAACAAAGCCGCCTTGGTCGCTGCTTATAAGGAATTGGTGGACGCAGGCGCGATGGAACCTGACACGGCGCTGCTGGAACGCATCCGCATGAAACCGATGCGCACGCTTTCAGGTGTAACCACCGTCACCGTGCTGACCAAGCCGTATCCCTGCCCGGGAAAGTGCATCTTCTGTCCCACCGACGTGCGCATGCCCAAAAGTTATCTGCCCGATGAGCCTGGCGCGATGCGCGCGCTCGAACATCAATTCGACCCGTATGCGCAGGTGCAAAACCGCATCCGCGCATTGAAGAATTTGGGACATCCCACCGACAAGATCGAGTTGCTGATTTTGGGCGGCACGTGGTCTTCGTATCGGCGCGATTATCAGGAATGGTTCATTGGGCGTTGTTTCGATGCAATGAACGAACTTGAAAAACTTCCGTCACTGGAACCCCAGCGGCAGGAATTATTGGATTCTTCATTACTACCTGAAATCCATTCCATCAATGAAAACGCGGCGCATCGTAATGTTGGGTTGGTCATTGAGACCCGCCCCGATGAGATCAATCCCGATGAGATCAAGTGGCTGCGTCACCTTGGCGTGACCAAAGTGCAGATGGGCGCGCAGAGTTTCAACGACCACATTCTCGAGATCAACAAACGCGGACATGACGTGGAATCCACGCGCCAGGCTACGGCTCTGCTCCGCGCCGCTGGATTCAAGATCGTCCTGCATTGGATGCCTAACCTGCTCGGCGCGACTCCCGAATCCGACCGCGAAGATTTTGCGCAGATGTGGAATGACTTCTGTCCCGATGAAATAAAGATCTACCCGAATCAACTTCTGGCGAACGCCGAACTCTACGAATACTGGCAGCGCGGCGAATTCCAGCCCTACAGCACGGATGAACTCGTCCACCTCATCGCGGACATCAAGCCGACCATTCCGCGCTATTGCCGCGTCAACCGCGTCATCCGCGATATTCCGTCCAACAACGTGGTGGAGGGGAATCGCCGCACCAGTTTGCGGCAGGATGTCCACGAAGAAATGAAGCGGCGCGGGACGCGCTGTCAGTGTGTGCGCTGCCGTGAAGTCAAAAACAAAACGGTCGAACTTTCCTCCCTACAATTGGATGACCACGTTTATCAGGCGGGCAAAGCGGAGGAACATTTCATCTCCTTCAACACCGCGGATGACGGGCTGGCGGGATTCATCCGCCTCTCTCTCCCTGCGGCTGGCTCGCCAGACACGGGCATTTCCGACCTTGCGGGCGCTGCGCTTATCCGCGAAGTGCATGTGTACGGACAATCCCTGCCTGTCGGCGCGGAAAAATCAGGCGCGGCGCAGCATGTCGGTCTCGGCACGCGCCTGCTCGAAGAAGCGGAACGCATTGCCAAACAGAACGGTTTTGGAAAAATCGCTGTCATTGCCGCCGTTGGAACGCGTGGATATTATCTTGACCGCGGCTTTGAACGCGGGGAATATTATCTTACCAAGCGCATCTGAGATCATTCGCCAATCCGGTCACTCGCCACTCTTCTAAAAAACTGAGCAAGAATCGGGTCGCATTCATCCTTCCGGCTTAATATAATCGTGCAAAAATAAATTAGGAGTACTTGCATGAAACCAAAACATTGGATCGTTTTTATCCTGCTCGGCATTATCTGGAGCACATCCTTCCTGTGGATCAAGATCGGCGTGCAGGACATCGGACCGATGGCGCTGACCGCCTTCCGCATGGTGTTTGGTGTGCTCGCGGCACTTGCCATAGCAGCATATCAAAAACTCAGCTTCCCGCGCGATGCAAAGACTTGGAGACTATTTGCCATCCTCGGACCTGCCAGTCTCGCCATCCCCATCTTTCTCATCTCATGGGGTGAACAGACGATCGACTCCGCCGTTGCATCCATTCTCAACGCCACCGTTCCGCTGTTTACTCTGCTCATCGCCCACTTCTGGATCCACGACGACAAAATCACCTTCCAGAAAACGTTGGGCTTGTTGATCGGCTTTGCGGGTGTGCTGATCCTGATGAGCAAGGATCTGCTTGCCAGCGAACATGGCTCAGTCATCGGGCAATTGGCGGTCATTCTCGCCTCGCTTTTTTATGCGGGCAGCGCGGTCGCCATCCGCAAATACACCCAGCACATCAACAACACCATGCGCGGAGTCGGCTTGCTGATGACCTCCGCCGTGCTGATGTGGGTCGTCGGTCCCGTCGCCGAACGTCCGTTTGAATTTCCCAGCCTGCCGATCACGTGGGTCGCCGCGCTCTGGCTCGGCGTACTCGGTTCGGGGCTTGCCATGATCATGATGTATTATTTGATCCATGAGATCGGTCCCACGCGTGCCTCGCTCGTCACCTATTTGTTCCCCGTCGGCGGCGTGCTCCTCGGTGTACTCTTCCTAAACGAACATCTTTCGTGGCAGTTGATCGCTGGCACCGTCCTCATCATCGCCAGCCTCGCCGTCGTCAATTACAGGAGAAAAACTGCATGACCCATCGCTCTGGTTTCATCGCCATCATCGGACGTCCCAACGTGGGCAAATCCACGTTGATGAACGCCCTGCTCGGGCAAAAGATCGCCGCCGTCTCACCGCGTCCGCAGACCACGCGCAAAAAACAGCTCGGCATTCTCACGCTCAAAAACGCGCAACTTGTTTTTGTGGATACACCCGGCTTGCATAAAGCCAAACACAAACTCGGCGAGTTTTTGAACGACGAGGCAAAAGAAGCGCTCGATGGCGTGGATTTGATCCTGTGGCTGGTGGATGCCGCGACTCCGCCCACAGAGGAAGACTTGAACATTGCATCCCTGCTTGCGGATGTTCCGCCTCGGACTCCGCTGATGCTTGTTCTGAACAAAATGGACATGCTCAAACCCGACGAAGAATCCGCGCGGGAGGAGGAATATACTCAACTGGTCAATGCTTCATCCGTGATGAAGATCTCTGCGGCGAAGCGGCTTGGGATTGGCGAACTGCTCGAAGCGCTGATTCAGGCGTCGCCGGAGAGAGAAGCGGATTATCCCGAAGACCAGGTCACCGATTTGTATGAAAAAGAGATTGCGGGAGATTTGATCCGTGAAGCATGCCTCATCCAATTGCGGGAGGAAGTGCCGCACGGTATGGCTGTGCGCATCGATGAGTTCAAGGAACGCGAGAATGGCATGGCATACATTGCCGCAACGCTTTTTGTGGAGCGCGAGTCGCAAAAGGGAATTGTGATCGGCGAAGGCGGGAAGATGCTGAAGAGCATCGGCTCGGCGGCGCGGAAGGAGATTGAAGAGATGGGCGGGCGCAAGGTGTTTTTGGAACTGCGTGTGAAGGTTTCAAAGGACTGGCGCAACGACCCGAATGCGCTGAGGCTGCTTGGGTATGGGAAGAAGAAATAATGTCATTGCAAGCCGCAGGCAAAGCAATCTCCAAAGGATTATGAGATTGCTTCGTCGCTAACACTCCTCGCAATGACATTAATCATCGCCCCTTCAACGGCTTAAATCCCTCGCCCAGTGCCTCGTGCGCGACCCCGATGACCATGAAAGCATCGGGGTCGATTTCATTGACGATGGTCTTCAAAGTTGCGATCTCGGAGCGCGAGACGACGCAATACAAAACGGGACGCGGCGTGCCGGTGTACGCACCGGTGCCTTGCAGAAAAGTGACGCCGCGCTGCATGCTCTCGATGACGCGCGCGGAGACTTCCTTCGCCTTGTCAGTGACGATCATGGCAGTGCGGCTGGTAGTGCCGCCTTCGAGCACGGTCTCCGCAACCAAGCCGCTGACGTAGAGCGTGATCATCGCGTACAACGCCTGTCTCCAGCCGAAGATAAAGCCCGCCGAAAGAATGACAACTGTATCGACCATGAGATAACTTTGCGTCATCGAAATGCCGCGCCAGTGATTGAGAATGCGGGCGAGGATGTCCGAGCCGCCGCTGGTGCCGCGCGCGCGATAGACCAGTCCGTAGCCGATTCCGCTGACGATGGCGGCGTAGAGCGAGTTGATGAAACTGTCGCCTTGCAGGTCGTTGATGAGGATCGTCGCCGCGCCGTCGGGGGCGAACAGAGGCGTGCGCAGAATTAGATCCGTCAGCAGGGAGTAGGTCGCGATGGCGAAGGCGGTGCGGATGGCGAAACGGCGTCCGCCGAGGAAGCGCCAGCCGAGCAGGAAGAGCGGCACATTGCCGATGAAGACCATCAAGCCGATGGGCCAGCCCGTGAAGTGATTGATCAACTGCGCGATGCCGCTCACGCCGCCCGATGCCAGGTTGGCAGGGACGTAAAAGATCCGCAGGCTTATGGCTTGTATAAATGCCGCGACGATGATGAGAATGTAGTCGCGGCTGTAATTCCAATATTTTTTCATGCTTTGGTACCTTTCAATGACATGGCTGTACATAAACGAACGCGGAATTATAGCCGATGGTGTAAAATCAGCGCCTATGAAAAAATGGCATTTATGGCTCGGGGTGCTGATCAGCATCCTGTTTTTGTGGCTCGCCCTGCGCGGACTTCACCTCGGCGATTTCTGGGGCGCGGTTCAAACAGCGAAGTACATCTGGCTCATTCCGGGGGTTGGCGTATATTTCATCGGTGTGTGGATCCGGGCGTGGCGCTGGCACTACCTGCTCGGTCCGATCAAGAAGATTCCCACGAAGACCATGTTCCCAGTCACTACCATCGGCTACATGGGCAATAACATCTATCCCGCCCGCGCGGGGGAGGTGCTGCGCGCCGTCATCTTGAAACGGCGGGAGGGCGTGCCCGTATCCGCTTCACTGGCGACCATCATCGTGGAGCGCATCTTCGACGGCGTGGTGATGCTGGCGTTCATCTTCGTCAATTTAACGGAATTGGCAAAACTGACGGGCGCATCGGGATTCGTTGGTAATATTCAGGAAGTGGCGCTCTACGGCACTGCGATTTTCATCGGCGCGTTGATCATCTTTCTGCTGGCGGCGATGTTTCCGCAGACCAGCATCGGCATCGGCGAGTGGATGATTCAGCGTTTAACGCCCAAACGCCTGCACGAAAAACTGAACGGCATCCTGCACAAATTTCTGGACGGGCTGGCTTCGTTACGCTCCCCTTTCAATGTGCTGATGGTCTTCTTCACGTCGGTCATCATCTGGCTGTTGGAGACGGGTAAATACTGGTTCGTGATGCACGCCTTTGATTTCGAGGTCTCGTTCTTTGCGCTGATGCTGATGAACGGCATCGTCAACCTTGCCACCACCATCCCGTCCGCACCGGGTTACATCGGCACATTCGACGCGCCCGGCATCGCCGTCCTTACGGCGTACGGCGTGAGTCAAGCCACCGCGGCGGGATATACGCTCGTGCTACATGTGGCGTTGTGGCTGCCGATCACCTTGCTGGGCGGATATTATCTGGCGCGCGAGGGCATCAAGTGGAGTGATACACTCAGGACGGAAATAGAGAAATAATCATTACCATGTCGTTGCGAGGAGGAGCGAAGCGACGACGAAGCAATCTCCTCATCAAGTTGGAGATTGCTTCGGGCTGTGGTTTCGACTGCTAGCGTCTCAACCATTAGCCCTCGCAACGACATCAAATAAGAGGAAAAATGAAAATCGCAATTATCGGAGCAGGATATGGCGGCATGGCTGCCGCGTGGGATCTACGCAAGGCGGGTCACGAGGTGACCATTTTCGAGTCGGCGGAGTACGCGGGCGGGCTGGCAAGCGGATTCAAGGAGCCGCATTGGGATTGGTCGGTGGAGAAGTTCTATCACCATTGGTTCCAGTCGGACAGTGAGATGCTGGGGTTGATCCGCGAGTTGGGATTGGAGGACAAGGTCATCTTCCCGCGCCCGTACACGGTGATGCTGTACAAGGATAAGTGGTACCCCTTTGACTCGATCCTCAATGCGCTTCGCTTTCCCGGACTTGGATTTGGTCTGAACAAAATCAGGTTTGGATTCGTCGGGTTGTTTTTACGCCTGACGAACAACTGGCGTGCGTTGGAAAAAGTGACCGCCGATTCATGGATGATGAAATATGCGGGCAGGCAAGTCTACGAGCAGATGTGGAAGCCGTTGTTAATCGGGAAGTTCGGTCCGTTCTATAAGGACGTTAACATGGCGTGGATGTGGGCGCGCATCAAGGCGCGGACGACGCGGCTCGGCACGTTCGAGGGCGGCTTCCAAAAGTTCGCGGATCTGTTCGCGGAGAAACTGCGCGGGCAGGGAGTGGAGATTCGGCTTGGGGCGAGTATCAAGTCTATTAGTCAGGAACAGGCGTCGGGTAGTTTGAGCGTGGACGGCGAATCCTTCGATAAAGTCTTGGTCACCGCGTCGCCGAATCTGCTTGCGAAGTTATGTCCGAGTCTGCCTGAATCCTATTTGAAGGGACTGCTGGAGTTGAAGTCGATGGGCGCGGTGGTGATGACGCTCTCGCTCAAGCACCAGCTTTCGAAGGAGAAGTATTACTGGTTCAACGTGCCAAAGGAGGCGGGCTACCCGTTTTTGGCGTTGGTGGAACATACGAATTTTGTGCCGAACGCACATTTCGGCGGCGATCATATCGTGTACGCGGGCGATTATCTGGAATTGGGTCACGAATATTTTTCAATGAGCGACGAGGAATTGCTGGAGCGATTTATCCCCGCCTTGCAAAAGTTCAACCCCGAATTCAAGCGCGAGTGGATCAACAAGATCTGGGTTCACAAAACGAACTACGCCCAGCCCGTGCCGCTGGTGGGACATTCGAAGAACATTCCCGCCATCCAGACGCCCATCGAGGGGCTGTACTTCGCTTCGATGAGCCAGGTCTACCCGTGGGACCGCGGGACGAATTTTGCGGTGGAGATCGGAAGACGCGCGGCGAGGATGATGGTAGGGTGAGATATGAAAACTTGGGCTGACTTTCCTGGTGTATTGATCGTTATATTTCTCTTGTTGTTTACAGGATTATCCTGTAGTATGCAAAAATTCGACCCAAATGATCCGCCGCCAAATATCATCTTCATCATGGCGGATGATATGGATTTTACCCTGCTGCCTTACTTGGAACATACGAACCGGTTGATTGCGCAGGAGGGGGCTGTTTTTACGAATTATTTTGTCACGTCCCCCGTGTGCTGTCCCTCACGGGCATCCATCTTGCGCGGACAATACCCGCACAATACCGGGGTCTTTGAGAACTCCCCGGGCTTCGAACAATTCCATGATAAAGGGAACAATGCGGATACCATCGCCACATGGATGAAACGCGCCGGGTATACCACATCCTACATGGGAAAATTTTTGAACCTGTATCCTGCCGGGGTAAAAAGGACCTATGTCCCGCCCGGTTGGGATGATTGGCGTGTTTTCCTTACTAGTGAAAGAAAGTCCGCTGATTTTTTCACGAACTATGTCCTGAACGAGAATGGGAAACTGGTCGATTATGGTGAGAGCGCGGAAGATTACAGCACGGACGTTCTCACGAATAAAGCCATTGAGTTCATTAATCAAAGCGCGCAGACCCGTTCCCCATTCTTTCTCTTTATCTCCCCCTATGCCCCGCATGGACCGAGCACGCCTGCCCCGCGTCACTCAGAACTGTTCCTGGATGTGGAATATCCGAAGGGTGAGTCGTTTCATGAGGCTGACACTTCCGACAAACCGTTGATCATCCGGAACATCAGGGAGAGCGGAGGATCGTTCGAGGTCGGAGATGCGGATGCTCTTTTCGTGAAGCGTGTTCAATCCATGCTGGCGGTGGATGAAATGGTTCTGGCTTTGGTCCAATTGCTCGAGCAGAATGGACAATTGGATAACACATACATCTTCTTTACATCCGACAACGGCTTTCATATGGGGGAGCATGATCTTCCATCGGGGAAGATGCTGCCCTACGAAGAGGATATTCGCGTCCCGCTGCTGATTCGCGGACCGGGCATCCAGCCCAATACCACCATCCAAGAGATGACCGCGAATATTGATATTGCGCCGACGATCGCGGAGTTGGCCGGCGCACGAAGCGCCTCATTTGTAGACGGGCGTTCCTTTGCCCATTTCTTCGATCAGCAACAAGCAGAGCCGCAGGAATGGCGCAGTGCTTTATTGATCGAAATAGGCGATCCGGATAGGGAATCCCCGGTGATCGCTTATCGCGGCATCAGAGGGGAGAGCTTTGTTTATGTTGAATATGAGAACGGCGAGATCGAATTTTATGACCTGATCGCCGATCCCTATCAATTAATGAATATTGCTGGCACGCTCGATACGGAAACACTCTTGATCTTGCATGCCTGGCTGGAAGAGTTGAAGTCCTGCCAAACAGATGCCTGTCGAAAATTCGAAATGACGGTACCGGACAATATCAAGTATTAACGCATTGGAGATCGGGAGACGCGCGGCGAGGATGATGGGGTAGGTCTACAAAAAGAACTCTGGCGCAAAAGTCAGATAATTCTCGAACTTCCCGAATGGGACATTGCTCATCAGGAGCGCAGAGAACGAGTCGATTTTGTATTTCCGCGCGGTGAGATGGTCAATCGCTTTCTTATTAACGAGCGGCACAGAGACACCAAACTCTTCGCCCTGCTCCGCCATGCGGCTTTCGGCATGCGCCAGCACAGCGGGGAAATCGTCATCGTCCAGCACGGCGAACGGTCCGTGGCTCCCGCCGACGTAGCCGTAGCCGACCACGTCCGCGCCGCGTTTGTACACGAATCCATCGCGCGCGCCCGCCAGCCACTTGTGGATGCTTTCGCGCGTGTGGTTAAGGACCGCGCGGTCAATATCGTGGATCGCTTCGAGATGAACGCCCAAATCCAACGGCTCGATGACGAGATCGCCCGGCACGCTCACAGTTTCGGCTTTGCGGTAAAAATACTTGAGCATGGTCCGCCCGTACACACCCATCCGCATGTAGCGATACAACGCGCGTTCGTCCAGCGTGGCGATGATGGTGCGATACGTCGCGCCGTTGTCCGCAAATGCGCGGGATAACAATCCGCTTCCGATCCCCACCGACTGCTGATTCGGGGATACGAAGAACTCGGTCAACTCTTGAAGCCCGTCATGCTCGATCGTGCGGGCGTAGCCCAGAATCTCGCCATCCCGTTCCGCCACCCAGAATTGGGACGCATCCCTTGCGAGAAAATCGAACAGCGGTTTGCGGCTTTCCCAAATGGACGCGAGTTTTGCGGGGTCGTTTCCGCCCGTGATGGCTTGCACGTTCATGCGTTCGCTGTAGTCCATGATGGAGCGTAGGAAGACCTTGAATACGTTGTACGAAGCTGCGATGTCCGCTTTGCGGTAGGTGATGGTCACTGGGTGATTCCTTTTTCAATGAATATCAACCCCGTTGGTTGAGTAGTGAAGCGTATCGAAACCAACAGTTAATGGCGATACTTTTTATGACGATGGTTTTTTCTGTACTTGGTGGTTTCGGTACGCCGCTTCGCGGCTACTCAACCACCGAGTATGCACAAGCCATTATAGCATTCGGTTTTTAACGGCAACGTCCCCCGAATTGGTGAATTCGAGGGACGTTTTCTTTTTCAATCAGTCGCCGCGGGCGTGTGGATCGGGGCTCCAGTCACACAGATGAATATCGGTGGTGGCTTGTCCGCCTTTGACTTCGATGGATTTCATCAAGCCGCTCGGGTGGGTGTACGCGCCTTCGAGATTGTAGCCGGGTGCCCAGGCATAGACGTAGTATTTTCCGTTGGGCAGTAGGACGTTGTATTTCAACTGGTTCTCGACGATGGCGAACTGGATGGTTTCGGTTGTGCCAGCCTTTTCGAAGTACAGCGTCATCGGCGGGTTGAACTCGCTGGGATAGCACAGGCTGCCGCTGACCGTCCCATGCGGGAGGTTCTCCACGCGCACGCGGATGTCCACATAGAAGGGGGTGTTCGCTTTCGTGCCGGTGCCGAACAATGTGCCGGACGGGTTGCGAAGCATCCAATAGCCGGTGTGGGCGCCTGCCGTGTTGGGCGCGGTAAGCGTCACTGACACGTCCACGGTCTGACCGGGTGCCACGTAAGCGGACAGGCGAGTGGCGGTCGCGCCGCCCATCTGCGATCCGCTGCTGAAGACCAGCATGTAGTCCGGAGTCCATGTGCAGGTGCCGCGGTTCTTCAAGCGCCAGGTCTTGGTGAAGACCTCGCCGGGGGCAAAGGTGGTGCCGTCTTCCACAGTCACATCCTTGACGAAGGCGACCCAGTCACAGTAGGTCACTGCGGTGGGCGGGACCGAGGTTGCGGTGGGGGCAATGGTTTGGGTGGCAGGAGCAACTGTCGACGTGGGAGGAGGCGGGGTCTGCGTCGGGGCGTTGAGCGTCATGAAGACGACCGTCTGCGTGACCATCGCGTTGACCGTTGCCTGCGGGTCCGGGCTGGGCTGGCTGGGTTTGAATAAGGGCATGGCAAGCACGCCGATCGGAAAGATGGCGAGCAGACACAATGCCATGATGCCAAAAAATATAATAAGATTGTTGGTTGTAAGTTTCATGATACACCTCGTTTGGTTGCCCCCATAGAACGCCGCAGGGATTGTAAAAGTTCCATCCGCCACGCCGTACTCTGGTACTAAAAGGAAAATGCCCTCGAAACGTTATCGAGGGCATTTTTTGAAGCGATGACAGATCAGTTCTAAATATCCAAATTACGGACGCTCTTGGCGTGGGTTTGGATGAATTTCTTGCGCGGGTCGACGGCGTCGCCCATGAGCATGTCGAAGGTGCGGTCGGCTTCGGCGGCGTCGTCGATAGTGACGAGCAGCAGGGTGCGGTTGGAGGGATTCATGGTGGTATCCCACAACTGGTCGGGGTTCATTTCGCCGAGACCTTTGTAGCGCTGAAGGTTGGCTTTTTCGCCGATCTCCTTCATCACTTTGTCCTTTTCCTTATCGCTGTACACGTATCGGACGTTGTTCTTGTGCGCGATGCGGTAAAGCGGCGGCTGGGCAATGTACAGATGACCGTCTTCGATGAGTTTGGGCATGTAGCGGAAGAAGAAGGTCAGCAGCAGCGTGCGGATGTGACTGCCGTCCACGTCGGCGTCGGTCATGATGATGACGCGTCCGTAGCGCAGACCTTCGATGTCGAAGTTGTCGCCGATGCCGGTCCCCAGCGCGGAGATGAGCGCCTTGACTTCGTTGTTGCCGAGGATCTTGTCGAGGCGGGCGCGCTCGGTGTTGAGGATCTTACCGCGCAGCGGCAGGATCGCCTGAAAGTGGCGGTCGCGTCCCTGCTTGGCGGAGCCGCCTGCCGAGTCACCTTCCACGATGTAGAGTTCGGTCTTGGATGAATCGCGTTCGGAGCAGTCTGCCAGTTTGCCGGGCAGGGTCAATGACTCGAGCGCCGATTTGCGGATGACGAGATCGCGCGCTTTGCGCGCCGCATCCCTCGCGCGGGCGGAGGTGAGACATTTCGAAATGATCGCCTTCGCCGCCTGCGGATTCTCCTCGAGGAACGTGCTGAAGGCTTCGCCCACGACCTGTGTGACGTAGGTCTGCACTTCGGGGTTCATCAACTTGACCTTGGTCTGTGATTCGAACTGCGGGTCGGGATGCTTGACCGAGACGATGGCGGTCAGACCTTCGCGCGTGTCGTCGCCGGAGAAGTTCGGGTCGGCGTCCTTGAGCAAGCCGTTCTTGCGCGCATAATCGTTGATGACGCGCGTTAATGACGAGCGCAGACCGGTCAGGTGCGTACCGCCGTCGATGGTGTTGATGGTGTTCGCGAACGAATAGACCGACTCGGTGTACGCATCCGTGTATTGGATGGCGGCTTCGATGCCGATGTTCTCGATCTCTTTTTCGACATGCACCACCGAATGCAGGTTCTCGCGGTTGCGGTTCAGGTAGCGCACAAAAGACGTGATGCCGCCCTCGAAGTAGAAACTCATCTCGCGGCTGGCGCGCTCATCCGTGAAGCGGATGGTCACGCCGCGCGTGACGAATGCCATTTCACGGAAACGCTGGACGAGCGTGTCGAAGCGGTAATCGATATCTTCAGTAAAGATCTGCTTGTCGAATTTATAGAGCTGCTTGGTGCCGGATTCGTCCTTTTCGACCTTGCCGACCTGCTTGATCTTGCCCTGCGGAACGCCGCGCTTATATTCCTGCCGCCACAGTTTCCCGTCACGTTTGATCTCGGTTGTCATCCATTCGGAAAGCGCGTTGACCGCGCTCACGCCGACGCCGTGCAGACCGCCGGAGACCTTGTACCCGCCGCCGCCGAATTTGCCGCCCGCGCCGATCACGGTCATGACCACGTCCACGGTTTCCATCGGCTTGCCGGATGCGTCCTTTTTCGTGGGGTGCGGACCGACCGGGATGCCGCGTCCGTTATCTTCGATGGTGACACTGCTGTCGGCATGGATGGTGATGTTGATGGCGGTGCAGAAACCCGCCAGCGCCTCGTCGATGGCGTTGTCCACCACTTCATAAACGAGGTGGTGCAATGCCTTGATGTCCGTGCCGCCCACATACATACCGGGGCGTTTGCGGACGTGTTCGATGCCTTCCAGCGCCTGGATCGAACTAACGTCGTAGTTTACCTTTTTTTCTTTTTCAGCCACAAGGACCTCCAGCGTACTTCTTCTTTTCGTAGATTGGATGTGATCAAGCCTGTTTTACTTCATTGCTTGGGCGGAGTTTTTCCAGCACGACCTTCAACCACGCGCTCATGTCGCGGTAATAGATGAAACTTCCCGCCAGCAGGGCGGTGGTCACGAACGAGTGACCGAAGATGCCCAACAGCGCCGCCCACGAATTTTCGGCAGGGATGCGCCATAGGAAATTCAAACCGTACGCCAGCAGGAAGACCGTCAACACAAAGAGACTGCTGGTGGGAAGCGTGAAACGCGCCATCTGGAAACTGCTTACGATGGAGGCGAACACGTTCTGCTTCCAGACAAAAACGCCGTGGGGCCAGAAGAAGAGCGGCACGATCACCCACACCGACCCGAGGCTGAGAAGCAGTACAAAGAAATTGCCAAGGAAGGCGTTCAACTGGGTCAACAGCACCAGCACGAAGATGAGCGGCACACCGACCACCATCAGGAAGACGATGAACAGGACGGAGATCAGGATGGTCTGGAACACAGCGCTGGAAAACCGGATGGAACGTTCCTCGCCCGGGACGGAGATCCACGCCACACTGCGGAAATACAGCGCGCCGCCGATCCATCCCAACAGCGTGAGCAGGAAAATCCAGACGGGGAAACTGAGGGCGCCCGTCTGCCAGATGACAGGATCGCCCAACGGCGTGGACGAGGTTTCCTGTGACATGAGCAGGCTCGAGATCCCGATGGGAAGCGTGCGCAGGAGCCAGAACAGGTTGATCGAGGGGATCACCCGTTCGTACAAGTCCACAACACGTTGAATATCCTGTTCAGGAATGCCGCTTCTTTGCCAGATCGGCACGGCGGTCACCAAAAACGAGCTGAACAATTCATCCACACGCAGGCGCGGACCCAGCCACATGAACAGGTTTAGCGCAAGCGGGAGCAGGATCGCGGTGATGTGCGCGGCGATGGTGTCGAACCCAGCCCTGATGGAATTGATGATGCCGGGGGGAGGAGGCAGGTTTTCCAGCCGTGATACTTCCATAACAGATTGATTCTACCATACCCTTGCTTGCGCTCACACGGACGCACAGGTACAATCTTCCCATGCAAGAGAGCCGATCCCACCTGCCTTCGGCGGACCGTTTAGGCGTACTGACCGCCTCCGTCCTGTTGACATTCGCGCTGACCCGGCTGATCGAATCGCCCAGCCTCACGCTGACCCTGAGCCTGCCCGGCTTTTATTTTGCCTTTCCCCTCACCCTCGCCACGTTCATGACCTTGTTCGCCGCCGCCCTCGCCGCCGCCGGTATGGACTGGCTGACCCGCGGACATCCCGCGCTGGGTGAAAAATCGCCGCGCGAGCATCTCATGCTGCCCACGCTGACAACGCTCGTCATCGGCGCAACGCTGGCATTGTTCGCGGGCAGTCCGGTCTGGTGGACAGCCTTCCTGTTTGGCGCGGCACTGCTTGCGGCGGTCTATCTGGCGGAATACGTCACCATCAACCCGTCCGCGCCGTCGTATGCGGTTGCGCGCGCCGGTCTGACCGCGCTGGCATACGCGCTTTTTCTCATCCTCGTGGCGTCGCTGCGTATTTCAGGCGCGCGCCTGTTCCTGCTCGTTCCCGCCATTTTCCTCGTGGCAGGCTTGATCAGCCTGCGCATCCTGCACCTCGACGGCACCGACCGCTGGGATTTCCCGTGGGCGATCGGCATCGGTCTCGTGTGCGCGCAGATTGGCGCGGGCTTGCATTACTGGGCGCTGACGCCGGTTCAATTCGGGCTGGCGCTCACCGGTCCGCTGTATGCGCTGACGGTGCTTTCGACGAGCATCGCGGAGAACATTCCACTGCGCCGCGCCGCGGTCGGACCAGCTATCATCGTCAGTTTGGCATGGGTTGTCGCTGTTTTTTTGTAGCAATGCAATCCCTTACACTTTCAAAAGAACAATTGCAGGAAATGACCTCGTACGTCAACGCGCACGCGCCGCTGGAGGCGTGCGGTCTGCTGGCGGGACGGGGCTTGCGGGTGGAAAAAATCTTCTACGTGCGCAATCAGGCACAAAGTCCGGTGCGATACGTGATGGATCCGCTCGAGCAGTTGCACGCGCTGGAATGGATCGACGACAACGGCATGGACCTGCTCGGCATCTTCCATTCGCATCCAACCGGACCTGAAACTGTTTCGCCCACCGACATCGCGGAAGCCGCCTATGCTGTGACTTACGTCATCCTCGCCCGCATGGATGATGAATGGCGCGCGCGCGGATTTTGGATCGAAAACGATGATTATCGCGAAGTGACCTTGCAAATAACACCGTGAAGCAACCATAATTGACTTTGCGTGTTTTATGAGTACACTCAAATCGGAGGAGTTTTGATGGAAATAGTCATTGACCTTGTGGTCATCTTTTTGGCGTATGTGTTTGGTTCGATCCCGTTCGGCTTGTTGATCGTGAAACTGAAGACCGGAAAAGATCTTCGCGAGGTGGAAAGCGGCAGGACGGGCGGTACGAACGCCATGCGCGCCGCCGGGTTTTGGGCGGGGTTCGCAACTGCCATGATGGATATATTGAAGGGTGCGGGGGCGGTGTGGGTGGCGAAATGGATCACGCCTGCGGAATGGGTGCACGTGGTCACCCCGCTGGCGGCAATTCTCGGACATAATTATTCGATGTTCCTGCCGGAGCGCGATGAGAACGGGAAATTCATCCGTTTGCGCGGCGGGGCGGGCGGAGCGCCCTCGGTGGGCGGCGCGATGGGGCTGTATCCCAGTTCGATCCTGATCATCCTGCCGCTCGGTATGTTGACCTTTTTCACCATCGGCATCGCGTCTGTGACGACGATGGCTGTGGCGTTGTTCGCGATCATCCTATTTGCCATCCTCGCCGCGCAAGGGACGTTACCCTGGGATTACGTCTGGTATGGCGTGGGCGCGGAGTTGCTGTTGATCTGGGCGCTACGCCCAAATTTGAAGAAGTTATTCGCAGGGCAGGAACGCATTGTGAAATATAGTTTGAATGGCTGGCTGAGGTCGAGGAAAGAGGGTAGTGAGTAGAAAGTAGAGAGTAGGGAGTGGTAAAAGAGACTGCTTGCAGGCAGTCTCTTTTTATGATCGCTTATCCCTTTCGCCGCGGGAGCCATAACGAGCGGTTCGCCAAAACAAGACCGAGCGCGAGTATCACATAGATGATCATCAAATAGAGGAAGGCGGTTTGATTCCCGCCAACTCGTTGCTCGATGGGAGGAAAAAGGGAAATGGAGGTGTTGATGGCGGTGTGAAATAACAGGGCGGCGAACAGGTTTTTGTTCGTCTTCAAATGGAACCATGTAAAGAAAATGCTGAAGGCGATCGCCAGCACGACGAACACGTCAAAACGCATGTACGCCTGGGATGTGTCTGCAATGTGGAAGAGCGGCAGATGCCATAAACCCCAAATTGCGCCAAGGATAAACGTGGCAGTGAGCGGATTCCACTTTTCGAGCAGACGCGGCAGGGCAAATCCCCGCCAGCCGAATTCCTCCTGAAAGGAACCGCCGAGGAAGAACAGCATCAGGAAGGTCGGCAGGATCATCAGCGGCTGGGAGAGTAATGTCGTATCGGGTTGGAAACCGCTGCGGGCGGCGTTGATCTGAACCGCCAGAGCGGCGAGCAAAAACGGCAGAGATACGATGACCAGCCACCAGATGAGTCCGAGGCGTAGGTTGAATCCGGAGCGCAGAAAACTTTTGACGGCTGTCCATCCGCCGGATCTGTAGGTCAACGCCATGGACGATACCAGCGGACCGTGCGCGCCGATGATGACCAGCACCATGTTCGGGAAAGGCAGTCTAAAGATGCCGAGCGAGCCCAATACGGCAATTCCCCAGAATGCCCACGAGAATGCGAACGCCCAAACGAAAAAAGTAATTAAGGATTTGTTCGATGATTGCATGGATTTCATTCCTTTTTATTATTCCTTCATGACCTGAAACAATGTGACCTGCATCCCGTCGGGATCTTGCAAGCGGACATTATAATCGCCCCAGGGAGTCATCACGGGCAGGTGGACGAGCGTCGCGCCGTTGGCAAGCAGGCGCTCCATCGCGGACTTCAGGTCTGGCACTTCGAGCGCGAAGCGCACCTGCCCGCTGACACGTTTCCCCGCTTCGAGTTGATCGATCACTTCCGCCTGCCGTTCGTCGAAGAGTTCGAGCGTGGCGGAACCCATCTCCAGCATCATGGCTTTGCCGCCGTCGTTGTTCCAGATCGCGGACGGTTCGATGCCGAGACCATCGCAATAGAATTTGACCAGCCGCTCGTAGTCGCTGGAGGTGAGCGCAATGCGCAGTTGGAGAACGGGAGGGGTTAGAGTGGGCATAGAAAGTTCCTTTAAATCCTTACTGAAGTTCAATCAGGCGGACCAAACACGTCCGGGGGAAAGAAGAACTCTGTCATTTCACGCACGATGGATTCAGATTTCCCTGCTTTTTCAGCGAAATCGGGAAAAAGTTCCCCCATCGAGAATGAGTAAAGATGTGTGCTCAGACAGCGTCGGGCGAAGCGTTCGGGTAACTGCCCGTCTGGATGGAACGCTTTTAGACATTCGCGCATGGCTTCGCGGTCCTGGTTGACTGTCCAGAACCAGTGGAAGGCGATATCCCATTCGGCAGGACCAAGCATTGCTTCCGCCCAATCGATGAAACCAGTGACCTTTACCTTATTTGTTTCCCGCGCGATGTAAATGTGAGCGTGGGAGAAATCGGAGTGGGTAAATACCGGCGGTTCATCGAGGAATTCCTGCGCTTCTCCGTGCAAATAGTCGAGCAACGCATCCCGCTGACGGGTCGAGAGTCCCTCTGCCGTCTCGATTTGCTCGATTCGTTCGGTTTGCATCTGTCTGGCGTATTCACTCCTGCCGCCGAACTGACGTTCCACTTCTGCTAGGTCTTCCTGCGGCAGGCGGTGGACATCCGCCGTGATCGTTCCGATCTCACGGGCGATTGCCAACTGCTCAGCCCGCGCGAGGTTTTTCCAACTATCTTGTACGGTCGCCCCTGCGATTTCGGTCATGATGAGATACGGCGGGAGTTGGGAACGCTCTCTTGCCGCAATGAAGCGCGGCGCTGGAATCGCATGGGCGTGATCCCCAAGCGTCCGCAAAACGGAACGCTCGACATGAAACGGACGTTCAAATTTTGATCCATATAGTTTCAGGCAGCGTTGACCCCCAATGCGAAAAACAGCGCTATTGCGAAATTCATCAGAACCGGAGAACTTTTGATCCCATGTGGTCACGGGCTCAATGGGACCGGGAGCGATACCAGCATCGTCACAGACCGCCGTGACCAAGTCAATCCAATCCTTTTGATCCATGTATGGGGTATCTCCTACTGATAAAGGTTGCTCAAAGGCGGCGAAATTTCAGATCGTGCATCGGTGCAGGATTTTGATGGATATGAAAAACGGGCGAACTGCACCTGTCAGTGACAGGTTACACTTTATTGGGTGCGTTTTTATCAAGAGTTCTTTCCGTGAGCATTGCAGATTTTACATGTACAAGATACGTCTGAAAAATGTCTTACGCCAACCACTTTCACACCTTTTCTGTCTGCACGCTGAAACACTAAATCAAACAATTCGCTCTCATTATTTTCAAGATAGCGTCGCAAAGCATAGGCACATAAATCAGCAACTTGCACCATCCCCGTTAATTCACTATTTACAAATAGAGGGGTTTCTATAATATTCTTCAGATTTGTCCAAAGAGTTCCATCTTCGTGGAATTTTTTCATCAACAGTGTATGCTTTTTAGCAACGGTTTCATTGTTATCATGAATTAGTAAGCCGAAATTTTTTTGAGTACTATTAAGACCAGTAACTTGTAGATACTGTTCAAAACGAGAAACAACCTGCTCAAATGCCTGTTCGTCAATGGTTTTAGGAGTCCGTGATGGGTCAAAGTGTATTTTATCTATGCATTCAGCAAATAACCGCGCGAATCCCCAGCCTGATACAGTGCGTGCAATATCTCGAATTAAACTTTTTCTTTCTTCGAAAGTAAGGTGAACGTAATCTTCTGTTTTTTGGTAATTTTTTCGAGTTTGTTTATAGAGAGATGGTTTTCTTGAGCGCTGAAGACGCAAAAGTTCTGTATTGCGATAAGCGTTTACTTGATAACGTCTTTGCTGATAATCAAGAGCGTTGAAATCTGCAATTCTTTTCTGCTCAGGATAACTTCTTAATATCCATGCTACGTGGATTTCTTTATCGGATATTTTGTAACGCTGCTTAATGGCTTCAATAGTCTTATCGCAATCTTTCCAATGTTGGACAGGGATAGAAACACCAGCAAGTATGTAATGCGATGTGTTTCCAGGTATATCAGGTGTTCCCGACTCATCTATATAGCAAAAATACATAAACTACCCATCCTTTTTGCAAAAAAAAAGCGACTGGGGTAAGGGCTTATAGCCCTTAGATGAGACGCTTGGCGACTCATCCCAGACGCAAGCCAACTTTACACCTGAATAATTTGGATGTCAAGGCGAAAGTAAATTTTCTCATTTTTTGATAACAAAGCACCTCATGCCCCAAATCAGAGGTTTGACAGCAAAAGTTCAGGCTACCTCCCATACCGCTTGCGAATCTCCGGCAGGAAGTATTCCTCGAAGAACCGGTCCACATCGTAATCGGGAGACCAGTTCCAATCGGCGCGGGCGCGGGAGTCGTCCACGTCTTCGGGCCACGAGTCGACGATTCCCTGCCGGCGCAGATTCGGCTCGTAGGTGATGTCCGCATCCGCGAAGGCTTTCACGGCGCGCCCGCGGAACTCGTCCGCGCTGATGGCGAACGCCGCCACGTTATAGACATTGGTCGTCAATGACTCGCGCGGCGCATCCATCAGCATCAGCATGGATTTGATCGCGTCGGGCATCGCCATAAAGGAGATCTTCGTATCGGGTCGGACGAAACAGGCATACGGGAGTCCCTGAGCCGCCGCGTGCAGCATCTCCGGTCCGTAGTCGCTGGTTCCACTGCTTGGGACGGTAAAGGCGGAGATCAAGCCCGGGAAGCGGATCGCGCGGAAGTCCAGCATGACCGGGGGCTTTTCATCCAAATGTTTCTGACCGAAGAATTTGCTGTAATAGATCCCCAACTTCTCGCAATACAACTTGTTGCATCCGTACATCGTGTGCGGGTTGTCCCAGTCCTCCTCCTTCACCGTGCCCGCCGCGCGTTTTGCCTCGATGTTCGGCATTCCGTACGCCGCGATGGAACTGGGGAAGATGAACTTGACCGCCTTGCCGTATTTCTCCGAACGGTACGCCGCCAGCATCAGCAGTTGCATCGTCCCTTCGACGTTGATGCGGTGCGCCTCCTCGGTGGCGATCTCCGCCTTCGATGAAAGCGATGCCGCCAGATGGAAAATGATATCGAAATCGTAATCGTAAAAGGTCTTAATTTTATATACCAGATCCCCCTGCACGTGCTCCGCTGAAAGGTTTTGGATCGACTCGGGCAGCGGCATGATGTCCGACGTGACGATCTTGTAGCCTCCCCGCTTCGAAAGTTCCTGCACGAGCGCCTGCCCGATCTCGCCGCATGCGCCGGTCACCAGCACCTGTTTATCGGTCATCTGAATCTCCTGATATGCTTGTGCCCAAACGACCTTATAATCTTTATGCCGTTTGAGTACTAGAATTTTATGGCTTATTTTACGATACATTGAATGGAATTTTGTCACAAAATGCGTATGAATTTAAGAACTATCATGTCATTGCGAGGTGCGAAGCGACGAAGCAATCTCCTGCGGCTCAAAGATTGCTTCGGGCGGCGATGGTTGAGTAGCCCGAAGGGCGTATCGAAACCCGCCGCCCTCGCAATGACATTAATAGCAATGACATTCCTGACCTCCTGCTCCGCGCTGGATGCGTGGAACATCACGCCCACACCCGTCATCCCGACGGAAACCCCGCTTCCCACCGCGACCATAAACTGGTTCCCGCCATCCGCCACGCCCACACCCCGGACCTTTTCCACCCCGCTTCCCACGCCCGAACTGCGTCCCGGTCTTGGCGATGTCCTCATCGAGGATGATTTTTCCGATCCCTCCCTGTGGGATATTGCCGCATCCAACCAAGCCAGCTCCACAATGGACGAGAATCGTCTCACCATCGCCGTGCAAAGCGGCGTGTCCATGCTCAGCCTGCGCAATGACCTCGTGTTGGCGAATTACTACGCCGAGATCACCGCCCGCCCCAGCCTGTGCCGCGGCGAAGACAATTACGGCATGTTGGTGCGCGCCAGCGGCTCCGCGAGTTACTATCGCATCGTGCTTGCCTGCAATGGGACGGTCCGCGTGGAACGGCTCATCAACGGCGCGCGGCTTGTCCTTCAACAACCGCTCCCCAGCGCGGATGCGCCTCCCGGCGCTCCGAGCGAAGTCCGCATCGGCGTGTGGGCGGTCGGCAGGGAGATGCGCATCTTCCTGAACGGACGCTATCAATTCAGCATCAACGATCCCAACATCCCAAGCGGGAGCATCGGAGTCTTTGTCCGCTCGGTGGGGAATACCGCCGCCATCGTCTCCTTCTCCGACCTGAGCATCCGCTCTGTGGATTACGTCCTGCCGACCATCACCCCGTCACCATAGCGGATTTACCCGTTACAATTGGCTCATTAACTCTGGTGGTAAAGAACATGCCGAAAAACAAACTCAACGACCTCGACACAAAGACCTGGCTGAAATTCCAAAAGTCATGGTTCATCCACAACCCGCCGCCGCGCAAAAAGAACGTGCTGGTGCATCCCGCCAAATACCCGGAGACGATGGCGCAGGAATTCATCGAGTTCTTCACCAAAACCGGTGAGACTGTGCTCGATCCCATGGCGGGCACCGGCTCCACGCTCATCGCCGCCCTGCGCGCGGGACGCAACTCCTACGGAATCGAGTTAAATCCCAAATACGCGGAGATCGCCAAACAATTGATAGAAGAGGAACGCGCCGCCCTCAGAGAATCTGTCGTCAACCTGAAATCCGAGATCGTGAACGGCGACGCGCTTCACGCCGTCCATTACGATCTGCCGCCGGTGGATTATGTGCTCACCTCGCCGCCCTATTGGGATATGCTCCATGCCAAAGGCTCGGAGAACCAAAAGAAACGCCGCACTGACAACGAACTGGATGTCGTCTATTCGGAAGACCCGAACGACCTTGGCAACATCCATGATTACGAAGCCTTCCTCGAAAAACTGGTGGCGATCTATGCGGGATTAAAGCCGTTACTGCGCGAAAAAGCCTATCTCACCATTATCGTCAAGAACGTGAAGAAGGGCGGGAAGATCTATCCGCTCGCATGGGATATCGCCCGCGAACTCGGCAAGACCTACAGGCTGAAAGACGAAAAGATCTGGCTTCAGGATAACCAGTCGCTTGCGCCGTACGGCATGGGCAGTGCCTGGGTCAGCAACACGTTTCATCATTATTGTCTGCAGTTCAGGAACGAATAGCCGCTTATCCCCATGCTCACCGCCTCCGACCTCATCCGCCTGCCGTACACGCCCGACCTGACCGAAGGCGGGGTCGAGTATGCGCTCCGGTCGCTTTCCTATACCTATGACCGGATGGGCGGCTCGCCGTACGAACGTCTGCGGCGCATCGTGGCAGGTGTGGCAGTGGAACTCGCTTTTCGGCGCTATCTCTCCCAGCAAAACATCCCCTTCGATGTAAAAGGCGCGACGCCCTTCACCGATCCGGACCGCTACGACGTGGCGCTCGGCAAACACCGCTGTGACATCAAATCCTTTCACATCACGCATCGCAAACAGATCATGCAGATCCGCAAAGATCCGTCCATATTATTGGATGCGCCTGCGCTCGTCCCCTCAGACCAGCATGCGCGGGATGGTCACTCCCTCAACGACTTGTACATCTTCGCTTTTCTGACGGGCTTGATCGCCGCCTCGCAATCGGACCTGAAACTGGTCATCCAAAAGGGACAGCCGCACTACCTCGTACACGTCATGCCGAACGAGTGGCGCAAGCCGGTCAACTGGAATCCGCTTGGGAGGTTGACGCTGAAATCGGAATCGGACGAGGAACTGTTCCTCGAGGTCAACGGACAGGATGAAGGTCGGGATGTGAAGCGTAAGGTCGTCAGTCTCCCGCCGAAGACCAAGGTCGCAGTGGACGAGTCGTTCCATTCCATTTCCAGCTTGCATGTCCGCCGTGTGCCGGAGGCGCGTGTTGGAATCCATTGCGACGCCATTAAAGAAACCCACGTGGTCCCGCCGCTGGATTGGAGCAACATCTGGGTCTATGGCATGGACATTTACCTGACGGGGTATATTTCTTATGAAGAGTTCGGTCAGCGCGCGGGCACGCTTCTGCCGAATTCGAAGGTCTTTCAATACAATCACACGCGCGTCAAAAACCTGACCCTGCCCGTCTCCAACCTGAAACCATTGGGGAAGTTGCTCGAACGGATTCAGAACGCGTCGAATGAGTAAGGCGCAAGTCCAGGCGGTCAGCCAACAGATAAAGTGTTTGGTATCCTTCTACTGGCGTGACAAATTCATCCGCTTGTAAATTGGAGCCATTTGTTTATAGATCTGCGTAAACATCTCGAATTGCTCGTCGTATAATCTGCGGTTTTCAGATCGAGGGTGGTAAGTCTGTTTGATCTTCACCAATTTTGGCACATCCCCGAATTGGATTCTCCCCAAACCGACAGCGGCGATCCATGCCGCGCCGCGCGCGTTTGCGTACATGGGCTCGGCAACTTGTTTGATCTCCACGTTCAACACGTCCGCGAATGTCTGGCACCATACATCGGATTGCGCCCCGCCGCCGGCGATGTTGATCCGGTTCACATCCCGCCCCAGAAATTTCCGTACCGGGTTCATCAACCAGCGTGTATTGAGCGCAATCCCCTCCAGAAATGCGCGGATGATATCTTCGCGCGTATTATGCAGGGAAAGATTATACAAACCGGCGCGCACAGTTTTATCATCGACAGGGGCGCGCTCTCCCCATATCCACGGCGTATACATCACCCCATTCGCCCCGGCAGGGACGCGCTCCGCGATTTTGTCGAGCGCTTTGAAAATATCCGGCACGGCGGCTTCCTGCAGAAGTTCATCCTTGTGATACAGGATATTGTCGCGCAGGAAGGTCAGGTTGCCGCCTGCTGTGGCTTGCAGGGCGGTCAATAAGTATCGGTCTGGAAGCGCACATGGCACCGATGCCAGTGACGCCAGCACATCGGTCTTCTTGAACGGAACATGCGCCGCCATCCATGACGATGTGCCGATGTATAGATGCACTGCATAATCATCCACTGCGCCCGAGCCGATTGCCGCTGCAGTGTTATCGATCGACCCCGCTACCACCTTCACATCCTTTGAAAGAACAAGCTCATCCGCCACATCCGCTTTGAGCGTGCCGATCACCTTCGAGCACGTCACGATCTCCGGCAATTTGGCAGGGTCCAATCCCAGCATGGAGATCAATCCATCGTGATAACGGATGTTATTCGGGTCACGGTTATCCGTCACCCAGGATGTCAGGATCGAGTCGAAGGTCGCCGTGAAGCGTCCTGTCAACCGCAGGTTCAAATAATCCAATACATTCAAAAATTTATAGGTTTGGTCATAGATCTCTGGCTGCGTATCCCGAAGAAACAACATGTGCCCGGCAGGGTCCTTGCCGGTCGTGGACGGCATCCCGCCGGTCAAATGAACGAAACGCAATATCTTATCCAGGGAAATGCCGTCGATATTGAGCCATCCGCCGAGTTGATTTTTTAGATGCGGCGCGCCGCGCATGTCCATCCAAAGGATGCAGTTGCCGAGTGCGTTTCCATCTTGATCGACCGGAACTGTCCCCTCTCCCTGAGTGGAACAGCAAACCGCCTCCACCCTTCGACCCGCATCCTGCTCCTGTTTCAACAGCCTCCCCGCCGCCGACAGAAACGCTGTCCACCATTCATCGGGCGATTGCTCCGCGCCGCCATCGGGAGTGATCCTCAGGCGGATGGGTTCCACTTCCCATCCCAGCACCTTTCCGCTGACGGAGATCAACGCCACTTTCATTCCAGATGTGCCAAGGTCGACAGCAAGGATGAGAGGTTCTGCCATGTAGAGAGTCTCGTTTCGTTTAGATGTGTTGCGGGTCTTTCATCTGAGTGACCAACCCTGCGCTGATGATCAGAAGTGCCAACGCCAGGATGAGTGAAGGAGTGAATGAGCCGTCGCTGGTCTTCATCGCTTCCATGATGTAGACGAAGACGACTGCGCCTTGGCCAAAGAGTTGGATCAACCCGTTGGAAGTTCCTTCCGGTGTTGGGCGTGTGATCTCTGCAGCGTATTGCATGCCAATGGGCATCGCGCTGACGAGGAAGAATCCCAACAGGCTCGCAGAGCCGAATAATAACACGCTCGATTCGGCAAAGGTCAATCCTAACAAGCCGGGAATGGCACCCACGAAAGCGATCATTAGAAAACGCTGACGTTTCTGCTGTTTGTCTGAAAGCGCCGGCAGGACGATAGCTCCAACCAACCCGCCAACGATCATCAACGCCCCGAGTGTGCCTGCGTCATTGGGTGTGAATCCACGCGGGCGGATGATGGCTTCGACCCAGGTCGTCAGCCCGTTGAAAATTCCTAGTCCGATAAATGAAGCGATCAGATAAAACAAAAACGGTTTGATGGTGAAGGCGTGTTTCAAGCCATCCAGCATCAACGCGCGTGTCTCTTGTCCCGGCGGGCATGGGGGAGTGGGCGGCGCTTCGCGTGCCAGTAGGATGAATAAAACTGATGAAAAAGCGGCAATGCCGCCAAAGAGCAATTGCACATCCGCAATGGACATGCTCTCGACCAGAATCGGAGTCAGTACCATGCCTAGGGCTGTGCCGATTAAATTTGCCAATGTGACCATGCCCACCATCGTAGCGCGCACGTCCACTGGAAACCACTTGGCAGGGACAGTCGTCCATGCGTTGAGCAGGAAGGGCTGGGATATTGCAATGCCAACCGTGCTCCACAATACGAGGGTGTAGTCGCTCCCGGCAAAGCCGCGCAATAGACCGAAGATCCCCATCAACGCTGCCCCAATTCCCACCGCAACGCGGAAGCCATAGGTATCGATCACCCACGAAACCGGGATGGATAGCGGAATAAACGCGATCATGAAGGTCATCGCGAGCAGACCGATTTGCAAGTCGCTCACGCCATAGAATTCCGCTGCGGGACCTGTGATCGGCGCGTAGGTGATCCATAACATCTGAATGGTCAGGTTGATGAACATGAAGACGCCCAAAACCACCCAGCGATATCCATAGACTTTATATTGTTCACGCATAGAGATTCCCTTTGGCGTAGTATGGATAAAACTCAAACACCTTCTACATTTGATAAAACTTCTTCGAACCTTGTCAGCGCGTCATCAATAACCTCGTCCGTATCCGCCATGGATGTGTACATGCGCGAACCCGCCAGAGTGATCAGTCCGTTCGCCATATAGGCTGCGCCCATCTCTTCGATCATATGCTTGCGCGATTTTATCTCTTTTAGCGTTTTCAGCGGATTCTTCAAATCCAACAGCATGACCCCGGATGTTTCCAAGTGGACGATGCTGCCTTGATTGTACGCTACAAAGGGCAGATCGTATTTCTCAATGATGGCTTGCAAGCCTTTGGACAGGCGGTCGCCCGCCCGCCCGGCAATGACTGGCGCATTGGTGCGTTCCATCTCTTTGAGCGCGTAATATCCCGCCACGCACGAGAGCGGATTTGCGGAAAGCGTCCCACCGATATAGGCGCGTTCACCGGTTCCACCGATGCCCGCCGCGAACGTCATGATGACATCCCTTCGCCCGCCTACGCCGCCTGCCATCGGATAGCCGCCGGTCACGCATTTTCCGAAAACGGTCAGGTCAGGCTTGACGCCAAAGTATCCCTGCGCCCCGCCCAAACCGAGACGAAACCCCGTCACTACTTCGTCAAAGATGAGCAGTGCTCCAAACTCATCGCAAAGTTCGCGCACCTTCTGGTTGAAATCGAACGGCACCGGGCGTGTTCCCGATTCGGGACCCACAGGCTCGACGATCACTGCCGCCGTCCCGCCGAGGAAGCGATTGGCGATCAACCTGCGGCGCAGCGCAGACAGATCATTCGGGAAAAATTCCTGCGTATTGACATTCGCACCGCGCGGGATGCCGGTCGCCTCCAACCGCCCCGTACCGGGGATGTGCAGCCCGTACACCATCGAGTCGCTCCAGCCGTGATAAGCGCCGCCGACCTTGATGACCCTTTTCTTTTTCGTGAATGTCCGTGCCGCGCGGATGGCAGCCATCACTCCTTCCGTGCCCGAACCCAGCATGCGGAACATCTCTACAGCGGGCATGTACTCGCTGATCAGCTTCGCCAGTTTGAGCTCATATTCATGGAACAATCCGGTCACGGGTCCGCATGAGTTGACGACCTCCATCACCTTCTCCCGCACTGGCGCGTAATTACTGCCCAGCACGGTCGGACCGCCCGCCTGCAAAAAGTCAATATAGCGGTTGCCATCCACATCCCACATAAAAGCGCCGTCCGCTTTCTCAATGGCGATCGGGAAAGGATAATTGAACGCCAGGTTATGCTGTACACCGCCGGGAATATATTTCTTGGCTTCGTCCGTCAATGTTTTGGATTTAACGCATTTCTTCTCGAAGTATTCGAGATAGGTCGTCATCTTGTCCCGGCGCACGGGGCGTAATGGTTGTGTGGTCAGAGCTTTCAACCTTTTATAGATGGCATCCACATCGGGATATTTTGAGATCGCATATGTTTGTTCAATCATGTTTCCTCGCAATTGATGACGTGCCGCTTCATTCTCCGCTGGTCACTGCTTCGCCTGCCGCAGCTTTTTTCTGGTCTTTGCGCAGTTTTGCAAAAGCAACTTCCCGTACTGCCAGCGGGATCTTGCTGATCTTCCGCTCCGAGATGATGGCAAGCAGATAAGCCAGCGCGCACTTTTCCAAAATTTCAACATTGTGCACAGCCCGTTCCATGTCATGCCCGAAGATCAACGCGCCATGATTCTGCATCATATAGGCATTGTTATGGTTTCGGATATTTTTTGCGATCCTGTTTCGCAGGATCCCCGTCCCGGATGGTGCATATGGGATGATCTCGATACTGCGCCCCAAAAAACGTGCCTGTTCATCGAACAAGTGGGGGATGGGTGCTTTTATGAGCGTCAAGGCGCTGGCATAGACTTGGTGAGTATGGATGACGGCATTCACGTCCCCGCGTGTTTCGTAGATGATGCCATGCATGCCCGCCTCCACGGACGGTTTTCGATTTCCCTCCAATCTATTCATCTCGAAATCCAGCACGCAGACGTCGTCCCCGGTCATTTTCATGTAATCGTAGTTGGATGGTGTGATGGCGAATGCCGCCTGCCCCGATACACGCATTGAGATATTGCCGCCGGTCGCCATCAAATATCCTTTGCGGACCAACTCCTGCGCGGTAAGCACGATTTGCTGCTTTTCCCTTTGAAATTGACTCATCCTTACTCCTTTTCAACTAGACACTGTAAAGATTATATGCTTCCATCTTGACAGTGTCAAGATTTGATTATAAGATGTGGATATGGCGACTTCCAATTATCATCATGGCGATTTGAAAAATGCGCTCATCAAAGCCGGGGTGAAGATTCTGGCGAGGGAAGGAGTCAACGGGTTGAGTCTGCGAAAGGTGGCGAAGCAGGCTGGAGTGAGTCATGCGGCGCCATATTCCCATTTCGCGGATAAACAGGCTCTCATTGCTGCCATCTCTACCGAAGGGTTCAAGCAATTATATATCCGGATCGACACAATATTCGCGCGTCATCACAGTACACCAGAGTCGCTGTTGTTGGAAACTGCGTGGGAATACATGCAATTTGCGCTGAACGAGCCTGATCGTTTCAAGTTGATGTTTTCGAGTGTGCTGGAAAAGGAAAAAGAGTACCCCGATTTTGTGCATTATGCACAGAAAAATTTTTCACAGATCGTGGATGTGGTTAAGGTGTGCCAATCGGCGGGCGTGTTGCGACAGGGGGAGCCGGAGTTGGCGGCTGTCAGTGTGTGGGGGGCGGTGCATGGTTTGGTGATGCTGGTTTTGGAAGGACAGATTTCTCACACCGTTTTGGAGCGGCACGACTTAAGGAAATTGCTGACCTTTACGCTCCATCAAATCACACGTATCGAACTTCGTTGATTTTTATATTTCCGTAAGGGCGGAACTTATACCCGTATACAATCATGCTATAGATCGTTAATTGGGAAAATCTAATCTGGCATGTTGTTTTTACCCCAGCATTAACTTCGGACGATATTGCAGGGCTTCCGCCAGATGTGCGGATTGGATCTCTTCGCTCCCCGCCAGGTCCGCGATGGTGCGGGATAGTTTCAGGATGCGATGATAGGCGCGTGCCGACAAATTTAGCTGGCTCATCGCCGCCCGCATCAAACTCTGACCTTCGGGCTGGAGTTGGCAAAACTGCCTGACTTCCCCGATACGCATGTCCGCGTTGCAGACAATGTCTTTTGCTTCCCCATTTGCAAAGCGTTTATTTTGAATATCGCGCGCGGCTTGGACACGTTTGCGAATAGATTCGGATGTCTCGCCGAGACGGTCGCCGCTGAGTTTTTCGTAGTCCACGCGCGGGACTTCGATATGAATATCGATACGGTCGAGAATGGGACCGGAGATGCGCTTTTGATATTTGGTGACGACGGCGGGGGCGCAGGTGCAGGGCTTTTGTGAATCACCAAAATAACCACACTGGCAGGGATTCATGGCGGCAATCAGTTGGAAATTGGCTGAAAACGTGAGCGAGCCTTTTGCGCGGCTGATGGTGACAACCTTGTCTTCCATTGGCTGGCGCATCACTTCGAGGACGCGGGGTCCGAATTCGGGGAATTCGTCGAGAAACAAAACGCCGCGATGGGCGAGAGAGATCTCGCCGGGCTTGGGGATGTTGCCGCCGCCGACGAGACCTGCATGTGAAATGGTGTGATGCGGCGCACGAAACGGACGATACTTGATGAGCGCTGTTCCGGGTGGAAGTTGATCTGCCACAGAGTAGATGCGGGTCACATCCAACGATTCTTCGATGGACATTTCAGGCAGGATGCCGGGCATGGCACGGGCGAGCAGGGTTTTCCCCGCGCCAGGACTTCCCGTCATCAGAAGGTTGTGTCCGCCCGCGGCGGCGACTTCAAGTGCGCGTTTGACGTGTTCCTGCCCTTTAATCTCAGCGAAGTCGGTCGGGGTGAAGAGCGGGTCGGGGGAATCAGTTGCGGATGGTTGATAAGGCTCAATGAGACGCCGACCAGCCAGATGGTCGTAGAGATGCGCAAGCGATTTGACCGGGTACACGTCCAAATCGGGGATCAAAGCTGCTTCACCTGCATCCACTTCGGGGACGAACATCCGCTTGAATCCGTTGGCACGGGCGGCGGCTGCCATCGGCAACACTCCGCGTGTATGGCGGACGACCCCGTCCAATGAAAGTTCGCCGACGACCATTGCGCCTTCGATGGCTTCTTGCGGAAGAAAGCCCGCGAGGATGACGACGCCGAGCGCGATGGGGAGGTCGTAGGCGGGACCTTCCTTGCGGATGGCGGCGGGGGAGAGGTTGACAACGATGCGGTGACGGGGGAAATGCAAGCCCGCGTTCTTGACGGCGGTTTGTACGCGTTCGCGGCTTTCCTGCACGGCGGCATCGGGCAGACCGACGATGATGACGGCGGGGAGACCGTTGGTGTAATCCACTTCCACTTCGACGATGACACCTTCCAGTCCCACTACGGCGCAGGAGTAGACACGGGCAAGCATGGGGAAAGTTTAGACGATGGATGTGGAAATGTCAACAATCAGGGCTGGCGCTGCTCCATGTAAACGTATTCGCTTCGGTGACCATTACATATGAAGAAGACCCGCCAACGGCGGGTCTTCTTTTTTACGTTTGCGGCATACAAGTTTATGGCACGCTATGTACCATCATTCGTGTCACCTTCCCCTGCGTTGAAGTCGGGGTAGGTATCGCTGCCGTTCCCGCCGCTGAACCAGTCTGCGCCGGGTCCGCCAGTCAATGTATCGTTGCCATTGTTGCCGTAGAGGAAATCGTTTCCGGTGCCGCCGTCCAACAAGTCATTCCCGTTCCAGCCGATGAGGGTATCGTTGCCATTGCCGCCTGTGAGAATGTCATTGCCATTTTGGCCGTCCAAGTCGTCGTCTCCGTCGCCGCCATCCAGCACGTCGTTGCCATTGCCGCCATAGATGGTGTCGTCCCCGTTGCCGCCGCAGATGGTGTCGTTGCCGTTGCCGCCGTAGATGGTGTCGTTGCCGCCAAGTCCGACAATGACATCATTACCGTTGGTGCCGTAGATAACATCGTCGCCCGGGGTGCCGATAATGGTGGCTGGGAGTCCATTGCACATGAGGTCGTTGATGCCCAGATCCAAGCCGATCAACACCGGGTCATGGTCTGAGACGCGGAACTCATCCGGCGAGTATAAGCTTGTGACCTGACCGGCGCTCTTGAAGTTGGTGTTGTAATCCAGCACAGCAGGTTCGTCCGCGTTGATATGGTAATCTGCAACGCCAGTCACATATGGGATCATGGAAGACGATGCAAGGGCGTGGTCGAGGTATCCCCACTGCCCGTCGAAGACGTAGGAGTAGGCATCCGATCCAAGGAAGGTCTTGATCAGGTGGGTGAAGCCAAAGTCCTCAATCGCGATGATCGGGTCTTCCATGGCATAGGAGTTGTAATCGCCGATGAGCAGGATATCGGGATCGCCGGTGCCGGTCGGGTCGGACGCAAGCCAAGACATTAGTTCGAACACGGCATTCAAGCGCACCTGGTTGCAGTTGCCCTGTCCATCCCCCGCGTCGGGTGCATCGCAGGCGGAGCCTTTGCTCTTGAGGTGGTTGACACTGACGATGAAGGCATGTCCGTTGGCATTTTCTTCGAATGCCTGCGCAAGTGCGGGACGGTTGCGCGGCGCGCTGTCCCCGCCGTTGACGAACGCGACCGTGTTAAGGGCGGCGGTCTGTCCGACGGGAGTTACCGAGCCGGGCTTGTAGATAAAGCCTACTTTAATCGCATCCGTGCCGAGGGCGTTGACCTCCCCAGTGCCGGTATCTACGTCAATGTAAGCGTAGGTGCCGGTGGCGGTGGCGGCGTTTAGTTGATCAACGAGGTGGGCGATGGCACTGTTGGGACCATAACCGTCGTTCTCGATCTCGTTGACGCCGATCACGTCCGCATCCATCTGAAGGATGGCGGCGACGGTCTTGGTCCATTGGCGGTTGAATTCCGCCAGGTTTTCTGCTCCGCGACAATCCGTGGGCGCTCCGCCGACCCCGTTGGTACAACCGGAGAAGGTATTGAAGTAGTTGAGCAGGTTAAAGCTGACGACCTTGAGTGAGCCGCCCACATCTGGAGACTCGGTGGGACGCGGGTTGGTCGGCTCGAAGTTGACGTAGCCGTTCAGCGCGTTGATGGGGCGGATGCGATAGGCGTTCCCGCTTGCCGCATTGCCAGCCCAAGTATAGGTCATCACGCCGACGATGTTTGTCGCCGTGTCACCGCCGCGCAGGGTGTTGCTGGCGGAGAGGGGAAGTCCGCCGCGCGCGAACAGGATCGGGTCGGGGTTTTGGCTTTGCAGGGCGTCATCGAGGATGATCTTGTTCAGGTCGTTTGCGGCTTGCAATGCGAGCGCAGGCGCGCCGGGATCAACAACATTCGTCGGTTGTTGCAGGCGGGCACCGGAGGAGAGCAATACCTGACCAAAGCGCCCGAGTTGGAAGTGCTCGGTCACGTACATGGTCTGCGGCAGGCGCACCAGCATGCCTTCGTAGCGTTCAAGGTAGTCTAATGAAGCAACCGGGAAGGTGACATCCACCGGTGTCACAGAACCAGTTCCACAGTTAACGATGGAGGATGCGCTGATCTGTGTCTGGTCTTGGAATTCAGCGGCGGTACCGGTCACGCGGACGACGTCACCGAGGTTGACGTTGTCATTGTTGCCGTTGAAGACGAAGATACCGTCTGATGTAGAGGGATCACCGTCGCCTGTTGCATCCTGAATGTAAAAACCGCGCAGGGTCGGCGATGGTCCTTCGTAATCGCCGATTACAACACCTTGCGTGGTGACCGTGCCAGTGATGGCGGCGATGGGTCCACTGCCTTGGATGTCATAAATCGGAGTGAAGGGCAGGATGCAGGCGTTCAAGACGCTGAAGCTGATCGTGTGATCCGCTTCCATGTTGTCGGGCGGATCGTTGGCGTCTTGATCGGTGACGTTCGCGGCGTAAATGTTCAGCGTGCAGGTTTCACCGGCAATCAGGTCCGCATCGGGATTCAACGTGAAGTTGGTCGGACCACCGCTGACGGTTGCCAGAACCGTTCCGCTGGTCGTGCAGATCAGTTCGAACCATGTGCCGGTCACGTCAACCGGTTCGCTGAATGTAACAGCGAGGTTTCCTGTGGTGGGGAAGTCGGTTGCGCCGTCCGTCGGGAAGGTGCTGACGACTTCGGGAGCGTCATCCTCGGCGCCGAAGTCGCTATTGCGTGGATTGGGTGCACCGGTTTCAAAATCATCATTATTATTGTCGGTGTCCTGGTTCCCGCCATCCTTTCGGAAAATAGCCGTTGTGTTGCTGGGTGCGGGGGCAGATCCGCTTCCTTCAAAGCAGTTTGCTGTGGCGCCAAATCCGACAAAGTCAACGATCTGACTTCCAGTCGGGCATGCGCCACTCAGCGCAGAGGTGTTATTGACCAGCGCAACTTTACCGGCTGTAGCGCTCATGGCTATTGTGCCGATGGCGTCCGGTGTTGGCAGGGATGTTGTGCCGCCCGAACCAGCCGCTTGCTGGATGAGATAATACCCACCCGGAGCAATAGAGCCTGATAAGGCTGTCACCTGCCAAGATGTTCCGGCAGCGGATGCATATTGCACCGACCATCCGGTAAGATCGATACTACTGGCGCTGGAGTTGTACAGTTCGATGAAATCATGGGTATATGTCGCGCCGCTGTTCCCGCCGCCGCCGTAGATTTGGCTAATGACAACATTTCCAAAAACTACTGGAGTCACCACTTCATTCAGAGCGCCCGGCGTATTGTATGCCTCACCAACCTCCGGTGTGCCGTCAAAACCGGGGATGCCCGCCAGATCGAAATCGTTGCGGACCCAATCGGCGGTTGTGTCGGTATCAGTCCCATCCGGGATGCGCGACGCACCGCCGGGGGCAAAAGGCAAACCGTCATAGGCGACGCCCAAGGTGGGCGTCCCGTAGGTTATGTCACCTGCTCCGCCGTCATTGACAGCCACTGAATCAACAATGGCATCCCAAGGAGTGGTATCAAAGACGCCGTCATTATCGGTATCGAGATCGGCATTTAGTGCGCCAGCGAAGTTCTTGACAAGCAAGAGCGTGATGGTGCCATTCTCGAGTGCGTTGGCAGGCAGGTCGACGAGGTAAAGACCGTTAGCATCCGTCGTGCCAAGATTGATCACCTCATCCACGGTTCCGACGGAGGCTCCGGCATCACCTTCGATTTCAAGGAGTGTATAGGCGGAATAGTCCGTATTGGGATCGCCGTAGAATTCAACATATTCCACGTCGGTGCCAGCCGTGCTGGCGGAGAATTCGTTGATCTTGGGGGCTGATGGTTCTGGCGCACCAAAAAACTGACCGGTGTTTGGACTGCCAAACGTGTTGGATGTTGTGGCAGTCCACGTGAACTCGCCATAAGTCGAGCCGGTACCGGTCAGTTGCAGGGAGGATCCCAGCGGTTCTGTACCAGCTTGGCTAACTCCAATGTCCGTACTAGTCATGCCGTTCGCAGGTCCGCCGACTGCCGCGAAAGTTCCCTCATAGCTGAGGAACTGGACAACCGTTGTACCGTTGATGAGAGCAATACCGTCGGGCGCGCCATTCTGTATTCCATTGGCTGGGTATGTCAGAACCACCGTGCCATATCCACCCTGCTGGTTGGGGATGATGCCACTCAATGCATCGGTATCATATACAGCCCCGCCAGAACCGTTATATAAGACAATACTCCACCCTGTAAGATCAGTACCAGCCGGTCCTGCAATCTCTATTGCTTCCCCAGCATCTGTACTAGTATTATCATAATGGATTTCGTTGATGAAAACCGTAGTAGTTGGGTTGCTAAATAAGACATGAGCCGCTTGCACGCTTTGCACCGGCAAAGCACTCAACACCAGCGCCAGCATTGTCATCAAAGAAAATACTCTGACCAAACTTTTATTCATGCCATTCTCCTCTTGAGTTATTGGGAACAAAAAACGTGCCTGGACAATTGCAGATTTTAGTTTTGCAGGTGCGAGGTACCTCCTTCAACTGGTCAAATACAATTCCATAATTTCATGCTTCCCCAATTGTTCAATTTTAGGTTAGTCCTAACAAAAATGCAAGCAAATAAGAGTTCCGTGAGAAATTTTAAGCTTTGAGCCACACGCCATCTTGATACCCTAAGATTGGGGAGCAGAAAATGACATCATGTATAATCCGCGCATGACTTTATTGAGAAACACATTTTCCAAACTTTGGACGCGCGACTCATCCATCCTGCTCGGCGGATTTTTCGTCACGATCTTCCTCATCGTTTACATTTGGTGGCCCCTCGCCGAAGAAGTCATCGCCTACATCGATTGGAACGGTCCCTGGTGGCTCTACATGGACTGGCTTTTGCTTGGCATCTTCCTCTTCATGTCCATCACCATCGTTGCGCGCGCGGACCTCAAAACGGATTGGTTGATCGTCTTCGTTGGCATCTTTGGCGGGCTGGCGATCGAAAGCTGGGGCACGCAGACCGAACTCTGGCATTACTACACAGCCGAGCGCCCGCCGTTGTGGATCATCCCTGCCTGGCCCATCGCGTCGTTGTCAATTGACCGCATCGCAAGATTTTTAAACTGGATCATCGAACGAAAGACGACGAATCTCCGATCGTTATTCACTATTCTCTACTGGATCACCTTCGCCTCTTTCCTGACCTTGATGCTGGTCTTTGTTTCCCCAACCTTTGACAAATCCTTTACCTTGCTCGCCATCCTCCTGTGTGTCCTGCTGATCCTGACCCCAACCGATCATCGCTTTGCCCTGTTGACGTTCATCGCAGGGGCAGGGCTGGGTTATTTCCTTGAACTGTGGGGGACCACCCGTCAATGCTGGACGTATTACACTTATGAGACACCGCCGTTGTTCGCGGTCCTTGCACATGGCATGGCAGCGGTCGCGTTTTGGCGGGCGGGTTTGTTGGTGAAGATGATAGGGGAGAGGTTTGTTGGATTGAAAAGTAAATCAATAGCCAGTGACCAGTTTGAAAATCCGTGAGGCGAGAGCCTCGCGGAATTTTTGTTTCAGAGGCGGAATATGCGGGAGAAAATAGTATCAGGCACAGGCGAAGAGTGAAGCGAATGTGACATTAAATCCCTTGACATGGGGGAAAATTATCGCAAAATGTGACCTTGTGGTCATATGACCACCAAGTCATATTTACCCGCAAGTATGCAGGCGGGGGAGCCAAAGGAAGCGCCATGATTAACGTTAGCAACCTGACTTTTACTTATACAGGCACGACTGAGCCAGCCATCAAGGACATCAGTTTCAGCGTCCAGCCCGGTGAGATCTTCGGATTCCTCGGACCGAGCGGCGCGGGCAAATCCACCACGCAGAAGATCCTATTTCGGCTGTTACAGGGATTTCAAGGCTCGGTGCAAGTGTTCGACCGCGACCTGCGCGATTGGGGCTATGAATATTTCGAGCAGGTGGGCGTGAGTTTCGAGATGCCGAACCATTACACCAAATTGACCGCGCGCGAGAACCTGCGTTACTTCGGCGCGCTGTACCAGGGATCCGTGATGTATCCTGATGAATTGCTGGAGATGGTCGGTTTGCTGGATGATGCCGATACGCTGGTTTCGCGATTTTCCAAAGGGATGAAGAACCGTCTGAGCGTGGCGCGGTCCTTGGTCAACAATCCCAAACTGCTCTTTTTGGATGAACCGACCGGTACGTTCCTCGAAGACGCAGGAAATGATCGATAAGATGCTGTATGTGATGGAATACGGTTTGCGGAAAACAGAATCTGAGTTTAAGTCCGTGCCCTGAGCTTGGACAGCCTGCTGTGATGATTATCAAAGTACAATGAGCGCGTTGACGCGCTCATTTTTTCAAGGAGATATCTATGACCACCATCACCGTCATTGGCGCGGGAAGCGCCTCGTTTGGGGAAAATACGCTGTCCGCCATCATGCGCTCGCAGAAATTGAAAGGGTCCACCCTGCGGCTCGTGGACAGAAACGCCCAGAGTTTGGACATCGTTCATCGGCTGGCGAACCGATTGAATAAGGAATGGGATGCGCGCTTTACCATCACACCCCACACGCATCATAAGGATGCGCTCGATGGAACGAATTTTGTCGTCTCCGCCATTGAAGTTGGTCCGCGTGAAGAATTGTGGAAATCCGATTTTGAGATTCCCATCAAATACGGCGTGCGACAGCCATACGCAGAAAACGGCGGACCCGGCGGTTTCATCCATGCGGCGCGCAATGTCAAGCCGGTGCTGGAGATCGTCCATGATATGGAACAGACTTGCCCTGATGCATGGTTCATCAATTTCACAAACCCGATGGTGCGCATCTGCGATCTTGTCAATCGTCACAGCAAGATCAAAGCGGTGGGCTTATGTCATCAAATTTATGCCGGCTACGGCATGGTCGGTGTGGCGCTTGCCAAAGACCTTGGCATTCAAGTCCCCGAAGGTCTCGAAGGTATGCACGCGGATGTGATGCAGCATCCGCTTCAGCAACAGGTCGTTCATCAGATCGTTCCGCTTGTGGATATCCGCGCCGCAGGCACGAATCACTTCACATGGCTCGTATCCATCCATGACAGGCGCACCGGGGAAGATCTGTATCCGTTATTAAGGGAACGATTTTTCGAACTGGATGAGTCTTTCGAACCATTGACGCGCCGCGTCTTTCGTGACTTTGGCTTGTTCCCGATTCCCGGAGATACCCATCTCTGTGAGTATCTGCCGTGGATGAGCGACCCCGTCACCAAGCCGTGGGAGAAGTTCAACATCCGCCTGTATGACTGGGAATTGATGGCAGGCGTGCGCGATTTCAGCCTGGACCGCTTGAATGAAATGGCGGATGGCAACATGACCATCGACGGTTTGCTTGAGACCGATTCCGAGGGCGCGTTGGAGATGATCGAGAATGTCGCTTATGGAGGCAGTCATTATCATCTTGCGGCGAATCTCCCGAACGTCGGGCAGATCCCGAATCTTCCATGGGGTGCGACGGTGGAGACCCCCGTTCATGTGAATGGAGCAGGGATCCATCCCGTGCATGTCGGTCCGCTGCCCGAACCGATTGCCGAGCTCTGCCGCCGCGAGTTGACCGTCGTGCAATTGTGTGTGGATGCGGCTGTCGAAGGAAGTCGTGAAAAAGCGCTGCAATGTCTCCTGCTCGACCCCGTCATTACGGATGCGGAGACCGCAGAGTCCATCCTTGACGATTACCTGCAAACATACAAGGAACATCTTCCGCAGTTTTGGAAATGAACATTCCGATCCATGCAGAATAAAAGAGACGGGTGATATCACCTGTCTCTTTTATTCTTAAGAACATTAACGACCTTAAATAACTTAAAAACCTTAAAGAAAATATCGCACCGTATGAAGATCATACGAATTTATGCTTATGATATTTTAAGATAATTATATGTGTAAAAACCTTTACATAAATCATAAGTTGTATAAAATAAAACATAGAATAATGATTGTTTTATTTATTGTTGTATGTTGAATGATAAACACAAATAAACAAACAACATGATTCGCTGAATCAAAGCAGTAACGATTGCAAGGCAGAAAGACAACAAAGGAAAAATCATGTACATTTGCGTATTGACAAGCATGCCGGATGACGACGATATACCCTACGATCCCTCTCCCTACATGAACGGGTTCCGCTGGAAGCATCATCTGGTTCAACCAACGAACGTGGAAAAACAAATAAAGGATTTGATCGATGAAGGGGTGGATGTATTCATCAATCTGTGTGACGGCACCCCGGATGATCCGCTATCCGGCATCGCGCTTGTCCACGCGCTGGAACGATATAACGCCGCATTCACCGGCGCAGATTCGAAATTCTTCGATCCCACACGCGATGAAATGAAGAACGCCGCGCGCCGTGTCTCTGTCCCCACGCCGAACTGGATGTTCGTCAGTCGTGTGGAGGACGCCGAGAAGGTCGCGAAGCGTTTGAAGTTCCCCATGCTGGTCAAGCCGCCGCACGGTTATGCCAGTGTTGGCATCCGCCGCAACTCACGCGTTGAAACCATCGAACAGTTGCGCGAACAGATCGAGTTTGAGATCAAGGAATTCGGACGCGCCCTGATCGAAGAATTCGTTGAAGGACGCGAGTTCACCTGTCTCATTGCAGAAAGCCCGGACGCCACCGGGAAACCGCTCACTTTTACACCGGTTGAGTTCATCTTCCCCGAAGGGGAGTCCTTCAAGCATTACGACATGAAATGGGTCGAGTATGAAAAGATGTCTGTGGCAGTTGTAGATGAGCCCCGCATCAACAAGACCCTGCGCGAACAGACCGCCCGCGTGTTCAAGGAATTGGGCGGCAATGGATATGCTCGCTGTGATTACCGCATGGACGCGGATGGCGTGATCCACATGCTTGAGATCAACCCCAACTGCGGAATTTTCTATCCGCCGCACGAACCCGGCTCGGCAGACTTCTCGCTCCTTAATGATCCAAACATCGATCACACCAAGTTCATGAAGTTGATCATCCGCAATGCGCAGAAGAGACAGACGCGCATCGCGGCGGAGAAGATCATCAAACGTCAGCGCCGCAAGCGCGTGCTCGAAGTTGAACAGATGGCTTACACCTAAACAAAACGGGACACAGCAATGTGTCCCGTTTCTTTATCCTGCTCAAACCGGGGAGATGGATCGAGAAAACTGGAACAGATGTCGATAGTGATGAGGCGGTATTGAAGTATTCACAAATAACCTCCATCGAGGCAAATCAAAGCCTGACCAGTGTGGTGCGCCGAATCATCAGATTCGTTTGACTCGATACATCCGTGTTAAATCCAGGTTTGGTATTAAAATGGGAATTCGAATGGCCGGGTTAGGTTTCAAAGACCATGGTGGCTGATACTGTAGAGGCTGAATGACCGATCTGGAATTGCTTGAAAAGTATGAACCTGTGCTGCGTTTCGCGAAAAGCGAGCGTTTTTTTCCGATGGCGGTGGAGCCGTATCTGGAACGCTGCATGATCTTTCCGAGCGGACCGCATGGGACGGCGGAGTTGTTCGCTCATTTAAACGAACCGTTGGTCTATAAGGTTGGCAGGCTGGAAAGCCACGAGTTTTTTTTACGATTTGTGAACGACCCGTTAAGTGATTTCGATGCCTGGGTCTGGTGGGGGATAAGTTCCGTTCTGGGGATTTTAGCGGGATGGTTCTTCTTCGGGCTGGCGGGTGTGGAGATCGCGCTCGGTATTTCGCTGGCGGTTGCACTGGTCATATTCATGCTGGCGTCTCCGATTCGTTTGCGTATCATTCCTGCCGCGTTGGCAGTGATCGTATTCCTTGTGCTGTCGATTGCGCCGATATGGTTCTTTCTCGAACCGAGAGGGTATCTCAGCATTGAAGTGGAATACCTTGTTCTGCTGCCGATCTATCTGCTGCTTCTGATCTATTTCCTGATGAAGACATTGAAATTCATCATCGAGCGTATCCTGCCGGAAGGACCGGGGTTGGTGATGGATATGCTTTCGCAGGCAACGGAAAAGATCGCGCGGGAGTCATACGGCTTGTACGCGGAGATTCTGAAGGAACACCCTCAGCCTGTTTATTATGGGCGTGTCTTGCGCGAGACGGATGAACATGGAGATCAATGGACGATTCTGCAATACCATTTCTTTTATGCCTTCAATGACTGGCGCCTCGCCGCGAACGGGATGAACCATCATGAAGGGGATTGGGAAATGGTGGCGGTGTATTTGAAGAATGATGCGCCGCACGCAGTTTTGCTCTCCCAGCATGGCGCGGGGAATATCGTGGAGTGGGAGAATGTCATCAAGGCGCGGACCATGCAGGAGAAAGAGACGACGCATCCCGTGATCTATGCTGCACTTGGATCGCACGCGAATTACAGCAAGCCGGAAGTGATCCGTTCTCCGAGCATGTACAAAACGGGGAAGGTTCAGCGCTTCCTCTTCTGGTTCGACGGTTTGATCCATTACCTGTTCCTTTGGTTCAACCCGCATCAAAAGGCGCGTCAGATCGCCCTTAAGGAAATGCAGGAACAGGGCATCCACCTGTTTGCCGGAGATGCGTTCAATGAAATGGTGGATGAGACGGATCATTATATTATCCGTTTGCCGATGGAGATTGCCACAGGAGATGGACTTCGTATTGGGTGTCCTGAAACGAACTCGCGTGAGCCTGTCAAGAAATCAGCGGATTATCTGAAGGCGATCATGTCGAGGCGGGAGGTGGCACATCCTGCAGAACGGGGCTGGAGGCGCATCCTATTGAATTATAGTCAGCCTTGGGTACAATATAAGGGATTGTGGGGTGTAAAAAGTTGGTTAAGTGAAGAATCTGGTCCGCGGGGACCAAAATGGGAAAGACCCCAAAAGGGACAGACCGAAATGCACGAGCGTGTCCGTTGGGGCAAGCCGCTCGATTGGCTCGCAGAGTTGGAACGTAAAAAACACTAATGGTTGACAAGGAGAACTTTTATTATGTCCATTCCGCAGATTCTCGAAGTTGTGATCGGTTTAATTTTTATTTTCTACGTCCTCGGTTCCATCGTTTCCCTGGTCACGCAGTGGATCAATGAGTCGTTGGAGACGCGCGGCAAGGCGCTGGAGAAATACCTGATCAAGATTGTCGGCAGCAAGAAACTGGGCGACCTTGTCACGCTTCCACAGTTGCAGGCGCTCCGTCCCATCCGTTACAGGAACTTCCTGAGCGTGTTCAACTCCGCCACGGAAGCAAAGAAGCTTGAGAAAGTCCCGGTTGCCACCCTGGTGGACGCATATTTTGACCTGGCGGGTCTGACCGCGAACACCGAGTTGGATGCAACTAAACTGACAGAGTTGATCAATAAATTGCCTGATTCGGAAGGCAAGCAAGCGTTCATTCAGTGGCTCAATCAGGGTGTGACCGGTATGGAAGACTTGCGGAAACGCACGACCGCCTATTTCTCCGGCTTGATGGAGCAGGCGGCGGCGACCTTCCGCTCGAATGCGCGCAGTTTTGTGATTACGCTCTCGATCTTGATGACACTCCTGCTCGGCGTGGACAGCATCCAGGTGGTGCGGACGTTATGGCTGAATGCCGAACTGCGCGCCCTCGCCGCCGCGAAAGCCGAAATGGTCGTCCAGCAGGAAGGCACGGATGCCACCATCACAGATTTGCTTCAAGAATTAAGCGACCTGACCATCAACATTGGCTGGTGGCGGACGGAACTTCCCACCGATGCCGATGCATTGGGCTGGCTCGGGTTTATTGTTCTAAAGGTGTTAGGGCTTGGTTTGACCGCCATGGCTGTTTCGCAGGGTTCTTCCTTCTGGTATGACTTGTTGAAGAAGATCGCATCACCGTCCAAAGGCATTGGAGGAGGCGGTGGTGGGGGCGGGGATACAGGCGAAGCAAAAGGTTAAATGAAAATCTCCGAGGTGATGAGCCTCGGAGATTTTTTATCCCGACCATCTCGCGTAGACCGCCTGTGAAAGCAGGCGGTTCGCGCTTTTCTCGCGCGTCACCAGTTCACCGCTGTCGGTTTCGCCCTTGTATTTCTTCATCATTTCGTCCACAGCTTGCGCCACATGGATGGCGGATGCGCGCACAGCGTAAACTGTCACGATCACGAACAGCGGATGATCGCTCAGGCATTGCCGACACATCTCCAGCAAATTCGGCAGCGACTTGTACACTTCCCACACTTCGCCTTTCGGTCCGCGCCCGAATTTGGGCGGGTCAAGGATGATGCCGTCGTATTTGACTCCGCGTTTGATCTCGCGCTGGACGTATTTGACCGCGTCCTCCACGATCCAGCGGATGGGTTTGTCGCCCAGCCCTGATAGTTCCTGATTCTCCCGCGCCCAACCCACGGACTTTTTTGATGCATCCACGTGCGTGACCGATGCGCCCGCCGCCGCTGCCGCCAACGACGCCAAACCTGTATAACCAAATAGGTTGAGAACGTTCGGGCGTGAATCCGCTTTCTGGATGGAATCAGCCATAAAGTCCCAGTGCGAAGCGACCTCGGGGAAAACGCCAAGATGTCGCCCCGGCGTCGTCATCGCCCAGAACTTAAGTTCCCCGTAGTTCATGATCCACTTTTCATCTATTTTCTTTTTGATGATCCAGTGCCCGCCGCTTTCCTCGCCCGTGGGTTGGAACACACCATGAGCATCCTCCCACGCTGACTTGGGCAGTGCGCGGCTCCACATGGCTTGGGACTCGGGGCGCGCGAACGTGTACTTGCCGAAACGCTCCAGCTTTAAGCCGTCGCCGGAGTCGAGCAGTTCGTAGTCGCGCCAGTTCTTTGCTTCGAGCAGTGTGAAGGAGGGGGAATTGGACATGGTGGGTTGATTTCAGGGCATTTTTGTGGTGGTACGGCAATGTCATTAATATGAGAAAAAAGTACTAAACCACTTGCATTTTCCCTCAAAAAGCGTATAATGTGGGAAGAAGTGGTAGAAAGTGGCAAGGACGCCGGGATGCCCGGCGTTCACTCATTAAAAGGAATTATAGCACAAATGTTCTTAGGTCAGTACCAGCACAATCTCGATGACAAAGGGCGCCTGATGATCCCGGCGCGCTTCCGTGATTTGCTGGCTGGCGGCGCCTTCATTACACAGGGTTTCGACAAATGCCTGATGGTAATGACCGAGACGTACTTTAAACAGGTCTATGAGCGCATTGAAGCCATGAACCTTGCCGACCCGACTGCACGTCTCCTTCGCCGCTTGATCTTGTCCAATGCCTATCAGGTTGAACCGGACAAGGTCGGGCGCATCCTTGTTCCGCAGAACTTGCGTGCTTTCCTCGGCATTCCGAGCGGCGAACTGGTTGTGGCGGGGCAGGGCGAATACTTCGAAGTGTGGACGCCCGGTGATTGGAGCGCACAGATGGACCTCCTGCACGATATCGAAGCCAACAACGCCCGCTTCTCAACACTGGATCTCTCGAAGCATCCTTCGTAGGGGCGGGGTTTCCCGCCCTTGGGCGACAGAATGTCGCCCCTGCAAACATGGCACACAAACCTGTACTTTACCAAGAGATTATACACGCTCTGCAGCCACACAGCAGTGGTCGGTATGTGGATGGCACATTGGGCGCGGGCGGTCACGCTCGCGGAATTCTGGAGGCTTGCGCGCCGGATGGGCTGTTGCTGGGTCTGGATGTTGACCCGCAGGCTTTGGCGCTTGCTCGTGAGACCTTGGCTCCTTACGAGGGGCGCATTCATCTCGCGCAAGCCTCCCACATTACCCTCACGAACCAACTCGCTTCATTGGATTGGGATGCGGTTGACGGCATTGTCCTCGACCTCGGTGCGTCGTCCATGCAGTTCGACAATCCCGGGCGCGGCTTTTCCTTCATGCAGGATGGTCCGCTCGATATGCGTTTCGGTCCGCATGTGACCATGAGTGCGGCGGATATCGTCAACACCTACGACGAGCGCGAACTGGCGGACATCATCTTCAAGTACGGCGAAGACCGCGATGCGAGAAGGATTGCCAAAGCCATCGTCGCGAGCCGTCCGCTTCATACAACGGGAGAGCTGGTTGCTGTGATCGAGAAGGCGAGTCCACGCCGAGGCGACAAGACCCATCCCGCCACGCAGACCTTCCAGGCGCTGCGCATCGTCGTCAACGAGGAATTAGCCGCAGTGGAGGTCACGCTTCCGCAGGCAGTGGCAGCCCTAAAGTCCGGCGGGCGATGCGCGGTGATCTCCTTCCATTCGCTGGAAGACCGCATCGTCAAAGAGTATTTTAGAGAGCAGAGCAGGGATCTCGTCAATCCGCCTTATGAAATGATCTATGAAGTGGAACGCAAGGCGGTCGTGAAGCTGGTCAATAAAAAGCCGATAGTCCCCTCGGATGAAGAGATTCGCGAAAATCCGCGGGCGCGTAGTGCAAAACTGCGAGTTGTTGAGAAACTATGAACATACCAAACGTCACTCATCTGGTCCATGCCTATCGTATCGCTCCCTGGCGCATCCAACGCCAGTGGCTCGGTAATGCCTTGCTGCTTGTGGTGGTATTGGCGATGGTGGCGGCGTTGTATTTGAACATAACGTCGCAGACTGCCGTTGCCGGGCGCCAGATCCAGGAACTTAATGCCGCCATCATTATCAGCCAGCAGCAGAGCAGTGATCTGCAAACCCAGCTTGCGTCGCTGACATCCGCCTCGGCGATGGAACAGCGCGCCTTGGAACTTGGTTTCCGCCCAGCGGAAGCCGATGAGTTGGAGTATCTGGTCGTGCCCGGATATGTTGCGCTACAGCCGGTAAACCTGTCATCCGAGGTCATGCCGCAGCTCACCGCGTTGACCATCCCGCCCGAATACAACCAGTCCCTGCTCGATTGGCTGGACGCGCGCATTTCTTCACGAGGCATCCAATGAGACAGCAATATGCGCTTCGCAGTCAGGTGCTGGCGGGGGCGATGGCGTTCATCGCGCTTGCCATTATCGTGCAGATGACGCGTATCCAGAACAGTGTGGAGGCAGATGTTTTCCGTCAGCAGGCGGAAAATTATGCTTATGAACTGCGCACTTTTTATCCCAACCGCGGCGAGATCTATGACCGCAATGGACGTCTGCTCGCAGGTCAAAAGACAGTGTATGAGATCGGCGTTGACCTGAACATCGTCAAGGATCCTCACGCCATTGCCTTCGCTGTCAGCCGCGAACTGGATATGGATTATGATCAACTATTTACAGTTATCACAAATCCCCCGGAGCGGCTTTCCTATCTCGTCCTTGCCGACTTCGTTGTCACACAAAAGGCACTCAACCTCCAGGAATTGAAGAAAGCCTTGCAGGAACAAGCCTCTCCCGGTTTCGGCGGGCTGACGGGTCTGCAGTTCAGAGCGCATCCCCAGCGCAGTTATCCTGAGAATTCGCTTGCATCGAATGTTCTTGGCTTCGTCAACCGCGAAGGCAAGGGATATTTCGGTGTGGAGGAAAATTACGACAATTTGCTGTCCGGCAGTCCCGTGCAGGTACTGGTCCCTACTGATCCGAACAAAGCGTATGAAATCCCCAAGGTTCCCGATGGCACGACACTGATCCTGACCATTAACCGTGATCTGCAAGCCGCCGCGGAAAAAGTCCTCGACGAATCGCTGAAAAAATACGGCGCACAGGAAGGTGTCATCATCATCATGCATCCGCGCAACGGGGAGCTGCTCGCAGTTGCCACGTCCCGCCGCATGGATTTGAACAAATTCTGGGATTATGGCTCGGTCTATGACAACGCCACCGACTTCAATCCTGCCATCTCCAAGATGTATGAGCCGGGTTCCATCCTGAAAGTGCTCACCATGGCATCCGCGCTGGACAGTGGAACGGTCACGCCCAACTCGACTTATCTCGATACCGGCTCGGTGCTGATCGGCGGAGTGACCATCCGGAACTGGGACCGCAATCCCTGGGGTGTGCAGAACATGCTTGGTTGTTTGCAGCACTCCCTTAATGTGTGTATGGTACATATTGCATCCCAAATGGGCGCAGGCACGTTCTATAACTATATGGACGCGTTCGGTTTCGGTCACCTCACCAACGTGGATATGGCTGGGGAATCAGCAGGCAGGCTCAAGGTCCCGGGCGATTCGGATTGGTATCCTGTAGACCTTGGCACGAACTCGTTCGGTCAGGGCATCGCAGTCACACCGATGCAAATGCTGTCGTCGGTCTCTGCGGTTGCAAATGAAGGACGAATGGTCACGCCGCATGTGTTGTATGCGATGGTGCGCGAGGGACGCCAATATAATGTTCCGGCGCAGTATCTCGGTTCGCCCATCTCGCCGCAGACCGCCGCAACGCTGAGCGAAATGCTTTCCATCTCGCTCGAAACAGAATCATCCCAGGCGCTTGTGCCCGGCTACCGCATCGCCGGAAAGACCGGCACGGCGGAAATTCCCGTCAACGGTTTTTACAGCAGTTACCAGACCAACGCCTCGTTCATCGGCTGGGGACCGGTGGATGAACCGCAATTCATGATCTACGTCTGGCTCGAAAAGCCGACCGCCTCCCCGTGGGCTTCTGAAACCGCCGCCCCAGTCTTTGCAGAAATGGCAAAGAAAACCGTCGTCCTGTTGGACATCCCGCCCGACGCCATTCGGAAACAACTACTCGCCGTAAAATAACATGCTTACCCTCGCAGACGTCCTGGAAGCCCTTACCTCGGTTCGCCCAAACGCATCCGCCATCATCACGGAAGCGGCGATCGACTCGCGTCAGGTGATTCCCGGTTCGCTCTTCGTAGCGATTCCCGGCGAAAAAACGGACGGACATGACTATATTGCCGATGCGTTTAAGAGGGGGGCATCTTTTGCTTTAATCCAAAAGGATGTGGACGCCTCCTTCCCGACCCTTGACCTGCGCGGCGGTCTATCAGCCGATACCACGCTGGATCAAAATGCATCTCTCTGTTTGCGTGTAGACAATACAGTCTCCGCCCTGCAACAGATCGCCCGCTTCTGGCGCCGCAAACTGGACTTGCGCGTGATCGGTATTACGGGCAGTGTCGGCAAATCCACCACCAAGGAAATGGTCGCTGAGGTGCTTGGGACTCGCTATCGCACCTTGAAAAACCCCGGCAATTTGAACAATGAGATCGGTTTGCCGTTGTCCATTTTGCGGCTTGGCAAAGGCTACGAACGCGCCGTGCTGGAAATGGGCTTCTACGTGATCGGTGAGATCGCCTTCTTGTGCGACATTGCCCAGCCGCAGATCGGCGTCATCAGCAACGTCGGCACCGTCCATGCAGAGCGGGCAGGTTCGCAGGAGAATATTTTCCTCGGAAAATCTGAACTTGTGCAGGCTCTCCCGTCGGATGGAGTTGCCATTTTGAACTTTGACGATCCATGGGTCCGCAAAATGGAGGAGAGATCCCGGGCGCGGGTCTTCTTCTACGGGTTATCCCCCGAAGCGGATTTGTGGGCTGACCAGATCGAAGGGCTTGGTCTGGATGGCATCCGCTTCCGCTTGCATTACAAAGGTGAAATTTTGCATACCCGCGTCCCGATGATCGGGCGGCATTCTGTCCATACCGCTTTGCGCGCCGCGTCCGTCGGCTTGAACGACGGCTTGACCTGGCAGGAGATCTTTGAAGGACTTTCTCATGGACATACCCAACTGCGGCTGATGGCTGTGCGGACCGAGATCGGCGCGTTGATCCTTGACGATACCTACAACGCCTCGCCTGAATCCATGCTGGCGGCATTGAACCTGCTCGACGAACTGGAAGGGCGCAAGATCGCCGTGCTGGGCGATATGCTTGAACTCGGTCCCTACGAACGGCAGGGACATGAAATGGTCGGGATGCGTGCCGCACAGGTGGCGAAAATTTTGCTCACGCTCGGTCCGCGTGCACGCATGATCGCGGAAGCGGCGCGGCGTGCCGGTATGAGATCCGCTAATATCCTTGAATTTGAATCCTCCCAGCCGATCGTGGACTGGCTCAATAAGAATCTTACCGAAAATGACGTGGTGCTTATGAAAGGCTCGCACGGGTTGCGCATGGATCGCATCACTGCCGCTTTGGAGGTGCGCTCGTGAGAGATATCGCGCTTTCCCTCAGCCTTGCGGGTCTTGCCTTCATCATGACCGCGATCTGGGGCGGACCGCTCTTGCGCATTCTCCGTCATTTCAAGATCGGCAAGATCATCCGTGTGGAGGAGCCGGACGCGCACCGCGTCAAGATGGGCACGCCTACCATGGGCGGCGTGATGTTCATCCTGCCGGTGCTTTTGCTCAGCGGATTGCTCAATGCGGTTGCCTTGATCGGTGTCACCGCCAGCGGTATTGGGCGTTCCGTCCTGCTGCCGATGGGCGTCATGTTCGCGTTTGCCATCCTCGGCGCAGTGGACGATTGGGAAGGCATTCATGGCAGGCGCAAAGGCGACGGGATGCGCGCGCGCACCAAATTCGCGATCCAGGTCATTCTCGCGCTGGTCACGGCGTACCTTTTGAAATACGTCATTGATGCGCCCGACCTGTATCTGCCCGGCTTCTTCTTCGAGATTCCAATCGGCTGGTGGTACGTGCCGATCGCTGCGTTCATCATCGTTGCCGAGTCCAATGCCGTCAACTTTACCGATGGACTGGATGGTCTTGCAGGTCTGATCGCCGCCACTGCCATTGCGGCGTTTGGCGGTATCGCCTTGATGCAGGAACAACTCTATCTCGCGCGTTTTTGCTTCATTTTGGTCGGCGCGCTCTTTGGCTTCTTATGGTTCAACGTCCATCCAGCCGAACTCATTATGGGAGATACCGGCTCGATGGCGCTCGGCTCCGTGCTGGCAGTCATTGCGCTCATGACCGGTCAATGGCCCATGCTGTTGATCATCGGCATCATCCCGCTGGCGGAGATGTTGAGCGTTGTCATCCAGATCGCCTACTTCCGCTGGACGGGCGGCAAACGCTTCTTCAAAATGGCGCCCATCCATTTGCATTTTGAATTGCTCGGCTGGAGCGAAACCCAGGTCGTACAGCGCTTCTGGCTCATCGGTTTGATGGCGGCATTGATCGGAATTGGATTGTCGCAGGTTTAAGATGACGAATTGGAATGGAACCCGCGTCCTCATTTTGGGAGCGGCGAGACAAGGTCTCGCCCTCGCCCGCTGGCTTGACCATCACGGTTCAAGCGTGACCTTGAGCGACTCCCGTCATGCGGACGAACTTGCCTCCGCCCAAGCCTCTCTCACTGATACGAAAGTGACGTGGGCATTGGGAGGGCATCCGCTTGAGCTGCTGGATGAGACCGATGTGCTTTGTCTCTCCGGCGGCGTTCCGTTGACATTGCCGATCGTGCAGGAAGCCGTCAAGCGCGGCATTCCGCTTTCCAACGACTCGCAGATATTCATGGAAGTCGTCCCTTGCAAGACCATCGGCATCACCGGCTCGGCTGGCAAGACGACAACTACGACGCTGGTGGGGGAGATGGCGAAGTTGATGTATGACAAACGCGCATTTGTCGGCGGCAATATCGGCGATCCACTCATCAACTATGTGGACGAGATGCAGGTGGATGACCTCGCCATCATGGAATTGTCATCTTTCCAACTGGATCAGATGACGCTCTCTCCGAACATCGCGGCGATTCTGAATATTACGCCCAATCATCTCGACCGCCACGGCACGATGGAAGCATACACCAACGCCAAAGCGCGGATTCTGGAATTCCAATCTGCGGATGACACTGCCATCCTCGGCAGGGATGATGCAGGCGCGTGGAATTTGCGCAACCGTGTACAAGGCAAACTATTTGAGTTCAGTCTGCGCGATCTGGAAGAAGGTTTGAACGGCACATATTTGCACGATGGGTTGTTGAGCCTGCGTGATGGATTTGCGTACGTCCCGTTGATGTTGCGCGAGAAAGTGGGTTTGCGCGGTGACCATAATATCGCCAATGTGCTTGCCGCATTCGCCATAGGTCATGCGGCGGGCTTCAAACTGGATGCCATGCTCGAAGCCGTGGAGGAATTCCGCGGCGTGCCGCATCGGTTGGAATTGGTCCGCGAGTTGAACGGCGTGCGTTGGTACAACGATTCGATCGCGACCGCTCCCGAACGCAGTATGGCGGCTGTCCATGCATTTGATGAGCCGATTGTGCTGATGCTGGGCGGGCGCGATAAGAACCTTCCCTGGGGTGAGCTTGCCAGATTGATCTGCGACCGCGTGGATCACCTCGTGGTGTTCGGTGAGGCGGGGGAGATGATCCAGAAAATAGTGACAGGCATCGGCGGAGAACGAAGCGTGGATGTCCGTCGCGCGAAGGATCTTAAGGATGCTGTCACACTCGCCGCGGAAGTCGTATCTGCTGGCGATGTTGTCCTGTTATCGCCGGGCGGCACGAGTTACGATGAGTTCAAGGATTTTGCCGAGAGAGGAGAAGCGTTTCGAAAATGGGTGCAGGAACTTTCATAAAAGAACGGCTGACGCCGACTTCCGCCCGTTTTGTGCGCGGATTTGACCTGCCATTGCTGGTGGTCGTGGTGGCGTTGGTCGTGTTCGGGATGGCAATGCTGTATTCGGCTTCATGGGATTTCTCTCACGCCGCGTATGGCGACAGGATGCATATGTTCAACCGCCAGTTGATGTGGCTTGGAATTGGCGTGGTGATCGCGACCATCCTTGCGTTTTTTGATTATCATCATTGGCGCAAATTCGTTGTGCCCGCCATGGCGTTGACGGTCGGCATGCTGCTCGTTGTCTTGTTGATGAGCGAGATCCGCTTCAATGCCAAGCGCGCTGTATTCGATGGCTCGGTTCAGCCTTCGGAGTTGGCGAAACTGGTTTCGATTTTGTATCTTTCCGTCTGGTTGTATGCCAAACGCGAATTCCTGCAGGATATTTCGCTCGGCTTGGTTCCGCTTGGCGTGATCCTCGGGGTAGTCGGCGGTTTGATCTATCAGCAGCCGGATTTAAGCGCGGCGGGAACGGTCTTGATCCTGGGCGGTCTGCTCTTCTTTCTCGCCGGCGGTGACTTGAAACAGATCGGCGCGTTGCTGGTGATCGCCATCTTTGCCGCCTGGCTGGTGGTTTCGGTCAGCGCGACCGGGCAGGAGCGCGTCAACGATTTCATTGCAGGGATCAAAGATCCGCTTCAGGCGTCGTATCATGTGAGGCGTTCGTTCGAAGCGATCGTCAACGGCGGCTGGTTCGGTGTTGGCATTGGCAGGTCGCTTTCCAAAGTGACGGGCTTGCCCGTCCCGCCGACGGACAGTATCTTCGCGGTCGTGGTGGAGGAACTTGGCTGGTTTGGCGGCGTGATATTGATCGGTTTATATGGTTTTCTCGTCTGGCGCGGATTGGTCATTGCGCGCCGCGCACCGGATATGCTTGGCACGATGCTTGCGGCGGGTCTGGTCATTTGGATCGGCATGGAAGCGCTGATCAACATGGCGGTCATGGTCGGTCTGTTGCCGTTTGCGGGCAACGCCCTGCCTTTCGTCAGCGCGGGCGGTTCCAACCTTGTCACCACGCTGGCGGCGCTGGGAATTTTGTTCAACGTTTCCCGTCAGGCAAGCGAAGCGACAGTGACGGATGATGAATGGAGGTCGTATAGTGCGGTTGCTAATTTGCGCTGGGGGAACGGGCGGCGGGGTGTATCCCGCGCTCGCCGTTCTCGACGCGCTGAAGAACAGGCATCCAAACGCTGAAACCCTGTGGGTTGGCGGTGAAGGCGGCATGGAGGAGGAACTCGTGACTCGCGCGGGCATCCCGTATCGTTCCGTGCCTGCGGCGGGCGTGCATGGCGTTGGTCTGCGCGCACTGCCGGGCAACCTCGCCAAACTCGCGCGCGGTGTGGTTGAGTCGCGCCGCATCCTGCGCGAGTTCCAGCCGGATGCGTTGTTCTTTACGGGCGGATATGTCGCCGCGCCGATGGCGCTCGCAGGGCATAATCTTCCCACCGTGCTGTTCGTGCCGGATATCGAACCCGGTCTCGCGCTCAAATTCCTTGCCTATTTTTCGGATGTCATCACCGTGACCGCGCCCGACTCGAAGAAATATTTCTCACACCCCGAGCGGATCATCGTCTCAGGCTACCCGCTTCGCGCCGACCTTTCTGCCTGGTCCCGCGACGAGGCTCTTCAGCACTTTGGGCTGGATTCCGCCAAACCCGTCCTGCTCATCACCGGCGGGAGCAAGGGCGCGCGTTCCATCAATACAGCAGTGCTGGGCAGTCTCAATGAGTTGCTCGACGTGGCACAGGTCATCCATATCACAGGCTTTTTGGACTGGGAGACTGTCGAAAAAGCCGCCCTGCAATTGCGTCCGCATTTGAAGGACCGTTATCACATCATGCCGTATCTGCATGAAATGGGCGCCGCGCTTGCCTGCGCAGACCTGGTACTCTCGCGTGCGGGCGCATCCACGCTGGGAGAATATCCCCTCTTTGAACTTCCCGCCGTGCTTGTGCCATATCCTTATGCGTGGCGCTACCAAAAGGTCAACGCGGATTACCTTGCCGGGCAGAATGCCGCTGTCATCCTTCAAGATGAATTGTTGAACACCGAACTTTTACCCGTAGTAAAGGATATCCTGACGAACCGCAACAAGCGTGAAGCGATGCGTGAAGCGATGAAGCGATTGTCCATTCCGCATGCCTCGGATGTGATCGCCAGCCGGTTGCTTAAGCTGGCAGGAGAGAAAATCTTATGATGAGTGTTGTCTATATCTTCTGGATGTACGTCATCCTTTTTGGGGTGATCGGAGCCATCCGCGGCTGGGCGAAGGAATTGCTGGTCGCCTTCAGCGTGGTGACCGCGCTCGCGGTGAACCTGCTGTTGGAGAAGTACGTTCCACTTGTGCGAACGCTCGCTGAGTCCGGTCAAACCCCGGAAGCGCTCAAATCCCTGTTTTGGGTGCGCATCATCATTCTGGTTGCGCTGGTCTATTTTGGATACCAGACGGTTGCCATTAATCGCTTTGCATCCAAGGCGGCGCGCGAGCGTTTACAGGATGCACTCTTTGGTGCGGTGTTAGGTGGTTTCAATGGCTATCTGATCGCAGGTACCGCCCTGTTTTACAACCATGATGCCCGCTATCCATTCCCGAATATCATCAGCCCGGCAACCGACCCGGGCATTGTAGATACCATCACCCGCATGATGGCATACATGCCGCCGCGTTTTCTAGGCGAGCCGGGTATTTATTTTGCCGTCATCATTATCCTGATCTTCATCATCGTCGTGTATATCTAATGGAATTGGAAAACGCCTGCTCATGACACGTGTCCACTTTATCGGCATTGGGGGTTCGGGGCTGTCTGCCATCGCGCGTCTGCTCAAGGAGAGCGGCTACGAAGTGACAGGTTCCGACCGCGCCCTTTCCCAATTCGCAGTGGATTTGCAGAATGCGGGTGTCACTATTTACATCGGGCATCATCCGCGCAATGTCACCGGAGCGGATTGGGTGGTGCGTTCCTCCGCAGTCAAGGAGGACAACCCCGAGGTCGAAGCGGCGAAGCGTTCAGGAATCCCCGTATACAAGCGTTCGGATTTCCTCGGTCAGTTGATGTCCGAAAAGACGGGCATTGCCGTCGCCGGTACGCACGGAAAGACCACCACTTCCGCCATGATCGCATGGACGCTGTATGCGATGCGGCGCGATCCATCCTTTATTGTGGGCGGCACGCTTAATAACCTCAAGACCAATGCCCATGCCGGCAAGGGCGATCTCTTCGTCATCGAAGCGGATGAATATGACCGTATGTTCCTTGGGCTGAAGCCTCAAATTGCAGTGATCACCAACTTGGAACACGACCATCCTGATTATTATCCGACCTTCGAAGATATGTACTCCGCCTTCCAAAATTTCGTCGACCTGCTTCCTCCCGACGGCACGCTGGTTGCCTGCGCGGAGGACGAAGGCGCGGTTACATTGTTGACCCATGCGCGGCGCAAAGGATTGAATGTGGTGTCGTATAGTGTGCAGGGCGAGATGACCATCAACAGCCCGCAGTGGATGCAGGCGCGCACGCTCAAACCGAACGATCGGGGCGGGTTCGATTTTACTGCGACGACCAATATCGGTTCATCTGCGGAGGCGTTGAAGGTTTCCCTGCAAGTTCCGGGCGAGCATAACGTGCGCAATGCCTTGGCTGTCTTGTCTGTTGCCGCCACGCTGGGACTTCCGCTTCAAGAATCGGCGGACGCGCTTTCTCAATTCAACGGCACGGGGCGCCGCTTTGAGGTCCGCGGCGAACGCAACGGCGTGACCATCATTGACGATTACGCCCATCATCCAACCGAGATCCGCGCCACGCTGGCAGGCGCGAAGATGCGATACCCGGACCGCCGCATTTGGGCAGTTTGGCAGCCGCACACGTATTCGCGCACGCAAATGTTATTCTTTGAATTTTCGCGCGCCTTTGAAAACGCGGATGAGGTGCTCGTAACGGAAATCTATGCCTCGCGCGAACCCAAACAGGATTTTTCCTCTGCGGAAGTGGTCAGCGCCATGCCGCATCCATCCGCCCGTTACAGCGGGTCGCTGGATGAGACAAAGGATTATCTGTTGAAGAATCTTCGCGCGGGCGATGTGGTCATCGTCCTTTCCGCTGGTGATGCCGACCAGATCAGTTCCGGCTTGTTGAAAGAGATGTAAGGAAGTTTGATGAAAGACAAAAAGAACGCCACGCTTCTCCCTTCGACCGAGGTGATTGCCCTGCCTCCATTGAAGATGATCCTCGTCCATGCCAGGGACGAGCACGAGACTGCGCTCTCGGCAGTGATCGAATCTGCGGAGCCGCGCGAGGAGCAGGTCAAACCGCAGGTGTTGAAGAGATTGATCGCGCATTTGGAGCAGAAGAAACCACCCACGGAAGAACGTGGATAAAGACCGATGTTTATGACCAATACACTTTCCGCCGTTGATGTATTGCGCCAGAAGTTTGGCGACGCTGTCCAAGAGCATGCCGCTCTTGCGCAGTATACGTCTGCGCGCATCGGCGGACCGGCGGATGTGCTGGTGACGGTCAAATCCGCGGATGAAATGGCGGATGTCATGCAGTTGATCTGGGAACATGACCTTCCGTATTACATCCTCGGCGGCGGCTCGAATGTGCTGGTCAGTGACAATGGTTTTCGTGGGGTCGTGGTTTTGAATCGGGCGAAGGAAATCCGCTTCGAGACGGGCGACCAGCCTCAGGTCTGGTGTGAGGCGGGAGTCGTCATTGCGAATCTGGCAAAGCGTTGCGCATCCAAAGGTTTGTCTGGACTCGAATGGTCTGCCGCGGTCCCTGGCACAGTGGGCGGCGCGGTGTATGGCAATGCCGGCGCGTTCGGCGGCGATATGAACGACAACCTGGTTTGGGCTGAGTTATTGACAAGGAACGGGCGCGAGAAATTATCCGTTGGACAAATGGGATACGGATATCGCACCAGCGTGTTGAAGCGCGGCGAAATAAAAGGGATCATATTAAGCGCATTGTTGAAGTTAAAAAATTCAACGAAAGAGGAAGCGTCTGTTAAAATCGAACAATTCAGCGCACGCCGAAAAGCGACCCAGCCGCCGGGAGCCAGCATGGGTTCCATGTTCAAAAATCCCGAAGGCGATCATGCGGGGCGCTTGATCGAAGCCGCGGGCTTGAAAGGGATGCGCATCGGCAATGCTGAGATCAGCACGGTGCACGGAAATTTTTTCATCAATCATGGCGAGACGCGGGCGGAGGATATCCGCGCGTTGATTCAGTTGGCGCAAAAAACGGTGCTCGAGAAGTTCAACGTGAAGTTGGAATTGGAAGTTGAGTTGGTCGGTGATTGGAACGCATAGAATGAAGAAACTTCGAGTGGCAGTTCTATTTGGTGGACGTTCAGGCGAACATGATGTTTCGCTGATGTCCGCGCGTTCCGTGCTCTCGGTGCTCGACCCCGAACGCTATGACGTCACTCAGATCGGGATCACGCTCGACGGCAATTGGTTGACCGGCTCGAACGTGCTGGATGCTTTTGAGAAAAATGACGTCAGCGGTCTCGAGCGCGTCATCCCTCCTACCGAACCTGCATCGCGTCAATCCGTGCATGTGTTACGCTCCACCAAAATCGGTGAGAAGTTTGAAACGCTTGCTGCAATCGATGTGTTCTTCCCTGTTTTGCACGGACCATTCGGTGAAGATGGAACGATCCAAGGTTTGTTCGAAATGGCGGATGTGGCGTATGTCGGCGCGGGTGTGGCGGGATCATCCGTCGGCATGGACAAGGGCATCTTCAAGGATGTGATGCGCGCGAACGGGATCCCGATTGTCGATTCGATCCTTGTCCTGCGCAGCGAGATCGAGAAGGATATTGACGCTGTCATCGAAAAAGTCGAAGCGATGGGTGCGTATCCCTTCTTTACCAAGCCTGCCAACCTCGGCTCCTCCGTTGGGATCAGCAAATGCATCAGCCGCTCCGACCTCGCCGAAGGCTTGCTGGACGCCGCCCGCTATGACCGCCGTGTGTTGATCGAGCGCGGGGCAGGGAACGTCCGCGAAGTGGAAGTCAGTGTGCTGGGCAATGAAGACCCACAGGCATCAGTCTGTGGCGAGATTTTGCCAAGCCGTGAATTCTATTCCTATGAATCCAAATATGTGGATGGCACATCGGGTTTGGTCATCCCTTCGCAACTGCCGGATGAAGTGACCGGGAAGATCCGCGAGTATGCCGTCCGCGCTTACAAAGCCATTGATTGTGCAGGCATGGCACGCGCCGATTTCTTCGTTGAAATGGATACGAACCAAATTTACCTGAATGAATTGAATACCATTCCCGGGTTCACATCCATCAGCATGTATCCGAAACTGTGGCAGGCAAGCGGCATGACCTACACCGAACTTGTGGACCGTCTGATCGAACTTGCGCTGGATCGCAAATCCCAGCGTGACCGCACCGAACGCCGGAGGATGGCATGAGCAATAAAAGTAATCTTAGCCGTTCCGAACAAGTCCGTCGCCGCCGCGCCGAGCGCTCCACCAAAGAATTGCTGGAGACCAAGACCCGCGCCCTCAAGCCGATGGTGAAAGTCACTTCGCGCACACCGACTATTCCGATCGCTGTTGCGCCCAAGCAGAAATCGCGCCGCCGCTTCAACGCCTCGCTGGGTCTGCCTTCCATGCAGTTGCATAAGCCGAAGCTCTCCCTCCCGCAGTTCTCCATGCCGCGCTTCCACATGAACTGGAGAATGGCATCCTTGCTCATTGCGCTTTTGCTTGGCGTCGGCATCTATCTTGTGTTGTCGCTTCCATACTTTCACGTTCCTGCTGCGACGGTGCTTGGTAACAGCCGCTTGAGCCGCGAAGAGATCAACGGCGTGCTTGGCGTCAGCGGCGAATCCATCTTCACCATTCAGCCGGAGGAAGTTCGCACGCGCCTGTTGTTGAGCTATCCCGAACTGCTTTCAGCGGAAGTCAAGGTTTCCTTGCCGAATCAGGTTCAGGTCACGGTCGTGGAGCGTCAGCCTATCCTCTTCTGGCAGCAGGAAGGCGAGGGCGTCACATGGATCGACGCGAACGGCGTTGCATTCCGTCCCAGAGGTGTTGTGGAAGGTCTCGCTTCCGTCCTTGCTTTGGATGCTCCGCCTGCCGGTCTTCCATCGGATGATCCGCTCAGCCCGCCTTCGTACATGGCACAGGATCTGGTGGAAGCCATCCGCCTCCTTGCCCCGCTCGTGCCTGCCAACACGACCCTGACCTATTCCACCGCTGACGGCTTGGGCTGGGACGATCCGCGTGGATGGCGGGTTGTTTTTGGCACAGGCGCGCAGGACATGCTCTTGAAGGTGCGTATATATCAATCACTGGTTGACTCGTTGGTCGCGCGCCAAATCACCCCCGAATTTATCAGCGTCGTACATCCGCATGGACCGTACTACCGCATGGCTGATGTTGACGAATCAACTGAAGAAGTCATAGATAGTGGACAGTAATCATGGATGAGATAGTTGTTGGCATTGACGTAGGCACGACCAAAGTTTGCACCCTTGTCGGACGCGTGGAGGATGACAAGTCCCTGCGCATTCTCGGCGTGGGCATCGAGCCTTCTGCGGGCATCCGCAAGGGCATCATCGTGGATCTTGCCGCCGCGTCGCAAGCCGTCAAACGCTCCGTTGAAAAAGCGGAAGGAACTTCCGGGATGGAGATCACAGCGGCGCTGGTTAGTTTGGCTGGCGCGCATGTGTCGTCTGTCAACAGCCGCGGCGCGGCAGGCGTGCCGGGTGGCATTATTGACGTGGCAGATCTGGCGCGCGCGCTGGATCAGGCGCAAGCCATCGCCATCCCGCACGACCGCGAGATCATTCACATCATCCAGCGCGGTATCTCGGTGGACGGGCAGGAAGGTGTGAAAACGCCAGTCGGGATGCACGGCTACAAACTGGAAGTGGAAACACACATTATCACTGCCGCATCCGCAACAGTTGATAACTTACGCCAGTGTGTCGGCGCGGCGGGCGTGGAGATCCAGCAGTTCGTTCTGAATCCGCTCGCTTCCGCTGAAGTGGTGCTGACCGAGCAGGAACGTCAGATGGGCGTGGCTGTCTGTGACATTGGCGGCGGCACGACCGACCTGGCAATTTATGTGGACGGCGATGTCTGGCATACGATGGTGCTTGCCGTCGGCGGCAATCACATCACACAGGATATTGCGCACGGATTGCGCCTGTCCATTTCACAGGCGGAGGATGTCAAGAAACAGCAGGGACATGCTGTCCGGTCCGAAATTGGAAGCGAGGAATTCTTCCTCATGCGTCCGTTCGGCGAAGACCGCGATGTCCGCATCAACCGGCAGGATCTGGCACACATCATCGAAGCCCGCGCCGAAGAGACCTTCCGTTTGATCATGCAGGAGATCAAGCGTTCCGGTTATGATGGTCTGCTCCCTGCCGGCATGGTTCTAACGGGCGGCACATCTGCCCTGCCCGGTATCAACAGAGTCGCAAGCGAAGTGTTGGGTTTGCCCGTGCGGACTGCACAACCGCAAAATCTTAAAGGTCTTGTGGACAAACTCAATTCGCCCGCATATTCCACGAGTGTTGGTCTTTTGCAATGGGCGGTTGCCATGCATGACCATCACGTCGAGGTTTCAGGCGGCGGAAAGAAACGCCGCAGATCGAGAGGAGAGAGCAATATGAACTTTGATGCAATAAAGAATTTTATAAAACGATTGTTGCCGTAGGAAATTCTCTTTCTTCTTTCCTCTTTAATTCGAGAAAAGAGGAAAGAAGAAAGAAACAAGTCATGCTCAAAGCAGGATGACAACATTGCAAAATTGAATTTAACCCTGTTAAAAAATCGCATTCTCGTTTAAGATTGGCAAATCCCTTGCCAGGAGGAACAAATGGACACGAACAAAAGAAATCTGCAATCCGAAGCCTTCGCCCGAATTAAAGTCATCGGCGTGGGCGGTGCCGGACAGAATGCCATCAACCGCATGATGGAAGAGGGCATTCAAGGCGTCGAATTCATCGCCGCCAACTCCGATGCGCAGGCGCTCACCTTGTCGCGTGCTCCCGTACGCGTGCGCCTCGGCGATAAGATCACACGCGGACTTGGCGCAGGCGGCGACCCCGAGATCGGGCGTAAAGCCGCCGAGGAATCATCCGACGAACTCTACAACGTGCTCAAAGGCGCGGACATGGTCTTCGTCACTGCGGGCATGGGCGGCGGCACCGGCACAGGTGCGGCTCCTGTTGTGTCGCAAGTTGCCAAGGAATGCGGTGCGCTGACCATTGGTGTGGTCACCCGCCCCTTCACGTTTGAAGGCGCGCGCCGCGCCCAATCCGCGGAAGCGGGCGTCACAAAGATGAAGGAACATGCGCATACCCTCATCTCCATCCCCAACGACCGTTTGCTTCAACTGGCGGATAAAAAATCCTCGTTGCAGGATGCCTTCCGCATGGCGGATGAGGTCCTGCATCAGGGCATCCAGGGCATCTCCGAATTGATCACCATCCCCGGTTTGATCAACCTCGACTTTGCCGACGTCAAAGCCATCATGTCCGAAGGCGGCGCAGCGCTCATGGCTGTCGGTCGCGGCTCCGGCGATGAACGCGCCAAGACTGCCGCTGAACAAGCCATTTCCAGCCAACTGCTCGACATCACCATCGACGGCGCGCGCGGCGTGCTCTTCAACGTTACCGGCGGTCCGAACATGACCCTCTTCGAAGTCAACCAAGCCGCCGCCATCATCCGCGAGACCGCGCATCCCGATGTCAACATGATCTTCGGTGCAGTCATCGATCCGGATATGGGCGACGATATCCGCGTGACCGTCATTGCGACGGGATTTGAGCGCAGCGGAGTACCGCGTCGCGCTCTTGAGCGCCTCTCGCGGACGGAGAAGCCTGCTCCTGCTTCCGGCATGCTTTTCTCACGCCCCAACGAATCCGTCAGCGTCGATGCCGAAACCCGCGCCTCCGCGGATGTGAAATCCCAGCCACTCACTCTCAACACTGACGATCTTGATGTGCCGACGTTTTTGAGGAACAGGCGGTAAATAACACGCTTACAGCCCCCAAAGGTTTTTGTAACCTTTGGGGGCTTTTTATTTTGGTAAAATAGACTTGATGAAAGCTAAGCTTCCACATCCCGAACACTATTCCTATCAACGGCACCGAAAACAACGCACCCTGCAGGTTTTCCTGCCCGTCATTTTGAGTGCTGTCCTTTTTATTGGCATGATCGTACTGGTCAGCCATGCCACTTTCAATCAGGGTGGTGATGTAGGGCGCTGGGCGGCGATCTCCACGATCTGGATCATCATTCCCATCCTGATCGCCGGATTGATATTCCTCGCGCTGCTCGTCGGGCTGATCTACCTGATGGCGCGCGCGCTGGGCGCCTTGCCGTACTATACCGGCGTTGCGCAGGATTACGTGTATCTGGCGCGCAGCTATATCGTCCGCGGGGCGGATATGGCGGTCAAGCCGGTGCTTGCCGTGAACGGATGGCTTGAAGCCGTCAAAACATTCTTTGAAAGGATGACACCATGAACAAAAGCAGAGTATTGCTTGGCGGCGCGTTGATTGGCGCAATGACCGGTCTCATTGCGGCGATGCTTCTATCACGCCGCGCGGAGAGAAGTGAGCGTGAAACAGCCATCACAACCGGTGAAGGGTTGAAATTGGGGGTGCTGGTCTTTGGCTTGTTGCGGGCGATCGCCTCACTGACCGACGATTAATCAAATACGATGGGACCGATGATGAGTCGTCGGTCTTTTTATCCTATATGAGGTGAACCATGGCAGTTGCTTATTCTGTTTTCCCCGGAAACAAAGCGGCTGCCACTTTGTTTGCTTGCGGCTTTTCAAGTTGATTCTGTAATGGAACAGGGACCGCACGAGCCGACCTCGAAAAAAGACGATTCGTTTCTTGATATCTTCAGGAAGCATCATGCGGTCATGCTCCTGATTGAACCCGAATCAGGGCGGATCCTGGATGCAAACCCGGCGGCTGAAAGATTTTACGGATACCCGCTGGAGGAATTGCGGGGGATGGATATGGTGGAGATCAATTCTCCTGTGAAGGAACAGGCATGGGTGGGGATGGATGCGGAGCGGCATCTGCCTGTACATACGCATAAACTTTCCAGCGGCGAAATCCGAACTGTGGAAGTGCAGGTTTCATCCGGTATTGTGGGCGGTCGTCCGGTTGAATTCGCCATCATTCACGATGTGACCGATAGAAAGAAGGCGGAGGGTGCGCTGTCTGCATCCGAGTCTGAAATGCGCGGTCTGCTCGAGTCCATGAGGGATGTTGTGTTGGTGATCGACAGGGATGGCATATACTGCGATATTGCCCCGACCAATCCTGAGCTGCTTTACAAGCCGTCGCATGAACTGCTGGGCAGGAGTTTGCTGGATGTTTTTCCAGCGGAACGGGCTGCGTACTTTATCGATACCGTGCAAAGAGTGGTGGATACAAAACAGCCCGCAGAAATAGAATACAGCCTGGTAATCGATAATAGGATATTCTGGTTCGAGGCGACCATCTCATCCCTGGGCGGCGATAGAACGCTATGGGTCGCGCGCAATGTGACCGAGCGCAGGCGGATGGAGGATGCCCTGCGCGAATCGGAGGAACGGTACCGGTCCCTGTTCGATAATATGATGGACGGAATCTATCGCAGTACACACGATGGCAGGTTTGTGGAGGTCAATCCGGCCATGGTACGAATGTTCGGTTATGCCTCGCGGGAGGAAATGCTGCAGGTGGACATCAAGAGCGAGCTTTATTTTTCGCCGGATGAACGCGACAGCCACATTCTGGATACTGGACAGAAACAGACCGAGGTCTATCGGATGCGCCGAAAGGACGGCTCCGAGATATGGGTGGAAGACCACGGTAATTATATTCACGATGAGCACGGAAATATAATTTATCACGAGGGCTTGCTGCGGGATGTTACCGAGCGGATCAGGGCGGAGCAAGCCATTCTTGAGAGCGAGAACTTTTTGAAAGAATCCCAATCCATTGCCGGGTTGGGCAGTTATGTGTTGGATTTTTCCACGGGGCTGTGGAAGAGCTCCGAAGTTTTGGATGAGATATTCGGCATCGATGAGATGTATGAGCGTTCGATCAACGGGTGGTTGGACATTATTCACCCGGATTATCAGGAGTTTATGGCTCAATACTTTACGGAGGAGGTGGTTCGCGGGCGGAATCGTTTCGATCGTGAATATATGATCGTCCGTAAAAATGACGGGTCCGAGCGCTGGGTGCACGGTAAGGGAGAGTTGGAGGAGGACGCGAGCGGCAATCTGCTGCGAATGAAAGGCACCATTCAGGATATTACCGAGCGCAGACACATGGAGGATTTTCTGCGTCAACGCTTGATCGAGCTTGAAGCCTTGTACAACGTTTCTGCCTCGCTGCGGACGATAACATCCCTGGCGGAGGCGCTGCCCGTTTTGCTGGACCGAACTCTGGAAGCGATCGGAACCGATACAGGTTCGATTCTGCTTCACAATAGCGACCGGGATGAACTGCAAAGTATTTCGTCCCGCGGATGGTTCGAAGACATTCATGACCTCAACATCAAAGTTGGGAGCGGCGTAGCGGGAACGGTATTTGCCACGGGACAGCCTCACGTTTCTGCAGAGTTTGCAAGGGATCCCCTGTCGCATTCGTCTGTCCGCAGCCTGATTCCTGAAGGCTGGGGAGGAGCCTGTCTGCCCATCCGTGCGGGGGCTGAAATGGTCGGGGTGTTGTTTATTGCAGTGCCTCTGCCTCTGCAACTCACCCCGCAACAACTGAAACTCCTCTATTCACTTGCGGAAATAATTGGAGCCACCCTGCATCGCACCCGCCTGTATGATGAGACGGCAAGCCGCGCGAGGGAATTCGAATCGCTCTATCAGACCAGCATGGCGTTTTCCGAAGAATTGGATCTGGATTCCCTGCTGATGCTGATCGTGGATACGGCAAAGAAACTCTTGAATTCGAGTTCAAGCGGGATGTATCTTCTCGATTCATCTTCCGGTGAACTTGTCCTGGCAATGTACACCCATACCTACATCCCCACCGGTTCACGTTTAAAGATCGGCGAAGGAGCGGCAGGATATGTGGCGCAAACCCGCAAGCCTCTCCGCGTTGCGGATTACTCCACGTGGGAGGGGCGTTCTCCAAGATATGAGCATGTTCCCTTGCGCGCGATCATGGAAGTGCCCATGTTGTATGGCGGCGAACTGATCGGCGTGCTCGTCGTGGATGAAGTCGACGACTCCGAACGGAAGTACACCGAAGCGGATGAGCGTTTACTTTCCCTGTTTGCATCCCAGGCGGCGGGGGCGATCCACTCGACGCGTTTGCGTCAGGAAGCAGTTCACCGCCTCGAACATCTGCAAACGTTGCGCACCATTGACAAAGCCATCGCCTCCAGTTTGGATCTGCGCGTTACGCTCAACATCCTGCTGAACCATGTCGTTGAGCGGCTGGGCGTGGATGCCGCTGACGTGCTCCTCCTCCATCCCTACGACCAAACCCTGCAGTTTTCCGCAGGGCGTGGATTTAATACACATTTTGTTGAAAGCGCAAGGATTCATCTCAACGATGGTTTTGCGGGGCGCAGCGTCATGGAACGCCGCATGATCACTATTCCCGACCCGTCCCTTATTGTGGATAATCCTCCCTTCGCTGAACTATGGTCACAGGAACAATTCAAAAGCTATCTATGCCTGCCGCTTGTCGTCAAAGGCGAGGTCAAGGGTGTCATGGAGGTCTATTTTCGCTCGGAGTTCAAGCCGACCGGTGAGTGGTTGGAATTTCTTGAGACATTGGCAGGGCAGGCAGCCATCACGATCGACAACTCACAATTGTTTGATAACCTCCAGCGCGCGAACATGGAATTGGCGATCGCCTACGAAGCCACCATCGAAGGCTGGGCACGCGCCCTGGACTTGCGCAACAGCGACATGGAAGGCTACACCCGCCGCGTTACCGACATGACGTTGGTCCTTGCCAAGGCGATGGGCATCAAGGACAGCGAACTCCAGCACATCCGGCGCGGCGCGCTATTACACGACATTGGAAAAATGGGCATTTCAGACCGCATCCTGCTCAAGGTGGGGAAATTGACCGAACAGGATGAGCAGGAGATGCGCAGACACCCTGAACTTGCCTATCAATTGTTGTATCCCATTCACTACTTGCGTCCCGCACTCGATATTCCCTATTGTCACCATGAAAGATGGGATGGTACAGGATACCCGCGCGGATTGAAGGGTGAGCAGATCCCGCTCGCCGCGCGCATCTTTGCTGTGGCAGATACATGGGACCTCCTCGTCGCTCCTCGCCCGCGCTACAAGGCATGGACGAAAAAGAAAGCGCTTGCTTACATCGAGGAGCAACGCGGGACGCATTTCGATCCGCAGGTCGTGGACATCTTCCTGCGGTTGATGAAAGACGCGCAGTGAACTTCGTTTGGGGAATCTTACAACGCGCTTGACAATTTGGAACAGAAGTTCTAAAATCTTTCAGTTCGACCTATCCCCGCTTTGATGGTTGGTCTGCTGATGGATTCCATTTCCAAACAAACCTATCGCCGCTTCCTGCTCGCCTCACAGGGACTTTGGCCCGGTCGCCGTTTCTCAGGCTTGACCGGCACCGAAGCCGCTTTGCGCCAGATGGAGGCGTTGCAGCTCGATCCGCTCGTCATGGTCGCCCGCAGCCAGGACATTGCCATGTACGGGCGTGTTTTGAATTACAAGCCCGATCTGCTCTACAAAATGGCATACGAAAAACGCAAAGCCTTTGACTATGGCGGCTGGTTGATGATGTACCCCATGCATGAATTCCCGTACTGGCGCTTGCATATGAAACACCGTGCCGAAAAAGGGATGCGTTGGGAGTCGTTTACACATCCGCCGAAGAAAGTCGTCAAGTTCGTTTTGGATGAACTGCGCGAGAAAGGTCCGCTCAGCAACCGCGACATCGAAGGCGATGCCGTTAAGGTGTGGAGTTATCGCGGGCGCAAGGAAACCTCGGTCACGTTGTTCTACCTCTGGCTGGTCGGCGAAGTGATGATCACCAACCGCAAAGGTTTCGACCGCATCTATGACCTGCGCGAGCGTGTCCTTCCGGCTGAATATGATTACGCCGTATCGGTACAAGAGACAGAAGACTTCTTTAGTAAAAAGCATATCGCCTTTTATGGCATGGCGCGTGAAAACTCGTTGAAGACCGATCTGAGTTATTACATCCATCGCAAGGTGACTGCCAAGGAGGCAGCCGAGCGCATTGAACGACTGATCGAGCGGGGAGAGATCGCGCGTGTGCGCGTGGAAGGCTTCAAGGAAAATTTCCTTATCCGCAGCAGCGACCAAGCCCATCTGTCGGAGTTGGAGGCGGGACGCATCCCGAAGATTTGGAAGCCGAAAGGTCCCACCACGGACGAAGAAGTCACGCTCCTCGCTCCGTTGGAGATCGTCAGCGCGCGCGGACGGGCGAAGAAGGTTTTCGATTTCGATTATGTGTGGGAAGTGTACAAGCCCGCGCATCAGCGTAAGTGGGGCTATTACACCCTGCCGATCCTGTACGGCGATGACCTTGTTGCGCGGCTCGACCCGAAACTGGACCGTGCGACGAATACGCTTCATATTCTCGGCTTTTGGCTGGAAGATGATGCCCCGAAGGATGGCGCCTTCGCTGATGCCCTTGCCAATGGACTACAACGTTTCGCGGATATGATTGGTGCAGCGAAGATCGATTTGGGCGGCGTTAAGCCTGTGAAGCTGCGAAGTCATTTGAAAAAGAAAATTATCTTATGAATTCCGCAAATTTTGTATATCCCGCAATTAAGAGAGTATATTTCTTTGACGCTATCATATAGATACAGCATGAGTGCTGTTTGTGTCCGTAGGATATTGAATATTTCAAATTTTCCGCAGCTTTAAGAATGATTGGGTGTGTACTTACAACGTGAATATCCATATCTAATTCTGCCAAGCCTGCGGACGGATGGAAATTAAAAAAAGATTTGACTTAAGCGGTGAAAAAGCTGTAAAATTACTCTCATGCTTTTATAAAACAATAAAGACTGATAGGTGAGGTATGTGGTTATGAAAAAGAATAGATTTGTCGCTATTATTGGGACCGATGGAAGTGGAAAATCAACGCTGGTCAGTGAACTCGAAAACGCACTTGGCGTACAAAAAAGGGAGATCGCGGTTGTTCCAAGGACGATTAAGGAAAATGCGGGTAAACACTACGAACTTCCAAAACATTCTGTTTTTTTATCCCTTGTAAAACTTTTTTTGCGCGGAACGAAGTGGTTCATTCAATATCATCTTAGATTTGCACCTTTAATGCGGCGCGGACAGGTGATTATTTGTGACCGTTTTTATCTGGATGAATTGTTGATTGATCCCTTAAGGTATCGTTATAACGCCCCAGCCGGGATCACTCGATTTGTTCGAAATTTGCTCCCACACCCCAGCCTGTACATCTTGTTGGATGCCCCTGAAGATGTTTTATTTTCCCGCAAACAGGAAATATCGCTGGATGAACTAAGGGATCTAAGGCTTCGATATTTGAACTGGATCCGTCAACAACCGAACAACCATATTCTTGATGCAACCTTGCCGATGGAAGATGTTAAGAGAAAAGCGCAGGAGATCATCAGGGACTGGCTTGAAAAGGATCGGAGCAATAAAGATTAATTTTGGCGGACGAAGTTTGTAAAGGTGTGTTCTCTTGAGCTGACCAACCGGTGTAACCCATGTTCACTCTCAGTAACCTGTTTATCTTCAATACTCTGGTGACGTTCAGTTATGGATTTTCCGCCTTCTTCGCGCCCGCTTGGGTGATGAGCAATTACGGATTGACGCTGGATGTCGCAGGCGAGTTGATGCTCTTGCCAATGGACTACAACGTTTCGCGGATATGATTGGTGCAGTGAAGATCGATCTGGGCGGCGTTAAGCCTGTGAAATTGCGAAGTCATTTGAAGAAATTATTGAAAATAAAATGAGGTGTTGGAATGGCGATTGAATATGTAGATTCGCCGGAAGGTATTTCAGCGGATCAATTGCATGGATTTTTTGTCGGGTGGACCAACCCGCCCACTCCGGAGAAGCACCTTGAGTTGTTGAAAAGCAGCGATGAAGTTGTTCTGGCATTAGACACCGAAAGCGGGAACGTGGTCGGTTTTATCACCGCCATTACAGACAATGTGCTGGCGGCATATATTCCGCTTTTGGAGGTCTTGCCGGAATATCAAAACCGGCAGATCGGTAAAACGCTTGTAGAAAAAATGCTGGCGCAATTAAGCAGGTATTACATGGTGGATTTGTTGTGCGATACCGACCTGCAGCCTTTTTATGAAAAGTTTGGGATGTACCGCGCAACCGGGATGTTTTTTCGCAATTATGATAAACAGTCTGGAAGATAATGTTTTTTTATTGGCTTACGAGTTTTCCATGATCTGATCATCCCTTCACACACACCAATCCCTTCAAATACGCGCCTTCGGGGAAGTGCAAACTGACGGGGTGATCGCTTCCCTGTGATAGATATTCAATGATCGTTGCATCCACGCCTGCATCGAGGGCGGCGGAGGCGACGATCTTTTGGAATAAGGCTGAATCCACGCCGCCGGAGCAGGAGAAGTTGATGAGAATGCCGCCGGGACGCAGCAGTTTGAACGCCAGCAGGTTGATGTCTTTGTAGGCGCGCGAGGCTTTCTCTGCATGAGCGGCGGTGGGAGCGAACTTGGGTGGATCGAGAATGATCATGTCGAATGACCGTGCTTCATCGCGGAATTTTCGCAGCAGTTGAAAGACATCCCCCTCAATGGAGGTATGCTTTTCAGCGGGGAGGTGATTGATCGCAATATTCTCTTCCAATAATTTCAATGCATCGGCAGATGAATCAACAGAGATGACGGATTTTGCTCCATTTGCCAGCGCATGGATCGAAAATCCACCTGTGTAGCAAAAACAATTCAGCACATCGCGGTCTTTGGCGAGTTCACCCGCGCGGCGGCGGTTTTCGCGCTGGTCGAGGTAGAAGCCAGTCTTATGTCCGCTGGCGATGTTCACGTTGCATTTGAGGTTGTATTCATGGATGGGAAAGATGAATGAGGAAAATGTTCCGCGAAGAACACCATTCTGCGGTTTCAATCCCTCCAGTTCGCGCACGTCGGCATCGGAGCGTTCGTATATATTTTCAATGCCCGTCTCTTCGACGAGAATATCCGCGATGCTTTCCTTCCAGAATTCGGAACCTGCCGTGGAGGATTGCAGGACGAGGACATCTCCGTAGCGGTCAACGATGAGACCAGGAATGCCGTCCGATTCGCTATGGATGAGGCGATACGAGTCGGTGTCATGTGCCACGTGCGCCGTGTCACGCAACACAATTGCGGACTTGATTCTTCTGCGGAAAAATTCCTTGCCCACGGGTTCGTCTTCAAATGTCCACACACGAGCGCGGATCTGCGAGTGAGGGGAGTATGAGGCTTGGGCGAGAAAATTTCCCTTGGCATCGATCAGGTCAACGGTCGAGCCTGAAGCGGGAACGTCATCAAGCGCTTGGATCGCGCTGGCAAAGACCCAGGGGTGGCGTCTCAGTAGGCTTTTTTCACGTCCGGGTTTGATGGTGATTTTCATAAAATGAGTGTATCACAGCGTGGTATCATCGGCGGGTCAAAGGAGATGTATGCTAAAACCAATTCGTTGGAATACCTTTGCGCGGGATTTTCTGCGTATTCAGGTCGGTTTCATTTTGTTCGGGCTGGCGATCACGTTGATGATCCGCGGCGATCTTGGCACGAGCGCATGGGCGGTGCTGGAGGTGGCGCTGGCGTATAAATTCGGCGTTTCGATCGGGACGATGACGGTCATCATGGGGTTTCTGGTGCTGACGAGCGCGGTGCTGATGCGCGAGAGATTGGGTTGGGGGACGCTGGCGAATATTTTATCGATTGGTCCATGGGTGGATATGTGGCTTTCATTTATTCCATCCATAACTGAAAACCTGTTGTTACAGGTTGGTATGCTGCTTCTGGCGATATTTCTCATGGGCTTGGCGAGCGCGATCTACATCGGTGTGGATGCGGGCGCGGGTCCGCGTGACAGTTTGATGCTGGCGATCAAACGCACCACAGGTGTCAGCATCCGCGTGGCGCGTGCCATGATCGAGGTGACGGTGGTGACGGTCGGATGGTTATTGGGAGGACCGGCAGGAATTGGCACGCTGGTCTATGCCCTGCTGGTGGGACCCTCCATTCAGTGGGGCTTCAAGATATTCAAGGTTCAGCCGCACAAGGAAGATGAAGTGGTGCAGGCAGGGATCGAGGGCGGGGCGGAGTAGGAATTTTTACTTGTGGAGAGAGTGATGAAACGGATTGTAAAACCTGTCGCAGGCGCGCTTGTTGGTATTATTTTGGTCGTTTTCGCGGGCATACTTTGGCAGACCCGCGCCGAAGCACGCACCCTGCTCAATGCGCCCATGGAAACGCGCAACCTTCCCAGCGAGTCGCCTGCGGATTACGATCTGCCGTTCGAGGACATTGTCATCAGCAATGCCGATGGCATGGACTTGTATGGCTGGTTCGTGCCATCCGAAAATGGCGCGGTCATCATCATGCAGCATGGATACAAATCCACGCGCAAGGAATTGCTCAACGAAGCGGAGATGATGCATCGCCATGGTTATGGCGTGTTGATCACATCCGTCCGCGCGCATGATCACAGTGACGGCGAACTCATTACGCTTGGTGTGTATGAAATGGCGGATATGGGAGCGTGGTATCAGTACCTGCTCACACGCAGTGACGTTGACCACGATAAGATCGGCATCCTTGGCAATTCCTACGGCGGGATGCTTGCTATCCAATACGCCGCGCAGAACGAAAACATCAAAGCCGTGGTTGCGAACTGCGCGTTCTCGTCCATGGCGGATACGGTCGCGACCAGCGTCAAACACTTTACAGGGTTGCCTGAATTCCCGTTCGTGCCGCTCATCGTCTTTTGGGCGGAGGCGGAGACGGGCGTCAAAATGGAAGAGATCGATACGACACGCTGGATCCCGCTGATCAGCCCGCGCCCCGTCTTCCTCATGCAGGGTGGTGCGGATACGGTCATTTCACCAGCGAGCGGGCAGCTCCTATACGATGCGGCGGGCGAGCCGAAGGAACTGTGGTTCGATCCCGACCTCGGTCACGTCAGATTTGATACCGAACGCGCAGAGGAATACGAAGCGCGGGTTGTTGCGTTCTTTGATCAGTATTTATTGGGGAAATAGCACGTGTGGATCTATCTGATTCAAGGTCTTGGATTTGGTCTCGCTGCCGCCTCCCAGCCCGGACCGTTGCAGACCTATCTGATTACCCAAGCCTTATCCCGCGGCTGGAAGAGATCGCTGGTCAATGCGCTCGCGCCGCTGGTCAGTGACGGTCCCATCATTTTGTTGTGCGTTTCCATTCTGAGCCAGATCCCTGACTGGTTTCAGCGCTTTCTCTATATCGGCGGCGGGACGTTCATCCTGTATCTGGCATATGGAGCGTTCAAATCATGGCGTGACTTCGATGTCAACGCGCCGCAGCCCGAATCGAAGATCTCCGGTCTTCCAAGGGCGGCGATGGTCAATGCGCTCGCGCCCGGCGCGTACATTTTTTGGACGCTGGTCACCGGTCCTATTTTGGTGGCGGGTTGGCGCGAATCACCTGTCAACGGGATCGGCTTTCTGGCGGGTTTTTATATCGCCATGATCGGTACGCTGGCGGCGATCATTATCGTCTTTGGAACCACATCGAAACTTGGTCCAAAGGTCAACAGGACGTTACTGGGCGTTTCGTCCATTGCATTGTTCGGGTTTGGGCTGTATCAGTTATGGCGGGGGATCGTCGTTGGATAAAAAAACGTCCTGCTCATTTGAGCAGGACGTTTTTTTATCTTTAAGGTCATTCCGCTTTTTTGAGTACTTCGCTGATTTCAATCACCGCAAACACCACCAATCCTGCCGCGGCGGAGATGCCAAGGTCAATGAGGCGGAGCGGCGTCACTTCAAAGAAGGCGGCGAAGGCGGGGACGTAGATCACGATCATTTGCAGCGCCACGACTAACAGTGCCAAAACTGCCAGCGCAGGATTGCTCCAAAAGCCGATCTGGAACAGCGACTCCTTCTCTGAACGCGAAGCCAATGCTTGAAAGACTTGCATGAACGCCAGCGAGGTGAAGATCATGGTCTGCCATTCGGGACGGTCTGTGAAGAAATACCACGCGCCAAGCGAGAGCGCGAGCGCGCCGATCAGCACACCGACCCAGATGGTATGTGCGCCTGCGCCGCGTGAGAATACGCCTTCGGTGGGGGAGTACGGCTTGCGCTTCATCGTGTCAGGTTCGGGGTTTTCCACACCCATGCCCAAGCCGAGCAGACCATCGGTCATTAAGTTGAGCCATAATAATTGCAACGGCAGCAACGGCAACGGGCTTCCTAGGAACGGCGAGAGCAGCATCACCAAAACTTTCCCGATGTTCCCCGCCACGCTGAAGCGCACGAACTTGCGGATGTTGTCGTAGATCGTGCGCCCCTCCTGCACTGCCGCCACGATGGTTGCAAAATTATCGTTTAGCAGCACCATGTCGGATGCTTCCTTTGAAACATCCGTGCCGGTGATGCCCATCGCCACGCCGATGTCCGCTTTGCGAAGCGCGGGCGCATCGTTCACGCCGTCGCCTGTCATCGCAACAATATGTCCCTGCTCCTGCAATGCTTGCACGATCTTCAACTTATGTTCAGGCGCAACGCGCGCGAAAACACTGACTTCGCTGACGACATTTTTCAGTTCATCGAACGACAACTTTTCGATCTCAACCCCAGCCAGCGCGCGTCCGTTTTCAGTGATGCCCAACTGCCGCGCGATCTCCAACGCTGTCAGCGGATGATCTCCCGTGATCATCACCGGGCGGATGCCCGCCGCGCGGCAAGTCGCCACCGCATCCCGCACCTCCGAACGCGGCGGGTCGATCATGCCGAACAATCCAACCAGCGTGATGTTCTGTTCAAGGTCAGTTTCGATGATCTCCGGGATGCTGTTCAGCAAACGGAATCCGACGCCCAGAACGCGCATTCCCTTTTTGGCGAGACGCTCGTTCGCCGCTTCAATTCTGGACCTCCAGCCTGCATCCAGTTTCTGGGACTCGCCCTCCACCCAGACATGGCTCGCAATATCGAGCAGACCGTCCACGCCGCCTTTGGTGAAGGCAATGTAGCGTTTGTTGCTGATACTCAACCCCGAAAGCATGATGGGATCGTACTGCGCCAAATGATGGACGGTGGTCATGCGCTTGCGCTCTGAGTCGAAAGGCAGTTCTGCCGCGCGTGGGAAGGACGAATCAAGCGTGGATTTCCAATATCCCATCTTGGCAGCGGAAACGACCAATGCTCCTTCGGTTGGGTCGCCGAGCGTGCGGAAGCGTTCGTCGCCAATGTCGATCAGTTCGGCGTCATTGCACAACGCGCCGCCGATGGCTGCCAGCGAAAGCGATGACTGGGTCGGCGCGCCAAGCCCACGGGTGGCGCGAAGCGTTCCGTCACGTTCCACTTGCTCGGTCAGATCAATGGCGTGTTCCGCCACGTCCAGCATCACGACCGTCATCCTGTTTTCGGTTAATGTGCCCGTTTTGTCCGAGCAGATGACCGTGACCGAGCCGAGCGTTTCGACGGCGGGCAGTTTACGGATGAGCGCTTCGCGGTTCAACATGCGTTGCGCGCCGAGTGCGAGCGTGATGGTGACGACGGCGGGCAGACCTTCGGGCACGATGGCAACCGCCACACTGACCGCCGTCAGCAGCATGTCGCGGACTTCGTTGCCCTGCCAGATGCCCAGCCCGAAGATAAAGGCGGCGATGACGACGCCGATGATGGCGAGCGTTTTGCCAAGCCCATCCAGCCTGCGCTGAAGCGGTGTTTGTTCTTGTCTGACTTGTTGAATGAGGTCGGCGATCTTGCCGAGTTCGGTTTGCATCCCCGTGGCGACGACAACACCCAGTCCGCGCCCTTGCGTGATGATGGTTCCCATGAATGCCATGTTGCGGCGGTCGCCGAGCGGAAGCGCCTCGTTGGAGAGCGCGGCGGTGTGCTTGCCGATGGGTTCGGATTCGCCTGTGAGCGCGGCTTCTTGGATACGCAGGTTAACCGCTTCCAGCAGGCGCAGGTCGGCGGAGATGACGTTGCCTGTTTCCAGTTGGAGGATATCGCCGGGGACGAGGTCGCGCGCGGAAAGCTCAGTCAATTTTCCATCACGCAATACGCGCACAAGCGGCACGGACATTTTCTTGAGCGCGGCGATCGCCTGTTCCGCGCGGTATTCTTGGATAAAACCGAGAAAAACATACAAAGCCACAATGGCAAGGATGGCAATCGTATTTTTTGTGTCGCCAAGTAGACCTGCCACCACTGCCGCGCCGATCAGGATCAAGACCATTATGGCGGTGACCTGTTCCCATAAAATTTGCAGCGGGGTGCGCCCGCCGCGTTCGATCAGTTCGTTTGCTCCGTATTTTGCGGCGCGTTCGTCCGCTTGTTGCGAAGTAAGACCTGTGCTTTGCGATGAAGCCAGTTCATCGAGCACAGGTTTGGTTTCGAGGGTATGCCAGTTCATATTATTCCAATCTTAAAACCTGACATGTCTTCAGGAGATTTCGATCTTCAGCGCCAAAATCCGTCCATGGTTGTTGATTTAACCACGTTTCCTGTGAGACATGTCAGGTTTGTTTGATGTTTATACCCCAGTTATACCACTTGCCGCACTTCTCAACGCAGAGCGGATCATCAGATATTCGGTGATGTTTTCGGATGTGATGATGCCGACCAGCCGTCCTCCGTGCGTGACGGGCAGGGCGGGCACGCCGGATTCCTGGATGCGTGTGAGCGCCGTCTCCACCATTTCGTAGGAGTCCACTTCCGGCAGGTTCGTTTTCATCACTGCCGAAACGGCGATGTTCTGTCCGTGTTGGGTGAGGGCGGAGAGAAAATCGTCGCGGGTGATGACGCCGACCACGCGCTCGTCATCATCAATGACCGGGAAATCATGCTGCGACCCCGCCAATATCATCTGCGCCATGCGCGAGAGTGGGTCACGCGGCGAAAGGAATTGATAATCGGTCAGCATCGCGCGCCCGACGGGAATCCCGCTGATGGCGTTCTTCATCTGCACCATGCTGGCTTCCTGCGAAGCGCCGATCCACACAAAGAAGGCGATAAACAGCAGGAACGGGTTGCTGAACAAGCCGACGAACCCGAATAGGAACGCCATGCCCTGCCCAACATTTGCCGCGATCTGCGTCGCGCGGACGTAATCCATGCGCGTGGCGAGCAGGGCGCGCAGCACGCGTCCGCCGTCCATTGGGAAGGCGGGCAGCAGGTTGAACAGCACGAGCACGATATTAATGATCATCACGCGCTCGAGGAAACTGCCCGAGGCAACGGTCAACTCGTTTAGCGGCACCAGGCTCGAGGTCAAAAAAAGATACGCGAACAGGATCGCCGCGATGACCACGTTCACAGCGGGTCCCATCAACGCCACCCATAACTCCTCGATCGGCTTCTCGGGCATGCGTTCCAGCCGCGCCACGCCGCCGATGGGATAAATGGTGATGTCGCGGGTCTTGATCCCATATTTACGCGCCGTCAATGCATGTCCGTATTCATGCAGGATCACGCACAGGAAAAGCGTAAGGATGAACCCGATCCCTTTCAGCACCTCGATCCAATTTTGATGTTCCAGCCAGTGCGAGTACCCAACCCATCCGATCAAAAGCAGGAACGTGGTGTGGATGTACACATCAATTCCCGCAAAAGTCCCAAATTTGAATTGCCACTTCATAATTTACTCCTTTCTCTGAAGTTGACGGCATTGTACACAACCCGTGTTAGAAAAATGTTATAAATGCCCAATCAGAAACTATCAGGATGAAGAACAGCGCTTCAGACTCCGCCGAAACCTGATGCCTCTCCCATTCATTCCCATCCCGACAAAAAAATCGCCCATCGCAGGATGGGCGATTTTCATTTTTCTGTTGTGTCTTACTTCACCATTCCCATTGCCTTGCCCGCCTCGTAGATGACGTCCATGGCGCGTTCGATCTCGCTCGGCTCATGCGCCGCCGTGACCGTGGCTCGCAGGCGGGACATGCCTTCCTGCACCGCGGGCGACACGACGGGCAGTACAAAGACATCATTTTCCTGACAGCGTTTCGTCAACTCGAAGGCTTTTTCGTCCGTGCCGCACAACACTGGGACGATGGCGGTTTCGGTTAGCAGGGTGTCGAACCCCATGCTTTTCAACCCGCCGATGAATTGCTTGGTATTTTCGTTCAAGCGTTCGATGCGCCAGGGTTCATCCAAAATGACCTTGAAAGCCTCGTTCGCGGCGGCGGCTTGCGCAGGCGGCAGGGCGGCGGAGAAGATATACGCGCGACTGCCGTGACGCAGGTGATCGATCAACTCGCGTTTGCCTGCCACATATCCGCCCACCGAAGGGATGGTCTTGCTCAGTGTGCCCATCTTGATGTCGATGACATCGTCCATGCCGAAGTGTTCTTCAATGCCCGTGCCGCGTGCACCGAGAACACCGACCGAATGGGCTTCGTCGATCATCAGCCAGGCATTGTATTTCCTGCTCAATTCCACGATCTTTGGCAGGTCAATGATATCGCCGTCCATGCTGAAGACCGAGTCCGCAATGACGAGTTTTGCAACATCCGCGGGGGCATTTTTGAGCAAGCCTTCGAGATGCGCCATGTCATTGTGACGGAAACGGCGGAATTCCGCGCCCGACATCAGGCAGCCATCCACAATGGAGGCGTGGTTGATCTTGTCCGAGAAGACGTAGTCGCCGCGCCCCATCAGCGTGGAGATGACCGTCAGGTTGGTGACATAGCCCGATGTGTATGTGATGGCGGTTTCGGTATGTTTGAAGTTCGCGATGGTCTCTTCCAATTCATTGTGCAGGGTCAACGTCCCTGCCAGTGTGCGGACTCCGTTCGTGCCGGTGCCCCATTGGTCAACGGCTTTTTTCGCAGCTTCGTTGATGCGCGGGTGACCGACCAGCCCCAGGTACGAGTATGAAGCGTACATCCCCATCACCCGCCCATTGACCCGCACTTTCATCCCGTCCATAAGTTCTTCCACAGGCTGGTTGTAAAAATAATAATCATGATTTTTCATGGCATCCACGCGGGCTTTGAGCGCCGCGATGCGCCGGGTTGCCGCGTTGTCTGTGTTCTGAATATCCATTTAATTGCCTCCGAAGCAGAATGGCGTAAGTGTAGCCGAGGGGAATATTTCTGTCTAGCGTAAAAGTGACAGCCACCTTTAAGATGACTGTCAGAGGTTCTATCCTGCGAGTTTTCTCAATTCGTTTTCATCAATGACCTTCACGCCCAGCGATTTCGCCTTCTCAAATTTCGAGCCGGGGTTTTCACCGAGCACAAGATAACTGGTTTTCTTGCTCACGCTGTCGGTCACTTTGCCGCCGTTGCTCTCGATGAATTCTTTTGCGCCCTCGCGTGAAAGCGTGGGAAGCGTGCCGGTCACCACGAACGTCAATCCAGTGAATGCGCCTTCTTTTTTCTTTTCATCCTTCTTCATTTCAGGGTCGAGCCCTGCCGCTTTCAATTTTTTCAATACGTTTTGATTCACCGGCTGAGCAAACCAATCCACAATGGATGCGGCGATGTTCGGTCCCACGCCTTCGATCTGTTGCAACTCCTCCGCGCTGGCTTTCGATAAAGCGGATAGATTCCCGAATGTGCGGGATAGATCGCCTGCCATGACCTCGCCCACGCCGTGGATTCCCAACGCGACGATCAAACGGTTCAAACTCTGACCCTTTGCCTGCTCCAACGACCTGAGCAGATTCTCCGCCTTTTTCTCGGCAAAGCCTTCCAGTTCGAGCAGTTGCTCCTTTTTGAGCGTGAACAGATCCGCAACATCCTTGACCAAGCCCGCCGCGATGAGCTGTTCCACGATCTTGTAGCCAAGCCCGACAATGTCCATTGCGCCGCGTGAGACGAAATGCTCCACGTTGCGGACGAGCTGCGCAGGGCAGGCGGCATTGACGCAATACCATGCCACTTCACCTTCGAAGTGTTCCACGGGCTGACCGCAGGCGGGACATTTTGCGGGCGGCTTGTATTTCTTTTCCCTGCCGGTGCGTGCATCCACAACGGGACCGATGACGTAGGGAATGACTTCGCCTGCGCGTTTGACCAGCACGCGGTCACCGATGCGGATGTCCTTTTCTTCAATGTAATCGAAATTGTGCAGGGTCGCGTTGCGGACAATCACGCCGCCGATCTCGACGGGTTCAAGCGCCGCGCGCGGAGTGAGCACACCTGTGCGCCCGACTTCTACCTCGATGCCGAGCAGGGTCGTCGTCACTTCGCGGGCGGGGAATTTGAAAGCCACCGCGCCACGCGGGTCCTTGCCGACGAAGCCCAAGTCAGCGGCGAGGGTCAGATCGTCAATTTTGATGACCATGCCGTCGGCTTCGTAGGGAAGCGCGTTGCGTCCTGTGCTGAAGGTTTCGGTGTAGGCGATTGCCGGGTCGAGGTCATTGAAGCGTTTGGCGATGTCTGTCACGGGGAAGCCGAGCGCTTTGAGATATTCCAAGATCTCCCATTGTGACGTGGGCACATTTCCACCCTCGGCATAGACGATCTGATAGACCAGCAGGGTGATGGGACGGGTGGCGGTGAGTTGCGGGTCAAGCTGGCGCAGAGATCCCGCCGCCGTATTGCGCGGATTAAGGTAAGTTTTCTCGCCCGCTTCTTCAAGTTTTTTATTTAACGTTTCAAAGTCTTTGATGGGAATGAAGGCTTCGCCGCGCACAACGAGATAAGATGGCGGCTTCGGTCCTTTTGCGTCAACTGGAATTTTTAGTGGAATGGCTCGGATCGTGCGCAGATTGCTGGTGATGTCTTCGCCCACTTCGCCGTCGCCGCGTGTGGCTCCCTGCATGAACATGCCATTGCGATAATGAAGGACGACGGACAGTCCGTCAATTTTTGGCTCGACGACGAATTTCGCCCTCTCCACGCGGTCATCCAGCTTGCGAATGCGCTCGAACCAGGCGCGCGTGTCATCTGCGCCAAAGGCGTTGGAGAGCGAGAGGATCGGCGCAGGGTGGCGGACTTTTTCGAACTTTTCTGATGGTTTCGCGCCTGCACGCTGGGTGGGGGAATCGGATGTGATCCAGTCGGGATGATCCGCTTCGATCTTTTTGAGTTCATGCAGCAGGCGGTCATATTCGAGGTCGCTGATGAGGGGCGCATCCAGCACGTGATACCGATAATTGTGAAAGTTGACCTGTTCCTTGAGTTCTTCGTAACGGGAGAGAAGTTTATCTGCCATGTCCGAATTATATCTGAAAGAAAACCCGCCTTTGCGGCGGGTTATTCGTCGATCTTTTTCCAGAGATCGGAGGGCGGGCGCTTAAGCGGACGTGTCAGCGCGGAGAGGCGCGCTTCGTAGAACGTTTCCTCTGCATTTGAGAAACGGGAGACCTCGAACAAATTGCGCTCCACCAGCATGTCCGCGATCTTCCTGGTTTCGCCGCGGGTGAATTCCAGTTTTTCTGCGAATTCGGTCAGGCTGAAGCGTCCGAGACGGATGACAAAATTCAGGGCGGAGCGAAGCGGCTCGGAGAACAGGACGACATCCGATGGGCGGATATCCTCCGTTCGTTCCTCCAATTCCTTGACCGCAAGTTCATATTGCGATTTGCTCATGGTGCCCTCCTTCCGCCACCTGAGACTTGGTCAATCCTTCAATTGATCTACCAGACTGCGCAATCCTTTGGTGACGATGTGGTCGGGGAAACGGACGGAAAAAATGCCGGAACTGGCGAGCGTCATCATCTCATCGGAGTGCGGCAGGACTGCGCCAACGGTTGTGCCATACGTCTGTTCCACACGAGTGCGGACATCGTCAAAATCGAAAGCTTCGGGAACCTTGTTCACCAACATTAACATGTTCGGCACGTCCAGTTTTTTTGCAACGTCCACGGTAACGGCAGTGCCCTGATAATCCTGCGAATCGGGGCGCAGAATGATGACCAGCGCGTTGGAAATGGCGATGGAAAGCAGGGTTTCCTCGTTCAGACCCGGATGAGTGTCGATCAGGAGGTAATCAAGTTTGAGCTTTTCCACCACATCACGAAAGCCGTCATTGAGCAAGCCCACGTCATAGCCTTCACGCAGGATGCGGGCGATCTCGCCCGGCTTGATGCTGGAGGGGATAAGGAAGATCTGCCCCTTGATCTCGCCGCCGACGTGACCCGTCACGTCGTGGGCGGCTTCTTCAATTCCGCACTTGCCCCACAAGTAATCGTTCAACGAGTGAACCATCTCGGATTCATCAAGATTGAACAACACATGGATACCGGGGGATGCGATATCGGTGTCCACAACACCTACGCGGGCGCCGTCCATCGCCAAAAGCGCGGAAATGTTGGCTGTCGTGTTCGATTTTCCGGTCCCGCCGCGGAAGGAGTGAATTGAAATGATTTTGGACATGCTCTCGCTCCAATTTTATGTTAGTCTTGTGGCTGAAAACTTTCATGAATTATAGCGCAACACACCTGAAAGTCCAATCCCCTACATTTCCTGTCACGTTTATGTTATAGTGGCTCTTCTCACGACCCAAAACAACCCATTTTCACCGTTCCCAACGACCAAATATATGGAAAACAACCCTCTCCAGGATGTCAGCGACGAGCTTCTGATCCAGCAATTCAAGGAAGGACAGACCGATGCCTTCGACATGTTGTACTATCGCCACCTGCCCAGCGTGTACAAGCGGGTCAGGTATGTGATCCCCGAAAACGACGTGGAGGACGTGGCGCAGGAAGTCTTCATCGCCGCTCTGAAATCGCTGTCCACGTTTCGCGGTGACTCCAAGTTTAGCACCTGGCTTCGCACCTTAACCAACCACAAAGTGGCTGAATTCTACCGAAAACGCACCCGCAAGCAGGAACCGCTTCTCGCCCCGCTTTCGGATGCCGCCAGCCACACCACGGGCAGTTCCTCCAAAATGCTGGAAGAACGCATCTACATCCAGCGCGCGCTGCAAAAACTGCCTGAGAATTACAGGGAGGTTATCCTGCTCCGTTTTGCAGAAGACCTTCAATTCAATGAGATCGCCGAACTCACAGATCAAAATCTCGAAGCTGCCAAATCCCTTTTCCGCCGAGCCATCGCCGCACTTCGCACTCATCTGGAAAACTAATATGAGTCAAACAAACGAAACCACCGATCCTAAACGTGACGACCAGCTGGCGGATTTTACCGATCAAGTGCTGGAAGGGACGATGAAAACCGCCTCCAGCCTCGACCAGGAACTGCTCAGCCTCGAGGAAACTGTCCTACGCCTGAACCGTTCCTTCCCTTCCGCCGCCTTGGACGACGCATCCAAAAAACAGATGCTTGTCCGCCTCAAGGCTCGTGTCAAGCGCGAAGAAAAGATGGAAAAGCCGTCCTTTTGGAAACGATGGTTTGACATTCAATCCAATCCGCAGGTCGGCATGATCCTTGCCGCAGTCGCGGTCCTGGTTCTGATGGTCATCAGCATCCCCGCGCTGACCTCCACCGATGGCTCCCTAAGCGGGACGGCGGTCAACCCTTCTGGCGGTAATGTTGGTCTAATCGCCGCCGGGTTGATCGGCATCCTTTTGCTTGTCTATTGGTTCGCGCGAAAAAAATAACCCATCATGGAATGAAAAGCGGTGGCAGATTTCTGTCGCCGCTTTTTTCCTTGCAGGGCATGTATAGATACGGTATGATTTCGGCATGATTCTCGTGATCGCCATCGCCATCGCTTTAGTAATTCCCTTCCTTTTTTTGCTTTTTTTGCGCAAGTTCGACTTGCATAAAACCGCAAAGTTCAATTACAACATAGTTACGCTTGGATGCGGTGTTGCGGCTTACTTGCTTGTTGCGCAGATCAATCCCGCAATGGTCAATGCGGGCTGGGTGACGTGGGATCAGGTGATCCGGTTCACGGCTCCGGTCATCGAAGAGATATTGAAGTCATTGATCCTGCTTTATCTGGTCAGTCGTGCCAATTTCAATTACGTGGTAGATGGAGCGTTGTACGGCTTTGGGGCGGGGATCGGGTTTGCTATTATTGAAAATGTCGAATATGTAAATGCAAATATTGAAATTGCCTTGATCGTTGCATTGTTGCGAGTTTTTTCCACCAACTTGATGCATGCTGCCGGGAGCGGATTGATCGGAACTGCGCTGGCGTATTATCGCGGGGAGAAGGTAAAACAACACGGCATTTGGGTTGTGATCGGCGGATATGCAGTCGCGATCATTTTCCATGCCATATTCAACACGATGGTCAATGCAGGGACGTTCCTCGCGTTTGCCATCGGATATGGCGTGTTGGGCGCGGTCTTGATCTGGTACGTCATCCGGCGCGGAATGAGTGCGCAGAAGCAATGGGTGGGGGAAAAACTCGGCGAGGAAGACCGCGTTACGAAGGAAGAAACGCGGGCGGTGACGGGCATCGAAAAAATGGTGGAGACACTGCTGATACCGTTCAAGGAGCGCTTTGGTGATGAGAAAGTCTCATTGGTACGGGAATTGTTGTATAAACAGGCGGAGATCGGCATCAAGCGTAAACTGTTGGAGTCCACGCCCAGCCCTGCAAAACACAAGGAGCTTGAAGACATCGTCCAATCCTTGGCGAAGGATATGGAAGGGTTGCGGAAGCAGATCGGCATGTACCCGATGATGTTCGTGCGCGAAGTCTATTTGGGGCAGGATTTCAGGGTTTGGGACAAGATCCAAGCTCGGATCGCTGAATCAAGCACAGGTCAAAAAGGAGGCGGATTGTTCGACCGCGTCACTGACCGAATCAAGGAAAAGTCAAAAGAGAAGGATCAGGCATGAGCCAGGACATCCTAAAGCAATTAAGAGAGACCGAATTTTTTAGCAAGTTATCGGACGATGCGCTGGCGGCGGTGGTGGCGCAGGCGACCGTGCGGACGTTCGCACCGGATGAGGCGATGATCCGCAAAGGCGATTCCGCTGATTCTTTCTTCGTGGTGTTAAGCGGTAATTTGAAGATCGTCACGACCGATGGCAAGGGTGACGAGATCATTATCAACAAGGTAGAACCCGGCGAGACGGTGGGGGAGATGTCGCTGATCGATCAGCGACCGCGTTCGGCGGGCGTGATTGCGCTGGAGGACGTGCGGGCGCTGGAGTTGAACCGTGATGTGTTCTTTGATCTATTGACCCGCCGCGCGGATGTCGCCATCGGTATTTTGCAGGGATATTCGAGCCGCCTGCGTTTTTCCACGACGTACATCGAAAAAGTGATAGACTGGTCGCAAAAAACGGCGGAAGGTGATTATTCCTTTCTCGATCAGAGTCAGCCGCTGATGACCCATACCGGCTCGGATGACGACAAGGCGGCGCAGCTGCTTTCGACGTTCTATTCGATGGTGAAGCAGGTGAAGGCGCGCGAAGAAGGGCTGAAACAGGAATTGGAGCGTTTGACATTCGAGATCGATCAAACGCGCCGCAGGAAGGAATTTGAAGAGATCACCGGCACGGAATTCTATGCGAATTTGAAAGAACAGGCGAAGGCGTTGCGCCAGAAACGCGCCCAACAGGATTGATTTATTCGGAGGTGTTATGAACAAGGGAAAGATCGTTTCCATCCATTCGTTCCGCGGGGGGACGGGAAAATCGAATACGACCGCCAATCTTGCGGCGCAGGTCGCGATGACCGGCAAGCGCGTCGGCGTAGTGGATACGGATATCCAGTCGCCGGGCATCCATGTCCTTTTTGGGCTGGATGAGGACAAAATGGGCAAGACCATGAACGATTTCCTGCACGGGAAAGCCACCATCCGCGAGATCGGATTCTCGGTCGGCGATAACCCTGTCGGCGGGGAGGGACGCGCAAAACTGGCGGGCAAGAATCTGTGGCTGTTTCCATCCAGCATTCGCGGGCGGGAGATCAGCCAGATCCTGCGTGAAGGCGTTGACTTTAATCTGTTGAACGAGGGCTTGCAGACCACGATCACGGAATTCGATCTGGATTATCTTTTCATTGACACGCATCCCGGTTTGAACGAAGAGACGCTGCTTTCCATTGCCACATCGGATATTCTCATCATCCTCTTGCGCCCGGATAATCAGGATATTCAAGGCACTTCGGTGACGGTGGATATTGCCCGCAGCCTCGATGTGCCGAACCTGTTTCTTTTAGTAAACAAGGCGTTGCCGAAATATGATTTTGCCGAAATCAAACGGGATATTGAAAGAGAATTCAATGCGCCTGTGACCGGCGTCCTGCCGTTGACGTTCGACATGGCGGACAATGCCAGCCAGGATTTGTTCTCGCTGCGTTATCCAGACCATGAGTGGTCACGCGCACTGCAAGGCGTGGTCGAGTCCGTTCTCTCAGTGAAGTAGGAGCCGACGATGAAATGCTGGCACTGTGAAGAAGATGCGCGCGCTTCCTGCGCGTTCTGTGGGCGGTTCGTCTGCAAGGATCACGCCGCGACCATGTCCACGTTCATTACCATGTTCGTGGGCGCGAACAATACTCCCAAGGGCTTGGCGGTGGCGAACGTCATCTGGTGCGGCGAGTGTGAGCCCCAGCCCGAACCGATCAGCATGCCTGAGTTGTATTGAGGGAGGTCCCCATGCCCGGTGTATTTGACCGTTTAAACGAAGAGATTCAGGATAAGCAGAAGGAAGGCGGCATCACTCCGCTCGATCTCGCCGACCTGCCGCCCGCCCTGCGCAAGATCATGCGCCTGATGCTGCGCGAATTGCAGATGAACTATCCGCGATTGCGCGAAGTGATGGAGTCCATGCCCGAAGCGGAGCGCCTCTCCCGTGACGAATTGGATGCAGCTCTCTCCAGCCTGACCGAGCAATTCTGGCTGATCCGTATTGGTACAGGCGAGAAAGCCATTTACAAGGTCAACCTGCGGCGCAAGGAGGGCAGTAAGCTCGCGGCTGGGCTTTGGACGAAGCTCGATGAGCGTCTAAAGAGAAAGCCCGGTGAAACTTAAGAAAAAATGACGGCGAAAGCCGTCATTTTTTGTCAGTTTTCGGTTTCTGCTGAACCAGCTCAAACAGCGGCATCGGCGCGCTTTTTCCTTTCAAAGGAATCTCTCCCAGTGGCGCGCAATCATATTTTGACTCGATCGCCTGTTTCACGCCCTCTGAGATGATGATCTGATACTTGTGCGCATAGTTCATTAAACGCGCCGCTGTGTTGACCGTGTCGCCCAGCACATTGTACTCGCGTCGTCCGCGCGGCTCCCCGACCTCCGCTACGAATGCGGGTCCCGTATTGATGCCGATCTGGCAGAAGATCTCCGGTTGGGTGTTCCCGATGGTGGGCGGCTTCTTGCTGAGATTGTAGATGATCTCCCGAATGGCAACCGCCGCCGACGCCGCGCGCATTTCATCGTTCGTATGCGCGGTCGGTACGCCAAAATAAATGACGATATCCGAACCGAACAGATGATACGTCACTTTCTTCAATACACCGCCGCGCGATTCCACAACCGCGTTGATCAACGAAAACGCGCGTGAGAAACTGAGCGCCAGTTTTCGCTCCTCGCCCGGCAGCGCGCGGTCCGCCGCCTCAGGCAAACCGACGAAATTGACGAACATAATGGTGGGATGCGGAAAATCCGGCGGGATTCTGCGGTCTGCGGCGCTCTCGACGAGCAGGGAAAGCACAGACGCCGGCAGGAAACTCGCGATCGGCTCGATATCATTGAGCAGCGTGACAATATTGTTCAACACTTCCTTTTTATCTTTTCTATCGAAGATCATACTGCTGGCGGTGCGCCTGTTCATCGGCGTGATCTCATACTCGCCGAGTTCGCCCTCGCTCAGATTATCCACAACCAGATAATAACCCGCCTCGCCTTCCTCGAATTGAAATTGGTCCTGCACCCGTTCATATGCCTTCGCTGACAGATTGACCCGTCCTTTGCGCCCGTTTCCCTCGGTCAACTTTGCCTGCTGTACATCCCTGCCAAGCAGGACATGCTCCATGCGGCGCGGCGTGCCGATATCCGCGGTGAGGAACCTGCCGTTGTGAATGCCGATCCGCATTTGCAGGTCCACAACGCCGCTGGGCGTTTGGATGTTCGCAAATTCTTTCATGGCTCTCTGCATGCGCAGACCGGCGCGCACGGCGCGCACGGTATCGTCATCCCGGTTGGTTTTCGGAAAGACGACCAGCATCGCATCGCCGGTAAACTCGACCAATTCCCCGCCCGATTTACTGATCACCGCGATCATGGCGGAGAAATATTTCGTTAATTGTTTCAGAATGGTCTCCGCGCCCTGCTGCCCCTTGGATGCGTTGGCTTCCATCAGTTTTGTGAAACCAGCCAGGTCGGTGAACATCATGGTCCCGTACTGCCAGTCGGTTTTCACATCGCCCGGCTTCAATTTTTTGATGTCGATCTGTTTGGACGTGTAATCGTGCAGGATCCGCTGCAAGGTCCGCAGGTGGTTGTGGACTTCGATCATGATGTCCACGGACGGATTCCCCCACATGGACGCGTACATTTCTGCGGGCAGGAAATATCGCAACCTGCTTTCAATTGTGGTGAGCGGCGATTCGGGAAGCATGTGGCGGATTATAGATGTGTTTTAATTATTAAACCAGTGCGGTTCTCCATTGTAACTATTTGTGAAAGTAAGTTGTGTGAACTCATTGGTTTGAATGAGCGTCATGAAAAGCTCGGTACTCCCCCCGGTTTGGGCTTGAAGGACCAGCCGCAACCCATCCGGTGACCAGGATGGGATCCCAAGCGGTTCGATCCCCGGTGCGGAGAGTTGGGTCATGGAGTTGTCTGCCAGACTGAAAAGATGGATGCCGCTGTCCGGTGCGCTGGCGGCGATCCAATTCCCATCGGGTGACCAGGCAGGCGGACTATATTTCGCCATGGCGGACGTAATGCAGTTTTGTCCAAGTCCATCACGCCCGATGATGCACAGATGAGAGAGTTCGCCGTCATGGGTCTGAAAGGCGATGCGGCTTCCGTTTGGCGACCAGGTTGGAGCGGAGTCTGGGGCGACGTTCGTCGTCAGTGTGGAAATGGAGCCATTGAGCGACGTCAGCAGGATATCTGCGTTTCCATAACGGTTGCTGACAAATGCAATCTCGTTGCCGACCGGCGACCAGACGGGGCTGCTGTCGCCGGAGGAGTCGTTTGTGATGCGGATCTGGTTGGAGCCGTCGATGTTGGTGATGTAGATCTCGAAGTTGCCATCGCGGAAGGATTCGAAGGCTAGTCTTGTGCCGTCGGGTGACCAGGAGGGGGATGAGTCTTTTTCAGGGGTGTCCGTGACACGCGTGATCGCGCCCGAGCCAAGGTCAAGGATGTAAATGTCCATGTTATTGTTGACCGTGGAAACGAACGCGATCTTTGTGCCATCGGGGGAAATGCGGGGTGTGCTGTCTTCCGAGCCGTTTGCGGTAAGGCGGTTCAGGTCGGTTCCGTTCGGTGCGGTGATGAATAGATTTTTTTGACCTTCGCGGTTGGAAACGAAGATGATGCGCCCGAACGGTTCGGGGATGGGCGTGGGAGTAGGCGGCTCAACGATCGGCTCTTCAGCGGCGGGAGTGGCAGTGATCTCCTCTTCGGCGTTTGAAGCACCGGCACCACCTGCCAGAAAATTTCCTTCAGCACCGCATGCACTTACTGCAACTGCAAAGATAAGCAGAAATATACTTATAGTGATGAGTTTTAACTTTTTAGTACGTGAATTCATATATGTCCTTATCTTCGCAGGCGGCGCGCCTACTTTTGTTCGTTACGCCAGATGAAGCCGTAATCGTTCTGTCCTTTGAGTGTTTCCCCGCGCTCAAAGCGGGCGGGGTCAAAACCGGAGATATCCACCGTGGATGCTTTGCCGTCCACGATCAATTCGCTGACGCACAAACCGACGGCAGGGGAGAGTTTGAAGCCGGTGCCGCTGAAACCGGTGACGAGGTAATAACCCTCGGGTCCTGCCGCGCCGATAATTGCCCGCTGATCCGGAGTCAATCCGTCCCTGCCAACGTGGGTGGAGTGCAATGAGCCTTCCTCCATGGCGGGGATGCGTTTGCAAATGCGGTCAATGGCGCGCTCGACGAAATCCTTGGCGACATAGCCCAAGTCCGCTTCAGGGGATTCGCCGAGGCGGCTGTCATCTTCGAGGGCGACCAGGGTCAGGTCACCGGAATCAGGCCGGAAGTACATATTGAGCGAACTGTCGATCACGGTCAGATGGTCTTTTATATGAGCGGGGCGTCGGACATGGACGACATCATGAGTCCACGTATCCAACGGGATGGAAACGCCGAACAGATCACTGACCTTGCCAGCCCACGCCCCGGCGGCATTGATGACAATCGGTGCAGAAAAATCGCCGCGCGTACTCTGCACACCGGTCACCTTACCTCCAGCGGTTTGGGCGGCGGTCACACCACAATCTTGCGCGTAGACAGCGCCATGTTCTTTTGCGGCGGTCAAAAAGGAATTCGCGGTGAGCGTTGCATCTGCGTATCCAGATTCAGGCTCGTATGCCGCGAATTCGATGTCATCTGTTTTGAAGGATGGAGAAAGTTTTTTTACTTCGTCCCCTGTAATGATTTCGGATGGGATGCCGATCTTTTGATGCATTTCGACGTTTGCGCGCAATTTCTCGATGTGCTTGGCGGGTTCGATGTGCAGGAAGCCGGTACGACGGAAACCGCACTCGCCACCCACGCGCTCGCTCCAGTTACGGAAATATTGGAAACTCTGCCAGGCAAGGCGGGATTCCACTTCGAGGTCGTAGTGCATGCGGACAAGCCCGCTGGAACTTCCAGTGGCGCCAAATCCCATTTGTTTTTGCTCGAGAATGACCGGCTTCAAGCCTCGTTTTGCGAGGTGGAAGGCAATGCTTGTGCCTATGACACCTGCCCCAATGATGATCGCATCGAAATTCTGTGACATGTCCTGTTTTTCCTTGAGTTTATTCAAACCCTTGTATCTTTAGTGGTGAATGTACACGAAAAGGGGTTTGTTGGGATGACACATGTGTTTGCAATTTTGAAAGATACCGCTACACTGCGAATCCCCTCTTGGTTCCTCTATTTCTTTCCCCGCTCCCGAATGTTTTTCGCCTTGTCCCTAAGTTCCTGAAAGAATTTCGTTTCGGTGATCTCTGCCACCTGTTTGGCGCGGCGCGACTCATCGATCTCGATCTTGAGCTTGGCGATCTCCTGACGCAGGGCTGCCTCGCGGATGTAACCGTCCAGGGCGGCGGTGGCGAGCAGGATGAGCGCCTCGAGCACATCGTCAGCGGCAAAGGGGATGATCTCGTCGCTGACCGGGTCCTTGGCGTTGATCAATTGCAGCACGCCGATCACTTTTCCATCCTTGTTCTCGAGCGGGATGGTCAGGAAGGATTTGGAGTAGTATTTTGTCTTCTGGTCGAAGGCTTTTGTACCGGAGAAGTCGAACCCCTCCGCCATGTATGCGTCCGCAATGTTGACGCGCTGGCGCGTCAGTGCCGCGTAGGAGGCGACGTTCGTCCGATTCTCGCTTCCATCATCCTGATGCAGTCTCACCGGGTAAAAGGGGATCTCGTTCCCGCTTGTTCCGCCCATTTTCAAGTCAAGCGAAATGTTCCGCAGGATGACGAACTTCAAGCTGTCCTCCTCCAGCAGGTACAACGTCCCGGCGTCAGCGTTCGTAAAAGTCTGCGCCTCCGCCACCAGTGATTCGAGCAGGCGGTCAAAATCCTTCTCCGCAGAAAGCGAAACACCGATGGGAATCACCTTTTGAAGCAGGCGCAGACGGTTATCCCGTTGGGAAACGGTGTGCGCCATCTTATCCAATATCTGTGCAAGCTGCCCAAGTTCGCCCTTTTCCTCGGCGAGATCATGGAGCAAATGAGGCGAATATTCTCCAGCCTCGAGCGCCTGCACCGCATGGATAATGCGCTTTAACGGCGATTTGGAACTGAGAATAGTAAGATCAGACATTCGGATGCCCTGTAAAACGAGTATACACCAAGAAACGCAAACCTAAAATGACTTTGCGATATACTTCGCGCATGGCAAACAATAAAATCGGCTTGTTTGGCGGAACCTTCGACCCGCCGCATATCGGTCATCTCATCCTCGCGGGGGAGGCGGTTTCCCAGTTCAAGTTGGATCGCCTGCTCTGGATGCTGACCCCCGACCCTCCCCACAAACTGGACAATCCCATCACACCGCTTGAACATCGTTTACCGATGTTGCAGGGCATGATCGCGCATAATCCGGTCTTTGAACTGTCACGGCTTGAAATTGACCGTCCGGGACCGCATTACACGATCGACACCATTAAGCTGCTTGCCGGGCAGGAACCGAATGCGGAAATATACCTTTTGATCGGCGGCGATTCGCTGTGGGAATTATCCACTTGGCGCCTCCCGGCGGACCTCGTAGCTGCTGTTTCCAAAATCGGTGTGATGCGCCGCCCGGGCGACTTCACCGACCTCGCCGAGATCGAATCGCAGCTTCCCGGCGTGACAGAAAAGATCCACTTTGTTGACACCCTCCTTCAGCCTGTCTCCTCCCGCGAATTGCGCCGCCGCATTGCTGCCGGAGAAATGTACCGTTATTACGTGCCGTCGTCTGTGTACGATTACATTGAAACGCATCATCTGTATCGCGGAAAATAAAACAATCCATGGCTCTCATTTTTGATACCATATTTTCGTCCATTGCCGTTGGTCATTTCATTGTGGATGTTTTCAACGCCAGCCGCCCGGTTCTGCTGACCTATCTCGGCTTAAGCGAATGGGAGATCGCCCTGTTTTCGACCATTTACATCTGGGCGTCTGCGCTAACGCAGCCATTCTTCGGCTGGCTTTCAGATCGCATGGGTCCGCGCTGGCTTTCTGCCGGCGGAGTGCTGTGGATGGCGGTCTTTTATTCGGCGGCTTTGTTGTTCCCTGGAAATATTGGTTTGGGATGCCTGATCATTGCCGCACTGGGGTCTTCCGCATTTCACCCGGTAGGCACCGTCCAAGCCACCCTGCGCGGACGCGACCTTCTAAAAGGACGTGAAACTACCGCCGCCTCCCTCTTCTTCATGGCAGGACAGCTTGGTCACTTTATCGGTCCCATCATTACAGGCTTGATTCTTGCATCCTATGACGTACCCGGCATGCTAATTGTGCCTGTAGTTGCCCTGCCTATCGGCTTTGCTTTGCTCCGTCAATTACGCGCCAACCACCCGCATCCAAAACCTGCGAACGTATCAACTTCCAACCGCGCAAGTGCGGGTATCGCCTTTATCATCGTGCTGGCATTGGTGGCTGCTTTACAATCCTGGGCGCAGGCGAACATGGTCAATCTCATTCCAAAATACATCAAGGATCTGGGGCAAAGTGCAACGGTCTATGGCAGTATGGCTGGATTGTTCATGGGCGGGTCGGCGATCGGTAATGTGATGGGCGGTTTTCTCGGCGACAGATATCCCAAGCGTTTTGTAGCAGCCGCCATGCTCTTTTTTGCCGCTACCCCGATCTATCTCCTCAGCCAGATCGGCTGGTCTGGCTGGCTTTACGCTTTGATTCCCCTTTCCGGCGCATTGACGGGTTCTGTGCACAGCATTATGGTGGTTTTCGCCCAACGCATCATCCCCGGCGGGATGGCGCTGGCTTCCGGCTTGATACTCGGCTTTATCTTTTCTTCCGGCGCGCTGGGATTGCTGTACACCGGTCACCTGGCGGAATTACACGGCTTCCCCTATGTGTTGACCTTGACAACCGGCATGGTGCTGGTCGCTTCGCCGCTGGCATTGTTATTGAAGGAACCCGCGCAACAAAACGCGTGAAAAGTCAGCCCCGAAGATTTTCATAATCTTCGGGGCTTTTGTTTAAGCGTTCAAGTGATAGGTGTGATACACATTCTTGCAGGGGTTTCCCCAGGTGACGTGCATTTCACGCGAGGTCAGGTCCATTACCATGGCGCTGATGGTCTTCTCGCGGTCGAGCGGGTCTGCGCCTTCGATGTTGTGATTGCAGATCGAATTGGGGATGTTGACATGATCTTTCTGGATGGCTTGCAGGCTTTTGATGGTGTGTTTTTCGGTCTGTTGGATGAGCCGTGAGGCGCGGAAGTAGCGCACGCGGGAGGAGAGCAGTTCCTCTGGTTCCTTCTCGATCTGTCTCATGTGCGGGTCGATGTAGTGATTGGTGTGCACCATATATCCATCATGTCCATATAGGATCTCGAACCTGCGCGCTGACACTTCCACGGAGTACAATTCGCCGCTTTCGTGGATGAGCAGATGGTTGTAGCCCGCCGCGCGGTGGGGGATGAGCGTCCGCCCGATGGCGCCGGAGATTCGGCGTGAGGCAAGCACGGCGCGGGCAACCACGAGTCGGGGGATTCCGATGCGCGAGTCGGAAGGGTAGACCGAGTCAATGAGTTGGGCGATTCCATAGGCGTTGAATCCGACGTTGGGCAGGAGTCCACCGTAGGTCATGGCAAGGAAAGGCGGTTCTTTCTCAGGTTTGGCTGAGATGATGAGAACGTCGCCTTCGTCTTCCGGGACCCAGTCTTCGTTGTGCGCAGCGAGTACGTGACCGTCTGCTGTGCGCTCGTCATTGACCGCCATGCTGGTGCAGCGCGTCAGGTGAAGCGCGTCCATGGTGACGGCTTCCATTGCGTTGAGCACGACGATGTCTTCGAAGGGGACATTTGCGCCCTCGGCAATACCGCGCAATTCATCCACGTATTGCGGATAACGCTCCTCGGCGAATGGCAGGTATTTGCTTCCCTGAATTTTTGCGCCGTCCCAGGTGAGTTCGAGGCTATCGTAGGCGGCGTCAATCAGCACGCGTGCATTCTCGACGCTGTGTTGAACTTGTACACGGGCGGCTTCGCCCATCTGGCGTCCCATCTCGCGGTGTGTGCCGGAGATTTCGATGAGCGGCGGGGAGGAATTGTGAGTAGGGGTATTTGGGATTTCGTGCTTGAACATGGACTTTCTCCTAAAAAATGAAACCGCCCCGGAGTTTCTCCGGGGCGGTGTGGATTATATCACGAGGGATATTACGAGGTTGGCGGGATCTCTTCGATTTGAACGGGCGGCAACATCCCGCCGGGGGCGTTGCGCGTGCCGAACCACGTCATGGCTACGCCGCCAATGGCAGTCAGCGTGGCAAGGAAGGATGCCAGCCAGCCCACGCAGGGGATCAACCCGACCAGCCCGACCAAGAGCACCAGCATGAACGTGCCGAATCCCGTCGAAAGGACCGGCGCCCAGACTTGGTTGATGGCTTTCGTGAAGCGGTCGCCCACTTCCTGACCGAGCGCCACCATACCGAGCAGCCACGCAAGCGGGACCACCAATGCCGCAAGCATTGCAATGGGAATGAGGATGATGGTGACTGCCAAAATAGCGATTGCGATCACCGCAACAATGATCGCCAGCAATCCATATCCGCCTGCGATCAGCGGCTGACGAACGATTGCCGAGTTGACGCGGTCCAATTGCGGCTGGAGGAAGAGCGTCAGCAGCATGCCGATGAAGCCAACCGCCAAGGCGCGTCCGATGACGCCGGCGATCTCCCAGAGCGGGTTGACATTAACCCTGACTTCCGGCGTGCCAACGTTGGGCACGTTCGGGACGGTCGGCACACTCGGTACGTCGATGGTGGGGGGCGCGTTGTGCGTGACGTTGCCGGAGACTTCCGCGCCGGGTTCGCGCTGCACGCTCCCGCCGATGGTGGCGATGTTTCCATCCACGACGGCGGTTTCGGTCAATAACACCTGCCCGCCGACGATGACAATGTCGCCGTCCACGGTTCCGCTGATGGTCATGTTCCCGCCGACCAGCGCCACATCGCCGTCCACATCACCAATGATGCTGAGGTTTCCGCCGATCAGCGCCACATCACCGTTGACCTTGGCGTCTTCTTCGATATTGGCATTCCCGCCAATGACCGCCAGACTGCCGTTGAGCGTATCGCCGCTCTGCAAAGTATAGTTCTGTCCGAACAGCAGGACATCCCCGCTCGAACTTTGCGCCAGCACATTACTGGTTGGCAGCAACAACAATGCCAGCAGCAGCGAGATGCGAACCAGATTTGCTTTTATTTTCATACTGTTACTCCTTGCGGTTTCCTTGAAAACCGCCAAATTGATACGATCCAGACCAGCCCCATGCCTGCCAGCGCGGAAAGGAACACCATCCACACATAGGGCGGGACGAAGCCGGGAAGAATGCGAGCCATCACCCGCAGGATCTCACTGAACGCCTGCGCCGATGTGAACACGAATAGAAAATAACCGATAGCCGCCGTGAGCCATTCCACCGGCGCGGAGACGAAGGCATACGCGTACGGAGCGACAGCCCACCCGAGCAGTCCCACCCCGCTCAGGATCAGGATGAACAAGCCCCACAGCCTTCGGCGGCGTTCCGCTACTTTCTGCACGGCAAGCCGCTGCTGGAAGCGGGTTGTGAACCCAGCCGCAGGGGCGATCACTTTCGCAGAACGCAGGGCAAGTCCGGTCTCCGCCAGAGCCGAACAGACGCGGCAGTCCCGCAGATGCGCGTCCAAGTCACGCTTCTCCGTTTTGCTCAAGTGTTTATCGTCCAACAGCCAGGTTTCAAAAGGCTGGTGATTCATGATGTCTCCTTTCCATTTCGGCGAGCAGGTCGTCTTCCTGATCCTGCCATAAGCCTGCCAGTTCCTTGCGGGCGCGGTGCAGACGGCTTTTCACCGCACTGACCGTCAGCCGCAGGGATTCGGCGATTTCCTTTTCTGAATAGTCGTACCAATATCTCATGATGATCGCGGCGCGGTCGGTATGGTCGAGGTCTTTTAACAACTCGTGCACCCGCTCCTGCGTTTGTCCTTTGATGGATTCCGCTTCGGGGTTGGGGGCGTCCACATCCGGGTATTCAAATGTGTTGCCTTCTTCATCCTCCGCATCCATCGAAAAGATTGCGAACTTGCGGCGGCGCAGGCGGTCAATGCAGTAATGCGCGGCGATCGAAAGAAGCCACGTGGCAAACGGACGTTTCTGGTCGTAGCGATGCAGGTGCTGATATGCGCGCAAAAACGTTTCCTGTGCGGCGTCCTCCGCCGACTCAGGCTCGCCCAACATGCGATAACACAGGTTGAAAACGGGGGTCTGATAGGTTTCGACGAGCCTGGTAAACGCTTCGTCATCGCCTTGCTGCGCCTGGGCAACCCAGGTTTGTTCTTCGTTCACGTTGCTCCTAAGTGTATTTCTACCTTACCTTACGCTGGCAGATGGGAAAAAGTTGCAACAAATTTGACTAAACAACTGGATTTGGACTCAACCAACTTGCTGGCAAATGAACTGAATATACTCTGACTCCAAATCTAATGATGATGCCCTTCACCGCTTCCCACCGGACCGAGAACCTGCTCCCACTTCCCAAGCGACTCAGCCCTTTGAGCTAGGAAAATGGCAAGCGTGGTCGTGATCGGCACGGCGGCGATCAACCCCAGCGACCCGACCAATGTCCGCACGACCTCTTCAGCGATGAAGGAGAAATTGATCAAATAACCATAATCCCCGCGCCCGAGCGAGAACATCAACAGCATGGGGAGCGAGGCTCCAGCGTAGGCTAAGACCAGGGTGTTGACCGTAGCCGCCACATGGTCCTGACCGATGCGCATGGCGGCGTTGTAGAGTCCGCGAAAGCCGAGGTTCGGGTTCGCGTGGTGTAATTCAAACACAGCCGAGGCTTGAGTCGTGACTAGGTCATCCAGCACGCCTAACGCGCCGATGATCATCCCGCCGAGCAGGAGTCCGCGCAGGTTGATCGGGCTTTCCATCAATTGCATCAGGAACATCACGTTCTCGTCGCCCGAACCGTTCAATTTGGCAAAAACCACGAACAGACCGGAAAGCGTGCCGGTGAGCAGCAGGACCAGCACCATGCTGAGCACCGCCGCATGTGTCTTCAACGTCCAGCCGTAGGTGAGGTAAAGTGTGACGCCGAGCAAAAGGATCGAGCCGATGATGCTGACGCGCAATGGGTCATTGCCTGTGAGAATTTGCGGGATGATGTAGCCGATAATAATGTAGAGACTGAACGCCATGCTGATCAGCGCACGGATGCCCTTCCACTGGCTGATGATCACGATGGCGACTGCAAAGATGAGCGCCAGCCACAGGATCGGCGTGGTGCGGACATAATCCGCGAAATAGGCGTTGATCACGTTATCGGGTGTTTTGCTGATGGAAACGAGGATCGTATCTCCCGGCGCGAGCAGATAATCGTCCGGGCGGATCTGCCGCCTGCCGTAATCAATTTCCATCGGGATGCCCTCATACGGTCCTTCGAGGATCATCACCCGCGCGATCTGATATGTTTGGAAATTCCCGCCCACGTCAATTTGACCTTCTTCGATGATCTGCTGCACCTCCGCGCGGACAGTATCCGCGCCGAACGTGGCGAACCCGTCACCGGGGAGTTGTACCTGTGTGAGCAGGGTGTAACTCAAAACCCCGATTAATAGTAGAAACGGAAAGAGCCATGATCTGTTTTTCATGGCTCTCATTATAAACGGATGAAGCGTGCCGGGTTGTTGCGCTCGTGTCGCCTCAAGCATCCGCATCCAGTTGACGGCGGGCGAGGAAGCCTGCCACGCCGATCAAAAGGACGGTCAATCCGATCAAGATATACACATCCACGGCGACATCTGCAAAGGGAGTATTGTTGACCGTCATTTCGATGATGGGGTTGAGGAAATAGTAAGTCGGGAAGATCTTCGCTATCCACTGAGGGAATTCGGGGAACATTAAGATGATTCCCGGCGCGTATAGGACGATCCCCAAACTCTTGATGACCGTGAACAGCGTGCTGATGTCCTTGACCGTCACGCCTAAAATGATTCCCAAAGCGGCAGCGAATATTCCGCTGATGACCAGCACCGTGACCAGCGCGACGGGCTGCGTGCCGAACGCCCGGTTGATGAACAGGATGACCATTCCCATGAAAAGTGCTAGGATCACGCCGGTCAAGCCTTTGGCGGTCAGAATGTCCACAAGCGAGGCGGGAGTGGTCAGCAGGGCGCGGTAGGTGCGCTTGACCTTCTCCTCGACCATCGAAGTTGCCGGCACCATCGTCCCGCCCAGTACAATGGTGATGACCACCACGAACGGGAAGAGACGCACATCCCACGGGATGTTGGTTTCCTCGCCGAGCAAGACCAATTCCGTGTTGACCGGGATTTCACGTCCCGCCACATCAATGATCTGGCGCACCAGCGATACCGCGAGGATCGTCCGGTGCTTAAGCAGGCTCTCACCCCAGATGAACAGGTCCATGCTGGTGGCGTCCTCCGCTTGGAGTTGGCTGTCAAAATCGGGGGGCAGGATCAAACCCATGTCAAGCGCGCCGCGTTCCACATCCTGTTGCAACTGCTCTGCGGATGTGTAGATTTCGACCGCGAGATAATCCTGTTCTTCCATGTTGACGGTCAACTGCGAGGTTCCGCGGTCAAGGATGCCGAGACGCGGTTTGCCCGAGAACAAGGTCCCCAACAGCAGGGAAATGACGAGTGAGATCAGCACCGGCATGACGATCGCCATCACAAAGATGAAATTCTTCGAGCCGAAGATGAATTCCTTTTTAACGAGCGTAAAAATGCGGTTGACGTTCATGCGAACTTCCTTTTCAAAACCGAAGCGCCAATGAACAGGAGCGCGGCGATCCATGCCAGCAGGGGCGGCAGGTTGCCGGAGATGTCCGACCAGCCCGCGCCGAAATTGACAACCTGATGCACGCTGTCCGCCAGATAATAGGATGGGATGAATTTCGCCCACGCGGTCATTGTGCCTGGGAACAACACGCCAAAGGACGGCACGCCCAACAGGATCATCGCAAGGATGCCCCATGCCATTACCGAAAGCATGTCCCTGCCCGCCGCCCCCATCAGGAAGCCGACACCTGTCACCAACAGTGACCCAAGAAAGAGAATTGTCAGGATGATCAAGGGCTCATAGCGCATTGCGCCAACGGCGGTCATTAACACCACCGATTGGAACAGCACCATCGAAACGCTGATCACGCCTTTGGCAAAGAAGAATTCGCGCGTGCTCATCGGGGAAACCAACAGGGCGCGGATCGTGCCAGCCTGTATCTCCTCCGCGAGCAGGCTTGCCAGCCCAAGCGTCTCGAACATCAGAACGACGATGACGAACAGCGGCAGCATGCGGTCGCGCGGCGGGATCTGCTCGCCAGCCATATCGCGCCCAAGCGTGACCTCGTTCGCTTCGATGTTCAACGACCGTCCGGTCAGCGTCAAGGACATGGCTTCGACGATCACTTGCATGGCATCGCGCGTGTCCTGGTCTACATCGGACGGCACATAGATATTGACCGTCGGTTTTACGCCCGCCATCACATCCTGGATGAAGTTTTCAGGAAAGGCGATTCCGCTCCCGATCTCTTTCTCCAAAATGGCTTGACGCAGCGCCGCCTCGCTCTCGAAGACCTCGAAACTGATCCCGTCTTCGTCCAGCATTCTCGTCGCCTCGGCAGACGTGGACGGAGCATACAGCCCGACTTCGATGATCTCATCCACGCTGTCGGGCATGGCGTAGTACACGCCGATATATGCGACAAGCGCAACGATGGTGATGAACGTATAGAACCTGTTCCGGAAGAAAAGCATCAGGTCTTTTTTTATCAACGGGGGGATGGTTTGCCAGTTCATGTTATGCCAGTCCGCGCCCGGTGATCTTGATGAAAATATCCTCGAGGCTGGCTTCCTCGCTGTGGATGGTAACCACTTTCTCGTCATTGAAGAGGCGCTGCAGGTCGGCGGCTGTGGCGTCCGTGTCGAGGATGATCTCGCGGCTTTCGAGTTTCCCATCCCTGCCGCTCACCTGCGCCTTGACCATACGCTTGCCGTATTGCTGTTTGAGATTATGCGGCGTGTCGAGCGCGGCAATCCTTCCCTTCTCAATGAAGGCGACGCGGTCGCACAACCTATCGGCTTCGAGCATGTCGTGTGTGGTCAGGAAGATGGTCGCGCCTTTCTTCGCCTCATCCACGATCAAATTGCGGATGGATTCCGCAGAGACCGGATCCAGACCTTCGGTGGGCTCGTCGAGGAAAAGGATGCGCGGCGAGTTGACCAGAGCCCGCGCCACCATCAAGCGCTGTTTCATGCCTTTGGAATAACCTTCGACGCGGTCTTTGCCGCGTTCTCCCAACCCAACCCGGTCGAGCAGCGTGCGTGCATCGAAGTTCCTGACGCCGAACAATTGCGCGAACAGGTTCAGGTTTTCGATGCCGGTCATCTGCTCGTATAAGTTGGCGATCTCGAAACAAACCCCGATCTGTTCCTGCACCTTTTCCGTCTTTTGGGTGATGTCCATGCCCAACAGGCTGGCTTTGCCCTCTTTGGGACGCATCTGCCCGGTCAGCATTTTGACCGTGGTGGTCTTTCCGGCGCCGTTGGGACCGAGAAATCCCAAAATTTCACCTTCCGCTACGTTGAAATTGATGTGGTCAACTGCCAATAGATCCCCATAGCGATAGGTCAGATTTTCAGCGGTAATGGCATGATTTGGCATGGTTTCTCCTTGGGTGGGGAACGTGAGTGCCTGTGACGGGCACGAAATTAATTATAGCCATTCTGCATTGACAAAGATAGTGGTTTTATCCAGTCAGGATTAAATTCATATGCCGAATATGACATCATCCGCCAACGCAGGCAGAGGATGAAAAAGAGCCATGATCTGTTTTTCATGGCTCTGATCGTTAACGGATGGTGGAAGATGGACTTTGTGGCTTATTCTCCCGGTCTCGGTGAGACGATCGCCCACAAAGCCAGTTCTACATAGGAGCTGACGAACTCTGGCTGGAATGTTCCCTCTGCGCGTTGGGGGTGGTATTGGAAGCCGGCCGGGGCGGATGCGACACGTCCGCGGCAATCAACAGAAGGATCGCCGATGTGGGTGGCTTCATCAACATTGTCGATGACAGTCCACTCCCGCACGCCATCGACAGCAAAGCCGTATTGCATGTTCGCGCCGCGCAAGGTATTCCCCGTCACGGTGCCGCCGTAGAGCATGTCATTTTCGGCAACGGCTGGCAGGCAGCCCCATACGCGAGTGCCCATGCCCAACCCAATGCGAATGACCGCACTGGCGGCGTCAATGATATTGTTGCGGACAACGGTGCCGCTGTAGTTGCCATCGTAGGGGTTGTAATCCACCATATTGATGCCGCCCAGCAGGGTGCGTGTTTCGGCTCGGATGACATTCCCTTCGATGGTCGAACCCGGCGCGCCGAATATAACAATGCCTCCGTCGGTGGCATCCACGATCAAATTATCCCGAACGGTGGTGTTGGTGCAGGCAAGTGAAATGCCATCTGCCCAGGTTTCATTGCTGCTGCCCGCGGGACCGATTTCGTTATTTTCGACCAGCGCATTTGTACAGGGCGGGTTGGGGGATGGATGCCCTTGGATCAAGTGAAGCGCCGACCAACTGCGCGGTTCGGTGATCTTGGTAAAGCGGATGACCTGTCCGGTGGAGGAGCCGCCCGCGTAGATCAATGCGTCGCCGCCCAGATAGCCAAGTTCGGGACGGTTGCCGTCCACGATCACATGACTGAGCATGGCATTGTTGAAGTCGCGCATGATGATGGCGGTGGCTAATGTCGGGGAGACGATGCGCAACGTGGCGCGGCGGTCATCAGTGGGGAAGCCTGCTGTGTAGATCTGTTGTCCAGCCGCGTTGATGACGACCGAGTCAGTTAACTCGAACACGGCTCCCTGACACAATACGGCGATGTCACCTTCATTGCGCAAGGCGGCGTTGATGGTGTTCTGGTCGCCGGATTCAATGCAGGCTTCTTCCTCAGGGGTGGGAGATGCCGGGAGGGGCGTGGCAGGTTCGAGCGTAGGGGGAGGCGGGGTTTCATCCAATGGAACATTGCATGCGGATATGAATAAAATAATGGCGATCAATAGATGGGCGGGTTTCATAAAAACTCCTGTGGATAAGAATAGAGCCGTGAAAAGCTCACGGCTCTAATTATAGGCAGAGCGGGTTTCGTTTATATCCCCCCCTCGGTACTACCGCCCGTACGGATACCAATACTCCTTGTCCTCCATGTTGAAATCCCAATGGACGTGTTTTACCTCGCGGAATTCATCGAGACCGACTTCGCCGAGTTCGCGCGCGCCGCCGGAATACTTCATCCCGCCGAACGGACCGGCGTAATGGTCTGTGAGCGGATCGTTGATCCAGATCGTGCCTGCTTTTACGTCGTCGAAGAATTGCTTGATTCGTTTCGGGTCATTCGAGATCAGCACCGCGCCCAAGCCATATTGACAATCGTTCGTCAACTTGATGGCTTCATCGAATGTGGTGTATTCCATCAGCGGCACGGCGGGACCAAAGGTCTCTTCGCGCATGATGACCATCGAGTGGTCAACGTTTTTCAATACGGTCGGTTCGTGGAAGAAGCCCTTGCTCAAATTCGCGGGTCTTCCGCCGCCGACCAAAATCTTTGCACCGTGTTCTTTCGCATCCGCGATGTGCTTCTCGAATTTCGCGCGATAGGAATCCCCGATCATCGGACCGACGTCGGTTGTTTGCTCAAGCCCGGATCCCAGACGAAGCGATTTGACATGCTCCACGATGGCTTCGGTGAACTTCGCTGCGCCGCGTCTTGGGATGTAGACCCGTTCTGTCGATGTGCAAACCTGTCCGGCGTTGAGCAGAGCCGCGTACCCGACCGCCTTCGCCGCGATCTCCGGGTCGGCATCTTCGGCAATGACCGTCGCATCCTTGCCGCCGAGTTCGAGATGCAATTTCTTCATCATCGGCGCAGCAATGGATGCAATCTTTTGCCCAGTTGCGAGACTGCCCGTGAAAGCGATGACCGGTACGTCGGGATGCTTTACCAGCGGTTCGCCGGTTTCCAATCCATAGCCAGTAACAATATTGACCACGCCTGCGGGCAAATGATCAAAGCAATGCTCGGCGAGATACAGCGCGGTCAGCGGCGTCATCTCGGATGGTTTGATGACGACTGCGTTTCCCGCCGCGAGCGCGGGCGCGACCTTCCATGCCAAAAGCAACAGCGGATAATTCCATGGCACGATGCAACCGACCACGCCATACGGTTCCTTGATGATGAAATTGAACTGCGACGATGCTCCTGCCGCCAGCACACTTCCGCGATGATGCCGCCCCAACTCGGCGTAATAGCGGAACGTGTTTAGCACCCATTCCACTTCCTCTTCGTTTTCGGTCAGCGGCTTGCCCTCCTCCAAGGTCAGCAGGCGTGCAATTTCTTCGCGATGCGCGTGGACTTTCTCCGCGACCTCGTGCAGGAGACTCGCCCGTTCGTTCGCGCCCATCTTTCGCCACGCCTCAAACGCGGACCTCGCGGCTTGCACTGCCGCTTCGACATCTTCCGGCGTCCCGCGCGGGACACTGTCCAATATCTCCTCTGTGGCAGGGTTCTGGACTTGAATCTCTTCCTTCGCGTTTCCGTTCGTGAACTTGCCGTTGATGTACATTGGGCGCATGGGATTCTCCTTGTTATGTCATTCCTTCGGCATCTGCGACTCTTCGATCAAATTCTTCGGCGTTGCCGCTCCGCAACTGGGACAGATATATTTATGCTCGATGGGAACATACGACCTCGTACAGAACGGACAGGTGATCGGCATCGGCTCCTTCGGCACTTCCTTGATGACTTCCTTCGTCACCTCGCGGGTTTCCACGCGCGTCCTGCCCCCGCCGCCGAGGACGAAGATGTCTCCGCCGCCTGAAGAACTGCTTCTGGGGGAAGGACTGGATGACGATGTGGATTTTTTCACCGCCGCACCGCCGACCAAACCGCCGCCAAGTCCGCTTTTTTGTGGAGACGGTCTTGCCGACCCCGAAGACTTCGACGATGACCGTGACGACGATTTCGATGATGATTTGGAGGACGAACTGGATCCGCCCTTCATATTTCCAAGCACGAGGAACAGCACCGCGATAATGACCACCGCTGCCAGCGTCACAAACACGATGATGGCGGTCAAACGGATGGCACGCGGAATATCATACAACTCGTAGCCGTAACTGAACAGAAACACGCCGCCCACATAGAACGGCGCAAGCACCAACATCAAGATGATGCCGAGGTCTTGATTCAAGGTTTCTTCGAGGAAGGTCAGGTAACCGATAAAAATGATCAGCGCCAGCGTTGCCAGCGCGATCAACCCGCCGGGGATGAGAATGTGAAGCGGCTTGCCGGGCTTGCTCTCATCATGGTCATATTCGTACACTTCGTGGGTTTTTGCGCGCATTTCCCGGGCGCGATATTCTGAGTTTGGCATGGGGTCTCTCTCCAATAAATTATTCCTCTCCAAAGGGAAAGGAGGGGATTGGGTCACTCGCTCAAATCTCTTGCCATGGATTCCATCTGTGCCAGGATCGCGGCGACCTGTCCGCTGGCGACATTGACTCGGTACATATGCGCGAACCCGTCACCCAGCATTATTTTAACTGTACGCCACGAACCCAGTTGAGGTTGCATCTCGCCCTGCGGGATCAGTTCCACAGCCTGACGCCACTGGGGGCGGGACCGCTCGTAGTCGCCGAGCAGGCTCAAGGTCGAGGAGCGAAGCGGGAAGAGATGAGTCACCTCCACCCAGCGGGCATCCTGTTCTTCCTCCAACAGCCAGCGGATGAACAGCCACGCGGCAAGTTCTTCCTCGTTCGACGCATTCAACACAACGTAGGAGGAACCGTACACGGCGATCAGCCCGCCATCCTCGGATGGGAAGGGAACGACAGACCAATTGTCGGTGCTGTTGGCGGCGGCGAAGGCGCGTGCCACATCCGGCAGGTCGCTTACATCCGCTGTGATGAACAACGCCTGACGGTTCGCGAACGCAGAAAACGGATTTGCACTGGTGCTTTGCCACGCACAGCCGTTCTCGGAAAGTTCGCGCAGGAACTTGAAGGTTTCCACGTTGCCGGGCGCAAGGAAGCGATAGTTGCCTTCCTCCAGCACGCCGCCGCCGAACGACAGCATCCATGCGTGCGCGGTCATCGACTCGGTGTTCACCAGCCAGCCGCCAAGCGCATCGTTTGCCGGGTCATTATCCGCCCGCAAAGATGTATTTGCGCCGCAGGCTTGGCGGCGAAATTCAGTTGATGTGCCTGGCACGGAGGCAAACCCCAATTCTCCCGCCCAAGTTTCGTTCCGAAGCAAAAATTGTGCTGTGCGTTGCGCAGGGATGCCGACGCGCACATCCCCCGCGAGGTCTTGATTCCAAAACACAATTGGAATATCGGTTGCATCCATGCCGTAACGCGGGTCCTGGGCATAGGGCGTCAGGTCTGCCACCACGCCGTTGTCATTCCACCATTGCGCATGTTCAGGCAGAGCGATCACCATCGTCGGGCGCTCGCTCGTCGGCAGGGAGGCGGTCACGGTCTCGTACAAATTCGCAAAGCTCACTTGATTTTTTGTACTGACCTTGATGCCCCATTCGTTTTCCGCATTGAATTGATTGACGAACGACTCGAACAACCCCGCCTCGACTCCATACCACGGCAACCAGACGGAAATTTCCAAGCCGTTCAACGCCTCTTCATTGACGTCGAGCCTGGTCGCTGTTTCGACGGCTGGTTCCGGCGTGGAGGTGGCTGTGACGTTTTGCGGCGTGACGGTCGGATCGGCGACGGCAATGGGCGTTTCCATCCCTGCGCAGGCGGATAGCAGAAGGGATGCGATGAAGATCAGGGAGAATGATTTCTTCATGAATTTTCTAAACCATTAACATGAATGGGACCGGCGTAAAGACCAAAAGGAAGACAACGACCATGGAATATGCAACCAGCCGCCGGGTGGGGTCGAGCGTGGTGATCTGGTCCAGTGGCTGCGCGTTGACGCGTCCCAGCCAGAAGAGCAGGACAGCCCACAGCCACCATCCGTTCCAGAAAAAACCAAGCACGATCAGCAATCCAATAATGAACGGAAATGCTTTTCGCGCTCTCTCACCGAACAACGCGTAGATGACGTGTCCGCCATCCAGTGTGCCGGCAGGGATAAGGTTCAATGCTGTGACGAGGATCCCAGCCCAGCCCGCAAACGCGACCGGGTGAATGAGCACATCCACGCCGCCAAAGGGGATCGGTCCGCCCATTACGATGTAGCGCACCCAGTAAAGGAATCCCTGCGGCTCGACCGGCGCGGGCAGTAGTTGACCGAAGGTGATGTATTTTGCGAAAAGATACAACAGGGAATTGCCTTCCATGAAACCGTTAGGGTTGGGTTCGAGCACACTCAGCTTGGACAATGACAACCCGAGGAATAGGACAGGGATGGCAACCACCAGTCCTGCAATGGGACCCGCGATGCCGATATCGAACAGGATGCGCTTGTTCTTTGGGATTCCGCGCATGAGGATCGCCGCGCCCATCGTCCCCAGCGGACTGAACGGGAAGGGGATGAAATACGGCAGGGTGGCGGGCGTTTTGTGATAGCGGCTCATGAAATAATGACCGAGTTCATGCGCCAGCAAAATTCCGAGCAGGCTCAAAGCAAAGGGTCCGCCGGTAAAGATATTTCTCAATAGAAACGGGAACAGAGCGGAAGGGTCTTCCGGTACGGGTCCCTCGGGATTGATCCCCGCCAGCATGACGCTGAAGATCGTCAATACAAAAAGTATGATATTTGTGGAAACTTTTTCCTTGGGAGGTTCAGGTTGTTTCGGCATGAGATAAATGACATGCCGCCCTTCCTCGTTGCGGAACAATGGCGTGACATTATATTGGCTCAGAGATTCCGCCAACTGGTCGTATGCCTCCGCTGAATCTTCTGAAAATAATTCCCCGCGATAGCGCAGGAAGAAACCCTTGGTTGGATCTTCACTGGTCACATCGTCGATGCGGAAGACGCGCGAGACGAGCCTTGTAAATACTTCAGTGTCGGGAAATGACATAGGGATACACCTTGTTTACCGCTTACGGATAACGAACGATGGACGATAAAAGCGTTCAACGGTCTATCGTCCATCGTTCCATGCTAGGCGGGAGTGGATGGGAGTCGAACCCACCGCGACCCGCAACGCGACCCGCCACAGGTTTTGAAGACCAGGAAGCCCACCGGGACCTAACCACTCCCGTTCGCAAGGATAACCGAGAGGGAATGGATTGACAAGTTATGTTTTAACCGCAGATGAAAGAGAATAAGCACACCTTAAACAAAAAAACGCCCTCCCGGTAGGACGCTTCTTCGTCCCACTGTCGGGCGGGAGGACGCGTGCCCCGAAGGGGTATTTGAACCTCCGACCTTGACACACCTGCCTTAAACAAAAAACGCCCTCCCGGTAGGACGTTTCTTCGTACCGCTGTCGGGCGTGAGGACGCGTGCCCCGAAGGGGTATTTGAAACTCCGACCTTGACGCACCTGCCTTAAACAAAAAACGCCCTCCCGGTAGGACGTTTCTTCGTACTGCTGTCGGGGCGAGAGGATTTGAACCTCCGACCTCTTGCACCCCATGCAAGCGCGCTAGCCGGGCTGCGCCACGCCCCGATTGAGCGAAGCCGATTATAGTCGTGTTTTCCCATTCTGGCAAATCGAATTTGCATATTCAATTCTTATCCAAATCACGGCGCATCCAAACAGCCTTTATGCTAAAATAGAAACATTGGAGTCCCCTATGTCTGAAATGATAGAAGTCATCATCGACAGTATCCGCGTGCATCTGATGGCGCCGCAACGCGTTGTCGTCCTGAAACAGGCCAATACTGAACGATACCTTACCATTTGGGTCGGACCCTACGAGGCGGAAGCGATCACCGTAGCCCTGCAGGAAGTTGAAATGATCCGCCCGCTCACCCACGACTTGATCAAGAATATTTTCAATTCCTTTAATGCCCGTGTCGTACGCGTGGAGATCGTCAAATTGCAGGACGATATCTTCTACGGCAATATCGTGGCAAATGCCGATGGGCGCGAGATCCACATCGACTCCCGCCCGTCCGACGCGATCGCGATCGCCGTGCGCGCGCACGTTCCCATCATGGTGCATCGCAGCGTCATGGAATCGGCGGGGATGGAGCCCGATCGGGAGATACAGGAAACGGCTGCGCCAGCCCGAAGCGAACCGCCGCCTCCGCTGAGTGATGATGCCAGCGACCGGTTATCCGTTTTCAAGGATTTCATCGACAAACTGGACATTGACAACCCCGACAAGGATAAGCCCGATTCACCCTCCACCTGAAGTTGATCCACAACATGACAGATTTTCTCCCCGAAGAATCCACCGCCCCCGCCAGCCCAGGCGTTCCGCATAGCCGAGAAGCCGAAGAAGCAGTAGTAGGGGCGGTGCTGATTAACCCTGAAGTCTATTACGACATCGCCCAATTCCTGACGGCGGATGATTTCTACATCCACCGCAACAAATGGATCTGGGAAGCCTTTGTGCGTTTGCATGAAGCGCGCACCCCCGTTGACCTGTTGACCTTATCCGAAGAACTCGAACGCGCTGGTCAACTGGCGGAGATCGGCGGCTCGGCGTATCTCACCTCGCTGATCAACCAAGTCCCCACCTCCCTGAACGCGGAAGCGTACGGGCATATCGTGGAGGAAAATGCCATCCGCCGCAAGATGATCAATGCGGCGAACCAGATTGCTTCGTTGGCGTACAAAGGCGACGCCATCGATCAGGTCATGGGCGAGGCGGAGAAGGCGGTTTTCGGCGTCAGCGAACGTTGGACCAAGCACGATGTCGAGCCGATCCGCCGTGTCCTTTCGGAATATTACGATCAGGTTGCCGAGCTTGCCAAACTTGGCGCGGACTTCCATGGCGTGCCGACGGGTTTCATCGATCTCGACAAATTATTGCGCGGATTGCATCCTTCTGATCTCATCATTGTGGCGGGACGTCCCGGTCAGGGTAAGTCGGGCTTCCTGCTTTCTGTTGCTAAAAATGCGGGACTGACCTATAAAAAGCGTATTGCCATTTTCTCGTTGGAAATGTCGAATGAGCAGGTCGTCCAACGTTTGATTGCGCAGGAGACGGGGATTTCGTCCCAGAACCTGAGCACGGGTAAATTGACCGATGACCAGTGGCAGTTGTTCAATCATGCCATTGAAGTGTTCGGCAGTACGCAGGTCTTTTTGGATGATACGCCCGCACTGACTCCGCTGCAGCTCCGCACAAAATGCCGCCGCCTGCACATGGAATTCGGTTTGGACCTTATCATCATTGATTATCTCCAGCTCATGACCGGTGATAGCCGCAATGACAACCGCGTGCAGGAGGTTTCCAATATTTCGCGCAATCTCAAGGTGTTGGCGCGCGAGTTGAATGTCCCTGTGCTGACCGCCGCGCAGTTGAGCCGCGCTGTGGAACAACGCACCGACAAACGCCCGATCCTTTCGGACTTGCGCGAATCCGGCTCGCTGGAACAGGACGCCGATATTGTGATGTTCATCCACAGACCGGATGATTACGAGAAGGACGGCGATAAGAGCAATATCACCAAGATTTCGGTGGCGAAACATCGTAACGGTCCCACCGGTGAAATTGACCTGATCTTCCGCGGCGACCTGACGCGCTTCGATAATGCCGCGACGAAGGTGTTCCGACCGAATGAGTAGGGGCGGGGTTACCCCGTCCCTACGGAATGATTATGAATCCATTCCCCGGCTTCACTTCCTCTGAAACGTTTACGCAAGTGCCTGATTCGTTCATCCGCATGATGAATGAAATCGAGGATGTTGCCGAGTTGAAGGTGACGTTGTATGCCATCTGGCGCATCGAACACATGGAAGGGAACTTCCGCGGGTTGAGCGAAGCGGACTTCGAGGCTGAGTCGCTGGGGCTGGGCGGGGAGGAGATTCGGCGCGGGCTGGGGAAAGCTGTCATGAGGCAGATCATGCTCAAGTCTGAGAATGAGGCGGACGTCTATTATTTTCTGAATTCGCCGCGCGGGCGTTTATCCGCCGAGGCGTTTGCGAAGGGACAAGTCAAGCCGTCTGCTGCGTATGTGCCGAATAAATCCAACCTGTTCAAGTTGTATGAAGAGAATATCGGCGCGTTGACGCCCCTGCTTTCGGACATGCTGCGCGAGGCGGAACGGGAATACCCGGGCGCGTGGTTCGAGGAGGCGTTCGAGATCGCGGTCAGCCGCAATGTGCGAAATTGGAAATACATCGAAGCCATTTTGCGGCGCTGGAAGGAAAACGGAAAAGATGAAAGAAGAGATTCACAAGACGCTGTCCAAGATGCAAAACGATACACCGAAGGCGAGTTCTCCGAGTTCTTCAAGCGCGATTAAGAGCGTGGAGAAACCGCTCGGCGACCCGAACTGCCCGCATTGCGGAGGGGTGGGGTATGTGCGCTATGACGTGCCGGTGGGGCATGAGAAGTTCGGGAAACTTGAACCATGTATATGTCGCGCACACGAAGTGGCAAAAACTGCCCGCTCTCGCCTTTTTGAAATGAGCGGACTTAATGGTTTAAGCCACTTAACATTTGAGAACTTTAATACATCTGGCAATAAGAAGGCGGAGTTCATAACCGAGCAAGAAATAAAAAACCTGCATGATACTTTGGATGCTTGTGTTGATTTTTCTCAAAAGCACCAAGGTTGGTTGCTGCTTGAAGGAAAATTTGGTGCAGGAAAAACTCATTTGGTTGCTGCTATAGCTAATGATGCAGTAAGTAAAGGAATTTCAACCCTTTTTATTACTGTCCCTGATCTATTAGATTCTTTACGTTTTTCCTTTGATAGTAAAGAAACAACATATGAAGAAAGATTTGAAGAAATTCGAGGAGTTAATCTACTTGTTTTAGATGATTTTGGAACACAAAATGCAACACCTTGGGCTCAAGAGAAATTGTTCCAGATTATTAATCATCGTTATGTAAACAAACTTCCAACAGTTATAACTACAAATTTAAATTTAGACGATATCGAAAGTCGAATACGATCTCGTTTACAAGATAGTGAATTGGTTACTCATGTGAGGTTTATATCACCCGACTACCGAAGACCAAAAGAAACAGGTAATCCTGGCGTCTCGATGTTAAGAAACCCGAGAATTACCAACATGACATTTGGTAATTTCGTTTTTCGTGAAGATGAGCTAGGTAAAGAGGTGGTTACTACTGTTACTTCCAAGCAGGATTATGGTTACGGTGGTAAAAAAACCACTCGGATAGTAAGAGATACAGTTACTGCAAAGGGTATCAAGTCTTTGAAGGATGCTTTCAACGCTTCTGTTGAATATGCAGAACATCCTAGAGGTTGGTTGGTACTCTTGGGTGGATCATACAGTGGCAAAACGCACTTGTCTGCGGCGATTGGCAATCTTCGCCTTCTGTCTGGTGGAGAAGTAATTATGGCAGGAGTATCCCCTTTGTTGGATTACCTAAAAAAACCATTTAACGAGAACTCAGATATTACATTTGATAGTCGGTATAAAGAAATGATTGTGACTCCATTGTTGATTTTGGATGATATGCAGGAAAGTGGACTTCACTCGAAATGGGCAGAAGATAAACTCTATCAACTTTTGTATCAAAGATATGATTTGGAATTACCGACAGTAATTACTTCAACAATGAGGCCTGATGAATTTTCTACGAGCCACCCGAGTTTATGGAATAGAATTCTTGATACTGAATTTTCAGATATTCGAATTATTGACATGCCGCCGTACCGCCGTGTAGCGAAGGGAAGCAAAGCTGGCAAGAAGAAATAAATGAAATGCAGGGGCGACCCGTCAATGGAACTGAAAACAATTCGGTTTCACTGCGCAGGTCGCTCCTGCTTCACATAAATAACGAGGAGAGACTCTATGAAAAATCGTTTTGGCGGTGTCATTGCAGGACAGATCATCGGGCTTGTCATCGTCTGTATCGCTTCCAGTTTTATTGCCCTCACCACTTTTGGCGCGGTAGGCGGCGTCTCGATCGCGGCGGCTCCTGAGCCGGTATTCACCTTCCTTGCGCCTGTTCTCTGCACCGATGGCACCGAACTGCAATATCGCGAAGAGCGTTACAGCTATCACGAACCCGGCGAATCGACCCCGTTCGTCGAGTGCATCGCTCCCGATGGGACCGTCGCCAAAGATGTAACCGGCACAGCCATCGTCGTTGCGCTCGCCGCATCCTACCTTGCCTGCTTCCTGCCGCTCTGCATTCCCGGTGGCATCCTTGCTTTCATCATTCCGCCCATTCTCATCCGCAAGAGAAAAGAAAAACAAACAAACCAACCTGCTCCCAACTTGATCGATTGACATGACCACTCCGATCCCTTCTTTTTTTGACCCTGCCCGCGTGGGCGACGTATGGAAAGTGGACTACGCCGCCCGCGCCGAAGACGCCCGCCAGTACGCGCTTCAACACGACCTCAAGCCTGCTTCTGCTTCGTCGACTCGCATCTCCCTCTGGATCGTGGATGCGCAAAACACGTTCTGCATCCCCGGTTTTGAACTGTTCGTCGGCGGGCGCAGTGGACATGGCGCTGTCGAGGACAACGTCCGCTTGTGTGAGTTCATCTACCGCAACATGGACAACCTCACGCACATCACCGCCACCATGGACACGCACACTGCGCATCAAATTTTTCATCCCATCTTCTTCGTAGATGCGGACGGAAATCACCCCGCCCCATATACCGACATCCACGCGGATGAATTGCGCGCAGGCAGGTGGGTTTTCAATTCGGCAATGGCTCCGCATTTCGGCATCGCACCCGAATACGGTCAGCAGATGATGATCCACTACGCTGGGGAACTGCAAAAGAAGGGCAAATACGCGCTGACCATCTGGCCCTATCACGCCATGCTGGGCGGAATCGGTCACGCGCTTGTCTCCGCCCTGGATGAAGCCATCTTCTTCCATTCTATTGCGCGGACTGCCCCGCCCGAATATGAGATCAAGGGTAATAAACCATTCACCGAGAATTATTCGGTCATTGGTCCCGAAGTGTTGACCGGTCCAATGGGCGAGACGCTCGGCGAACGCAATCCGAAATTCATCCAGCACCTGCACGAAGTGGATCGGCTGTACATTGCGGGGCAGGCGAAGAGTCACTGCGTGGCGTGGACGATTGCCGACCTGCTCGATGACATCCGCGCAGTAGAGCCTGAACTGGCAAAGAAGGTCTATTTGCTGGACGACTGTTCGTCGGCGGTGGTGGTGCCCGGGGTGGTGGACCATACCGAGGCGGCGAATGAGGCGTATGCGAAGTTTGCCGAAGCGGGCATGCGTATCGTCAAATCCACAGACCCGGTTGAGTAATTATTGAGGATACATGTCCATCTTTGACGGAAAACGATTAACCAACGAAACCTTCAAACTCGATATCGAGCGCATGCGGCGCGGCTGGTATTCGGATAAGTATTTCGAGAACATCAACCGCATGTTGGTTGCGCTTGCGAACGAAGGCTATGCTTATTCGGGCAGACATCATAATTTGCCTGCCGGTGTTTCGCAGGAGAATATCGCGGTCGGCGATATCGAGGTGGAGATGCAATGGTTCACGCGCCGCATGGGCAGGACCACCATTGTCGGCGTGGATAAATCGCTGGCGATGCTGCGTCATTGCACGGGATATTTCGACGGCGATGCATTTGTGGATACGTCCGATAAGCTCGAAGTGTGGGCTGTCCATGACGGGACGACGGTAAAGTACGAAGGCGACCCGCTGAAGATCCAACCGGTCATCAAGGTGCGCGGACGTTACCGCGATTTTGCATTGCTCGAAACGCCGACGCTCGGCATCCTGACCCGTTCCAGCCGTGTGGCGACGAATGTCTATGAAACGCTGGTGGCTTCGCGCGGGAAGCCTGTGCTCTTCTTCCCGGCGCGCTTCGATGTGCATGAAGTGCAGGCGGCGGACGGTTATGCCTACAATATTGCCTTACAGCGATTCAATAAAGACCATGCGCGTGAATTGGGAGCCTTTGTCTCGACCGATGCGCAGGGGGATTGGTGGGGCGGCGCGGGCGGCGGGACGGTTGCCCATGCCGCGATCGCATCCTTCCTCGGCGACACTGCCGAAGCAATGATGGAGTTCTCGCGCATCCTGCCCGCGCGCATTCCGCGCATTGCGCTGGTGGATTTCAACAACGATTCCATCGAAGATACGTTGCGCGTGCTGGATGCGATGTTCGCGAAATACCGCGAGTTGGCGGATGCGGGGCAAAAGGATGAGGCAGAGAAATATAATCTGTACGGTGTGCGCCTCGATACAAGCGGAAGCCTGCGTGATGTATCCGTGCCGCCGCTGGGTGACCCGGCGCTCGATCTGGGAGTCAACCCGCGGCTGGTGTTCAACGTCCGTTCGGCGTTGGATTCCGCCTGGGAACGTTGGAGCCTGCCGGGGTCATGGAAAGAGGCGGCGCAGGAATATTGTCGCAGTGTGAAGATCGTCGTGTCGGGCGGTTTTAATCCGGAGAAGATCCGCAAGTTCGAGAAGTTGAGCGTCCCCGCCGATATTTATGCGGTCGGTTCGTATTTGTTCAACAACGGGAATTCGACTACGACGGATTTCACAGCGGACGTGGTGCGCGTGAAGGTGCACGGCGAGTGGATCGATATGGCGAAGGTCGGGCGCAGGGTGGGTGAGAACGCCAATTTGGAACGAGTGTGGTAGAAAAAAACGATCACCTGAAAGGTGACCGTTTTTCTTTAGCCGAACCGCCCCATTACGTAATCTTCGGTTTTCTTTTCCTTTGGTGTAGTGAACATTTTTGCGCCTTCATCGTATTCGATCAGTTCGCCTTGTAAAAAGAAGGCGGCATAGTCGGCGGTGCGGGCGGCTTGTTGCACGGAGTGGGGCACAAGAATGATGGTGTAATCCTTTTTCAATTCCTGTAACGCCATTTCGACCTTGCCGGTCGAGATCGGGTCCAGCCCGGAGGTGGGTTCATCGAGCAGGACGATCTCCGGTTGCAGTGCCAGCACACGGGCGAGACAGACGCGCTGTTGTTGTCCGCCGGAGAGCGCCACAGCGGGGTCATCCAACCTGTCCTTTACTTCATCCCAAATTGCGGAGAGTTTCAGGCTTCGCTCCACAGCCTCATCCAGCTTCGACTTGCGCTTTTCACCCGCGAGTTCCAAGCCGTAGGTCACGTTTTCGCGGATGCTCATCGGCAGGGGAACGGGACGCGCGAAAACCATGCCAACCTTGCGGCGCAGGGTGATCACGTCCGTTTTGGGGTCGAGGATGTTGACGCCGTCGATCAGGATGCGCCCTGAACTGGTCTTGATGTCGGTCAGATCGTTCAGGCGGTTGAGACATCGCAGCAGGGTGGATTTTCCGCCTCCTGCCGGACCGAAGAGCACGGTCACTGCATTCTGACGGATTCCCATGCTGATGCCTCGCAGGGACTCTGCGCCATCGGAGTATTGCAAGGATAGATTTTCGATGATGATCTTGTCTACCATTGCCGCCTCGCTCTCGCGCGCGAACGGATGACTGTTGCGATCACGTTCATGGTCAAGACAAAGACGAGCAGTACCAGCGCCGTCCCGTATTGGATCTGGATCGGCATCTCAGGAACCTGTGTGGAAATGACAAAGAGATGGTACGGCAGCGCCATGGTCGCATCGAAAGGCGAGCCGGGCAGGCGGGGCAGGAAGAACGCCGCACCCGTGAACAAGATCGGCGCGGTCTCACCGGCGGCGCGTTCCAAGCCGAGGATGACGCCCGTGAGAATGCCGGGCAACGCTTCCTTCAATACGATGCGGCGGATGGTCTGCCAGCGGGTGGCGCCGAGCGAAATGCTGACCGTGCGGAAGGATTGCGGCACGGAGCGCAGCGCTTCCTCCGCGGTGCTGATAATGACGGGCAGGGTCATGATCGAGAGCGTCAATGAGGCGGCGAGGATGGATGTGCCGAATTGCAGGAACAGCACGAACAATCCCAGCCCGAACAAACCGTATACCACGGAGGGAATACCCGCCAGATTGATGATCGCCAGCCGGATCAGGCGGGTCGCGCGATTGTCCTTGGCGTATTCCGAAAGGTAGATGGCAGCGGCAATTCCCAATGGAACGGAGAAGACCGCCGTGCCGATGGTCAGGTAGAGTGTGCCGATGATGGCGGGCAGGATGCCGCCTTCGCGCATCCCTTCGCGCGGGAAGCCGGTCAGGAATTCCAGCGAAATGGCGGAGCCGCCCTGATAGACGATGAAGATAATCACACCGACGATGGGAATGACGGTCATCACCGCGACCAGTGTGATGGCGGTGAATCCGAGCCGTTGAACGAGATGACGATTGCGGGCGAGAAGTTTCATCATGACAGAATTCTCTCCGCCCGTTTCTTCGCGCGGAAGACAACGGATGAGGCGATCACGTTCACGATCAATGAGATGAGAAACAGCACAATGCCGATGAAGAACAGCACATGGTAATGTGTGCTTCCATTGGCAACCTCGCCCATTTCAGCCGCGATGGTGGCGGTCATTGTGCGGACGGGGGAGAAGAGACTGCCGAGTTTGGTGGCAAGCACCGGCGCGTTGCCCGTCACCATCATCACGGTCATGGTTTCGCCGATGGCGCGTCCCACACCAAGCATGACGGCGGTCAGTACGCCGGATTTTGCGGCGGGAAGCGTGACCCGCCAGATGGTCTGCCATTTGGTCGCGCCGAGCGCCCAAGCCCCTTCACGGTACGCGCGCGGGACGGCATCCAGCGCGTCCTCCGCAACAGAGACGACTGTCGGCACGGCGATCCCGCCGAGGAGCAGGGATCCGGTAAAGGCGGTCAGACCAGTTGGCAGGTCCAGAAGGACGCGCAGGTACGGCGAGACGACGAGGATTCCGAGAAATCCCAGCACTACGGACGGGAGTCCGCCGAGCAGTTCCACCAGCGGTTTGAGTATCTCCCGCATCCAGCGCGGAGCGATCTCGGAGATGTACACGGCGGTCCCGATCCCGAATGGAACGGCGATCAGCGCCGCGCCGAGAGTGACGATCAACGAGCCGGTGATGAGCGGCAGGATGCCGAAGTAATCTTCGATGGGATACCAGCGCACATTGAGCAATGACCCGGCTTCCACTTCGCCGAGCGTCGGAAGCCCTTCACGCAGAAGGAAAAAGAAAATGAGCAGCACAAAGACAATGGCGGAATATCCGCTTGCTTTGATGGCTCTGGTGATGATGAATTCGCGCCAGTTTAACGATTTTTCCATAATTTTATAAAACCTGTCAGGTTTGATGATTTATTCCACAGGCACAAAGCCCAATTCCGCCACGATCTCCTGCGCCTCGGCGGAAAGGATCCAATCGAGATAGTCCTTGACGATCCCGGTCGGATTCCCGTTGGTGTACATGTACAGGTCGCGCGCAATGGGATAACTTTTATCATTGACCGTTGCAATGGATGGCAGCACGTACGCGCCGCCCGCCTCCTGTGCAATTGCGATCATCTTTACGTCATGCGGCACATAGCCAAGCCCGTCATAACCGATGGCGTTCGGATTATGGCGTACTTCCGCCACGATCCCTTCGGAGGACGGGAGCAGAAGCGTGTCGGTCGAGAACAACGTTTTGTCGTCGCTCCGTCCCAGTCGCAGTACCGTCTCCAAAAAATAAACGTGCGTGCCGGAATTGGTCTCACGCGACAATTTGACGATGGGTCTGTCCTCCCCGCCCAATTCCTTCCAGTTCGTGAACTTTCCGCTGTAAATATCCGCGATCTGCTGAAGCGTCAACTCGCCGACGGGATTTTCCGCATTCACGATCACGGCGATAGCGTCGCGCGCGATGATGTGCTCGAGCGGCTCGATGCCCTGCGAACGCGCGGTTGTGATCTCTTCATCCTTGATCCTGCGCGATGCGTTGGCAAGGTCAACCGTCCCGTTGAGCAATGCGGCGATGCCCGTGCCCGAGCCGCCGCCCGTCACCGAAATGCGCACGTCAGGGTGTTGCGACTGATACCGTTCCGCCCATGCCAATGCCAGATTGACAACGGTATCCGACCCTTTATTTTGAATATAAACTGTCGGGGAATTTGAACTTGCCTGTGCCGGGTTCGAGCCGCAGGATGCGACCAAAAAGGACGAAAGGATGAGCAATATGATGATGCGTTTCATTGGGTGGAATTATATCGCAGAAGAAAATCCCGCTTCCCTCTCCCCGCTGCCTGTATCCACTTTCGTGATATTTGTCATATCTGGAACTCTCCGCCCTTTCTGATAAAATCAAAACATGCCGGAAACTCCCGCCTTCTCCGTCCAGCAATTGGACTTTTACTACGGTTCATCGAAAGCCCTTTCCAACATCAACCTGGAGATCCAACCCCAAAAAGTGACCGCGCTCATCGGTCCGTCGGGCTGTGGCAAGTCCACATTCTTGCGCTGTCTCAACCGCATGAACGACACCATCCACGGCACGCGCGTGGATGGGAAGATTCTGCTCTACGGCGAAGACATCTATGGCGAAAAAATGGACGTGGTCAACCTGCGCCAGCGGGTTGGCATGGTCTTTCAGAAACCGAATCCCTTCCCGCAATCCATCTATGACAACGTGGCGTTCGGTCCGCGTGTGATGGGGATGGATGTGAACCTGGATGAAGTGGTGGAAAAAAGCCTGGTCGCCGCCGCGTTGTGGGATGAAGTAAAAGACAACCTGAAAGCCGATGCGATGGGTTTATCCCTCGGGCAGCAGCAGAGATTGTGTATTGCCCGCGTGATCGCCGTCCAGCCTGAAGTCATCCTTATGGACGAATCCACTTCCGCGCTCGATCCGATTGCCACTCTGCGCGTCGAGGAGTTGATCGCGGAATTGAAAAAGGATTACACCATCGTCATCGTCACACACAATATGCAGCAAGCCGCGCGCGTTTCGGAATATACCGGACTGTTCTGGCTGGGGGAACTGGTGGAGTTCTCCCCGACCAATGAGATGTTCACCCGCCCCAAGGAAGAATTGACGGAAGCCTATATTACCGGCAGGATGGGGTAGTTTTTCCCTTTGAACGTAAATGAAAAAGCGGACGAGATTTTGTCTCGTCCGCTTGCTTTTTCCGCATTACTTATGTTGGCTTTTCCAAAACTCATCGTCGGTGGATTTGATCTCCTGGAAACTGCCGGTGGCGATGAAGATCGTCCGTTCGCAGATGTTTGTCACGCGGTCTGCAACACGTTCCAGGTTGTGCGCAACCCACAACAGCCAGTTGGCGCGTTCGATAGTCTTCGGGTCTTCGATGACGAAAATCATTAACTCGCGGTAGATCTGATTGTAGAGCGCGTCCACTTCGTCGTCTTCGACGGGGATTGACTTGGCGGTTTCCACGTCTTCATTTACGAAGGCGGTCAGCGCGCGGTGCAGCATGTCCGCGCCCTTCTGTGCCATGCGCGGGATGTCGATCAGCGGCTTGAGCAGCGCCTCCTCTCCCATGCGGATATTGATGTTGGCAATGCCCTTGGCATAATCGCCCATGCGTTCCAGCTCGGAGATAATCTCCATCGATGAAGCCAGCAGGCGCAGGTCGTGCGCCATCGGCTGCTGGGTGGCGATCAGGATCATCAACTGGTTTTCGATGGCGAAACGCTTCTTGTTGATCTCCTTGTCCTCGGCAATGATCGCTTCGGCGGCTTTGATGTCGCGTTTTTTCAACGCCTCCACCGAGCCGATGATGGCATGTTCCACCATACTGCCAAGCAAAAGGATGTCGTCCTTTACCTGCTGGATTTCACTTTCAAAAGTTTTTCTGATCATAAGACCTCTGATTGATAGTCTTTCTATTTTACTACGTCAATCGCGCCTGACGGTAGTCGTTTGGCGCAATGTTTTGCTCGGTCAGCCACAGGCGCAGACGATGCTCGATCTGGTCGCGCACGCTGCGGGTCGATTCGAGGCGGTGCTCGTCGTCTATTTTCGCTGGATCATCAAAGGGCCAGTGTTCGTGCGTCCCCATATTCAAAAACACAGCGGGGCACTTCTCCTCCGCATCCGAGCAGACCGTGATGACATGCGTGAAGATGGCTTTGCCGAGATATTCCGTGACGGACTTTGGATGCTGCCCCGAGATGTCGATTCCGATCTCGCGCATCGCCTCTTGGACCTCGGGCAGGATTCTGCTCTTGGGCTCGGTGCCTGCGCTGAACACATCGAACTCATCCCCTGCCATGGCGCGCAGAAATCCCTCCGCGATCTGGCTGCGCGCGGAATTGCCCGTGCATAGGAATAACACTTTCGGTTTGTTCATGATTACCCGAACCTTCCCGTTACATAATCTTCAGTGCGCTTGTCGGATGGGCGGGTGAAGATGGTCTTGGTTTCGTCATATTCGATGACCGTGCCGGAGCGTGTCTCTTCGTAGAGCATCATCATGGCGGTGTAATCGGAGACGCGAGCCGCCTGCTGCATGTTGTGGGTGACGATGATGATGGTGTAGTTTTGCTTGAGTTCCTGCATCAGTTCTTCGATGCGCAGGGTCGAGATCGGGTCGAGGGCTGAGGCGGGTTCGTCCATCAGGATGATCTCAGGCTGGATGGCAATGGTACGGGCAATGCACAGACGTTGCTGCTGTCCGCCGGAGAGGGCGTAGGCGCTTTCCTTGAGTTTGTCCTTTACTTCGTCCCACAATGCCGCGCCGCGCAGGGACTGCTCGACGAGTTCGTCCATGTTGCCTTTGTAGCCGTTGATGCGCGCGCCCCAGGCGATGTTCTCATAAATGGATTTGGGGAACGGATTCGGTTTTTGGAAGACCATGCCGATGCGCCGGCGGACTTCCACGGGGTCGATCTCTTTGCTGTACAGATTGGTTCCGTGCATCAAAATTTCTCCGTTTACACGGCTGGTGGGGACGAAATCGTTCATGCGGTTGAAGGCGCGCAGAAGCGTGGATTTTCCGCACCCCGACGGACCGATGATGGCGGTGATCTTCTGTTTTTCGATCTTCAATTCCACGTCTTTGACAGCCTCGAAAGGACCGTAAAAGATGCTCAGGTTTTTGGTTTCGATGGCGTATTTGCCGTTTTCTGGTTGTGTCATGGTTGATCTTTTCCTAACAGACTTTGTAGGTCACGTTTTTAACGTGACATCTGGCGAGTAAGTTGTCACGCTGAAAGCGTGACCTACGGTGTTTAGAAACGCCGTTGGAAGCGGTTGCGTAATAAGATGGCTGTGGCATTCAACGTCAACAACAGGACGAGCAGGACGATGATCGCCGCCGCGGCAATGGCATGGAACTCGCCCTGCGGGCGCGCCGTCCACTGATAGATCTGGATCGGAAGCGCGGTGAATTTGCTGAACGGTCCGCTCGGGTCCACGCTGATGAAGGTGGACGCGCCGACGATGATGAGCGGAGCTGTCTCGCCGACCGCGCGCGACATCGCCAGGATGCTGCCCGTCAGGATGCCGGGTAACGCGTTCGGCAGGACGTGACTCCACACCGTCTGCCAGCGCGTCGCGCCCACGCCGAAAGCTGCCTGCCGGATCGAATCCGGTACGGCTTTGATGGCTTCCTGCGCGTTGATGATGACCAGCGGCAGGACGAGGATGCCCATCGTCAAGCCTGCGGAGAGGATGGTGCGCCCGTTCGAGTCGGTCACGCCGAACATGGCACCGCTGGTCAGCGCCTCCATGGCGCGGACAAAGATCGCCAGCCCGAGCATCCCATAGACAATGGACGGAACGCCTGCCAGATTGTTGATATTGGTCTGTATCAGACGGTTGATAAAGTTCTTGCGGGCATATTCCTGTAGGTAGATCGCTGCGCCCACACCAACAGGGAGAGCAAAGGCAATGGCAATGCCGACCAGCCACATCGAGCCGAAAAGAGCCGTCCGCACTCCGGCAAATTCCGCGCGGCTGGACATGGGAGTCGTCAGGAATCGCGGAGTCAACCACGAGCGGAATTCGAGGCGGGCATCCGGGTAGAGTTCTGCAACTTCCGCTTCGACCTCCGCTTTGCGAAAGAGCGAATCGAACAGCGGATACGTCTCGAGCGTTTTGACCTGGATGATGCGCTCGATGACGAGGTTGTATAACTCGCCCTCACTGCGTTGTTCCATGATCTTTTCTTCATTCAATTTGTTGTACGCGCCACGGGAGAGATTCTCCTGTAAGACGGTGAGTAATTCATCCTTGTTCAGATCGTCGAGCGGCTTTTCTGTGAAGAGCGTTGGATCGTTCTTGAATTCGTACGCCACGTAGCCGAACGCGCCATCTACTACATCCAAAATGAGGGCGGATAGGCTGAGGATGGCGATCAATAGCGCAGAGAGGAAAAGCACCTGCCAGACCCAGGCTTTGCGATAACGCCAGGCAACGAACTTTTCCAGATCGATTTGATTGGGATATAGATTCTTTGCCATGCGGTTACTCATATTGCTCGCGGAATTTTGCCACCACCCACTGACTGATCAGATTCAGCACAAGTGTGACAAAGAAGAGCATCAGGGCGATGGCGAACAGGCTGTTGTAGTCGATTGTGTTGTACGAAAGGTCGCCGCCGCTGATGCGGGCGATGTGGGCGGTCATAGTCTCCGCGGCTTCGAGGGGAATGAAGGTGAATTTTGATGTTGCACCCGAGGCGACCGCCACGATCATTGTCTCGCCGACCGCCCGCGAGATACCGACGATGATCGCCGCGCCGATCCCCGAAAGCGCGGCGGGCAGGATGACCTGGATGCTCGCCTCGAAGCGGGTCGCGCCCATTGCATACGCCGCCTCGCGCAGGGAACTGGGCACCGCGCTCAACGCGTCTTCGCTCATCGAGGAGATGAGCGGCAGGATCATGATGCCCATCACAATGCCCGCTGAAAGCATGTTGTACACACCGAGCTTGTCCGCGCCGAGAATCTCGCGCAACAGGGGTGTTACAAAGAGTAGGGCGAAAAAACCATACACCACGGTTGGGATGCCCGCCAGAATTTCCAACACAGGCTTCAGGATCGAGCGCGCGCGCGGACTTGCATACTCGCTGAGATAGATCGCTGCGCTCAAACCCAGCGGCAGGGAGACCGCCATGGCGATTGCGCTGGTTGTCAGTGTGGCGCTGACCAATGCCCAGATGCCAAATTGTCCGATGGCAGGCTGCCATTGGGTGGTCATAAAGAATTCGCGAAATCCGACCTGCGGGTCGTTAAAAAACAAGAGCGCCTGGTCACCCAGAACGATCACAATGCTGACCGTCACAAAAATGGTGAGAAACCCCACAACGAAAAGAATGGATTCAATGGCTCCTTCCCCGAGCCGCAGTTTTCGTTTCAAATCGCTGGGGCGGAAGGAAGCCCGTGATAGGTTGAGGTGATGATTGGGTTGTTCTGTCATAAATATCTTCCGATTCTGTCTTGCTTTCGTTTTTGAAAAAACGAGTTTGGACAGGCTCTCCACACGGAAAGCCTGTCCAATGAATTTGTTGCTATGTTAGCGGACTGCTGCGTACCATGCACCCCAAGAGGAGTAAATGGCTTTGATAGGAGCGGGGAAGTAACCCACATCCACGATGTTGTCATCGAGGTTGTTCAGATAGAAGGCGATGAAAGCGGCAACCTGCGGCTTTTCCTGCATGATGCTGGCAGTGGAATAGATGAAGAGCGGGCGGGCAAGCGGGTAGGAGCCGTTGTCCACATTCGCCTGTGAGGGTTCCACGTCGATGATGGCAAGCGCCTTGAGGGTGGATTGATTCTCGACGAAGTAGGCATAGCCGAAGTAACCGATGGCGTACGGATCGCCAGCCACACCCTGTACGAGGACGTTGTCATCTTCGGAGAGCTGGATGCCTTCGAGTCCGAGGATGGCTTCTTCGCCGCCGAAGTCTTCCATGACTTCTTCAACGAAGTAATCGAAGGTGCCGCTATCGGAGCCGGGGGAATACGTCTTGATGGCTTCAGCGGGGTAGGCGGGGTTGATGTCACTCCAGAGTTTGGCTTCACCGGAGAAGATCCTGCCGAGTTCTTCAAGGGACAAGGCGGTCAAGAAGTCGTTTTGGGAGGAGACTACCACTGCCAGCGCATCCGTGCCAACACGGAACTCCAGCGGTTCGCGCCCGATGGCGCGGCAGGATTCCACTTCACTGTCGCGGATGGGGCGGGAGGCGTTGGCGATATCGGTTTCACCGGCGACGCAGAAGCGTTCATATCCGGCGCCGGAACCAATGCTGTCAACGGTGATGTTGCCGTTGTAACCTTCCTGCTGGAAGAGTTCCGCCATGCGCTCGGAGACGGGGAACACGGTCGAAGAACCAGCCGTGATAATGTCGCCGGTGACCACATCAGCGTTCACTTCGGGAGCGCCAACCGCGGCGAGCCATGCTCCCCAGGAGGAGTAGATGGCTTTGGCAGGGGCAGGGAAGTAACCCACATCCACGATGTTGTCATCCAGGTTGTTTAGGTAGAAGGCGATGAAAGCGGCAACTTGCGGCTTCTCCTGCATGATGGTGGCATCGGAGTAGATGAAGAGCGGACGCGCCAGCGGATACGAAGCATTGTCCACGTTGGCTTGTGAAGGCTCGACATCGTTGACATTCAACGCCTTCAGGCGGCTGGTGTTCTCGACATAGTAGGCATAGCCGAAGTAACCGATGGCGAAGGGATCGCCCGCAACGCCCTGCACCAGCACATTATCGTCTTCCGAGAGTTGGACGCCTTCCAGACCGAGCAGGGCAGCTTCCGCCTGATCCCCGTATGCGGGCGTCATCACAACTTCAATGAAATAATCGAAGGTGCCGCTATCGGAGCCGGGGGAATACACAGAGATCTTGCCATCCGGGTAGGCGGGATTGAGTTCGTTCCAGTTGGTGACTTCGCCGGAGAAGACCTTGGCAAGTTCTTCGATGGAGATGGAAGTCAGGAAGTCGTTCTGGGATGAGACCACGATGGCGAGCGCATCCGTGCCTACGCGGAACTCCAGGGGTTCGCGTCCGATGGCACGGCAGTTGTCAACCTCACTCTGGCGGATGGGGCGGGAGGCGTTGGCGATGTCACTCTCACCGGCTGTACAGAAGCGTTCATATCCGGCACCGGAACCAATGCTGTCAACAGTGATGTTGCCGTTGTAACCTTCCTGCTGGAAGAGTTCCGCCATGCGCTCGGAGACGGGGAACACCGTCGAGGATCCAGCCGTGATAATGTCACCGGTCACCTCATCAGGTTCCGGCAAAGCGGGAAGCGCGATCGGCAGAAGTTCTTCTTCCCCGGCAGCGGGAGCGGACGAATCTCCACTGGATTGTGAACCCGAACTTGAAGCAGTCGCAGCCGGAGCAGAACCGGAATTGGAAGTGGAACCTCCGCAGGCAGCCAGCACGAGGCTGAGCGTTACGAGCATAAACACAAACAAACGAACAGATTTGAACATTTCTCTATTTCTCCTTTTATTTATCTGTGGAGATGGTATCAAGCCCCTCTTAAGGTCAATGGAAGGATGGGTTAACGTCTTGTTAAGAGTTGGGAGCGGATTAAACAAAAACGCGCCCGCCATTTCTGACGGACACGCTTCATACTACGGGGAAACCTGATCTGTTATCCCTGACCTTTCCACTCCCATGTGCTGACGTTGGACAGGGCGCGGTAGTCGGTCAGGTCCAATTGCAAAGGCGTCACCGAAATATATCCTTCGGACAATGCGCCCACATCTGTCCCCGGTTCCGGGACGCCGGTTGGCGCATCGCCGCCGATCCAGTAATACGGTCTGCCGCGCGGATCAATGCGCTCATCCAACCGGCTGTGATACACGCGCAATCCCTGACGCGTAATCCGAAAGCCCTTGATCTCCTCCTGCTTCAGAAAAGGGACGTTGACATTCAACAGCGTTTCCGCAGGCAAGCCATGCGTAATGACATTCTTGACAGCCACACTTGCCGCATGAGCCGAAGGGGCGAAATCGATCGGTCCGACATGCCCTTCGGGAACTTCCAGCGAAACTGCCACGCTCGGCAGATCTGCAATGGCAGCTTCCATGGCGGCGGTGACGGTCCCTGAATAGGTTATGTCATGACCCAAATTCGCGCCGAAATTGATACCCGAAACGACCAGGTCAAACTTATCCTTGAAGTAGCCGAGCAGCGCAAGCGAAACACAATCGGAGGGCGCGCCGTCGCTGGCGAAGGCTTGTGTACCGTCTTCCAGGCGGAATTCACGTACGCGCAGGGCGCGGTCCAGCGTTTTCACGTGTCCGCCGCCCGACCAGTTTCGGTCCGGTGCAAGGATGGTGACTTTACCGAAATTTCTCATTTCCTGAACCAGCGCCAGCAGACCCGGCGAGAGTACACCATCGTCGTTGGTGACCAAAATATGCTTTGTCATTTGTGTTGTCTCCTGTGTCGATTTCCCCAATTCTAAACGGAAAAATCAGGTTGTCATGCCTTGGAAAAAGCGCGCTGTAAACGCCGCCATCCCCAATTGCTCAGGATGTGCAGTGCACTCCATTCTTTTTGTTTCCTGACCTTTGTGGAACGCTCCCGCAGCGCTTTCAGCAGGTCTTGCGCGCTCCTGCCTTCGAATTCCGTCGCGCCGAAGCCGATGGTGTCAAGTACGTGTGCGTCGCTGCTGCCCGTCTGGGCGATGTTCAAGCGGCTGGCAAAGATGCGGGCGTAGTGGTTGCTCATACGGTCGATGGTGGTGCCGTTATACGTTTCTATGGCAAGCAATGTTTCCGCCGCCTGCGGATGGCGCAGCGCCTTCAAAATGGAAATTGCGCTCAGACTTTTCATGCCCATTCCGCCTGTCATTGGGTGCGGGGCGATACACACGCCTCCAAGTTCACGCACCTGTAAGATGGTCTCCGTGACGGGCAACCCCGCCGGTACTTTTTCCGTCATGAAAAGCGCCAGCAGATCGCCGTCAGCGGTGGTGATCTCGATTCCAGGAATGACCTCCAACCCGTAGCGTGATGCGAGTTGGACCGCCTCCAGCGCCCCGTTGATCTCGTCGTGATCGGTGATGGCGATCACATCCAAGCCGAGTTCCTTCGCCCGCCGCAAAACCGCAGGGACGGTGGCTGTGCCGTCATAACTATACGTTGTGTGCAGGTGTAAGTCTGCAAGTCCCATTTGATTCTCCTTTCTGTATGCTTTGGAGAAAATATACGCAAAAAAGTCTGATTTGTTGCTCCATAGTGTAGCGCAGAGTTATTAAAAACACTTGAAATAATCGTATTGGTTTTGTTAACGATTCCACCCGCCGTATCGAAGGCGGGTGGGTCAAAAGGAGGAGAAGATATGAAAATCACATGCGGTTTTGCTTTTGCAGAAACTCGCGGCGTTTGCGGGATGCGTCGATGGAAAAGACGGTCAGCAATGATGCAAACAGGATCGCAGTGATGATCGTTATCATGCCGCCATGATACAACCATTTTTTTGTTTTGGACTTAAGAACCAGTTAACATCCGGTAAACAATTTCGCAAGGTACAACTGCTTTCGGGATGGGCGTCTGGATGTGGATTCCTTTACCCATTGTTAACACCTCCCGGCGGGACAGGGCGGCAAAGGCACTGTATAATTTGGGAAATCCATGCAAACAATCGCTGCAATTGACGTTGGCTCGAACGCGATGCGTCTGGTGGTCGGCAGGCTGGGCTACGACGACAAACTGGAGACGCTCGAGAATCTGCGCCTGCCCGTCCGTTTGGGGCAGGACGCTTTTTCACAGGGGCTGATCGGCGAGCAGACCGCCCAGCAAATGCTGGATGCCTTCATCCGCTTCCGCAAAGTGGCGGATGATTACGGCGTGGAACGCATCCGCGCGGTGGCGACCAGCGCCATGCGCGAAGCGGAAAACAACGACATCCTGTGTGACCGTATCGCGCAGACGACCGGCATTGAGATCGAGATCATCAGCGGGGAGGAGGAGGCGCGCCTGATCCATCTCGCCGTGGCGAATGCGATCAATCTCAAGGGGAAATACGCCATGCTGATCGACATCGGCGGCGGCAGTGTCGAGGTCACGCTCTCGAAGGGGAATAACATCCTTTCCACTGAAAGTTACAACATGGGGACGGTGCGTCTCCTGCAAAAATTGGGCAAGAAGCCGTCCAATATTCCCTTTGATGAGTTGGTGCGCGAATATGCCGCCGCGACCCGCCGCCGCATCCAACGCGAGATCGGGAAGGAAAAAATTGACTTGTGCGCCGGGACGGGCGGAAACATCGAAGAAATGGGCGTGCTTCGCAGGAAACTGTTCAAGCGCGAGAGCGAACAGGTGATCACGCTCTCAGAGTTGGGTCAGTTGATCGAAGAACTGAGCAGGATGACGGTCAGGCAGAGGATGCGAAGTTTCAAGTTAAAACCCGACCGCGCGGATGTTATCCTGCCGGCGTCCATCGTGTTGAAGATCATCGCGCAGGAAACGCAGGTGAAGGAAGTCAGGATCCCGAACGTGGGGTTGAAGGACGGCATCCTGCTGGACTTGGCGCACAGCCTGAGCAAAGCGCCGCAGCCTTCACCGCGCGAGCAGGTATGGACATCGGCGATGCGGCTGGGCGAGAAGTATCAATTCGATGCCGAGCACGGGGAGTTGGTGGCGTATCTTGCCGGCAGTCTGTTCGAGCAGATGCAGGACCTGCATGGACTGGACGCGGAGGATAAACTTCTTTTGGAGGTCGCCGCGCTTCTGCATGACATCGGTCATTTCATCGGCACGCTCGACCACGACAAGCACGCTTATTACATCATGCAAGCCAACCCGTTGATCGGTTTGACGGAGCGCGGGCAGGCGATCGTCGCGAATGTGATGCGCTACCATCGCAAATCCATGCCGAATGCGCAGGATGAAAATTTCCGCATGCTCGGTTCCAGAGACCGCCTGGTAGTCATCAAACTGGCAACCCTGTTGCGCCTTGCCGATGCGATGGACGTCAGTCATACGCGCCGCGTAAAAAATGTCACAATGAGACGGTCCAAGAAAAAATGGATTCTCAAGCTGGAAGGCGAAAACGGCTTGAGCTTGGAGAACTGGGCGCTTGCAAAACGGCGCTCATTGTTCCAGGATGTTTTTGGAATGAAACTTGAGATCGAGACTTGATAATGGATGCCAAAGCCGTATTGCTGGACTCGTTGGATGTCCGCTGGAAGAAGTACCGCTCGGAATTGAAACTCTGCCGCGCTGAATTTTCGGAAGAGGCGGTTCATGATGTGCGGGTGGCTGCCCGGCGTTTATTGGCATTCTTCGACCTCCTGAGATCGGTCCTGCCCCACGCGCGGATTCAAAAGATCCGCCGCGCGTTGAAGAACCAACTTGACGAACTTGATGACCTGCGCGACACACAAGTCCTGCTGGTGGATATTTCCGAGTACATCCACGAAGTTCCTGACCTTGAGGTGTTCCGTGAGTATTTGGAGAAGAAGGAACGGAAATTTCTGCGAACCGCCCGCAAGGCAGTGACCTCACACAAGGCGGGGGATCTGTCCGAGCGGGTGGAGAAGATGCGTGCCATGATCGCCGAACAGCCGGAAGAAGGATTGATGGAGCAGCTACTCACAGCCGCGGACGAGGCGTATGCGCGGGTCATCCGTTTGTATCACGCCGTGGATGCGGAGCGGGTTACCACCATACACAAACTGCGCATCGCGTTCAAGAGATTTCGCTACACGGTCGAGGTCATCCATCACCTGTTGGAAAATTTTCCGCACGATAATTTCAAACGGATGCACACGTACCAGTCCATGATGGGCGATATTCAGGATATGGAGGTCGCGCTGGAAGGATTGGCGGAATTACGGGATGTTCTACAAAAACCGGATCCGGAGAGTCCGCGCTCGCTGTGGGAGTTGGATAGAGCGAATGCGCTTTCCATTCATGAACATTACGCCTCGCGCTTCAGGAATGTCCTATTGGCATATCTCGAAGACAAAGGCGAAGTATTGATCTTCTGGCGCCCCGCACCGGAAGAACCTTTCCCCTGGGAGAAGTGAAAATGGAACTGTATCTCATCCGTCATGCGATTGCTGAAGAAGAAGCCCCGTCGGGCGATGACAGCCAGCGCACGTTGACCGAAAAGGGCGCGAAGAAGATGCGTCAGATCGCCAAGGGGTTGCGCACCCTCGGCGCGGAGTTTGACCTGATTCTCTCCAGCCCCTATGTCCGCGCGCGGGAGACGGCGGAGATTCTGGCGGATGTTTTCAAGATGAAGAAAAAGCTCGAGTTCAGCGACCATCTTGTCCCGATGGCGGATCCGAATCTGCTCATCGCCGAGATCAACGAAAAATACAGCGTGGACAGTCTTGCTCTTGTCGGACATGAGCCGTATCTATCCACGCTGGTTGGCATGTTGGTTGCCGACGGCGCAGGGATGGACATCACCTTCAAAAAGGGCGGCGTCTGCCGTCTCTCTGCCGATGACCTGCATCACAGCCGCCGCGCTGCAATGGATTGGCTTCTCACCCCCGGCGTGCTGGTGGAGATCGCAAATAAATGACCCTGCCAGATCTGTCATCCCCATCGCTTTACATCAACCGCGAACTCAGCCTGCTGGAATTCCAGCGCCGCGTGCTGGAGGAAGCGCGCGATGAGAATAACCCGTTACTTGAACGGTTGAAATTCCTTGCCATCTTCGGCTCGAACATGGACGAGTTCTTCATGGTGCGCGTCTCGGGCATCCGCAAACAGATCGAAGCCGGTGTGACCGACGTATCCTCCGATGGCATGACCCCGCGCGACGAACTCGCCGCCATCCGTAAACTTGCACAGGAACTCTTCCACGACGCCCAGCAATGCCTCCAGCGCAAACTCCTGCCGAAATTGGAAAAGGCGGGGATTCACATCCTCGAATATCACAAACTGACCAAATCCCAGAGGGAACGCGCCGATGCATACTTCAAGGATGTCGTCTATCCGGTTCTGACTCCGCTCGCGCTTGATCCCGGTCATCCATTTCCTCACATCTCGAACCTGAGTCTCAACCTTGCCATCGTCATCCGCGACAAAAAAGGGAACGAGAAATTCGCGCGTCTCAAAGTGCCGGGGACACTGCCGCGCCTGATTCCCATCAAACGTTCGTCGGGAGGCGTCCGCAAGGACGGTACGATCCCGCATCATCATTACTTCGTCTGGCTGGAGCAGGTCGTCGCCGCCAATTTGCAGGAACTCTTCCCCGGCTTGGAAGTGGTCGCCGCGCATCCCTTCCGGGTAGTGCGCGATGCGGACGTGGAGATCCAGGAACTCGAAGCCGACGACCTGCTGGAGACCATGCAACAGAGCATCCGCAAACGCAAGTTCGGCTCGGTGGTGCAGGTGGCGATCCATCCCACCATGCCCGACGACATCCGTGAATTGCTGGTCGATAACCTTGAAATTTTCAACAACGACCTGTACATGCTGAATCATCCGCTTGGGTTTGCCCACCTGATGCAGTTATACAACAGCGTCGAACGGCACGATCTGAAATATCCGCTCTACAAGCCGCGCATACCGAAACCGCTGCGTTTTATCGAAAAGCCGGGCGAAATTTTCGACGCCATCCGCGCCGGGAACATTCTGCTCCATCATCCGTATGATTCCTTCGCGCCGGTGCTCGACTTTCTCAACGCCGCCGCGCGTGACCCGGATGTGCTCGCCATCAAACAGACCGTCTATCGAGTCGGCTCCAATGCCCCCGTGGTGGATGCCCTGCTCGAAGCCGTGGAGCGCGGCAAGCAGGTCGCTGTGCTGGTGGAACTGAAAGCCCGCTTCGATGAAGAATCCAACATTGGCTGGGCGCGCGCGCTGGAGCAGGCGGGCGTACACGTCGTCTATGGACTGGTCGGCTTGAAGACGCACTGCAAGACCACCATGGTCGTCCGCAAGGAAGGGGAGGGCATCCGCCGTTACCTGCATCTCGCCACCGGAAACTACAACGCCGTCACCTCGCGCATCTACGAAGACTTCGGCATGTTCACCTGCGATGAAGACATGGGCGCTGACGCCACCGACCTGTTCAATTATTTAACCGGCTATTCAACCAAGCAAAAATACAAAAAGCTTTTTGTTGCGCCTGTCAACCTGCGCGAGAACATTGATGCGCTTATCAAACGTGAGATCGAACATGCCAACGCCGGTCACAAAGCCCGCCTTATCTTCAAGATGAATTCCCTCGTGGACACGGACATGATCCAACTTCTGTATCAGGCTTCACAGGCAGGCGTCAAAGTGGACCTGCTCGTGCGCGGCATATGCTGTCTGCGCCCGGGCATCAAGGGCATCAGCGACAATATCCGTGTCATCAGCGTCGTGGGGCGTTATCTCGAACACAGCCGTTTGTATTATTTCCAAAACAACGGTAATGAAGAGATTTATCTCGGAAGCGCCGACCTCATGCCCCGCAATCTCAATCATCGCGTCGAAGTGGTTTTCCCTGTCGAGAACAAAACGCATATCCGCTATCTGCGCGACAAGGTGCTGGATGTCTATTTCAAGGACAATACCCGCGCGCGCTTCCTAAACGCGGATGGAACCTACATCCGCGCCGTGCCCGCCGCCAATGAGGCGCCGTTCGACGTGCAATCACATTTGATGGGGAATTAGAAAATAGAACGAACTGCCGCGCCCCTCTTCGCTCTCCGCCCAGATCTTTCCACCGTGTGCTTCCACGATGTGCTTCGAGATGGACAGCCCCAATCCCGTGCCTGAACCGGTGCGGGACGAATCGACTCGATAGAAGCGTTCAAAGATACGCGAGAGACTCTCCACCGGGATTCCGATTCCCGTATCCCGCACTGCGCATCGCACTCCGCTGTCAGTTGATTCTGCTTCGAGGCGAATCTCTCCCCCCGGCTTTGTGAACTTGACCGCATTGTGAATGAGATTGACCAGCACCTGCTCCAAACGCGCCTGATCCGCGCGGATGTCCGGCATATCGTCCGCGCAGGTGACGGAAATTTTGAGTCCCGCGCGTTCAGCTTGGGCTTTCATTCGTTCTGCGGCGGCGTGCAATAGTTTCTTCGGGGAGATTAGCGCAAAGACCAATTGCACCTGTCCCGATTCGATGCGCGAGAGATCGAGCAGTTCCTGCGTCATCTGGGTCAGCGTATCCACTTCGGTGTGGATTCGGCTCAGGAAACGCGGACCAGCTTCCGGGTCCGAAAGAGCGCCGCTTTGTAATGTCTCGGTCAGGGCTTTAAGCGAGGCAAGCGGAGTCCGCAATTCATGCGAAACGTTGGAGATGAAGTCCCGCCGTACGGTTTCGAGTTTGCGGACGTGAGTCAGATCCTGCACGAGTAAAAGACTGCCGCCTTCGTGTTCATCGGGAATGACGATTAGTTGCAGAAATTGTTTGCGCGTAGGCAATTCTACCGATTCGATCTGCACTTGCCGCGTTTGCTGACAGCGTCTCCACGCTTCGATCAATTGGTGGTCACGCACGACCTGTGCCACGCTTTGCCGGGTGGGGTTGCTAGTATTGAAAAGTTTGCTCGCGGCGGGGTTGGCAAATTGTACGCGCCCGTCCGCATCGGCGATCAGAACACCGTCGGTGAGTTGGGCGAGCAGGGTGGCGAGGCGTTCTTTTTCAGTCTGCAGGTTGGACAGTTCGGTCTTGAAGACGGTTTCGCGGGATGCGAGTCCGCTGACAAGTTCATCGATTTCCTTGGAATTTGGGACAGGTTGTTCAGAACCGCGCAGGGATTTAGTCGCCTGATTTACATTGTGCCGCAGGTCAAAATACCGCCACGCAAACCATGCCGCGAGACCTGCCAGGATAATGACGACAACCCACAGAAAACTATTCAAGCCGGCGCTTATCCTTCAAACCGATATCCTCCGCCCCGCACAGTGACGATGCGTTTTGGTTCGCTCGGGCTTTCTTCGATCTTCTGCCTGAGCCAGCGGATGTGGACATCCACCGTGCGGCTGTCGCCGATATAATCCCAGCCCCACACGCGTTCGAGAATGAATTCGCGTGAGAGCATCTGTCGGCGGTGCTCGGCAAGGAAGAGCAGCAGATCGAATTCCTTTGGCTTGAGCGGGATGGGTGTTTCGTTCAGTGTGACTTCGCGGCGCGTCAGGTCGATGACGAGGTTATCGAAGGTCAGTGTTTCGTGCGATGGTGGAGGGATGGTCCCGCCTCCAAGTTCTTCGCGCAACAGGCGCGCGCGCCGGAGCTGCGCCTTGACCCGCGCCATCAACTCACGCATGGAGAACGGCTTGGTCAGGTAATCGTCCGCGCCGACCTCCAGCCCGACGACGCGGTCGATCTCATCGTCGCGCGCGGTCAGCATGAGAATGGCGGTGGACATTTCCTTGCGTAAAATGCGCGCCACCTCGAAGCCGTCCATTTCGGGGAGCATGATGTCGAGCACGATCAGGTCGGGTTTGAGTTTGCGCGCGGATTCCAATGCCAGCCGTCCATCGCCCACGGTTTCCACCGTGTACCCTTCCTTCCTTAAATTATAGGCAAGGGTCTCTTGCAGGGATAGTTCATCTTCAACGACCAGAATTGTTTCGGGCATGATGAAACTATACCATCAATGAAATGAACCTATGTTAATGAATGGTTACGGATTGTTAATGGGGTGTTAAACGACGCATCCGCAAGTTTTTACTATCCCCGCTTGCGGAACAGAAGCGGCAGGGTGACGATCAGTACAATGACGACTCCCATGAACAGGATGCCGTCCGTTGAGCCGATCTCGGACGCATCGATCAAGACCGGGGTGGGGGAGGCAAGCTGCAGGGCGGATGAGGCGTCTGCGTCTTTCGCTGCGACGGTTGCCTGGCTGAAATTCACCGCCGCGAAGCCTGCAACGAACAGAATGATCATCAGCGCAACAGAAATAAATCGAAGGACGGTTTTCATGGTTTATTCGATATAATTGTATCATGCGTTGAAATCGTATAATTTAACCCTTGTATGTACTTTTTTGCACTTTCAATGTATAATCCGCCGAGTTATTTGCTGGCGGGGTTCAGCGAGTGATCTTATGGAGAGAGACATGGAGTGGTTCATGAGCGTTGTGTTTTCTTTTCTCGTCCTGATCTCGATCGGGACGGGTTTTGTGTTTAAGGATTCCATTTCCCGATACTCTTCGTTTTTCCGCCTGTGTTTTAGATCTTTGAGTTAAGGTGAGTCAGCTTTCGCCGCCGTCCTTCGGCGGCGTTGCGCTTAAGTTTATTTCAGGAGCATCCATGATCAAAAGACTTTTTGACTGGCTGAAACAGCCTCTCGGACTGATCGCGGTGGGAATTGGGTTCCTGGCGTTGTTCAGTCTTGCGGCATACGGGCTTTACACGACCCAACAGTCACCCGAACAACCCATTCAGTTTCCTCATCAAACGCACGTTGCCTTTGGCATCCAGTGTTTGTACTGCCATCCTGGCGCGTCACGCGGACCGGCAGCCGGGCTTCCCTCGCAAGCCACATGCTGGGGATGTCATGAGCAGATACAAAAGACCTACAACCCGGATTCGGAACTGCGGTTTTTGCTGGCGGCGGTCCAGAACGATACACCCATTCAATGGGTGCCGGTTGCCATGGTGCCGGATTTCGTCCAGTTCAACCATCGCGCTCATGTGGCGGCTGGCAGGAACTGTGAGGAATGCCACGGGGATATGTCCCGTGTGATCATTGCCGAAAACCCGCAGGTGATGAACATGGGCTGGTGTTTGACCTGTCACATCGATGCCGCCGGCGACGATCAGGAAAAACTGATCAAGCTCAGCGACTGCGGTACGTGTCACTATTAAACCGGGTGAAAGGAAATATTATGAGCGAACAATTTTCCCGGCGTGATTTCTTGAAACTGGCAGGTGTGGGAGCGGCAACTACTGCGGTCCTCACGGGCTGCGGACCCGCTTCGCGTTACGTCAAACGCGAACCCTACATGGAGATGCCCGAATACACCTATAACGGTCAGAGCACCTATTACGCCACCACATGCCGCGAGTGCGCGGCAGGATGCGGTCTCGTCGTCCGCACCTATCAAGGACGCGCGATCAAGACCGAAGGCAATGCCAGTCATCCGCTGAACCTCGGCAAGACCTGCGCGCGCGGACAGGCAACCCTGCAAGGTTTGTACAATCCCGACCGTGTGCAGGAACCATCCACCGGCGATTGGGACGCCGCCATCCAGGTCGTTGCCGACGCGCTAAAGAATAACCAGCCCGGTGAGATCGCCTTCCTGATGGGCATGGCTCCCGATCATCTCTTCGATCTGGTTTCCGATCTTGCCAGCGCAACCGGCATGAACGCCCCGGTCCGTTTTGGCGCGCTGGGCATGTTCGAAGCCCGCGCCACCCTGAGCAAAGCCGCAGAGAACCTCTTCGGCGAAGCCGCCCTGCCTTATTTTGATGTCGGCGGCGCACAGGTGGTGCTCTCCTTCGGCGCGAACTTCCTCGAAACCTGGCTTTCACCCGTCTCCTATACGCGCGGATTTGCCGGACTGCGCGAAGCGCAGACGAAACAACGTGGTACGCTCGTCCAATTCGAAGCGCGGATGTCCGCTACTGCCGGCAAGGCGGATGAGTGGGTTCCGCTTCGCCCCGGGACCGAGAGCCTGGTTGCCCTCGCAATCGGACGCCTCGCTGCTGAAATGCGCGGCGGCGTCATGCCGCGCGCCTTCTCTGGCGTGGATGTGCTGGATGCAGCGTCCAAGTCCGGAGTCAAGGTTGAAACGCTGCAACACATCGCGGAAATGTTCGCGAATTCTGCGGGCGCGCTTGCCATCCCCGGCGGCGCGGCGCTCGGTCAGAGCAACGGACTTGAAGTTGCCGAAGCTGTGCTGGCGCTGAACGCCCTCGCCGATAATTTCGGCAAACCCGGCGGCGTATATCTTTCCGCCCTTGCACCGAACCAGGCGGAATATCACCGTCCCGCCTCTGCGAAGGAAATGCAGGAATTCGTCCAGCGCATGACGCGCGGCGATTTCAAAGTATTGTTCATTCACGGCGTGAACCCTGTCTTCGAACTGCCCAAGTCCATTGACTTCAAGAGCGCGCTCAGCGGTGTGGGACAGGTCATCTCGTTTGCGACCTTCCCCGATGAGACCGCCGCCGAAGCGGATCACGTCTTCCCCGACCATCACGGACTGGAATCCTGGGGCTACCAGCGGGTCGTCACCGGCACGGCACAGCCGGTCCTTTCGGGCGCGCAGCCTGTGGTCTCCCCCTTCTACAACACCCGCGCCACTGCGGATGTATTGATCGCCGCGGCGCAATTGGCTGGCGGACGTTTTGCGCAGGCATTGCCCTTCAAGGACGAAGTCGAATTCCTGCAAAGCAAGGTCGCTTTGCTTATGGGTGAAGCGGATGGTTCCTTCATCGCGCCGGAGATCCTGACTTTCATGGCGTATTTCCAGCAGCATGGCGGTTGGTGGAAGAACTCTGACGGGCGCGGCGCTCCCGATACGGCTGGCGCGCTGAACCGCAACATCAACGGCAGCATGGCGGAATTTGCGGGAGATGGCGAATTCTTCTTCGTCCCGTTCGTTTCGACAACGCTGGCGGAAGCAGGTGCGAACAAGCCCTGGCTTCAAGAACTCCCCGACCCGACCACGACTGTCATGTGGAATACCTGGCTGGAAATGAACCCCAAGACCGCCCACGAACTGCACATCGAGAACGATGATGTTGTGCGGGTTGTCAGCGAGGCTGGGGCGGTGGAACTGCCCGTGTACCTGTACCCGGCTATTCGTCCGGACACCGTGGCGATGCCTTTCGGTCAGGGTCACACCGCCTACGGACGGTACGCTGAAAATCGCGGCGTTAATCCCAACGATCTGCTCGGTCAGCATTTCAATGAAGCGGGCGACCTTGCCTTCGCGGGTATGAAGGTCCGCATTGAAAAGACGGGAAGAAAACAAAATCTTTCACGCCTTGAAAGCATGATGGGAGTGTATGGCGAGGGCATGGGAGAGGAGCATTAATTATGGCGACTTTGAATGAATTGAACATTGCCGAAGTAAAACTAAGCGCGGAAGAGTCCGGCAAGTGGGGCATGGTCATCGACCAGGATATTTGCACGGGCTGTCAGGCATGCGTTGCCGCCTGCGCGATGGAGAACAACCTTTCCTTCGTCGGCGAGGTGGATGCGGGGTACGGGCGCTCCATGCACTGGATCCGCATCGAGCGTTTCTGGGAGGGTGAATATCCCGAAGTGCGCATGACCAACAACCAGCCGATGATGTGCCAGCAGTGCGGAAGCGCGCCCTGTGAGCCGGTCTGTCCGGCGTTTGCGACCGTACATTCGATGGCGGAGAAGATCAACCTGCAGGTCTATAACCGCTGTGTCGGTACGCGTTACTGCGCGAACAACTGCCCGTACCAGGTGCGTTCCTTCAACTGGCGTGACTACGAACGTCCCGAACCGCTTCCCAACCAACTGAACCCGGATGTGACCGTCCGACGGCGCGGCATCATGGAAAAATGCACGTTCTGCATCCAACGCATCCACCGCGCACAGGACCAAGCCAAAGCGGAAGGACGCGAAGTGCACGATGGCGAGTTCACCACTGCCTGCGCACAATCCTGTCCCGCAAACGCCATCACCTTTGGTCGCATGGATGATCCGCAGAGTCTGGTTTCCCAGCTTGCGAAGCGGCGCGGCGGCATGCATCATCTTGAAGAACTTGGCACGCTTCCGAACGTGACCTACTTCAACGGAGGCTAATGATGGCAGATCACAACAATCATGCGGAGCACGGCGAAGCGCACTTCCGCGAAAAACACCTGATGCTCGACCCGCTTCCGCGCGGGCAGATGAACGAAATGGTCATGGAGTCCATGTACCACACTACCTGGAAGTTCTGGGTGGTGTTCGGACTGCTTGCCGCCATCACCGCCTACGCGCTTTTCTACTCGTGGGGCGTGATGATTGCGGAAGGTCTCGGCGTGGCAGGCGTCAACCGCCCGTCATACTGGGGTATCTTCCTCGTCAACACCGTCTTCTGGATCGGCATCAGCCATGCAGGGACGTTCATCTCTGCAATCCTGCGCGTGTTCAAAGCGGAATTCCGCCGCCCGTTCACCCGCGCCGCCGAATTGATGACCACCTTCGGTCTGGTGCAGGCGGGCTTTTCCATCTTCATGCACATGGGACGTGTCTGGCTTTCCTACTGGCTGATGCCCTACCCGAACCAGCGCATGTTGTGGCCCAACTTCCACTCGCCTCTCTCCTGGGACTTGCTGGCGATCACGACCTACCTGCTGTCCTCTACGATGTATCTCTTCCTGCCGCTCATCCCTGACTTGGCGATGGCGCGTGACCGCTCCACCGGCTGGCGCAAGACCTTCTACAAAACACTTGCGCTCGGCTTCCGCGGTACGGAGGGCGAGTGGGCGCACCTGCGCAACGCCATGAACATCTTCGCGTTCGCGATCATCCCGGTCATGTTCTCGGTACATACCATCGTTTCGTGGGACTTTGCGGTTGCGACCCGCCCCGGCTGGTCATCGACCATCTTCGGTCCGTACTTCGTCATCGGCGCGCTGCACTCCGGCATGGGCGCGGTGGTTGCCGTGCTGGCGATCATCCGTGGCACGATGAAGCACATGAAATACTTCATCCGTGCCGAACACTTCGACGCCATCGGCAAACTCATGCTCATCATTTCGATGGGCTGGGCATACTTCTTCTTCAACGACTACATGATCCAGTGGTATGGCGGCGACAAATGGACGGATCACCTGCTCCATTTCCACGAATACGGTCCGCTCGGCTGGATGTGGTTCGCCATGTTGATCTGTAACGTGGCGGTTCCCTGGTTGATCCTGTGGAATGCGCGCTGGCGTGCCAACCCGCTGTTGATCTCCATTGTAGGCATCATTATCAACGTCGGCATGTGGTTCGAGCGTTACATCATCGTCCCCATCTCGCTCTCGATCAACCGAATGCCCTTCACGTGGCGCATGTACGAGCCGGGCATCGAAATTCCGCTTGGCATCGGCACGGTCACCTTCTTCATTTTGTTGTATATGGCGGCGTCTAAACTGATCCCGCTCATCCCGGTCTGGGAAGTGCAGGAAGGTCAGATGGCGCACGAACTCAAGAAATTTGGACGCGAGACCGTCGTGACGGTCAGCGAATTGGAATAGGAGGACGCGATGGCTGAATCCAAAGTAGATATTCTGGCGGTCTTTCCGGACCTCGAGCCGACCGCCGACGCCATTGAGCATCTCCGCTCCATCGGCGTCCATGACGAGTGCATGAACATCATTTCCGGCGTGCCCGTTACCGAAGCCATGCTCGGACGTCCCAATCAATGGACGAACGTGCCGCGCATTGCGCTCGGCGGTTCGATCCTCGGCTTTTTGGGCGGGGCGTTCCTGATGTTCGTCACCCCTTACCTGTACCCGTATCCTATTCAAGTCGCTTCGCAGTATCCTGTTCCCATTCCCCCGACCGTGGTGGTGCTCTTCGAATTGACCATGTTGGGTATGCTGCTCTCCACCTTCCTCGGCGTCTTCCTAGACAGCTACTTCCCCAATTACCGCCCGATGAAGTACGTGCCTGAGATCAGCGACGGCAAATACGCGATCCTGGTCGAATGCACGCATGTGGAAGAAAAGAAAGTCATGGATGCCTTGACAAAACTGGGCGCTGAATCCGTGAAGCCTGCGGAGGCACAACACCTATGAGACTTTTCAAACAACTTGTCATGGTATTTGCGGCGCTCAGTGTGCTGGTCGCATTGCTCATGACCTTTTCCTACGACATCATCAAACTGGAATGGGTCGTCTTCATGGAGGTCCAACCCTCCTACGGCACACAGGAGTTCGATCCGGAAACCGGCTTGGGTCCTCTGCCCGTGCCTGCCCGTTCGATACCCGTGGAAGGTCCGGCGTACGTCCCCGGCGCGGGGGCACCGACCAACCCCGTTCCCGCGGATGAAGCGTCGCTTGCCCGCGGTGCGCAGCTTTACGGTATCCATTGTCAAATGTGTCACGGTGAAAACGGACAGGGTAACGGAACCATCGCGGCATTCCTGGTGCAGAAAAGACCTGCCAACCTGACCAGCGAACTTGTCCAAGGCAAGGATGATGGCACGCTCTTCCTGACCCTCAGCAACGGGTTTGGGCTCATGCCCGCTATGAATGGGAATCTCACCGTCCGCGAACGCTGGGATGTCGTCAACTACATCCGCACTCTCACAGCGGAAGAAGGGCAATAGGGAGGCAGAATGAATGACGATGTTCGAAAATACATTTACGGTGCGCTGATCGTTTTTCTGGTCGGCGTGTCGGCGTGGGTGGGGTTCATTTATTTGAGTGCCTGTGGTTTCACGTTGACCTGTAACCAGGGTGCTTTGCCTGTTGAACGCACGCCCATCCCGACCCTGCCACCCGCCACCATGCCTGCCATGGAAAGGGGCGGAAGTAATATGGCGGTTTCCCCATCCGATGTATGCCGCGTTGCCGCTGTCGACCTGCTCGGCGCGTGGGTCGAAGCTGGCGCATCCGAGACCGAGGCGTTCCCTTTCACCGATGAGAACGGTCAAAATTGCGAAACCACGTTCGACGAAATCATGCCGCTCTTCATTGAAGCCAACCTGTGGTATTCGGGATCGCTCTCCTGCGTCTCCTGCCACTCAGTGGATCTGACCATCTCGCCCGCTCAATTGGATTTGAGCAGTTACGCCGGGATACTCGCCGGTTCGCGCCGCGCCGACGCCGAATCCAACGGCACGGACATTCTCGGCGCCGGGAATTGGAACTCGTCCCTGCTGTATGAGTTCCTTGTCAAAAGCAAAGCGGATGTGCCCGGTCACACCGACCCGCTCTCCAACTTGATGATCTTCGCCGGAACGCCGCTCCCTGAAGCAGAAGCGACACCAACCCCGTAATTTCCAATCAAAAAAGACCTGAGTTGCTCAGGTCTTTTTTCTTGCATATTTCCAAAGCCATAGGAGTGTATATCCTGCCAGTGAACCCGCCAAGTTTGCCATGATATCCACCCAAGTGTCGAATCCGCTGCTGTCGAATTCAAATCCCGCAATGTATTTGGAGACGAACTCGTATAACTCCGAAAATACGCTGAAGAATGACGAGAAAAAAATCAGCAGGATGATGTTGGCGAGAAAGTATCTTGATCTGTTTTCAAGCACCTGATTGAGATTGAATATCCCACCGCCTTCCCGAACGGACAGATTCAACACCAAATACTCGTACACCAATGCAATGGAAATCCCTCCGCCCAGGAAATGCAGGATCTTGTCATTGAATATCCAGTAGGGGATGAGACGAAACGAGAAAATGACAAATGCCGCCCAAACGAGATAAGGATAGGTTTGCCAGTGATATTTCCATGATTTTGGCGGCTGGATACCGCTCAATGCCGGGCTTTTGTGGACGATGGCGAGCAGGAGCAGCGGCAACGTCAATGCATAGATCATGAATAACACCCAGGAAATATTGTAAATGGGTGCGTACCAGGAGATATTCTCGATCAGATATTCGATGGGGTTGAACATTATCCTGCCTCTAAAGAAAATGCCCCTGACGATGAGGGGCATTAAAGTGCGGAGAGGGCGGGATTCGAACCCGCGAACCTTTGTGGGTTACACGCTTTCCAAGCGTGCGCGCTAAGCCAGACTACGCGACCTCTCCAAATTAACAGCGGACGGAATTATACCACGTGTTTTTATGGTGGCAACCTCCCCTGTGCTGAAAAAATACGCCGCAGATCAGATGATCTGCGGCTAACGGTTGAACCTTTCGGAGGAGAAAACCGTTGGAGAATTACTGAACCGGGATTTGTCCCATTTCTTGCGGCGCCTCGGATGAGGCTGGCTGGGAGGGTTTATGATTATCTTCGATGTTCATCAAGGCCGGGACGAGGAAGCCGCCCAATCCGATCAATAGATTCAAGACGCCCGCCATCCAGAACCAGGTCTGGTAGCTGGTCGCATCCGTTATCGGACCCGCGATCATGTATCCGAGCGGCATCATTGCCTGTGCCACACTGCTGACGAGGGAAAGCACCCGTCCCTGCATATCGGGCTCCACCACGGACTGGAACAGCGCATGGATCGGTCCATTGACCATCGGCATCATGAAGCCGATAAGGAACATGGAAACCAGCATGATCCAGAACGAGTTTGCAGGCGCGGCGGCGATGGCAATGATGGCAATGCTGAACATGGCAATGCCGGTCAGGGAGGTGACGATCTTTTTCTTGAATCCGCCCCAAGCGCCGAGCGTGATGCCGCCGGCGATCATGCCGATGCCGAAGAACGAATCGACGGTTCCCAGTTCCAGTGCGCCCTTGCCGAAATATTTTGTCACCAGAAGCGGGGTCAAGGCACCGGTGGGAGCGAGTAGGAAGTTCAACATGGTTGCCATCAGACCGAGCATTAGCAGACCGGGCCACGAAGCCATGTATTTGAAACCCGCTCCGAGGTCCTGAAGGAAGCTCGTCTTTGGCGCGGAAGCGTGGACCTCACGGCGCGGCGGCTGTGGGATGGAGAAGAACAGCAGGGGGGTGATTCCCAGCAGCGCGGTGAAGACGTCGATCAACAGCACATTTTGAGTCGGCATGACCGCGATCAGTAGCGCCCCAACCGGCGGCGCGACGATGTTCACTAAACCATGCAGGGTTTGATTTGCGCCAGCTACGCGGGCTAGGTGCTGTTTCGGGACCATCAGTGTGGTGGATGCCGCCATGGCGGGATAATGGAATGCGCCGCCCGTCGAGCGGATGGTCAACGCCAGGTAGATATGCCAGATCTGAACCTGATCTGTCCAAAACAGGATGGCAAGGACGAGCGTTGCCAGCGCGATCAATGCGTCCGCGATGATCATGATGATGCGGCGGTTGCCGCGGTCCACGATCGTCCCGGCGATCGGACCCAGAAGGATCTGCGGCAGCATCCCGAAGAGCGATGCGGTTGCCAGAACAGTCGCGGAACCGGTTTCCTGCGTCAGGTACCAGATCAAGGCAAATTGAACCAGCGACGAACCGAAGAGCGAGAACGCCTGTCCGGTAAAGATGGAAAAGAAACGCACAGCCCAGTTTTTTGGCAGGGAGGTCTCAGAATTATTCATGCTCAACTTGATAAAATTTGAATTTTAGCCTGCAAAACTAAGAATATTTTACTTGTTAATTGATTTTTGTCAATAGATATAGGCGGATTCTAATAATAATGGGTTGAAAAAATTGATTTTTTCAACCCATTATTGATATTCTTAATTCTTAGATGCCTTCCGGCGGGTTATTTTTAGTTTGGAGTGATGTCCTTTTCAAAGACGACACTGCGCTGGACGGGTTTGAAGCCGCAACTTTCATATAAGACGAAAGCGCCGCTCGGATTTTGTGTATCCACGCCCAGCATGGCTTCGGTCATGCCCATGTCTTTGAACATTTGCAGGCTGCGCATGAGCAGGGCGCGTGCCACCCCGCGTTTGCGCCAGGGGCGGCGTGTGAAGATGGGATCGGTCATGCCGCGTTTGATGTTGAATTGCTTGTTCGCCTCTTCATCCACGGTGTTCAGGATCCCTGCGGCAACTTCTTCGCCATTCCAGGCGATCTGCCAGAGTGACGGTTTGAAGAATGGGCTGGAGATAAAGCTTTGGTAGTTTTCCTCTCGAAATGGACTGTGCCCCCAATGGTCCCGGAAGGCTTCATCAAGTCCGTTTATGACTGCGCGATAATGAGTTTCAGAAACCGGGCGGACCTCAAGACCTTCCGGCATGGGCGGGACTTCGATGGGCTCATTCAGATCGCGCGTCATGCGGTTCATATAACGCACAGGCTTGAAACCTTGAGTTTGAAGCGCCGCTTCTCTCAACGCTTCTTTTTCGATGTTGCCTAAAAATGCCCGCAGGACGCGCCTGTCAGATGCGTTGGTCTCGGCGGCGACTTCGACAGAACGCTTCTCGACCCAGCCCAGCAGGTGGTTGTGCAGTTCCTGATTGCTTTCCGCCGGGTGAATGTTGAACGGAAAACTGAAGACCTGCCGCTTTTCATCGTCCACCTCCCAGCCGACGCGGACGTAGGCAATCAGGCTGCCTTGCTGATCTTCAACCATGAGCATGTCGGTTTCAGGGGTTGAGTTGACAAGATGTTCATAATCGCGCTCAACATCTTCAGCAGTAACCCAGTTTTGGGAGTTCCCTGCCGCCTCAATATCCTGGATCAATTTTGCCATTTTTGGGAAATCGCTTTTTCCTGCAAACGAACGGAAGTTGTATTTGTTCATGTTGTTCATAAAAATACCCTATCGGATCTTTCCGGCTTTCGCCAATAAATCCTTCACAGCGCTGCTGGCTTGAAAGATGCCATACACTTTGACGTACTCTACTACTTCGTTCACCAGTCCTGCGGGCACGTCCGACGCGATATTATACAGCCCGATCACATCGATCTTCATCTTCTCGCCTTTCGCCTTGTAGCGTTCAAAATCTGCCAAGCTGTGGCTAAACGCCCCTACGCCGAAAGAGTGGCGCGTCACTGACTGTTGCACCTCGATGACGTGCTTTTCCAATTGCGAGCGGATCGCCGTTCGGATGAAATCCGTGCGGTTTGAGTAGTGCCCCTGCTCCACGAGCAGGTCGATCTTGCCGAGGTCCACGGCGCCGACATTGATGGTGATTTTCTCTGTTTCAGGCATAACTATCATCTCCTTACCATCTGTATGGATGTTTTAGGGAGTATTTTACGCAGTTTTCCGGTTTTGTCAAGAAAAAAAACATCCGTGTGGATGGTATTTGGATGGTTTGAAGCAGGTTTGGTGGTCGTCAGAGGCGGTTTATCTGATCTTGAGAATAAAAAAGACTTCCGAAGCCAAAATGGCTTCGGAAGTTTCCGTTCACATTTGCGTTACAAATCACTTTCCCAACTCTTTTCAGTTTTTTCTTTTATGGAAGTGGCAATGCAAAGGTTTTCTGGATGAACACCGCCATTTGGGCGCGGGTGACTGTGTTATTCGGGCAGTAATTCCCACCGCCACAACCGGATGTGATGCCTTCAGCAGCCAGTTGTTCGATCCAGGCGGCTGCAAAAGCATTGGCGGGAATGTCATCAAATAAAATGCCAGTGGGCGGAGGAGGAGTGTAATCACTTCCATACTTGGCGCGCAGGAGGAAAATCGCCATCTGAGCGCGGGTGACTGGATTATTAGGACAGTAATTCCCACCCCCACATCCTCCTGTGATTCCTTCTGCAAAGAGCTGCTCGATCCATGCAGCGGCGAAGGCAGTACTTGGGACATCGCTGAAGACATCCCCTGCAGGGGCAGCCGGTGCATATCCCGATCCGTGAATGCCACGCAGGAGGAAGATCGCCATCTGTGCGCGGGTGACGGGATTGCCGGGGCAGTAGTTGAGCGGAGAGGTCGTGCATCCGCCGGTGATACCAGCTGCATAGATCGATTCGATATGTGCCCAGCCAAAGCTATCTACCGGTACATCAGCAAAGGTGGGATAGGGACTGCCGAGTTTTTCGTACGCGCCAACATCACAAGCGGATCCCTGCGGACGCGTCACGCCGCGCTGGTCGGTTGCGGGGCAGTAAGCCCCATCCACGCTGACGTGGTCAATCGCAGGGGAACCCGCCAAAAGTGGAATGGTCTGCGTGCTTCCGCTATAATTCCCCAACGTCCCAAGTTTGAGTTGATTGAAAGATACCGGCATGGAAGAGGCACAGGTGGTGTCGGTTGCAATGTTATCCACCCCGGCAATGATGCTTCCGCCGCAGTTGACCATCAAAAAAATATCCACCGCGAGGAGGCTATTTCTTAGTGTTACAGATCCAGATTCGTTATAGACTGACCCGCCGTCACCAGCCGCGTTATTGAAAAATGTAGTATTGATGATTTCCACCCCGTAATTGCCAAAATTATATATGCCGCCGCCAAATGTCGCAGCTGTGTTATTAACAAAAGTGCTGTTTGTAATGCTTAATGTGTCCCCGCCAATCATTGAAATTGCACCTCCATTTTGGGCAGTTGTATTTCCCGTAAATGTGCTGCCGTTAATAATTACGGAATTCCCTGTGCTATAAATAGCGCCGCCCGATAGTGATGTTGTGCTGTTTCCAGTAAAGACGCTGTCTTGAATATTCAAGACAGCATTAAGATAATTATGAATGGCGCCGCCGCTACCAGCGGTATTGGAGATAAAAGATGAGTTTTTGATTGTTAATGTACCCGCATTTAAGATTGCGCCGCCGGGTGAGCCATTGCTTCCATTTGAAAAAGTTAGATTCTGCAATGTGACTACCGCGCCTGCAGTGATGTACAAAAGCCTAAACACGGGTGTACCGCCAACCGACGAGCGGGAGATGGAATAACCCGCGCCGTCAATCGTCAGGCTTTTTCCTCCATCTGCAGCAACCAAAGGCAATCCATTGCCGCCGCCGAAATCAACATTTTCTTCTGTAAGAACAATATCGTTGGTTAAAGTAATCGTGTCATCCTGCCCATTGGAATTGGAAGTGTTGATGGCTGCAATCAATTCTGCGGCAGTGGCGGCAGTAAAACTGGCAGCATAAACAGGTTGTGTTCCTGTCAGGGTAAGCATTACGCTTACACAGATATAAGCATAAATAATTTTTTCTAAAACAGGTTTCACAGTGATCTCCCAGTACCATTGATGTGTGCTTTCTAAATTTTGAGCAATATTTCACGCGATTATAAAGTATAAAAGCAAAGATATATTGCAAGAAGGATAAAAAGACTTCCGAAGCCATTTTGACTTCGGAAGTTTCCGTTCACATATGCGTTACAAATTACTTCCCCAGCTTCTTCTTCATTGCCTCCGTCAGTGCGGGGACGATCTGGAACAGGTCACCGACCACACCGTAACGGGCTTGTTTGAAGATGGGGGCGTCGGCGTCTTTGTTGATGGCGACGATCAATTTGGCATTGCGCATCCCGACCAGATGCTGGATCGCGCCGGAGATGCCGCAGGCGATGTACAGATCAGGGGCGACGACCTTGCCGGTCTGCCCGACTTGGTGGGCGTAGGTGATGTAGCCGCCGTCCACCGCCGCGCGCGAGGCGCCGACTGCGCCGCCGAGCAGTTGGGCGAGTTCAGTAACCAGCGCAAAGCCTTGCTGGGCGCGCCAGATCTCGGCTTGTTTTTCGTCCATGCCATCGGGCGGGGTCAGGGACGGGTTGTTCGAGACACCGCGTCCGCCGGAGACGATGACGGGCGCATCTCCGAGGTTGACCGCGCCTTCGGATGCGGAGTAACCTTCCACACTGGATTTCGCTTCGCCAGCCGCGGCAACCTTTGTAACCGTTCCGCTTTTGCCTTCCTGACGCTCAGGCTTGGGGAAGGCGCGTCCGCGGATGGTCGCCATCACAGGCTTGGCGGAGCAGGTGGTCTTCTCCAGCACTTTGCCTTCGTAGATTGGGCGGGTCGCAACGAATGAATCGTCGTTTGCTTCGAGCGCCATCAGATCGGTCAGCACACCGGTGTTCAAATCCACGGCTGCCATCGCCGCCATTTCACGGGTGCGGGCAGTCGTCGGGAACAGGATCAGGTCCGGGCTTTGGGAAGAAGCGAGCGCGGAGAGGGTGGATGCATATGTCTCAGCGCGGTAATCCGCCAGTGAGGCGTCATCCGCAACGAGGACTTCATCCGCGCCATATTCCAGCGCAGCTTTCGCAACGTCATCCACACCGGCGCCGAAGACCAGCGCAACCGCTGTGCCGAATGTTTTTGCAAGTCCCAACGCCTCCCACGAGGAGGGCTGGATTTCGCCTTTGAAGTGGTCGATATAAACGAAGGTTTTCATAGCACTTTCTCCGCGATGATTTTGTCGGCGAGTTTTTCGGCGATCTCGGCGGGCGTTTCACCCGTGATCATTTCGATGGCGGTTTCCTGCACGGGCGGGTTCATCAATTCGGTGCGCGTCACAACCGGCGCAGGCGCGCTGATGCCGAGGTCAGCCAGCGACCAGACAGGGATGTTCGCCTTCGAGGCTTTGCGGATGCCCATGAACGACGGGTAACGCGGTTCGCCGATGCTTTGGACGAGGCTGAACACGGCGGGAAGGTTCGCCTTGACGATCTGCCTGCCCTCTTCGAGCACTCTTTCGACCGTGACCGCGCTTCCTTCGACCTTGATGCTGCCAGCCAACCCAAGCATGGGATACCCGAGGACTCTGGCGGTTTGCGCGGGGGTCAGCCCTGCGCCGTTGTCGAGGGTTTGCCGCCCGAACATGACCATGTCGGCGTCGCCGATCTTCTGGATCGCCGCCGCAAGCACTTTTGCCGCACCGGCGGTGTCGAGGTTTTCGAGCGCCGGGTCGGAGACGAGGATGGCTTCATCCGCGCCCATGGCGAGCGCGTGCTTGAGCGCCTCCTTCGCGGATTCGGGTCCAATGCACAGGGCAGTGACCGTGCCGCTGAGGGCTTCTTTCTGCTGAAGCGCGCCTTCGACGGCATACTCGTCGAACGGGTTGATGACCAGCGGCGCGTCCCCCCATGAGACCTGCCCGCCCTCGGCTTTTACTTTCGCTTCCGAGTCGGGGACCTGCTTGATACATGCGATGATTTTCAAGTTGGACTCCTTGTAGAAATTCTTTTTTACCACAACAGGTCACAAAGTCCCACGAAGGTTTTCCTTTGTGTTCCTTTGTGACACTTTGTGGTGTGATACCCTATCCCAAATAAGCTGTTAACACCATTGCGTCCGCCACAAGGACCGCCGCGACGCCGAGCAGGCTAAAGATCTTCTGCTCCACTTCCCAACGCTTGCGGTTTTCCAGCCGTTTTAGAAAGAACTCGCGGAATGGATAGACCGAAGGTTCGCGGGTCAGACTGTCCCGAAGTTCCTGATAGTACTGGTCTGTTCTGAACCACAATTTGTAGGTATTGGAAAAGAATAACAAACTAAAAAGTAAAAATACGATGACAAAAATAAGGGAGGGATTTTCAGGAAGCACGGAATGTTTTCTCTATAACCTGGATTTGCTGATGATCTTGCCGTCCTTCAGGTCAACCTCGCACAGGTAGCCGTGCGTGGTAAAGGTGGACAGGGTACGGTCTTCGTTCAATTTGATCTTCGAATACAGTGCCCTTGCCTCCGGTTTTTCCGCCTTCCAAGCGACATTTCCGTGGGTATCCACCAGATAGAGATTGGAATCGTTGAACGGAAATCCATTGTGATCTTCCATAACGACGATGCCGTCCGTCACTTGGATCATTTTTTCGATCATTGTAAAGAAAGGTCGAATTTCCATGCTGTAATTCCTTGTGGCGAGGGGCGATCCGCTCGGGCGGGCTTGTGTATTATATCGCAATCCATCGAAACCTACCGCTCGGTAGGGAAAACCGATCAATAAAAAAGCCCGACGCGACTTGAACAGCGCATCGGGCTAGGGGATGGGGTGGTCTTCCGTCATTGCTCTTGAACTCCCATATTGCTGAGTTCATCCGGGCTGTACTGGGCGACGAACAAATCCGCACCCGCCAGGACGAGCAGTAGAACAACGACCACTACTGCAAAAACGAACATGGCGCAACTCCTTTCTGATGAATAATATAACGAAATTTTCTGCAAAAAGATACTCCCCTAACAGTACTGTAATGGTTTGGCAATGACAGTTTTGCAAGGGCTTTGTTGTTGACGAACCTGCCGCGGATTTTGTTCCCTGAAAACGCATCCTTTCTCATTGACATTCCGCCCGTTTGGGATAAAATACATCCCGCCAATCAAATGGAGATGCCGAAGTGGCGGAATTGGCAGACGCGCTACGTTCAGGGCGTAGTGAGGGTTCCCTCATGAGGGTTCAAGTCCCTCCTTCGGCACACAAGACCCGTTCGCATGTGAACGGGTCTTTTTTTATTTGTCGTGCTGGGCAAAATGCCAACAGAAAACGGACAGGGGTGGTATAATTGCACTGTAAAAACGCGCTTTCTTCATCTAATGCGGACACGAAGTTTTCTCCCACCTTCGTGTCTTTTTATGCCAATTTTGGACAATTTCCCCACTGTATAAGGAATTTTTATGGCTGAAGAGAATATGATCGCAGGAAACATCGAATCTGTTGATATTGACGAGCAGATGCGTTCCGCCTATCTTGATTACGCCATGAGCGTGATCGTGGCGCGCGCCCTGCCCGATGCCCGCGACGGCTTGAAACCCGTCCACAGGCGCATCCTGTACGCCATGCACGAACTCGGCATCCGCTCGAACTCGGCATACAAGAAATCCGCCCGTATCGTGGGTGAGGTGCTCGGTAAATACCATCCGCATGGCGATTCGGCAGTCTATGAATCCATGGCGCGCATGGCGCAGGATTTCTCCCTGCGCTACCTGTTGGTGGAAGGTCAGGGTAACTTCGGCTCAGTAGATGGCGACGCTCCTGCCGCGATGCGTTACACCGAGGCGCGCCTGCAAAAGATGGCGGAAGAATTGCTGGCGGATCTCGAAAAAGATACGGTGGATTTTGGTCCCAACTTTGACGATTCGCTTCAGGAGCCCCTTGTCCTGCCTGCCAGACTCCCGAACCTGCTGCTCAACGGAGCCTCGGGCATCGCCGTCGGCATGGCAACCAACATCCCGCCGCAAAACCTGCGCGAACTGGTCGGCGCGATCAATTACCTGATCGACAATTACGACACGGTCGAGGATGTCAGCGTTGAAGACCTGATGAAGTTCGTGCAGGGACCCGACTTCCCGACAGGCGGGATGATCGTCGGAACAGAGGGAATTATCTCGGCGTATGGAACAGGCCGCGGTCGAATCGTGATGCGCGGTATTGCCCACATCGAAGAGACCAAGGCGGGACGTTATCAGATCAACATTACCGAAATTCCTTTTCAGGTCAATAAATCCACGTTGATCGAGCGCATTGCCCAACTTGTGCGCGAGGACAAGATTGATCAGATCTCCGACCTGCGCGATGAATCCGACCAGCGCGGCATGAGCATTGTGATCGAGTTGAAGCGCACTGCCCAGCCCAAAAAGGTTCTCAATCAGCTTTATAAATATACGGCATTACAGTCCACGTTTGGCGTGCAAATGCTATCGCTTGTGGATGGAGAGCCGCGCACTCTTCCGCTCAAGCGTTTGTTACAGATATTCATCGAGCATCGCCAGACGGTGATTGTGCGCCGCTCGAATTTCGAACTGGCAAAGGCGCGCGCCCGCCAGCACATTTTGGACGGCTATCTGATCGCGTTGAATAATATTGATGCGGTGATTAAGACCATCCGTGAAGCTGAGGATGCCGACGTTGCCAAGACCAATTTGATGAAACGCTTCAAGTTGAGCGAACTGCAGGCACAGGCAATTCTCGACATGCAACTGCGCCGGCTTGCCGCATTGGAACGCTGGAAGATCGAGGAAGAACACAAGCAGGTGCGCGAGACGATTGAGTACCTTGAGGACTTGCTTGCAAACCCGAAGAAGATCCTCGCGCTCATCAAATCTGACCTGCTCGAGTTGGCTGAAAAATACGGTGACGATCGCCGCACACGCATTGCCGCCGAAGCCAAGGAAGACATTCATGACGAAGATCTTGTGGCAGACGAATCCGTGCTTATCAGCATCACCGAGCGCGGATATATCAAGCGCGTTGCCGCCTCCGCTTTCCGTTCTCAAAGCCGCGGCGGACGCGGCGTGATCGGTCATACCACCAAGGATGAGGACGAAGTGGTGATGCTCATCCCTGCACGCAGTTTGAACACCATGCTGTTCTTTTCAGATAAGGGCAAAGTGTATTCCGAAAAGGTCTATCAGATCCCGGATTCGGACCGCACCACAAAAGGCATTCCTTTGGTCAACGTCCTGTCGCTCGACCCGAATGAAAAGGTCACTGCGGCGGTGGCGGTAGGCGAATTCTCGCCAAACACGTTCTGTATGATGATGACCGGCCGCGGCAGGATCAAACGTGTTTCGATGGATGAATTCGCCTCTGTCCGCCCATCCGGCTTGATAGCCATATCCCTCGAGGAGGGCGACACCCTCGGCTGGGCACGCCTGACCTCCGGCAAGGATGACATCATCATCGTCACCGAGAATGGGCAGGCGTTGCGCTTCAACGAAAGCAAGGTGCGTTCCATGGGACGGCAGGCAGCTGGCGTGCAAGGCATCCGCTTGAAGAAGGGGGATGCTGTCACCAGTATGGATGTGGTCGAGAAGGACGGCGCGTTGCTTGTCGTCACTGCCAAGGGATTTGGCAAACAGACCCCGCTGACCGAATACACACCGAAGGGACGCGCCACAGGCGGCATCTCCACCATTGACCAGAAAGCGCTCAAAGAGATTGGAAATATCGCCGCTGCGCGTGTCGTTCAAAAGGCAGACGACTTGACCATCATGACCGCGAACGGCGTGACGATCCGCCTGAAGGTAAAGGATGTGAAACAGTCCGGGCGCGCCACCCGCGGCGTGCACCTGATCAAGCCGCAGGAAGGCGATAGTGTAGCTTCCGTGGCGCGTATCTCCGCCGAAGAGTTGAAAAAAGCGGGCGCGCAAATGGACGAAAAGGAAGTGGAAGCGCAGCCTAAACTGGTTTAAATCAAAACGGGCGAGGTGTACACCTCGCCCGTTTTTTTTTCGTTTTTTAGAACGCAATACGTTCTGTTACCAGTAGGCACAACGCGCCGATCACGCATACCGCGAACATCATCATCAGCGCGATCACGAACCGCTGAGGGGGTGTCATGCCGAGAAAGCGCGAGCCTTCACCCGAAGAACCGCTCCCCACAGCGGGCTGGAATTGGGCTTCCTCTTCATCGTAAAATGGTTTTGAATTGGCTTCTTCACGCAGATTATCGAACATGGTTACCTCGATTTTTAAAGTATATCATGCGATTGGTCTCAGGCTGACATCCCCAAAACGGATAATCATGGATTTGTCATGTTCATCGTGCAAACGCAGACTGCCGTCGGATTCAAGTCCATGCAGGCTGCCAGTGATGGGATACCCGTCGCCTCCCGTCTCGACTTGAACCTGCTTCCCGCGAAACGCCAGATTCTCCTCCCAGGCTTGGATCAACTCATCCGTTCCCATCCGCTCGCGCCATGAAAGGAATGCGTTAAGGATTTCCCGCAGGATGTCCTCGCGCGCGGGCGGTTCCTTCTCTAATTCGTCTTCGATGCTGGTAGCTGGGAATCGCAGGACGTTCAGCGGCGGCACGGATGCGCTGAGCACGTTCACTCCAATCCCGATCACCAGCGAATCCACATCCTCGCCCGACCAGACCGATTCGATCAGGATGCCCGCCGTTTTTTTGCCGTTCAATAAGATATCGTTGGGCCATTTGATGCGCGGAGCGAGACCAAGCTTGAGGCAGGAATCGGACAGGGAAAGGGCGGTCAAGCCCACGGTCCGCGAGAGATGCGGGCGCAGGGACGTGGAGGGGCGCAGGATCAGACTAAAGGCAAGCGCGCTGCCTTTTGGCGTGAACCATTTCCGGTCCAGCCTGCCGCGTCCCTGCGTCTGTTCATCCGCAACCACAATGGACATGTCCTTTGCGCCGCCCGCCGCCCATGCCAGCGCCTCATCGTTGGTCGAGCCGATGGAATCGAAGTAGCGCAGGTCGCCGATGTTTAATTTTGAAAGTGATTTTTTGAGGGAGGATTCGTTCATGCGATTAAAAACCTGACAGATCTTCAAAGACCCATCAGGTTTTATCTATCGAACAAGATCGTACGGATTGATATTCGAACCGCCGACACGCACTTCAAAATGCAGATGCGCGCCGAAGGAATTACCGGTGTTGCCCGCCAAGCCGATGACCCCGCCGCGCCCGACCGGCGTACACAGACTGACGCTGATGGCGCTCAAGTGGGCGTACACCGTCACATAGCCATTGCCGTGATCGATCTGCACTACATTGCCGTAGCCGTAGTTCCAGCCTCCTTGCGCCATCGTCACGATGCCGCTGCCTGCCGCGTACACGGGTTCGCCCTCAGCCGCCTGAATATCCAGCCCAAGGTGCCCCGGTCCGTATCCGTTACCGGAGATGATCTGCGAGCTGGCGGGCCAGCCAAATCCGCTGGCAACCGGACCGCCGCCGCAGGCATTGGTCGCATTCCCGCCGCCCGTGCCAGTGTTTGCGCCGCGTGCCGCGGTTTGCAGGTCTGCCGCCCAGTTGCGCAGTTCGCGCGAACCGCCGGGGACCATGACAAGTGTGCCGGGCTTGATCTCCGGATTGGTCAGGTCAACATCGTTGCCGGGGAAGTTGACGATCTCGTCCACTTCCGCATCGAATTTCTCGGCAACCGCTTCAAAGGTATCGCCTTCCTGCCATTCGTAATACAACCCGTCCACCGGCGGGATGACCAGTTCCATGCCGGGTTTCAAGTTGTGCGGGTTGTCTTCCAACTGCGTGTTGACGTACAGGATGGATTCCGTCTTGACGTTGTAACTCTCCGCGATGCGCAGCATGGCATCACCGCGCGATACGCGATAGATGATAGATTCATAGCGCGGGCGTTCGGGGATGTTCGTCTTTAATTGCAGGTCGCGGAAAATGGATGGCAAGCCGCTTCCTCCCGCGCTGACATTTGGTACAAGAGCCAGAGCCTGACCGGCATCCGATTCCGGTGTCGCTGCCGCGGAAATCGTTGTCACAACCGGCGGGAGGGTGCTCTTATAGTACAGTGTCGAACCCAGCAAACTGGCGACGAGGATGAAGGTCAGCGACCAACTGACGACCGTAAAACGATCCGGTTTGCGTTTTGCGCGCGGAGAAGTTGGCGGTTCATTCACCGCCGAGATTTCTTTTGGTTCGCTCTCAGTTTTTCCGCTTTTTTTGGAAAAGCGAGCCCGAATTATTTCCAGAAAACGTTTCATTCTTTCTTTATCTATTCAGAAAAGCCGATGATCAGGCTTCCTTTGTCAAATTATCCAAAAACTCCAGGTTATTCTTTGATCTTTCCATACGTGTCAAAATGGCTTCCGTTGCCACAGACGGGTCCATACCGGCGCCCTGGGGTTGCGGCGATGTCATTTGGATGAACATGCGGCGCATCAGCCAGACGCGCTGGAGCAGATCCGGTCCGAGCAGCAGGTCTTCGCGGCGGGTGGACGAGCGTTCGATGTCCACGGCAGGGAAGGTGCGGCGTTCCTGCAATTTGCGTGAGAGGTGCAATTCCATGTTGCCGGTACCTTTGAACTCTTCATATACCACGTCATCGAGGCGGGAACCGGTATCTACGAGACAGGTGGCGATGATGGTCAGCGAGCCGCCATCTTCCACGTTGCGCGCCGCGCCGAAGAAACGCTTCGGCGGGTACAACGCGGACGGGTCCATACCTCCAGAGAGAGTCCGCCCCGATGGGTTGACAACCAGGTTATAGGCGCGGGCGAGGCGGGTAATCGAGTCCATTAAGATTACCACGTGACGACCGATCTCCACCAGCCGCTTAGCGCGCTCTAATGCCAGTTCCGCGGTGCGGACGTGGGCGGTGACGGGTTCATCGAAGGTGGATGCGACCACTTCGGCGTCCACGGAACGATCCATATCGGTCACTTCCTCCGGGCGTTCGCCGATGAGGGCAATGATCAAATGCACGTCGGGATATTTGGTTGAAATCGAGTTGGCGATCTGCTTGAGAATGGTGGTTTTCCCCGTTTTTGGCGGCGAGACGATCAAGCCGCGCTGTCCGCGTCCGATGGGCGCGATCAAATTGATCAAGCGCGGGGCGAGCGTTTTCGGGTCGGTTTCCAGGTCAAATCTTGTTTCGGGGAATATAGGGGTCAGGTTTTCGAAATTCGCCCTGCGGGAGGCTTCTTCGGGTTCCAAGCCATTGATGGATTCCACCTTCAGCAAGCCGAAGTGACGTTCACTCTCGCGCGGCGGGCGCACCTGCCCGATGACGAGGTCGCCTGCGCGCAGGTCGTAGCGCCGTAACTGCGCCTGCGAGACATATACATCCTGGTCGCTGATGCGGTAGTTCGTGGCTCGCAGGAAGCCGATCCCTTCGCTCATGATCTCCAAAATGCCGCCGCGCAGTTCAATGCCCTCCTTCTGCGCTTCCGCCTCGCGGATCATCATGGCAAGGGTCTCTTTCTTAAGGCGGTTGGCGTTGGGAATATTGAAATTCTTCGCCATTGCGCGCAATTTGGAAAGAGGTTCGTTCTCTAGTTCAAGTATTTTCATGTCGGGTTCTCTTATGGGAAAATGGAATGTGAAAAAGACCAGTCCCCTCTAGATGGGCTGGCAGGTTTCCTTAAGGATTTGTTGATGAGATTGGGATTTCAGTCAAGGTTATCTTTATATTTTCCACGCAAGGTGGACGCCCTGTGCGCTGTCAAAATGGGAATCAGTTATCAAACATCAGGGGAATTGCCAGAATTATAGCACTTACATGAAAGGGTTGCAAGCGGCAAAATGCTAGATTTCATCATCCAGTATACGATTTTGCAAGTCCAGCAGGCGGCGGTATAAACCGTCCTTTTTGACCAACTCCGCGTGTGTGCCGCGCTCCACGATCTGCCCGTGGTTCATCACAAGGATTTCGCCCACGTTCTCGAGCCCGATCAACCGATGCGTTATGAGCAGGGAAGTCTTACGTTTCATCACATCGAATAATGTTTGTAAAACCTGCTGTTCAGTCAGGAGGTCGAGGTTGGCGGTCGGCTCATCGAGGATCAGGATCGGCGCATCTTTTATCAACGCGCGTGCAATTGCCAAACGCTGACGCTCTCCGCCTGAGATGCGCAATCCCTGCTCGCCGATCAGCGTGTCATAGCTTTTCGGCAGACTCATGATGAAGTCATGTATCTGCACAGATTTGCATGCCGCTTCCACTTCTTCTCTTATGACTTTTCTGCGGGCAAAGCGCAGATTTTCATAAATGGATGTGTTGAAGAAATACGTGTTCTGGGATACAACCCCGCATCTCGCGCGGACTTCATCCTGATTCAGCGCTTTGAGCGATTCTCCGCCGAGAGCGATTTCTCCTACTTTGTAGTCCCAGAAGCGGAGGAGTAAGTTGGCAATGGTGCTCTTACCCGCCCCGCTCGGACCGACGATAGCCATTGAGGTCGAAGGTCGAAGGTCAAAGGTCAGGTTGTGCAGGGCGGGTGCGGTTTGGGTAGGGTAAGTAAATGATAGGTTCGTAAAACGTAATGCGTGATTCGTAACAGACAACTGATTACTATCCACTGTCCACTGTTCACTGATCTCTGGCTCTACATCCACCACTTCAAACAAACGCCTTGCTGCTTCACGGGCGGAGTTCCACATTTGGGCGGCGAGGGGCAACGGCAGGACGGCTTCAAACGAAGCGAGGGTGAGCAGGGTCAGCGAAGCCAGCATGGGACCAGCGATCTCGCCGTTGATGATCTGCGGAATGGTCAGGAAGAGGATCGTCCACATGCCGAGGTTGGTGAGCAGAGTTCCCAGCGCGGAGTGGATACCCGTCACACGCGCCATGCGATGTTGAGCATCCCCATATTCATTCGCATTGGTAGCAATTTGCGCAAGGCGTTTATCCGCTCGACCGTAGGCGATTAAATCTGCCATGCCTTGAATGCCATCCACAAGTTGGGTTTGCAAGTCGGCACGCAGGGAGATGGTCTGCTCGGCGGATTTGCGACTCGTGGTCTGCGCGAGGATGGGTAGGAACAAGCCGAGGCTGAGATAAAAGGTCAAATAGACAGGAGCAAGCAACGGGTAGAAAGAAGCGAGGAAGATGGCGGTGAACGTCCCAACGACGATGGCGGTCAACGGGGGCGAAACGACGCGGACGTAAAAATTTTCCAATGTTTCCACGTCGCCGATGACGCGGGCAAGCAAGTCGCCGGAGCGGAAGTTCATTAAGCGGGCAGGGGCGAGGGGCTCGAGTTTTTCGTAGAACCATACGCGCAGTTTTGCGAGCAGACGGAAGGTGACGTCGTGTGAGACGAGACGTTCGAGGTAGCGGAAGATGGCGCGGGTGATGCCGAAGAAACGCGTGCCGACGGTGGAGACGCCGAGGTCCGCGACGGAGACGGCGATGGCGGCGGTGGAGATGAGCCATGCCGAGGTTCCCATGAGCGCTACGCTGGCAAGGATGGTGATGGAGCTAAGCAGAACGGAGAGCGCGACGCGATGCCAGTTTCCGCGGAGGAAGGTGAGGAGGCGAGGGAGGATTGTGGATTTTGGATTTACGATTTGCGATTGAGGATTGGGGACGTGATGCGTGATGTGTGATGCGTGATTTGATTCGCCCATTACGTATTCCGAATTACGAATTACGTTTGAATTCTTTCCTCTTTCGCCTTTCATTTCATACGTCTTCACCATGATCGCGTACATGCCGTTCTTCGCAAGCAGTTCTCGGTGCGTGCCTTGTTCGATGATTCTGCCTTCGTCGAGGACGATGATTCTGTCGGCTTGGAAGATGGTGTTGAGGCGATGGGCAATGGTGATGACGGTTCGTCCGCGCATCAGTTCGCGGGTGGATTCTTCGAGCAGGGACTCGGTCTCGGGATCGAGCGCGGAAGTGGGTTCATCGAGGATGAGGATGGGCGCATCTTTGAGGAAGGCGCGGACGAGGGCGAGGCGTTGGGCTTGTCCGCTGGAGAGGCGGGCGCCGCTTTCGCCGATGATAGTTTCATATTTTTCGGGCAGGGATTCAATGAAGTCATGCAGGCGTGCGGCTTTGGCAGCGCGGACAACTTCTTCGTGAGTCGCGTCCGCTTTGCCGAGGCGGATGTTTTCGGCGATGGTGGCGTGGAAGAGATGCGGGCGTTGGGGGACCCAGGCTATGGAATGATGAATTATGAAGGATGAAGGATGAATTACACCCTGTGAAGGTTGAATAAAGCCAAGAAGGAGTTGGACGAGGGTTGATTTTCCTGCGCCTGTTTTGCCGACAAGGGCGATATGCTGACCTTTATCAATTTTTAGATTTATATTTTGTAAAGCAGGAATTGTTTCCTTTGGATACGTGAATGTGACATTTTCAAAAGAAATCGAAGATACTTCAGCAGACTGATTACTGTCCACTGTCCACTGTCCACTGCCCACTTTTGTATCGAGTATTTCATAAATCCTCTTCGCTGCGGTCGTGCCGTTCATGCCTGCGTGGAATCTTGCGCCGAGAGCACGCAGGGGCATGTAGAACTCGGGGGCGAGGACAAGCAGGAAGAGCGCAGGCATGAATTCCATGCGGTTATAGAGCAGGCGGAAGCCGATCTCGACGGCGACGATGGCGGTGCTGATGGTGGCGAGCATTTCGAGCGCGAGCGCGGAGAGGAAAGTGATGCGCAGGACGCCCAACGTTCGGTCGCGGAATTGCTCGGCGACTTTGGCGACGTTCTTTGCCTGTCCCTTCGATTGCCCGAAGAGTTTGAGCGTGGTCAGCCCTTGCAGGCTGTCGAGGAAGTGGGCGCTGAGCAGGCGCAGTGTTTCGTATTGGCGTTTGGTGACCGCTTCAGCGCCTTTGCCGATGATGATCATGAAGAACGGAATCAGCGGGGCGGTGATAAGGAAGACCAAGCCGGTTAATAAATCAATGGGGAAGACGAAAAATAAAATGGAAATGGGGACGAGCGCTGTGATGACCAGTTGCGGCAGATATTGGCTGAAATACGCATCCAGCGCTTCGATGCCTTCGACGGCGGCAGTAGTCAGCTCACCGGTGCGTTGTCCGCGGGCGTAGGCGGGACCGAGTTTGAGGATGTGCGCGAAGAGCCGTTCGCGTAAGTTGGTCTTGATGCGGACCGCAACGGCGTTGGCGGCGACTTCGTTGACCCACGTGAGCAACGTCCGCCCGCTGATGGCGATGAGGATGAAGATGAGGGGTGTGGTGACTTGCTCAAGGGAGAATTTCTGTAAGAACACCCCATCCACAACGGTGGCGAGATTCCAAGCCTGCCAGATGGTAAGCAAACCTGCCAGGAAACCGGAAGCAATTGTCAGGGTAAGGGAGAAGCGCGAGTCGCGGGTGAGGGAAATGAGTCGGCGGTGCATTTGTAAAGTGTCAGGTGCGATGTGTCAAGTATCAGGTTAAAAAGTTGGAAGATTGAGAGTATACCCCTTCGACAAGCTCAGGGCACGCCCGTTAACCTTCCAACTTTCAAATCTTCAAACGTGTGAACGATCTTAATAGACGAGGCTTTTCTTATCCGTGCTGATGCGTTTGCGGAACTGGTAGTACGTCCAGCCCTGGTAGGCGAGCACGATGGGGACAAAGATGAGTGCCACGATGGACATGACCGTCAGCGTGTATTGCGAAGACGATGCGTTGTAGATGGTCAGTGAGAAAGCGGGATTGGTGCTGGAGATCATCACACGCGGGAACATCAGCGTGAAGAACGCGACCTGGGTCAGGACGATATGAAGCGCGGTCATGACGAAAGCCCAGCCCTCCATCTTGCGGTTGATGAAAAAGATCACCAGCACGATCGCAAGCACCGATGCGAGCGGGACGAAACCGGGATTGACACCGATCTTGCTGGTGATATCTGTGGCGGTGTACGTGAAGACCGCCAACAGGACGACCACGACCGCCGCGACAACGTAGAGTTTCTTCGAGAGTTCGCGGGCGCGCTCGCGCAGGTCGCCTTCGAGTTTGAGGGTCAGGAAGGTCGCGCCGTAGAGCAGGAAGACCGTGACCATGGTCAAGCCGCCGAGCAGACCGAACGGATTGAGAAGGGTGAACAGGTTGCCCGTGTACATCATGTTCGCATCGATCGGCACGCCGCGTGCAAGGTTGGCAAATGCAGTTCCGAGCAGAAGCGCTGCGAGGAACGAGCCGACCGCGATCATCCAATCGAAGGTGTGACGCCACTTCGGGCTGGCATCCTTGGAGCGGTATTCGAATGAAATGCCGCGGATAATCAACCCGACCAGCAATAGGAAGAGCGCGAGATAAAAACCGCTGAACATGGTGGCATACCAGTGGGGGAATGCGGCGAAGGTCGCGCCGCCGGCGGTCAACAGCCAGACTTCATTACCGTCCCAGGTCGGTCCGACCGTATTGATGATGGCGCGGCGTTCCTCATCCTTCTTGCCGAGGAAGGGCAATAACATGCCGACGCCGAAATCGAAACCTTCGAGGAAGAAGAACCCGATCCACAGCACGGCGATCAATATGAACCAGAGTGTTTGCAAAAATTCGTAAGACATGGTGTTTCTCCTAGTCGTCCGCGCCGACGGCGGCAGTGGCAACGTCCACCGATTCGTGCATGGCGGCGTCGGGTCCGGCGATGGCGTATTTTTTCATCAGGTAATACATGGCTCCGGCAAGCGCGCCGTACACAACCGTATACCCGATCAGCGAGATCAACAGGTCCACAGTAGTGAGGTTGGGCGACACCGCATCCTCCACCTTGAGCAAGCCCTGCACGATCCACGGCTGGCGCCCCATTTCGGTCAGGATCCATCCGCTGGCATTGGCGATATACGGCAGGACGATCACCCACGGCACCCACTTCATCCACTTGGCATTTTCATATTTTCCGCGCGTGGCAAGCAGGAACAGGAAAGCAAGCAGCATCATCGCGAAGCCGATGGTCATCATGAAGCGGAAGGTCCAATAGGTGACGACCATGAGCGGGATGTAATCTCCGGGACCGTACAACGCTTCGTATTCCGCCTGGATGTCATACACGCCTCGGACCTCACAATCGAAGTTGTTACACGCCAGGAAGCTTAAGACTCCGGGGATGCCGATCTGACTCGTGCGGAACGACCACACTTCGTGTTTTCCGCTCAGGTCGCCGATGGTGAGAATGGAGAAATCGGCGGGCGCGGATGTTTCCCAGTGTGCTTCAATGGCGGAGAATTTCATCGGTTGGGTTTCGAACATGAACTGTCCGTTGGTGTGACCACCGAAAAAGACCAGTGTGCTGGCGATCAAGCCGACGATGGTGGCGGTCAGGAAGGAGCGCTTGAACAGTTCCACATTCTGCTTGCGGACGATGTGATACGCGCTGATGCCAATGACGAAGAAACTGGCGGTGGCAAGTCCGGCGGCGACGGTGTGCCAGAAGAACAGCCAGCCTTTGGGGTTGGAGATGAGCGCGAAGAAGTCTACCAGTTCGGCGCGCCCGTTGATTTCGTTGATGACGTAGCCGACCGGGTGCTGCATCCAGCCGTTGGCGAGCAAAATCCACAGCGCAGATAAATTCGAGCCGATGGCGACCAGCCAGATGGAAGCAAGATGCATCTTCTCAGGGATTTTTCCTTCGCCGAAGATCCATACGCCGAGGAAGGTCGATTCGAGGAAGAATGCCATCAGCGCTTCCACTGCCAGCGGCGCGCCGAAGATGTCGCCGACGTAGCGTGAATATTCCGACCAGTTCATGCCGAACTGGAATTCCTGCACGATGCCGGTCACGACACCGATGGCAAAGTTGATGAGGAAGAGTTTGCCCCAGAACTTTGCCGATTTGCGATACGTTTCATCCCTGGTTTGATAGAAGCGGGTTTGGAAATATGCCACAAACCAGGAAAGTCCCAGCGTGAGCGGGACGAAGAGGAAGTGATAGACGGTGGTAAGACCAAACTGCCACCTTGATAGAGTGATGGGATCCATACGATGTATTCTCCAAAAAAGTTTGTTGATTATGACAGCGGGAGCGTTGAAGATGTTCGGTCGATGATGGAGAACCTCCTTGGGTTATGCGGGGATGCTTTCAGCGATGGGAATGCTGGTTGAAACGGGATCAAGCGTCAGCGCGGGGGAGGCGAGTTGTTCGCCCTCATCCACCAGTTGTTGAAAGGTCATGCGGGACATTTCGTCGCGCAGGATGTTCTTCAGTCGAATCCACTGACAGTGAACGGGGCATCTGCGCTGGAACGGGCACTCGTCGGGCTTGATAACGCAATCGGAGAGATAGAGCTCGCCTTCGAACTGTTCGACGACCTGCAAAAAGGTGATCTGGCTTGGATCATGCGCAAGAGAGATACCGCCGTCGCGCCCCGCCTGGGTTTCGATGAAACCGCCAGCCGCCAGTTCTGCGACGATGCGCTGGAGCAGGGCGGGCGGAATGAGCATTTCGCGCCCGATCTCGGATGTGGGCAGGCGCATGCCTTTTGGCTTTTTGGAAAGCGCCAGCACCACACGGACGGCGTAATCGGTTTGACGGTTAATTCTAAGCATGGGGTTGTCCAATCAGATGACGGGTAAATGTTGAGCGCAGGAGTCAACGTTTACGGACATTGTAAGAATTTCACTTGGGATTGACATGTGTTATTTGTCACATTCTTGAATGACACATGTCGTTTATTCTTTGTCAACATGCGCGATATTGTTTACATAATTTGCCCAAATTATTTTGCTGAAAATCCGCGCCTTTTTTGAATTGCGTATGCGCTTTGCGCCAAGGATTTGCATACTGTTTGGATGATATAATTACCGAAATTCACTCAGAGGTATTTCAATGATAGACCCTGTAATTTTCAGTTTCAAATTATTCAACTTCAACGTTGAATTGACATGGTACGGCGTGATCGTGATGACCGGCGTCCTGATCGGCGCATGGATTGCTGAGCGCGAGATCCGCAGGCGCGGCGAGAGCAGTGAAACGCTGATCGACGCGATGGTGTGGGCGGTCATTGTCGGTATTTTGGGCGCGCGCTTGTGGTTCGTTGTCAACAGCACGCTGGGCGGCAATCAAACCTATATTCAGGACCCGTGGGCGATCATCCGCCCGCCGATTGCTGGTCTGCATTTCTTTGGCGGTCTGCTGTTTGGCGGCATTGCACTGGCAATCTTCCTGAAGCGGAACGGATACGATACCTGGCTGTTTTTGGACGCCATTGCTCCTGCCGCGCTTCTTGGTCAGGCGTTCGGCAGATTGGGCAATTTCATTAATCAGGAATTGTACGGTCCGCCGACCCAGCTTCCGTGGGGCATTTCCATCGATGCGGCACACCGCCTCCCGCAATTCCCGACCAGCCTGTATCCCGTTGAGACGACTCGTTTCCACCCGACGTTTGCCTACGAGATGATCCTGAATGTGTTGATCGTGCTATTCTTGTTGTGGCTGTCCCGCCGTTATGAAGATGAACTAAAACCCGGCGCGATCTTCAGTGCGTGGCTTCTCCTGGCGGGACTTTCCCGCACCTTCATCGAGTTCTTCCGCCCCGATCAGGCGCGCATCGGCGAGACGTTCATCAGTTATACGATGGCAGTCTCTTTCTTGATGGCGGTTGTCGGTCTGGTAATGCTTTTGGCGCGGCTCGGGAAGATCAAACTCGCGCTTGCCGAAGGCTGGGCGGATGAATATCAGCTCAAGAAAGTGGAGAAGAAATCCCGTCCGCGCCGGGAGTATGTGGAAGATGTCTCCGATATGGATGATGAAGAGGAAGAGATCAGTTCCGAGCCGGAGAAGCCAGTTGTGAAGAAAGCGGCGGAGAGATCATCTGGAACCGTGAGGAAGAAGTCCACAACCTCCACAGCGGCGAAGAAACCCTCCACCAGAAAGCCGCCGGTGAAAGCGCCTGCAAGGACAAAGAAAGCCCCCGCAAAATTGCTGCCGAAAGAGAAGAAACCGGCGATCAAGCGCAAGACCGAGAAGTAAGCAAATCAAAAAGAGCGTCCGCAACGGGACGCTCTTTTTTGTTATCTATCCAGTTCCACTCGTTTGACGGGGAGCAGGGCTTCGTCTTCGCGCGTGTCGAACCCGAAACGTTCGAAGATGTCCCTGTAAACTTCCACGATCTGCTCGCGGGTGAAGCCCATCTGTTCGTAGGAATAGCTATGGTCGCTGTTGAAGGTCATGGTTTCTTTGACAGCCTGGTCAATGATATAGGGCAGACCGGGCTTATCGGGGTAACCAAACTGCTCGTAGAACCCGCGGATGACCGCCTCCGGGCGCAGGATCAGATCGTCATAGTTCAGGATCAGGTAACGGGGAGATGGATGCGCATCCAGGTATTGGAGCGGGTGGCGGTACCAGTGCTGGGTCATGTCGAGGATTTCTTCGATGTAGAAATATCCATCCCCGGGTTCGGTGAATTGACGGCGCGCATAGTTGATCCACGAGATGGTGGAGGGCAGCATGTCGAGCGGGTTGCGGGCGAGGTAGATGATGCGCGCATCGGGGAAGAACTCGACCAGCGTTTCGACCTTGGCGCTGAAGGCGGGATTCTTTGCCACGAAATATTTCTTGCCCGTAGCGTACATATGCCGCTGCAGCATGGATTTGTAGAACGTCATGATGCGCTGCTTGTGTTCGGGGGAAAGCGCCTCGTCGAAGTGCTGGTAATTCGGCATCTCATCCATGAACGGGAAGAGGAAGGTCACGAAATAGCCGTCCCAGATGTGCAGATGGATGTTCTCATCCTCTTCGGGTTGGAAGAACGAGATCGGGTGGATTTTTATCTTGCCGAGCGTGGCGCGGTCGAACGCGAACAGCGCGCGGTGCAATATGCTGTTGAAATATTTTTTATCGAGGCGCGAAACGAACTGTGTGATCTTCTTTTGCGTGACCGAAGGCGTGAGGTAAATATCCCATGTCGTCAGGCTGGTGAAGGTTTCCGAATCACGCGAGAGCAGGCGGTGTAGAAAGGTCGATCCGCTGCGCAGGTTGCCCAGTATAAAGAGCGGTTTTTCGATTTGGTGATTTTTGTAGGCGGGGAAGAGAATGTCGTCCAGCCAGAAGCAAAACCAGTGGATGAGACTGCCGATGGGCCAGACAGTGTAGAAAAGCAGGAGAAAGATCAGTCTTTTTTTCGTGAGGCGGGCGGTGGTGTTTTTGTGGTCGAAGAACGAGCGATAGAACGTTCGCCAGAATAATTGGAAATTATATTTCATTCAGGGCGGGATCCTTGAAGTTTAATTCATTACTGGGAACGAGTCCCAAGAGACTATTCTAACAGCAAACAGGATTTTAGGATGAACCACCTGTGAGGAAATTTTGGGATTTTCGCATCTTTCTTTCTTGCGCCTATTCCTGTTTTCTGTAATATGGACATCCGCTGTGTGTGATGATGTACAATTTGATCATTCAATTTAGAACACGGAGGCAGTCATGACGGACGATCTATTGACCTATGAAAATGCGCAGAATTACATCACGTCCCTCGTTCCGCCGCGGGAGGCGGAGTTGATGGAAATGGAGGCATACGCCGAGGAGCATGACTTTCCCATCATCGGTCCCGCCTGCGGATATTACTGTTACCAACTGGCGCGGATGATAAAGGCGACGTCCGTTTTTGAGCTCGGCTCCGGCTATGGATATTCGACAGCATGGTTCGCGAAAGCGATAAAGGAAAACGGCGGCGGCGTGGTGCATCACACTGTCTGGGATGAAGAACTGTCTGAAAGGGCACGCAGACATCTCGTCAAGTTGGGAAGCGCGGACATCGTCCAGTTCCACGTTTCGGAGGCGCTGGAGGCGCTCCGTCAAACTGAAGGGACGTTCGATATCATCTTCAACGATATTGACAAGGAAGCCTATCCCGCGTCACTGCCGATCATTAAGGAGAAATTGCGCAGCGGCGGGTTGCTGATCATTGACAATATGCTCTGGCACGGACGCATTTTCGATAAGGCCGACCTGTCGCCTGCGACGCTGGGCGTGCACGAATTTACGAAACAGATCACACAGGATAACGATTGGATCGTATCCCTTGCCCCAATGCGTGACGGGATGATCGTAGCGTATAAAAAATAAAATGGTTGTAGGCGCGCGGTGTCGCTGCACCCCACGTCTTGCATCCCACAATTTCAAAAGGAACCCATGACAAACTTCAACATCACCCCTGACCGCCGCAAGAACATCAACCTAACCAAATGGACGGCATATCCGAAAGATGTCCTGCCGATGTGGGTCGCGGATATGGACTTCCCTGCGCCGAAACCGATCCTGGATGCGCTGCGCAAACGACTGGATCACGGCGTGCTGGGATATGAGATTCCCGGACCGGTTTTGCAGGAGACCGTCGCCGCGCGGATGGAACATCTATACCGCTGGAAGGTCAAGCCCGAGGCTGTGTTGGCGACGCCGGGCATCGTGGCTGGATTCAGCGTTGCGGCGCGCGCGTTCTGTTCGCCGAAGAAAGGCGTGGCGATCCTGACGCCGGTGTACAACGCGTTCCATGACGTGAAGCATAATGTCGGCACCCCGCAGGTGGATATTCCACTCGTGAAGACGATCAAGGGCAATGTCATCCGTTACGAAGTTGACTGGGACCTGTTCGAGAAGCGCGTAAAGAAAGCGCGGATGTTCCTGCTGTGCAATCCGCACAACCCGCTGGGGATCATCTTCTCGCGCAAGGAACTGACGCGCATGGCGGAGATATGCATCAAACACAAGGTGCTGATCGTTTCAGATGAAATCCATGCCGAGTTGTTGCTGGACGGCAATACGTTCACGCCGATGGCGAAACTCTCGCGCGAGATCGAGAAATACGTCATCACCTTGGTCGCACCGTCCAAGACCTTCAACGTTCCCGGTTTGTTTTGCGGATTTGCGGTCATCCCGAACAAGGAATTACGCGAGCGGTTCGAAAAAGAGATACATCACCTGAGTTTGCATGTCGCCAGTCCAGGACTCCACGCCGCGCACACGGCATATTTGGGCAAATGTGACCGCTGGCTCGCGGACCTGCTCCGCCATCTCACCTCCAACCGTGATTTTCTCGTGGACTATGTGACGGAACATATGCCGAACGTCCGTACGACGATTCCCGCCGCGACCTACCTCGGCTGGCTGGATTTCACGCAGACAGGCATCGAATCGCCCTTTGAGTTTTTCATGGACAAGGCGAAAGTGGCGCTGAGCGATGGAAAGATATTTGGAAAAGAAGGGAAAGGTCACCTGCGGATCAACTTTGGCACGTCACGCGTGATGTTGAAGGAGGGATTGGAGCGGATGCGAAGGGCGATGGAGAAAATATAAACAAATTCGCTGTCGTACAAATGCCAACTTGTCGCCGCGAAGCTCGCCAAGGTCGCAAAGAAAACCTTTAAAACTTGGCGTTCTTTGCGGTAAAAAACGAAATATATGGTAATGAATAAAAAAAGACGGATGGGAGTTTACCCATCCGTCGAGCGTACTTTCCAGAGAAGGGGTGATGTGGCAGCCTTCCTTTCGTTAGGGGAACGTCTGGTTCTAAAGCGTTGGCTCCGACCAGGTCAAGGCGTCTCACCCTTCCCCTCGTCTTGCATTTTAGGCGGTGTCTCGATCGCAACCTCCTTTCTCTATCTTGTCCCCATCATACAACAAAGCGATCCCCTTTACATTAAAAATACCTATTGAATTTGTTAGATTATCCTGATTTGCGTGTAACCCAATATACGATTTCCCTATGGATGGGATACAACGGCAGGATCCACGCGCCATATCGAAATCCCGCGAACGTCGTCATCAACTGACGCGCACGGCGCAGGGTCTTGCGATCAAAACCGAGCGGCAATGTGAGCAATTCCTCCAACGCAGGCTGTAAACTTTTCCCCGTCAATTGTTTATACAAACGGAACTCGACCTGCCACGCATCCAACTCGCCGTAGATCGAAAGTGCCGTCAACGGACCCTGTTGCAAATGCCGCACCTCATGCACGAACAACGTCCATGCGCGCGGATTTTCCAGCGCGGACTCCATCGTATAGTGGGCGGAATTCAGGAAGAACTTATTGCCAAACTGCCAGAACGCTCCCACGCTTTTCCGCGCCCGCCTCAACCCGACCCGAATCCTGTTTGCCCTCACAAACTCGACCGCCCCGCGTCCCTCCTCCGACGATTGCGACACCCTCTCCAAATACTGCTCCAGCCAATCGGAATGTTGCATGGTTACTTCAACGCCGTATTCATCACCGCGATCAGAGAACTGACCAGCGGCTCCATGCCCGACTCCGGCAGGGTAATATCATCCAATTGCAGGCTGATGGTTTCGCCATTGCTTTGAATCTCGATCTCGTAGATGAAACAATCCGCGCATACGCTTTGCTTGGGCGTTTGCAAATCCATCCTGAGTGCGGAAATAGTTCTCGTCAGCGTTGTCAACTCATTGGTCGGGAGCACACCCGAAACGGATTTGTTTATGCGTTCATCCGTAACCGTATATTTCCCATCCGACGAAATCTCCACCGAGCGCCTCAACCCCATGATGCCGCCCGATTGGGTCATTTTTATCGTCCACGTATCACCCAACTCAAAGGGCTGGGTGGAAGCGGGTGTACTGGTATCTTCCGCTCGCGGCAGGGGGAATGTACAGGCGGCTATAAACAGCGCCATGATCAATATCGAAAAGAACTTGATCCTTGCCATTCTTTCTCCTTTATTACGCTAAGCATAGCAAGAAAAGGACGAACCTGCAACCGGTTTGTTCCACCAATTCGTGATAGTTCCTGACAGCCGAATGCGTTAGAATCAGGGGCGAGGTCTTATGAGAAAAGTAGCCATCCTTGGAATCGGTCAAACAAAAGTAGATGAACATTGGGATAAGTCCCTGCGCGAGCTTGGCGGGGAAGCCGCCTTTGCCGCCATGCAGGATGCGGGCATGGAGCAGGTCGATGCGCTCTATGTCGGTAACATGCTTTCGTCCATGGTCAGCGGGCAGAACCAGCTGGGAACTTTCTTCAGCGATTGGATCGGGTTGTGGAAGCAGGAAGCGGTCAAGATCGAAGCGGCATGCGGATCGGGAGCCGCCGCGTTTCGTTCCGCGCTGATGGCGGTTGCCTCCGGTGACGTCGAATCCGCGCTGGTGGTGGGTGTCGAGAAAATGACCGACAAAGCGGGACGCGATGTCACTGCCGCATTGGCGACCGCCGCCGATTCCGATTATGAAGTGGAGCAGGGCGTTTCGTTCGTGGGGCTGAACGCGCTGGTGATGCGGCGTTACATGCACGAGTTCGGCTGGAAGCATGAAGACTTTGCGCCGTTCTCGATCAATGCGCACGCCAACGCAATGCATAATCCATTTGCGCGATTGCACGAAAAAGTGACCGTGGAAAAATTCGAGAGATCTTCAATGGTGGCGACGCCAATTAATTTGCTGGATGCCTCGCCGGTGGGGGACGGGGCGGCAGCGGCGATCATCGTCCCTGCCGAGAAGGTGATGCGCAGACCGAGAGTCGTTGTGGCGGCTTCCGCTGCGGCAACGGATACTATCGGAGTCCACTCACGCAAGGATCCGCTGTTTTTGCAGGCGGCGTATCTATCTTCAAAAAAGGCGTATGAGATGGCGGGCATCGCGCCGGAGGATATCGACGTGTTCGAACTGCATGACGCCTTTACCATCATGGCGGCGCTTTCGCTCGAAGCCAGCGGATTCGCGGAACGCGGACAGGGAGTCCGCTTGGGGTTGGAAAATGCCATTAGTCCACAGGGCAGGCTTCCAGTTTGTACGCGAGGCGGATTGAAGGCACGCGGTCATCCCGTCGGTGCGACGGGCATGTATCAGATCGTGGAGGTTGTCCAGCAATTGCGGGGCGAGTGTGGGAAGACGCAGGTGGATGGCGCGCAGATCGGTATGGCGCAGAATATCGGCGGCTCCGGCGCGACCATCCTGACGCATATCCTGAGCGTGGTGGAGTAGGCAAATTGTTACAATTTCGTGATAAAGGCGGGTTTTATGGAATTGGAAATGATTTATACACTATACTGACATTGCCTTTCAAATTTGTAAGGAGGTTGTCATGCCTACGGAACGCCGAAAACTGGCGCGAAAGAATTTCACCTATTATATGCAGGTGCTGGATGAAGCGACCGGCGAACTGGTCGGTCAGCTTGCTGATATTGGCACGGGTGGATTCAAGATCGAAAGCGCCATGCCGGTTCCTGTGGGGATCAATTTTCAACTCCGCATCGAACAGACGGGCGAGATCGCTGGAAAGAGTCACATGACCTTTACCGCGCGTTCGAAATGGTGCAAACGTGACCCATACGACCCGACCATCTATAACGTCGGCTTTCAGCTTGTGGATATGACGCCCGCCGATTACGATATTTTCGTGAAGATCTTCAACGAGTATGGCGAGCAGAAACGGGCGCATCACAAGAGCAATACAGATTACATTTGGGGATGACCGGTCAGATGCAGAGACCCTGTTCATTGAACAGGGTCTCTTTGTTATAAAGGGAGATGCCAAAAACGTGTAAAATCTGGCGTATGAAAAGATTTTTGCGATGGCTCATCCACACTGTCCTGACACTCATCACAAAAATAGAGACTTCCGGTTATGAGAACCTGCCTGAAAAAGGCGGGTTTGTCATCGCTACGAACCATCTCGGTTTCCTCGATGCGCCGATGGCGTATTATGCTTTGGATAATTTGAATCTCTTTATCCCGGTTGCCGAGAAATGGGAGGAAAATCCGCTGCTCAAGTGGCTGGGAGGGCATCTTAACTTAATTTTCGTGGACCGCTTCAATGCCGACCTGCGATCCATGCGCGAGATGATCAAACGCATGGAGGAGGGGCAGACGCTCGTCATTGCGCCGGAAGGCACGCGCGCCCGCGACGAAAAAATGGCGCAGGGCAAGCCCGGCGTGGCGTATCTTGCCTCCAAAATGGGCTGGCAGATCGTGCCGGTGGCGATCAGCGGAACAGAAGACCGGCTATTCAAGGGGAATTTCAAACGACTTAAACGCACACCGGTCAAATTAACGGCTGGAAACTCGTTCACGCTTCCGCCCTTCCCAAAAGAGAATCGTGATGAAATATTACAAGAATATACGGACGAGATCATGTGCCGTATTGCGGTCATGCTCCCTGAACACAATCGCGGGTTTTATGCGGAGCATCCGCGCTTGAAGGAATTACTGGCGGAAAAAAGATGAGTGCGTCGATCCGCTTCATTGCGCGAAAGATTCTGCCGTTGTTCGCGGATATCGAAGTCCGCGGCGATGTGGGCAAACTGCCGAAGGGCGGATACATGCTCGCCTCCAATCATCTCGGCAGGCTGGATTCACTGGTTGTGTATTACGTCATTGACAATGACGATCTCATCCACCCGCTGACGGATAAGTACAAAAAATATTGGTGGGCGCGCATCGTGGCTCGGTGGTTGAACGTCACCTGGCTGACGCGCGGTCAAGCCGACATGAAAGCCATGCGCGAGTTCATCACGCGCTTGAAGAACGGCGGGGTTATGGTCATTGCCCCGGAGGGGACGCGCTCAAAGTCCGCGAGCCTGCTCAAGGCGGAGCCCGGCGCGATCTACATCGCGCACTCGGCAAAAGTGGGCATCATCCCTGTGGCGCTGACCGGCACGGAAGATGCCGATGTGTTGGCGCGTTTAAAGCGATTTCAGAAATTGAAGATCACCATCACGGCAGGCGAGGAAGTGTATTACCCGCCCGACATCAAAACCGCCAAGGGTGCGGAGCGGGATGTTCTGTTGCAGTCCGCAATGGATGAAGTCATGTGCCGCATTGCGGCGATGCTTCCCGAACGGTATCGCGGATATTACAAGGATTTTCCGCGCACGCAGGAATTGCTTCAAGAAACTCGATCACAAAATTGACATCCGCGCCTCTCTGCCTCGACGATGGCTTGGTCGCTGGACCAGAAGAAATTTTCCTCCCCGACAGTTTTTACAAGACCGCCGCGCTTCATCATATTGTAGGCATTTTCATGGACGCCCGCAAACATCAGCGTGCCGCCCTGCTTGTGCAGGTTTTCATGCAAACGGTGAATGGATTCGAGCCCTGCTGTATCGATCAGTGACACCCCGCGCATGGACAGGATCAGGGCATGCGTATCTTTCAAATTCTGGAACGCTTCATTGAATTGACTGGTCGCCGCGAAGAATAACGGACCAGTGAGGAACGCCACCCGCACATGCTGGCAGTTGCCTGCCGTTTCGATTCCCTTTTGTTTGAGTCGTTCTGTATCCACATCCTGCACGGAGATGTCAATGCTGGCGATCTTGTTCAGGAAGACCGCTCCGGCAAGGAACGAGCCGATCAGGATGGCTTGCGTCAGGTCAAGGACGATGGTTGCCAGCATCGTGATCGTGAAGGCGATCATGTCGGTCTTAAAGCGCTTGCCGAAAATGAACCTAATCGCATCCCATTCGTTCATGCGGACGGCAGTCACCATCAGCACCCCCGCCAGCGCCGCCAGAGGAATGCGGCTCATGAACGGCGCGAGCAGGAACATGGAGAGCAACAATCCTACCGCGTGGATGATGCTCACAAGACGCGTCTGCCCGCCGGATTTGATTCCCACACTGGAACGCGCGATCGCCGCCGTGGCAGGGACTCCGCCGAAGAACGGGATGAGCATGTTGCCCACGCCTTGCGCGATGAGTTCCTGGTTTGCCTGCATGCGGATGCCGGTCATGTTAGAGCCGACCGCGCCAGCCAGCAATGATTCGACTGCGCCGAGCGCGGTGATGGTCAGGATGGGGGCGATGAATTCGGGGAGATTCTGCCAGGGGACATTGGCGAGGCTGAGGCGGTCTTGCAGCATCAAGGTCTGAGGGATGTCTCCGATCGCTGGGGCAGACCAGTTCAAGGTCCAGTTGAGAAGCGTAGCAAGGATGAGTCCGAGGAGTGAAGCGGGGAAGCGCGCTGTCCATTTTTTCGGCATGAACAGCATGGTCGCAATGACAACGAGTCCGATAATTAGCGACTGAAGGCTTGGAGCGAATCCGCCTTGAAAATATCCAATAAGTTTTTGAGCGGCGGTTTCGGTGGCGGGAGTTTTGACGCCGAGGAAGTTGTCGATCTGACCGATGAAGATGATAAGCGCGATGCCAGAGGTGAAACCGCTGATGACGGGCGCGGGGATGAAGGCGATGAAGCGGCCGAGGCGCAGAAGACCGATGATGAGCAGAAGCGCGCCCGAGAACAAGCCTGCGACCCAGATGCCCTCGAGACCATATCGTTGCACGAGCACGATCAGCACCGCGGACATCGCGCCTGTGGGACCTGAAATCTGGAACGGCGCGCCGGTGATAGCGCCCATGATGAAGCCCGCGAGAATGGCAGTGACCAACCCCGCTGCGGCGGTCGCACCCGATGCGACACCGAACGCGAGCGCAAGCGGCAGAGCAACCGCGGCAACGGTGAGACCAGCCAGCAGGTCTTGTTGGAATTTGGCAGGTGAATAGGTTGAAAACTCGTCCTTGTATAGGCGAGTCAATGAACGTCGTGGCATATTTGGTTTTCTCCGAAACGAATAGATTCACAAAGGCTCGGTGCTCCCCCAAGGCGTCCTTTGTGTCAACGGCGGGATTTTATCACAAAGGATCAGATCACGATCCCGCAATCGTATGGGACAAGGTTCTCCTTTTTGACATCGATGATATTATGCGGGAAGGAGCGGTCGAAGATATAGGTGGTGCGATAGAAGCTGCCCCATTTGGTGAACGTGACCAATTCCACGATGGCAGTGTTTTGCGTCAATATCACCAGTGGTTCGATGTTTTTTCATGATGGCTCTTCAAAGAAATTCTACGAGATCACCTCGAACTCTCCATCCAGATGCAGGTAGAACGTTTCCACATTCAGTTTGGGGAACAAGGCTTTGATCTTGGCTTGCGCATCCAATAGATCGTGCTTGTGACGTTTGTATGTCCCGTCGCGTCCGTAGGCGCGGCAGTCTTCATGATTGATCAGGCATACGGTTTCGATGGTATGGATCTGCACCGCAAGTTGGACGTATTTCAAGACCATTTCATAATCATGTACGCCGCCCGCCAGCGAGATGATGTCAAAGTTGTCATAGCCGAAGCGCACCGTGATCCACGGCTGTAAGAATTTTTGCAGGCGGTAATCCATGCAATGCACGACGAGCGTATCGCAGTGAATGACGGGCTTTTTCTTTGGCATTATAAGATCTCACCTTCACCGCGTTTCAGGAATTGCCCGCCGCCGCGCGTACCCTTCCACTCCTTGCCGTCCACAATCATCTTTCCGCGCAGAAAAACCTTCTCGGGGTAGCCGGTCAATTCCCAGCCTTCGTACAGGTTGTAATCCGTGCGCTGATGAGACATTGCCGCGCCGTACGTCACTTTTTTCTCCGGATCCCAGATCACAATATCTGCATCCGAGCCTTCCATCAATGCGCCCTTGCGCGGATACAAGCCAAAGATCTTCGCCGGGTTCGTGCACATGTATGCGACAAATTGATTCGCCGTGATCTTTCCTGCGCGCACGCCGGTCGTCCACAGAACTGGCATGCGGTCTTGGATGCCGGGCAAGCCGTTCGGGATCTTTGTAAAATCATCCCTGCCCAATTCCTTGCCGGGGATGACGATATCGCTTCCTTCATAGACGATGGGTTTGGTCCCGTCAAAATAGAATGGGCAATGGTCCGTGCCGACGGTTTGCAGAAGCCCCTCCGACAACCCTTCCCACAAACGGACATTGTCTTGCTCCGCCCGCATCGGCGGCGAGCAGATCCACTTCGCGCCGTCGGGCTGACGCAGGTTGTCAATGGTGAAGAAGAGATATTGCGGGCAGGTTTCGCCCATTACTTTGACGCCGCGTTCGCGCGCATACTTGAGCATGTCCACTTCGCCGCCTGCGTTCATATGGACAATGTACACAGGCGAGTCCGCCTGTTCTGCCATTGCCGCCATGCGCAGGGTGGCTTCCACTGCGCCCCAAGCGGGACGGGTGAGCGCGTGCCATTCGGGGGATGTATGTCCTGCCGCCAGCGCATCCGCGACCAGTGTTTCGATGACGTCGCCGTTTTCGCAATGTGCCATCACCAACATGCCGTTTTCTCTGGCGATGCGCAAGGCTTTGAATATTCCGCCGTCATCGAGGCGCAGGCGTCCGTTGTAGGCGGTGAAGACCTTCAAGGTCTGGATGCCCATCTTCATCAACGAAGGGATTTCCTTTGCCATCTTCTCGTTGAACTTCGTCAAATTCATGTGGAAGGAATAGTCGATGGCGGCTTTTTCGGCTTTTTTCATCCACAGGTCCACGGAATGATCGAAGCCTTGGTCTTCGAGAACGACGAAGTCCATTGCGGTGGTCGTTCCGCCAAAGGCGGCGGCTTTGTGACCGGTGTAATGGTCGTCGGAGGAGACCGTGTCGAACATGGGCAGGTCGAGGTGGACGTGCGGGTCGATGCCGCCGGGCAGGATCAGTTTGTTTGTGGCATCCACCAGATGGTTGGAATCAATTTCGAGGTTGGGTGCGATGCGGACGATTCGCTCGCCTTCGATCAAAATATCGGCTTGGAAAGTGTCGGAGGCGGTGATCAGCGTCCCGTTCTTTATCAGGGTTTTCATGGTGGCTCCTGTTCCTCCTTATTTTATACCAAAATGAATCTGATATAATTTTACCGATGAATTCAAAACGTTTTTTGATCTTGTTCGTTCTTATCAGCATGATCCTGTTTGGAGTGTGGCTCCCTGCAAACGCATCACCCGGGTCGCAACAGACCATCCCGACGCCTACAGCCGGTGTTGATGGGCGTATCATTTATGTCGTTCAGCCTGGCGACAACTGCTTTCGTGTAGCCAATATAAATCTTATTACGGTTGACCAACTTCGCCAGTTGAATTCCCGGCTTGATGAAAACTGTACGCTGGTGGTTGGGCAGGAGCTGTTGATCGGCATCATTTCGCCTGCGACAGAGACCCCGGAGGCTGCACCTACGCCCGGTGAGCCTACGCCTACACCTACGCCGCTGTCTGGGACTACGGAAGTATGCGTGTTGGTGTTCGACGATATCAACGGTAATGCCATGCATGAAGCGACCGAGCCGGCTGTGGCGGGCGGTGCTGTCAGCTTGACGGAGCTCAATGGGAAGTATTCCGGTTCACAGGATACGGTTATCCCGGCGGATCCGGCGGCGTATCAGGGGATTTGTTTTACAAATATTCCCGAAGGAAATTACAACATTACGGTCGCCATTCCGGATAATTTCAACCCCACCACGGAACTGACCTATTCCCTGGTTGTGAATGCGGGGGATATTGCCCTTGTGCCGTTCGGCGTTCAATCCCGTGATGTGGTTATGGACCCGTCCGCGGCGGAAGAGAGTTCTGGCGGCGGCGGGTCGTCCACGTTCCTTGGTATTTTTGGGGCGCTGTTGTTATTGAGCGGCGGAGCGCTGGGGTATTATGCCTGGCGTTCGAGCAAGCCCGAAAGCAAGTTGGGCGGCGGACTTCCGCGGCGATAATCGGATAACGCGAGATGAAATCTCGCGTTATTTTTTTAACTTGAATGTTTTTCGGTGAATGGGGGAGTGTCCCAGTTGGGTGATCCTTCCGCTGTGCAGGCGCGTGCCGTAGCCCTTGTGACGGGAGAAGCCATATTTCGGGTATTGGATGTCCAGTTCGGTCATGAGTTCGTCGCGGGCGGTCTTTGCGAGGATGGATGCGCTTGCGATACTCAACGAACGCTGGTCGCCTTTGACGAGCGCAGTTTGGGGAATGTCCAATTCGGGGAGTTCGAGACGGAAATCGGTCAGCAGGAAGTGCGGAATGAGATGAAGCGCTTCAAGGGCGCGGCTGGCGGCGAGGCGTGTGGCGGGGACGATTCCGAGCAAGTCGATCTCTTCGGCGGAGGCGAAGCCGATACCCCAGGCGGTGGCAGATGCTTTGATCTGCGGGGCAAGTTGAGTCCGCTCGCGGGGAGTCATCTGCTTGGAATCGCGAGCCCGGTTCAAAGTCCGGGAAAGAAGCGACGGTTTTTTTGGCAGGACGACCGCTCCGACGCAGACCGGTCCTGCCAGTGCGCCGCGTCCGGCTTCGTCCAATCCTGCGATGTGTTCGTAGGCGTTCCAGAGTTTTTGTTCGTGGGTCAGATCAGGAGGTGAGATCATACCTGCCGCGGATGGCGTTGAGATGGATGCGGAAGATGTCGCTGATCATGCGGACGGCGTCGCGCACGGCGCTGACCTTGCTGTCGGCGTCGAAGTACCAGTGGATGGGGATTTCGTTGATGGTGAATTTTTTGCGGCGCGCAAGATAGAGGATTTCGATGTCGAAAGACCAGCCTGCAAGCGTTTGTTGACGGAAGATCGCTTCGGCGATGTCTGCGCGAAAGCATTTGAAGCCGCATTGCGTGTCGTTCAAACCCGGCAGGATGAGCAATTGGATGATGAAGTTGACTGCGCGTCCGCCGATGTGGCGGTAGGGGGGTTCGTTATACCGGACTGCGCCGGGAGCTTCGCGGGAGGCGATGGCGATATCGAATTGTTGGAGGGCAGGGGGGATGAACTTTAGTAATTCTTCGATGGGCATGGACAGGTCGGCGTCGCAGATGAAGCGGTAGTCGCCGTGCGCTTCCAACATGCCGCGCTTGACAGCGTTTCCCTTTCCGCGCTTCTGTTCCTGAAGGACGCGCAGAGTTGGTCGGCTTTGAGCGAATTCCTGTGCAAGTTCAAGCGTGTGGTCGGAACTTCCGTTCTCTACGATGATGACTTCATATAAAAAATCTTGTGTTTCGAGGAACTTGTAGATCTTTTCAAGCGTGTTGGGCAGGCGGTCCTCTTCATTATGCGCCGGGATGACAATAGATAGAAAAGGTGTTTTCAATTTGAGTTTATGATGTCATGAAAAGGAAGTATACGGCGACGGCGCCGATCAGGACGCAGCATTCCACAATAAGCATGCCTGCCAGCATGATGAGCTGGGTGGTGGTCATGCCGAGGATTCGTTTTTTTGCCAGAACCTGTTTGGGGCGCGGGCGGGCGGGATTCGGTTCTTGAAGGTGAGGCGGGATGGTATCCGTATCCGCGGCAGTATCTCGAAAGATCCCCAGGTCGTTGGGATCGAACTCATCCGATTCGCCGGCATTGAAAATGGATTGCGCACGCAGGGAGGCAGCCCCGGATTCATCGGTGATGTACATGCCTTCATCGGATGTGCTGTACTCAGGGTCAATGATCCGATCCGCAAGCGCATAGACGGTGTCATTTCGCATCATGGGGCGCGCCTGCAACAGCGAGTTGGCAAACTGCTTGATGGCGTCACTACGGACCACACGCGCCATTGGACGCATGGCTTCCACCTGCGCACCCGGGTCGCTGCAGATGATGACGGAATCGATCTGCACCGGCAGACGGATCTTTTTCCGCTCCAGATATTTCTGGAACGCGCGCGCCAGCTTGGTGACCAAATCGATCAAATTTCGGCGGGCTGGAGTGCTTGTGCCGTCGCTGTTGACATTATTCCAGTCGATACCCTTGGCTTCAAATTGCCCCTTAACCGGCGTCACGGCAATGATGGAAATACTCCCCGGACCGATCAGGATGACGGGAAGCACGATCTCGCTATATGGCAGGGTGAAATTGCGGATCAGCACAAAGCCTTTATCCAGCACGCGGTCCAACAGCGGGATGACCTTCTTCTGTGCCTCCAGTTCGGGATACCAGTTCAAGCCATATTTCAGCGTACCTTGCACACGCTGGATCAAGCCGATATTTCCGTTTCCATCCTGGAAGGGGGTTTTGTCAATGATTCTCATGGCGATGTACGGTTAGAAGTGCGGCACCTGCTCAAGTTCGTCGCGTTCCGCGTTCTCGCGGGTTGCGATCCACTCGCGCTCGTCCTGTTTGACCAACTTGACAGATTTTCCGACCTCGAATGTCCCTGCCAGCAGTTCTTTTCGCGAGCCGGTCACAAACTGTCTCCCTTTTTGCAGGCGTTCCAAAAGTGATTTTCGGTCAAGCAAGACCCAATCGGAAAACGCCGCTCCGCGCCGCTCGAATGCGCGCACCATGCTAATCTGTCCATTTTTATAGCGGACTGCTTCGATGACACCATCAAACTTGTTTGCCATAAATGACCTCTGTAACAATTTTAACACATCCTGTTAAAGAAAAAAGGCGCGAAGAGCCGCCTCCGTGCCTCTGATATTGTCGGGGCGATAGGATTCGAACCTACGACCTCTTGCTCCCAAAGCAAGCGCGCTAGCCGGACTGCGCCACGCCCCGATGACATTCAAGCCTGCCGAGTATAATGCGAAGGATGAGTACCCGTCAAGCAGTTTTGTTTCTGACCTTTTTTTCGCTTCTTTTTTTTATTTCAGCCTGTTCCCCCTCAAATGAATCGATCCCAACCCCAACCGTGACCTCCCCTCCTCCCGCCGCAACGGTCACACCCACCCCAAGTCCCGTCCCGCCGACAGTCACTGCCACACCCTTGACCTGCCTCACCCAACCCGGCACGATCCAGCAGGACGTCATTTCATACACCAACCCGCCGCAGGAATTTCTGATTTACCTCCCGCCATGCTACTCCGAAATGACCGACCTGCGCTATCCCGTGCTCTATCTGCTTCACGGACAGACGTATAACCAGGATCAATGGGTGCGTCTCGCCGCGCCGCAGATCGCGGACCAGCTTATTCATTCCGGTGAGAGCCGTTCCTTCATCATGGTCTTCCCCGACGACCGGTACTGGTATGCACAACCGGGCGTCGGTTTCGGTGACCGCCTGATCCTTGACATCATCCCGCACATGGACAAGAACTACCGTACGATCACAGATCGGGAGTATCGTGCCCTGGGCGGACTCTCGCGCGGCGGGGGCTGGGCGGTGAAACTCGGTTTTGAATTCCCTGAACTGTTCGGGACGATCGGTTTGCATTCCCCAGCCATCTTCAATGCCAATGCGCCCGCCATGGAACGGGTGCTCAGGAATATGCCCGCTGATGCTCGCCCTCGTCTTTGGTTGGATGTGGGCGACACCGACCGCGAACTTCCCAGCATCACCCTGTTCGAGCAAATGCTGGTACGGAATAACTATCTCCATGAATATCATCTTTATGCGGGTGATCACTCGGAAACCTATTGGCGCGATCACGTGGACGAATACCTGCGGTGGTATGTTCAGGCGTGGCAGACAGAACCTGCGGAGCAATAAGATATAATTCGGGACAATCTCTCTCAGGAGCAGGTATGAATATCTTTGTCACAGGCGGCGCAGGGTATATTGGTTCCGCCACAGCAGAAGCATTGCTCAACGCGGGGCACTCCGTCACCGTGTACGACTCTCTGGTCACCGGTCACCGTGCTGCGGTCCCGAAAGATGCGGAGTTCATCCACGCATCCCTGGATGACAGCCACGCACTCGCCGAGGCGCTGACATCAAAAAAATATGACGCCATCATGCACTTTGCCGCTTTTATCGAAGCAGGCGAGAGTATGAAAGACCCCGGTAAATTCTTCCGCAACAACTTTACCAACTCCCTGCAATTGATGGAAACAGCGGTGAAGGCTGGGGTGAAGAAGCTCGTCTTTTCCTCCACAGCGGCGGTCTATCAGTCCAGCGAGGAGCCGCTTACAGAAGAATCTCCGCTCGAACCGACCAATGTCTATGGTCACACCAAATTGATGACCGAGCAGGCGCTCAACTGGTATTGCGAAATTTATGGGCTGCATTTTGCCGTGTTGCGGTATTTCAACGCCTGCGGCGCGTTACCGGGACGCGGCGAAGCGCACCAGCCTGAGTCGCATCTTATTCCGCGTGTGTTGCAGATCGCACTGGGTCGGGCGGACTCCGCCACCATTTTCGGTACGGATTACCCCACGCCGGATGGGACTTGCATCCGCGATTACATTCATATTGCAGATCTGGTCTCGGCGCATATTCTGGCGTTGGACGCATTGGAAAAACGCCAAAAGATGACGTACAATGTCGGAAGCGGGAACGGCTTTTCCGTGCGTGAAGTGATCGACGCCGCGCGCAAAGTGACGGGTCATGCCATTCCTGCCATCGAAGCGCCTCGCCGCCCCGGCGACTCGGCACGGTTGGTGGCGTCACCGGACAGGATCAAAAGCGAACTGGGTTGGAATCCGCAATTCACAAATCTGCACGATATTCTCTCCAGCGCATGGGAGTGGCACATGTCCCATCCGCACGGATATGAAAAATGACATTTTCCTTTCATCGCATCCCGGTCGGCATTGACAACTGCTATCTCCTGCGCGGCTCTCAGACCGTCTTGATTGATGGCGGTGCGCAGGGCGGATTCCCATCCTTTAAGCGCCGCCTGCGGGACCTCGGAGTTGATCCGCAGGAAATCGCCTTGATCCTACTGACGCATGGTCACTGGGATCACATCACCTGTCTGAGCGACATCCAGAAATTGACCGGGGCGAAGGTCGCGATTCATGGACAGGATCAGTTCATGGTCGAGACGGGCGAGCCGCCATTTCCAAATGGAGTAAATGCCTGGGGGAAGATAATGTCCGCATCTGCGAGACTGTTACTGAATCCGAAACTTCCAAAAGTAAAAGTGGATGTGACGCTTGACGACGAGGGGATGTCGTTGCAAAAATACGGGATCCCCGGAAAAGTAGTTTACACGCCGGGGCATTCGATGGGGCACGTCAGCATCCTTTTGGATTCGGGCGATGCGTTTGTTGGTGATATGGCGATGAATGATTGGTATCTGCGCCGGACGCCGGGGTTGCCGATCCTTGCGGATGATATTCGCATGGTGGTGGAGAGTTGGCGAAAGATACTGCCGATGGGGATCAAGCGCGTACATCCCGCGCATGGCAGGGATTTTCCCGCTGATGTGATGCGGCGGGAGATCGAGAATTTCAAACGATAAAAAAACGGCTGGTCACTGACCAGCCGTTTTTTATGAAATTGAAATGGCTATTCGCAGGCAAAGCGTGACAGGGCTTCGTCGAACAATGGGCGCGCATTTTCAGCCAGGGGCGTGTAGCCTTTCCATGCAAAGACGCGGTCGCCGCAGGTCCATGCACCGACGCCGCCGTACGGCAGGACCGGCGTGGCGGTGGATGCGATGTTGATGTACACCACGTTCATGTCGCGGATCAACATGACTTCCATTTGTCCTTCGCGGGTATCGAGTCCGTCGTTGATGATGGTATCCATGATGAATTTCGGGTCGGCTGTGCCGGGGGCGAACTGCCAGATCAACTGCATGAAGAGATTGGCGTTGAATGCGGCGATCAAACCCTGGCTGTAGGTGCTGGGCGCGGCGGGGTTCTGCTGTGCGCTTACGTCAAAGAAGGCGATATCCACAGGATGTCCGATGCAGAATTGGTATTCGCAGAACAAACCTGCCAGGCTGAACGGGGTGGGAGGCGGGGGAGGCGTCGGCTGTGCCATTTCCGTCGGCGCGGGAAGCGCCGTCAGGGTTGCCGCCACAGCACGGTTGATCTGCTCGGTTTGGGAGTTTTGGTTTTGGGCGCATCCTGTGAGCAGAAGCAGGAGCAAAACCATGATTAGGATTGTGCGTTGCATCGGGCTATTTTACCCGATTTGCAGTGACATTCATCCACTTGACGTGATTATGTGGATCGTTGTATATTTGGCATACCCATCCCCCCTGGGGGGGGTAAGAACATCATGAGAGCCGTATCCAAGATAATGAGGAACTTATGGAAAACGACAATACGATCCGAAGATTGAAGACAGTGGAAGGACACCTGCGCGGCGTCATCCGCATGGTGGAGGAGGACGCCTACTGCATCGACGTCATCCGCCAGATACAGGCGATCGAAGCGGCTCTGAACAAGGTCAGTTCGCGGATTCTGGAAGATCACCTGAATTCCTGTGTCATCACCGCCATTCAAGGCAATGACAGGAAAGAACGCGAACGTGTGCTGAAAGAGATCACCGAAGTGTTCGAGATGTCGACAAAGGTTTAATTTGAAAATTGGTGGTTGGACAACTGCAGGTACGATGTCAAAACCACTGATGAATATAAAAATAATTCCAAGGAGAAACAGATCATGACCACAGTAACCTATACCGTTCCCGCCATTCATTGCGGACACTGCACCCATACCATCGAAATGGAAGTGGGCGAATTACAGGGTGTCCAATCCGTGAAGGCAGATGAAGCGACCAAGAAGGTCGAGATCACATTCGATGCGCCTGCCACGGAAGAAAGCATCAAGGCGTTGCTGGCGGAGATCAACTATCCCGCCGAAGGACTGATCACGCTATAAGTTTCAGATCTGACAGATTTCCAAGACCTGTCAGATCTTTATAGGAACGTCAATGACCGATACCAAACAACTCACTCTCCCCATCACCGGCATGACCTGTGCCAACTGCGTCGCCACCGTCGAGCGCAACCTCAAGAAACTGGACGGCGTGCAGACAGCAGTGGTGAACCTTTCCTCCGAGCGCGCCACAGTGGATTTCGACTCCGCCAAACTCGGGCTGACCGATTTCATCGCCCGCGTCAACCGCGCCGGATATGGTGTCGCTACTGGTGAAGCGGACCTTGTCATCAAGCGTTTGTCCGATGACAACGATGCCCGCCGCCTCGAAAGCGCCCTGACGAAACTCGAAGGTGTTCTTGAAGCACAAGTCAGTTTCACCACAGAAAAGGCGCGTGTTAAATATATCCCGACCATCATTACGCAGGCGGAACTCCGCCGTGCGGTCTCTTCGATTGGATTTGAAGCCGTTGAACTCGGCGGCGAGGCGGAAGATGCCGAAGCCAAGGCGCGCGAACATGAGATCAACGAACAGCGCCGCCTGCTCATTATCGGTTTAATCTTCACGGTTCCGCTCTTCCTGCTATCCATGAGTAAGGACTTCGGTCTTTTACCTGAGTTCGTTTACGTCCCTGGACATTCCATGGGCGGGATGCGCGATGCCCAGCCGTGGTTCAACTGGCTGATGCTGGCGCTTGCCATCCCCGTTCAATTTTATGTCGGCTGGCAATATTACATCGGTGCGTTCAAAGCAATCCGCAACAGGTCCGCGAACATGGACGTGTTGATCGCCATGGGTACCTCTGCCGCATTCCTGTATTCCCTGCCGATCACGTTCGGCTGGCTGATGGGGCACGTCTATTACGAGACGGCGGCGGTGATCATCACGCTTATTAAACTCGGGAAATTTCTCGAAGCGCGCGCCAAGGGACGTACCTCCGAAGCGATCAAGAAACTGATGGGACTCCGCGCCAAGACCGCCCGCGTCATCCGCGACGGGGAGGAGGCTGAGGTCTCCATAGATGACGTCCGCGTCGGTGACATTGTCCTCGTCAAGCCGGGCGAGAAGATCCCCGTGGATGGCGTAGTCGTCGAAGGGCGCAGTTCCGTGGATGAATCCATGCTGACAGGTGAATCCCTCCCGGTTGAGAAGAAACAGGGGGACACGGTCATCGGCGCGACATTGAACAAGCTCGGCATGTTGAAATTTGAAGCCACCAAGGTCGGACGCGAGACCGCGCTGGCGCAGATCATCAAATTGGTGGAGGATGCGCAGGGAAGCAAGGCGCCGATCCAAAAACTGGTGGACCAAGTCTCGTCGGTGTTCGTGCCGATCGTGATCGTCATTGCCTTGCTGACATTTATCGGCTGGTATTTCTTCGGTCCGCCGCTTGCCATCAACGCGGACATTGACCCGTTCACCCGCGCGCTGATCAACATGGTCGCCGTGCTGGTGATCGCCTGTCCGTGCGCGATGGGGCTTGCCACGCCGACCGCCATCATGGTTGGAACGGGCAAAGGCGCGGAGGCGGGAATTCTCTTCCGCAGTAGCGAAGCGTTGGAACGCGCGGGCAAGGTCAACGTGGTAGTTTTGGATAAAACCGGGACGATCACAAAGGGACAGCCTGCTGTTACAGACATAGTGACCGTGGACGGTGGACGATTGACCGCAGATGAACTCCTGCGCTTCGCTGCCTCCGTGGAAAAAGGAAGTGAACATCCGCTTGGGGAAGCGATTTGGGCGGAAGCAACGACTCGCGGGCTGACATTGGTGGATCCTGCCGGGTTCAAGGCAGAGGCTGGGCATGGCGTGCAGGCAGAGGTCGAGGGCAGAAGCGTCATGGTTGGGAACAAGAGAATGTTCGAGGCGCGCGGCATCCAGTTGGGGAGTCTCGAGTCCGAAGTCTCGCGCCTGCAATCCGAAGCGAAGACCGCCATGCTGGTTGCGATCGATAACGAAGCCGCTGGCGTCATCGCGGTTGCGGACACCATCAAAGATAGTTCGCAGGATGCGATTGCCGATCTGCACAAGATGGGTTTGCAGGTTGCGATGATCACGGGCGACAACCAAAAGACCGCCGAGGCGATCGCGAAACAGGTCGGCGTGGATACGGTGCTGGCGGAAGTTCTGCCCGAAGGCAAGTCATCTGAGGTGAAAAAGCTTCAATCGTCCGCTGCGTCATCTGTTGTGGCGATGGTCGGTGACGGCGTGAACGATGCGCCCGCGCTTGCACAAGCGGACGTCGGTCTTGCCATCGGAACGGGAACGGATGTGGCGATGGCTGCTGCGCCCGTGACGTTGATGAGCGGCGACCTGCGCGGCGTCTCTCGCGCGATCAATCTCTCGCGCAAAACACTGCGGACGATCAAGCAGAACCTGTTCTGGGCGTTCTTTTATAACGTGCTGTTGATCCCCGCCGCGGCGCTGGGATATTTGAACCCGATGCTCGCAGCTGGCGCGATGGCGTTCAGCAGTGTCTTCGTGGTGACGAACAGCCTGCGTTTGCGAAAATTGAAGATATAGTCGATAATGACCGCAGACCGTTAACGGTCTGCGGTCTATCATCCATCGTCTTTATTGAGGTTACATGAGTAGGAAACAAAATCCCTCTGTTGATCCCGTTGTCGTTGTAACGCTTGGCATCCTGCTGGTTGCCATTGCATTTGGGATGATCGTCTTCCAGTCCGATTCGCAGACTGTGAACATTGCGCGCGACTCGGGCATCATGAGCCAGTTGCTGGTCGCCTTTGTCACGGGCATCACCACCGGCGGGTTGAGTTGTCTCGCTGTGCAGGGCGGTCTGCTTGCCAGTTCGCTCGCGCACCAGATCGAGCAGGATTATGTTGCGAACATCCCGCAAGGCAAAAAGACCCGGCAAAAAGCGATGCCAACCCAAAGGACCAACAGCGCGCTTCCGATCTTTCTATTCCTTGTTTCAAAACTGGTCGCCTACACCCTGCTCGGCGCGCTTCTCGGCTGGCTCGGCTCATATCTCACCCTCAGCCCCATTTCGCGCGCATTGCTTCTGGTCGCCATTGGCATATTCATGGTCGGCAATGCCTTGCGCATGTTCAACGTCCATCCGATCTTCCGTTATTTTTCCATCGAACCGCCCAAATTCATCACGCGTTATATCCGCAGAACGGCAAAGGGCACCGATACCGCCACTCCGCTTTTCCTCGGTTTCCTCACCGTTTTCATTCCCTGCGGCGTGACGCAAGCCATGATGGCGACCGCGCTTGGCACGGGCAGCATCGCCATGGGCGCCGCGCTCATGTTCGCATTCACACTTGGCACCAGCCCCGTCTTTTTCATCGTCGCCTATCTGACGACCGAACTCGGCGCCCGCCTCGAAAAATTCTTCATGCGATTTGTCGCCGTCGTCGTTTTGATTTTGGGACTCGTGACGATTGAGAACGGACTCAACCTGATGGGTTCCCCGCTCTCGCTTCAAAACATGACCCGCAACCTGTTCCCAGCCTCGAGCGTTTCCACCGCCGGAAGCGATTCCCTCTCCGCCGACGGCGCGATCACCCTCAACGTCCAAAACAGCGGATACTTCCCAGCCGCGTTGAAAGCCCCCGCAAATACCGATCTGACCCTCAACCTCGTCACGGACAAGACCTATTCCTGTGCGCGTGACTTCGTCATCCCAAAATTGAATTTCTATCAATTACTTCCCGATACGGGCACGGTCCAGGTGAACATCCCTGCCCAGAAGGCGGGCAGCACACTGTTCTTTACCTGCTCGATGGGCATGTATACGGGGCAGATCATTTTTGAATAGATTCGTTGGTTGAGTAGGCGGCGGGTTTCGATATGCCCTTCGGGCTACTTAACCAGCGCCGCCGTATCGAAACCAACAATAAGAAGCGACACATGATAAAGAAAACCTTCAAAATTCCCGATATGACCTGTTCCAACTGTGCCATGAAGATCGAAGCTCTCGAGGACGATCTCGAAGGCGTGAAGGAGATCAACGCCAGTTATCACAAACTGGAAATGGTCATCGAATATGATGAATCCAAACTGACCGACGAACAGATCGTCGCGGCAGTGAAGAAGAAGGGGTACACCGCCACACCGGCATGACAAAAACGCCCGCGGAGATGTCACTCTGCGGGCGTCATTTTCAGGGTCGTTCATTAGCGCGAGCCGAATACGTCAAGCCGTTGCTGGATCTCCCGCAGCTCCTTTTTAGAACGCAGGCGGTGATTGGACGCAAGAACGGCGATGAAGAATGAACTCAATGAACTGATGACCAGTAAGAAACGCGATGCTTTCATGGTGGATCTCCTTTTACTTTCCGGGTAAGACGGTGCTTTCAGAAAAAAAGTTCCTGAAATGGACTGAATATTTTCCTTGGTGTATACTCCCGTCCATGCCAAAATATTACACGCCCAGCGAAGCCAACGAAATGCTGACCGTCGTCCGACCGATGGTGGGGGAGTTGATGGACATCGCGGAACGCATCCGTGTGCATCAACCGGAGTTGTGGGAGATGGCGGAGAAAGCGGCGGGGAACGGCGGCAGCGCGACCCTGAGCAAACTCCTGCCCGATTTCGACCAATTCCACAAATTGATGCATCGTCTGAACGATTTGGGTGTTGAAATCAAGGATGTGACCATCGGGTTGATCGACTTTCGCGCGTTGCGCGATGGCAGGGAAGTGTATCTGTGTTGGAAATATGACGAGGGGAATATCCAGTTCTGGCACGAGATCGAAGCGGGCTTTCAGGGGCGTCAACCCATCGCGATGTTCTAACCATCCTGCAAATGCATCATCGGCTGTTTGGCGCAGCCGGTCATTACTCATCAAGAAGGATACGAATGAACAAAGGAATCTGGAGCGGCGTTGCCGCGTATGCGATGTGGGGATTCTTCCCCATTTATTGGAAGTTGTTGCAACAAGTGCCTGCCCTGCAATTGCTTGGGCATCGCATTGGCTGGTCGTTTGGTTTGCTGACGATCTTCATCCTGCTCTCGCGTCAGTGGGATGATTTTCGCGCAAAGGCATTTAATCTCAAGACCATCGGCATTTATGCGATAGCGGGTGTTCTGCTGTCGATCAATTGGCTGATCTATGTTTGGGGTGTCAACGCGGGGTTTATCGTCGAAACCAGTTTGGGATATTTCATCAACCCATTGCTGAGCGTATTGTTTGGCGTGATCTTCCTGCGCGAACGCCTGCGCCCCACGCAATGGATTCCGGTGGTGCTCGCCGCCATCGGTGTGATGTATCTCACGTTCACTTATGGACGTCTTCCCTGGATCGCGCTTTCGCTGGCGGTGTCGTTTGGCTTGTATGGACTGGTCAAGAAACTCTCGCCTCTCGGATCTGTATATGGCTTGACTCTCGAAACAGGCATTGTCTTCCCCGTTGCCTTGGTCTATCTTGCCGTTGTGCAGGCGAGCGGTACTGGCGCATTTTTACAACAAGGCGTGACGGTCGATCTTCTGCTCATCGGTGCGGGGATTGTCACCACCATTCCGCTGTTGATGTTCGCCTCCGCCGCAAAGCAGATTCCGCTCAATATGATCGGCGTCCTGCAATATTTCGCCCCGACGATTCAATTCCTGATCGGCGTTTTTGTGTACAAGGAAACCTTCGATACCACGCGCCTGATCGGTTTCAGCATTGTCTGGCTGGCGCTCATCATCTTCTGGGTGGAGAATATCATGGCGCACCGAGCGCCGGTTCAGCCGGTTCCGGAGCCGGGAGAAGGCTAGGGTGAAGCAGGAGCAAGCGGCAGTTAAGGAGAGACGCGGACGGGAATGTCAGCGGGTATAATTCTTGTCATCAAAGAGGTGAATATGGCTGGCAATACGAAAGGTGTTATTGGAATTTTGACCGGGGGCGGCGATGTGCCGGGGCTGAACCCCGCCATCCGCGCGGTGACGATTCGAGCGATACGCGAAGGCTATAAGGTGATCGGGCTTCGCCGCGGATGGGGCGGGTTGGTGGATGTCATCCGCGATAAGGACGCAGACAATAGCAATAATTTCCAGATCCTGACCGAGGAGATCGTGAACCGCGCGGGACGTACCGGCGGCACGTTCCTGCACACGTCGCGGACCAATCCGAGTTCGGTCAGGAAGGCGCATGTTCCTGAACATCTCAAGGACCAGTATTCGGACGAAAAGAACGACCTGACCCCGGAGATATTGAAGAACCTGGATTTTCTGGGCATTGACTATCTGATCCCCATCGGTGGTGATGATACGCTGAGTTACGGCGTGCGCATGTATCGCGAGGGGATGAAGGTCATTGCCATCCCCAAGACGATGGACAATGACGTGCCCGGCACGGACTACTGCATCGGGTTCAGCACCTGCGTTACCCGCACCATCTCGTTGACCAACAGCCTGCGGACGATTGCAGGTTCTCACGAGCGTTTTCTTGTCTTGGAAGTCTTTGGGCGGTATGCGGGTTTCACCGCCATGCTCCCCACCATGGCGGGAGCGGCGAACCGCTGTGTCATCCCCGAATATAAATTCGACATCGAGCATCTCACGGAGTTGATGTCCAAGGACCGCAACGCCAACCCCAGTCGCTACTCCGTGTTGTTGATCTCCGAAGGCGCCATGTATCAGGGCGGTGAGATGGTCTTCGAAGACCGCACCACCGACGCCTACGGTCATGCCAAACTCGGCGGCATTGGCGACCTCGTCTCCGCCAAGATCAAGGAAATCTCACCAAAGTTCAACAAAGGCAAGGCAATCGACGTAGTCAACCAGAAACTCGGCTACATGGTGCGCGGCGGCGACCCCGATGCGATCGATTCCATTGCCCCGATGGCATTTGGCAATCTTGCGCTCGATCTGCTCCTGAAAGGCATCCACGGACGCCTCGTGGTGCTGAAGAACGGACGTTACGACAATGTCCCGCTCGACGTGGTCACCTCCACCAAGAAGGTCGTGAATGTGAAGAATTTTTACGACACGGAGCGCTACCGCCCGTTGTACGAGAATTTCGAGATGAAGCCGCTCTTCATCATGACGAGCGAACTCTAAACTGAATCCCTTCTGTTTGAATACAAGTGACTGCCGCCCGCAAGGTGACAGTCACTTGCCTTTAATGTATTTTATCGGTAATAGAAGTCACGGAAGTTTATCCGCAGATTGTGCTGATGTTCGCAGATTTTTCTCTTTTCTTGTTCAAATCTGTTCGATCTGCGCCATCTGCGGATTGATTCTGATCATGTCTTATCGCGTTTTTTGCGTTGGACGTGGATAAATTGGATATAATTTATAAAAAATCCCAAGGAGTGTACCAATGAATTTTGCAATGTGGAAAAAAGCGTTGAACGTCATCCCCGAAGTTTCGAAGGATGAATGGGATCAACTCGATGTGATCTCCAAATGGCTGATCTCCACCCGCGCCGCTGTCCTCATTATGACCTTTATTTCTGCCGCACTGGCGGGTTTGTTCGCCTGGCGCGACGGCGGATTCAACTTCGCCCCGTGGCTTGCGCTGGTCTTCGGTCTTATCATGGCACATGCCAGCAACAACATCTTCAACGACTATACCGACTTTGTTCGCGGCGTGGACAAGGATAACTACTACCGCACCATGTACGGCGCGCAGCCCGTCGCCTCGGGCTTGATGACCCAGCGCCAGCATCTGACCTACTTCGCTGTCACAGGCATCCTCGCACTGCTGGCGGGCTTGTACCTTGTCTGGCAGACCGAATTCAACACCACCACCTGGGTATTGCTCGGGCTTGGCGCGTTTTTTGTGCTCTTTTACACCTGGCCCCTCAAAGGGCTTGCGCTCGGCGAAGTTGCCGTGCTCATGGTCTGGGGTCCGCTCATGATCGGCGGCGGCTACTTCGTGCTCACTGGCAACTGGAATTGGGAAGTCGTCATCGCCAGCCTGCCCTACGTGCTCGGTGTGACCACCGTTATCTTCGGCAAACACATCGACAAGATCAAAATTGACCAGTCCAAAAAGATCTACACCCTGCCCGTGGTGCTTGGAGAAAAGATTTCACGCTACACCGTCATCGCCATGATGGTATTGCCATATCTCTTCACGGGATATTTGATCGCGACGAAATTCTTTACCCCCGTGATGCTGGTCGTGCTCTTCGCCCTTCCCGCCCTGAGACAGAGCATCCCGCCTCTGACCCAGCCCAAGCCGGACACCCGCCCCGAAGGTTTCCCTGAGGGACAGGGCGGCTGGCCCCTCTACTTCGCGCCGATCGGATTCCGCAATAACCGCGCCTTCGGCTCGCTCTTCATGCTCGGCTTGCTCTTGGATGTGGCGCTGCGCCTGTTGCCGTTCACACAAAATTTCTGGCGGTAGCATCCACTTGATGGTTGGAACCAACCCTCCCGTAGTCCGAAGCGGGAGGGTTTTCCTTTTTTAAGGTTACAAATATCATATTCAAAAAATCGAATATATTGATAGAATACATTCATAATTTCGAATATGAAAAAATCTACCCTTTCCCAAGTTTCCAAACAGATCGCCGCGCCGCTCGCCGCCATTTCCTCGCCGCAGCGCGTCGCCATCCTGCTCGCCATCGGTCACGGTGAAGCCTGCGTCTGCCACCTCGAAGCCGCGCTCGGCTGGCGGCAGGCGTACATTTCTCAACACCTGATGGCGCTTCGCAAAGCGGATATTTTGACCGACCGCCGCGAGGGACGCTACGTTTACTACAGACTAAAGAACGCCTCCCTGCTCGACCTGATCACTGCCTCCGCCCGCTTGAGCGGACTCCCCGCTGAATCTGTCTCCGCGCTCATCAACACAAAAAATTATCCATCGTGCGAGTGTCCGCATTGCGCGCCCGCGGTGATTCCCATCACCGCGTTGAAATCGGGAATAACATGATCCTCGACCTGCTCTCCAGCGGACTTGGCAACCTCGCCTCGTATCTCGCTGCGCACGTTTTGCTCTGCCTGCTCCCAGCGTTCTACATCGCAGGCGCAATGACCGCATTGATCCCCAAGGAAACTGTCACGCGTTACCTCGGACGCAAGACACCGCGACATATTTCCTATCCCGCCTCGGCGTTGGCGGGCTTTTTATTGGCGGTTTGTTCCTGCACGGTCATTCCGCTCTTCGCGGGCATCTACAAAAAAGGCGCGGGGCTTGGACCCGCTATCACGTTCCTGTTCGTCGCGCCTGCAGTTAACGTACTGGCTTTGGTCTACACGGGCGGCATCCTCGGCATGGATCTGGCGATTGCGCGCCTCGTCCTCTCGCTGGCTTTTGGGATCGGCATTGGCATCATCATGGCGCTCCTCTTCCAACGCGCAGACGCGGAACACGATGCGGCTACGGATGCGATGTTCGCCGGTCAAGCCGCGATGCGCCGCGCGGGATTGATCTTTCTGCTCGTGTTGGTTTTCCTGCTCATCGCGGGCACGTTCCAATTCGATTTCCTCAAACAAACCCACGCAGAAATCACCCTCCCCATCCGCGGCATGGATACGTTCCAGAATTCCCTCTTCCGCCTCGTTCCATTTGACGCGAGCCGAGGCGAGGAAGGCGTCACCGCGCAGGGAGCGATCCTCATCGGCATGTTGGTACTCATTGGTATTGCCTCATGGAAAGGCATCGAAAACATCTTCGACGGCTTCAATACATGGACATGGATTTCCACCGCGCTGGTTGGGCTTACCTTGCTCATTGCCGCTTTGAGCATGATCCCTCAAGTAAGCGGTTTGACCATCGGCTTTACAGGCAAATTCTTCGGGATCCTGCTCGCCGTCATCGCTTTAGGTTGGATGCTCAAGACCAAATTGACCGAAGACGAGACGCGTGAATTCCTCTGGGAGTCATGGAAGTTCGTCAAACAGATATTCCCGTTGTTGATCGTCGGCGTTTTTGCAGTCGGCGTCATTCGCGAACTGATTCGCCCCGAATGGATCCAATCTCTGGCAGGACAGAATACGATATTGGGCAATTTCGTCGGTGTGGTCTTTGGCGTGTTCATGTACTTCCCCACCCTGGTCGAAGTCCCTATCGCGCAGATGTTCCTCTCTCTCGGCATGCACCGCGGACCATTGCTCGCGTACCTCATATCCGACCCCGAACTCAGTTTGCAGAGTATCCTAATCACCGCTACCATCATCAGTCGCTTTAAGGCGTGGGTATACGTGGCTTGGGTCGCGCTCTTCAGCACGCTGGCGGGTCTCATCTACGGCGCGTGGGTGGATGGCGCGAGTATTGGTCTGGTTTCACTGTATTTACTGCTCTTCATATCCCTGCTTTCAGGAGCGTTATGGCTGGTCAACCGTCGTAATGCTCATCATCTGGCAACAGCACACTAAAGGAGTTCACATGTTTATCATCAAAGTCCTCGGTTCGGGATGCGCCAACTGCAAGCGCGTCGAGCAGATTGCGCGGAAGGTCGTCGCAGAGTTGGGCATCAAAGCGGAGGTAATCAAGGTAACCGACTACAACGACATCATGGCGTACAACGTTCTTTCCACCCCGGGGCTGGTCGTCAACGAAAAGCTGGTTTCTTCGGGACGTATCCCCACTCCCGCCGAGGTGACGACTTGGTTGGCTGACGCGTTGCAGACCGCGTGATCTTTAACAAGACGATAACATTACGTTCCTCATGCGTTGAGTAGAATGATGCAAACACGAGGAAAATTCATGAAAAAAGTCTTGTTTCTTTGCACAGGTAATTCCTGCCGTTCGCAAATGGCGGAGGCGATCGTCAACGCGCGGATGGGAGAGATGTGGCGGGCAGTCAGTGCGGGGACGAAGCCTGCAGGCTACATCCACCCCAAGGCGTTGGAAGCGCTCGCAGAAATCGGGATCAGGCACGAGGGTAGGTCGAAGCGGACGAATGAATTTCAAGGTATGGAGTTCGATCTTGTCGTCACCGTCTGCGATTCGGCGGCGGAAGAATGTCCCGTCTGGTTGGGGAAAGGGAAGAAGGTTCACCACAGTTTCTTCGACCCCGCCCAGACCGATGATATGGAGGATTTCCGCCGTGTGCGCGACGAGATCGCGCAGGTCATCCCGAACATTTTGAAGCAGGTTGAATAAAAACTGGAGGCAGCATGGCACAAACCAGCACGATCAAAAAACTATCATTTCTTGATCGTTACTTGACGCTGTGGATCTTTGTCGCAATGGGGATTGGTGTGGGTATCGGTTTTCTCTTCCCTGTGGGTGTGGCGCAATTCAATGAGACAGTGTCGGTCGGCACGACCAATATTCCTATCGCCATCGGCTTGATCCTGATGATGTATCCGCCGCTGGCAAAGGTGCATTACGAAGAGTTCGGCGATGTCTTCCGTAATTGGAAGATACTCGGATTGTCACTGGTGCAGAACTGGGTCATCGGTCCTGTGTTGATGTTCGTTTTAGCGGTGATTTTCCTGCGCGATTATCCCGAGTATTTCACTGGCTTGATCCTGATCGGTCTGGCACGCTGCATTGCGATGGTCATCGTGTGGAACGAACTGGCTCACGGCGACAACGAGTATGCGGCGGGCTTGGTGGCGTTCAACAGCGTCTTTCAGGTTTTGTTCTACAGTGTATACGCCTATGTCTTCATCACCGTCCTGCCGACCTGGTTTGGGCTGACGGGTTCCGTCGTTCAGATCACCATCGGGCAAATTGCGGAAAGTGTCTTTATCTATCTGGGAATTCCGTTTATCGCGGGTTTTCTGACGCGCTTCATATTGATCCGCGTCAAGAGCAAGGAATGGTATTCGAAAGTCTTCATTCCAAGAATCGGTCCATTGACCTTGATCGCGCTATTGTTCACCATTGTGGTCATGTTCTCGCTCAAGGGTGACCTGATCGTGGAATTACCGCTCGATGTGGTGCGCATTGCCATCCCGCTTCTGATCTATTTCGTAGTGATGTTCTTGGTCAGCTTCTTTATGGGGAAGACCATCGGCGCGGATTACTCCAAGACGACCACGCTCTCGTTCACTGCTGCCAGCAATAACTTTGAGCTGGCAATCGCCGTTGCGGTGGGAGTTTTTGGTCTGCGCTCGGGGGCGGCATTCGCGGCGGTGATCGGTCCGCTGGTGGAAGTGCCCGTCATGATCGGCTTGGTTAATGTGGCGTTCTGGCTGCAAAAGAAATGGTTCAAGGGTGAAGTCTCATCTGCACCAGAGATGCTCGCGGCGGCGCAGGAGGCGTGTCCGCCGGATGAAGCAATCGCAAAATAAGCGGTTTTAGCATCCCAGCCTCCCGTAGTCCGAAGCGGGAGGTTTTTCGTCTATGGGGGAGTACTAACTTCCTATTGTGAAAATATTTACAAATAAGACCGTTTTGGTTATAATAATGGTGATAAATTTCACAATTCAGAGCAGGTGACAGTCACTTTGCCACTCCGCCGTATAGGATGTTTCGTAGAAGTGACTGTCACTTATCACCAACCAAGAGGTCACCATGAACACAAAATACCTCCCTCACATCGTCATCATCGGCGCAGGCTTTGCGGGCATCGAAACCGCCCGCGGACTGGCGAATGCCCCCGTGCGCATCACGCTGATTGACAAGAACAACCACCACCTCTTCCAACCCCTGCTCTATCAGGTTGCGATTGCCGGACTTCTCCCCTCGCAGATCGCGCAACCCGTCCGCACCATCTTTCGACGACAGAAAAATTTCACCTTCCAAATGGGCGAAGTGACCGAGATTGACTTTGCGAAAAAATTTGTCAAGCTCAACGGTTCCGCCATTGCCTACGATTACCTTGTCATTTCGGCGGGCGCGCGCACCAATTTCTTCGGCTTCGACGCGCTCGAACAACACGGCTTGCAGATAAAAGACCTCGACACCGCCGTCCGCACGCGCAACCATCTGCTGACCATGTTCGAACATGCCAGCCACGAAGCCGATCCCGAAACACGCAAAGCAATGCTCACCTTCGTCATCGTCGGCGGCGGACCGACAGGCGTGGAAATCGCGGGCGCGCTTGCCGAGTTGATCACGCACGTCATGCGCAAAGATTACCCTGCGCTCGATCTACAAGATGCGCGCGTCATTTTGCTCGAGGCGGGCGCGAACCTCATCGGCGCGTATCCCGAAGAACTGCGTAAAGCAACGGTCAAACTGCTGCAACGCAAGAATGTGGATGTGCGCCTGAACACGAAGATGCAGGATTTCAACGGTCAGCGCGTGATCTTGGGCGACGGTTCGCGCATCGAAACCCAAACCCTGATCTGGACGGCTGGCGCAAAGGCGGCAGAGATCGTCGACTCATTGGATGTGGAAAAAGCCGCGATGGGGCGCGTGCGCGTCACCCCAACCTTGCAACTGCCCCTGTTTCCTGAAGCCTTTGTCATCGGGGATGCCGCTTTCCTCGTCAATGGAAATGGTCAACCCCTGCCGATGCTCTCCACTGTCGCCATCCAGCAGGGCAAGGCAGCGGCGAAGAACATCCGTCGCATGATCGCAGGGGAGGAGCCGCTTCCATTCCATTACAAAGATCCCGGTCTGTTGGCAACCATCGGGCGGAATGCGGCAGTAGCCAGAATCTTCGGCATCTCCTTCAGCGGATTCATCGCCTGGGTGATCTGGGTCTTCCTGCACATCTACCGCATCATCGGTTTCCGCAACCGAATTATTGTGATGTTCAATTGGGCATGGGATTATCTATTCTACGATAATCAGGTCAGGTTGATCACGAAAGAGTAACTTGATGTAGGTCACGTTTCAAACGTGACCTACTGTTGTATGTGTTCTTCCAACTCCCTGTACACGAACCATTCCCCCTTGCGCTTGTCCACGCTTTTGATGGCGCGGTCGTAGTAAATGTCAAAGACCTGTCCCGTATCCACTTTCACGCGGAAGTAGAACCTGCCTACGTTCAACGATCCGCGTGTGGAAGCGAGCGCCGCATGTTCGGGGCGCATGTTGTTCGCCATTTTGCCGCGCCGTGAGAAATCCGTCCATTCGGAGATGGTTTCCGTGACGCGATAAGTTGTCCCGTTCCAGATGAATCCGTTCGGGCAGTGCGGCGTCTTCTCGCGGATGGGCGGCGAGTCAAAGAGCGGTTCGATGCGTTCGTCGAAAAAGTGGATGGGAGTCAGTTCGGGCATGGAGAATGGTCAATGGTTGGAGGCAGGTTTGCGTCAAGAGGGAAGCGGGGTTTCGTCTACTGCGGCATGAGGCGCACAAGGAATGGGATCACAATGGAAAGTATGAGCATCATGATCGAAATCGGGAAAAGGATGATCGGCGCGAGCCAGAGTTCCCAAAAGGAATTTACGCGGGCTTTGGCGGGGTTGTCGGGCTGGTAGAGCAGGGTGGTTACGTCTCCAACTTGGTGGGTGGGCGGGTTGGAAGAGTTGACGCTTTCGTATTCATACTCCTGCCCGTTGACGGTATAACGGAAGACGGGGGAGTAGGATGTTCCAGAATCGGAGGAGTGGGATGATTCGAGGCGGACGACGGTCCCTTCAACCTCGATGCCGCTGCTGACGAATTGATAGCTGGAATAGCCGAACCAAAGGCTGACGATCATCATAATGACGGCGCCGATGGGCAGGAGGGCGAAGGCGCATCCCAGTTTTCTACGGGGTGGTTTTGTAGTGTTATGGTCTGGAAATGCCTGATCTACTGTTTGCATGTTTCACCTCTAAGAATTGGATTTGTATACTTGAAATCCCTGCTATTAAATGACAACTTCGTCGCGCCGCCAGGCACGAACCATGAAGAAGGTCACCAGCAGGGATGCGAGTACCATGGCAGGGATGATGATCGCGGGGAATAGCCAGCGTTCCATGAAATTGTCGATCTGTGCGGTGTTGGGGTCGGTGGGGTCATATCGAACGCGGACCTGCCTGCCGACCGTGTAATCGGTTTGATTTGAGGCAGTGTCGCTTTCGAAGGAGTAGGTTTGCCCGTTGGCTTGAAATTCGATCACAGGCGCATACACACAGCAATAGCCTTCGCTGGTGGTGCTTTCTTCGAGACGGGTGATCGTGCCTGTAGTGACTTCACCCGTCGTTTCCAACCTCCAACTGACAGATGCAGCGTAGGCTCCCCACAAACAGAATGCCGCAAAGATCAGGTTTACGATGATCGTGGTACATCCAATGTAAAGACGATTTGCGCCGCGCCCTACTTTTTCCAGCGTGTTGGCGGCTTTGTCAAAATTCTTTTCGTAGGCTTCAACGGCTTGGTTGAATTGCTCGTTCTCATCCATGGATACCTCTAAGGTTGGAATTAATGTATCTTAACACGGACGTGATGAATTTCAAAGTGACAAGTTGGTTATAATTTGAAAATGAGGTTCCATGATCGTTCTTTATCGTGAAGAGAAAAGCCCGCAGGCGGATGCCATCGAAGCGGAGTTCCGCGAACTGGTGCTTGGATATGACCGCGTCATTGTGGAGCCTGACCGGGCGCGTGAGTTATTTGATGGACATTCCCTGCCCATCGTCAAAAATAATGAGCGTGTGGTCAGCGGGGATGCCATCCAGCCGTATTTGAAGGAATTGGAGAAACTCATGCGCGACTGGCAGATGTTTCAGGGTGATTATTGCTATGTGGATGAAGATGGGGAGAATTGTTGATATAAAAAGCGACGGTCACCTTCAAGGTGACCGTCACTGTTTTCGGTGCAACTTAATACCGCAGCACCATCGCGATGCGCCCGTGATCGTCCAACTTGCCATTTGGCACGAACACAACCTTTCCCTTTTTGTTCAGCACTTCTTCGATGATCTCATCCACGGCATCGTCAATGACATCGGGTGCGGTGGAATCTTCGGCAGGGATGATGTTCTTGCCGTTCTGGTCGAGGCGGGCGGGATGGTGGAAGTCGTCTTCAACGAGCAGGAGGTCACCGCGTCCTTCATGGGCGAGCACCCAGACCTCCCCGACGGTCGAAGCGGATTTTTTCTCGCCGATCGCTTTGTCCAGTTGGGCGAGCGCATCCTTGCGTTTGTCGTTCAGGTATGTCTCCAGCACGGGCGCGACCAATTTACCCAATTCATGCGGCGAAGTTTTATCATGGTTGCCGGTCACCGAGCCGATGATCGAGTTCTTGTGCGCGGTCAGATCACTGAAGAAAGCGAGGTGGCGGTCCACGCCAACAAGGACGATGGGCAGTTCATCCTGCGCAAGCATATCCTTCAGGGATGCGTCCACCTTGCGGAGAAATTTTTGAAAGTATTCATCGCGGTACGCGGATCTTTGCACACCAAAACCGCCGGGCAGGGGCGCTTCTCCACCCGGACCTTCATGCACCATGGGGAACCCTTTTTCCTGAACTTCCTCGAGCGAGTCATTTGTCCCCTCATACAGGCGCGTGGGTTTTTCGCTCAGCACCAGCACCCAATATCGCATGGAATGGTTAAGCGCGTACACCAGATCGCGCGTGGCAAAGGTCTCGTTGATGATGACTCGTTCCTTGACCGTGAACGGCAGATGAAAGGCGCGCGCAAAATCCTGATTGACGAACAATGCCAGCCCGTCGAGCATGCGGTTGAAGTCGATGCCGCCGGCAAGGTCTTCGAGACGTTTTAACAACGCTTCGACCTCCCGTTTGCCGAATTCACTTAGCAATCGGTTTGTGGCTTCGCTGATGAGGTTCTTAAGGCGCACAGGGTCCTGACGGTTATCAGGCGCGGTGCGATGCGTTGGCAGGATGATGGTCAGGTTTGGGTAACCGCGGACTTGTTGGAGTAATCGGACATCGTGTAAATTCATGTTTTCTCCCTTTAAGATTTTCTTTCATAATACCATGCGGAAAAAGGAGAAGATAAATTTACGCTCCATATCTCATGAAGCGCTTAATTTTTTACAGGCAGGTCCAGGTCCAATGCCACTACGAGGGCGGTCCGCGCCCATTCGCTCAGTGATTTTCCGTTTTCCCATTCCTGATATTTCTCAGCGAGCATGTAACGTGCCGTTGTCTCTTCTTTTTCTTCGCTGACGAGGCGCGCAACGGCTGTGAAGGTGTATTTTGCGATCCGCACGGTGACGTGTGGGTCTTTGAGTAGATTCTTCACCCAGTCGGATTTGTCCCTGCCGCCGGAGAGCAAATACAATGAGTTGCCATCCATGCCAAACCAGATCTCGATCTCATGCGGATTGCCAGTTTTCCTTCTCTTGGTGGTCAGGTAACAATACTCTTCCTTCGTCAACTGGTCTGTTTGATACATTTTTTTTATTTTCCTTATGGATTTAATCGATTTCCCGCCTGCGTAAGCTCTAAACGTCTTTTCCCTTGCCTTGCGGAAGTTTTTGTTTCAGTTCATCGCGTGACTGTGGATTTGCCATGGGGATTCCCACCTTATATGCCGCCGATGCGATGGAGTGCGCCACGGAAGGGGATGATAATAGTACGAAGAAGATCAAGAGAACTCCTTTTAAGGTTATTGCCCAATCCAATTTGATGAAGATCATCGCAAGTAGCAGAAAGACCAGCCCGAACACGCTGACCTTGCCTGTCGCATGCAGGCGGGTATAGACATCCGGCATTCGGATGAACCCGATCACACCGATGACCGATAGAAGGGTTCCAAGTATCAGCAGAAATGCTGAAAGGATATTCGCGGCAGTTTCCATTTAGAACACCTTCTGATCCGAAATGTATTTTGCCAGCGCCACTGTGGAGAGATATCCAAGCGCGGCGGCGGCAATGGCGATATCTATGTAGATTTTGCTGCCTGTGATGATGGCGACGATCACCAGGACAGAGATCGTCAATGTGCTTGTCAGGTCAAGCCCGGTAAGGCGGACAAGACCATTTTCGCCGCGCAAGGCTCTCCATGCGGAGAAGATCGCCATTACCAGATAGACTGTCAATACGATCCATATCAAATATTCCAAAAAATTTTCCATGGTAGCGTCCTTGATAATTCTATTCAAACATTTTGCTCAAAAAGTTCTTGCGTGTTGATTGCGCTTTTTCGATGAACTTTTCCGTGTCGGTTATATCCAGGCAGTGGGTATACATTACGCCTTCATCATCAATTGCCAGGACCAATTCACCCGGCGAAAGTGTGATGGCGTGCGCCGATAGGGCGGTGCCCAGGTCGCTTTTGCTGCCGGATGGGATGGCGATAATGCCGGGGTTGATAGGCAGTTTCGGGTCAAGGACGATGCGGGCGGTGCTGATCCCGCCGCGGATGACGTCTATTGCGACCGTCCACATGTAACCAATTCCCGCCGCTAAAAATCCGGGGATGCGCTTGAGTGAAAATGGCGGAAGTTCGCCCTTTGGTAGAAGCAAGCTGACGATCAGCGCCACGATCATGCCTACGACCAGGTTGGACGGTTCAAGATTGCCGGTCAATGCCAGGTAGACAAGGAAAAGCGGGATGGAAAGTTGAAGTAGTCGTTTCATTTTGCTGCTTCCGCCGTTATTTTATGACCATCATTACATAGGATATCGGTTCGCCCATCCATGCCGCGACGGATTGTGCCAGTGTGACGAGCGGTTCCGCCCAGATGCCGAGGATGAGGCTCAAGGCAATGAGCAAGGCAGGGGCGATTAACTGATCGCCCTCCTTGGGTTTGGCTTCGAGATTCGGTTCGAACCAGATCTTTATGAATGAACGGATGACATAGGTCAGTGTGACGATGCTTGCCACGCCGATGATCAATAGAGGAATATAGTTGGCGGATTCCACTCCGCTTTGGAAGATCATCAATTTGCTGATGAAGCCGTTCAGCGGCGGGATGCCCGCCAGCGCCATGCCGCCCAGCAGGAACAACATCCCTGCGAAGGGATGGTATTTGCCGACGCCGACCACCACATCAAAGGAAGCGGATTTGACCGCCGCGCGGCTTGCCATCGCGCCTGCCATCATCAGCATGGCGGCTTTGATCAGTGCGTGATTGAATGTGAAGACCAGCGCCGCGGCAAGGGAAAGCAGCGTTCCCCAGCCGATGCCGACAAGGATGAAGCCGATCTGTGCGAGCGTGGAGTATGCCAGCATGCGTTTTGCGTTGTGTGTCCCTGCCGCGCCGAAGCCGCCATATAACACACCCGCCACACCGATGATCACCAACAGGGTCTTTAACATATCAACTTCCGGGAACAAAAGGGTTGTCATGCGGAATAAGGCATATACGCCAACCTTGACGACCAGCGAGGAAAGCATGGCGCTGACCGCAGTGGGGGCGGCGGCGTGGAAGTCAGGCTGCCAGAAGTGGAAAGGAACCGCCGCGCTCTTGATGAGGAAGGTGGCTGTCAGGAATGCAAGTCCAGCCGCGGTCAGCGGAGCGGACGGGTTCTCCATGATGCGTTCAGCCAGGTCCGCGAGGTTGAGCGTACCGTAGGAGACGTACATGGAGCCGACGCCGAGCAGGAAGAAGATTGCTGCCAGCGTGGAAATGTAAAAATATTTGTATGCTGCCTCCACGCCGAACTTGTCGTCCGCGCTGGCTGTGAGGGCTGCACCGGAGATCATGGTGATCTCGGCAAAGACGAAGAGGTTGAACAGGTCGCCGGTCAGGAACGAGCCGCTTAATCCGGTGGCGAGAGAGAAGAACAGCGGATAGAAGGTCCGATATTGTGTCACCTTTTCAGTGGAGCCTGCCGCGTACAGGAATCCTGCCGCGAGCACCAGATGACTCATGACCAGCATGAACACGCCCAGCGGGTCGGCGGCGAAAGTGATCCCGAAGGGAGCCTGCCATGCACCCATTTGCAGGGTGATGGGACCATCTGTCAGCACGGCGTGGAGTAGTGCCAGTGAGAAGCCGAGCGCCGTGAACATGAGCGTTAACGCCAGAAATATTTGCAGTCGTGAACGTTTGCGTGTCATCAGGGTTAACGGCACGCCTGCCAGTGGGATCAGGAGGGGGGAGAGAATAAGCAGGGTTTGCATGATGATTTCTTTAGTTGTTCTCTTTTGAGAGAATGTACTAGTTTTTAAGTCCTTTTACTTCATCGCTGTCGCTGGTCTTGTAGCGCATCGCGATCACATACAGCAGGCTGAGTACGAGCGCGAATCCGCCGGCGCTGATAACGATCGCTGTCAGGACAAGGGCTTGCGGCAGTGGATCACTAATCTGATTTTTAGGGTCAAGGTATAGCTGGGTATACGCTGCCACATTGCCGTTGTACGCGCCGGCTGTGAACAGGAACAGGTTGATGGCGTTCGAGATCAACACCAATCCGATCGCGGCGCGTAAGACATTGCGGCGCAGCATCTGGTAAATTCCAGTGGCAAAAAGAATGCCGATGGCGAGGGCTGTCAAAATGTTCATACGTTGCTCATATCCGTTTCAGATTAATCTGGATTCTCCAACATTTCTTCCGTCTCCAGATCGGGCTCGCGTGGATGACCGAGGTTGTCGATCACCAATGTAGCCGCGCCCATGACAGTAAGACAGATGGCGATCTCATAGATGAACGAACTGCTCAGGTACAATCCCGCCGGAAGGGGAAGTCCCAGCATCATGCCGTAATTCACTGGCGCAAAAAAGCCTGCACCGAAAACCAGCCCGCCCAGCGCATTGATGATCGCGAGCGTCAGCCCGTACACGACCATATTGTTGCGGTTCAGCCATGCCAGTTTGAGGCGCGTTTCGTGGTAGCCAAAAATGATGTACCACATCGCGACCCCAAGGCTGATGATCACCCCGGCGGTAAAACCATCCCCCGGCTGATCATGACCGTACATCATATGCGTGATGGCGAGCATGAACGATAAAGGCAGCATCATATATGCCAGAACGTGCATCAGCGGCGAAGTATGTAGACCATAGATGCCCTTTGGCGCATTGGCGGCGGGCTGCTGTTTCGATTTTTCTTGATGGTCAAGGTTCTTTGGTTCTGCAAAATGCAGCAGGGTGAAGATCGCCACACCTGCCATGCCGAAGACCAGGATCTCGATCAACGTATCCATGGCGCGGAAGTCGACCACGATCGAGCCGACGATGTCCGTTGCGCCGGTCAACGGTTTGGCGTTCTCCGCGTAGAACGGTGTCACCCGGCTGGCACGGCTGAAGGGCGCATCGCGGGTTTCCAGCGCAGTATATGCCGCCAAGGCAACCACCAAGCCTGCCAGCCCGGCGATGAACCAATCACGCCGCTTGCCGCGGCTGCTGTGGATGATCTCACTTGCACGGGTGCGCAGTTTTCGCGGGATGATGTTCAAACTCAGGATTAGAACGACGGTCACAAAAATATCCACCACCACCTGCACCAATGCCACATCGGGCGCAGGTTCCAGCGTCATCCACACCGCCACGCTCAAGCCCACAATTCCCAGTGCGATCACTGCGTACAGGTCGCGGCGAACGCGGGTGGTTGCCAGCGCCGAAACCGTCATGACGAACAATGAGAACGCGCGTAGTTTATTCAAGCCATCCAGATTCAAATGAACTTCCTGGAAAATGTCTGCGGGCGGGATGCGTACAAACAAGATGAACAATCCCACCATGCTGAGGACGATCACCCGCAGATAGATGCGCAGCTTGCCGCCCTGCAATTTGGTTGCCCAACTTGAGAGCGAATCCAACCCGGACATGGTCCCATCAAATAACGCGTTGGCAGTGAGGTTGGGCAGGAAACGCATCAACACCGGGCGTATGCGCGCTCTCTGCCAGAACAGGAGCGAGCCGAGCGTGACCGCGACGATGGAAAGGATCAGAGGCACGTTGATACCGGTCCACAAGGCAAGCGAAACTTTGACTTCCGCACCAAAAGCAGCCTTGGCGGCATCGGCAAGGAAATTGGCAAGGACTTTTGGCTCCACCGGTGTGATGCCCACCAGCAATGAGAGCAATGCAGGCAGGGCAGGAGCCAGCCAGAAGCCCCATTTCGGGTCATGCCCATGCGGGGGATGTTTTGGGTCGGCGGGTTTGCCGAGGAAAACGCCCCAGACGAGAATCCCTGCCTGGAATAGGATGAATGCCCCGGCGAGGACCGTCGTCAGCGGGAAGAAAAAGTCCACGCTGGCTGGCAGGCTGGGGTGAGTCACGGAGGCGAGCAGTGTCTCTTTGGCGAGGAAGCCGAACAAGGGGGGAAGCCCGCCCATGGAGAGTGCTGCGATCCCGACGATCACGAACAGGATCGGCATTTGTTTTCGCAAGCCGCCTAATTTGCGGAGGTCGCGCGTGCCGGTCTCATGGTCGATGATGCCCGCGAACATGAACAGCGCGGATTTGTAAAGTGCGTGCGCGAGGATGCCGATGACGAGGGCTTTGAAGGCGATCTCGGAGTTTTGCCCAATCAGCGCAACCAGCACTCCAAGTTGTGAAACGGTCGAATAGGCAAGCAGGGGTTTGAGGTCGTTTTGTTTTGCGCCGAGGTATGCGCCAACCAGCATGGTGGTCAGCCCGAAAAGCGAGAGCACCCAGAACCACAGGTCGGTGCCGCCAAGAGCGGGGTGGAGGCGGGCAAGCAGATAAATGCCTGCCTTGACCATGGTGGCGGAGTGCAGGAAGGCGCTGGCGGGTGTCGGCGCGGACATGGCTTCCGGCAGCCAGATGTGAGCTGGGAATTGGGCGCTTTTTGTGAATGCGCCCAGAATGATGAGCGTGAAGAATACGGGATAGAGTTCGCTGCCGCGCAGAAGGTCGCCATTGGAAAGGACAGTGGCGAAGTCTGCGCCGCCGGTGATGGAGGTGACGAAGAGAAAACCTGCCAGCAGGGCAATGCCGCCGCCTCCCGTAATGAACAGCGATTTGAAGGCGCCTTTGCGGGCAGCTTCATCTTTGAATTTGTAGGCGATCAGCAGGAAGGAGGAGATGCTTGTCCCTTCCCAGAACAGGAAGAGGGTGATCAGGTCGCCTGCCATGACCACGCCGAGCATGGCGAGCATGAAGAGCAGGGTGTAGGCGTGGAAGCGGTATTCGATCCCGGTTTGCTGATCTTCGGTCGGCGTGTGGGAGTCGTCGAAATAGTAACCGGTGTAGATGACAATCAGCGTGCCGATGCCAGTGATGAGCAAGGCGAACAGGGCGGAAAGACCGTCCAAGTGAAGCGAAAAATTTATACCGAGCGCAGGCACCCAAGGGATGGAGAAGGTCAGCGCCTCACCGTTCGTTTGAGATGTCAAATACAACAAGGTGAGGAAAGATGCGAATGGAAAGACGGCAAACAGCCAGCCTGCTTGCGGATTGGTCAGTGGGGTGCGGCGAAGTGTTAGGGTGAGAAGTATTCCAACAGGAAGCAGCAGGAGGGGAATGAGCAATTCTGGCATGGGAAATATTTTAGCAAAAAATCATAAAAATTAACCGTGAATCGGACGATTTTATAAATTTCAAATAAAATCTCATGAGGATGCGGTGTTATTTTGCTTTCGACGCACGAAAAACTCGTACCAAAGTGAAATCAACAAGGTCAGCGCCGTGATCGGCAGGGCGAACCAAAGCATGACGTTGCTGAACATCGGCAGGGATGAGTGATTGGTTGCATTCAGCACAAGATAGGCGGTATAGGCGATGTAATATACAACAAACCCGATACCCTCCAGACGGAAGATCTTTCCGGCAGTGAAAAAGACGGGCAGGGACGCCAGCGAGATGGCGATCATGACCGGAATGTCGAAGTTGATCGCGGCGTTGGAGACGGGAATGCCGACCGGGACGATGATCGCGCTCAATCCCAGCACGGACATCAGATTGAAGATATTGCTCCCGACCACATTGCCGACGGCGATGTCGCGCTCGCCCTTGATCGCGGCAGTGACCGACGTAGCCAGTTCCGGCAGGGATGTGCCGACTGCCACGACAGTCAAGCCGATGACCAATTCGCTGACTCCCAGCCAAATGGCAACTATCACGGCGCTGTCCACCATCCATTGCGCGCCGATCACCAGCAGAATCAGACCAACCACGACCAGCCCGATGTTGATGAGCCAGTTTCGCAGGCTTTTCACCTCGTGCGGCGCATATTCCTGTTCGTACTCCTGTTCCACTTCACGGCTTTCCTTGCGACTCTGCCGGACGAGGAACCAGACGTAGAATAACAGGGCGAAGAACAGGATGAAGCCTTCAAGAGTACTGATCAAACCATCGCGCGCAAAAAAATAGGTGACGATGGACGCGCCGATCATGATGGGCACATCCTGCCGTACCACCTGCTGCTGCACCATCAACGGTGCAGCGATCGCAGCGGAAAGCCCCAAGATAAGCAGGATATTGGCAATATTGCTGCCGACCACATTGCCGATGGCGATGTCGGGCTGCCCTGCCAGCGTGGACTGGACGTTGATCGCCAGTTCGGGTGCGCTGGTTCCGAATGCCACCACGGTCAAACCGATCACGAGCGGTGAAATTCCCGCCCACGCGGCAATGCGTGAAGCGCCGCGTACCAGCCACTCTGCCCCCAGAATGAGGATCACAAGACCTGCTACAAAAGTTGCCACAGTCAAAATTGACATTTTTAGATTTTCCTTGATGTGTGTTTGATGAATTGCGCATAACACAAAATGTTGCAGGCATCCATACGCTCTGCAACATTTTGGTCATTTCATAATGATATTTCCTTATTCGCCGTGCATCTGGCGGTGAAGCGCGCGCAGATTCCGCCTGTGAAGGGTTTCCGCCAAGCCGCCCAGATAGACGCGGCTCTTTCCGCAATCTTCAATGGTGATCGCTTCGAGCTGTTCTTCCGCGTTCTTGCGCTTGCCTGCGGATTTGACCGCTTTTTTGATGTTCGTCAGGTAGTTCAGGTTTTCCTTGACCGCCGCATCGATCTCGCCGCGCAGGATGATGTCACCATGACCCTGGATGATGTTCTCCAGCCCCATCTTCCCGATCTTTTTTACCGAGGCGAGCAGATCATCGATGTCACCATCCACGATGTAAGGGAGCGGCATGAAGGCGTCGCCTGCAAACAGGACGCGGTCTTCCTCGACCAGCACGGAGATCCCATCGTTGCTGTGACCGAAGGAGGGGGAGATGATGAGATTCTTCTTCCCGACGCGAAGTGCCATTTCACCGGAATCAAATGTCAGGTGGGGAAGAACGATCTTTACCTGTCGCAGATTGGGATTCTGTTTGCGGGCGTCATCCAAAGATGGGATCCCGTTATCGATGAGATAGTCACGGCAATTTGCATGGCTAATGACGGTTGCGCCGGGGAAGAAACAATTTCCCCAGGAGTGGTCGGCGTGATAGTGGGTGTTGATGACATACTGAACCTGTACGCCCAGTTCGTGCTCAATGAATTCGCGCATGCCAAGCGTCTCTTCGGGGAGCGCCAGGGTGTCGATGACGACTGCCCATTGCGGACCGACGACCACGCCTGCTGTGACTTGCGCGTAGATCTCACTTTGAAACCAATAGACGTTTTCTGATACTCGTTCTCGATGCATATCCTGCAACCTTCTTGATGGAATAGATTCGACTGTTAATAGCACAGTTTGTCACAAATTTCAAGTTGACTAGACAAATAATTGAGAGAAAAAAAGATTCCGAGGTGTTTTCGTCTCGGAATCTGATGGTTGGCTTAGAGACTGTTATGCACATTAAAGGAGATAAGCAATCGTTTTGACGAAAGTTTGCAACATCAAGATGGCAAAAGCCAGGAAGTGAAGACTTCGGAACGTTTCAGGCAATCTTTCAAAATCACGTGCCAGACGACGAAAGCGAGCCGTCCAAGCAAAACTACGCTCTACGACCCAACGTCTGGGTAACAGAACAAAACCTTTCTTGGCTTCAGATAGCTTGACGACAATCAACTCAATGCCTGCTTCTTTGGCATCGTTTTTGGGATGATCGCCTGTGTAGCCTTGATCCACAAAGGCGACTTCCACAGATTGTTGAGTTGCTTCCTGGACGGCTTCAGACAATTCCTTGACCTGAGCACGTTCTTGCTCATTGGCAGGCGTGACCTGTGCAGCCAGCAATAATCCCAAAGTGTCCACGGCAAGATGGAGTTTGCTGCCTTTCCTTCGTTTGTAACCGTCATATCCTGCTCTGTCGCCGCTTTCGGGCGTAGATTGAACTGTGCGACCATCATAAATTGCAGCGCTTGGCAGTTCTTTCTTGCCTTTTGCCAGTCGGATTAAGGCTCGCAGGTCATGAACCATATCTTCAAAGACGCCTGCCGTGATCCAACGTTGTGCTTGTTGATAGACCGTGTGCCACGGTGGCAAATCGTTCGGCATCATTCGCCATTGCGCGCCTGTTCTGATAATCCAACGCAAGCCATTGAACACGGCTCGTAAATCATGCTCTCGTTGTGGAGCGTCTTCCTTCATCAAAGTCAGATAAGGAGCAATAAATGCCCATTCGTCGTCTGTTACATCGCTCGGGTATGGTTTTCGGCTCATTCCCAGAGTTTATCATCTCGAAAAGTCCATAACAGGTTCTAGATATGGATCGGTGAACCGCTTGCGCCGTGCGCCGCTTCCATGATGGCTTCGGAGAGTGTCGGGTGCGCATGCACGTTGCGCGCGATCTCGTGCGGGGTCAGTTCCATCATGCGAGCCAGCGTCAATTCGGGCAGTAATTCGGTCACTTCAGGACCGATCATGTGCGCGCCAAGGATCTCGCCATACTTCGCATCCACAACGATCTTGACAAAGCCCGCGTAATCGCCAAGTCCGAGTGCCTTGCCGTTCGGCTGGAAGGGGAAGCGCCCGATCTTGACCTCGTAGCCGCGTTCCTTCGCCTGCGCTTCGGTCAGACCGAACGATGCCACCTGCGGGTAGGAATACGTGGCACGCGGCATCATTTCATAATCGAGCGTGATCGTTTCATGCCCGCCGATGTGTTCCGCCGCGACAATTCCCATCGCCGAGCCGACATGTGCCAGCATCAGTTTGCCGGTCACATCGCCGACCGCCCAAATGCCGGGGACATTGGTCTGCATCTTTTCATCGACTTCGACAAATCCGCGCTCGCTGATCTTGACGCCAACCTCTTCCAAGCCCAAGCCTTTGGAATTGGGACGGAACCCGATCGCGACCAACGCCTGGTCTGCTTCGAGTACCGTTTCTTTTCCTTCCGCCGACACTTTGACCTTAACACCAGTCGCTGTTGCTTCGACCGATTCGACCTTGTGTCCGGTCAGGATGTTGATCTTGCGCTTCTTGAATTCCTTTTCGAGTTCTTTCGAAACTTCTTCATCTTCAAGCGGAACCACGCGCGGCAGCATCTCGACGATGGTCACATCCACGCCATAAGCATTCCAGATGGTGGAAAATTCCACGCCGATGGCGCCGGAGCCGATCACCACCACAGACTTGGGCAATGTCGTTTGCAGGATCGCCTCCCAGTAGGTGACGACCTTCTCGCCGTCCACCTTCCAGGCGGGCGGGACCATCGCGCTCGCGCCCGTGGCAACGATGATATTCTTCGCCTTCAGCTCAGTGACCTTGCCCTCCTTGTCGGTCACGTTGAGTGTGTCCTTCGCTTTGAACTTCGCTTCGCCCATGAAGACAGCGATGTTGTTCTTCTTCATCAGAAAGCCGACGCCTTTGGTGAGACGATCCGAGTTCTGGCGCGAGCGTTTGACCGCCACGCTGTAATCCAACTTCAAGTTCTCGAACGAGAAGCCAAAGTCCTTGCCGCGTTCGCGCAGGGTGTGCGCCACTTCAGCATTCTTGAGCAGGGATTTGGACGGAATACAGCCGACGTTCAGACATACGCCGCCCATCCATTGCTTGTCCACGATCGCGACTTTCTGTTTCAGTTGTGCGGCACGGATCGCGGCAACGTAGCCTGCGGGTCCTGCGCCGATCACAACGACATCAAAATTTTCTGCCATGAGAAATATTCTCCTAAATGTAAAAAGGTTAAGGGTGATTATACCCTTAACCTTTTTGTCGCATCCCGTAGGTCACGTTTGTGACGTGACGTCACTCTAAAAGCGTGACCTACAGATTTTCCTTCAAGAACTCGAACGTCCGGCTCCAAGCCAACTGCGCGGCAGCGGAGTCGTATTCGGGGCGGTCGGATTCCATGAACCAATGGGCAACCCCCGGGTAGATGTGAAGCGTGTGGTCCACTCCGGCGGATTTCATCTCGCCGAATGTTTTGTCCACCCATTCGTTCGGTTCCCATTCGTCGTTGTCGCTGAAATGTCCCATCACCTTCGATGTGATCCTGCTTACATCCACACCTTCATTGCCGTAAAAAAGAACGGTTGCGCCAATCTGATCCGGTGTGGTTGACGCGACGATCAACGCCCATGCCGCGCCCATCGAAAAACCGATCAGACCGATCTTGCCGGTCGTCATTTCGCGCAGATGATCTTTCGCAGTGAACACGACCTGACCGATAAAATCGCCATCGCTTTTCTCCATCAATGCTTTAGCGTCATCGATGGTCGCTGCGATCTGACCATCGCGCATGTCGGGCGCGAGCACGGTATATCCCTGTGCGGCGATATGATCACACATTTCCTTGAAGGCGGATTTCAACCCCCACCAGGAATGCAGAAGCAAAACGCCGGGTCCGCCGCCGTTCGCGAGATACGCCTTTACCTTTTTGTTGTTCACGTTCAATTCGATTTCAGAAGTTTGTATGGACATGGAAACTCTCCTCGAAATCATTATACGGACATTTGTTCTAAAATACAAGTTAAAGAAAAAGCGGCTTTCTGGGAATGAAAAGCCGCTTCTTACTGGACCTGAAACTTAACTCCAATTTTCGAGCGTATCTTTCACCTTGGCTAAAAACCAATCCGCGGACGCGCCGTCGAGAATACGGTGGTCGAAGACGAACGACATGTATACCATCGGGCGGATGGCGATGGCATCATCAATGACGACCACGCGCTTCTGCATCGCGCCGATGCCGAGGATTCCAGCCTGAGGCTGGTTGATCACTGGAAATGCGAACAACGATCCGCTCACGCCGTGATTGGTCAATGTGAACGTCCCGCCCTTGACTTCATCAGGCTGGAGTTTCTTTGCGCGGGCGCGATTGGCGAGATCGTTGATCGAACGCGCCATCGCCAGCAGGGACAGGTCTTCCGCTTTCTTGATGACCGGTACGATCAAGCCATCTTCCCCGAGTGAGACCGCCATTCCCAAGTTGATGTTCTTGTGGACGAGCAAGCCTTCATCCGTCCATGACGAGTTGGTTTGTGGATAAGCTTTCAATCCCGCCACGATTGCCATCATGAAGTAAGCGGTGAAGGTCAGGTTTACGCCGTCACGCTCGAAGGCGGCTTTGTTCGTGGCGCGATGCTTTGCCACGCGTGCCATATCCGCTTCCATGACGGTCAACACATGCGGCGAGGTATGCTTGGATTCGACCATATGCGCGGCGATGGATTTCCGCATGGTAGTGTGCTTGATCAACTGATCGCCAACCATCGGCGCGACAGGCGCAGAAGGACGCGAAATAGGTTGTGCGCCCACTTTCCCTTTTCCACTTTCCACAAAACCCAGCACATCGTTTTTTGTAATGCGTCCGTTCAGCCCTGTGCCGTTGACTTGGGATAGATCCACGCCGTGCTCAGCGGCGATCCGCGCAACGACGGGGGAGATGAAGCCGAGATCGCGGTTGGTAGTTCGTGGTTGATAGCTGGTGGTTGGTAGCTGGCGGCTAGTAACAGGTGATGGTTGGGTTAAGGCTTTGATTGCAGACGTACTGCTGTCAACTGCCAACTGTCCACCGTCCACCGTTTCCCCTGGTTTCCCGATGATTGCAAGCAATTCCCCGACCTTGGCGGCAATCCCTTCCTGCGTGACGATCTTCAAAACCGTTCCCGTTGCAGGTGCAGGGATTTCCGTATCTACCTTGTCGGTATTCACTTCGAGCAGCGGTTCCAATTCATTGATGGAATCGCCTTCCTGTTTGAGCCATTTTGTGACGGTAACTTCATCCACCCCTTCGCCCAGTCTTGGGACTAAAACTTTTGTTGCCATAATATCTCCAGTTGGTGGTTATCGGTTGGTAGTTGATGGTAAAGTATTGATGAGTGCGTAAAGTTTTTTGCGTAAATTTTGAATTTGCTCATCCATGAGATCTATGTCTTCCTTACTCAAATAGCCAAACTCTTTGGCTAACACTAGCTGCGTATCTACTTCAGCCAATGAGCCAAGAGCGATGTGTAAAAATCTACGAAAGTCCCCAAGTGACTTTCTTGCTTGACCTTCTGCAATATTTGACGGAACTGAAACAGCGGCGCGGCGGAGTTGATCTGCGAGAGCGTAGGTTTCTTGTTTTGGAAATTTCCCAGTTAATTGATAGACAGCTTTTGCAATTTTGATTGCATCCTGCCAGACAATTAATTCGCGGTAATTCCTTGCAGATACTTTTTCCATACGACCTCGCTGTCAACCACCAACCATCAACTGTCAACTAAACAGCGGATAAGCTGTTGGGTCAACCTCATGCATCATTTCATACACCGTGTCGAAAATCGTTTCAGAATTCGGCTTGGACCAATAATCGCCGTCACTGCCGTACGCGGGGCGGTGGGATTTGGCGGATAACGTCCGCGCGGGTGAATCCAAATGGAAATAGCCGCCTTGTTTTTCGATGACTTCCTGCATCATGTACGCCGTCGCGCCGCCGGGGACATCTTCATCCACAAATAAAATGCGGTTGGTTTCCTTGAGCGACTCGACAATTTTCCCATGAATATCAAACGGCATCAGCGATTGTACGTCGATGACTTCCACGTCTATGCCGACTTTGGATAATTTATCAGCGGCATCCATCACGATGCGACAGCACGCGCCGTAGGTGACGATGGTCACGTCACTGCCTCTGCGCAGGGTTTCGGGCATACCCAGCGGAAGAGCGATCTCTCCAATATTTTCTGGCAGGCGTTCCTTCACGCGGTAGCCGTTCAACACTTCCACCACAATCGCAGGTTCATCTGATTTCAAGAGCGTATTGTAAAAGCCAGCGGCGCGGGTCATGTCGCGCGGAACCAAAACATACATGCCGCGCACAAGATTCAAAATGCCAGCCATCGGCGAGCCAGCGTGCCAAATGCCTTCCAAGCGATGACCGCGTGTGCGCACGATGACCGGCGCTTTTTGTCCGCCTGCGGTGCGCCAGTGGAGCGACGCCAGATCATCGGACATGATCTGCAAGGCGTACAAAACATAGTCAAGATATTGGATTTCTGCAATTGGGCGTAGTCCGCGCATTGCCATGCCAATGGCTTGACCGAGAATCGTCGCCTCGCGGATGCCCGTATCTGTCACGCGGTACTCGCCATATTTTTCCTGCATCCCTTTGAAGCCCTGGTTCACGTCGCCGAGTTTGCCCACATCTTCGCCGAATGCGATCAAACGCGGTTCACGCGTCAGCGCGGCATCGAATGCGGCGTTGATGACCTCGAACCCGAACATGGTCGGCGACTTCTCGCCGTACACGGGTTTTACTTCCTCCACTTTCATCGCCGTGCCGGAATACAAATGCGAGCCGTACCGCTCCGTGTTGATCTTGTCGTAATCCTGTTTCCATGCGACTAGGACCTGCTTGCTGGGATGAGCTTCATCCCGCAGCAGACGTAATGCCTCATGTGCCGCGCTGTGGATGTCACGCCTCGTATACGACGGAAGATTTGCCAGCCGATCCCGAATCATATTCAACTCTGAGGCATGACTCGATGAACCTGCGATCTCGTCCAGCATGTCCATGAGTTGATTGCGCTCATCCGTGATGGGGGAGAGATACGCATCCCATGCGGCTTTGCGGAATCCCTCTACAGCTTCGTAGTCTGTTTTTTCAAGAGAATCAAGTTCGGGCGCGGAGATGACGCGGTTCTCGATCATCCAGGTGCGCATCTTTTTGATGCCGTCGAATTCCTCTTCCCACTTGAGTCGTTCCGCGGATTTGTATCGCTCGTGTGAACCGCTCGTGCTATGTCCCTGCGGCTGGGTCACGTCAATGACGTGGACGAGCGCGGGGATGTGATATTCGCGCGCGATCTCGGCGGCGCTGAGATAAGTTTCGACGAGTGCGGGGTAATCCCATGCGCGGACGGTGTAATGGTCGTATCCGTTCTGGACTTTGTCGGGCGGGGCGTTGGGATCGCGCTCGAACCCCTTGAGTAATGCGCCGATGTTCTCCTTGACCATTTGAAATTGATTGGGGACCGAGATGCCGTAACCGTCATCGTAGATCGTGACGACGGCGGGCGCGTGAAGTACACCGATGGCATTGACCGATTCCCAGAACAGCCCTTCGGCAGTGGATGCGTTGCCGATGGTGGCGAACGCGATCTCATCCCCGTTATTGGAGAAATCCTTCTGGTCGTGCAATTCCTTGACCTTGCGGTAAATGACCGATGCGTACGCCAAGCCCACCGCGCGCGGCATTTGCGCGCCCGTCGGGGAGATGTCCGATGCGGTGTTGTACATCTGCGTTTGTGGACGCCATGCCCCATTGGGATACAAATTGCGCGAAGCGAAGTGCGCGTTCATCTGCCGACCCGCGCTGGCGGGATCATAGGTCACATCGCCGTGCGCGTACAACTGCGCAAAAAATTCCTGGATGCTCATCACGCCAAGCATGAACATCCAGGTCTGGTCACGATAATATCCTGAGCGCCAGTCGCCTTTTTGGAAGGCTCTGGCAATGGCTAACTGGGCGATCTCTTTTCCATCGCCGAAAATTCCAAACTTTGCCTTGCCGCTTAATACTTCTCTCCGCCCTATCAGCGAAGCCTGCCTGCTTTGATACGCAAGGCGGTAATCGTTTATGATCTCATCTTTTTCAAGGGGAAGTGCAATCGTACCCTTCTTTTTGGGCATGAACTCTCTCCTGAGATTGTGATGGGGGGATTATAACAAAGGAATTTGTTACCCTGAGCGCTCCCAAGGGTCTCCGCCATGGCTTTTTAGATATTCAGGAAATTCTTAACACGAATTCCACGAATTATCAAATGGGACGAATAAAAGAGAAAAAATTCGTCCCATTCGCCCATTTGAGATATTCGCGTTAAAACAACCCCATAATTTTGCGTGATTGTCAACCAATGTTACAACCGCCATTAGGTTCGCCGTAACGCAGCAGGATGCTTCGTCCACTACGCTCTTTCAGAATGACATGGCGTTTGATGTTAATTGGTTTGGAATGCTATACTTGCCGCCATGACCACACCCCTCCCCATCGTCCAGACCGAAGTGCCGCCCGATTTTATTGACTTCGGCGTCGGCAACCCCCAACTCGACCTGCTGCCGTTGGACATACTCCGCAACGCGGCGGCGCACCGCCTGAGCCGGAACGAAAAGGAATTCCTGCAATACGGCATCGAGCAGGGCGACGGCTACTTCCGCGCCGCCCTGTCGAACTTCCTCACCCCGCGCTGCGGCTTTCCCGTCTCGCACGACGACCTCTTCGTCACCACGGGCATTTCCTCCGCGCTAGATTTGCTCTGCACGCTCTTCACCCAACCCGGGGATACTGTCTTCGTGGAGGAACCGACCTACTTCCTCGCCCTGCGCATCTTTGCGGATCACGGCTTGCGCGTCGCTTCGATTCCGACCGACGAAGCTGGTCTTTCCATAGACGCCTTGACCGCCGCCCTGAAAGAATCCACGCCCAAATTCATCTACGTCATCCCCTCCTTCCAAAACCCCAGCGGACACACTCTCCCGCCCGAACGCCGCGCACAACTCGTCGAACTCGCACAAAAGCACAACTTCCTCATCATCGCGGACGAAGTCTATCAATTCCTCGGCTATACCCAAATCCCGCCGACCTCGTTCGGCGCACACATCGATTCGGGACAGGTTATCGCGGTCAACTCCTTCTCGAAGATCCTCGCTCCCGGTCTGCGGCTGGGATGGCTGCACACAAATCCCGCCATCATCCAACGTATCTTCACCTGCGGCGTGTTGGACAGCGGCGGCGGGATGAACCCATTCACCTCCGCCATCGTCCGCAGCCTGATCGAAAACGGCGACCTGGATAAAAATATTTCCAACCTTGTGAACATCCTCGGCAGGCGCATGCAAGTCATGGATGCGTCCCTGCGCGAACACTTGCCGCAAGCGCAATACGTCACCCCGCACGGCGGATATTTCTTCTGGGTGCGCATCCCCGGCATGGACGCGGAAGACTTACAGAAAAAAGCCGCAACCTACAACGTCGGTCTGCGCCCGGGCATCCGCTTCTCAAGCCGCAACGGGTTGAACGATTATTTCCGCTTGAGCGTTTCGTTTTATGATGAAGATCGAATTGAAGAAGGAATCCTCCGCCTGCGTGATTGCCTTAAAACATAATCCGTAGATTTGACAGATTACGCAGAAAAAATCTGCGAAATCCGCGCAATCTGCGGATTGATTGTTGTGTTACAAGGGACTAGGTCTTCAACCGCTCCGCCACGATCTCCGCCACATCCTTGACCTGAATCTCACTGCCGCCATCCTTCGCGGCATCGGTCATCATCGTCAAACAGAACGGACATCCCACCGCCACCATGTCCGCGCCTGTAGATTGGGCTTCCTTGAAGCGGGTCACGTTCACACGCGCCGAGCCTTCCTCTTCTTCCTTCCACATCTGTGCGCCGCCCGCGCTACAGCAGAACGACTTTGCCCCATTGCGCGGCATCTCCACTGTTTCCACGCCAGCGGACTTCAACGCATCGCGCGGCTCATCGGTGACCTTGTTATGCCGCCCCAAATAACACGGGTCATGGAAGGTGATTTTCATATTGTCGCCTTCCAAGTTCATCGAAATCTTTCCCGCGCCGACCAATTCATTGATCAATTGCGTATGGTGAATGACCTGATAATTCCCGCCAAAGGCAGGGTATTCATTTTTGATGGTATGCAAACAATGCGGACAAGTCGTCACAATACGTTTCGGCGCAACTTCATTCAAGATTTCTACGTTCTGTGAAGCCAAGCCGAAGAAAATATCTTCACGTCCCGCGCGGCGAGCGGAATCTCCTGTACAGGCTTCGTTGTTACCCAGCACCGCATAATTGACTCCAGCCGTGTTTAAAATTTTCGCAAAGGCTTGCGCGGTTTTCTGAGCACGCGAATCAGTTGCAGGCGCACAGCCAACCCACCATAAAATTTCAGGTTCGCCGTTCTGTTCGATGGTCGGCACACTTATGCCTTCCGCCCACTTCATGCGGTCCGCCTGCGAGACGTTCCACGGGTTGGCATTGCGCTCCATGCCTTTGAACGCCGTCTCCAATTGCTTCGGGAAGGCGCTTTCCATCATGGATAGATTTCTGCGGATGTCCAGAATATCACGCATCGGCTCATTGCCAACGGGACAAATGTCCACGCACGCGCCGCACGACGTACACGCCCACACCGCTTCTTCGCTGATCAACTCGGTCATCGCCACATCGGTCGTACCGCCATTGTTGAAGTGATAACGTTTATTGATTTCCAACGCGGCAGGCGAGAGCAGTTTCCCTGTGGTATACGCCGGGCAGACCTCCTGACAGCGGAAGCACATGATACAGGCGTAACTGTCCATGATCTGCTCCCAGCCAAGGTCTTTCATCGTCGCCGCGCCAAACTGCTCGATCGACTGGTCATCGAGATTAATATATCCCAATTCGCCGATGGATTTTCGTTCGGGCTTGAGCGCAAAATTCAACGGCGCAAAGAATAAATGAATATGTTTTGAATATGGGAAGTACGGGAGGAACGCGACCACCGCGCCAATGGATAACCAGAATGCGATGTGTTCCCCTGCGATCAAAACATTCGCATCCACGCCAGACCATAAAGTTGATACGGCTGAGATGCTTGGCTGCCAACTGTCAGCGTGACCTGCCAACGCCAAATTGAATGACTCGCCCAGGAACCGCGCCGCATTGTGGACGAAGATGAACGTTGCGACGATCGCCGAGTCGCGCAGGATGCCGAAGCGGGCTTTGGGGTGAAGCAAAGTCGTCTCACGCGTGGACAGGTTCGATGGTCGGAGAATGAAGCGGCGGAACGCCATCGCCAGAATCCCGACGATGATGGCGACGTTGGCAATGTCCGCGATCAAGCGATACACATCCCCGAAACGCCCCGTGTTGTCGAGCAGACGCCAGCCCGTGTAGGCGTAGATCAGATCCGCGAGGTTGATGAGCAGGAAGGAGAGGAAGCCCCAGCCGATCAGCGCATGCAGGATCGAGGTCCACAGGCGGAAGCGAAAGACGGGCTGGAATAATGCCACTTTGACGATCAAATCCCCGATGCGTTTCCAAACGAGTGACCAATCGATTTTCCCCTGCCCGCTGGAGATGTGACCGATGATGCGCATCACACCTTTGTAGGTGAAATAGAGGGATGCGATGGTGAAAATGACGAAGAGAATCTTTTCTACAAGGGTGAGCATGGTGCCTCCGGAGATTGCATGTCGTTGCGAGGAAGGTGATCTTCTCGACGAAGCAATCTCCAAATTCCCTGGAAATTGTTTCGTGTTCGCAACGACATTGATTTGTTAAGTTTAGCACAAGTCCATTTGTAAAAAAAGACGCCGCATGTCATTGCGGCGTTATCACTTTACTGTGACCTACTTGCTGATGTCGTTCACGTAACCCACAGCACCGGAGCAGGCTCCGCTCAGGTGCGGGGAGACGGTTTCCCAGCTAAGCGGCAGTCCGCTGACTGCGCGCGCCATCGAGATCGCTTCGGCGAGGCAGCCGCCGCCCGCGTTGTAATTGACGAGCGTGAACTTCCACATATCTTCGTAGGATGCGACGTTGACAGGCTGTTCATCCGTGTAATTGTAGACGACTTGTCCCGCCTGCTCGCAGTTGGCGACCATGGTATGGGCGAACACACCGACCGAGAAATGTGCCTGCGTCAGGTCGAGCCCGAGCGGACATTCCTCGCAGGTCGCGTTCACACTTCCCACCAACGCGCGCCGCAACTCGGTTTGCAGTTCTTTGCCAAGATTGGCATACCCCGCGCCGCAGACTTCAGAGTCCATCACGAGCGGGCAGAATTGGTTGAAGAAGGAGCGGTTCCAGAACAGGGTGGTGTCGGCGCCGTTTTCCGTAAGTTGCCCCAGTCCCACGTCGCTTGCGGCTTGATAGACGCCGGGCCAGAACTGGCTTTCGCGCGCGAACAGATTTTTGAGCAGACGCGCCGGTACGCTGGTTTCCCGCGCAGTGCTCAGGATGAGATCGTCGAACTGATTCTGCCATTCCACAACTGCATCCCGCGCCTTCTCAAGCCCGCACTGGTTGACGACGTTCCCGGGCGATAGTCCTCCATCCGGGCAGGAACTGGCGTCCACAGCGCCCTGCAGGATGAGGTTGGCGGCGAGATAGGTGTAGGGAATGTCACTGCTCAGGTCTTCGCTTTGTTTGGGCGTGCCCAGCCATTCGGGAACACCTCCCACAGGCGGGAAGATCCCCCACGCTTCGGAACAGGTCGCTGCATATCCCTGCCATTGGGACGAAAGCACGTCCACATACCAATACAACTGATCGGGATCTCCCTCATTCACCCGTTTGACGCGAACCTGCGCCTCATACACGGGACTGCTATCCCCATAACTGGAATATGCCCAGAATGTGACCTTTACGCCTTCGTCCACAGTTTCAGGGATGCGGAATTTGCAGACAGTATCATCGCACCAGAACGGCTGACCGTCATACGTCCCTTCGATGCGGATAATGGTTTCATTTGGGAGGGGTTCAAGTCCGCTGAAGACCAGGGTCGGCTTGGTTTCGCAGATGTTCGTTCCCGCACTGAATACGGGGTCGCAGTCTTCCACTGAGATCCATGTGCTGGCAGCGGGCAATTGCATTGCGATCTCTTTTTCCTTGGGCTGGCTGTCTATCAGGACAGCATAGTAGCCCTTGCAATTTTTTACATCATGGATGTTGCAGGCGGGCTGGGTCATCCAAGTGTTGTAGATGGTTTCCCCGCAGTCTCGGTATACCTCCCAGGGGAGCGGCATGCCGTCGTGGTCAATGACGATGGAACACGCCAATTTTTTCGCATTCCACGTGAGCAGATGCCACTTGTAGGCTGTATATTCCACGGAGATGATGGAAAAACGGTCAGGACCGGGGGGAGGGTTGGTTGCAGAAACCGTTGCCGGGTCCACGCTGGAGGCGAGCGAGATTTCAGGCGTGAAAGCCATGTTTGAGATGGCGATCACGAGCAGCAGGAGACCGGTGGTCCAGCGTCGCTTTGGCATGGGAATCAAAAAGAGTCCGCTATATTATAACGGACTCTCCGACTGGAATTATTTCTTTTCCGTATCCATTCCCTCGAGCGTTTCGAGGTCGCGCTGGAGGTTTTTGTTGCGAATGTAAATGCTCAGGACATGGATGCCCATGGTCAGGAAGGAGAAGACGTAGCCTGCGATCATGTAGCCGGAAGTATCGGGATAAGTTTCCATTTTTGCGCTCCAATTACATCGAAACTTTGAGTTTGAGTTGTTCGACCTTTTCCTGCAAGCCGCTGAGGCGGACGCGGTGCCACATCAGGTCGATGAAGATGATGGTGAAGGCGGCAAAGGAGACCAACATGGCGGTGACCATGTCGCCGCTCATGCTGAAACCGCCCTGTGCTGCGGCGCTTTCATTGCCGATGACCACGGGATGGATGGTGCGGAAGAGGCGGATCGCCATGAAGGTGATCGGGACGCTGATTCCGCCCAGCAGGGTGTACACTGCGCCGAAGCGTGCGCGTTTTTCGGGGTCTTCGATGCCTGCGCGGAGCATGAAATAGGCGACGTAGATGAGCTCCGTGACGGCGGCGGTGGTGAGGCGCGGGTCCCACGTCCACCAGGTGTTCCAGGCGGGGCGCGCCCAGATGGAACCGAGCACAATGGTGATGAAGAAGAACATGGTACTGATCTCCACCGCAGCGACCTGGAAGCGGTCCCACTTCATATCTTTCGTGACAAGGTAGACGATGCCCGCCACCGCGGCAAGGATGAAGCCGAGCATGCCGACCCATGCCGTACCGACATGGAAGTAAAAGACACGCTGGACCTGTCCCATGATCTGTTCGGTGGGTGCGAAGACGAGGGCGAAGTAGGTAGCGACACCAAGCGCGATGACGGCAAGGACATCAAGCACAGTGAGCGCAATGGGTTTGGATTGCATGGATAACTCCTTTGTAAAGTTTGGGTTTCAGGATTAGACCTGATTTGGCGTAGCGCTTGCTGAGAAATGAATCCGGATGGATGTAGATTTTGAAGATTTTATTCCTCGACCACAAAATCAAAGACCATGAAAGCAACGGCAATGAAGATCACGTCGTAGGCGAGCAGCAGGTTGAAGGGTGTGAGTATCTCGGCGAATGTTGCGCCTTCGATCAGACCGCCGCTGGCTTTGACGGAAGCCAACAGGACGGGCACTGCCACAGGGAAAAGCAGAATTGGCAGGAGCACATCCCGCGTGCGCGTTTGCACGGACATGGCGGAGAGCAATGTGCCGACCGCTATGTACCCGATCGAGCCGAGCAGGATGATGAGCAGGAAATCCAGTTGGAAGATGCGGGTTTCGTTATACAGCAGGGCGTATAACGGAATGACGATCGCCTCCACGATCAACATGAAGGCAAGATTGCTGATGGCTTTGCCGAAGAAGATCGCCGAGCGGTCCACGGGGGCAAGTAGCAGCCCGTCCATGCAGCCGCGGTCCTTTTCGACCGCCATCGAGCGGTTGAGACCGAGCGTACCTGCAAAAGCAAAGGTCGTCCACAACACGCCTGCGGCGACGGATTTCCGCACTTCGATGTTCAATTCCAATGCGAAGTTGAAGATGAGGATGACCAGCATGGAAAAGACCAGCATGGCGGAGAGCAGCTCGCGCGAGCGGAATTCAGCAGAAAGGTCCTTCTGAACGATTGCCATAACGGCTTTGATAAAGGACGGTTTGGCAGTGATTGCCTGCTTGTCCTTATCGGCGGTTTTGGTCGCGGTGATGGGAATATTGGACATGATCAGACCGCCAGTGCTTTCTTGTAAAAATCGAGCAGGTTTGTGTCTTTGAAATCACTGCGCGTTGCGGATGCGGCGATCACCCCGCGCGAAAGGATGTCGAAACGGGTGGCAAGGTCTTCGGCGCGGGCGAGGTCGTGGGAGGTCATGACCACGGTGCGTCCCTTGGCGGCGACAGAGCGCAGAACTTCATCCAGCATTTCGGATGCATCCTGATCCAGCCCGGTGTAGGGTTCATCGAACAGGACCACCTCCGGGTCGTGGATGACCGCCCTGCCGATGGCGAGGCGTTGCTGCATGCCGCGCGAGAAGGTGCGGACGAGATCCTTGCGCCGCGCCTCCAGCCCGACCATTTGCAGGACTTCCGTGATGCGCGGGGCGAAATCCACAAGCCCGTACATGCGCGCGTAGAATTGCAGATTTTCCTCGGCGGTTAGGTCGGGGTAGAGCAGGGGCAGGTGCGAAACCACGCCCAGCCTCGCGCGGACTTGCGCCGAATCGTTTGGGAGTGAGTGTCCTGCCACTTTAACGCTTCCCAGGCTGGGGCGGGAGAGCGAAGCGAGAATTCGCAGGAAGGTGGTTTTGCCTGCCCCGTTCGGTCCGAGCAGAGCCACAAATTCCCCGGGTTGGACGTTAAAATCCACACCGCGCAGGATGGTCTTCAAGCCGAAGCGTTTGACAAGCTTTTTGACTTCGATCATTGAGTTTTTCTCTTCAACAATGCCTTCAGTTCGGCGCGGCGCTGTTTGTAGGCTTCATCAGAGAGTTTGCCTGTGCGGTGCAGGTCGTCGAGTACGATGATCGCATCCACAATGGATTCAGAGTCTTCGAATTCGTCCTGTCCGCTTTCTTCCTCTTCTTCAAATTCTTCTTCGTCCTCTTCCACCTTGTTCCTGTCGCGCATGTACATCCATGCGCCAGCCAGCACAAGTGCAATGCCAAAGGCGCCGATGCCAAGCAGCAGGGTCTGGTTCTGAAGCGGATTGGGAGCGACCGCGGTGTTTGTCGGTCTGCCCGTCAGTTTGAAATCAAGGTTTTCGCCTTTGTTGAACGCACTGGCGGTGTATACGTGAAAGTTGGTATTCTGGATGGCTTGGATGCCGTTATCCGTCAGCGTGGCGCCGGTGGCATCCACGCCTTCTGGCAGGAAGAGATAGACTTCTCCGATCGGCAGCAGTGCGGGCTGGGAAATATCGATTTCGTTTGTCTTCGGCAGGGACGAGAACGCGATCAAGCCGTACGGCGTGTCGTTGGGCGGCATGGCAAAACCGGTAGCAGTGGGGATGAACGGCGCGCTGTCCTGTGTGGCTTCGTACCCAAGTCCGCTGGCGCCTTCGGGGAAGGCGATGAACGGCACGTTCTGACCGTCACCCATGTTGACGAGCACGGTTTGGTCGCCGACGTTCGTGATGGTATAGACCGCGAAGACCTGCGCAGTACCTTCGCTGGCAAGGTCAAAGAAAATTTGAAGGGAATTGATCTGCAGATCGCTGAAATCTTCGGTGGTGGCATACACAACGATGGTCGGCAATGTCAGTTCGGTTGCATCCGCCGGCACGACCGCAAACTCGGATTGGTACTGCAACCCGTCCACTTCGAGTTCGGCGATAAAGATCTGCCGTTCGAATATTTCAAGATCATCGAAGGCGTAACTTCCATCAGCGTTCACTTCGCTTTCGAGCGTGAGGATCTCCTGCGGTCCGGCGCTGGGATCCATGCCATGGTCGTAGCCGCGCAGAGTGATGTTGAGACCTGGAGGCAGGTCTCTGCCTGTGCGGTTCTCGATCAATCCGCTGACGGTGCCCGCGCTGGCGGTTTCCACAACAGGATCGACTTCTTCCACTTCTTCGGCGGTTTCCGTTGTGACATCTTCCGCTTCGGACTCTGTTTCAGCCTGTTCCTCCGCCTCGGTCGTCTCCTGCGCGGACGGCGTTTCTGCTGCGGCGGGGACGGGAGTCTCGGCTGGAGATTCAACTGCGAGCGCGGCGGGAGGCGCAAAGGTCAAGGTGCGGACGTACGCCGCCACGGCGTAGGCGTCATCATCGTTCAAATCCGCTCCAAAGGCGGGGATGTCCCCTGCGCCTTCGCGTATCATGCGGACGATCGCATCCGGCGAAAGCGCCGACATCATTTCCTGATTGCTGAATACGTTGTCACAGTCGGCGCAGGCTTGCTCGAAAATGGACCGTCCCGTCTCGACCTGTTGCTCGGTGGTGTGGAGTGTGAAAGCGTATGCGACCACGTCCCAGCGTTCCTGTTCGGTGAGGCTGGCAAAGGGCGGCATGAAGCGGTCGATGTTGCCCTGTGTGACGGTGGTGTACCATTTGAGGGGGGATGCTTTTTGTGCGGTTTCTGGCAAGCCAATGGGGATGACAGTAACGGGGAGTTGTTTGCCCTGCTCGCCGTCGCCCAAACCTGTAACGCCGTGACAGGGCGCGCACTTTTCGGCATAGATCACCTCGCCGTTTGCGATGTTCGGCGCGCTGGCTGGATATGACGGTCCCAATGTTGGGATGGGCGTGGGCGGAACGTAATTGGGCGGGGGAGTGACATCCGCCGCAAGCGTCATGTTGCAGGCGGAGAGAAAGATCGCGCTAATTGCTAAAGTAATGATGTGGCGTAGTTTCATGAAATTCCTCAGTGGGTGTGATGCGTCACGGACGCATCACAAATTACTTTAAAGCCTTCCCGCAGGAGGGACAGAATTTATCGGAGACGAGCACGGGCTTGCCGCATTTCGGGCAGAAACCCGCCGCTTTGCTCTTATGCTGTTTGCGCCGCGCGGCGATCATCGATTCGAGGTCGTCATCGTTGACCTCCGCATCTTTTGCGGATGAGTCCGCGCGTTTTGAAGCGGCAGCCTTTTCGATGCGCGACTCGGCATCCTTGGTGGATGATGAAGCAGGCACAAGTTCATCGAGTTGACGCAGGATGTCGGAGCCTTTTTTCAAAAGCGCAGAGCGCTGATCGGGATAATCCTCCGCGGGAATCTTCCCAAGCTTGTAATCGAAATCCAGTTCCTGCAGCGAGTTGATCACGCGGTCGCGTTCGGCTTGCAGTGCCGAGATCTCGTGAGCGGCTTCCGTGCCATAACGGCGCGCGCGTTTTGTGAACGGAGCGTACAGATATACGCCCACGCCAACCAGTACAGCCAGAATGAGAAAGATAGAACCCAATTCCATGTGTCCGCCTTAAGGGAGTTTTTGGTCAATGATGGATTTTATTTCATTGATGGATGTGAACGGACCGACCTTCACATAATAAAGCACGCCGTTCTGGTCAATGAAATACGTCTCAGGCACGCCGCGGATGCGGAACATTTGCGAGATCTTCGTCCCCATATCGGGACCGTTGGGATACGAAATGCCGAACTTCCTCAAGTACGAACGCGCTTCCGGTTCGGTATCCACATAATCCGCGCCGAGGAAGATCACATCACCGCGCGGCTGGTAAAACAGCCAGGCTTCCTCAAGTTCGGCGGCTTCCTGCTCGCAGGGTTTGCACCATGAAGCCCAGAAGTTCAAAACCACCAGCTTGCCTTGAAAATCGGAGAGATTCACTTCGCTCCGCTCTTCATATTCATATCCGCTGAACAACGGCAAAGTAAAATCGGGGATTTTTTCGCCCGGTTGCACCGTCCCTTGCTGGCGTTTCGTCAGCGTAATTCCCACCAGCACAAGCAGACCGATCAGAAAGACCCAGATGATGATCTGTACCCAAACTGGTACACCGCGTTTTGGGGTCGTTGGTTCTATCATGACATTCTCCAAAAGACCCGGCAGGCACGAAGGACCTGCCGGTCTGTGTGATTACTTCCTTTTTTTCAATTCTTCTTCGAGACGGGCAACATAATCGTCCTTCTCAAGCGACGGACCTTCCGCCTCGTCATCTCCGCCCGCGCCTGTTTCAACAGCCCGGGGCTTTGTCCACTCCCGGAACGAACGGAATAGGATGAACGCGCCCGCGACGATCATCATCGGCGGGATGATATACACCAGCCAGTTCAACCCTGTTCGCGGCGGCTCAGCCAGCACACGCCCGCCGTAATTGTCCACAAAATACTGCTTGATCTCCGCCTCGGTCATTCCCTGTGAAAGCTGCAAACGGATCAACTCCCGCCACTGGCGGCACGCCTCCGTCGGGCAGACATCCAGCGGCGTATTCTCGCAGACAGGGCAATACAATTGCTTTGCGATCGCATTCACTTCGTCATCGGTGATCTCGTCCTGCGCGAATACGGTCGTGGCGGCAAAGGCAAGTGTCAGGAGCAACAATACATAGAACGTAATGCGCACTGACTTCCTGTTAAAAACCTTGTTCATTGTTTGTCTCCGTGCGGGCTGCGCATTAATCCGCGGCGCTCGCCTGACGGTTATCCCGGGTCACTTTGCGGCGCGCGGGAACGTCTGCGGGGTCTTTATCGGGCCAGGCGGCGAAGATGATCCCAAACAGGAAGAGCAGGCTCCCGATCCACAGCCAGTTGACCAACGGGTTGACGTAAATCTTGAACGTCGCGCCAATCGTGGAAACGGGCTGCCAATCGATCAGCAGGATGTACAGGTCGTCCCTGAACGTGGAACGCTGTCCGGGGATGGTCATGTTCTGCTGGGCATCATAGTAATAGTCGATGCGCGGGGCAAGTTGACCGAGATAAATGCCGTTCTCGTAAATGTCCACGACCGAGCGGGTATAGTTCACGCCTTCGCCGGGGCTTTCCCACGAAGCCAGTTCGCGGTAGGTGACGGTGTACTGGGCGATGTTCAATGATTCACCCTGTGACAAGGTTCCCTGCGTCTCTTTCTGGAAGATTTCAATGCCCAGGATGCCAATTGCCATCAATGCCATGCTGATGTGGATGATGTATCCGCCATAACGGCGGCGGTTGCGTCCCATCAGGCTGGTGAGAGCGGTGAAGAAATTCTCCTTCTGTGCTTTTTGCCTGGCACGCGTACCGCGCCAGAACTCATGCAGGGTGGCGGACAAGACCAGAGTCACGAGGAAGAACCCGATCAGGGCATAGATATTCTGCGTGTATGTGAAGGTCAGGAGGATGGTGGCGACAGCGGCGAGAGCAAAGGACTTCCACAATGCGCGTCCGAGCGTTTGGATGGTGGAGTGTCCCCATGCGGAGAGCGGAGCGATCGCCATCAGGAAGAGCAGACCGGCGAAAAGCGGACCCGTCGCGCGTTCATAATAAGGCGGACCGACCGTCACCTTTTGACCGGTGGCAAGTTCTGAGATCAGCGGGTAGATGACACCCCAGAAACACACCACGAGAATGCTGATGAACAGCAGATTGTTGAGCAGGAACAATGCTTCGCGTGAAAGCATGGATTTCATCTCTGTCTCGCTTTGCAGCAGGGGCCAGCGCCAGATCAGCAAAGCGATCGAGGTGACCAGCGTCAGGGTGACAAAACCCATGAAGAATGGACCGATCGGGCTGTTCGCAAAGGAGTGAACCGAGGAAAGCACGCCAGAGCGTGTAAGAAATGTGCCGAAGATGACCAGCGCATACGTCAGGATGATGAGGATCATGTTCCATTGCTTGAGCATGCCTCGCTTTTCCTGGATCATTACGGAATGCAGGAAGGCGGTTCCGGTCAGCCAGGGCATGAACGCCGCGATCTCGACCGGATCCCAGCCCCAGTAGCCGCCCCAGCCAAGCACATCATATGCCCAGCGTCCGCCGAGTACGAGACCGAAGGACAGGAACAGCCATGCCCACAAAGACCAGCGGCGCGTGATACGGGTCCAGCGGTCATCGGTGCGACCGGTGATGAGCGCTGCAATGGCAAACGCAAAGGGAACCACATAAGCGACAAAGCCAAGATAAAGCATGGGGGGATGAATGATCATGCCCGGGTGGCGCAGAAGCGGATTCAATCCCCGCCCATCTTGCGGTGAGAAGACCGTCGCCACTGCGGAGGGGGAGAACATGCTCGGCGTCACATTTCCGTTGACCAGCCAGAAGCGGGTGAAGGGATTTTCATAGAAGACGATCATACCGAGGAAGAATGCCAGTGTGACGGCAGAGACTACGATCACCCAAGGCAGGAACTCGATGTCGCGATCCCATTTGCGCAGGGTAATGGCGGACGTGAACACCGCCAGCAGCCACGACCAGAAAAGCAGCGAACCTGCCTGCCCGCCCCACCAGGCAGTCACTTTTAGGTAGGTGGGCATGCTTTTGCTGGTCACTTCATAGACGAAAGCCACATCGAAGCGGTTGTTGACCAGCAGATAGATCAACACAATGGATGAGATCGTGATCAACGGGAAGGTCAACAATTGGGCGCGGCGGGCGCTTTCCACCAATGCCGCCGATCTGTTCGTTACGCCGTACACCGCAGCAACCCCGCTATATATGGTAACGATAAAGCTAACTAATAAAACGCCAAATCCAAATTCTGGGAGCATAACTATTTCCTTGGTTACGAAACCCTAAAGTTTTTTCGGGTATCTTAATGATGGAAACAAAACCTGACAGGCTGTGGGAACCTGTCAGGTCACTTTTCTAACTGTCGGCTTGATCAGGAACCGCTTCCTCGTAACGGGTGGGGCATTTGAGCAGCAACTCCTCGGCGTAAAAGACGCCGTCTTCGCCGAGCTTGCCGGTCATGATCGCCTGCGCCTCATTGCGGAGCAGGTCCGGTTTTGGACCGATATACACGACGGTCACACGTTGACGGGTGGGATCGTTCACTGCCTGATACAACACTTCCGCCAGACCGCCCTGCTGCTCGATCTCCTTGTTATCGCCGGTCACATGCGCGATCTCGAACGTCAGCGTCAGGGTCTGCGGATCGTATTGGACCGTATCACCCAGCACGGCTCCCGAAAGGCGCAAACTCTTATCGTAGGCATCGTCGCCTTTTTCCTTAAGCTCATCCACGGTCAGAAAATACTCCGCGCTCGCCTGTGTGGAGGAGGCTATTAAGTAGACCACCGCCGCCATGATCAGGAAAAAGCCAACCAGGAATTTATTCATCTTCATTGTGTTCCTCCAAGTCAATGTGACAAAGTGCAAAATGTAACAATATCTACCCATTTTACATGTTGACATTAAATGACCCTGAGATTTATTTCGGATGGATGTCACAAAAACCCCGTTAATTTGTCCTAATTGTCCATGACGAAAAATTGGTGATATAGTTGGCAAAACCAACCGAGGATATTTTGATGCGAACCCGATTGACCATTCTCTCCCTCCTGCTGACGGTAATGCTCCTGAGCCCGATCAATGCCTCTGCCGCGCCTCTCGCGGACGTTCAAAATGACCGGGTTTCTCTGGCATTCCCCAACACTGTGACCTTCTCCGCTACGCTCAATGCGAATGCCGCCATTACCTCCGTAACCTTGGAATACGGCAACGAACAGCAGACCTGCGGCGATGTGCTCGCCAAATCCTATCCGCAATTCACCCCGTCCGCCTCCGTCAACATTTCGTGGACGTGGGACATGCGCCAAAGCGGATCGCTCCCGCCGGGTTCGACCTTATGGTGGCGCTGGCGCTACACCGACCAGAGCGGCGCAGAATATGTCAGCCAGACGCAAACCGCCACATGGATCGACGACGAACATCCATGGCAGACTCTCAGCGGCGCGGATTTGCGCCTGCACTACTACGGTCTGGACCGTTCCTTTGCGCAGACCATGCTCGATGCCGGTCTGGAAGGTCTGCGCCGCAACAGTGAGCAGGCGGGCTTGCGTCCCGACGAACCGATCGACCTCTACGTGTACCCCAACTACAACGACATGCGCGATGCGGTCCTGTACGAGCCATCCTGGACGGGCGGCATGGCATTCTCCGATTTTGGTATTGTCATCATGGGCGTCTCCGGCTCCAACTCTACCTGGGACAAGAACACCGTCATCCATGAATTGACGCATATATTGGTCGGGCGCTTTGCCTTCTCCTGCCTTGGCTCGATCCCCACCTGGCTGAATGAGGGGCTTGCCATGTACAGCGAAGGCGAGCTGGACTCCAACATGCGTTCCCTGCTCGACCAAGCCATTCGCGGAAACGACCTCCTGCCCTTGCGTTCCATCAGCGGCTCGTTCTCCGAACTGCCCAACAAAGCCAATCTCTCTTATGCCCAATCGCACAGCGTGGTGGAATTCCTGATCGAAACCCATGGACAGGAAAAAATGTCGAACCTGCTCATCGCCCTGCGCGATGCCAAACCCATCGACGCCGCCCTGCGCGAGGTCTATGGATTTGACACCGATGGTTTGGAGGACGCCTGGAGACAAGCGGTCAATGCCGCGCCACGACCTGTCACTGCACAAGCGACCGCCCAGCCCACCCCAACCTTTGTCCCGACATATGTTCCCGTCTCCGGCATTCCGCAGGCGGTGACGCCCACGCCTCAAATCATTCCCACTTCCTCGTTCGGTGATTCCGCAAACCCAACCGAACGGACGGGTCCGCCGCTTCTGCTGACAATCTCATTATTGTGTTTCTGCCTGCTGTTCCTGCTCATCGTCGGCGTCATCGTGCTGGGATTCATCGTCCGCAGGGGCAATTACAAGAATCAAGGAGGCGGAAATGGATAAATTAAAGAAAGCCACACTGGGACTTCTCCTCCTCGCGCTTCTCTCCTCCCTCTTCCTGACCGCCAGCGTGGAGCGGACTCCCAACTCGCAGTTTGGCGTCCCGCTCAACCAGACGCTGGTGTACAGCGGCGGCGAATCCACCAATCTGCGGGAATATGATCCCGCCACAACCTATGGTGCGGGCAACAAACTTGTCTTCAGCGGCTTGGTCTCGCTGGACCCGCATCTCAACCTCACGCCCGATCTTGCCGAAACATGGGATGTCAGTGACGATGGCATGATGTATACATTTCACTTGCGCGAAAACGCAAAATTCCATGACGGGCGTCAGGTCACGGCTCAGGACGTGGTCTATTCCTGGGAACGGGCAGCCAGCTCCGAGCTTAAGTCCGATACGGTGCTGACTTATCTGGGCGATATCGTCGGCGTGAAGGAAAAGTTCGCGGGGCAGGCGTCCTCCATCAGCGGATTGAAGGTCATCGATGAAAAGACCCTGCAGGTCACCATCGATGCGCCCAAGCCGTACTTCCTGCTCAAGTTGACCTACGCCACCGCCTTCGTCGTGGACAAGGCGAATGTGGAAACAGGCGCAGAGTGGGTGCGCCGACCGAATGGCACGGGACCGTATAAATTAAAGGAATGGAGATCGTTCGAATACATTACGTACGAGGCGAATCAGGATTTTTATCTGGGAGCGCCGTCCATCCCGTATGTGCTGGTGAAGTTGTACGCAGGCGACGGCGTGCGCCTCTACGAAACGGGCGAAGTGGATTTGACCGGAGTGGGCTTGTTCTCTGCCGAGCGGATGCTCAACCCCGAAGAGCCGCTCAACTCGCAACTCATCACCGGCGTTAATTTATGTACGGGGTATGTTGTCTTCGATACGACCCAGCCGCCGTTCGACGATGTCAGCGTCCGTAAGGCGTTCAGCATGGCATTTGATCGCCAGCGGTTCATCGAAGTTCTCCTGCGCGGGCTTGCCCTTCCGGCACAGGGACTGTATCCGCCCGGTTTGCCCGGTTTCAATTACAGTCTGCGCGGCTTGCCGCACGACCCCGAACAAGCGCGTCAGTTGCTCGCTGATTCAAAATACGCAAATGGATTGCCTGAGATTGTGTACACCACTTCAGGCATTGGCAGTTACATCAGCAGGAACGTTTCCGCGTTGGTGGAGATGTGGGAGCAGGAACTCGGCGTGAAGATCAAGATCGAGAACATCGAGTTCAATTATTACTACGACCAGATATATTCCGGCAATCACGGTCAGATCTTTGGCGGCGGCTGGTGCGCGGATTACGCCGACCCCGAGAACTTTGCCGATGTGTTGTTCCACAGCCAGTCGGCGCAGAACCACAGCGGCTACTCCAACCCTGAGTTGGATGCGTTGCTTGAAGCCGCGCGCGTCGAGCAGGATGTGAACAAACGCATCGTCATGTATCAGGAAGCCGAGCAGATCATCGTGGACGATGCCCCTGTCTTGTTCACCACACACTCGCTCTCGTTCGAACTGGTCAAACCGTATGTGAAGGGATTTGTGTTCTCCCCGATCTCGGTCCCCATCGAGCGTTATATGTGGTTGGAAGGGAAGTGATTTGTAAACCTGACAGGTCTTATAAGCACACTGTGTTGCAAGGTGTTCCTGCATGAATAGGGAACTTGCTTGAAAGATTCCACGCTGAGACCTGTCAGGTTTTATCGCGCCTGCACAAAAAACTCCACCGCTTCGATGATTCCGCCGACGCTTGCCACGCTAAAGTCAAAGCGGATCATCGCCCCGGGTTCGAGCGCTCCGCCCTCCCAGCGCTTCACGCCGACCACTGTCCCGTTTTTATCGTACGCCACCGCTGCGACCCAGACCTGGGTTGCGGCGTCTGATTCGGCAGGCAAAGTGATTTGTCCGCTTACCTGCGCGAACTTGCCATCCCAGTCAATTTCGGTGATGGTGTTGTGAAGTGAAACAGGCAGGTAGCGGATTCCACTGGTTTGCATGGCGCTGAGTATCTGCACTTGCGGCTTTATGGTCTTGGATATATTCGGGAAATGGACATACACAGGCAGGGATGAATGTGGAGCGATAATGTCCAAGGGCGGGAAGGCGGTTTGGCTGGCAATAACCCCGCCGTTTTCATCAAGAAGTGTGATCTGCGCGGACACATTTTCGAGATAGCCGTCTGAGTCGTTTTGAATGAGCGCGAAGCACCACAGTCCCGAATCCGCTGTGGGGTGGCAAACTGTCTGGGTGACGGGAGCAGGCACGGGCGTAGGCGTCGATGCGGCGGCGAGAGGGGCGGACGGGTCCGGGATGAAGAGCGTCTGTCCAATGGAGAGGATGCTTGTTTTCAGGTCTGGATTCGCCGCTCTCAAAGCATCCAGTGATACGTTGAATTTTTCGGCAATCCCGCTCAGCGTGTCGCCCTGTTGGACGGCGTAGACTTGCGGCGTGCTGGTGGGAACAGGCGTTTCGATGATGACAAGAACGTCCGGCGTGGTGGTCGGCGCGGACGTGGCGGTAAGGTAGGGCATGAGCGAAACGTCTGCATCGGGTGTGGAGACGGGCGCGCCGCATGCAGACAGTACCATGGCGAACAGCAGCAGTTTTTTTCGCATGAGATGATTATAATGGGGTTGGGAAACGCGTTGTAAAGTTATGAAAGCACGGAAAAGCACCCATGTTCGCTGATGCATTCAAGAAAACGCCGGTCCTTCATACAGAGCGCCTGATGTTACGGGCGTTTACGGTCGATGACATTCCCGCTTATAGGGAAGAATTTTCGAAAGACTCAGTCCAACAATATCTCGGAGGCGTGTTGTTGCTTGGCGCAGACCAGAAAAGCGTCAACAATTGGTTGAGAAATATCAATGACAGATTGTTGAAGAAAAAAATCGTGATTACCTGGCTCATCACAAAGAAGAAAAATCCCCGTGAGAGTGTCGGCAGAATCGACCTCGGCGGTTTTACCAACAAGAAAGCGGCGGAAATTTCCTATTATATTTGGGAGAAACATTGGGGGAACGGGTATGCCGTTGAAGCCGTGGAAGGTATTGTGAAATTCGGGTTCGATGTGATGGAATTGGATAGAATTCAGGCGATTGTCCATGTAGAGAATGCCCAGTCGCAGAAGGCGCTTTTGAAAGCTGGATTTATTCAAGAAGGCTTGCTAAGGAAATACCCTCTGGGCAAAAGTATTGAGGATGTTTATATGTTCTCCGTAGTGCGCCAGCAGGCTGTGTGAAAGATCAATTAATAATGTAAAAATACTGCGGAACCATGTTTCACAGTATAAAAAATATTTGGAGGCACAATGAAGTATCGTCATTTGGGCAGGACTGGAATTCAGGTAAGCGAATTGTCGTTGGGGTCATGGATCACGTTCCACAACCAGGCGGATGTGGATGCCGCGGCGGAAATGATGGCGGCGGCGTACGATCTGGGTGTGAACTTTTTCGATAATGCCGAGGCATATGCCAAGGGCAAATCGGAAGAGGTGATGGGCGCAGCATTGAAGAAACTTGGCTGGCGGCGCGGCAGCTACCTCATTTCCACCAAGTTCTACTGGGGCTTGCATGACAAGGTCAACGAGAAATACACGCTCAACCGCAAACGCCTGATCGAAGGCATCAACGGTTCGCTCGAACGCTTGCAAATGGATTACGTCGATCTGATCTACTGTCACCGCCCGGATGCGACCACGCCCATCGAAGAAACGGTCTGGGCGATGCACAATATCATCGAGTGGGGCAAGGCGATGTATTGGGGTACGTCCGAATGGGCGGCATCAGAGATCGTCGAAGCCATTCAAATTGCAGAACGTCACCATTTGCACAAACCTGTCGTTGAACAGCCGCAGTACAACCTGTTCGAACGCGGACGGCTCGAAGGCGATTACGTCCGCTTTTATAAGGAATATGGCTACGGCACGTCCACGTGGAGTCCGCTGGCTTCGGGTCTGCTTTCGGGCAAGTACAACAAAGGCATTCCAAAGGACAGCCGCGCAGCGTTGAACGACTGGCTGAAGTCTCGCATGGAAGACAAGGAAAAACTTGAGAAGGTCGCCGCATTGGAGCCGATTGCAAACGAACTCGGCGCAACCATGTCCCAACTGGCGCTGGCGTGGTGTTTGAAGAATCCGTTCGTGAGTACGGTCATTACGGGCGCGAGCCGCGTGGAGCAGGTGCATGAGAATATGAAAGCGGGCGAGATCGCGGAGAAGATTACGCCTGAGATCATGGAACGGATCGATGAAATTCTTGGGTTGAAGAAAAAAGGCGAAGACGAAGATTAAAGAAAATGGGCGCGGTTACCGCGCCCATTTTTTATATCTTCGAAAAATAATTTTCTTCCACGCTTTGCCAGGTCTCTTCGCGCAGTTTCATGTACTTCGCCAACAGCGGATGGACGCGCGAAATATCCTCATATATCTTTTGCGCCACCCGGCGGATGGAAAAATGCGCATTTGCCGCCGTCCGCAACTGACAGAATGCGAACGCTTCACGCAGGTTGAACTGCGCCAGCACGCGGCGGTTGAATCCGTTGGGGACGATATACTGCGCCACGTCAGGATTAAAGGCGTGGAGTTTCTCATACATCTGGATTGCGGACTCCATCGCCGCCTCATACTTTGACCCGAAGCCTGCTTCCGTTATAAGCAGCGGAGTCGTGAACCCAAGCCTTGTCGTCAGGCGCTGCGGCGTCTGCGTCATCATGCGGTGACGTTTGAACTCGGCGTACGCGCCCTGATCCATGACGAGGTCGAAGATGTAGGTGGCGTATTCCAGTTCACGCAGGGGAACGTCATATTTGCCGAGTCTGCCGAGCAAGGTTTCAGCAAGTCCCTCGCGCTCATCCAGTGACAGCGATTTCACATGCGCGAGCGCGTCGGCAAATCCCATTTCACCAAAGCGATAGATCGCCGCCGCAAGGATTTTATCTTCGCCTTCCTTGTCGTAATCAATTAGGTTGCACCAATCTGCCCTCACCCCTTGCCCCTCTCCCTCAGGGAGAGGGGTTGGGGTAAGGGCAAGTCCATTCGTCGCCTCAACCAGATACTCATTCGTGTCAGCGTACTTCACCAGCGTGGGAGTTTCACCCTTCGCCACTTCCTTCATCCTTTCGCCGATCTCCCGCACCTCTGCGAGCGGATGCGAGAGCATCTTGCGGATGGTCATTTCGATGACGCGAGCGTTGGCGGTCATGCCGACGTTGGCGTTCGCGGCGGCGGGCAGGAGGAAGCGGCATCGGTCCACGTATTGTGAGCGGATGCGACGGTCGTAGGCTTCGTCGCTTTCGTTTTCGCGGCGCGGAGTCCGTTCGACGATGAGACTCTTGGCCGGGTCCAGTGATTCGGCATAGGTCGAGAAAAGGAGGCGGACGGTGTCCATGAATTCGTCGCGCAGGGGATGTCCCGCTTCGCGCAATTCGGGCGGGATGGTGAAGTCATCCGATCCCCACTTCTGATAGCGCGTGGATTTTTCGGTGTAGGAGGCGAGGCGGTTGCCTTCGATGGCTTCAATGGCAACGCGCGAGACATTCTCGAACGCAATATGCAAAACGGCGTGCTCCGCAACCGAGGCGTGCCCATAACCGACGACCCATTTCTCATGAAATTGCGCGGACTTTTCATCACTCAACTCCGCAGCGATCTCGCGGAAGGATTCTGGTGAGCGCGAGGTCTTGGCGAAGGCAACAGCGATGGTTTCCGGGCTGAGCGCGCGCGGGGATAGTAAATAAATTTCTCGTTCGGGCATGGGTTCTCCTGTAAGAAGTTGGACAGTGAAAAACGATTGCTATCAATCTTCCATGGTTTATTCAAGAAAAAGCGACCAGCTCATTTTGCGCTGATCGCTTCGGTGATTTTACCCCATCGGGTGCTTCATTGGCGCGCCGCCCAGCAGATGCAGGTGCATGTGGAAGACGGTCTGCCCGCCGTCGGCGTTGGTGTTCATAATGAGGCGGTAACCGCCTTCGGCGATGCCCTCCTGTGCGGCAAGTTCCCGCGCTACAAAGACCATATGTCCCACGAGCGGTTTGTCATCGGCGATCATCAAGTTGACCGAGTCGATGTGCTTGTTCGGCACGATCAGAATATGTGTTGGCGCAGCGGGATTGATGTCGCGGAAGGCGGTCACTTGTTCGTCCTTGTACACATTCGTGCTGGGGATGTCACCTGTGACGATCTTGCAAAAGATACAATCGGACATGTTGTGCCTCCAGGATCATGGGGTGGGCATGGGACCGTATTCTTCAGCGCATACGATCTCATAATATTCGTGTTCGATATCTTTGTTACTTTGCGCATAGGTTGCCGCTTCCTTGCCGATTGCCCTGACCAGATCAATAGCCATCAGCGCTTCATTCGGCGAGTAGGTGGGCAGAGTCATTGGCGGGACGTTGACCCTGCCTTCGGGCAGGAAATCGGGACGCAGCGGGTCAACCTCGTTGGCAAGCGGTACCCAATTGTACATGATAGGTCCGCGTGTATTGGATGTGAATCCCAGCCTGAAACGAAGCTGGCGCGCCGCTTCCACCGGGCGGACGCCAAATCCGCCGTTGGGCCAAATGAACGCCACCGGATTTTTCGCGAAATAACTTTCAAATCCGCTCCACGAGCCTTGCAGTTCACGCGCGATCACATTCTTTGCCGATTCATCCGATAGTTTGGTATCCGGAAAGGCGCCTCTTGCCTGATGGTCCACAAAGCCCTCGCGCTCCAATTCAATATTCTCCTGGATCAAACTCTCAGGCAGGTCCGGTCCGCTGACCCAGCCGTTGACGATGGTCCAGCCCCAATTCTCCCAATATTCCCGAAAGACTTTGTCGAAATATTCGGCGTCGTGGTTCCCGTCCTGGATGATCATGACCGAGCGCGGAGGGATGCGCACATTCCGCTCGACGAACGCCTGGAGTTGTTTGGTGTTGATCGCCTCGAATCCCTGCTCCCTGAGCTGATTCATGAGAGTGATCAGTTCTCCCACGCTGATGCTGTCCGGCAGTTCCGCGGTGCCGCGGTTGATGTTCTTGATCAGGATGACCATGACCACCGTGCCCGGTTCTGCATTTGACGGATTCCATTTATTGCGCAGGTAGCGGCAGGTTTCATTAATGTAGGTGTGGGGTTTATCCAGCGGATTTAATAAGGATGTTTGAAAGGTGCCCGGCAAGACCGGCGTTATGCTCTCTTGAGTTGGCATTGTTTCTGAAAGCGTCGCGCTCACCGGCGTTTCCGTCTGCGCCGATGGAAGCAGCTGGCACGAAGCCAGCACGGAGACGATCGGCACGATGGACAGGAAACGAAATATGATTTGCCCAAAGGGATATGACGGTTTGTTCATAGGGTTACTTTATTGTAAACGAAATCCTCGCGGCGAAATGACAGGGCAACCCAAATGCTGCTGCCCTGTTGAATGAGATTGGATGATTCTTGTGATTGAAGTTTAAATGGAGTTATACGCTTGTTGATACAGTAGTTATCTGCTTATTTCATGGATCAAATTCTACCTGAAAAAACAGGGTATTTACCGATGTAAACACCCTGTTAACTTTCTTTAACTGCTTTCTAATCTACTCGTCGCTCTTGCCCGAAATGAAATCCTCGGTCATCTGGTGCGCGATGTCATCGCGGAACTGTTTGGGCGGACTCTTGAAGAAATAGGAGGATGGTCCAATGATGGGACCTGCCAGTTCGCGGTCGAGCGCGATCTTGGCACAGCGCACAGCGTCGATGATGACGCCAGCCGAGTTGGGACTGTCCCATACTTCGAGTTTAAGTTCAAGGTTGAGCGGCACATTGCCGAAGGTGGTGCCTTCCATGCGGATGTAGCACCATTTGCGGTCGGTCAGCCACGGCACATGGTCGCTTGGACCGACGTGGACATTATCGGGCTCGACCTCGTAGGGGATCATGCTGGTGACGGCGTTGGTCTTGGAGATCTTCTTGCTTTCGAGACGTTCACGCTCTAGCATGTTCAGGAAGTCGGTATTGCCGCCGAAGTTGAGCTGATAGGTGCGGTCGATCTTGACGCCTCGATCCACGAACAGGCTGGTCAGCGCGCGATGAACGATCGTCGCCCCGACCTGACTCTTGATATCGTCGCCGAGAATGGGCAGACCGGCATCTTCGAAGCGTTTCCCCCAATATTCGGACGATGAGATGAAAACGGGAATACCGTTGACGAACGCACAGCCCGCCTCGATGACCTGTTCCACGTACCATTTTGTCGCCATTTCCGAGCCGACGGGCAGGAAGTTGACGACCACGTCCGTGTGGGTTTCGCGCAGCAGGCGGACAATATCGGCTGTGGGACCGGGGGCTTTTTGGATGACTCCGCTCAGGTATTTGCCCAAACCGTCATGGGTCATCCCCCGCACGACCGGGGCATTGAGGCGCGGTACCTCCGAGAATTTGTAGGTGTTGTTCGGCTCGGCAAAGATGGCTTCGGAGAGATCCTTCCCGACCTTTGCCGCGCTGACATCGATGCCGAGGGTGAATTCGATGTCCTTGACGTGATAATCGCCCAGTTGGGTGTGCATGATGCCGGGGATGTTCTCGTCCTTTTTGGCATTTTTATAGAATTGAACGCCCTGCACCAGGGATGAAGCGCAATTTCCCACGCCGATGATGGCGACACGTACTTTTTTACCTGCCATGAAAGTTTCTCCTTGAGTTTTGATTACAGTTTCCTTATTGTTTTGCCAGCCAGTTTTCCAGATATACTCGTAAAGTATAATCTTACCGTAGGCTGTTATGGCTATGGACCGTTCCAGACTTTTACTTCGACTTTTAGAGATCACCCGTGGACTTGGCACGATGGTGGATTTGGATACCTATCTGCAATCCGTGCTTTCTGCCGCCACCGAACTGACCGGGAGCGAAAGCGCATCCCTGCTCGAATATGACGAGTCTGCACAGGATTTTCATTTCAAGTTCGTGCCGTGGTTCCATCGTGATGTGATCATGTCCGCACGCGTCCCGTTGCAGGGCAGCGTGGCGGGGTGGGTTTTCCTGAACATCAAACCGCTTGCCATTGACGATGTCTCGAAGGATGAGCGCCACTATCGCGGAATCGATGAGATCGGCGGATTTGCCACCAAGTCCATTCTGGGCGTGCCATTGCTGGTGCATGGAAAGCCCGTCGGCGTGCTGGAAGTATTCAATAAGCACGATAATTATACCGGCGAAGACATCCGTGTACTCGAATCTCTTGCGGCGCTGACATCAACTGCCCTGCAAAATGACATGCTCGAAAAGAGCATCATGTCATCGCAGGAGGAAGCCCGCGAACTTGACCGTCTGAAGAACGAATTCATTGCCATTACTTCACACGAACTCCGTACGCCGCTGGGATTGATCCTCGGTCATTCCACGTTTCTGAAGGAACTGCTCGGAAACGAATATGAAGAGCAAGTGGATGCCATTATCCGCAACGCATCCAAATTGAAAGAGATCATCGAAAGCCTCACCAGTGTAAAGAATTACCAGTCAGGCGGCGCGCTGGTTCGCTCGCGCAGGGTGTCCGTGGCGCGGATCATTCAGGATGTTACCAGTTCCTTTCAGGATATGGCGCTTAAAAAGGGGATTCTGATTACAAATGATATCTTGCCCGGTCAAGATCTGTGGGTGGATATCGACGGCGGCAAGATCGCCATCGTTTTGAGCAACCTTTTGAAGAATGCCATTACTTTTACCAACGAAGGCGGCGAGGTCATTATCCGCGCGGAGCAGCAGCCAAATTTCGTGGAAGTCTCCGTGAAGGATAACGGCGTTGGGATTCCCGCCCGCGACCTGCCCCACATCTTCGACCGCTTCTATCAGGTCGAATCGCATCTCACACGCCGGCATGGCGGCATGGGACTTGGGCTTTCCGTTGCCAAGGTCATGGTGGAAATGCACGGCGGACGAATCTGGGCGGAAAGCAGGGAGGGTGCCGGCAGCACATTTACATTCATCCTGCCAGTTGGTCCCGAAAAAGAGAAACCGGAAATCAAAAAGCCGTTCACCGAGTGACCCCGTCATCAGTTGACGGGGTTTTCATTTCTTTGATACACTCGCGCCCATGTTAAACCTCAACACCCAGTTCGACCTCATCCGCCAGTCCGCCACGGTGGCAATGGCAGACCGCATCCTTGCCCTCAAAGCCAGTGGGAAAAACATTATCGGTTTGCAGGTTGGAGATCCCGATTTCGGCACTCCGCCCGCTGTTGTAGATGCGGCGCTCAACGCCATGCAGTCCGGTTTGACGCATTACGGTCCCTCGCGCGGCTTCCCGGACCTGCGAACTGCGGTTGCAAAAAAACTGTTCCGTGACGAAGGCGTTGCCTGCGACCCCGATACCGAAATTCTCATCACGCATGGCGGCATCCACGCCTATTACCTTGCCATGCAATCCATCCTTTCACCGGGGGATGATGTTCTGATCCCCGACCCATCCTGGGCGACTCATTCCAACATGGCGATCATGCTGCGCGGAAATGTGATCCGCGTCCCTGCCCCCGCCGAGGCTGGTTTCATCCCTCATTTCGATTCGTGGCTGAAAGCGCTGACTCCCAAAACCCGAGTCATCGTCTTGAACTATCCCTCCAACCCGACAGGCGCTTTCCCTTCGCGGGAGTATCTGCAAAACCTGCAAGACTTTGCCGCCAAACATAATTTGTGGATCGTTTCCGACGAAGTCTATGGCAGTTTATATTATGAAGAGAAGCCCACCTCTGCCGGCGCGCTCGAAGGCGCAAAGGACAGGACGATCCTAGTCAACAGCCTGTCCAAATCCTATGCTATGACCGGCTGGCGGGTGGGATTTCTCGCCGCGCCACAGCGTGTCATTGAACATGCTTTGAAAGCGGGGCAAAATTCGATCACTTGTGTAGCTCCCTTCATCCAAAAAGCCGCCGCCTTTGCACTGACCGATCCCGCCATTCAACTCGTCACCGCGGAGATGCGAGCCGCTTATTCCCGCCGCCGCGATTTGGTTTTGCGTATAGTCAGAGAATTGGAGAGCGATAGGGTGAAAGTGATTCCACCGCAAGGCGCATTCTATTTCTTCCTTGACTTGCGCGCATTGAACATGTCTTCCGTGGAAATGTGCGAACGGATTCTGGAAGAAGAAGGCGTGGGACTCGTTCCCGGTTTGGCATTTGGCGAACAAGGCGAGGGCTTCATCCGCATGACGATCGCCGCCTCCGACGAAGATGTGGAAGCGGGTTTCCGCAAGATCGTGAAGTGGGCGGAGAGGCAATAACCAAAGGTGGTTGAGTAGGGACGGTGTATTTCCGTCCCGTATCGAAACCACCAGTTAATAAAGGTCTTTTTTATTGCCTACTGGTTTCGATACGCCGCTTCGCGGCTACTCAACCAGCGACGAATTTTGGATTGAGAGGCTTATATGAAAGTCGCGTTCCAGGGTGAACCCGGCGCCTACAGTGAGCAGGCGATCTTTGATTATTTTGGAAATGTCGAAACCCTTCCATGCGAATCGTTCGATGTGGTCTTTGATTCAGTGGTTTCAGAAAAATGCGATTTGGCGTTGATTCCCATTGAGAATTCGCTGGCAGGCAGCATTCATCAAAATTATGATCTGCTTTTGCGTCATGATCTTCACATTGTGGGGGAGTATCTTTTGCGTGTGCAGCATTGTCTGATTGTGAACCCCGGTGTCAAAAGGGATGATATCAAGAAAGTCATCAGCCATCCGCAGGCATTGGGTCAATGTGCGGACTATTTGCGTTCGCACGGCATCAAAGCGGAGCAGGTCTATGATACGGCGGGGAGTGTGAAGATGCTAAAGGAATCGGGCGCGCTGGGTGTGGCGGCGATTGCGTCAAAACGCGCGGCGGAACTTTACGGGATGCAAATTCTGGAGGAAGGCATCGAAGATAACGCGGAAAACTATACGCGTTTTCTCGCTGTCGGACGAGAACCAGTTGTCCCTGCGAGTGACCCCCATACTGGGGGCAGGGCGAAAACGTCCATTGTCTTTGCATTAAAGAATCAGCCGGGAGCGCTGTTCAAGGCGTTGAGCGTTTTTGCGTTACGTGATATTGATCTCACGAAGATTGAATCGCGCCCATTGCAGGGCAAGCCGTGGGAATATCTCTTTTATATTGACTTCATCGGTTCGACGGGTGATGTAGTGTCGCAGCGCGCGCTCGATCATTTGGGTGAGTATGCGATGACGCTGCGTGTGTTAGGGTCGTATCCACGTTTCAAGGGTTAATCGTTTCCAGCGCCTTTTCCAGTTTTTGAAAAGTACTGCGCCAACCCTCTTCATAGTTGTGCAACGTAGTAGAAGGGTCAATGTTCGATTGCTCAAAGGACATGAGAGTTCCATCGCCGTCTGGAGAAAATTCCAACGTGATCAGTTCATCCACTTCGGGTTGATTCGCCCAGCCCCACGTGAAAACGAGACGCTTGGGTTCATTGACCTCTTTGTAAATTCCCTGCGCTGTGAATTCACTACCATCGGAATTGGCGAAAGTCACTGAAAACGGACCGTTGACTCTCACATCGAGTCTAGCATCCAAAACGTTGCCGTTGGGGTCAGAACCAAACCATAACTTCACGATGGATGAATCGGTCCATGCCTGCCATACTTTGACGGGTGGGTAGGAAAACTTCCACGAAATTTGTACCGATCGAGTGGACTCAGTTTGCATATGTTTCAGTCTTATACAATATGAGGTGCATTATTTGCTTATCATCCGCCAGACGGGACCGAGCTCTGGTTTGAGGAAGTGAAGCAAAGTGAGCAGGGCGATAAATGCAATGGCACATACGATACTCACAGACGCGAGTATCATAAAGAAATACACTTCACCCTCCCAACCGCTCGATCAAAAACAAGACCTCTGCCGACGCCGAGTAGGTAAGGGCAGGGTCTTCTGCAATTTCAGGGTCAAGAGAATTGTTCAAGAGAAACTCAATTTTTTCTGCTAATGTTTTCAACCATTGAGGGTACTCTGGATCAGAAAGTAATTGAGCAATATATTTTATAGCTTCGCCCTTGACTCCCTGTTGAACCGCCCCATAAATTTGATCACATAACTGCCCTGTTTCAAACTGCGCATACCCACCCTGCCGACGATACGCCAAATACGCATCGCGCGCCTGTACCCAGGCGATACGGGCGGCGGTGGATTTTCCTGTTGCTTCTTCGATTTGGCGCAAAATGTTGAAGGTTTTCCACGGCTCAGCCACATGACCAAATTGCTTTTCACACTCAATCGCCCGCATGATCTCGGCGCGGGCTTCGTCATAGCGTTTGAGTTTTCTTAGGGTATCGGCGATGTTATTACGATCAGCACCTTCGTAGCGCATATCACCAAGTTCAACGTGGATATCCGCCGCCTGTCTGTAAAAGACAATTGCTTCTTCTAAGCGATTTAACTTACTTTTATAAAGATTGCCCAACTCACCTAAGCTCATTGACTGCCCAGCCCGATCATTATTCTGGGACGAAATCTCCAGTGAGCGGCGGTAAGCGGTTTCGGCGCTTTCATAATCGCCTGCCTCTTGGTGCACCATCCCGATCTGGTGCCAAATGGTGGCGACGGATTTGGGTTCATCCTGCTTTTCGAAGATCGCCAACGCACCCTGATATTCAGCCAGTGCTTCCGCATATTTTTTCTGATACATGCGCACCGTTGCCAGTTGCCCCTTTCCCACCGCCACTTGACGGTCATCTTTCAGTTTTTCGGCGCGTTTGATATTTTTGCTGTAGGTTTCAGCGGCTTCATCGAGTCGTCCCAAATTTCTAAGGCAATCGGCTTGTTCAGCCAGAGTCACGGAAGCCATGCGTTCGCCCTGCTCCCCAAGAATTTCGAAAAGTCGCTGTGCTTCAACCAGTAAATCAAGAGCGGGGGCTGCCTGCCCTCCATTTTGCAATACCCGCCCAAACAGCCAATGTATATAAGCCAAATCATAATCCGCGCCTTGATAGTCAGCCGTTTTCGCCTTCTCCAGCAGCGCTTGCGCTTTTTCGTAGGCGGGCTGGAGTTGCCCCGCCACGAGCAGGCGTTCGATCAGCAGGCATTCATTTTGAAAGCGGGTTCTGCCCCACTCCGGGATTTTGCCTGCCGATTCTTCGCGCAACTTCACGGCTTTCGCCAGCGCACTGGGACGGTTCAGGTCTGCCAGAAGCTGCTCGATCTTGCCCGCAATATCGCTGACCGTTTCAGCGCTTGAAGAATCTCGTTCCAGCAAATCCGCCAGCCAATCGAGCAGCGCCAGCAGGTTCGGCAGTTCGAGCAGGGTTAGAGTGTTACCCATTAGGCTGTCTTTGAACATTTGCTGGTAAAGAAAACCGACCAATTGCATCATCGCTTGTGCCCAAACTCCCTCGAGTTGGGCGAATTCTTCCTGCGCCATACCTAATCTTAAGTAAGCAGGCAGGGCGGGGTCGAGACGCAGGTAGTTGTAGTCCTGAATTTCTGCCATGCCTGTATCAATGAGCATTTTGGCAACTGCGCCAATGCTTTCATTATCAACCCCCATTACTTGGCTCAACACAAACGCATGTCCGCCACCATGCACAACCGCCAAACGATTCACACGTTCGCGCACTTCCTCAGGCAGGCGGCGCAGGGAGAGTTCCACGCTGGCGTAGAGCGAGTTTTCGCGGTCGCCCTTGTTCTCGGCTTCGAGTTTCCCCATCAAGGCGGCGATGTGCCCCGTGGTGTATTTCACGCCCTCCTTCACTTCACGGGCTAACAGCACCAAAGCCCGCGGGTGGCAGTTCACCGCGTTCACCAGGGCTTCGATCTCTTCGGGCGTGCGGGCGTCGTCGCTTTCGGGCGGTTGCCAGCCCTGCCGCGCCATGACCTTTTCGACCAACAAGATGGCTTCGTCTTTGTGCAGGCGTCCCAATTCCACCGTGTTTGTATCAAAAGGCTTTGGCAACACTTCGCGGCTGGTGAAGAGCAGGCGCGTATGCGTGGAGGCTTTCAGCAATTTTGTGCAAAGGTCGAGCAACTCGGTCACGTCCGCGGCGCCTGCGGGGTTCACGCCTGCACTATCGGGCAGGACACTTTCGAGATTGTCGAGCAGGATCAGTGTGGGGTGGTCGCGCAGGGCGCGTTCCACAGGCTGGAGGGCATCGTCGAGAGTCTTGTATTGGGCGACGGTATATTTAGGCGTCAACTGCCTGCCGATCACATCCAGCACGCCGCGCACATCCTGCACGTTTTGCGGTTCCACGCTCACAAACGCCGCCCGCTCGAAACGGCTCGAACGCACCAACCAACGCGTCAACTCGGCGGCAAGCGCCGTTTTTCCCATCCCGCCACTGCCGCGGATCACGGCGTAATTCGTCAGTTTCAGCAGGCGCTCCAAATGCAGGAGCATCCGACTGCGTCCGACGAAGGAATGCTCAGGGGCTTCGGGGAGGGTACCCAATTTGAGTTCGTTCCGCTTCGCTGCCAGACGGGCGGCTGTTTCGCCCGCTCTGACGGTAAACAACTGCGGGTCGGCTTTATCCTGATACAGCACAGGCACGAACCAGTCCCGCAGATCCAGTTTGCCCGCACCCATGATCTTGAAACGGTAGGGGTCATCATACAGGGCGATCTGCCCCGCCAGCATCGCATCGCCAACCCGCTGTCCCTGCGCCAGGCTTTTGTAAAACGGCTCCACAAAACGGCGGGCGGTCTCGACCAACACGCTGTGACTCATCGCCACCACCGAGCCGACGCCCTCCTCCAGCAATTTGGCAGCCACGGAAGCCATCGGATCACTGATGGACAAAGCGCTTTGACAGGCATTCAGGAAGAAAAGCGGCACGCCATAGCCGCGCAATTCGGCGGCTAAGTCTTTGGCATAAACCAAATCGAGCAGGCGTTCTCCCAATTTCTCGCTATCCTTGGACGCTTCAAAGCACAAAGCTCCCAACCCCTCCCTGCGGTCATAGACACCGTGCCCATCGAAATGGACAATATCGTAGGGATTATTTTCTTTCTGTGCTGTATCGAGGGCATCTTTGAGTGCAGAAAATGTAGGCGGGTGCAAAATATCAACATCAACCAGATCCTCCCCAAGATTTTCGACCGCCTGCACCAACGGATTGGCAATTACACGATGGTCAATATAACCAACAGAATGACCATCATCGTCCACTTCGGGGCGCGGGCTGAGTAACAGCACACGGATGGGGAGTTTGGCTTGCAACGTAGTCGTCTGCTTGCGATTCTTCAAGCGACGACGCACGCGCACTTTATCCTTGCCTTGAGAGAGAAAGCCTGTTCCATCGTGCAAAATCTCCCATGGCAGCGAGAGCAGGTCACTGGCGGCTTCGCGGATCAGCGCAGTTTGGGCTTCGTCCGTGCCTTCGAGCGGTTCGCCATCCACCTGCACTGAAAAACGTCGGCTGCCAGTTGTGCGCTTCCAAGCCTCAAAAGGCTCGCGGGCAGATTCTCCGCCCAGCGCGGCTTTGTACAGAGCATTACCCCATTCTGGCAGCGCCTTTTCGGTTTTCTCAGCGCGCGTTTTGAACACGCCTGTGGGCCACTGATAATATTTCTCGATATACCAGCGGATCTCGCCCAACTCCACGGCTCCCAACGGCGCAGTGAAACGATAGCGTTTACTTTCGATGGCTCGACTGTTGTCAGCAGGGTTGTATGTCAATATGGCAGTGGCGGTTGCGCGGCGGATGCCGTCCTTCTCTTCGATGATCGGGTTGGTCAGTTCGAGGATCAGTTCTTCAACGGGTGCGGCTTTAATTTCTGTGGCGCTTTCCCAGTCATTGGGGAGTTCTTTTCCAAGCGCGGCAAAGATTTTCTGCATGGCATCGCTGAAACCAGTCGGTTTGTCTTCGATAACAATATATACAGGCTCTTTCGGGAATAACAGCTTCAGTATTCCCATTTGCACGCCAGGCAACACAACGGGAATTATTTTGTAGCCATCAGACCGTTTCTGTGCTTCATCCTGTGCCCACCTAACTTCTTTTTGCACCCACTCGGAACTCAGCGCGTCGATGCTGATCACCACCAAAAAATAACGCGCCGAACGGACTTCTTTTTCAATCGTTGCTTCGAGTTCATCGCCGCCCGTTAACTCACGTGAATCCACCCAAGGCAACTCGCCAAATAATTCCAAAGTTTCGCGCAGTTTCTTTACAAAAACATCGTTCTTGGAAGAGTGCGAGATAAAGATATGTTCCTGTCCCATCGAATTGCCTCCTGCGAGAAATTCATCAATGTTCCACTTGGTTAAGCTTGGCTTACAGGCAAAAAATTAGAGTGTATGCGTTTCTATAATCCCATGTTAACGGTCATCGTTATGATACTTATTGACGGATTATACATTCAAAGAATTGGATTAGCATTCCAAAGTTATTCTAAACCCATTTTGATTCTATAACTTCCCGTATAACAATTTAATGGAAACCTTATTCAACTTGAACCCTTGACAAACTAGAAACTATGTTCTAAAATCACGTCACAATGAGTAACCATTTGGTTACGTGTAGGAGACCATGAGACGAGACGTATTTCAAGCCATCGCAGACCCGAACCGCAGGGCGATCCTGTCCCTGCTTGCAGAAAAACGCATGACGCTGAACGGTGTTGCCGAGAATTTTCGCATCAGCCGACCGGCTGTTTCAAAGCATATAAAAATTTTGAGAGAGTGCGGACTGGTGGTTGTCATCCCACAGGGACGTGAGCGTTATGTCGAGGCGCGTTTTGATCGGTTGGGCGAGGTCTCAGATTGGATCGAGAAATATCGTCAGGTGTGGGAGGCGAAGTTCGACCGTCTGGATAAAGTTTTAGAAAATATGAAAAAGGAGAAATGAAATGTCATCAAAGAACAAAGTGAACATCACCGCCGAGCCCGGCAAGCAGGAACTCTTCATCACCCGCGAATTCGACGCGCCGCGCGAGCTCGTCTTCAAAGCACACACGGATCCTAACATCTTCGCGCAATGGATCGGTCCGCACGGACTGACGACCACTCTCGATATCTTCGAGCCTGTCAGCGGCGGCAGGTATCGGTACGTTCAAAAGGATGCGGATGGAAATGAATATGCCTTCAACGGAACCTTCCATGAGTTCTCGCTGGAGCGCATGATCCAGACCTTCGAATTTGAAGGATTGCCCGAACGCGGGCACGTCTCTCTGGATTGCATGATGCTGGAGGAGTTGCCGGGGGATCGGACAAGGATCACGGTTCATTCCATCTTTCGGTCTGTTTCTGATCGCGACGGCATGATCCAGGCTGGAATGGAGAGCGGCATCACCGAAGGCTATGAACGCCTCGATGACGTTTTGGCAAAGGGACGCTGACATGCCTGCGCGGTTGAACGCGGGTGAATTTCTCAAAAGATTAAAGGCGCTTCGTTCGTCCGCAGTTGCCAAATCTCACAGCCATTTGGCGGCGGATGAAAATGACGAGATACTCGGCGTCCGCATGGGACAGGTCTTCGCGCTGGCAAAAGAATCCATGAACATGGAGTTGAATGAAGTCGAAGCAATGCTCGAAAGCCCGATCCATGAGATGCGGGTCGGCGCGGTCAGCATCATGGACTTTCAGGCACGCAGTAAAAAGACGACTGACACGCGCAGAAAAGAACTCTTTGACCTGTACATCCGCCGCCATGACCGCATCAACACCTGGGATTTGGTGGACCGCTCCGCGCCGTGGGTGGTGGGGAGTTATCTCATCGACAAGCCGCGCAAGATTTTGTACAAACTGGCAAAGTCGAAGATGATGGCGGAACGGCGGACGGCGGTTATCAGCACCTTGTTTTTCATCGGCAGGGGCGATGTGGAAGATTCGTTCAAACTGGCGGAGTTTCTTCTTTATGATAGGGAAGACTTGATTCACAAGGCGAATGGCTGGGCGCTGCGCGTTGCAGGCGACAAGGATCGCAAAGGGTTATTGGAATTTTTAGACAAATACGTTGTCGATATGCCGCGTGTTACGTTGCGGTATGCGACTGAAAAGTTCGATAAAAAGCAACGCGAGTATTATTTGAAATTGAAGGATCAGAAATAACGCATGAAAAAGAACCAATATCTTGTCCTGCTGCGCGGCATCAACGTTGGCGGAAAGAACATCATCAAAATGGTGGACTTGAAAGCCAGTTTTGAGGCGATGGGCTTTTCAAATGTCCTTACCTATATTCAAAGTGGAAATGTTCTGTTCCAGTCTGATGAAAAAGACAAAGCAGCGCTGACAGCCAAGACCGAAAAGGGACTTTCCGAGTGTTTCAATTTTGAAGCGAAGGTTGTGGTGATCTCTCAAAAGGAATTAGATGCTGTTGTTAAGTCTGCGCCGCGTGGGTTTGGCAGTGACCCTGAAAAATTCCGATATGATGTGATCTTCTTGAAGGAGCCGCTTACTCCGAAGGAAGCGATGAAAAGCGTGCGTATCCGCGATGGTGTGGATGCGGCTCAGGCAGGTAAACAGGCGTTGTATTTTTCACGTCTCATCAGCCGTGCTTCGCAGAGTTATCTCACAAAGATCATTGGCATGCCGGTGTATCAGAATATGACCATCCGTAATTGGAATACGACCACGAAACTGTTGGCACTCATGGAAGGACAAAATGGCTAAGACAAATTTTCAATCCATTGACGAGTATATTGCGGCGTGTCCGCCAGATTCGCAGGCGTATTTGCAAGAGATCCGTAAACTGATCCGCACCTTGGTGCCGGATGCGAAGGAGAGAATCAGTTATCAGATCGCGGCGTTTGAACGGAACGGCAAGAACATCATCCATTTTGCGGGATGGAAAAAGCATGTGTCGCTGTACCCGGTTCCGGCGGGGAGTGAGGCGTTCGAGCGTCAGATCGCAAAATATGTGGACGGCAAAGGGACGTTGAAATTTCCGCTCGATGAGCCGCTTCCGATTAAGTTGATTGAAAAAGTCATCAAGTTGCATGTAGAGGCAAATAAAAAGTTGACCAAAGGAGAATTTTAGCAATGAAAAAGATCACCCCGTTCTTATGGTTCGATACGCAGGCGGAAGAAGCGATGAATTTTTACATCTCGCTGTTCAAGAACTCGAAGGTCAACCATGTGTCACGCGGACCTGATGGAAAGGCATTCTCGGTTTCCTTCGAATTGGATGGGCAGGAATTCATGGGGTTGAACGCGGGGCCGAAATTTAAGTTCAATGAATCGATCTCAATGTATGTCAACTGCAAAGACCAAACCGAAGTGGATCATTTCTGGAATGCGCTTATTGCTGATGGGGGCGAGGAATCCATGTGCGGCTGGTGCAAGGATAAGTTTGGATTATGGTGGCAAATTATTCCGCAGCAGTTGGGCGAATTGATGGGTGACCCCGACCCGGTCAAGTCCAAGCGTGTGGTGGATGCCATGCTCAAGATGAAGAAGATCATCGTGGCAGACTTGCAAAAGGCGCATGACGAAGCATAGCCATGAGAAAAATTATCGTACTTGAACATATTTCCCTTGATGGTGTCATCCAAGCCCCAGGCGGACCTGAGGAAGATACCAGCGGCGGTTTTGCGCATGGCGGGTGGGTAGCTCCATACTCCGACGAGATCAGCGGAAAGCTTTTGAGAAAGCAGATGGATAGTCCGTTTGATCTGTTGGTAGGACGCACAACATTTGAAATTTGGGAGCCGTACTGGTCCCAACATGCCGATGTGTGGCAGGGTGTTAACACGGCGACCAAGTATGTTGCCTCCAATACTAGAACTTCCAGCCAATGGCAGCCGTCTGTGTTTTTGAACGGGGATGTCGCAGAAAAAGTCGCCAAGATCAAACAACAGCAAGGACCGGATCTGCATGTGTGGGGAAGCAGCAATCTTCTTCAGACGCTTATCAAGCAAGATCTGGTTGATGTGTTCTGGCTGATGATCTATCCGATAACGTTGGGGACTGGAAAGTGCTTATTTGCTGATGGGACGATCCCAACGGCGTTCAAGGTGGCCGAAAGTATAACTACTTCCAAGGGCGTCATTGTTGTGAATTACGAGCGTGACGCAGGGTAATTCACTGATGCTTTTGAACTTTTTTGCGCTCGTCATCCCATAGTTTTGAAAAACGTTCAAAAACATCGGCAATAATTTCCAAGTCGCTTTCGGAATAACTTGAGATCAATTCATCTTGCGCGTTTCGCGCCGACTCAAACCATGACGCCATTTTTTCACCGCTTGATTTTTCCGGAGCGATCAGAGACCCGCGGCGGTCATTGGGATTGGGTCGGCGTTCAATTAATCCAGCCCTTTCAAGCCTGTCCAGCATGGCGGTCGTCGCCCCGGACGTGAGCCCCGTATGCCGTGCAAGTTCAGAGGGTGATGCAATGCCTTTTTGGAACAGCAGTCTTAGACATTCCATATCGGTGGCGTTGAGTCCTGCCCATTCATTCATGGCGTTGCGGAAATGGGTCAGGTTTACCCCATAATCTCTGACCGCCATCAAGGCTCGTTTCTTCAGTTCTGTCTTTGTGGATTTCGTCATAGAAATATACCCTTGACATTGCCTTTATTTTGAAGTATCTTTATTATAAAGGTAAATTTGTTTATATGCAAGGTTTCAAAACAACACAAGTCAGATAAGGAGATTTCCATGAGCCCCAAGAAAGATACTCAAACATCCAAAGGATTCACAGCCGAAGAAAAAGCCGCGATGAAGGCTCGCGCCCAGGAGTTGAAAGCAGAAGCGCGTATGAGCAAGAACAGGGAGGAGGGCGAGAAAGCGGTGTTCGCGGCAATCGCACAGATGAAAGAGCCGGAGCGCTCCATGGCGAAGCGGCTTCATGAGATCGTCACAACCGCTGCGCCGGATCTCATGCCGAAAACCTGGTATGGGATGCCCGCCTATGCGGATAAGGACGGCAAGGTCATCTGCTTCTTTCAAGCCGCGAGCAAGTTCGACACGAGATACGCAACATTTGGTTTCCAGCCTGATGCAAGGCTTGACGATGGCAATATGTGGGCAGCCTCCTTTGCGTTGATCAAGTTGACCGCCGCCGAAGAGAAAAAGATCATCGCACTCGTGAAAAAAGCGGTACATTGAGTCTTATTCCTACCTTGACTGATTAGAAAAAATGTTCTAAAATTACACCTTCTTGACCTTGGGCGGGTAAAAGCAAACTTGCTTTTACCCGCCTATTTTTTTGTTTGACGTAGAATTTAGAGGAGAGACCATGCCGCAGGAATATATTGAGATTCACGGCGCGCGTGAAAATAATTTAAAGAACGTCTCGCTGCGCATCCCCAAACGCAAGATCACCATTTTTACAGGCGTGTCCGGTTCGGGCAAATCGTCCATCGTGTTCGATACGATCGCGACCGAGTCACAGCGCCTGCTCAATGAAAACTTCAGCATGTTTGTGCGGAATTTTTTGCCGAAGTATTCCCAGCCTGATGCAGATTCCATCGAGAACTTGAGCATGTCCATTGTGGTGGATCAAAAGCGGATGGGCGGCGGCTCACACTCGACCGTGGGCACGGTCACCGACATCAACACGATCCTGCGCCTGATGTTTTCCCGCATCGGACAACCCCATATCGGACCCTCCAATGTCTTCGGCTTCAACGACCCGAAAGGGATGTGCCCGAACTGTAACGGCTTGGGGCGTAAGTTGGATGTGGACTTGGACAAGTTCCTGGATACATCCAAATCCTTGAACGAAGGGGCGATCCTGTTTCCCGAATACGCCGTGAAAAGTTGGTATTGGAGTCAACTCATTGATACCGGCTTATTCGACCCTGACAAGAAGTTGTCCAAATACACCAAAAAGGAAATGGACGATCTTCTGCATAGCCCGCCCACGAAGATCAAGACCAAGGTCGGGGCAAAAGACTTCAACATGACCTTCGAAGGCATCGTTGACCGTTTCACGAACAAATACATCAAGCGTGACCTGAAAACCATGTCCGAACGGACGCAAAAGTCTGTGGAGCCGTATATGACGATGGGTCCATGTTCGGTGTGTAAAGGAGCGCGTTTGAGCCAGGAAGTCTTAAAGTGCAAGATCAATGGCTGCAACATCGCGGATTTGATCGGCATGGAAATCCCTGTCTTGATCGAAACCTTGAAAACATTCAAAGAGCCTGCCGCCGAGCCGTTGGTCAAGGCGATCCTCGAACGTTTGCAAAATCTCGTGGATATTGGCTTGGAATATCTCAGTCTCAGCCGTGAAACAGATACGCTTTCGGGCGGCGAGTCACAGCGTGTTAAAGTGGTCAAGCATTTGGGCAGCAGTCTCACGGATGTGATCTACATTTTCGATGAGCCTAGCGTGGGCTTGCATCCGCGCGATGTGCATCGAATGAACGAATTGCTGCAAAAATTACGCGACAAAGGCAACACGGTCATCGTCGTAGAGCATGATCCAGACGTCATCAAAGTGGCAGACCATATCGTGGATGTGGGTCCGCATGCGGGTCCGCAGGGAGGCGAGATTGTCTACGAAGGCAGTTATGAGGATCTGCTCAAAGCAAAGACTTTGACGGGTACGCACATGCAGCAATCCATCCCGTTAAAAGATTCGTTTCGTACGCCGACGGGAAAACTCCCAGTCAAGAATGCGAAGGTCAATAACCTGAAGAACGTCAGCGTGAACATCCCAACCGGCGTGTTGACCGTGGTGACGGGTGTGGCGGGTTCTGGCAAAAGTTCGCTCATCAATGATGTTTTTCAACAACAACATCCCGATGCAATTGTGATCGACCAGTCGGCGGTTGGAGTGAATAGCCGTTCGAACCCTGCCACGTACACGGGCATCATGGACGATGTCCGCAAGGCGTTTGCATCGGCGAACAAGGTTCAGGCTTCGTTGTTCAGTTTCAACTCGAAGGGCGCGTGCGAGAATTGTCAGGGACTCGGCGTGATCTACACCGACCTGGCATTTCTCAACGAAGCGAAAACTCCATGCGAAATCTGCGGCGGCAAACGTTTCAAAGATGAAGTGCTGGCGTACAAACTCAACGACAAATCCATCAGCGATGTGCTGGCGATGAACGTGGGGCAGGCGCTCGAATACTTTGAGATCAAGGAAGTCGTCAAAAAACTGCAAGCCATGAGCGATGTCGGTTTGGATTATCTTGGACTCGGTCAGCCCTTGAGCACGCTTTCCGGTGGCGAATGTCAGCGCATCAAACTTGCCAGCGAACTGCACAAAAAGGGGAGCATTTACATCATGGACGAACCGACCACAGGCTTGCACATGTCCGATATCAGCCATCTCATGGATGTCATCAATCGCCTCGTGGACACGGGCAATACGGTCGTCGTCATCGAACACAATCTGCACGTCATTAAGAACGCCGATTGGATCATCGACATGGGTCCCGAAGGCGGCAGTAAGGGCGGGCAGGTCATGTTTGAAGGCACGCCCAAGGAGTTGTTGAAAGCGAAGGGATCGCTTACCAGTGCGTACTTAAAGAATTAAAAATTACCTTGCGACTCGCAGGGTTTTAGCCTGAATCCCGATCGAGGAGAAAGGGTCGCCCCTGCTGCGTAACATCAGTTTAAGAGTACTTTGATCTTTAGCAAATTTGGAGACTTTATTAATATGACGACACAAAGAGTAATTCCCCCAACTGTTTCAGAACTGAGAGCCTTGTTCAACGGCAAGGTCATCGCCCCGGACGATCCGCGCTATGAATCCGCGCGGACGATCGCCTACGGCGGAATTGACCACCGCCCCGCAGCGATCATCCGTGCGGCGGATGCAGGCGATGTCTCGCGGCTTGTCTCGCTGGCGCGCGAATACGGTTTCGAACTGGCGGTGCGCAGCGGTGGTCACAGCAGCGCGGGTCACTGCACCACCGAGGGCGGCATTGTGCTTGATCTTTCAACCATGAAGGATCTACAGATCGACCTTGCAGAAAAAACCGCCTGGGCGGAGACAGGTCTGACCGCTGGCGAGTTCACAGCGGCTCTTGGCGCGCACGGTCTCGCCGTTGGCTTTGGCGACACCGGCTCCGTTGGTCTCGGCGGCATTACGCTTGGCGGGGGAGTCGGGTTCTTGGTTCGCAAATACGGGCTGACGATCGACTCTTTACTCGCCGCCGAAGTCGTCACCGCAGACGGTCAACTCCTTTATGTGGACGACAAATCGCACCCCGATCTCTTCTGGGCGTTTCGTGGTGGAGGCGGCAACTTTGGCGTTGCGACGCGCTTCAAATTCCAATTGCATGAGGTGGATATGGTCCTCGGCGGGATGCTTTTCCTGCCTGCCACAGCGGACACTATCGCTTCTTTCATCGCCGAGGCTGAATCTGCTCCCGAAGAATTGTCCTCCATTTTGAATGTGATGACCGCGCCGCCCATGCCGTTCCTGCCTGAAGAGGTGATCGGCAAACCGATCATCATGGCGATGATGGTGTACGCCGGTGACCCTGCGGAGGGTGAGAAGGTTGTTTCTCCATTCCGCGCGCTTGCCGCGCCGTACGCCGACATGCTGCGCCCGATGCGCTACCCGGAGATGTATCCGCCCGAGGAAGATGGAGAATATCATCCCATCGCCGCCGCGCGGACCATGTTCCTCGACCGCGTGACGCGCTCTGATGCGGAGTTGATCCTGGAACGCTTGCAGCGTTCGACCGGTTCAATGGCGGTGACCCAGTTGCGGGTATTGGGAGGCGCGATGGCGCGTATCCCCGTGGATGCGACTGCGTTTGCCCATCGCAAATCCAAGATCATGGCGAACCTTGCCGCGTTGTTTGAAAATCTCGCAGAAAAAGAAATCCATGAAAAATGGGTGACCGAATTTTTTTCCGCGTTGCAGCAAAGCGACAAGGGCATGTATGTGAATTTCGTCGGTGATGAAGGCGAAGCGCACATCCGCGCGGCGTACCCGGGCGCGACGTGGGAGCGGCTGCGCAAGGTCAAGGCGAAATACGACCCCGATAACCTCTTCCGTCTCAATCAAAATATCCCTCCGACGTGAGTACGTTACCAAAACGGAATCTTTTCACAAAAGAAGGAGAACCAACAGATGACAACCAATTTAACCAAGCCAGACAAATCGGTCATACAGTGGCTGCTTGATTCCGACCCTTCGATCCGCTGGCAGACATTGCGCGACCTGCAGCACGCACCCGTTGCCGAAGTCACTGCCGAACGCGCCAGGGTCGCCACTGAAGGCTGGGGCGCGGCGCTGCTCGCTGCCCAAACCGAAGGAGGCATCTGGCCTGGAGGCAATGCTCGCCTCCCCGAATACACCTCCCTGCGCACTTTGATGCTATTGCGCGACATGGGTCTTGACCTCGCCAGCGAGCAAGCCAAAACGGCGGTCGCCCGCGTGCGCAAGAACGTGCAATGGCTGATGAACATCCCCGAAGAAGATCTGCCCAAAGACGAGGACATCAGCTGGTGGCATAAGCCTTTCTTCGAGGGCGAGGTGGAGCCCTGCATCAACGGGCGCGTGGTCACCATCGGCGCGTACTTTGGCGAAGACATGCAGCCCATCGTCGAGCGGCTGTTGGGTGAGCAGATGGCGGACGGCGGCTGGAACTGTGATCAGGAACAAGGCTCCACCCGCGGCTCTTTCCATACTACCATCGACGTGCTCGAAGGCTTGCTGGAATTCGAGCGCGCAACAGGCGGCTCGCCCGCGGTGGAGGCTGCCCGCCAACGCGGTCAGGAATACCTGCTTGAACGCCGTCTTTTCAAAAGGCTGTCGACCGGTGAAGCCATTAAGCAGGATCACAAGGATGGTCCGGTCTGGACTCAGTTCTCCTACCCAGCCGGATGGCGCTACGACATTCTGCGTGGATTGGACTATCTGCGCGCTGCGGGTGTTAAGCCGGATCCGCGTATGAAGGAAGCGATCGAGATTCTCGCATCGAAGCGCGACGCGTCCGGCCGCTGGGCGCTGGGCATCGTCCACCCCGATGAAGTGGTCGCCGAACCAGGCGTGACCGAGGGGCAGCCGAGCCGCTGGAACACACTGCGCGCCTTACGAGTGTTGGACTGGTACGATAACTCGGCGTAAGACTAATACAGCCCAGGAGTAAGATATGGCGAACTCTAATTTTCCCAAGATCGGCTCACCCGCCACACAGGCTTTGGAGGCGGCAGGGTACACAAACCTAAAGCAGTTGACCAAAGTCGCTGAGGCGGAGATCGCTCAACTACACGGCATGGGACCCAAGGCGTTGGGAATTCTTCGTGAGGCATTGAAGACGGAAGGTCTGTCCTTTAAACAGGGGCGGACGGGGGAGAAACTGAAGAAGAAGGGCTCGCCTGTCAGCCGAACGGATAAGGTGGATGAATTTCTCCGGGAACTGAGTCACCCGCTCACGGCGGAGGTGGAGGCGCTGCGCTCCATCATCAAGGGCGTGGACAAAGACATTGCAGAAGAAGTCAAATGGAAAGCTCCGTCCTTCAATTTCAAGGGTGAGTATCTTGTCACTTTCAATCTGCGAGATACAAAACGCATCCATCTGGTCTTTCATAATCCTCATATCGCCAAAGTGAAGAGCGAACTGCTGGAAGGGAAGTATGTTGACCGGCGCATGATGTACCTTGCCGATATGCGTGATATAAAGAAGAAGAAACCAATGTTGGAAAAAATATTGAAGGATCTCATCAGGCTGCAAAAATGAGGAACCCCATGACACCAGACCGGAATGACCTCCCAAAGCTTGCCGCTCCCGCCCTGCGCGCTTTGACAAGCGCAGGGATCGCCAGCTTGAAAGACCTGACGAAGGTCAGCGAAGACGAACTCATGCAGTTGCACGGCATGGGCAGGAATGCACTTGGTACGTTGCGTGATGCGCTCAAGTCGAAGGGATGGTCTTTTCGGACAGCAAAGAAATCAATTGGAGGAAGGATGGATAAAACCATCCGCGCACATTTGGGTAACATCCGCTCAACGGATGGGAAGTTGCAGAATGAAGCCTATTATTTCTTGATGGATGCAACCGAAAAGCCTGTGGAGTGGGCATACGAGGCATGGGATGAACTCGTTGCAGGGCTGACGCACGAGGATAACCATGTCCGCGCGATCTCATCGCAGGTGTTGGCGAATCTTGGGAAGAGCGACCCCAAAGGCAGGATGTTCAAGGATTTCGATAGATTGCTGGAAGTGACGAGGGATGAAAAATTCGTCACGGCTCGGCATTGCCTGCAATCCATTTGGAAGGTTGGCTTGGGTGGAAAGAAGGCGCAAGAGTTGGTGGTGAACGGTTTGGAAGAACGTTTCAAGGAATGTGAAAAGGAGAAGAACGGCACATTGATCCGCTACGATATTCTTGTCGGGTTGCGGAATCTGTACGATGCCACGATCTCCAGCGAGATCAGTGAGACGGCGTTGAAACTCATTGAACTGGAGCGGGACCCGAAATACAAGAAGAAATATGCGGGAGCATGGAAGTAATTCTCTACAAAAGATTTTCATTCACCAATAATTCAGCATTGTAGATCGAACCGCCCGCCGCGCCGCGAATCGTATTGTGGGATAGCACGACAAATTTTAGGTCAAGGATCGGATCGCGTCTCACACGCCCGACGACGGTCGTCATACCTTTGCCTGCCATGCGGTCGAGCCGCGGCTGGGGGCGATCTGCTTCACTTCGGACCTCGATCACTGGTCGCGGTGACGACGGCAGTTCCCTCGCTGACATCGGGGCGGCATAAGCCCGCAGGACCGCCTCAGCAGTTTCCGGGTCGGTGGGATGCGTCAATTCCACGCTCGCACAGACTGTATGACCATCCGTCACAGCCACGCGATTCGTGTGTACGCTGAAGGCAATATCCGCCATTTCGATCCTGTTTCCGTTCAATTTACCGAGCATCTTGCGCGGTTCCCATTCCACTTTTTCCTCCTCGCCTTTGATGTTCGGGATGACGTTGTCCATGATGTCGAGCGAAGGGATGCCGGGATAGCCCGCGCCCGAGAGCGCCTGCATGGAGACGGCGAATATTTTTTTCACGCCGAATGCATCGTCGAGCGCTTTGAGCGCAATGGTGAGGCCTGTGCTGGTGCAGTTCGGGTTGGTGACGATGCATCCGCTCCAGCCGCGATTTTTTCGTTGTTGTTTTATCAAGTGAATATGCTCCGCGTTGACTTCAGGGATGAGCAGGGGTACATCCTCGTCCCGCCGATACGCTGATGCGTTCGAGCAGACCGCCGCGCCGGTTTGTGCGAATTGCGGCTCGATGACGTTGGCGATCTCGTTGTGCAATGCAGAAAAGACGATCTTTGCCTGCACGGATTCTGTTGCGGCGGGGACGATGACCATGTTGCGGGCATACTCCGGCATGGGGACATCGAGTACCCAGCGCGTTGCCTGCGAATACAGTTGCCCAACGGATCGGTCGGACGCGGCAAGCGCAACCACCTTGAACCATGGATGATTCTCCAGCAATGATATGAACCGTTGACCGACAGAACCTGTTGCGCCGAGCACGGCAACGGGGATTTGAGATTGGGACATGATGATTTCTCCTTGAATTTGAATATAGATACGCGGCGTTACCATGGTTTATTGGACGATCAATTCATGCAGCGCCTTGACAGCCTGCTCTGTCTCCGCCGCCTCGACGACGAGCGAGATGGACACTTCCGATGATCCCTGTGCAATGGCAAGCACATTGACGCCATGCTCTCCAAGCCTGCTGAAGACCTGACCCGAAACGCCGGGAGTATGCCGCATCCCTGCGCCGACGACAGTAATGATGGAAATATCTTCCGTTGCCCAAACGCGGTCAATGTCGTTATCCGCGATCTCGCCGGCAAATGCTTTTTCAAGCGCAGATAATACGGTTCCGGCAAGTTCGGACGGCACGGCGAAACAGATGGATTGTTCCGATGAAGCCTGCGTAATGAGCGGGACGCTCGTCCCTGTGGAGGCGACAGCGCCAAACGCGCGCGCCGCCACGCCGGGAACGCCGAGCATGCCGCGTCCTTCAATGGTGATCAGGCGTTGTTTTCGGATGGCGGTCACTGCCTTCACCACCCGTCCATTGACCTTGCCATGCGATCTTGAATTTCCCTTCAGCCGTGTTCCGGGGTGGGATGGGTTAAACGTGTTGCAGATCCTTAACCCGATGCCCGCATCCACCACGGGGCGGATGGTCTTGGGATGCAGGACTTTTGCCCCGTAATAGGCGAGTTCCGCGATCTCGCTGTAATTGATCTCAGGCAGGGTCTGCGCCGAAGGGACGAGCCGCGGATCCGCCGTCATGACGCCGTCTACATCCGTCCAGATCCAGACTTCATCAGCGGGTAAAACAGAACCGATGATGGCTGCGGAATAGTCGCTTCCTCCGCGCCCGAGCGTGGTGACTGCGCCTTCAGGCGTCGCGCCGATGAAGCCTGTTGTGATGGGAATGATTTCCTCATCCATCAATGGATTTAAGATACTCCGCGTCCGTTCGACGGTGGTGATGAGATCAGGATGCGCATTCTGGTAATTTGCATTGGTGACGATGAATTCAGTCGCTTCGACAGCCCGGGCTTTGACTCCCGCGTCATTGACAATGGCTGTCAACAGGCGGACGCTCATCCGCTCGCCAAGCGATGCAACCGCATCCATTGCACGCGGACTGGCTTCGCCGAGCACGGCGATGGCTTTACACAGGTCCACAAATGATTGGATGAGCAGCTCGATCTCCGCTTTTGTTTTTTCGCGCAGATTCACATCTTGGATGAGCGAGTCCGCTGCGGCGAAATGTCTTTCTTTCAGCGTGGATTCGGTTGCTGAAAGTGAATCAACCTTCCCTTGTGAAGCGGAAGCGGCAGAGTCCAATAAGAGATTGGTCACGCCGGACATGGCGGATGTCACTACGACGATACGTTCCCACTCCTTTTTTGCATCCCGAATGATCTGCGTTGCGCTGACGAGCGCATCCACAGAGCCGACGGATGTGCCTCCGAACTTCATGACGAGCGTCTTTTTCATGGCATTCTCCTGTGAGTTGGCAAACAAAAACGCCCCACGTTTCCGTGAGGCGTTGTGTTTTGAGATAACCTTTATTCGGTCACTTCACCAAGCGCAAATTCCTCACGGGGAGCCGGGAGGTGATAGTGGTGGTGTTGAGATTGAAGTGAACCGAGTTCATAATTGGGCGGTATTCTATGCGAGGGCGAAAGCAGTGTCAAGGGGGATGGGGTAAAATAGCCAAGCCAAATTTGCAGGATACGATAGCAACCTGACCATATTGACGACCATGAGACGACTTTTCTACACATCCCTGTTCCTTTTGATATTTCTCGCTTCCTGCTCTCCCGGGAACCTGACTGCTGTTCCTGCGAGTTCCATCACGCTGGAAGATTGCATCCTGACGTCACCTGCTGGAAATCAGCTGGATGCACGCTGTGGCACGTTGACCGTTCCGGAAGACCGCGCCAACCCGGATGGAAGGCAGATCGACCTGCATGTGGCGGTCATCCCCGCCATCAAACGTAATTCAGAACCGGATGCGCTTTTCCCGCTGGCGGGTGGTCCCGGTCAGTCGGCTGTCGAAGCTTTCCCATCGATGATCTCCTTGCTGTTCCAGATCCGGGAAGAGCGTGATATCGTGCTGGTTGACCAGCGCGGTACTGGAAAATCGAATCCGCTGCGATGTCTTGGTCCTGAAGATGAAGAGTTGACCGAAGAGCAGGTATTGGAGAAGCTGAAATCCTGCCCTGGAACGCTGGATGCGGATCTGCGCTTCTACACTACCGAGATTGCCATGACCGATCTGGATGAAGTGCGGGCGGCGCTGGGATATGAAACCATTAACATCTATGGCGCTTCCTACGGAACCCGCGCGGCGTTGACCTACCTGCGCATGTTCCCTGAGCGCGTCCGCACGGTGACGCTCGATGCAGTGGTCGACCCGGATTTTGTCATGTTCATGGATGCCGCAACGGACGGTCAGGCTGCGCTTGAGTTGTTCTTCTCGCGTTGTGAAGTGGATGAAGCCTGTAGTTCAACGTTTCCCGGATTAAGGAATGAGTTCGAAAGCGTGCTCAACCGCCTTGATGCTTCACCTGCGGAGATCACCATTCCGCATCCCCTGACCAATAAACCGCTTGATCTGACCGTCACTCGCGGGCTGGTCACCAACATGGTTTTCAACACGCTTTATGTGCCGGATCTGGTTGCCACTTTGCCATTATCCATCCATCAAGCGTATGCGGATGAAAACTATATTCCTTTGATCTCACAGGCGTTTCTGGTCAACGCAGGTTTGTACGAGGGAATGTTCTATGCCGTTGCCTGTACGGAAGATGCGCCGCTGATTTCAGCCACAGAGGCTGCCCGGCGCAGTGAGCAAAGTGTTTTCGATGACCGTACTGTAGTTTTTTCGGCGGTCTGCTCCGAATGGGAGCAGGGCAGCGTCTCAACTGAATTTCGGGAACCCGTCATATCGGATGTACCGGTATTGATCCTTTCCGGTGAAGCGGATCCCATCACCCCACCGCGTCATGCGGAACGTGTTGCCGAAAGCCTTACCAATGAATTGCATCTGGTCTTTTCCGGTATGGGACATGGCAATCTTTCCAGCCGTTGCAGCGTGAATCTGTTCCGGGCTTTTATCAAGAACGCTTCGATCCAGGGGTTGGATACCGCCTGCGTGGATGCCATCCAGCCGCCGCCATTCTTTGTTGATTTCAGCGGACCACGTCCGTAAGTATGCGAAGGTCACCATCATGATCCAAGTACAAGGTCTTTCCAAATCCTTTGGCAGCGTAAAAGCTGTTCAAAATGTATCCTTCTCTGCTCCGGACGGTCAAATTACCGGTTTGCTTGGTCCCAATGGAGCAGGCAAAAGCACGACCCTGCGCATGTTGTACACCCTGCTTAAGCCTGATGAGGGAACTGCCAAAGTGGATGGGTTCGATGTGCGTGAGTCTCCGCTTGAGGTGCAACGCAGGATCGGTGTCCTGGCGGATGCGCGTGGTCTGTATCCGCGCCTGACGAGCCGCGAGAATATCCGCTACTACGGGCGTTTGCACGGCTTGGAGGGGGAGTCGCTCGAAAAACAGATCGACTCTCTTTTGATCCTGCTTGACATGCAGTCCATTGCGGACCGTAAGACGGAGGGATTTTCCACCGGGGAGAGACTTAAGGTTGCGATTGCCCGCACTCTGGTGCATAACCCAAAAAATGTTCTGCTCGATGAACCGACGAACGGACTGGATGTGATGAGCACGCGCGCCATGCGTCAGTTCATTCAGCGGCTGCGGGATGATGGGAAGTGCGTGCTATTCACAAGTCATATCATGCAAGAGGTGGCTGTCTTGTGCGATCAGATCGTCATCATTTCGCATGGTGAGGTCTCGGCGAATGGCAGCCCCGATGACCTGAGGCGGCAAACGGGACGTGAGAATCTTGAAGACGCCTTTGTCGCGGTGATCGGCTCGGAGGAGGGATTGGAATAATGAAGAAGATTTTTGTTGTTTTTCACAAGGAAATGCTGGATAACCTGCGGGATTATCGCAGTTGGACGACAGGTCTATTTTGGGCGCTCTTTGGTCCGCTATTGCTTGGGGGGATGATTATGTTGCTTGGCAGTACCATCCGCGATAGAGTTGAATCTTCGCTGGTTTTGCCTGTGGCGGGTGCGGAGAACGCGCCAAGTTTGATCGCATTTCTCGAACAGCAGGATGTCATTATCCAGCCCGCGCCCGCGGATCCAGAAGCGGCAGTGATCGCAGGGGATATCAATGTTGTACTGGTCATCCCGCCGGAATATGGCGAGGACTTCTCTGCTGGAAAAACTGCCAGCGTACAACTTGTCTTTGACAGTACGCGCCAATCTGCCACCGCGGACATCCGCCGCGCGCAAAATCTTCTGGAGGGGTACGGCAATTACATTGGCATGTTACGTTTAAGTTTGCGCGGGGTCAGCCCGGAAGTAATCCGCGCAGTGCAGGTCGAAACCGTGGACACCGCCACGCCGCAAAGTCAGGCGTTGATCTTCCTCTCCATGCTGCCTTACTTCATCATCTTCGCCATCTTCAATGGAGCGTCGCCGGTCATCACAGATGCCACAGCCGGGGAGCGGGAACGCGGGTCACTTGAACCCCTGCTCATCAATCCATTGCCGCGCGGCTGGATCGCCGTTGGTAAGATGCTTTCCGCCATGCCGTTCGCGATCTTAAACCTGGTTATTACGCTGGCTGGATTTGCCGCCATCTTCCGCTTCCTGCCGATCGAGGAGATGCTTGGTGTGCAGATCGGATTTGATGTCGGCGCTTTGATGGCGATCTTCCTGATCTGCCTGCCGATCGTGTTTCTGGCTTGCGCCATCCAGACTTTGATCGCGTCGTTCACAAAAACGACAAAGGAGGCGGGGACCTATCTGCCGTTCATCAGTCTGATCCCGTCTCTGCCGGGTCTGGCGCTGGCATTTTTACCGGTCAAACCAGACCTGTGGACGATGCTAATCCCGACATTTGGTCAACAGATTCTCATCAACCAGTTCCTTCGCGCTGAACCGATCCTGGCGATGAACATCCTCGTCTCAACAGTGCTGACGATCCTTCTTTCGGTTGTGATCACCTTTATTGCCATTAAATTTTACGAAGGAGAACGGATCATCCTTGGAAAATGATCCAATTGCAAGTGGGCAGGCGATTGATCGTGTATGACCGAATCGGAAAACAAGGTCTTGACGGATTTCCGATTCCGCCTATAATCGGGCGAAATATGTACAGCCAATGAACGCGATTTTCTCCCTCTCCCTTATTATTGTCGTCCTTGCGGTCCTTATTATTAAGGATCTATTTTCGGTTAGGATGGCAACGGTGAGAGTGAAAAAGTAGCGCACACCTTAAGTAAATGCAAAAGCCGCCCTAGCCATGGGCGGCTTTTTTGTTACTTGCTAGCCAGACCTGTCAGATTTTAAAGGAGTCGTATGCGATCCGATACAGTCAAAAAGGGTTTCGATAAAGCCCCGCACCGCGCGTTGCTGCGCGCCACGGGCTTGCAGGACGATGATTTCAACAAGCCTTTCGTCGCCATTGTCAATTCGTATGTGGATGTTGTTCCCGGTCACGTTCATTTGCAGGAATTCGGCAAACTCGTAAAAGAAGCCGTCCGCGCGGCGGGATGTGTGCCGTTCGAGTTCAACACCATCGGAGTGGATGATGGCATTGCAATGGGGCACATGGGGATGAAGTACTCGCTTCCTTCTCGGGAGTTGATTGCTGACTGTGTCGAGACCATGATCGAAGCCCATAGATTCGACGCCATGGTTTGCATCCCGAACTGTGACAAGATCGTGCCGGGAATGCTGCTCGCCGCGATGCGCGTCAACGTGCCGACCATCTTCGTTTCTGGTGGCGCGATGAAAGCAGGCATGACCCCAGATGGTGAAGTGCTCGACTTGATCTCCGTCTTTGAGGGAGTCGGCGCATATTCAGCGGGCAAGATCGACGAAAAACGCCTCACTCTGCTGGAGAAGTTTGCTTGCCCTTCCTGCGGCTCTTGCTCCGGGATGTTTACTGCCAACTCGATGAACTGTTTGATGGAAGTGCTGGGTCTGGCGCTGCCGTTCAACGGCTCGGCGTTGGCGAAGACGCCCGAGCGTGAGGATTTGGCGCGTAGGGCTGCGGCGCAGATCATGACCTTGATCGAGCGTGACATCAAGCCGAGGGATATCGTCACTGCCGATGCCATCGACGATGCCTTTGCGTTGGATATGGCGATGGGCGGCTCATCGAATACCGTGTTGCATACGCTGGCGTTGGCGAACGAAGCAGGCGTGGATTATCCGCTGGAGCGCATCAATGCCGTGGCGGATAAAGTGCCGCACATCTGCAAGGTGAGCCCGGCGGGCAAATGGCACATGGAAGATGTGCATCGCGCGGGTGGCATCCCGGCGATCTTGAACGAAGTGCAACGGGGGACGGGCATGTTGCATTTAGACCGCATCACGGTCACTGGCAAGACGTTGGGGAAATCGATTCAAGATGCTGAAATAAAAGATGAAGAAGTGATTCGACGTTATGAGAATGCGCATTCCAAGCGCGGAGGCTTGTCCATTTTGTTCGGCAATCTCGCGCCGAATGGAGCCGTGGTGAAAGTCGGCGGTGTGAGCGATGCAATGATGAAGTTTGAAGGTCCCGCTGTGATCTTCGAGTCGCAGGATGAGGCGATGGCGGGAATCCTTGCGGGCAAGGTCAAGGCTGGCGATTGTGTTGTGGTTCGCTATGAAGGTCCCAAAGGTGGACCGGGGATGCAGGAAATGCTCTCGCCCACGTCCGCGATCATGGGGCAGGGACTTGGTGACAAGGTCGCGCTCATCACCGATGGACGCTTCAGCGGCGGGACACGCGGCGCGTGCATAGGTCACGTTTCACCCGAAGCGGCGGCGCATGGTCCGATTGCGGCGCTCAAGGCTGGGGACGTCGTCCAAATTGATTTGGTGGCACGCAGTTTGAACGTCAAGTTAAGCGAGGCGGAGATTCAGAGTCGGCTGAATGCGCTGCCGAAGTTTGAGTCCAAGATCACATCCAAGTGGCTGAAGCGGTATTCGCATTTTGTCACCAGCGCGGATACGGGTGCGGTACTTCAATCGTAGGTCACGCTTACAGCGTGACGGCAAAGTAAATTAGTAAGTCACGTTACAAACGTGACCTATATCAAGGAGCAAGAATGAAATTAAAAGGCGCAGAAATTGTTTGGGAATGTCTGGTGCGCGAAGGCGTGGAAGTTGTCTTCGGATATCCGGGCGGCGCGAATATGCCGATCTATGATGCGATGTTGAATTATCCCGTCCATCATGTGTTGGTGCGGCATGAGCAGGGTGGCGCGCACATGGCGGATGGGTACGCTCGCGCTTCGGGGAAGATTGGTGTGGCGATGGCGACATCGGGACCGGGTGCGACGAATCTGGTGACGGGCATTGCCACGGCGATGATGGATTCGGTTCCCGTCGTTTTCATTACGGGACAAGTCGCGGCGCATTTGATCGGCGGGGATGCGTTTCAGGAAACCGATGTGACGGGTATCACATTGCCCATCACCAAGCACAACTATCTGGTGACCCGCGCCGAAGAGATCGCGGAGACCATCCGCGAGGCGTTTTACATTGCCAAAAGCGGAAGACCGGGACCTGTATTGATCGATATCTGCAAGAACGCGCAAGTGGAATCTTGCGAGTTTGTGTATCCCGAAGAAGTGAAACTGCCGGGTTACCAGCCTGTGACGCGTTCGCCGCGCAACCTGCTGGATGATGCCGTTGCGTTGATCGAAAAGGCGAAGAAACCGATCATCCTGTGCGGACATGGCGTAATCATGTCGAACGCAGAAGATGAATTGATGCAGTTCGCGGTCAAGACGCAGACTCCCGTGGCAAGCACACTGTTAGGCTTAGGCGCCTTCCCTGCTTCGCATGAACTGAGTTTGGGGATGATGGGGATGCACGGCGAAGCATACACGAATCTGGCGATTCAAAACTCGGATCTGATCCTTGCTTTTGGGATGCGCTTCGATGACCGTGTGACCGGTACGTTGAAGACCTATGCGCCGAAGGCGAAGAAAATCCACATTGAAATTGACCCGTCTGAAGTGCATAAGAACGTGTTCGTGGATGTGCCGCTTGTTGGTGACGTGAAAACCGTGCTGACAGATTTGATCCCGCTGGTGGACGAATACGACCATGACGAATGGAAGCAGGAAATCAACGGCTGGAAAAACGAAGCCGACACACGCTCGATCATGAACTGGGAGGAGGATGGCAGGCTATATGTGGCGCATCTCATCGCGGATATTTGGAAGGCGACGGGCGGCGGCGCGATCGTGACGACGGATGTCGGTCAGCACCAGATGTGGACGGCGCAATACTATCAACTGGAGAAGCCGAACCGCTGGATCACTTCGGGCGGTGCGGGGACGATGGGCTTTGGTCTGCCCTCCGCGATTGGTGCGTGGTTCGCGGCGAAAGACCAGGAGATTTGGGCGGTGGCTGGTGACGGCGGTTTTCAGATGACGGCGGCGGAGTTGACCACGGCGGTTCAGGAAGGCGCGAATGTGAAGGTTGCCATCATGAACAATAGTTTCCTCGGCATGGTGCGTCAGTGGCAGGAGTTCTTCTTCGAGAAGCGTTATTCCGCGGTGAACATGCTTGCGCCTGATTTTGTGAAATTGGCAGAGGCGCATGGAGTCCCCGCGAAGCGTGTCACCAAGCGTGAGGAAGTCAATGAAGCGATTGAGTGGGCACGCAGGACGGAAGGACCAGTCGTGTTGGAATTCCGCGTGGAGATGGAAGATGCGGTCTATCCGATGGTTCCCGCGGGGGCGGCGCTGCATGAGATGATCCGTCGTCCAGTGAAGGCATAAATTTGCAGGAGCAAGCTCCCGCACTCCATAAGAAGGAGAAAGAATGAATTATACATTTATAGCACTAGTTGAAAATAAACCCGGTGTGTTGAACCGTGTGGCGTCTTTGTTTCGCCGCCGCAATTTCAATATTGAATCGCTGGCGGTCGGGCGGACGGAAAACCCCGAGGTCTCGCGCATGACCGTGGTGGTGGATTGCCCGAATGGGGATGTGGATGCGCATCGCATCGAAGCGAACCTGTATAAACTGGTCAATGTGATCGATGTGCAGGATGTGACGCATCAGCCTGTGGTGGCGCGTGATTTGGCGCTCATCAAAGTGCGCGTTGGTCCTGAACGCCGCGCCGAGGTCAATGGGCTGACGGAAATCTTCCGCGCCCGCATCGTGGACGTGGCGCCTGATTCGGTCGTTGTGGAAATCACTGGCACGGAGGACAAGATCGAAGGCATGATCGAGTTGCTGCGTCCCATCGGCATTGTGGAAATGGTGCGCACGGGACAGATCTCGATGACACGCGGAGTCCACGACGGCGTGCGGCGTATGCCCGGCATGGAGAGTCGCCGCTACGAAGATGTGATGGATATGGCGGAGATGATGCCGTAATTAACTATGTCATTGCGAGGGCGTTAGCCCGAAGCAATCTCATGGAAAATATCAAACAATAATTTCATATGCGAGGAGATTGCTTCGTCGCTCTGCTCCTCGTAATGACATATCAAACTATAGGAGAAAAGCAATCATGGCAAAGATCGATTTTGGCGGTACGGTGGAGGAAGTCATCACCCGCGACGAGTTTCCTTTGGGGAAGGCTCGTGAAGTATTGAAAGATGAAGTGGTGGCGGTGCTGGGCTACGGCGTGCAGGGACCCGCGCAGGCGATGAACATGCGCGATAACGGCATCAAGGTCATCATCGGTCAGCGTGCAGGGACGAAGAATTGGGATAAGGCGGTAACAGACGGCTGGGTTCCGGGCGAGACCTTGTTCTCTGTGGAAGAAGCCGCTGAAAAAGGAACGGTCGTTCAATACCTGCTTTCGGATGCAGGACAACGTTCGCAATGGTCAAGAATCGTGGAATGTTTGAACGAAGGCGACATGCTGTACTTCTCGCACGGATTTTCTGTCACATTCAAGGGTGATACGGGTGTGCTTCCGCCTCCGCACGTGGACGTGGCGCTGGTTGCCCCCAAGGGATCGGGTCGCAGTGTGAGGGCGAACTTCCTCGAAGGCTCGGGCATCAATGCCAGTTTTGCAGTCCATCAGGATGCGACGGGCAAGGCGAAGGATCGCACGATTGCATTGGGCATTGCCATTGGAGCGGGCTATCTCTTCCCGACAACGTTTGAAAAGGAAGTGTATTCCGATCTCACAGGTGAACGCGGCGTGTTGATGGGCGCGTTGGCAGGCGTGATGGAAGCGCAGTACAACGAACTGCGCAAGAACGGACATTCGCCGAGTGAAGCGTTCAATGAAACTGTGGAGGAGCTCACGCAGTCGCTTATTCGTCTCGTTGGTGAGAACGGCATGGACTGGATGTACGCGAACTGCTCGACGACTGCCCAGCGCGGCGCGCTCGATTGGAAGGACAAATTCCGCGATGCAGTTGCACCAGTATTCAGTGACTTGTATCAAAGCGTGAAGAGCGGCAACGAAGCGCGCATCACGCTCGAAGCCAACAGTCAGCCCGATTACCGCGAGAAGTTGGATGTGGAACTCGCCGCCATCCGCGACTCGGAAATGTGGCGCGCTGGTGCGGCGGTCCGTTCACTGCGCCCGGAGAATTGGAAGAAGTAGCTTATTGTAGGTCACGTTTGTAACGTGACGTTTGAAATAATAATTCGGTCATGCTGTAAGCGTGACCTACGGGAGTAGAGTATGAGCAATTACGTAAAAATCTTCGACACCACCCTGCGCGATGGCGAGCAATCTCCCGGCGCGACGATGACATCTGCCGAGAAATTGGAAGTGGCACATAATCTGGCGCGGCTTGGCGTGGATATTATCGAAGCGGGATTTCCTGCGGCATCGCCCGATGATCTAGAAGCTGTCAGACGCATAGCGCTTGAAGTGGGCAACCCAGTTCCCCTTGAGAATGAGGCGAAGATTCCCGTCATCGCAGGGCTGGCGCGGGCGAATAAATCCGATATTGACAAGGCGTGGGAAGCCGTCCAAGGCGCGAAGAACCCGCGCATTCATACCTTTCTTGCCACGTCGCCGATCCACATGAAGCATAAGTTGAAGATGGATCCCGAAGAGGTGGTGCAGCGCGTGAGCGAGATGGTGGCGTATGCGAAGTCGCTGTGCGATGATGTGGAGTTTTCGCCCGAAGATGCGGGACGCTCTGGCCCTGAATTTTTGTATGTGGTTTTGGGTGAGGCGATCAAAGCCGGCGCGACTACATTGAACATCCCCGACACGGTGGGCTACACCACGCCCGATGAATTTTATGCGCTCATCAAAGGCATCATCGAAAAAACGCCAGGCATGCACGCAGGCATCACCGTCTCGGTGCATTGCCACGATGACTTGGGCATGGCGACGGCAAACACACTGGCGGGCATCCGCGCGGGTGCGCGCCAAGCGGAAGTGACCATCAACGGCATCGGTGAACGCGCTGGGAATACCTCGCTCGAAGAAGTGGTGATGACGTTGAAAACGCGCCACCCTGTCTTTGGGCTTGATACTGGAATTGAAACTCAGCAACTCTCGCGCATTTCCAGACTCGTCAGCAATTACACGGGGATCGTCGTCCAGCCGAACAAAGCCATCGTCGGCGCGAATGCTTTTGCACATGAGGCGGGCATTCATCAGGATGGTATGTTGAAACACCAGACCACGTATGAGATCATGCGTCCCGAAGATGTGGGCGTCAACCAGACCAATCTGGTGTTGGGAAAACATTCGGGCAGACACGCGTTGCGCAACCGTCTTGCGGAGATGGGTCACTCGCTCGATGAAGTGGAACTGGATAAAGCCTTTGCGCGTTTCAAAGATCTGGCAGACCGCAAGAAGGTCATTACCGACCTTGACCTTGAAGCCGTAATCGCAGATGAATTCTACAAGCCGCGCGATGTGTACATCCTGGACGGATTGCAGGTCACATGCGGGACGATGGGCATGCCGACTGCCACTGTCCGTTTGCGCGGACCTGACGGCGTTGTCCACACGCACGCGGCGATGGGCTCGGGTCCTGTGGATGCGACGTATCAGGCGATCCGCGCCATTGTCAATGTGCCGAATAAACTGCTGGAGTTCAACGTTCATGCTATCACCGAAGGCATCGACGCGCTTGGTGAAGTGACCGTGCGGATTCAGGGGAGGAACGGTCACACTACGATGGATGCGCAAAGCGAGATGGAATATCCGCGTGTGTACGGCGGTCACGGCGCGGATACTGATATTATTGTCGCCAGCGCCAAGGCGTATATCAACGCGCTGAACAAACTCATCATCGCGCAGACCGAGCGTCATGAACACGAAGTCCATGATTTTGGCGTGATGCTGGGGTAAAGATCATTAGAGACTGGAGATTAGAAATTTGTCCATGCAAAAAACACTCTTCCAAAAAATATGGGATGCGCATGTGGTTGCCGAACAGCCCGATGCTCCTGCCATCCTCTACATTGACCTGCACCTCGTGCATGAAGTGACCTCGCCGCAAGCGTTCACAGGTCTGCGCCAGCGCGGATTGAAAGTCCGCCGCCCCGATAAAACACTGGCGACGATGGATCATTCGATTCCGACCACGCCGATAGATGTTCCCATTTCTGATGCAATGGCGGCGGCTCAGATCAAGATGCTCGAGCAGAACACCGCGGATTTCGGCATCGAATTGCATGGCATGGATAGTCCGCACCGTGGCATTGTCCATGTCATCGGTCCTGAACTTGGGCGCACCCAACCCGGCATGACCATCGTCTGCGGTGACAGTCATACCGCCACGCATGGCGCGTTTGGCGCACTGGCTTTCGGCATTGGCACCAGCGAAGTGGAACATGTCCTCGCCGCGCAATGTCTCTTGCAGAAGAAACCGAAGACCTACGAAGTCCGCGTGGATGGCAAGCTTGGTCATGGCGTTTCTTCCAAAGACATCATCCTCGCGCTGATCGCAAAAATTAGCACAAGCGGCGGGACGGGACATGTCTTCGAATACACGGGCGAAGCCATCCGTTCGCTGACGATGGAACAGCGCATGACCATCTGCAACATGTCGATTGAAGGCGGCGCGCGCGCGGGCATGATCGCTCCAGATGACACCACCTTTGAATATTTACACGGACGCGAATTCGCACCGAAAGGTGAAGAATGGGATAAAGCCGTTGCCAAATGGCGTACTTTACCAAGTGACGAAGGCGCAATCTACGACAAGTCCATTACGCTCAACGCCGCAGACCTCGAACCGATGATCACATACGGGACAAATCCCGGCATGGGCATGAGAATCACTGACCGAATCCCTACCGTCGACGCATTCACCGAAGCCTCGCAAAAAATCGCTTTTGAAAAAGCCATGACCTACATGGGACTCCAACCCGGTCAATCTTTGCTCGGTCAAAAAGTGGATGTGGTTTTCATCGGCTCCTGCACCAACTCCCGTATCTCAGACTTGCGCCTCGCTGCTTCCATCTTGAAAGATAGGAAAGTCGCCGACGGCTTGCGCGTGATGGTTGTCCCCGGTTCACAGGATGTGAAAAAGCAAGCCGAGCAGGAAGGCTTGGATAAGGTCTTTAAAGAAGCAGGCGCCGAATGGCGCGAAGCGGGATGCAGTATGTGCATTGCGATGAATGGCGATCAATTACAACCCGGTCAATATGCCATCTCCACCAGCAACCGCAACTTTGAAGGACGTCAGGGCAAAGGTGGGCGCACCTTCCTCGCCAGCCCTGTCACTGCCGCCGCGACTGCCATCCATGGCGTTGTTACTGACCCAAGAACAATAATCGGTAATTGATAATTCGATATTCGAATATCTATTATCCAATATCGTTTTTCAACCTGAAACCTGACACCTGAAACTTGGAACCTACTCATGGCTCAATTCACATCCCTCACCTCCCGCATCATTCCGCTTCCCGCGAACGACGTTGACACAGACCAGATCGTCCCCGCGCAATTTCTCAAAGTCACCGACAAAAACGGTCTTGCCGACGCGCTTTTTTTCAACTGGCGCTACAACGCCGACGGCTCTCCAAAGGCAGATTTCATCATCAACAGACCCGAGTCACGGGGCGCACAAATTCTATTAGCAGGTGACAACTTTGGGTGCGGGTCGAGCCGCGAACACGCGCCCTGGGCGCTCACGGCTTGGGGCATCCGCGCCGTTATCTCCACCTCCTTCGCCGACATCTTCCGCAACAACTCGCTGAAGAATGGACTGATTCCCATCATCGTGGATGACGCGACTCACAAGATGCTCTTTGATCTGGTGGAAGAAGCGCCTCAAGCCGAACTGACAGTTGATCTTGCAACTCAAACTGTGACTCACCCCGGAGGCTCGTTCACCTTCCCCATCGACGCGTTCAACAAAACCTGCCTGCTCAACGGCGTGGACGAACTCGGCTACATCATGGGTTTTGAAAAAGAGATTGCGGAATTTGAAGCGAGAACGTGATCATGGGTTTGCCCCTTATCCAAATCTACGACACCACCCTGCGTGACGGGACACAATCCGAAGGCTTCAACCTGTCGGCGAATGACAAAGTCCGCATCGCGCAAAAATTGGATGAACTCGGCGTCGCATTCATCGAAGGCGGCTGGCCCGGCTCCAACCCCAAGGATGCTGAGTTCTTTCAACGCGCCCGCGATATGCAATGGAAGCACGCGCTTATTGCTGCTTTTGGCTCCACCTGCCGCGTCAAAGGCGGTCCCGAAGACGATGCCAATATCAAGGCATTGCTTGATTCGCAAACGCCTGTCTGCACCATCTTTGGCAAGACATGGACATTGCACGTCACCGAAGTTTTGCAAACCACGCTTGAAGACAACCTGCGCATCATCGAAGATTCCGTTGCGTATCTAAAATCCAACGGCAAACGTGTCATTTACGATGCTGAACATTTCTTCGACGGCTATAAAGCGGACAAAGCCTACGCGCTTGAAACTTTGCGTGCCGCCATCCGCGGCGGTGCGGAGACCGTTGTGCTGTGCGATACCAACGGCGGGACCTTCCCGTGGGAGATCAAACGTATCTTCGGCGAATTGAAATCGGAGATTCAACATCCGCTTGGAATTCATACGCACAATGACTCCGAAAGCGCGGTGGTCAATTCGCTGGTTGCCGTTCGCGAAGGCGCCATCCAAGTGCAGGGAACCATTAACGGAGTGGGGGAGCGCTGCGGAAATGCCAACCTGTGTTCCATCATGGCGAATTTGGAGTTGAAATTGGGTTTTGAATGTCTCCCCAAGGGAAACATTCAGCACTTGTATGATCTCTCGCATTTCGTTGCGGAAGTAGCGAACCTCACACCTGATGAACATTTGCCATTTGTGGGTAAGTCCGCGTTCGCGCATAAAGGTGGTGTGCATGTGGCAGCCATGCGGCGTTCGCCGCAGTCCTATCAACATGTGGAGCCTGAACTGATCGGCAACAAAATGCGTGTCGTCGTATCGGATTTGTCGGGGCGCGGAAACCTGCTCAGCAAAGCCGAAGAACACGGCGTGGAGGTCGAAGGGAACGAAGTCGTTCCCGTCCTCAACGAGATCAAAGAACTCGAAGCGCGCGGATTTTCCTTTGAAGCGGCGGAAGCCTCTGTGACGATGATGTTAAAGCGGCAGGAATATGGATATAAACCGCCATTTGAACTCGTGGACTTTTTCGTCAATGTTGAGCATCGTCAGGGACGCGGTATTTTCGCAGAAGCTACCGTCAAAGTCCGTGTGCAGGGTGAGTTACTGCACACCGCCGCTGAAGGGAATGGTCCGGTCAACGCGCTGGATAACGCCCTGCGCAAAGCATTGAAAGATTATTACCCGCAGATTAGGGACTTTCACCTTTCCGATTACAAAGTCCGCATTTTGGATTCGGATCGCGGCACGGAAGCCATCACCCGCGTGTTGATCGACACGCGCAATTCCACCAGCCGCTGGAGTACCGTTGGAGCAAGCACGAACATCATCGAAGCCAGTTGGCGCGCTCTCGCGGATTCGGTGGAGTATGGATTGATGGTGGCGCATTAACATTCTCGTCATTGCGAGGGCGGTGGTCTTTCGCCCGAAGCAATCTTGATTATTCGGTTGCTGAGATTGTTTCGTCGCAGAGATCAAGTGTGCTCCTCGCAATGACGAAAAAAGGATATAGATGAACTTCAAAATCACTCTCCTCCCCGGCGATGGCATCGGACCCGAAGTGGTCGGCGAATCTGTGCGGGTGTTGGACATAGTTGCCAGCAAATACAATCACACCTTCGGTTTTAAAGAGCGTCTGATGGGCGGCTGTTCAATTGACAAATATGGGTCATCGCTCACCGCTGAAACCCTTGCAGATTGTCGGTCTTCTGACGCGGTTTTGTTCGGCGCAGTGGGCGGACCGAAATGGGATGACCCAAATGCAAAGGACAGACCCGAACGCGGTTTGCTCGCGCTTCGCAAAGGTCTCGGTGTGTTTGCGAATCTTCGTCCCGTCACAGTGCATCCCGCGCTTGCGGATCGTTCCCCGCTCAAGCCTGAAAAACTGCAGGGCGTGGATATTCTCGTCATACGCGAACTCACAGGCGGGCTGTATTTCGGTCAACCCAAAATGCGCGAGATGAAAGACGGTCACGAACGTGCGGTGGATACGCTCGAATATTACGATTACGAAATCCGCCGCATTCTCAACCTTGCCTTCGAACTGGCGCGCGGACGCAGGAAAAAAGTCACCTCAGTGGATAAAGCCAACGTGCTGGAATCATCCCGCCTGTGGCGGCAGATCGCCTCTTCCATCGGGACGGAGAATCCTGACATCGAACTTGAGCATATGCTGGTGGATACCGCCTCGATGAAGCTGATCACTGCTCCTGCTTCGTTTGACGTGGTCGTGACCGAGAACATGTTCGGCGACATTCTCACGGACGAAGCATCCGTGCTGGCGGGGTCGATGGGGATGCTGCCCTCTGCCAGTTTGGGCGAATCAGGCTTGAGGTCCGAAGGCGAAGCGAGAATGGGATTGTATGAGCCGATCCACGGCTCTGCTCCGGACATCGCAGGCAAGGGAATCGCAAATCCGATTGGCACGATCCTTTCGGCGGCAATGATGATGCGTTATTCGTTTAAGTTAGAATCCGAAGCCTGTGCAATCGAAGATGCGGTCAATCGAACCATCACCGACGGCGCGCGGACGGCGGACATCGGCGGAACGTTAACGACCCGTCAGATGACGGATGAAATTATTAAAAAATTAGAGGAGAGTTGAGTTATGGGAATGGAGTCGAAATATATCTGGTCGGATGGCGAGTTGGTGGAGTTCGAGAAAGCCACCGTCCACATGTTGACCGCGGCATTGCATTATGGCGCGGCGGTGTTCGAAGGTATCCGCGCGTATAAGACGGATAAGGGATCAGCGGTTTTTCGTTTGCAGGAACATTCGGAACGCTTGCTCAAATCGGCGGAGATCTTCGGCTTCCGCGATTTGCCGTACACTGCGGACGATGTTTCGAAGGCGATCAAGGAGACGGTGAAGGCGAACAGTTTCGATGAATGTTACATCCGTCCGCTTCTTTATTTGACAGGCGGCGCATGGAATTTAAACGTGGATGCGGGCAAGCCCGCCTTGATGATCGCCGTGTGGCAATGGTCGAATTACCTTGGTGAGGAATCGCTGGCAAAAGGGATCCGCGCGAATATTTCGTCGTTCACGCGCCATCACCCGAATGTGATGATGACCAAGGCAAAGATCGCTGGGAATTATGTCAACAGCATTCTGGCAAAGACCGAGTCTGTCCGGCTGGGATTTGAAGAGGCGATCATGCTTGACCCGCAGGGATACATCGCCGAGTGCACGGGCGAGAATCTGTTCATCGTGAAGCGCGGAAAAATATTCACCCCATCCACTGCGCCTGTGTTGGAGGGGATCACGCGTCATTCCATCCATACGATTGCCAAGGATTTGGGATACAGTGTGAGTGAAATTCCCATTTCGCGTGACCAGTTGTATAACGCCGATGAGGTCTTCGTGTGCGGCACGGCGGCGGAAGTGATCGGTCTGTGCGAGGTCGACTTCCGCAAGATCGGCGATGGCAGGTCGGGCAAGGTCACGCGCGAGATCCAGAATGTGTATCATGATGCGATCCGCGGCAGGATTGCGAAGTACGAAGCGTGGTGTGATTACGTGGGGTAGCGGACGATGGACGGTAGACCGTGGACGACGAAAAATGGTCTGCCGTCTTTTGTCTACGGTCGGATTCTTGTGTTATAATCCCGCCGCCCTAAAAAGGGCACATTCTGCCTGGGACGGGCAATAAGCGTCCCTGAGCGGGTCATCAACCCCGCTAAACTCATTCCGTTCCGCGCCAGTCAATGAACTGCGCGTTGGAGAACGGCACAAGTTAAGGAGTAACAATGGCTGTCATTTCCATGAAAGCCCTGCTTGAGAGCGGCGTCCACTTCGGGCATCGTACGAACAAGTGGGACCCCCGTATGAAACCGTATATTTTCACGGAACGTAACGGGATTCACATCCTCGATCTGCAGCAGACTGTCAAGCTTGCAAATCAGGCATATAACGTCATCCGTGATGCGGTTGCGAACGGTGGAACCGTCCTGTTCGTCGGCACGAAGCGCCAGGCGCAGGAAACCGTTGCCGAAGAGGCAACCCGCTGCGGCATGCCTTATGTCACCGAACGCTGGATGGGCGGCATGCTCACCAACTGGTCGACCATGTACAAGCGCATCCAGGAACTGGAACGACTTGAGAATCTGCGCGATAGCGGCGAGATCAACCGCCTCACGAAAAAAGAAGGCTTGTTGATCGAGCGCGATATTACCCGCCTGCAGACCCGTCTCTCCGGCGCGCGCATCATGAAGCGCGTCCCTGATCTGCTCTTCATTGTTGATGTGGGTCGCGAAGACTCCGCTGTGCGCGAAGCCAATCTACTCAAGATCCCGATCGTTGCGCTGGTGGACACCAATTGCAATCCGCAGGATATCGATTACGTCATCCCTTCCAATGATGATGCCATCCGTGCCATCAAACTGCTGGTCTCCAAAATGGCGGATGCCGTCCTTGAAGGACAAGCCATGCGCAAGGAAGACGAGCCCGAACAGGCTGAAGGTGAAAAGCCGGAGAGCAGGTCGAAATCCCGTCCAGCCCGCAAACCTGTCACTGAGGCTGAGCAGGATGAATCGATGGATGATGATGTTCTGCTTGGTGAAGCCACGCTTGCCAAGTTGAACGTCAACCGCAAAGCGGAAGATCCCGGATCGGCGGAAGAAACTGTAACTGAAACGCCAGCCGCACCGGTCAAGGAAGAAGCGCAGTCCGAGTCCTCCGCACCCGCGGAAGGTGCCGACACGCCTTCGCAAGAATAATCAGCAGATAGAAAGTCAAGTTTAAGGATTGTAAAATGGAAATTACTACAGAGATGATCAAGCAGCTTCGCGCTGCAACCAGCGCCCCCATGCTGGATTGCCGCAAAGCGCTTCAGGAAGCAAATGGCGATTTTGACAAGGCTGTGGATTGGTTGCGCGAAAAGGGAATGGCGACCGCCGCCAAACGCTCTGACCGCGATGCGTCCAACGGCGTTGTTGAACTCTATTCCCACGGTAATGGGCGTGTCGGCGTGATGGTGGAGATCAACTGCGAGACCGATTTTGTGGCGCGCAATGAGCAGTTCCGCACGCTGGCTCACGAGATCGCACTGCAGATCGCTGCAGGTTCCCCGCGTTATATCACCGCCGAGGAAATACCCGCTTCCGAACTTGAACACGAGGCGGAGATCGCCCGCGCCCGTGCCAAGGAGGAAGGCAAACCTGATAACGTTCTGGAGAAGATCGTGGAAGGTCGCATCGAAAAGTTCAAGGATGAGGTCTGCCTGATGCGTCAAGCCTACATCCGCGATGAGTCGATCACCATTGAAAAGCTCATTTTGCAGAATGTCGCCGCTATTGGCGAGAACGTGATCGTGCGCCGCTTCCAGCGCTGGGAGCTGGGTGAAAGCACCAAGTAAATTCATTAAGAAGCCAGCCTTCGGGTTGGCTTTTTTTCTACATAGAATTATGATGTGGACCAACGGAGGCACGAATGACTGAACTGAAGTACAAAAGAGTTCTGCTGAAATTGAGCGGCGAAGCGCTCGGCGGTCAATTGGGCTATGGCATCGACGTGGACGAAGCTGAGTCGATTGCCAGCCGCATCAAGGAAGTTCATGAAATGGGCGTGGATGTTGCAGTGGTGATTGGTGCGGGCAACTTGTGGCGCGGCAAGCAGGGACTTGAGCGCGGCATGGATCGCTCCACGGCAGATTACATGGGAATGCTCGCCACCGTCATGAACGCCATGGCGTTGATGGATGCGCTCGAGCGGCAGGGCGTCATGACGCGCGTCATGTCTGCCATCGAGATGCGGGCCATTGCCGAGCCGTATATCCGCCGACGTGCCATCCGGCACCTCGAAAAAAAGCGTGTAGTCATCTTCGGTGCGGGCACAGGGAATCCATTCTTCTCCACCGATACTGCCGCAGCCCTGCGCGCTACCGAGATCGATGCGGACGTCGTCATCAAAGCGACCAAAGTGGATGGTGTGTACGATGCCGATCCCAAGAAAAATCCCGATGCCAAAAAGTTCGACACATTAAGTTACATTGAAGTGCTCAACCGCCGCCTTGAGGTCATGGACAGCACCGCCATTACATTATGTATGGAGAACAGCCTGCCGATCTTCGTTCTAAACCTATGGGACTCAAAAGCCCTGCTTGGAGCGCTGCGTGGCGAGCAAGTCGGTACGCTGGTAACAACCTGAAAATCCGTTGTTTGAGCTTATTCCTCCCGCTGTTTTCCGTTTTGGAAGCCGCGGGAGGACTGTTTTTTCTTTGCGAGTCTCTCCATTTTTTGCATAAACTCTCATAACAACCGCTTCCCATAGCCTAAATTCTCGTTTTAAGGTATCCTTGTAACGTAATCAATTTCAGGAGGAAGATCGTGAGTACTGACGAAATCAAAGATCTGTTGAAAGACGCCGAACATCGTATGCAAGGCGCGATCCAATCCCTCAGTGATGATCTGGCGGGTATCCGCACGGGGCGTGCCAGCCCCGCCCTTGTGGAAAAACTCTCTGTGGAATATTACGGCACGCCGACCCCGCTCATGAATCTCGCTTCGATCAGCGTACCTGAGCCACGCTCCCTGATGATCAAACCGTTCGATGCCGGTTCTCTAAAAGATATCGAACGGGCGATTCGTACCTCGGACCTTGGGCTGAATCCCAATTCTGACGGCAAGACCATCCACCTGAACCTGCCCCCGCTGAACGAGGAACGCCGCCGCGAACTGGTCAAGCACATGAACCACCGTCTCGAAGAGGCGCGCATTGCTGTCCGCAACATCCGCCGCGACCTCCACAATGACCTGCGTGATTACGAAAAGGAAAAGCTCATCACCGAAGACGACCTCAAGCGCGGCGAAGATGACCTGCAAAAACTGACCGATAAATTCGTGGAAGAGATCGCACGCCTCGGACAGAATAAAGAAAAAGACATCATGGAAGTCTAGCCTGCGCGCCTTTCGATGCGTTTGGCATCGAAAATGGTATCTTACAAAATGACAGAAACCCCACAACCTATTCCTCTTGAAAAGATTCCCCAGCATGTTGCCATGATCATGGACGGCAATGGACGTTGGGCGCTTCAACGCGGTTTGCCGCGCCTCGCCGGTCACAAGGCAGGGACCGAAAACCTCCGCCGCGTCATTCGCTCGACGGTTGAGTTCGGGATCAAATATCTCACCATCTATGCCTTCTCCACCGAAAATTGGGGGCGTCCACCCGAGGAAGTACAGGGGTTGATGTTCATCTTGCAGGACGTGATCGACCGTGAATTGAGCGAACTGGACAAAGAAGGGGTGCAGTTGCGTCACATCGGGCGGCTGGAACGATTGGATCCGAAGATCCAGCAAAAGGTACTGAAAGCGATCGATCTGACAAAGAACAATGACAGGCTCGTTCTGAATGTCGCGTTCAACTACGGCGGGCGGGATGAGATCGTCTGTGCCATCCAAAAGATCATTCGGGACGGCATCCCTGCCGAGGATGTGACCGACGAAATGGTCAATAAATATCTCTTCACGGCTGGTGTGCCCGATCCCGATCTGATTATCCGCACATCGGGCGAATTGCGTGTAAGCAACTTCCTGATCTGGCAAGCCGCCTACTCGGAGTGGTACATCACCCCCACCTATTGGCCCGATTTTGACAAGGCAGAATACCGCCGCGCGTTGGATGCGTTTGCCCACCGCGACAGGCGCTATGGAAAGGTATCTTCGGGGGAACTACAGGAATCCAATGCGTAAAAGAGTTTTCACAGCACTCGGATTAGCAGCAGTAGGATTGCCCGCCATCATATTTGGCGGCATCTTTTATTATTTATTGATGGGTACGTTTCTGATCGGTGCGGCGTGGGAATATGTGCATTTATTTCGTGCGGTGAAGTTCGAAGCGAACATGGCTGTCACTTTGGGCGGCGTGGCGGCTGTCACTGTGGCTCGTATGTTCTTCCCGCAGTATGCACAGCCCATATTTGCCGCCATCATTCTTTTGGCGATGACGGTTCATCTAATCCAATACGAGCGCGGACGTGACCAATCCGCGCTTGATTTCGGGGTGACTGTCGGCGGCATCGTATATATCGGCTGGATCGGCTCGTACCTGCTTGACCTCCGCAACCTGCCTGATGGCGGCTGGTGGTTCATGCTCGTGATGTTCTGCGTCTGGTCGGGGGATTCGGGCGCCTACTCGATCGGCAGGGCATATGGAAAACACAAGATGGCGCCCCGCCTCAGCCCCAAGAAAAGCTGGGAGGGCTACGCAGCCAGTGTCTTCACTGGAGCCGTTACCGGCGGTTTTTACGTCTACGTCTTTACCACATTCGGCAGCCTGACGAGCGATATCACAATATTGCAGGGCGCGATCATGGGTCTGTTGTTGGGATCCATCCCTCCGCTGGGCGATCTCGGTGAGAGCATGATCAAACGCCAGTCTGGCATCAAGGATTCAAGCGACATCATCCCCGGTCACGGCGGTTTCTTTGACCGCATCGACTCGTGGCTGTGGGGGGCTGTGATCGGCTACTATTATTTAACCTGGTTCATTCTATAACTGGAGGAAACATGGACGTACTTGGCGCAACACCCACACGCAACCTCGCGCTTGAACTGGCGCGGGTGACCGAAGCGGCGGCAATGATGGCAGGTCGCTTCATGGGACGAGGCGATAAAGAAGGGGCGGATCAGGCTGCGGTGAATGCGATGCGGCTCGTCCTCGGTACAGTGGATATGAACGGGATCATTGTCATTGGCGAAGGGGAGAAGGATAAAGCTCCGATGTTATTCAATGGCGAGATCGTGGGCAACGGCTCAAAACCTGACGTGGATGTTGCCGTGGACCCCATTGACGGGACCCGCCCTCTGGCGTTTGGACGCTCCAATTCGCTGGCGATGGTGGCGGTTGCCCCGCGCGGGACGATGTTCGATCCCGGTCCTTTTGTTTATATGAACAAGATCGCAGTGGGACCACGGGCAAAAGGAAAGATCGATATCGAAAAATCGATCACTGAAAACCTGCATGCCATTGCAAAGGCAAAAGGCAAGGATGTGAAGGATCTGACGACGATCATCCTTGACCGCCCGCGCCATGAAGCGATGATCGCCGAGATCCGCAGGGCGGGTGCGCGTATCCGCTCGATCCCGGACGGGGATGTTGCTGCGGCGTTGATGACAGCGCGCTCCGATTCGGGTGTGGATGTGTTGTTCGGTGTTGGCGGGACTCCCGAAGGCGTCATTACCGCCTGCGCGTTGCGCGCCATGGGCGGTGAGATTCAGGGCAAGTTATACGCACGTGACGAGGACGAACTTCGGCGCGGGCGCGAGGCGGGCTTTGATTTCGACAAAGTGTTGACCATGGATGACCTGGTCTCATCCGAGGATGTCTTTTTTGCCACCACGGGCATCACGGATGGGGAACTGCTCAAGGGTGTGCGTTATTATGGCGATCACATCACGACCGATACGCTGGTGGTGCGCGGCTTGACGGGAACTGTCCGCCAGATCACTGCTACGCACACAACCGATAAACTTGATAATTTGAGCGCAATCCGGTATTAATGTTTTTTTACTTGACATACCCGGCGCTTATACATATAATACCGTTCGCGTTCCTGGCTAGCTCAATCGGCGGAGCGAGCGGCTGTTAACCGCTAGGTTATAGGTTCAAGTCCTATGCCAGGAGCCAAATAGAAAAAAGCCCCTGTTTTCAGGGGCTTTTTTTGTTAACGTCCAGTCAGTTGCCGCAATAATTCCTGATGTTCGTTGATGAGGGATTGATAAGCTGGGTCCTGGATCAGGTTCTGCAATTGATAGGGATCATTGAGCAGGTCATAGAACTCGGATATGTCTCCCAAGGTTTCGGCGTAAACGTGGTTCCCCGTGTGGACAGCGGTGTAGGTTCCGCGGGGGGGCCAGCCTTCGATCAACACGCCGTCCCGCCAGTCGCTTGTTCCGTTGAGCAATCGTATTAATGACAAGCCGTCCATGGTTTCAGGGATGGGAATGCCCGCCAGATCCAATGCTGTGGGGGCAATATCGATGCTGGCGACCACATGCTGTTCATCAATATAGGGTTCGGAAACCAGAGCCGGGTAACGGACAGCGAAGGGGACCCGGCTGGCTTCATCATAAAAAGTGTTTTTTGAGAACAATCTATGTTCCCCCCAATGAGCGCCATTGTCCGATAGAAAGATGATTATGGTGTTGTCGAGCATTCCCAAGCTGTCAAGTTCCTGCATGATGCCATCAATGGCACGGTCAAGTGATACCAGGGTGCGGAGTTGGTTTAGCCGATACTCGTCGATCATTTTGATGATGTCGGGATGCAATGGACCATCCCTGAGCATCCACTCTGGTTTATCCGCAATATCCGGTTCATCGAAGCTGGGCGGACGGTGAGGAGGCAGATCAGCTAATAAATTCAAATCTTCATTGGCAGGCGTGGCGGGATTGTGAGGCGCATTGGGCGTATAAAGCAGGATGAAAGGTTTGTTCGTCCTCGCGGCTTTTCCGAGAAACTCGATCACGTAATTTCCCAGCGAGTAGGTGACATATTCATCCTGATGACGGATCCACTCGCCATTCACATTCAGGCGCGGATGGTAGTACCTCGTCTCTCCGAACTGGAAGGATACCCAGTAGTCATATTCAGGGCGCGGATCTCCCTTCCATGAATTGAGATATTTTCCCACCAGCCCGGTGTAATAGCCGTTTTTCTTCATTAATTCGATGAAAGTCGGCTCTTCCAATTCATAATCATTGTTGATGACACCGTGGTTGCTGGCATATTTTCCGGTCAGGATGCTGGCTCGGCTGGGACAACACAGCGGCGTGGTGACAAATCCATGCTTGAACGTGACGCCCTGGTCGAAGATAGCCGCCTGAGTTTGCGGCATGAACTCCATGGTGTCGTAGCGCTGATCGTCGGTGACGATGATCAGGATGTTCGGGCGTTCATCTTTTTGAAATGGCATGATGCATCCGCTGGCGATCAGCAGCAGCGTTGCGGCGGCGAATATCCGCAAGCGGATGGGAAAGAAGAGCTTCATTCGGGTTAGATTCCTTTATGTTATCATAACCTGACGGAATTGCCTGTCAGGGAGTTGTGTGCGAGGGCCACGGGATCTCGGCGGGACCGGCATAGCCGTGCTTTTCTTGAACATACACACGTCCGCGGGAAGGCTTGTTGCAGCCAGTTTCATCCGTGAAACTGATGAATGGGAACGTGGAACCGAGCGTCTCAAAGACGATCTCGTTATTCTCACAACGCCAGACTTCCACAAGGTAAGTAAACATGGTGGGGCTTTCATAATCACCGCGATCGATAGTGATTTCGATCCACGAAACTGTGACCTTGCTGCCGTCCCGTTTGGCGTTTAGGACGGTGGTGGGTCCATAATAAGGCGAGACGATCAACTTGAAGCCGTCAGGGTACATGGAACGGAGCATGTGCGGATCGCCTTGAATATCGACAAATTGAGGGTTGATCCAGCAGCGTTGGGGCGAGTTTTCTACCAACACCCAATTATTCCCCGCCGCGCGCCCGATGAGTTTGATGTTTGCCCCTTTGACGAACGCAAAAAGATACAGATAATTCGCGCCGGGTCCGTACCGGCAGCTGAGTCTATCCACGTTGACAGTGGCTTTCAGTTCATCCACGGTTGGGACGGGCGTTTCTGTCGGGATGGCAGTTTCCGTGGCGGTTGGCGGAAGCGGAGTGAAAGTCTCCGTCGGCGGGGGGGCAGTGAAGGTGTCCGTTGGGATAAAAGTTTCGGTAACGGAATCAGGTTGTGATGTTGGGGAAGATGCGGGCATGTTGCACGCGGTCAGGGAAAATATTATCAACGCGATCAGCAGTTGTGTCTTCATTAGATTTATCTCATTCTTCTCAAAAGTTTCAAGATTGTACCTTACATGGACGATTCTTCCCGTGGCGTGCATTAATGGAAACTAAAACTTGGTTTAATCTTCACAAGATAAACCGGATTTTTCGTTATAATCCTTTGTATGATGAACACATTGGCTTTTCGTCGAAACCCGATCCGGCAAAGTTTCGCCGCTCTGATGGGCGGTGCCCTGCTATTTTTAGGGATCGTAACCATATGGATGGTTGGCTACCAACTGGCATATGCCGGGCGGATCTTCCCTGGTGTCTCCGTCGCGGGTGTGGATCTTTCCGGTCTTTCCCCGAACGAAGCTGCATTGAAGTTGAACCAGACCCTTTCTTATCCGATCACGGGCAAGGTCCTGTTCCGTGACGGAGAGCAGATCTGGGTCGCTTCACCTGTGGAATTGGGCATGGTCTTTGATCCGTCGTCCAGTGCGCTGGCGGCGTACAACTACGGCCGCAAAGGCGGTTTGTTCAACGCGCTTTCCGGTCAGATCGGCGCACGCGGACTTGGCGCGGACGTGGCTCCTGTTGTGCTGTTCGATCAACGTGTGGCGTATACCTATCTGCAATCCATTGCTTCGCAAGTGAACCAGCCGGTTCTGGAGGCAAGCCTGCGCGTGGAAGGGACGAATGTCGTTGCGGAGCAGGGACGCCTCGGGCGTGCCCTCAATTTGGATGCGACCCTGATCTATCTTGGTGCGCAGCTGCAAACTTTTCGCGACGGGGAAGTGCCGCTGGTCATTTACGAGACCGCGCCGAAACTCATGGATGTCTCCTCGCAGGCGGAAACTGCGCGACGCATTCTCAGCCAGCCGCTGACCATCACCATTCCAAATTACCGTCAGGGTGATCCCGGTCCGTGGTCGTTTGACATTCCAGTCCTTGCCAATATGCTTGCTGTTCAGGTTGTGGATAATGGCGGTGCGGCGGAGATGCAAGTCGGACTGAATCCTGCCGCTCTGCGCAATTCTCTGAACGATCTCAAAGTATTGATTGACCGCAACCCTGAAAACGCCCGCTTCGTCTTTAACGATGAAACGGGTCAGATCGAACCCATTGCTGCCTCCAGCATTGGTCGTACCATGGACGTGGAAGCCAGCATTACAACCATCAATGATGCGCTGTTGAGAGGCGAACATAACGTCACTCTGGCAGTTGCCGAACAACTCCCAGCCGTTGTGGATACTGCCACTGGCGGGCAGTTGGGCATCACCCAACTCGTTGCCGAACAGACGACGTATTTCTACGGCTCCAGCGCGGCGCGCATTCAAAATATCGTCGCCTCCGCCAACCAGTTCCACGGAGTTCTGGTTGCTCCCGGAGAAGTATTCTCCATGGGCAACATTCTCAGGGACATCAGCCTCGAAAATGGATTTGCTGAGGCACTCATCATCTACGGCGGACGGACGATCAAAGGCGTGGGCGGAGGCGTGTGCCAAGTCAGCACCACGCTCTTCCGCACGGTATTCTTTGCCGGATATCCGGTCATCGAGCGGCATTCGCACGCCTACCGGGTGACCTACTACGAAATGGATCGCAGCGGATCGAAGGATGCGAGACTGGCGGGCTTGGACGCCGCTGTCTTCTTCCCGCTTGTGGATTTCAAATTCCAGAACGACACCCCGCACTGGCTGTTGATGGAGACCTACGTCAATGCGGCGGCGCGCACCATCACATGGAAATTCTATTCCACCTCCGACGGGCGCAATATCACCTGGGAAACCACAGGTCCCAGGAACGTAGTCCCGCCCAAAGCGCCGATCTTTGAAGAGAATCCGGAGATGAAAGAAGGCGAGATCAGCCAGGTGGATTACGCTGCTGAAGGCGCGGATGTTACCGTCAACCGCACGGTCTGGCGCAATGGACAAGTCTATTTCACAGACAGCTTCCAAACCCACTACCAGCCCTGGAGCGCCATTTGTCAATACGGTCCCGGAACGGAAGATCCGCAAAGGCTGGCGCGCAGAAATAATCTCTGTCAGGGTGGAAGTACCTAACCCAACTGCATTGTTTCGGCATGGTACAATCCTTGCCTGAAAAAAGGAGCTTACATGGTCAGTTCTGAACTGCTTGAAATCCTACGTTGTCCCAATTGCGTCCGCGAAAAGGACGGCATGCTCACACTCCACAAGGACACTTGGCTGATCTGCCAGGATTGCGGACGGAAATATCCCATCGTGGATGACATCCCCGTCATGCTCATCGACGAAGGCGACAAATGGATCAACACCGCACAGGATGCACTGCCCGTCCCGCCGCCTGCGCGATAACGAATGGAAGAATTTCTCGCTGATCTGACCAGTGGGGACGACGACCGCGCAGAGCATGCAATCTCCGCCCTTGTGGAACTGGGAACGGCGGTCATCCCTCCGCTATTGGATCTGACCCGCTCGGACGATGCAGACCTGCGCTGGTGGGCGGTACGTGCCCTCGCCGCCTCGCCTCACACCCGGACCGTTGACCTGATTCCCTTCATCAGCGACTCTGCCCCCGAGGTTCGTGCCGCTGCCGCGCTTGCCCTGTGCGCCCATCCCGGCGAGGAGGCGGTCAAATCGCTGGTCAACTCCCTCGCGGATGAGGACTCGCTTACAGCAGGTTTGGCGGGAAACGCTCTGAGCAAGGTCGGGACTCCCGCAGTGCCGAGCCTGCTCGAGGTCATGAACGATGCGCCGACAGGCGTCCGAATCCTGGCGTTGCGCACGCTGGCGGAGATCCGCGATCATCGCGCGATCCCTGTCATGATGAAATGTCTGAGCAATGAAGATGAGTCTGCTGTGATCCAATACTGGGCGCAGCAGGGATTGGAACGACTTGGGCTGGATATGGTATATCTTCAGCCCTGAGGTTTTGAAAAAATGACTGAATTTCTTAAGAACATAAAATTTGGACGCCCGTCCGTCAAACAGATCGTCTTTTGGGGTGTGACGTTTGTTTTGGGTATTGTGGCGTTCATTGCCGTCAAGAATTTTACAGAATGTTGGAGGTTTACCAACCTGCCCGGTATTCCGCCTGATCGTTGCGGTATTGCCGCAGATGGCGATGGGTTTACGGTTACGGAAAACGGAGCGCCCGGTGTGGATCTTCCCCCCGCCCCGCTCCCGATTGTTTCCGACCTGCCTCCTGCCTGGGATGGCGCCAGCCGCATCAATATCCTGTTCATCGGCATGGATGCGCGCGACTTGGAAGAAAATACTGGTCCGCCCCGAACCGACTCGATGATCCTGTTCACGGTGGATCCCATCAGCAAAACGGCGGGGATGATCTCCGTTCCGCGCGATATGTGGGTGAATATTCCCGGTTTTGGATACAGCCGTATCAATACCGCTTATCCAAGCGGAGAGGGCGCGAGGCTGCCCGGCGGCGGAGCGGGACTTGCCATGAAAACCGTCTCCCAGTTTTTGGGCGTGCCGGTGGATTATTATGTGCAGGTGGATTTCTCGGTCTTCGTGACCATGGTGGATGAACTGGTCAAGATCGGCGGTTGTTTGGATGTTTCTCCGACCGAAGCCATGATCCTTGATCCGATCGGTCCCGGACCGGATAAAGTCCGTTTGACTGCCGGTAACCGTCAGTTGTGCGAAGGCTGGAAAGTGCTGGCGTATGCCCGTAACCGCAAGACATCCGGTGGTGATGCCGACCGCGCCCGTCGTCAACAGGAAGTGATCCTTGCTCTCCAAAAGATCATCTTCGACCCGCAGAACTTTACCGAATTTCTTGCGAAATCATCCACACTTTACAAACGGCTTGGATGGGGCATCGTGACCAATATGTCCTTTGATGATGCCATCGAACTCGCCGTGCTCGGCAGGGATATCTCGCCCCAGAGCATCAAAACCGGCGTGATCGATCCTCAGCTGGGGATGGCGGTCTTCGATAACACCACCCTCGGCGGAGAAAACGCCAGCGTGTTGAAACCCATCATGGACCAGATCCGCGTCTTGAGGGACGAGATCTTTACCACGAGTGGACCTCTCAGCCCGATCGCGCAAGGCGACCCTGCGACTTTGATGCGCGAGGAAGCGTCGCGAGTCCGCATCATGGACGGAACCTACTCCGGTTTAGACCAACGCGCCGGGGCGCTCTTCCAATCCTATGGCATGAACGTCACAGAATTGGCTGGTTCCCCCGAAGGATATAGTCAAACTCTCGTAATCGTATATGGTCCTGATCTCTACACTGTCAAATGGCTGCAAAGCACATTTGGGATCTCAAGCCGCCAAATCCGCTTCACCCCTGACCCGAATGCAACGGTGGATGTAGAGATTCGGCTTGGTACGGATATTTCGGGCAGTATCCCGTAAGGTTGGAACAAAAAAATCCCCTTCGCATGAAGGGGATTTTTTCTTAGCCTGTCAGTGTTTTGCGCACCCAATCACCGATCAGCCAGTATTTGAAATCCTGTCCCTGACTGGACTGGATGCCGCCGTAAATGCCGTAGCCGAGAGCTACGATCGGCATGGCGCTGAAAATGCAGGCAATGGGAATGCACAACAAGCCGATCAATACCGCGCTCAATGCGCCGGTGATCGCCCACGCCGCGGCTGTGAGCATGCCGCCGCCAACCCACCAGATGAGCTGAAAGATCAACCCCTGCAAGGCGTGATATGCGACGTAACGCGAACGCTCCTTGTAGATCATATAGATCGCCAACGGAACAACCGGACCCAAAAAGCCCGAGATCAAATTGACCAACACGCCCAAATGGGCGATCATCGCCCACTGACGTTCCTCTTCAGGAGTGAGCGGCGCGGGAGGGGATTGCGGCATCTGTTCGTTCATCAAGGTCTCCTTTTTGAAAGATGATGAAACGAGTCTATCATATAAAAAGGCTCGCAGTGTTCACTGCGAGCCTTTTTGAATTCAGACTGATTACGCCCAGCCCTGATTGCGAATGAAGTCGCTGACGAACGGAATGCGGACGTCCTGACCCTGATACGCTTGATACGCCCAATACAGGATGATGAGGAACAGCACCGCGCCGAAACCGCAGGTGACAGTGGAGATGATCGAAAGGACGACCGTCGCCACGAGCGACTGCACCGCATTGAACTTGACATACGGGCGGCTTTTCTTGTCTTCCATAAATAATACGATGAGAGCGATGAGCGGGATGAGATAACCGAGTGCCGCCCACAGTTTGTCGTCACTGGTTACTTCAGGGTTAAATGAATCTTGGGACATGATGGGTTCCTCCGAATATGAGTTGGTTTTGGATTTGCAGTATTGTACAGTCTTTCAAGATAAAACGCAAATCAATTCCTTCATACTTTGGTACCATGCCCAAAACATGGAATTGCACTGTGTTAAAATTCACACATGCCCATCAACATTGTCTTCATGGGGTCGCCTGATTTTGCCCTGCCAAGTCTGCGCGCGCTCACGCAACATTATCATGTTGTCGGTGTCGTCACCCAGCCGGATCGCGCCTCCGGGCGCGGGCGCGAACTCAAGCCGCCGCCTGTCAAGACACTCGCGCTGGAGTTGGGGCTCCCCATCATCCAGCCGCAAAAATTGCGCGAGCCGGAAGCCATGACTCAATTACAGGCATGGAAACCCGATCTCATAATCGTTGCCGCGTTCGGTCAAATTCTCAAAAAAGACGTTCTCGACTTGCCCAGGTTCGGGTGTGTGAACGTCCATGCATCCCTGCTTCCGCGTTGGCGCGGCGCGGCTCCTATCAATGCCGCCATCCTTGCCGGGGATGAAGAGACCGGCGTGACCATCATGCAAATGGATGTGGGACTCGACACCGGTCCCATGCTCGCCAAACGCTCCATCCGCCTCAACCCGGACGATACGGCTGGTTCTGTCTTCCAAGCCTTGTCCACCCTCGGAGCGGACCTGCTGATCGAAACCCTGCCCGATTACATGGATGGAAGGATCATCCCGCAGCCCCAGCCCGAAGATGGCGCGACCTACGCTCCGATGTTGAAGAAAGAGGATGGTCGGCTTGATTTCTCCAAGACCGCGTCAGAATTGGAACGGAGAGTCCGCGCGATGAACCCGTGGCCCGGCGCATTCATGGAACTTGACGGAGCGATCCTCAAAGTCCATCGCGCGCACGTGGATGCGGGAAATGCGTCAGCGGGGCAGAGGCTGGTAGTTCAGAATCAACCTGCGGTCGGGGCGGGAGGCGGGATCCTCATCCTGGAGGAAGTACAGCCCGCGGGGAAAAAGCCCATGAGCGGAACGTCGTTTTTGGCGGGCGCGCGCAACTGGCTTGATTAGGGGCGGAGCAGGGGATATAATGATTGTGGGTGATTTCACAATTGTAGAAGTATCGAATCCATAGTTTTGTCTAATGCAACATAGAAAAGGAAATCAAAATGGCTAAGAAAAAGAAACTCACTACCGCTCATGGACAGCCGATCGGCGACAATCAGAATTCACTGACGGCTGGTCCGCGCGGACCTTTGTTGATGCAGGACTATCAACTGCTTGAAAAAATGGCGACCTTCAACCGTGAGCGTGTGCCGGAGCGTGTTGTCCATGCGAAAGGGTCGGGGGCATATGGCACATTCACCGTCACCAACGACATTACGAAATATTCCAAGGCGGCGGTCTTCTCCAAGGTTGGCAAGCAAACTCCCGCGTTGCTGCGTTTTTCCACCGTTGCGGGCGAACGCGGCGCGGCGGATGCGGAACGCGATGTGCGCGGTTTCGCCATCAAGTTCTATACGGAGGAAGGCAACTGGGACATGGTCGGCAACAACACCCCGGTCTTCTTCATCCGCGATGCGTACAAGTTCAGCGATTTCATCCACACGCAGAAGCGCGATCCCAAGACCAATATGCGCTCGGCAACCGCCATGTGGGATTTCTGGTCTCTTTCGCCCGAAAGCCTGCATCAGGTCACGATCCTGTTCTCCGACCGCGGCTTGCCGACGGATTACCGTCACATCAACGGATACGGCAGTCACACATACAGCTTCATCAATGCGAACAATGAGCGCTTTTGGGTCAAATTCCACTTCAAGGTAATGCAGGGCATCAAGACCATGACCAATGCCGAGGGTGAAGCGATCGTTGGCAAGGACCGCGAAAGTTCCCAGCGCGACCTGTTCGAGTCGATCGAGCGCGGCGAATTCCCCAAGTGGAAGTTCAGTGTACAGGTCATGCCTGAAACGGAGGCGGAGACCTATCGCATCAATCCCTTCGACCTGACCAAGGTGTGGCCCCATGCGGATTATCCCCTGATCGAGGTTGGTATTCTCGAACTCAACCGCAACCCTGAGAACTATTTTGCGGAGATCGAGCAGGCGGCGTTCGAACCTTCCAATATTGTGCCGGGGATCAGTTTCTCGCCTGATAAGATGCTGCAGGCGCGCATTATGTCCTATGCTGATGCGCATCGCTACCGCATCGGCGTGAACTATGCCGCGTTACCGGTCAACAAGCCACATAACGAGGTCAACACTTATCACCGCGATGGTCACCTGCGCTTTGACGGAAACTTTGGCGGCGCACTGAACTATGAACCGAACAGCTTCGGCGGACCGGAGCAGGACGAGAAATATCTCGAACCGCCGCTCAAGATCTTGGGCGATGCAGACCGCTACAATCCCCGCGAAGGTGCGGATGATTACGCCCAACCCGGTGCGTTATTCCGTTTGATGAACGACAGCCAGAAAGAACAGCTTTTCAGCAATCTGGCAGAAGCGATGCAGGGCGTCCCGGAGCGCATTCAGGCGCGTCAGCTTGTCCATTTCTACAAGGCTGATCCGGCATATGGCGAAGGCGTTGCAAAGAAACTCGGTTTGGATATGAAGAAGTACGCCGCGTGGGCGGACCTCCCGCTGGCGGAATTGTTCAAGAAAACCGCACAATAAGTTCTCGCATTGTACAAACGGCTATCTGTCATCGGATAGCCGTTTGTTGTCGTAGAAGTTTCTGCATCGCATCGTATTGGGGACGAGCGGGTTATATACATGAATTAAATCAAATCTCTGGAGAGGTCATGTTCAATTTGAAGAATTTCCTGGTCGAATTCATCGGTACTTTTGCGCTGGTGTTCATTGGCGCGGCGGCAACGGTGGTCAATGCGGGGCTGGTTGGAATCGCGCTGGCTTGCGGCTTCACGCTGGCGGTATTCCATTATGCATATGGGCATATTTCCGGGGCGCATATCAACCCTGCAGTGACGTTTGGAATGGTTTTAAACGGCGCTTTAACTTGGGGGGAGGCGGTTGTCTATTGGCTGGCGCAGTTTGCAGGCGCGGCGGCGGGAGCGGCTTTCCTGCATTACGCTGTAACGCCGGCAGGCGGCTCATTGGATCCTGCCGCAACGATCGGCGTGTTGACAGAGTCCCAGCCCATTTGGGCAATGTTGATCGAGATCGTTCTTACATTCTTCCTGATGAATACGATCCTGCAGACCGTTGTGGCTGGCAGAGGCGGGAATATGGGGGGATTGGCAGTTGGTATGACGTTTTCCATTTCGATCCTTGCCGGCGGATTGCTGACAGGCGCATCGCTCAATCCCGCGCGGACATTTGGTCCTGCCCTCTTTTCCGAGCCTAGTCTGGCAGATCCGTACACCTATGTGATCTATTTCTTTGGTCCCTTGCTTGGCGCTACGCTGGCAGTGATGCTGAATAACTTCCTGAATCCGACTGAGGATGAAGAAGACGAAGAAGAGATGGAAGAAATTGAGGATGATGTTGAATAGGTCGGTATAAGAGAAGGGCAACACAGTCTGCAAGTCCCTGCCTCATTGGCGGGGACTTTTTGTTTTACAATTGAGGCAGGAGGCTTCCCGATGTCCAAATACGTTGCCGCAATTGACCAGGGTACGACAAGTACACGCTTTATTATTTTCGACCATGGCGGGAATGTGGTCGCTGTTGACCAGAAGGAGCACCGGCAGATCTATCCCAAACCGGGCTGGGTGGAGCACGATCCGCTGGAGATCTGGGCGCGGACACAGGAAGTGATGCGCGGGGCGTTGGAAAAGATCAGCGATCTGCGCTCATCGGTCAGCGATCAGATAGTGGCGGTGGGAGTGACGAATCAGCGCGAGACGACTGTGGTGTGGGATAAAACAACCGGCAAGCCTGTCTATAACGCGATCGTCTGGCAGGATACGCGCACGGATGCGATCATTTCAAAATTTGCAAGATCGGGCGGTCAGGACAGGTTTAGGAAGAAGACCGGTCTGCCGTTGGCGACCTATTTTTCCGGTCCCAAGATCAAGTGGATTTTGGAGAATGCCAAAGGCGCGAAGGCAAAAGCGGGCAGGGGTGAACTGCTGTTCGGCAACATTGACACATGGCTGATCTGGAACTTGACAGGTGAACACGTCACCGATGTGACCAATGCCTCGCGCACGATGTTGATGAATTTGAAAACCCTCGATTGGGATGATGAGATCCTGAAAGTGATGGGCATTCCGCGCGGGATGCTGCCGAAGATTAAATCGTCTTCGGAAGTGTATGGGAATATCAAGACTGGCGCATTGCAAGGCGTTCCCGTGGCAGGTGACCTTGGCGATCAGCAGGCAGCGTTATTCGGTCAGACCTGTTTCAAGGCGGGCGAGGCGAAGAATACCTATGGCACGGGCTGTTTCATGCTGTTAAACACGGGCGAGAAGCCTGTCCAAAGCAGGGCGGGGCTGTTGACCACGCTTGGATATAAGATCGGTAACAGGAAGCCGGTCTATGCGTTGGAGGGCTCCATCGCGATCACGGGGGCGCTGATCCAGTGGCTGAGAGATAACATGGGGCTGATCCAATCGTCGGCGGAGGTGGAGGCGCTGGCAAAATCTGTTGAGGACAATGGCGGCATTTATTTTGTCCCTGCCTTCAGCGGATTGTATGCGCCGTATTGGAAATCCGATGCGCGCGGCGTGATCGTGGGGATGACTCGTTATGTCAATAAAGGTCATATTGCGAGAGCCGCGCTCGAAGCGACCGCGTATCAAACACGTGAAGTGTTGGATGCGATGGAAAAGGATTCAGGTGTGAAATTACGCGCGTTGAAAGTTGATGGGGGCATGGTATTCAATGAGTTGCTGATGCAGTTCCAGTCCGATATTTTGAATGTGCCGGTGGTACGCCCGAAGGTGGCGGAGACGACGGCTCTTGGTGCGGCATACGCGGCGGGACTTGCGGTCGGCTTCTGGAAGAACACAGATGAGTTGAAAAGGAATTGGGGACGCGATAAGGAGTGGAAACCAAAAATGGACGCAAAGCGCCGCGCGGGTTTATACTCAGGCTGGAAGAAAGCGGTAACCCGAACGTTTGATTGGGTCGAATAATCATGAACCGAAACGAAATTCTCTCATCCCTCAAGGCAAAACCACAGGTTTCTGTGTTGATCGTCGGCGCGGGAATCAATGGCATCGGCGTATTTCGCGATCTGGCGCTGAACGGCGTGGATGTCCTGCTCATCGACCGCGCAGATTTTTCGTCAGGTGCGAGCGCGGCATCTTCACACATGGCGCATGGCGGGATCCGGTATCTCGAAAACGGCGAGTTCCGTCTGGTGCGCGAGGCGGTGCGTGAGCGTAACCGCATGATCCAGAATGCGCCGCATATTGTCAAGCCGCTGCCGACGACGATTCCCATCTTCAAATATTTTTCGGGGATTCTCAATGCGCCGCTCAAGTTCTTGGGCTGGCTGGATAAACCATCCGAACGCGGTTCGCTGATCATCAAACTTGGTTTGATGATGTATGATGCCTACACGGGGAAGCAGCGCACCGTTCCGCGCCATCAGTTTTTTTCGCGCGCGACGTCTTTGTCTCACTGGAATAAGCTCAATTCACAGATCGTCAACACCGCCACATATTATGACGGTTTGATCACCAACCCGGAGCGGCTTGCGCTTGAAATATTGCTGGACGCTGAAGCGGAACATCCCAACGCGCGCGCCTTGAACTACGTCAGTTTGGTCAGCGGGGAAAAGGATACGGTCATCCTGCGCGACGAACTGACGGACGAAGCGTATGAGGTGCATCCGAAACTGGTCATCAACGCGGCGGGACCGTGGATCGATTTTGCAAATCACAGCATGGGCTTGTCCACCCGTTTCATCGGTGGGACGAAAGGTTCTCATCTCGTGTTGAACAATCCCGAATTGCGCAAAGCGATCGGCGAGAATGAGTTCTTTTTTGAAAATCAGGACGGACGTATTGTGCTCATCCTGCCATTGTATGACCGGGTTCTGATCGGCACATCGGATATTAAGATCGAGCATCCCGATGAGGCGCGCTGCACAAATGAAGAAGTCGAGTATTTTATCGGCATGATCGAGCGCGTTTTCCCGTCCATCAAGGTGACACGCGAGCAGATCGTTTTCCAATTTACAGGTGTGCGTCCATTGCCGAGCAGTGGAGCGAAGACCACGGGGCAGGTCAGCCGCGACCATCACATCGAGGTGCTGAGCGGCGATTGGACGAACCTGAACTTCCCTGTTTATTCGTTGGTGGGCGGCAAGTGGACCTCCTTCCGCGCGTTTTCGGAGCAGGTGACCGACAAATCCCTTGAATTTCTCGGACTCAAACGCCAGAGGCATACCGGCGATATTCCCATCGGCGGCGGGCGCGGATATCCGCACACGGATGAGGAACGCGAGAAATTCATCGCAAGTCTTGCCGCATGGACAGGACTGCCCAAGGAACGTCTCATCACCTTATTTGAGCGTTATGGTACGCGGGCTGAATTTGTAGCGGATTTCATCAAACGCGGAACGGATGCCCCGCTCAAATCTGCGCCGGAATATACCCAGCGTGAACTTGTCTTCCTTGCACAGCATGAAAAGGTCGAGCATCTTGACGATCTGCTGTTGCGACGTACCATGCTTGCCATGCTGGGCAGGCTGACGCGTGACGGCTTGGTGGAAATTGCAGATGTGACGGGTACGGCTCTCGGCTGGACGTTGGAGCAGAAAAATGCCGAGGTGGAGCGCACGCTTCGTTTGTTGGCAGACAGGCACGGGGTCCAGTTATGATGCGGGTATAATTCCGCGCCATGTCCAATATTTCAGTTGTTATTCCTGTTTATGGCGGCAGCCGAACACTCCCGGCGCTTGTTGAGCGTTTGGGAATTGTATTGCCGCAGGTGGGCGGAGAATTCGAAGTTTTGCTCGTCAATGATGGCAGTCCTGATGCAAGTTGGGATATCATCGAAGGGCTGGTGAAACAGTATCCGTGGGTGCGCGGAATCAACCTGATGCGGAATTATGGTCAGCACAACGCGACCCTGTGCGGACTGCGCGCTGCCCGCTATGAGATCACTGTGACGATGGACCAGGACCTTCAGCATCCGCCGGAGGAGATTCCCGCGCTTCTCTCCAAATTGGATGAAGGCTTCGACGTGGTTTATGGTTCGCCGCGTAAACTTCCGCAGGGATTGATGCGCAATTTGCTGACCGCGAACATCAAGCGCCTCCTTGCCCGCGTAATGGGCGTGCCTTCGGTGCGGAATATTTCCGCCTTCCGCATGTTTCGCACAAAACTGCGCGATTCATTCGTCAATTTTCAAAGCCCGACGCTGATACTGGATGTCCTGCTTTCGTGGGGGACGACGCGCTTCACGTCCGTCCATGTGGATATCCCTCCTGCTGAAAGAACGAATTACAACTTTTCCGCGCTGGTGCGCGCGGCGCTTCTTATCCTGACTGGCTACAGCACCATGCCGCTGCGTCTTGCAAGTTGGGTGGGATTTGTAATGACGCTGTTCGGCATCGGCGTTTTTATTTATGTTCTTTACATCTATTTCGCATTCGGAAGTCTGCCGGGCTTTCCCTTCCTCGCCTCGATAATTTCGTTATTCAGCGGTGCGCAATTGTTCACGCTCGGAATCTTTGGCGAATATCTTGCGCGCATCTTCGACCGCAGCATGGACAGGCCTCCCTATGTGGTGGATGAATTCATCGGGGATGGCAAATGAACGTCGTCATCCTGCAGCCATCCTACATCCCTTGGCGCGGCTACTTCGATCAGGTACGCCGCGCCGACCTTTTTATTTTTTACGACGACGTACAATACGACAAACACGGTTGGCGCAACCGCAACCAGATCAAGACCAAGCAAGGCAGACAATGGCTGACCATCCCCGTCCACAGCAAAGGCGTGACGGAAGGCATTCCCATCTTGGATGTTAAGATCGACTGGTCGAAGCCGTGGGCGAAGAATCATCTCAAGGCATTGACGTTCGCTTACGCCAAAGCGCCGTATTTCGCTTCCTTCTCCCCCTGGCTTGATTCTGTTTTCTTACGCCGCGATTCTCATCTGGCGGATTTCACCATCTGGCTGACGATTGAAATTGCGCGCATGCTCGGAATCTCCCACACGCGCTTCATGCGTTCCTCCGAGATCCCCGGCATCGACGGGCAAAAGACCGACCGCCTGATCCAGATTCTCAAGCATGTCGGCGCAACGCATTACATCAGCGGACCCTCCGCCCGCGATTACATAGAAAATGAAAAATTCGACGAAGCGGGTATTTTGCTCGAATACATGCAATATAATTATCCGGAATATCCCCAGTTGTATCCGCCATTCGACCCGTACATCACGATCCTCGATCTGTTGTTCATGACGGGTGACAAAGCCGGCGGATACATCCACCCATCATTGGAAAAGGTTTAAATGACATCCTCCAACTCTGAACTTGATAAGATCAGGAATTATTTTACGGAAAAACTGGAACAGCACGGCGCCACCCATCTCGGCGTGGACTATAACTCGACCCAAGCCCAGCACATCCGTTTTCAACAGTTGATCAAAGTGATCGATGCCAGCGTTGAATATTCCCTGCTGGACTTTGGCAGCGGTTATGGCGGGATGTACGACTATCTGCGGGGACTCGGTCACAGCCTGCGTTATGTCGGGTATGACATAGCAGAACCAATGGTGGACAAAGGACGCGAAACGCATCCGGGTGATTCAAATTGTCTGTTCTTCAGTGATATTGAGGATGTCCCCGTGCTGGAATATGCCGTTGTCAGCGGCACGTTCAACATGAAATTGGATGTGGATTTCGATGCATGGACAAAGATCGTTGTCGAATCGCTTGAACAAATGAACGCCCGCGCTACAAAAGGACTGGCATTCAACATGCTGACCAAATATTCCGATGCCGATAAGATGCGCCCCGATCTGTACTACGGCGATCCGTGCTTTTTCTTTGATTATTGCAAACGGAATTTCTCGCGTAACGTGGCGCTATTGCACGATTACGACTTGTACGATTTTACGATCTTGGTGCGGAAATAACATGCCGGACATTCGAGTGGATTTCAATCGTCCCATCCTTATGGGACGTGAACTTGAATACATGCAGCAGGCTGTCGCCAATGGACATCTCTCCGGTGATGGTTCCTTCACGAAGAAATGTCATGCCTTTCTTGAAAATGAACTGGGTGCAAAGAAAGCATTGCTGACCACCTCCTGTACGCATGCGCTTGAGATGTCTGCGATTTTGCTGGATGTTCAGCCCGGTGACGAAGTCATCATCCCGGATTTCACTTTTGTTTCCACAGTCAATGCTTTTGTTTTGCGCGGAGCCAAACCCGTCTTCGTGGATGTCCACCCGGATACGTTGAATTTGGACGAAACGAAACTCGAAGAAGCGGTCACGCCGCGCGCGAAGGTGATTGTCCCAGTGCATTATGCAGGCGTGGGCTGTGACATGGACACGATCATGGAGATCGCGGATTTTCACAACATCGCCGTCGTCGAGGACAACGCGCACGGCTTGTTCGGCAAATACAAGGGACGCAATCTCGGCACGATCGGCGCGCTGGCGACGCAGAGTTTCCATGAAACCAAGAATTTCTCCTGCGGCGAAGGCGGCGCATTGCTCATCAATGACCCTGAATTGATGGAACGCGCCGAGATCATCCGCGAAAAGGGGACGAACCGCTCGCGTTTCTTCCGCGGGCAGGTGGATAAATACACCTGGGTGGATATCGGCTCGTCCTATCTCCCTTCGGACATGCTAGCCGCGTTTTTGTATGCCCAATTTGAACAGCGTGAAAAGATACAATCCCACCGCCAGCGCGTGTGGGAGATGTACCACGCCGGGCTGAAAGACTGGGCAGATGCTCACGATGTGCGCCTGCCCATTGTCCCTGGGCATTGTGAGCAGACCTATCACATGTTCTACCTGCTCATGCCGAACCTCGATCTGCGCCAGAAATTCATCATGTATCTGCGCGAGCGTGGCATTTACAGCGTCTTTCATTATCTGCCGCTGCATCTCTCCGACATGGGACATTCGTTCGGCGGCAAGATTGGCGATTGCCCTGTCACTGAAAAAATATCCGATCAACTTGTGCGCCTGCCGTTCCACAATGGGTTGTCCGCGGGCGATCAGGAGCAGGTGCTGGACGCGATCCTGAGCTTTAAGTTCGAGTGAGAATCCGCTGCTTTTTTTGAATCAGGCGCAAGGTCCGAATGGGACGCGCATGGTAGAATTCCCCCGATGTCTCCAAAACGAAGATCCAAACTCAAAGTTGACCTCGTCATCCCCGTCTTCAACGAATCTGAAGTGATCGGACAGACCTATGCGGATATTTGCCGCGTGGTGGACGACCTGCTGTACGACTTCCGGTTCATCTATGTGGATGACGGCTCAAGCGACGGGACGGTGGATACGCTTCGAGCGATTTCATCCAACGACCGGAGAGTAACCCTGCTCCAACTCAGCCGGAATTTTGGGCATCAAGCCGCGCTGACCGCCGGGATGGATGCGTCGCAAGGTGACATGATGATCTCGATGGACGGCGACGGACAGCATCCGCCGGAGATGATCCCCCGCATGATATCGCTGCTCGAGCAGGGCTATGACATCGTTCAGGCACAGCGCATGGAGGATGACCGCGCGCCGTCGTTCAAGAAGGTGACATCCAACTTTTTCTACTGGCTGATCAATCGCATCAGCGGCACGCAAGTGATGCAGGGCGCGGCGGATTTCCGCGCGCTTTCGCGCGGCGCGCTGGATGGCGTGCGCTCGATGAAGGAGTATCATCGTTTTCTGCGCGGCATGATCTCGTGGATGGGGTATAACAGTGTAATCCTGCCGTATCACGAATCGGCGCGCGCGGCGGGACGCTCAAAGTATTCACTGGGAAAAATGCTGCGCCTTGCCTCGGATGCGATCTTTTCCTTTTCGCTTGCGCCGTTGTACATCGGGTTGAGTGCAGGATTGCTCTTCTTCGTGCTGGCGGGTGCGCAATTGATCTACGTTCTGTCGCTGTGGTTGACGGGCAACACCCAGCAAGTGGAGCCCGGCTGGAGTTCGCTGATGGGGGTGTTGCTGATCGCCAGCGGCATCATCATGGTCCTGCTTGGGTTTATCGGTGTGTATGTCGGCTATATCTTCCAGGAAGTGAAGCGTCGTCCAATCTATTTGTTGAAGGGGAAATCGCCAGATGACCGAGAATGAAAAGAACAAACCTTTTGTGATCACCTTGCTGCGTCATGGTGAATCGGTTGGGAATGCTGAATCGCGCTGGCAGGGACAGGCGGATTTTCCGCTGACCCATAGGGGACGCGCGCAAGCGCAGGCGCTGGCGGAGCGTTGGCAAAAAGAAAAAAAGCAGTTTGACCATGTCATTGCCAGTCCGCTCACACGCACAAAGGAGACCGCCGAGATTATCGCCTCCGCGCTGAATTTGAAAGTGGAATTCGATCCCCTGTGGCTGGAACGCGACAACGGCGAATTTGCCGGGCTCACAGCTCACGAAGTCCGCCAGAATTTTTCACATCCCGAATTCACCACGCCGTATGACCCGGTCGGTTTGGATGGGGAAGGCGATTGGGAATTGTTCCTGCGCGCGGGACAGGCTCTGCACGAGTTGTTGAAGCGTCCGCCCGCCAGGTATCTGATCGTCTCACACGGTGGTTTGTTGAATCAGGTCATGCACGCCATCGTGGGTATTGCCCCGCAGGCAAATAATTCCGGCACACGCTTCCGTTTTGAGAACACGGCGTTTGCTCAACTGATCTATTTTCCGCGCCAGCATCGCTGGACGATCGACAAGGTCAACGATCACGTCCACTGGCAGGACAATCCATAATTCGGAGCAAAATCTTGCAATCATCTTCTCCAACCCCTGAAATGAAAATCCTTGTTTTTGGTGCGGGTGCGATCGGCACTTACATCGGCGGCTCGCTCGTTCTGGCTGGACATCAGGTCGTCTTTGTCGAACAGCCAAAGATGGTCGATGAACTGCGGAACAAGGGCTTACGGCTCGACCTGACCGTGGACGAACGCAGAAAAACACAGGATGCCTTTGTCGTCGATCCGCGTTCCTTTGTGATCGAACCTTCGCTTCAGGACGCCCTGCGATTTGGTCCCTTCGATGTTGCCATTTTCGCCCTCAAGTCGTTTGACACGCTCCCCGCCATGGAAGGCTTGAAGCCCTTTGCCGAAAAGCTCCCGCCTGTTTTGTGTCTCTCCAACGGCGTGGATAATGAACCCATCATCGCTCAAACTCTCGGCGTGGACAAGGTTGTCTACGGAACAGTAACAACTGCCATCGGGCGGAGAGGCGCGGGAGACATCGTCCTTGAAAAACTGCGCGGGGTCGGGGTTGCGGCGGGACATCCGCTTTCGGAGAGATTGGTCACTGTTTTGGATCGCGCCTATCTCAAATGTCGTTTGTACCCCGATGCATTGAGCATGAAATGGTCGAAGATGCTGACCAATCTGGTCGCCAATCCCGCCTCGGCGATCTTGAATTTGACCGCTGCGCAAGTCTTTGCAAACAAAAATTTATACAAACTCGAAATTGAAATGCTTCGCGAGTGTCTTGCCGTGATGAACGCAATGGGACTTGAGGTGGTCGATCTGCCCGGAACGCCGGTTGCGGCGCTGGCATTTGCCACACGACTGCCGCTCTGGCTTTCCAAGCCGCTGGTCTCCCGCGCTGTTGGTGGAGGACGCGGCGGCAAGATGCCATCCTTCCACATTGACCTGTATTCCGGGCGTGGCAAAAGCGAAGTGGAATACCTGCACGGAGCCGTTGTCCGCGAAGGCAAGGCGCGCGGGATCCCCACACCTGTCAACCAATTGCTGACCGAAACCCTGCTGGCGTTGACGAACAAGGAGATCCCGCTGGAGGAATTTGCGGGAAAGCCGGAAAGATTGTTAAAAAAGTTGGAAGATTGAAAGTTTACAGGTTGAATACTCCTTAACCTGATAACTTTCCAACTCTTAACCATGTAACCGATGATCCAGATCACCCAACCCAACCCCAACATCGAAATCCATCTCCCCAACGGCAAGACACTCTCCGCGCCGCGCGGGACAACAGTGGGGGAATTCCTCGCTCCCATAAAGGATGATTTTTCCGCGCCCATCGTCGCCGCCGTCATCAACAACCAGATCCACGAACTGACCTATCCCATCCACATCGAATCCAATTGCACACCCGTTACCATGGATACCGCCGATGGCGCGCGCATCTACCGCCGTTCGCTCGTTTTCCTGCTCGAAATGGTGTTCGCGGAAATTTTCCCGACGAACAGGCTGAACATTGACCACTCTGTCTCCTCGGGCGGATTTTTCTGCGATGTGGTCGAACGCGAGCATTTCACACAAGCGGAGATCGACGCGCTTGAAAATCGCATGAGAGTTCTGATCGAAGAAGATCATCTCTTCGAACGCAGGGAAGTCCCGCTTCAGGAAGCCATCGAGTACTTTACCCGGCGCGGCTACGAAGACAAATTACGACTGTTCAAATACCGCCGCAAGGAATATCTCACACTGTACAGCCTCAACGGGCAAATGGATTACATGCATGGCTACATGGTCCCATCCACGGGGTATTTGAAATGGTTCGGACTGCATCCTACCGATGGCGGCTTCATCCTGCGTTTCCCGCGCCGTCATGCCCCCACGCAGCTCGAAGCGCTGGGTGATTATCCCAAACTGCTGAATGCGTTCCGTCAATATGGCAACTGGCTCGAAACCCTGCACATCGACAATGTCGGCGCGCTCAATGACGCCATCCAATCGGGACGTTCCGACGAGATCGTGCTGGTCTCCGAAGCATTGCATGAACAGCACATCGCCGAGATCGCCCAGCAGATCGCACAGAAGAATTCGCGCATCATCTTGCTGGCGGGTCCCACTTCATCGGGCAAGACCACCTCGTCACGCCGCCTTGCCGTTCAGTTGCTGGCGCGCGGAATTTCGCCCTATCCGCTCGAACTCGACCATTATTTTGTCAACCGCGATGACACCCCGTTGGACGAGAACGGCAATCACGATTATGAAACCATCGACGCCTTGAACCTGCCGCGTCTCATTCAGGATATGGAAAAACTTCTCAGCGGGGAAACGGTTCAACTTCCACGTTTCAACTTCAAGACGGGAAGAAGCGAGGATGGGGATGTCGTCCAGTTGAAGGACGGACAGCCGATCATCCTCGAAGGGATACATGGACTGAACCCCCGCCTCATCCCCGACCGTTGGACTGATTCAGCATTTCGAATTTATGTCTCCGCCCTGACCCAGCTCAACCTCGACCGACACAACCGCGTTTCGACGACCGATACGCGCCTCATCCGCCGCATTGTGCGCGATGCCCGCGAGCGCGGATATTCGGCGCAGGCGACGATCTCGCGTTGGGAGTCGGTGCGGCGCGGCGAGAAGCGGCATATTTTCCCCTATCAGGAAAACGCGGACGTGATGTTCAACTCGGCACTGGTGTTCGAACTTTCCGCCCTGAAATCGTTGGCGGAGCCGCTCTTGCGGCAGGTTCCGCACAATGTGCCGGAGTATATTGAGGCGCGCAGGCTTCTGGCATTTCTCGAATGGTTTTTGCCTTTTGATGTGAGCCTTGTGCCGGCGAATTCCATCGTGCGCGAATTTCTGGGTGGTTCGAGTTTGAAAGATTTCAAGATCTGGCGAGGCTAAAAGTAAAACATCCGAGAATTTTCTCGGATGTTTTTTTGTTTATCGCAAGATCTTTTCGATTTCCTGTAGTTCTTCTTCTGAAAACTCCAGTTTGTTCAACGCTCCAACTGCATCCTCGATCTGGCTGACCTTGCTCGCGCCGATCAGCACGGACGTCATCGTCTCGTGCCTCAGCACCCATGCCAGCGCCATCTGCGCGAGGGATTGTCCGCGAGTTTTGGCGAGTGTGTTCAGTTTCTGCACCTTGGTGATTTTTTCGTCCGTGATGTGCGCGGGTTTCAAAAATCCATGAGCTTTCGATGCGCGTGAGCCTTCGGGAATACCGCCGAGATATTTATCCGTCAGCAAGCCCTGTGCCAGCGGGGAGAATGCGATGCAGCCGATGCCTTCCTTTTGCAAGACATCTAGCAGGTCATTCTCCACCCAGCGGTTGAACATGCTGTACACAGGCTGGTGGATAAGACAGGGCGTGCCAAGCGACTTCAAGATATTGGAAGCATCCCATGTTTTTTCGGCGGGATAGTTCGAGATGCCTGCGTATAACGCCCGTCCACTGTGGACGATGAAATCGAGCGCCTGCATGGTCTCTTCCAACGGCGTGTCCGGGTCGGGGCGGTGATGATAGAAAATGTCCACGTATTCCAAGCCCATGCGTTTCAGGCTTTGGTCGAGGCTGGAGACCAGATACTTGCGCGAGCCCCATTCGCCATAGGGACCGTCCCACATGAAATAGCCCGCTTTCGATGAGATTACCAATTCATCGCGATAAGGTCGTAAGTCCTTTGCAAGGATCTGCCCAAAGGTTTCTTCCGCCGAACCGGGCGGCGGACCGTAGTTATTGGCAAGGTCAAAATGCGTGATGCCGAGGTCGAATGCGCGTAAGATCATCGCGCGGCTGTTTTCATACACGTCCACGCCGCCGAAATTGTGCCACAAACCCAGCGAGACGGCGGGCAGTTTCAGTCCGCTGCGACCTGAACGGCGGTATTGCATGATGTTGTAACGGGACTCAGATGGTAGATAGTTCATGTTTTCCTGTTGATTTATACAAATCCCTGCTCGATCAAACTCTCCGCCATGGATATGATGGCTTCCTCTTTCGAGCGCGGATTCCATTTGAGAATGCGCTTGGCTTTCTCGTTTGAAAGTTCAAAATCCCAGTTCAATCCGTTGACGACCTGCGCGATCTTTTTATCGAATAGCGCCAGCATGCGGACGAGAAAATCCGGGATGACCATGCGCGGTATTTTCTTGTATCCCAAAGGCGCAAACTTGTTGTGCAGGATGTCCACCATTTCCTTGTGCCATAATGTCGCCGCCGAGCACAGAAAGCGCTGTCCCGCCGCTTCAGGCGTCTGCATGGCAAGGATGATGGCGGACCCCACATCGCGCACATCCACGATCCCCGCTTTCAAGCGCGCAACGCCGGGCACTTCACTGTGTAAATAAACACGGACCAACTCCGCAGAAGTGGGCAGATTTTTATTGGGGATCGGTCCGAAAACGAACGGCGGGTTGATGGCGACCATTTCCATGTTTCGGGTATTCTCAGCGCCGTTGATGAAGTCCCACGCAGCGCGCTCCGCCAACGTCTTGCTCTTGGAATACGCGCCAATATTATTCTCGACCTTCGACCAGTCATCTTCGGTGAAGGTGCGGTTTTCGCCGCTATATCCCGCCGAAACTGACGCGTTCGACGAAACCTGCACCACACGCTTCACGCCGGCTTTGTGCGCCGCCCTCAACACGCGCAATGTCCCTTGCACGGCGGGGACGATGAGTTCATCTTCATGCTTCGGCTCGAACATCGGGAAGGGGGAGGCGACATGCAATACATAATTGACACCTTTCACCGCTTCATCCCACCCTGAATCCTGTTTCAAGTCCGCAGGCATGAACTCCAGCCGGTCATTTGCCTGCACGTACTTTGAGATCGTCTCGCGGACTTCGGACTCTTTTGATAATGATCGAATCGTCCCGCGTACTTTATATCCCTGTTCTAGTAATTGGATGATGGTGTGAATGGCGATGAATCCGCTTGCGCCGGTGACAAGAATAGGGGAGGAAGTTTTGGTCATGGCTATAAGACTCCGAAGAAAAGGATGGATACGATCACGCCCGCCGCACTGCACAAAAAATTGACAAGGTCATTGTTCAGCCATTTCCAGCCGCGGATGTGGACGGTCTCCGTGCCGCAGGTGTGGAGCGGGTGTTTTTCGGTCTCTTTTTCGTCGGTGGGACAGTAGTACATGGCTTGGACTGTCCCGCCGAGCAGGGAGTCAAACAGCGAACCAGCCAACCCTGCGAAAGTGACCAGCGGGAACAGCGACCAGTTTCCAGTCAAGAGGGAAGCGAAGAAGGCGATTAACGCCGATCCAGCCAGAGAGGCAAGCGTCCCTGCCAGGGAGATTCCGCCCGAGGTGCCTTTTTCCACGATCTTGGAGAGATTTGTGATCAGGCGCGGCGGGTGCTTGCTCAGCACGCCGAGTTCGGTCGCCCAGGTATCGGCATTGACCGAGGCAAGCGCGGCGGCGAAACCGACCCAGGGAAGGGCTGATTCGGGGAAGAATAAGTGCAGGGCGGCGAACATGGTGGCGAGACCGCCGTTTCCAAAGACCTGTCCTGCGTCGCGTTCGTGACCTTTTGAAAATTTTTCGTCGAGGTTCTGTTTGCGTTTTTTGAAGGCGCGGCTGAGCGCGGAGGAGGTGATGAAGAACAAAAGTAGGAGGATCGCCCACTTCCAGCCGCCGATGCCGAAAATGATAGTGCCTGTGAAGGCGGCGGCGACAGCCCCGCTTGGGTTGAGGCTGCGGGCTTTGTACGCGAGAAAGGCGATGAGGAGCGCGAGAAGAAAACCGAGGAGAAGCTGCATGATTGGATTGAAAGGTTGGAAAGTTTAAAGGTTGGTTTTAACTTTTCAACCTTCAAACCTGTGAACTATACCGGCGTGGTGATGATGAACAGCACAGCCAGCAAAAAGAGCAGGCTGCTGAACGTGCTGGAAGCCCAGACGATGAAGGCGAGCACGCGCTCGCGTTCCCAGCGGTAGAAATACAAGCCTGCGATCCAGCCGATGATGGCGAGCAGGAGACTGGCGACGGGAAAGATGATCAACTGCGATGATGGCACGCTTTCAAGTCCGCCGTCAATGAATTGCGGACCGAGCGCCACGAACGGCGTGGATGGGATGATGAGGCTCGCCCAAATGAACAAGCCGATGTTCAGAAATAGCGCGGACAGCCAGAGATAACGCGCCAGTCCGCTTTCCCAAGCCTGCGAGACCACAAAGGACGGGTAGACCGATCTCCCTTCTGCGGGGGAGAGACTGCCCATTTCTGTGGCGCGCGCAAAGGTTTGTGTGAACAGGGCGGGGTTGTCGGGCGAGATGATGAAAACCCGCTTGGCGGTGCCGACCAGCAGGAGTTTTTTTACGTCCGAGGCGAGGAATTCCACGGTGCCAAGATCGGAGTGACGACGCACGCCGATCAAGCCGCCAGGCAGGGGCAGGGATGGAAGCGCGAGCGGAGTCGTCAGGTCATCTGCGGGACGGATCCACTCAATGTCGCTGAGTGGAATATCTTCCAGCCGCAAGCCCCAATGGATGGCAAGACTGTCGCGGTCGATGTGATAGTCCGCGCGCCAGAGGGAGTAGATGCGATAGAGAAAGAAGGGCAGCGGCACAAATGAAACCAGCGAGACCAGCAATGCGATCAGGAAAGATGGTCCGACCTCGGCGCTGGAAAGATTGACGAAGCCGAACACAGCAATAACTGTCAATGCGAGGATGATGATGCTGTGAACGAGTAAACCGTTTCGTTTGGGTGGTGGGAAATGTCCTACTTTGTTGTCCATGGATTACAAATATTCCAGATAAATGTCCTTGATGAAAGCGATCTGTGGGGTTTTCGCATGTGCCAGCAAGGTCACCTGCTGACCCACTTTCAATGTTCGGGCATATGCATTCTGTTTCACGCGGTTCTTGTATTGGTGCATCTGCCCGTTGACATTGTACTCGTAATGCAGAATGCGGTCCTCCCTGCGTTTGCCTGTGGATATCGTTTCGATTTCCGTGATTGTCCCTGTAACTTCCATGCCGTTGACGATGGTGGCGCGGATCAGGTTGTAACGCCAATAGAACGTGCCCAACCCGATGGGAGTGAGAATCAGGGCAAGGATCAAAAGAAAGGTTGAGGTTTTGCCGCTGAATAACGGATCGATGAGATAGAATGCCCAACCCGCAAAGATCATCACGAAAAAGTTTTGCGCAAGATAATCAGTGGAGATGATTTGATGCAGGGCGGGCGCTGGGCGTTTGTCCATTCCGTTTTACGGAAGATACAGCATCTTGATGAAAACAGTTCTGGGTTTTTCTTCGCGGATGATCAGGTCAACAGTCGTGCCTTTTGTCAGCCCGTACTTCTCCGGCGGGGCGGGTAGTTTAATGCGCTTTTCATAAGATTCGTTATTAATGGAGTAGCTGATGACCGTATGATAAGTATATGCTCGCCTGCCTTCTCGGCGGGGACTGGATTTCTCTTCGGTACGGATGACGGTCCCTTTGATTGTGATTCCTTCGCGGAAGGTGGTCGTAACCGTGTTGTATTGATAGAGCAGCCAAATGATGCCGAGGATGCTTACCCCGGGAAGAAAAAGGGTTTGTAAGTTTAACTCAAAGGAGAACAAATCCCCAGATTTGATCTGTGAATAAACAAATGAAACCACCGGCGCCAACGCAAGAAAAACCGCCAATCTAAAATTCGTATCGTGGGTGAAGAGCCTGCCGAATGTTGGGGTTGGTTGTTCCATGCCTTGCTCCATTCTTTGTGCCGCTAAAGCAGTTCCGTAACATTTTTAAGGTGCATCAGTTTTTCAACCGACATCATTGTTCCCTTTTCTTCTGATGTTCGTTGTTTCAACTCTATCATCCCATCCTTCAACCCCTTTTCGCCGACCGTGATCCGCACCGGACAACCGATCAAGTCCGCATCATTGAACTTCACGCCCGCGCGCTCGTCGCGATCATCGAACAAAACCGAAATCCCCGCGCTTTGCAATGCGTTGTAAATTTCCTCGGCTTTGGCTTTGGTATCCATCGTCTTGCCGGGCACATGCATCAGGTATACATCGAACGGCGCGGCAGACAGCGGCAGGGTCAGCCCCTTGTCATCGTGGTGCGTCTCTGCCAACGCGGACAAGATATTTTTGAAACCAAACTCTTTGCGCGTAGCCAGTTTGATGCTAGGCTGTACCGAAAGCGGGTTTTCGCAATTCGCGCAGTTATCACCCGCCTGCGCCAGCGTCAAATCCGCGACGATCTCGGCAGTGTAATCGCGCCCGTAATTCGTATTCTTGAGATGATATTCCGCCTCGTTCGCGCCCGCAACCAAATTCTGCGATTGGGGAATCAGATCATCCACGACGATGAGTGCATCCTTCAAGCCGATTGGTGACGCAAACCCCGCCTCCGCACCCGACCTTTGAATTGATTCTGCATCCGCAAGTTTTATCTCCCCGACGGCGTTTCGCAGTTTCGCCTCGCTCAAGGTCATGTCCCCGCGCACGACGACAAAGACGAATTTATTGTCTGAAACGCGAGAATACATCAATGCTTTGGCGGTCTTCTCTTTTGGGATGTTCAAAAAATTCGCCAGCGCCTCGATGGTGTGGCAATCTGGAGTCAACACCTTCTCCAGCGGAAGTTCCTCCTCGCGGGGCAGGGGCGTCTTTTTGAATTTCGCCAGTTCCAGACGTTCGGTATATCCGCATGATTCGCAATGCGCGATTTCGATGTTGCCAGTGGAAAGTGGAAAGTAGGTCTCTGCGTCATTGGTCATTGCCGGTAAAGAAAGATCGGAGATAAAAGAAGCTTCTTGGGATAGGTTTTGAAGATGAGCAATTGTGTGTTCGCCCAATGGGAGAAGTTCATTTTCGCGGGTCAAATATCCCGCGCGGACCAGCCAGCCGAAGCCCGGCGTGCGCGCGTTGTTGGGGAATTCGCGTTGGGTTTGGATTTTCAGGTCGGTGTATTTCATGGGGAATAGCGTAAGGACACAGCGCCGCTGTGTCCCTGCGAAGGGTGATTAAGAATCGACTTTCTTCTTGCGCGGCAATTTCTGCGTGGACTCAACCGGCGCAGTTTGCTCAGGCATTTGGATCGGCGTCTGCGCGATGGTTTCAGCTTGGGCGGCTTCCGAAGGCGTGGATTCAGGAGCAGGCTCGAGGTCCAGTTCGACCGTTTCTTCCATCCGAATTTGCCCGCGCAGGAACGCGCCTTCCTCGGTCACAAAGGCGGTGGTGACCACGTCGCCCCACACGCGCCCCGAAGAACGGATCTCCAGTTTTTGTGTGGTGATATTGCCGCGTACCGCGCCCGCCACGATGACGGTGTTGGCGCGCACGTTTTGGCAGGTCACGCGCCCGGTTTCGCCGACGACGAGCATGCCGCGCAGGGCGATCTCGCCTTCGAACGCGCCTTCGATGCGCACGCCGCCCGAGCCGTTGATGGAGCCGTGCCAGATCACGCCAGACCCAAGCACCGATGTGATCCGCTCCACGGCTTGGACGGGTTGCGGGGTTTCAGTGGGAGTTGCGTTGCGTTTGAACATGGAAGCAATTTTACCGTTAAAACAAAAAGGGCGGACTTAACGCCCGCCCCTGTTGCTTTCTACCTTCTAGCTTACTCGCCTTGCTCTTCCTTCGCGCCCATCTGCACGCCCATGATATTGAAGCCTGAATCTACGTAAAGTACCTCGCCCGTGATCCGTGCGGACAAATCGGAACCCAGGAACACCGCCAAATTGCCGACATCTTCAATCGTCACATTCTCGCGCAGGGGAGACATATCCGCAAAGTGCTTGTACATGTCGCGGAAGCCGCCCACGCCCGCCGCCGCCAGTGTGCGGATCGGTCCCGCCGAGATGGCATTCACGCGGATCTTTTGCGGACCAAGGTCATATGCCAGATAGCGGGTGGATGATTCCAATGCGGCTTTTGCCACGCCCATCACATTGTAGTGGGGGGCAACCTTCACTGCGCCCGAGCCATACGTCAGGCACATGATCGAAGCGTTCGGGTTCAGGATCGGCAGAAAGGCATTGGTCAACGCCACGAACGAAAAGACGCTGATATCCAGCGCGTTCTTGAATCCCTCGCGGCTGGTTTGGTAGTAGGGTCGGCTTAATTCATCGCGCCCCGCAAATGCGATCGAATGCACCAGAATATCGATTTTTCCAAAATGCTTCGCGGCTTTTTCTGCCACCGCCGTGATCTGCTCGTCGCTGGTCACATCACATTCTTCGACCCATTTGCAATCCACTTTTTCAGCCAGCGGTCTCACGCGGCGTTCGAGCATCTCGCCTGCGTAACTGATCCCCAAATTCGCGCCTTCGCGTTTGAACGCCTGCGTGATTCCCCACGCGATCGAGCGCTCGTTCGCCAGACCAAAGATCAACGCATTCTTACCTTCCAGTAAACCCATGTTCGTCTCCTCGATGTTCGATAATTGGATACTCGGTCATCGCATATCGAGTATCGGTTCTTTCACCAAAAACCGCCAGGGTATGGACAGCCACGGTTCCGGCGTACTGTTTAAACCCACGCGCGCGCCAATCGTCACGCTCGAATCGGGGACGGAAGTCCCCGCCTCGATTCTTAACGGGGAGCCTGCTTCTGTCAGATCGGCATTGTTCTCGCTTTTGGTGATTCCCAGTGCCTGAGTCAACTTCCCCGGACCGAACGTATCCCGTCCCTGACGGCGGGCCATCATTACATCCGCTCCCTCAATCGGCTGTATCGCGCGGATTAACACCGCCGCAGGAAAGCCTTCCTGCTCGGTGACTGTGTTCAGCATCCAATGATTGCCGTAAGTGAAATAGACGTAGGCGTGACCGGGCGGTCCGTACATGGGGGCGGTGCGTTTGGTCAGTCCTGCTTTGGCGTGACAGGCAAGGTCATCTTCCCCAATGTATGCCTCAGTCTCAGAGATAAATCCGACCAGTTTCACGCCGTCCAAAATCCGCACCAGCCGCGCGCCGATCAATTCGCGGGCAACGGTCAATGTGGGGCGGTTATAAAAGGAGCGGGGAAGGGGCATGGTCGTTGGCAAGTTACAGTAGGTCAGGCTTTTAGCCTGACAAATCTCTGAAAGAAGAAGTTTGGCGGGTTAAAAAACCGCCCTACTTGAATCTTGGATCACGCTGAAGGGTCAATCTCAATCCTTCTTCGAGTTTGATCGAAGGCGTGAAGCGCAGTTTTTCCTTTGCGAGCGTCAGGTCCGCTTTCATATGCGAGACGCCGCCGGATGTTTGGGAGTTGTACACCACGTTGGCTTTGCTGTTTGTGACTTCGAGAACCACGCGGATCAATTCCCTGATCGATGCATCCACACCCGAACCGACGTTGATGACCAATCCGTTGATATTCGGCGCGGTCGCCGCCGCCACCATGGCGCTGACCACGTCATCCACATAGATATAATCACGGGTCTGGTTGCCATCTCCGTGCGCAACCAACGTCCCGCCGCGCAAAGCCTGTCTGAGATAATGTGGCACGACAGGCGGATGCGAAGGCGGCAGGTGTTGACTGGGTCCGTAGGCGTTGAAGATGCGCAGGCTGACGGTTTCGATGTTCCACAGGTTGCCAATGGTGCGGACGTAATACTCTGCCGAGAGTTTCGAGACGGCATATGGCGAGCGCGGGTTGGGCGTGGCGGACTCTGTCAGTGTGGAGTCTCTCAGGTCGCCGTAGACAGCCCCGGAGGACGCCAGAACGACGCGTTTGACTCCCACATCGCGCATGGCCTCCATCAGCGCGACTGTCCCGCCGACGTTGACGTTGTTGTAGTCACGCGGATAGAGAATGGATTCGGGGACCGATACCCGCGCGGCGAGGTGATAGACCACATCCACATCTTGGAGCAATGTCCACAGTTTGGGGCGGTCGCTGACATCACCGCGCGTAAAGTGGACATCGGGCGCGAGGACTTTCGGGTCGCCGGTGGAGAGGTCATCCAGTCCGCGGACTTGGTGTCCCTCGCGGGCGAGGTGGTTCGCAAGCGAAGAGCCGAGGAATCCCGCGGCTCCTGTAATGAGAAAGTTCATGAGTTGATTATACTGCCTGGAATGGGAATATCAGCGCGAACGGACGTAATAGATCCTGCCGCTGTCGCTTTGATGAAGCAATTCCAAATGTGCAAATTTTCCGATCTCTTCCGGAGATAGATAATGCTTGAATTCGTTAGGCTCGAACCAGACGATGAAGCCGGGATTGTCGTGGGGCCAGCCGGTATCCACGTTGTCAGCGAATGGCAGGAGCGCGACCGGATTGCCGGTATGGAACCAGGCGGCATCCACATAGTTGCTGTAGAACAACGCGCCGGGATGCTGTTTTGCCAGTTCGATCATTGCGGCAACAACTTCCGTGTCGCGGAATTCGCTGGAGTTGTAGTAGTTGTAGTTGGTCGGTTCGCCGATTTCAAGTGCGCTTTTTAGATATTTATCCAGCGCGAGGACGGGATAGACCGAGGAAAGCGCGAAAACTACGATCAATGCAAGGTCAACGCGGCGCGGGGGAAGTTTCAGATGCGGGCGGATCAATGCATGGAAGGTGATGAAGATCAAGACTGCGGCTGGAACGAGCATGATGACGTAGTAACGGTCGGAAGTTAGATCGAGATGGTCTTTGGTGACGATGGTCGCCGCTACGGCGGAGAAATAGACAAATCCATGCACGAGGGTTGGGTATGCGGATGGCTCCCGCATATCTTGTAGCCAGGCGCGCCAGTTTTCCCTCTTGTTGATGAGGAGCAGGATGACCGCCAAAATTCCCAGGGGAATCCACGGGCGGGTGATGACCGGCATGAGAAGTGGGTGATAGGGAACGAACCAGTGCAACATCTTGGTCAATGCGAGCATGATATTCTTCGTTACATCCGTGATCGATTCGCCGGTGCCGAATAACGTTCCATAGGTCATGACGTTGCGGATGATCAGCCACCAGCCGATCGGCAGGACAGAGATCACGCCGAGGATCAGGCTGTCCCGTAGGAAGATGCGGAGCGATTTCCGATTCTCGACGAAGAATACGATCACAGCCGTTACTGCCAGCGCCATTCCGACATAGCGCTGCATCGGGGCGAGCGCGCTCAAGACGACCATCCATGCGAAGGCGCGGATGGAGCGGTTTTGGATGTAGCCATGAAGCGCCAGCAGAAAGCCCAGCGTGAGCATCAGGTACATGGGATCGGAGCTGATGGTGGCGTGGATGCGCAGGGACGAGAGCGCTGTCAGCACGAAAATGCTGGAGAGATATGCATACAGCAAATTTCCCCGAAAGATTCGGAAGAAGATCACGCCGCTCATGAAGAGGTTGAGTCCGTTCAGGAATACGTTCAGATACCAGCCGGAGACGAACACCTTCCAGCCGGTGACTGCGCTGATGCCCGCCAGCGTGATGGAGTACAGGGGGGGCCAGGAGAGCAACGGTGTGCCGAGGTGATTGACCAGTCCTTTGCCTTCCAACAGGCTTTGCGCCACGCCGAGATACTTGACCGAATCGGAGGCGACGCCCGCCCCGTATTTGGAGGTGGTGATGCCTGCGAAGATCCATGCGAGCATGACAAGCGCGGAAAGGAAGACCCAATATGCGCGCGGATTGACATGAGAAGAGCCGGGGGATTCCGCGGCTCGGGTGGTGGGAGAACTCATAGGCTGAATATTATAATCTCAATATTGGTGCTGATTTTTGATTGACTCTTCGGACGGCGTGTGTTATCTTTGGAGCCAGATAGGAAAACGGTACGTTACGTTGGTTTGAAGAACATCAACAGCCTGCGGTTTGCCTGCGGGCTGTTTTGTTTTGTCCTCCGATGGAACAAACGGATTTACCTACTACATCTCAATTGCCATAGGAGGCAAACAATGTCTGAAAGAATTATCGGAACGGTCAAGTGGTTCAATGGTGACAAAGGCTTCGGCTTCATCGAGCGCGAAGGCGGCGCGGACGTGTTCGTCCATTTCTCCGCCATCCAGGCAGACGGCTACCGCAGTCTGCAAGAAGGTCAGCGCGTGGAATTCGCCGTTGAGCAGGGACCGAAGGGTCCGCAAGCCACCAACGTTACGCTGGTTAGCTAGTCGACAAAAAAGAGCCCCGCATTTCGCGGGGCTCTTTTTGATTCTATCTCCTCTTCCTCGGCGCAAGGCGATTTTTGGCGAAACTTGTCAGTGTGGAGGGTTTGGGCGGGCGGCGGGAATCTTCCCGGGGGGCGCCTCTGCCTCGTCCGCCAGTGGCAGACCTCGGCGGGGCGGGAAGCGAATAGTCGAATTCTTCGATGGTCTTGCGTTCGAGCGGCGCGCCCATGATGCGTTCGAGCGTGCGGATCATGTCATTATCTTCGGGCGTTACCAGCGTGAATGCATCGCCGGTGCGTTGTGCGCGACCCGTTCTGCCAATTCTGTGAATATATGCGTCGGCGGTGTCGGGCATGTCGTAGTTGATGACGTGCGAAATGGTTTCGATGTCCAGCCCGCGCGCGGCGATGTCGGTGGCGACCATGATGCTGTGCGCTCCAGATTTGAAACCCTTGAGCGCCGACTGACGTTGTCCCTGCGTGCGATCGCCGTGCAAACTTGTGACCTTGAAGCCTGCCCGTAAAATTTGCTGTGCCACCTTTTGCGCGCGATACTTGGTGCGCGTGAATACCAATACCGAATTCGTGTCGGTGCGTTTGAGCAGTTCGATCAACAGCGCGGACTTCAAATGCGGCGGCACGGGATACAGCGCGTGCGACACCGTGTACGCGGGGCGGACGATGCCCATTGCAATTTTTTGCGGTTGCTTCAATGCCTGCTGCGCGAGCAGTTCCACATCGGGCGGGAACGTGGCGGAGAATAACATCGTCTGCCGCTGCTCCGGCACGGCTTTCACAATGCGGCGCACATCGGGCAGGAAGCCCATGTCGAACATGCGGTCGGCTTCATCGAGAACAAGGATCTCGATGCGGTTCATTTTTGCATGTCCCTGCTGGATGAGATCGAGCAGACGCCCCGGGCAGGCGACCAGGATTTCCGCGCCGTTCCGCAATGCCTGGATCTGCGGCGCGGCTCCGACTCCCCCGTAGATGGTTGCGCTCTTCAGCCTCGTCCCCGCTGATAGGGTCTTGATCACGTCGTTGATCTGCTCCGCCAGTTCGCGCGTCGGCGTGACGATCAGCGCGCGTGAGACGTTGCGCTGTCCGCTGAGAAGTTTGTTCAAGATCGGCAGGACGAAGGCGGCGGTCTTGCCGGTGCCGGTCTGTGCCGTTCCGATGATGTCCCGTCCGCGCACGGCGGCGGGGATGGCGGCTTCCTGAATGGGCGTTGCCACATCGTAGCCCGCCTTTTTGATTCCCTGCATCAGGCGGGAATCGAGTTGAAATTGTTCGAAGTTCATAAAATCCTTTGTTTAACCACAGATGGATTTGATTGGTGTTGCATCCAAATCGTGGGTGATTTAATTGGTGACCTTTCAGGGTAATTATATCCCCGATATGTCTTTTGACTGCAATTCTGCCCGTGTCAAAATCACAACAGCCGTCAGGATCAACCCGCCGCCGAGCAGGACGATGGGGAGCAGGGTTTCGCCAAACAACCACGCTGCGAGCAGTACCGTGACGACAGGCTCCAGCGTGGAGAGCATTGCCGCATTGGTGGGACCGATCCGCTCCAAGCCTGCCAGGAAGGTGACGACGGGGATGATGGTGGAGACGACCACGAGACCCAAAACCGCCATCCAACCTGCATTGCTGGCAGGAAAAGTTGCGCCGTTGACAAAGGTCAGCAGTCCGTACACTGCGCCAGCCGAAGCGAAGATGACTGTCGAAGATTGCACCGCCGACACATGCTTCATCACGTTCGTGCCGACGATGATGTAGATGGAGTAGATCAACGCGGCGGCAACGGCAAGCAGAATGCCGGTGAGTTGTCCGCCGGCAGGACCGACGGTGAGCAAAGTTCCGATGAACGCGATGACCAGCGCGGCGATCTTCACGCGGGTCAGTTTTTCGTGCAGGAAGATGGTGGATAGAATCGCAACGAAGATGGGATAGAGATAAAGCAGCAGCGCGACCAGTCCCGCCGAGGCGTATTGGATGGCGGTCAGGTACGAGAACGATTGACCGACGTAGCCCAGCGCGCCCATGCCGACGAGTTGCGCGAGAATCTGTCCGCGTGGAAAAGGTTCCTTGCGCAGGAGCAGGATCACGGTCATGAATGCGGCGGAGAATCCGAATCGCAGAAAGAGGACGGTGAAAATGTCCATGCCGTCTGCGTAGGCGAACCTGCCGAAGATGGCAAGTGTCCCGAACGAGGCGGCGGAAATGGCGATGAGCAGGATGCCGATGATGCGTCTCATAACGGGCGAATATATCACATTAAAAAATCCCCCGAGCGGGGGATTTATGCAGGCGCCACGGCAAACTGCATTCGGCTTTGTCTGTGAGAAAAGCCTTCCCAAATCTCCTGCGGATAAATGATGTAGTTCGTACCGGGCAATTGCTCCATTGCAAGCCCGGTGTTCAGATCGATGCCCACGCGCTGATACGCCTTGTAGGCGAGTTGACTGCAATAAAAGGCGTCCTCCCGCTCGGCGTTCAAAAAGTTAAGGTTGTATGGCTTGCCGATCTGTGCAAGCGCGTACGAAGCGATGGTTGTGCGCATGTGCATTTCTTCATCGCTTGAAAAGCCCAGAACATCCAGCGGCGAAACCACGCCATAAAACGTGTCGAACAAAAGCCCGCGCTGACGCGCCATGAGTTCCGTATTCCATTCGCCGCGCGGCACGTCGAACGAGATGACGCCGCGCGCGCCCGCTTCCACGCAGCGTCCCTCAGGACCGACATAGATCGCAACATGGTCCACGTCGCCGGGCACAAGCCGCCCGATCAAACGCCAAAACTCCCCGGGCAGAATGTCGGGTTTTCCGTTCATCGTGCAGATAATGTCACCCGTTTGCACAGGCATGCCATTGATTTGATACGTGTAAATCATCGTTTTTATTATACGGATAATATCCCCCAAAGTTTCAGCCGTTCATCACAAAAACGAACGCAGAAATTCCCGAATCTGACTTGCGGTCTCGTCCCATTTTGGCTGACGCAGATAGCGGTTCCGTGCCGCGAGACTCATCTGGACGAGAAGGTCGCGCCTCTCATTCAGGACCTCAAGCCTGTTCGCCAATCCCTGAGCATCCCCCGGCTGGATCAGGTATCCCGTGACGCCGTCCTCGATAATCTCACCCGCCGCGCCAGATGTCGTGCCGATGGCGGGAAGCCCGAAACACATCCCCTCGAGGTAGACAATCCCGAAGCCCTCATAGGAGGATGGCACGACAAGAATGTGGGCAGATTTTAGTTTGTCAATGAGCGGCTGGTTGTTGAGCGAGCCATGAAGAAAGACGAAAGAGGAAAGATGATTCTTTGTGATGAATTCCTGGATTTGTTTTACATATTTTGGTTCAGATGTTAATGAACCGACGATGTCAAGCTGGAAATTGGAACGTGGAAGGCGGCGGATAACTTCGAGTAATATGTGAAGTCCTTTGCGTTCGATAAGGTTGCCGAGAAAAAGGATTCGTAATTCTTTCTTTTTACTTCTTTGCTGTATTTCCTTTTCCGAAATTGCATTCCCAAACCTATCCGTTGGTGGATATGCAACTACGAACGGCTTATCATGATTCGTCAATCCATTAACCACATTTCTTGTTGTTTGCGAGTTGAAGATGAAGCCATCCACGCTTTGTAGATATTTCTTTTCGATGATGCGGTAGAACGCATTCTGCCACTTCGGGCGCAGTTCGGAACACCGCAAATGATGGACCAGGCTGATGATGGGATAGGGGGGCGGATATCGATTCGCGGTGATGAGCGAAGGATGATTGAGTTCATCCTGAATGAGTATGTCAAGATTGGCGGGTAATTTGAATGAGAAGTTATCAATTAAGTGGGATGCATAATTTCGCCAGGGAAGCGAGATGATCTCCACCGTATCGCCTTGTGCGCGGAGATAGTCCACCAGCCTGCGGTCGTACATGTACCCGCCGCTGAGTGTATCGAGCGAGCCGTAAATGACGAGACCGATCTTCATATCCAATGTCACTCTGAGCGAAGCGAAGAGTCTCTACCGTTTGAGGCGGGATGCTTCGTCGCCAAAGAGCGGCTCCTCAGCATGACATTAACGGTCAACCCGATATGCCGCCCACGCGGAATCGTTCTCCCACAAGACCACTTTCAAGCCTGTGATGTTTTTTGCTGTTATCTTTTCATTGAGGGTCGTTGCCAGGATCCGCGCGAAATGCTCAATGGACGGGTTTAAGTCCGCAAATTCGGGCTTTTCGTTGAGCATTTGCTCCCTGTAATAGCCGACCACATCATCGAGATGTGTTTCCACGTTCACGATATCCACGAGGTAGCCATGCTGGTCTAGCTCAACTCCTTCGAGTTGCAATTCCAAAATGTAGTGATGTGAGTTGGGAAAATTTTCGGGACCCCAATCCCCGCCGATCAGGAAGTGACGCGCGATGAATTCCCGCCGAACTCCGAGTGTGTACATGGACATCTCCTTATGAACGGCTGTTCTTTTGTATTGACTTTTTCATATTGAATTCGACAAGGGCGAGCGAATCCCTGTCCGAAAGTACGATCAGCGTATCTCCTGCCTGAAGGGTGATCCCGCCGCTGGGCAGGATGAATTCGTTCTCACGCGCGATCAGGATGATGAGAAATTCCTGCGGGAGATTCAACTCTACGATGGTTTTCCCCTCCATGTAGGAGGCTGGCGGGATGGTCAACTCCTTTAATTCGCTCTTAAATCCGCTGACCGGGTTGAACTCTATCGGATAGACAGGTTTCTTTGTTACAGGTAAATCCACCTTCAACCATTTGGCGACATATGGGATGGAAGCGCCTTGTATTAATGCGGATGTCAATACAACGAAGAAGATGATATTGAAGATCACATCCGCTTGTTCAATTCCGGCAGTGAGGGGAAACGTTGCGAGAATGACTGGAACCGCGCCGCGCAGACCCACCCAGGAAATGAATAGTTTTTCTCTGATCGTGTACTTTGTCGGCAGGAGCATGAGGAAGACGCTGATCGGGCGGGCGAGAAAGATCAAGGAGACAGCGATCAGCATTCCCGTAGTGATGATCGGCGGGATTTCCGCAGGAAAGACCAGCAGTCCGAGTGCAAGGAACATGGTGATCTGCATCAGCCATGCCATCCCGTCGTGAAAGCGAATGACACTGCGGCGGTGCAAAAAATCCTGATGCCCGGCGACGATCCCTGCAATGTAGACGGCGAGAAATCCATTTCCGTATAACATGGTTGTGGCGCTGTAAGTTAGGAACACGATCGAGAGGGTCAGGACGGGATACAAGCCGTCAAAGCCGAGTTGGATACGGTTGGCAAGGAAGACCAGGAGCTTGCCGAAAAGAAGTCCGCATAGAGCGCCGACCACCATTTGCAAGACGAATGAACCGAAAAGATCGATGATCTGTGCTTCGGGTTGCGTGATCAGTTGGATCATGCCAATGGTTAAAAAGACCGCCATGGGATCGTTGCTTCCCGATTCGAATTCGAGCAGCGGACGCAGTTTCCCTTTCAGCCCCAAACTCTTTGAACGTAAGATCGAAAATACCGCCGCCGCATCGGTGGAGGAAACGATGGCGCCCAGTAAGAGTCCCTGGAACAGCGTGATGCCCAAGAGATATTGCGCTGTGATTCCCACGACCAGGGCGGTGATAAAAACGCCGAGGGTGGAAAGTGCAGCCCCATGCTTGAGTATTGGGCGCACATCCTTCCAGTCGGTATCTAACCCGCCCGCGAACAGGATCAGGTTCAGCGCAACGATGCCGATGAATTGAGCCAATTCCGGGTCGTCGAAATAGATCAGACCAAGTCCGTCAGACCCAGCCAGCATTCCCAAACTGAGAAAAAGTAAAAGCGCAGGTATACCGGAACTGTCTGAGATCTTGCTGACAAGCACACTAATGAGCAGAAGTCCCGCTGCTATGATCAGAGTCAATTCAAATGACATGATCGCTCCTTGATGGTTTCATGATTAAATTCCCATTCTCGCGCACGATCGGCATGGCAAAATCGAAGGCGTCGATGCGCGAGCAATAATCCAAATCGGCTTTTGGAAACTGCGGATGGTCGGGCATATGCTCGAGTGCATCGCGTGAAGCGTACACCCGCTTGATGTAACTTTTCGCTTCAACTTCCTGACCTGTAACCTGTTTCTCCAAAAAGTCGGCACAGGCTACATCTTCATCATTTCCCATCCCGCCCGTGATGACGAAGGTGATTTCGCCGGGCTTCAACCGCAAAACATAATCCATCGTTGCCTGTGCGACGACGAAACTCGTCGCCAGCATCACTTCCGCATTGACGCTGCGCACCGCGCCCTGCGTCCCTGCGCCTGTGCGCTGAACCAGTGTAACACCCGTCAGGTCGTGCTCCAGAATGCGGGTGGGGGAGTTGCCGAAGTCGAATCCTTCCGGTGGCAGCCCGCCCACTTCGCCCATCGCCTTTGCGCCGGGGATTTTCGCTTTCAAGTCGAGCGCTTCCTCCACGCCGCTGACAAGCCGGATTTCCTTCGCGCCGCGCGAGAAGGCATATGCCGCGGTTGAGAACGCGCGCAGAACGTCAATGATGAGGACGATGCCCGTGGCGGTGTGACAATTATCGAGAGTGAGGCGGTTGAATTTCATGTGATTGCTCGTTTGGCGTCAAGGATATAAGTATCGGTGATCAAATCATAGATCGTTTGGCGTTTCTTGGTCATAAAAAGACTGGCGATGTTTATTCCGATCAGCACATATACCAGCGCGAATCCTGTATTAATCCATAAAGGATCGGTTTCAGGAAGATAATTGACCTGCCAAATAAGCGTATGCGCAATCTCCCAGGGAATGAACTTAAGCGCGGCGCGTGCAAATGCTCTCCCGAATTGGATGCGGTGTCCATCCTTGTCCGCCACCATCAATCCCAGGCGGGATTTTCCCCAGGTGGCTTGTTTTATTGATGATTCAAAGAAGGAAAAATACAGCGTCACAGGAAGAGTTAAGGTCAGAATGCCTGATAGCTGCGATCCAACGCGGTTTGCGAACAGCCATTCCGGCGCGCGCGCCAGCCATAAAACGAAGGTCAGGACCGCAATATAACCGAGGATGATCAGATAATCCCAAAGAAAGGCTTGAAGCCTTTTCCAAAAACCAACAAACATGTATGCCTTCTCCAATTTATAAGGAAATTAAAATCTGTATCGCCTCCTGCGGATTCTCATCCAGCAGTTGATATGCCTTCTCCGCATCATCGATCGAAAAGCGATGCGTGATCCACTTCTCAGGCAGGATGCGTTCCAGCGCATCCCATGCGACCTCAAACCTGCGAGCCTTGTCCCAGCGTCCGCTTAACTCTGGCGAAATAGTACTGACCTGCGAAGCGATCAATTTTATGCGCGAACGGTGAAATGAACCGCCGAGGTCGATCTCCGCCTGTTTTTGTCCATACCAAGAACCGATGATGATCCGTCCGCTGAAGGCTGTGTGTTTAATGGCATCGTTCAACGCGGACGGGGAACCGGTCAACTCAAAGGTCAAGTCGAATTTATTTTGCGCGTAGGCAAACGAGGGTTCTTGAATCTCTGAAATATTGAGACTCGTGATTTTATTTATCTTACCCGATGCCTCGCGCCTCAATTCGAATCGATCCGTAGTGACCAACCTCTCCAGCGGAAACTCGCTCAACAGCGAAGCGGTCAGCAAACCAACCACTCCCTGCCCCAGAACCAAAACGCGCTCGCCTACAATGGGAGCGCCGTCTTGGACAAGATTTACCGCCGTTTCCATGTTCGGCAGGAAACAGGCATTTTCTGACGATACGGAGGGTGGAATGGAAAATAAAGCATCGGTCTTTGAAACAAAATGGGATGTATGCGGTTGAAAACAAAATACGAGCCGGTTTTCCCACTTTTTATCCACTTTCTCCCCGATTTCCACCACTTTTCCCACACATGCGTATCCATATGCCAGCGGATATTTCAACTCACTGCTGACCGCGTCGTGCGCATCGGTCAACTGCGGGAACTGACCGCGATACACCAGCATCTCCGTCCCGGCGCTGACAGCGGAGCAGATGGTCTTCACGAGCACCTCATCCGCTTTCGGCGGGGGGAGAAGCGTCTCGCGGACCTCCACTTGTTTTGGCGCTGTAAAGAAAAGCGTCTTCGCGGTTTGCATGGGCGAAGTTTAACATAAAAGGCGGCGATATCTTTTCGGATCGCCGCCTAAAATGGATGTCTATTTGGGCGTGTCCCGCCGGAATTCATATTCCTTGATAATGGTTTCGATCAAAGATTTTTGCTGGTCCGACACTTCTTTGAATTCAAATCCCACGTTGAAGAACTGCGGGCTGATGTCATGTTCGCACCATACCACGCGCGCGGGCAGCGTCATGCGGGACGTGCTGACATTTGGCAGTTCCGGAATTTCGAAGGCAAGTGTGATCTCTGTATCCCGCCGCTGCGGAACTTCGCTGATGACCATGGCGCCGTGCTGGGTCAGGTCTGCGAGATAGCCAAGCAAAAAGCCGCCATACAGGTCGAAAACCTGTGTGTATGCCATCAGATTTTTTCGTTCCTGCTTGCGTCGCTCTCTCATGCGAAAGTTCCAGTTGTCCAAGTGTAAATGCTTCTGTCTCTTAAGTCCATTACCGTTTTATGGTAAAAATGCGACATGCGCTGGATCTACCTTTCCCCCCACCTTGACGACGCCGCGCTCTCCGCTGGCGGCTGGATCTACGACCAAACCCGGGCAGGCAGCCCCGTCGAGATCTGGACGATCATGTGCGGTGTGCCGCCGACCACCGAACTTTCACCGTTCGCGCAAGTGCTTCACTATCAGTGGGGCATGACCACCGCGGAGGAGGTCGTTCGTGGAAGAAGGCAGGAGGACGCGAACGCCGCAAAGATTCTCGGCGCGACCATTCACCATTTTGACTTTCTCGATTGCATCTACCGTCAAGGCAAAGATGGGAAGTGGCTGTACGGTGACATCTTCGTGGAGCCTCACCCCGACGAAGCGGATCTGCCTGTCCGCATTGCAGAAACCATCTCCGCCCGCCTCAAACCGGACGATGAACTGATCTGTCAATTCGGCATTGGCAAACACGTGGACCATATCCTCGCCCGCCGCGCCGCGGAGTTGATCGGTCGCCCCTTGCGTTACGCCGCGGATATTCCCTATCTGTTCAACTCGCCTGAGCACCTGCCCCCGAACACGGCTGGGATGAAGGAAACGGTCGAACGGGTCAGCGAGGCAGGTGTCCGGTCCTGGCAGGAGGCGGTCGCCGCTCACAAATCGCAGATCGCCGCCCTGTTCGAGACGTCCGAGGAAATGCGAGAGAAAATCCGCCGGTATTGGGCAGAATCGGGCGGAATCCGCTTTTGGAGCCCTGTCTAGGCAAATTCTGCAATGCTTTTGGGACTTGAATCCCACCCTGAATCATGATATAGTATGCGCGCTTTCCGGAAACCAACCCCGGAAATTTTTAATCACTTGCATCTCTATTAAGAGATGCAAAATTCATTAGAGCAGGACAGTATCATGACAACCAATTTCCTTACCAAAGAGGGTTTTGAAAAGTTACAAGAGGAACTGGATTACTTGCGTACCACCAAACGGCTGGAAGTTGCCGAACGCTTGCACGAAGCGATGGAGGGTGGTGAGTTGATCGAGAATGCCGAATATGAAGCCGCCAAGAATGAGCAGGCTTTTGTTGAGGGGCGCATTCAGGAACTTGAACTTTTGCTCGCTACCGCCCAGATCATCGAAGAGACCAATGGCAAGGGTAAAAAGACCGACGCCATTCAGGTCGGCTCGAAGGTCACCATCAAGGAAGGCAATTTCGAAGCGGAAACCTTTGTCATCGTCGGCGCGGCGGAAGCCAATCCGCGCGAAGGCAAGATTTCCAACGAATCGCCGATCGGAAAAGCCATCCTTGGTCACAAGGTCGGTGAGACGGTGAAGGTCGAAACCCCCGGCGGCACCTACAACGTAAAGATCCTCAAGGTCGGCTAGAACCAGGACGCGCCTCATTGCCCCGCGTCCAATTTGCATTGGCGCGGGGCTTTTTATTTTTTCACCCCAGCCCCTGCCCTTTCCTCCACGAGTGGGAAGGGAGTAAGGAAGAACATGGCAGAATACAATTCCCTTGAAAAAGTCCGTTTGCAAAAATTGGAGGAACTCCGCGCCGAGGGCGTGGAGGCGTATCCCACGCGCGCGAAGCGCACGCACACCAGCGCACAAGCCATTGCTGAGTTCGAAGCCGACGAAACGAAGGAAGTCAACGCCACACTGGCGGGACGCCTCCGCTCGATGCGTCCGAAAGGCAAGTTGACCTTCGCCCACATCGAAGACGGTGACGGCAAGATCCAGCTTTTCTTCCGTGTGAACGAAGTCGGCGCGGACCGTTTGGAATTCTTCAACCGCATGTTCGACCTCGGCGATTTCATCGAGGCGACGGGCGTCATGTTCCGCACCAAGGCGGGGGAAGTTTCGCTTCACGTCCACGACTTCAAACTGCTCGCCAAATCCATCACCCCTCTCCCCGCTGACAAGGATGTGACCAAGGAAGACGGCACGGTGGTGCGTTATGCCACGCTCGAAGATCCCGAATTGCGCGCGCGCCAGCGGTACGCGGACTTGGCTGTGAATCCCGAAGTCCGCGAGACGTTCCGTAAGCGCGCCGCGCTCATCAAGTCCCTGCGGACCTTCCTCGACGACCACGGCTTTCTCGAAGTGGAAACGCCCATCCTCCAGCCGTTGTATGGCGGCGCGGCGGCGCGTCCGTTCGTGACGCATCATAACGAACTCGATCAGGATATGTACCTGCGTATCTCGTTCGAGTTGTATCTTAAGCGTTTGCTGGTCGGCAATTTGGAAAAAGTTTACGAGATTGGACGCGACTTCCGCAACGAGGGCGTGTCGTTCAAGCACAATCCAGAGTTTACACAGCTCGAATTCTATTGGGCATACGCGGATTATTTGCAGGTGATGGAGCTCACCGAGCAGATGGTCGCTTATGCCGCCGAGCAGGTGCTCGGCACGACCAGGGTCAAATACGGCGAGCATGAACTGGAGTTCAAACCGCCGTGGAAACGTCTCGAAATGCGGCAAGGCATCCTTGAAACCAGCGGCATCGACATCGCGGAGCACAAAACCGCCGAGGCGTTGCTTAAAGCCATTAAGCAGAAACAGCCGTCGGCGGCGCCTGACCCGAAAGCGACACGCGGCAAGTTGATCGATTTCCTGCTCAGTGAATATCTCGAGCCGACGCTCATCCAGCCGACCTTCCTGTACAACTATCCGCGCGATATTTCGCCGCTGGCGAAATCCATGCCCGGTGACCCGCTCACGGTGGAACGCTTCGAAGGCTACGTGGCGGGATTTGAGTTGTGCAATGCCTTCACCGAGTTGAACGATCCGCTCGATCAGGAACAGCGTTTCATCGAAATGGGACGCGACTACGAAGCCGACGACGAGGAGAAACATCCACTCGACGAGGATTACCTGCGTGCCATGCGCTACGGCATGCCTCCCAACGGTGGTTTTGGCATGGGCGTGGATCGGTTGACCATGGTCTTCACGAACAAACATTCCATCCGTGAGGTGCTGTTGTTCCCGGCGCTGCGAAAAGCGGAATAGAGTCAAAGGCATAGCCATCCGCTATGCCTTCTTTTTTACTCTGGAGAATCAAATGTTCTTTCTGGAAGACGGAAACCCGCAAAACCCCGCTATTGTTTTCTTGCACGGATCTCCATTAAGCAGCCGTATGTGGCGGGCACAGATCGAAACGTTGAAGAACGATTACTACTGCATTGCGCCCGACTTGCCGGGTCATGGAGACAGCGCAGGTGAGCAATTCGAAAGTGCAGATCATACCGCCCGTCAGGTTGCCGGATTCATTTTGGAAAAAGTCCCTGCCAAACGGGCGCATGTGGTGGGATTGTCATTTGGCGGCGTGATCGCCCAAGCCATGTTGACTCGCGTGCCCGATGTGCTGTACAAGGTTATTTTGAGCGGGACATCCGGCAGGCTTAATCCATTCTTGGTGAAAATGCAAAACCTGAACAAACCGTTGTTCAAATTGCTCAGACCGGAACAACTTGCGAGATTGGTGGTGATGCAGTTTGGAATTCCGCTTCATTTTGTGGATGATTTCGGGCAGGATTTTAAGAAATTTTCAGCGGAAAGTTTCAGCCGTATGATGGATGCGTACGGTGCGATCGAACCTCTTTCCGAAGTCAAGATACCTTTCCTGGCTGTTGCTGGTGAAAAGGAAACCTTTGTAGCCAAAGATATGGCGCGCAAACTGGCTCGAAGTTCCCCGCATGGACAAGGCGGAATTATCAAAGCGGCGGGTCACGTTTGGAATCTGCAATTCCCAGACCTTTTTTCGGAGATGCTTGCTTCGTTCATCAATGACCGACCTCTGCCGTCTGCGATTTCCATGTTTAAGAAGTGAGTGGAAAGGTAAAATAGGGATATGACCACCTTCTCCGCCTCCCGTGATTTTGCCCTCCAACTTGATGCACAGGACAAGCTCGTCTCATTTCGCGACCAATTCTTTATCCCCGACCCAAGCCTGGTCTACTTTGACGGCAACTCGCTCGGCATGATGCCCAAAGCCGCGCAGGAAAAATCGCGCCAAATTGTCGACGAACAATGGGGCGTGGATCGGTTGACCATGGTCTTCACGAACAAACATTCCATCCGTGAGGTGCTGTTGTTCCCGGCGCTGCGAAAAGCGGAATAGAGTCAAAGGCATAGCCATCCGCTATGCCTTCTTTTTTACTCTGGAGAATCAAATGTTCTTTTTGGAAGACGAAAATTTGCGAAACTCTGCCATTGTGTCCCATTTTTTCCGACATTGAATATCAAGACCAATCGAGTAGCATTTAGACTTGACGAGAAAAGAATAATACGTTAAATATAATTTATTGAAGGCGGGACAAGGATAAGAGTCCAAGCGCCCGACAAAACATGTAAATTATTAACAGGAGGAAAAATGTCAAACGGTCATTGTATCCGTCTGTTCACAGTAATTGTGCTGCTGGCAACACAATTTACTCCATCTCGTGCGGCCGAGAACAACCAACAAGTCGTCGCGGAAAGTGTCACTTTGTTTGTAACAACCAACGGCAACGACGCAAATGATTGTTTGACCGTTGGCACCCCTTGCCTTACTATAAATGCGGCGATTGGAAAAGCAACTTCCGGTGACACCATCAAAGTGGCAACGGGCACATATACTGGTACAGGATCTGAGGTTGTATTGGTTAACAAATCTGTTATTCTATCTGGGGGCTGGAATGCAGATTTTACAACGCAAGACGGAATGTCCACGATTGATGGTGAGGTATCCAGACGGGGTGTCTATGTATTCGGCAGCACAGCTGTCATTAAGCGCTTCATCGTGCAGAAGGGATATTCTACTGGTGTTTACAATAGAGGTACTCTTACGATAGATAATAGCATCATCACCCATAACACCAGTTCAGTAACAGGCGGTGGGATTTTTAACTATGATGGGACGCTGATAGTTAACGATTCCGTCATTAGTTACAATCGGGCTGGAGAACTGAATTCTATCATTTCTCCACATGCGGCAGGGATCTACAGTAGCGGCAGCCTTATACTTAATCGCAGTGCGGTCATCAACAACACGTTAATCGGCGGATATTATCAGGGGAGCGGGGTTTGGGTTGATAATGGATCAGCAATTATCAATAACAGTACAATAAGCGGGAATAAAGGTGGGTCCGGGATTCTTATCGACTTTGGCAATATTGAGATGAACCATAGTACCGTCAGTGATAACGAATTTACGGGGATGTACACCTCTTGGACCGGGCATATCGGCATACAAAACTCGATCATCGCCAGGAATGGCACCACCATGGGAGATTGTTTCGATGACTCTTCATACAGTGGGACAATAATCAGCCAAGGCTATAATCTTATTGGAAATGGCACTCAATGCGGAATCGCTCCGATTGCGGGAGATCAAATTGGAACTTCGTCGAATCCAATTGACCCAAAGATGAGCTCTTATCCCATCTACAAGGGCGGTTTTTATGTACTCCAACCGGACAGTCCAGCAGTAAATACTGCCAACCCTGCCACCTGCCTCTCTACGGACCAAAGGGGAGTATCACGCCCTCAAGGCGCAGGATGCGACATTGGAGCATACGAATTCGGTACAACTCCTGGTTCCCCGGCGTTTACTGGTGTAAGTTCGGGTTCCTATCAATCCGCCTTCCGTGGGCATCCCTTCCCGGATCGATTAGCGGTTTATGTTATTGACGATCAGGGGAATCCCATTGATGGGGTAAGCGTGACTTTTACGGCTCCATCCTCCGGAGCAGGCGGAGTGTTCGCAAGCGCCAGTTCCCCGGCTTTTGAAGGGGCTCAATCCGAATTTGGGCGGCTTTCGAAAGATAGGTTTGCAAACGGCGTTACTCACGAAGTCACGGTTGAAACTGTTTTTGGTATTGCTGTTGCCCCGTTATTTAAAGCCAACTTCTTGGAAGGGGATTACATGGTTAGCGCCAGCGTGGAGGGATTTTCAGAACCGCTCCACTTTTTCCTATCGAACCTGTCAATAAACAGTGAGCCCGATTTCCTGCAAAACGGGAACTTCGAAGATCCCATTCTTGGCAAATATTGGGACGCATATTCATCCAACTTTGGGACTCCCTTCTGCACATTACCACGATGCGGAAATGGCGGCGGCACAGCAGGTCCCCGTTCGGGAACCACTTGGGTGTGGTTTGGCGGCGTTCCCGCACCATATTTGGAAACTGGATTTATTACTCAATCCAACCTTATAATACCGTCCGGTCCGGCGCGCCTGCGGTTTTACCTGCGCATTGGTTACGCAGAACCCGGAAGTAACGCCAACGACAAATTGACCGTAACGATTCATAAGAAATCACACGATTTCATTGTTTTCTCGGTAGATGCAACTCAACAAAGTCAGTACGCGCAATATAAATTGGTGGAAATTGACCTGAGTCCATATGCGGATGGGTCGGCTAATTATTTAAATATACGTTTTGCATCCACAACCAATCACCTTGTGAATTTTAGCATCGATGATATCTCGATCAATAACGCCATTTTTGGGGACGTGGATCCTGGTCACTGGGCTTGGAGTTGGATTGAACGGTTATTCAGTGCAGATATCACGGGTGGCTGTAGTACGAACCCTGTCTTGTATTGCCCGAACAATCCGGTTACTCGCGCACAGATGGCGGTTTTCCTCTTGAGAGGTATACATGGATCGAGTTACACGCCTCCTCCCGTGACCGGGACAGTCTTCACCGACGTCCCAGCCGGTTCCTTCGCTGCCGCATGGATCGAGCAGTTGGCGAACGAAGGGATCACCGGCGGCTGCGGAAGTGGGAATTATTGCCCATCCAATTCGGTCACCCGCGCGCAGATGGCGATCTTTCTGGTGCGAACGTTCAACCTTCCGTAGAAAGGAAAATACCATGAAACGAAACTTTGGATTTATGGTCTTAATAACCCTCCTGATAATTGCATGTGCTGAAATTAGCTATTCAACTCAAGATTCTTATGGATGCTTTCGAGATAAAGAACGAGAACTGTGCGTTACGATAAAAGCGGGCAAAGAAGTTGTTTTAGCAGGTGATGTATTACCCCTGACGATTACTGTGACAAGCGAACAGGATGAATCTGGTTTGATCGTAGTCGTTTCAACTGTTGGAAGCCCGGATTTCATGGAAAAGATCCAATTCCCGGAACAGCATATAATCTATCGGGATCAATTTAACATGGGCTGGGAATTTGATATCAAAGCAGGGCAGGCGCTTACATTTCAAGGGGTCGCATCGTTTACGGGGGAGCCTGGGATGTTCCCAATCAAAGTAGGGATAGGGTTCCCAGGTGAGGGGCAATTGGTAAGCAGTTCTTTAGATGTATATTTTACCGAGCAGGGCGGGCGGGTCTATTCATCCGGGACGCGAATACCGGTTACCAAGCAACCATTAATAGAGACCATGTATTTTTACACCTATACTCCGGGGCCCAGTCCCACCTGGGCGCCGTCCGCCACATGGTATCCGCATATTGAAACCCGAGTGGCACTGACCCAGCAAGCGGAGCCGAAAACGCCACAACCGTAGCGATGGTATATTTGCATCATTTTAACTCACCTTGCATCTTACTCGCAAGGTGAGTTAAACTTGGCGTCACCATATTTACTGACGTGCCAGCCAATGCTTTCGCCGCGGCATGGATCGAGTAGTTGGCAAACGAAGGGGTCACCGGCGGCTGTGGGGGCGGGAATTTCTGCCCGAACGATTCTGTTACAAGAGCCCAGATGGCGGTCTTTCTGGTGAGAACTTTCAACCTCCCATAAAAAGAAATACCATGAAACGTAGTTTCGATAATCGCAGTACTGATTGTGCTGATGGCTTGTAGCAAGACAGTAGTTGCGCCCGAAAATTCCCAGGAGTGTCTGGACGATAAGAAACGGGGAGAAAATTGTATGTCACTGCGATGACGGGTGAAGCCAAAAACGCTGCCCATGGAAGGAACGTTGATGGTACCCATGGTTGGACCGACCATGTCTCCCTGACCATTCCGTACGCAGCGCTGTGGTAAGCATCTTTGGGGCGGGTTTCATGTCCGCCCCTTTTGATTCAAAAGGTAAAATAGGGATATGACCACCTTATCCGCTTCCCGCGATTTTGCCTTCCAACTTGACGTACAGGACAAGCTCGCCTCATTCCGCGACCAAATCTTTATCCCCGACCCAAGCCTGGTCTACTTTGACGGCAACTCGCTCGGCATGATGCCCAAAGCCGCGCAGGAAAAATCGCGCCAAATCGTGGACGAACAATGGGGCGTGGACCTCATCCGCGGCTGGAACAAAGGCTGGTGGGAAGCTCCCTCGCGCGTGGGCGATAAGATCGGTCAACTCATCGGCGCGGCGGCGGGGCAAACGCTCGTCGGCGATACGGTCTCGCTCAACCTCTTCAAACTCGCCACTTCTGCGCTCACACTGCAACCCAATAAAACCCGTATCATCACCGACACCTTCAACTTTCCCTCCGATCTTTATATCTTGCAAGGTATCAATCAAACGCTCGGCAATCGCCATGAGATCATCCGCATCGGCGCCAGCGACAATGACATCACGCCAGACATCGCCGCGCTCGAAGCCGCCATCAACGAGAACACCGCGCTCGTCACCCTCTCGCATGTCGTTTTCAAAAGCGGCTACATGTACGACATGCAGCGCATCACCGAATTCGCCCACAAAAAAGGCGCGCTCGTCCTCTGGGACCTCAGTCACTCCGTCGGCTCCGTCCCCGTCCACCTCGACGATTGCAACGCAGACTTCGCCATCGGCTGCACCTACAAATATCTCAACGGCGGTCCCGGCGCGCCCGCGTTTTTATACGTCAACAAAGCCATTCAAGAAAAACTTTCCTCGCCCATCTGGGGCTGGTGGGGGCAAAAAAATCCCTTCGACTTCGATCTCGATTACACTCCCGCCCCCGGCGCACAACGATTCATGGTCGGCACGCAGCCAATGATCTCCCTCCTCATCATGGAAGCCGCGCTCGAACCGACTCTCAATGCCGGCATGGACTCACTTCGCGAGAAATCCATCTTGATGACGAACTACGCCTCATACTTAACTGAAACCTGGCTCATCCCCTTCGGCTTTTCCCTCGGCTCGCCAGTTGACTCTGCCATGCGCGGCTCACACATCTCCATCCGCCACCCCGAAGGCTACCGCATCAACCGCGCCCTCATCGAAGAGATGAACCTCATCCCCGACTTCCGCGCGCCCGACAACCTGCGCCTCGGCTTCGCTCCGCTTTATCTCTCTTTCACCGACCTCTGGGAAGGTTTTGATAGAATCCGCAGAGTGATGGAGGAGAAACGCTACGAGAAATATCCGAAACAGAAATTGGCTGTGACGTAATTGGACAGTTGCGCGGTCTACCGTCAAAAAAGGAAAAAATAATGGAAACCAAACCCGATACCATCAAAATCTCTGCTTCCCACAAGGAAGAAATCTTTGCCACGCACGCCGATTTGCACGTGACGGTCAAAGGCGCATCCATCGTCAGCGGGGCGGAGGCGATGAAAAAAGCACGGGAGGTGAGTCAACTCGTCGAAGCGCTGACCAGTTTTGGGGTTAAGGAAGAGGCGGTCACGTTGCAGGGAGTCCACATTGAAACGGCGAGCGGCGCGTTGTTGAAATCATCCAGTGCGGTGTATCGTCTGAAGATCCGCTGTGACGATCTGGGGCAGTTCGCAGGCATGTTGGATGTGATTGCGTCGCAGAAAAATGCATCGCTGGACCGTGTGGTGTGGAAATACGATGAAGACGAAGCGCGCGAGCGAATGCTAAATCTCGTGATCGAAAAGGCGAAGCGCAAGGTGGAGAAGGTGGCGGCGTCGCTGGGTGTGAAACTGCTTGGCGTGTATGATTTCATTGAGAACGCGTATGATGAGGAAGCGCCGATGCCATTTGCCGCTCAGATGATGATGAAATCTCGCGCGGCTGCCGCTCCCGAACCGAGTTTGGAGATGGATGTGCAGCACAACAAAACCATCCATGTGAGCGTGGATGTCTGGTATCGCGTCTCGGCGTTTTAAACTCTAGCAAATTTGTTCTATCAATGGTAGAATCTCTCCCTTCCCCAGGAGAGATTCTTTATGTCCCCTACAATTACTGTCCAACAATTGAGCAAGACGTATCAAGTGCCCGAACGCGAAGGCGGCTTCGGCGCGGCGGTGCGCGGATTTTTTAACCGTAAATATAAGGATGTCAAAGCGGTCCAGCATGTGGATTTCACCATCGAGCGCGGCGAGATCGTTGGCTTTCTTGGTCCGAACGGTGCGGGCAAAACCACCACGCTCAAGATGCTGTCGGGCTTGTTGCATCCAACAGGCGGAAAAGCGGAGGTGCTTGGTTTCACGCCATGGGAACTCAAGCCTGAATATCTGCGTTCGATGACGCTGGTGATGGGTCAGCGCAACCGCCTTTCATGGGACATCCCTGCGGCGGACTCGTTTCTGTTGCATCAGGCGATCTACCGCATCCCTGACGACGAATATAAAAAGACATACAAAGAGTTGGACGAACTGCTTGAACTCGAGCCGCTGATGAAAAAACCCGTCCGCAACCTTTCGCTGGGCGAGCGGATGAAGTGTGAGATCGCAGCAGGGCTTCTGCACCGCCCCAAGGTCCTGTTTTTGGATGAGCCGACCATCGGTCTCGATCTCACCGGTCAGGCGCGCATCCGTGAATTTGTCGAAGAATATAATAAACGCACCGGCGCGACCGTCCTGCTTACCAGCCATTACATGGCGGATGTGACCGCGCTGTGCGAACGCATTATCATCATCCATCACGGTCAGTTGAAATACGACGGCGGCATCAACACGCTTTCGAAGAAGATCGCGCCGTTCAAGTTGATCGGTGTTGCGCTTGCCGAGGCAAATTCACATGATCTCTCGAAGTATGGCGAACCCGTTCAAAACGAAGAGGACTGGGAGAAGCGCTACATCCAGGTCAAGGCGGAGGACGTGACGCGCGTCACATCCCGGCTTTTGGCTGACCTGCCCATCCACGACATCACCATCGCCGATCCGCCCATCGAAGACGTGATCGAGCAGGCGTTCAATCAATAGTATTCCGTCATTGCGAGGAGGGCGTTAGCCCGACGAAGCAATCCACTGCCATGCTTGGAGATTGCTTCGCGGCGCTCTACGCCGCTCGCAATGACAAGGGAGATCTTTATGTTCCTCATCATCAAACGACTCTGGCAGGTGAATTGGGCGGAGCAATGGCAGTACCGCGCCAATCTCATCATGTATCTGCTGTACTGGCTGGTCTCGCCCATCATCTATCTCGCCGTGTGGACGAGTATCGCGAACGTCAAAGGCGAAGTCAACGGATTTACCGCCAACGATTTCATCACCTATTACATGGTGCTCTTGATCGTCGATCAGATCACCAGCAACATCATCATCCACACCTTTGCATACAAAATTCAGGACGGCTCGCTTTCGGGAGAATTGATCAAGCCCATTCACCCCATGCTGACGAACGCGCTCGTCAACAATGTGGCGTTCAAGATGTTGACCATCATGGGCTTGGTCCCCATATGGATCATTCTGTTCTTTCTCTATAAACCTGATTTCAGCAGTGTGTCATTGGTTGGCATCCTGCTTGCAATTCCCGCCATGCTGCTGGCATTCTTTATCGGCTACCTGTTCTCCGCCGCCATCACCTCGCTCGCCTTCTGGACGACGCGCGTCTATTCCATTCACGAGTTTTACTTCGCACTGATCCTGTTGTTTTCCGGTCAGTTCGTGCCGCTCACGCTCATGCCGCAGATCATTCAGGATATTGCTCAATATCTCCCATTCCAACTGCTCATCTATTATCCCATTCAGTTGATCCTCGGCAGGCTATCCGTCGAACAGATCATTCATGGTTACGTGATGTCGTTCGTCTGGCTGGGAGTTGCATTGCTCTTCTTCAATTGGGTCTGGCGCAACGGTGTCAAGCGCTATTCCGCAGTGGGAGCCTAATCCATGTATGCACTGAAACTCCTCTCCGCCTTCTTCAAAGTCAACGTGCAAATGGCGCTCGCCTATCGCGCCGACACGATTGTCAATATCCTGCTCAACCTGATGTGGCTTGGCTGGGAACTGCTCAGCTTGAGCATTATCTTTAACAACACTGAAACCCTCGGCGGCTGGGGCATCGGCGAGCTGATCGCCCTGCTCGGCGTCTTCCGCCTCGTCAACACATTGATGATCGCGCTCATCTGGCCCAACACCGAAAAATTCAACCAATCCATCCGCGACGGCTCGATGGACTACACCATCCTCCAGCCCGTCAACAGCATGTTCCTCGTCACTTTTTCGCGCATCACCGTCTGGCGGATCTGGGACCTGGTGCTCGCTGTGATCTTGATCGTGGTCGGAATCAACATGTCTGGTGACGTGACCTCCCCGCTTCAGATCCTGACCTTCGTCCTGCTCGCCATCACAGGCACGATCGTCATCTACAGCCTTTGGATCGTTCTCATCGCGCTCACTTTCTGGTTCACCAAGTTCGACAACAACGTCACCATTCTCCAGGCATTGATGGATGCGGGACGTTATCCTGTCACGGTGTATCCTGTTTGGCTGAGGGTGATCGTCACCTTCATCATCCCCATTGCTGTAGCGACGACCATTCCGCTCCAGGCATTGCGCGGCGAATTGGTCTCCGGGCAGGTGTTGATGTACATTGCCATCAGCATCGCCAGCTTTTGGGTGGCTTCCATCGTTTGGAAAGCAGGGCTGAAGCGTTATAGCGGAGCGAGTAGTTAGAAAACAAAAACCAGAGACCAAAATCTCTGGTTTTTGTTTTTCAGTAAAAGCCAATTTACTTGCGGGCAAGCACCACGACCGAGGCTCCATCCGCGGAGGTAAGCGTCAGGGTGTCGCCGTCAAGTTGGAATGTGACCGGGTTCTCGGACAGTGCGCCGATCACAGCGCTTTCCTGGTCAGCAACGGCTTCGCAGTACATCATCGTCGAAACGATGGCGTCAAAGGTGATCTCGTTGCCATTTACTTCATACTCTGCGCCGAATCCGTTACAGCCCACATTGCCGCCGAATTGACCGTCTTCGCCAAATGAGATGGAGGTTTCCACTTCAGTGTGGGCGGCGGTGGGACCGGCTGCACTGCCATAGGAAACCAGTTCCCATTCGCCGGTGATGGATGCGGAACCTGTGCCTCCGCTTGTACAGGCGGCGAGCAGTGCTCCGATAAGAGTTGCAATTAATAACAGGGTGATCTTCTTCATTTCTTTTCTCCGTATCGATGTTTACTTTAAGAACGCGCAACCCTGCAGATTTGTTCCCCTTTCTTATGCGGCGCTCATATTTTGATTGAATCCGATGCGGTTAAACAGCGTGATCCCTGCCGAGGCGGAAACATTGAGCGATTCGACCTTGTCACTGATGGGAATGCGCACTTTCATCGTGGCGGCAGCCTCGATCTCGGGCGAGCATCCGTCTTTTTCACTGCCGAAGACGATCAACAGGCGTTCGGGGATGGCTGCGATCTGGCCCACGGTCATGTCCGCATCCATGGCAGTGACGAGCAGAGTCTCGTTATTCGTTTTGCAGTAGTTGAGAAGATCGCTGGTGGAGGCGGTGATCATCGGCAGGGAGAACATATATCCGCGGCTGGCGCGGATCAGTCGCCGGTCATACAGGTCGATCGGGTCCATGTTGAGCAGGATGATCCCGCCCACGCCCAGTGCAAGCGATGTGCGCGTGATGTTGCCGATATTGCCTGAAATGCTCAGGTCTTCCAGCACAACAACATCCTTTTTGATGCTTTTCAACGCCTCCAAGCCAATGGGTTTGGGCGTTTTGGCAATTGCAAAGATGCGTGAGAGCTTGTCGTTTTCGAAGATTTTTTTTGTAGTCCGTTTTGCCACTTCGTGGATGGTGGCGCCGGGTGTCAGTTTGTTCCGCAATTCGTCCGAAATGACTTCCTCCCCGGCATAATAAACAGATTCGATTTCCACGCCCGCTTCCAGCGCCTGCAAGATATTCTCTTCGTCATCGATAAGAATTTGATTGAGTTCGCGCCGCCCGTCCCGATGCAGCAGTTTGCGGATGGGTCCCGCCAGCGGATGGTTGAGCGAATCGATCAGGAAGGGATTATAGGGTTCGTTGGGAGATTGCTGGTTCATGCGAACCATCATACGCCAGTTTCGGAAGGGATGTCAAGCCGCTGGAGTACAATGTGTGTATGGAGATCATTTTTTCGGATTCTGATATTCTGGTGGTGAACAAACCCGCGGGGCTTTCCGTGCTCCCCGAAGGCTGGGATAAGGATGCGCCGTATCTGGTCAGACTCCTTGAGGAAAGATACGAAAAGGTCTGGGTCGTGCACCGCATCGACAAATCCACGAGCGGGATCGTGGTCTTTGCGTTGACGGCAGACGCGCATCGCTCGTTGAACATCCAATTCGAGAAGCATCAGGTGGAGAAGAAATATCACGCCATTTTCAACGGCGTGCCAAAATGGGACGAGAAAACCGCCAAACATCCGCTGCGGGTGAACGTGGGGCACAAACATCGCACGATGGTGGATGACCGCAAGGGAGTCCGCTCGGAGACGAGGTTCAAGCTTCTGGAACGCTGGCAGGCGTCGGCGTTGGTCGAGGCGATGCCGATGACGGGGCGGACGCATCAGATTCGTGTCCATGCGTATGCGCTGGGTCATCCGCTTTTGGGCGATATCCTGTACAGCGCGCCGGAAACAGATGTCATATCGCGTGCGGCGCTGCACGCATTTTCGCTCAAATTCAGTCACCCGGTCACAGGTAAGATGATGTCCTTTCAAGCGGACTATCCTAATGACTTTCAGAAGGCTGTGAACACGCTGAGAGGCGAATAAACCCGAATGGAAATTATGGTATATTTTGAACAGGAGTAATGCCATGAATGAGCGAATCCTAATTATCGAAGACGACCAGGCGATCCTGAAATTACTGCAGCGCGGTTTGGCTTATGAAGGCTACACGGTGGATACCGCCGTTGACGGGCGCATGGGGCTGATCGCAGCACGCGACCACACTCCCGATCTTGTCATTTTGGATTGGATGCTGCCTGGGATGGACGGTTTGGAAGTTTGCCATCGCCTGCGGCAGGGCGGCTCGATCCCCATCCTGATGCTGACCGCCAAGGACACTGTGCAGGACCGCATCCAGGGGTTGGATGCCGGCGCGGATGACTACATGGTCAAGCCGTTCAATCTGGATGAATTGCTCGCGCGCGTGCGCGCGCTGTTGCGTCGCACCCAGCCGGAGCGGATTCCCGTCCTGAAATTTGCCGACCTTTCGCTGGATACCGGGTCGCGTCAGGCATCGCGCGGGACCCGTGTGGTGGCGTTGACGGCGAAGGAATATGAATTGCTGGAGTTGTTCCTGCGCCATCCTAAGCAGGTGCTGACGCGTGAGGTCATTTTCGACCGCGTATGGGGCTATGATTTTGGCGGCGAAAGCAACGTGCTGGAAGTGTATATTCGATACCTGCGCCAGAAGTTGGAAGCCGAGAACGAGCAGCGCCTCATCCATACCGTGCGCGGAGTGGGATACGTCCTGCGGGAAAATCCGTAAATCATCAGCGGCAGTGAAAACTGCCGCTGTTTTGTATGCTCTCAGGTTGTCTTAAACTCACACCATTACACTGAGTTCCATGTCCCTGCGCCTGCGCCTTACATTGCTCTACACCACCATTATGGGCGGGATATTGCTCATCTTTGGCGCGGCGGTGTATGTCCTCATCAGCATTATTTTGCTCAATCAGGTGGATACCATGCTGGCTGCGGCCGCGCGCGACATCATCGGCGTGACCCGCGTCAACCCGGTGGGGGAATTGATCGTCCTTGACCAGCTCCCATTGGATATGAACCCCAATGCCCGTTTCCAGGTCTGGAACGCAGATGGGACGCTCGTCGAAACTTCCCCCAGTATCGGACCGATGTCAAGTTCGCTCGATCCCATCGGTCTTCGAGCTGCCACGACCATTTATACCGATTCATACGTGGACGGCGTCCACATGCGCGTGCTGAGCGTGCCTCTCGAAGCGGGGCAGCGTGTCGTCGGCACGTTGCAGGTCGGTGCGAGTATTGCGCTGGTGGATGCAACCCGCAGCAACCTGCTTTCGATCATGACGATGATTACTGTGGTGGCGGTTATTTTGGTGGGATTTGGTTCGTGGGGCGTGCTTGGAAGTGTGCTATCTCCGCTGGATACCATCGCCGAAACCGTGGATCAGATCAACCGCGCCGACGACCTCTCCCGCCGCATCCCGCATTTGGGGCAGTCGCAGGATGAGATCAGCGATCTGGTCGTTTCATTCAACCAGACGCTGGAACGGCTTGAGTCATTGTTTACGTCGCAACAGCGCTTTCTGGCGGATGTCAGCCACGAATTGCGGACGCCGCTCACGGTCATCAAGGGCAATGTCGATCTGATGCGCCGCATGAAGGAAGTGGACGAAGAATCGCTCAACAGCATCGCGCAGGAAGCGGGCAGGCTGACGCGTTTGGTGGGCGGTCTGCTGATGCTCGCACAGGCGGAGTCCGGAAAGCTCGCGCTTAACTTCACTGCGGTCGAATTGGACCTCCTGCTGACCGAGGTCTTCACTGAAATGCAGGTGCTAGCGCGCAGCAAGGTCAGTGTGCACCTCAACGATATTGACCAGGCAGTGGTGCGCGGTGACCGCGACCGTCTGAAGCAGGTGTTCTTGAATCTGGTGGCGAATGCCATTCAGTACACGCCGCATGGCGGGGATATTTTCGTCAGTTTGTCGCGGGTGGGGGATCAGGCGCGCGTCATCATACGGGACACGGGACCGGGCATCCCAGCCGCCGATCTCCCCCATATCTTTGACCGCTTCTATCGCGCGGAAAAGTCCCGCACACGTTCGCAGACCAGCGGCTTTGGGCTGGGCTTGTCCATTGCGCACTGGATCATCGAGCAGCATGGCGGGCAGATCAAGGTCGAGTCAAAAGAGGGGCAGGGGACAACGTTCGTGATCTGGCTGAATGTGATCAAGTAAGGTCTTAGGGCAGACCAAGCCGCCGGCTGGCTTGCCTGCATAAACTCGCCCCATATTTCGAATACCATTCATATAGCGCATTGCTTGTGGTTACGCCGCTGATGGCGTCCATGTAAATGGGGACGCCGTATTGGACGTAGCGTTTTGTCTGTGCAGACCATGTCCATTCACCGCGCGGGATGACGCCGATGCCGCCGTTGTAGCCTGCCATTGCGAGACGGGCATCCCCGTTGGCGGTTTCGAGCGAGCGGGAGAGATAGCCGAGTCCACGCAGGGCATTGGTATCGGGATTGTAGGGATTTTCGCCTGTCCGGAAGTGATACGGCATGACTTGGAATAATCCCATCGCGCCGGCGCTGGAGACGGCGCGCGGGTCGCCGCAGGATTCGATCTGCATGATGGTGGCAACCAAATTCGGGTTAAGGTTCGAGGCGGCTGCCCACTTGGAGATGGAATCCGCCCAGTAGAGCACTTCGCGGCGGAAGATGGGGGAGATGCCGGAGGGCGTGGAGGTGGGCAGCTCTTCCGCTGGCAGGATGTCTGCCATGACCGGTTCCGCGATGGCGGTGTTGACCGGACGCGGCGCGAGGGGTAGGGGCTCAGCCTGCCAGGCGAAGGCGGCGAGGAAAGCGCTGATCAGGATAACGGTAAGCGGGACGAGGGCAAAACCAGACAAACAGCCGCTCCCTTCGTCGTACTGGGTCGCGGCTGTCTGCCAGTCAGTTTGTGTCGTGCGAGCACGGGGCATAGTTAGGGTCTCTTTTCTGGGTCTGGAGGACCCGGGCTCGAAAAGGTGTTAGGTTGTAGTGCGACATTTCGTCGCGTGTACAGGTTACGCGTTGTAGCGGCGGTCACTGCCTTCGGAACTGCGAGCTTCATAGCCAACGGGGTGGTAGGTCGGTTCCGGCGGGATGAACGAGGTCTGCTGGGATTGCACGGGCTTCGGCGCGGGGCGGAAGTTGGACGGGGTGTTCACTGGGCGGTTGATCTGTGATGCCGGGCGCAGGATCGGCTCGTTGGACGGTTGGTTGTAGGAGCTGGCGGAGCGGCTCACGGGAGCCTGATAGGACGATTGCCGAGGTTGTGGGGGCGGGTTGTACTGGCGCGGATAGGAATTTTGCCCAGCAGTTGCGGTGGTGAAGATGCGGTCTCCGGCGAGGGAGATCGTCCCGATGATCAGTACGCGGATCAGCCAGACCATGCAGGCGACGAAGATCGGCACGCTTTGGTTGAGCGTCTGTGAGCTGATGGTTGCGGTGCCCTGCAGACCGCCATTGTTGGCGATGGCTACGGATACGCTCCACCAGATCAGCATGGCGTTGAAACCTGCGGCGAGCAGCCATGCCCCGAAGAGGTAGTAGACCTCGGCAGGTTCGTCACGACCCTGTTCAGGGGTGAAGATGCGCGCGATTCCGGCAAAGTCGATGCCGCAGAAGGCAACGGCAAGCACGGTTGCCCATTGCATGCCGGCGAAGGCGACATTGCCGAGAATGTCCTGCAGGGCATGGCGCGTGGCGCTGAAGTTGAACACCTCAAAGGCGGCGAGCGCGCCGACGATCATCATGCCCCAGGCGGCGCCGCGGTTGAATTTGCGGTTGTGGACAATGCTGTTCCACAGGTGGCTCAGCCCACCTCCAAGCGGATTACGGCGGTAAGTACTCATTTCGACCTCCTTGTCGAATTCAAGAACGGATGTTCTAATCTTGAAGACATTTTAGAACTTTTGTTCTAAAATGTCAAGAGGGAATTTGACACAATCCCCCATCCACCGTTAAACTTGCAGAAATCTATGAATTCACCCTGTGAAACGGGTGAACCGCGAAACTGGAGCCCCCATGTTTTTCTCAACCACTCCGCGACCACAGAGCCTCAAGGCGATTGCGGATGTGAAATTGAGTCCCTTTTGGCTGGATAATCCTGCCAAGCCAGAACCAACCCAACCCCTGACAACCAAAATCCAAACCGACCTCGCCGTCATCGGCGGGGGATTTACGGGTCTATGGACGGCTTTGCAGGCGAAGCAAGCCGATCCGCACCGTGATGTCGTTCTGCTGGAAGCGGGGGAGATCGCCATCGGCGCGAGCGGACGCAACGGCGGTTTCTGTGCCGCGTCGCTGACGCATTCTTTTCAGAATGGGAAGAACCGTTGGGAGAAGGAACTTACCAAACTCATCCAACTTGGTGACCAAAATCTCGACGGCATCGAAGCGACGATAAAAGAATTCGACATCGAGTGTGACTTCATCCGTTCGGGCGAGATCAACGTTGCCGCCGAAGAATATCAGATCGAGGAACTGCGTGAAGAGGCTGAAGAGACCGCGCCGTATGGTCTGCATGCAACATTCCTCGATGCGGATGAGATCCGCAAACGCATTAACTCACCGTCGTTTCTCGCCGCATTGCACGATCCGTCTGTGGCGATGGTCAACCCTGCGAAACTGGCGTGGGGCTTGAGGCAGGCATGCTTAAGGTTGGGAGTCCGCTTGTATGAGGGCACGCAGGTTCAGGCGTTGGAAGAGAGGCGCGGCGGTGTCATCCTCAAAACTCCGCATGGTGAAATCGAAGCCCGCAGGGTCGCGCTTGCTACCAATGCTTTCCCGCCTTTGCTCAAACGCCTTTCGTTCTACGTCGTGCCGGTCTATGATTATGTGCTGATGACCGAGCCGCTTTCTACGTCACAGCGCGAGGCGATTGGCTGGTATGGGCGCGAAGGGCTGGCAGATGCCGGCAACCAGTTCCACTATTCCCAGATGACGGCGGATGGGCGGATTCTGTGGGGCGGATATGATGCGATCTATTACAGGAATAACGGGATTGCGCCGCATCTCGAAAACCGCCCCGCCTCTTTCGGACTTTTGGCTGAGCACTTCTTCCAGACCTTTCCCCAACTCGAAGGGATTCGCTTCACGCACGCCTGGGGGGGCGTGATCGACACCTGCTCGCGCTACACCGCGTTTTGGGGCAAGGCACATGGCGGCAAGGTGGCGTATGCGATGGGGTATACAGGATTGGGCGTAGGCGCTTCGCGTTTTGGCGCAAAAGTGATGCTCGACCTGCTCGATGGCAAACAGACCGAACGCACCGAGTTGCAGATGGTGAAATCCAAGCCGTTCCCGTTCCCGCCGGAGCCGTTCCGTTCACCGATCGTTAACTTCACACGCTGGTCGCTTGACCAGGCGGATAGAAACGGTGGGAAGAGAAATATTTGGTTGAAAACGCTCGACGCGCTGGGGCTGGGGTTTGATTCATGATTTAGAAGTGACAATCACCTTTGCAAAACATCCCATAGCGAAGCGGAGTGGGCAAGGTGACTGTCACTTTTATTCTTACTTCTTGCTCGGCTTGGACATTTCATCCACAACCGCATTATACAAACTCTCCGCCTTCAATTCGCTGAGCGAGTAGCATGGCGCTTCGAGATGGTCCGCCAACTGCTGGGCAAGTCCCTGGTCGAAGGCGGCGTGTTCCATGTTGATGACCACCGCGCGGATCTTTTCGTTTGCGATCATTTCCGCAAATTTGAATCCTTCCTCCTGCGGCGGGAGCGTGCCAAGCGAGACGTTCCCTGCGCCGTCGGTCAGCACGATGAGCAGCGGCTCCACATCCGGGTGGATGCGCTTTTCGTGGGTCAGCACATCGTGCGCCATGAAAAGTCCCGCCGAGAGCGGCGTCTTTCCGCCGACGGGGATGTCCATTAATGCGCGTTGGGCGAGTTGCACGGAATTGGTGGGGGAGAGTACCAGTGTGGCGCGGTCTTTCTGGAAGACGATCAAACCGACACGGTCACGACGTTGGTAGGCATCCGTCAGAAGCGAAAGGATCGCGCCTTTGGTGGCATTCATCCGCTCGGCAACCGCCATTGACCATGACGCATCCACGAGGAAGAGCACGAGATTTGCCACCCGTTTCACGCGGACTTTGCGTTGCAAGTCGCTTTTTTTGATGGAGAAGGCGAGTTTCTTTCGTTCTTCGGTGCGTTGTTTTTGGAATGGAGCCGCCGCGCGGAAAGTGGCATCGAAGGCGATGTCGTTGAGTTTATCGCCAGCGGGACGCGCTTTGATGTAACGTCCATGCTTGCGTTCCGTTTTTGTGAGCGAACGCCTGCCGGCCTGTTTGCGGGTCAATTTATCGAGCGGGGTGTTGAGTTTGCGGGGTTGGAAGGTCTCGCCTGCTTTTACCTTTTGACCGCCGTCCCACCAGTTGGCGTTCGTGCTGGCGAACACTTCCTGTTGCTGCATGGGTTCGGGGTTGCCCTGCTGCGGACCTTCCTCCTGCTCATCTTCGAGTTTTAAGTTTTTTTTTCCTCGGCTTCGCCTTCCTGCTGGCTTTCGGATTCATCCTCCGATTCGCTCGGCATGGATTGACCCGCCAACTGCTCGATGCGTTCCTGCAATTGTTCGGTGGTCAATTCAGCCTGTTGGAAGGGCGTGCGCTTGATGCGGTGCGGAAGCGCCAACTCGGCGGCGAGGGCGATGTCATGGTCGTTGATCTTCGTCCTGCCTTCGAAAGCAGCTTCGGCGCGCGCGGCTTTGAGGATGACCAAATCTGCGCGGTGACCATCGACATTGAGCGAAGCTGTCAGCGCGGCGATGGAGAGCAGGTCACGGCTGGTGTAGGTGACTTGTTCCACGAGTTCGCGTGCATGCGCGATCTTCTGCGAAAGTTCTTCTTCCCTGGGGAGCCATTTCTTGCGGAAGGCTTCCGCGTCTTTTTCGAAGGCGATGTTACGTTCCATGATGGTCATGCGTTCGCGCGCATCGCGGATGCCGACGATGTCCATCGAGAGGGCGAAGCGGTCCAGCAACTGGGGGCGGAGATCTCCCTCTTCAGGATTCATTGTCCCGACGAGGATGAAGCGCGCGGGATGGGCGAAGGAGATGCCTTCGCGTTCGACGGTGTTCACGCCCATCGCAGCGGAGTCCAGGAGAATATCCACGACATGATCGTCGAGCAGATTGACTTCGTCAATATAAAGCAGACCGCGGTTTGCGGATGCGAGCACGCCCGGCTCAAAATGACGTTCGCCTTTTTGGATGGCTTTTTCGATATCGAGCGTTCCAACCACACGGTCTTCGGTGGCGGAGACGGGCAGGTTGATGAACGGCGTGGTGCGTTCGGATGTGGGCAGTTTTTTGTTCGATGCAGTGGAACGCTCCTTGCATTCGGTGCACCAGGTGGCGGGCTTGTCGGGGTCGCATCCGAAGCGGCATTCCTGCACAACCTGCACTTTTGGCAGCAGGGCGGCAAGCGCGCGCGCGGCAGTGGATTTGGCGGTGCCGCGTTCGCCGCGGATCAACACGCCGCCGATGCGGGTGTCGACAGCATTAAGAATGAGGGCGCGCTTCATGCGCTCCTGTCCTACGATGGCGGTAAATGGAAAAATGGTCGGCATTGATTAACTCCAGCCGGTGATTATAACGCCTGTTTCATCTTAAAGCAAAAACGGGAATGGCAGGGTTGCCAACTTGCTTAATAACTTGTATAATCCTGCCTACATTTCAGTTAATTGGAGTTCACGAGTGATGGATCAAAATGAAGCCCTGAGCGGGGCAGCAAGTACGCAGGGAGACCAATCGAACAATCATCAAACCATGGAGTCGCTGCTCGAATCAGAATCCTTGAGTGTCGAATTACCCCAGAGCGGTGAAATTCGCACAGGCACGATCGCGAGCATTGGCTCTAACCAGATTCTGGTCAGCATTGGGGCAAAGTCGGAGGGGGTTGTGTCGGGACGCGAGTTGGAGCAACTCACGGAAGAGGAACGTGCCGAACTGCAAGTGGGGCAGGAAGTCAACGTCTTTGTGGTACACCCGGAAGACCAGAACGGCAATGTCGTTCTGTCGTTCAAGCGCGCCCAGGAACAGATGTCCTGGGAGAGCGTCGAGAAGATGATTGCCGATGAGACCGTCATTGACACAAAGGTCATCGGTTTCAATAAGGGCGGGCTTATTGCCGCCGTCGGCAATTTACGCGGCTTCATTCCGTCCTCCCAGATCAGCGCTGCGCGCCGCGCCCAGGCTGCGGGTGATACGCCTGAAAAGCGCTGGCAGAAAATGGTCGGCGAACCGATCTCTGTCCGCATCATCGAAGTGGACCGCGAACGCCGCCGCCTGATCCTTTCCGAACGCGCCGCCAGTACCGAATCGCGCGCCTCGATGAAGGACCGCGTCATCAGCGAACTGGAAGAGGGTCACGTTTACACGGGCCGCGTCACCAGCCTTGCCGACTTTGGAGCCTTCGTCAATGTCAACGGCGCCGACGGGCTTGTCCACCTCTCCGAGCTTTCATGGGACCGCATCGAGCATCCCAAAGAACTGCTTGAGGTCGGGCAGGAAGTTCAGGTCAAAGTTATCAATATCGACCGCGACAAGAAGCGCATCGGACTTTCGCTCCGCGCCCTGCAGGATGATCCCTGGAGAAACCGCGTCGAGAAGTTCAGCGTCGGTCAACTGGTCGAGGGTGTCATCACCCGCCTGGCTAAGTTTGGCGCGTTTGCCCGTCTCGAAGGCGATATCGAAGGTCTCATCCACATCTCCGAACTGAGCGAGAACCGCGTCGAACATCCGAAGGAAGTGCTCAAGGAAGGCGAAGTCAAGACCCTGCGTGTCATCCGCATCGACACCGACCAGCACCGCATTGGGCTCAGCCTCCGCAAGGTGGACTCTGCCGCCTTCGCCGACAAAGACTTCAAGATGCTCACGCAGGAGTTCAAAGAACTCGACGAAGAAGATGATGACGGCGGCACAGCCAGCGTCCCGGATGAAGCTCCGAGTGGCGAAACCACAGACAGCGCCCCGGACGAAACCCCGAGCAGCGAAACCACAGACAACGAATAATAAAAGAGCGCACCGCAAGGTGCGCTTTTGATAACCAACCCATCGAGCCTTATTCCCATGCCTTTGATCGTTGACGCTCATGCCGACATCGCCTACAACATGCTCCGATACGGGCGCGATTACACGCGTCCCGCTGCCGAAACCCGCCGCCTCGAAGCCGGCACGCAGACCATTGAAGATAACGGCGATACCCTGCTCGGCTGGGACGATTATCAGCGCGGGCAGGTTGCCCTCATCTTTTCGACGCTTTTCGCAACCCCGGTCCGTTTCCGCAAGCGCGAGGACGAGCCGCAGGTCTATAAGAACTTTGATGAAGCGCATGATCTCTATCGTACACAATTGGATGTGTACCATCGTCTGACCGATACCATCCCGGACAAATTCCGCCTCATCGCCTCCAAACGTGACTTGAACCTGCTCCTCGACCATTGGAACTCTCCCCCCCCCGAAGCGACAGGTCATCCCGTCGGCATGGTCATCCTCATGGAAGGCGCAGAAGCGATCCGCCATCCCTCCGAGTTGGAGGAATGGTATGAAGCCGGCGTGCGGCTGATCGGACCTGCCTGGGTCGGGACGCGTTATTGCGGCGGCTGGCGCGAACCGGGTCCGCTGACCGATGATGGGCGCAAACTGCTCGCCGCGATGGCTGATTTCAACTTCACCCTCGACCTCAGTCACATGGACGAACGTGCCGCTGTTGAAGCGTTGGATATTTATGAAGGTCCCATCGTAGCCACGCATGCCAATTGTGCCGCGCTCATGCCGAATTCCAATACCAACCGCCACCTGCCGGACCGCATCATCGCAGGCATCATCGAACGCGATGGAGTCGTGGGGATCGTCCCATTCAATACCTATCTCAAAGTCGGCTGGCTTACGGACAAGAATCGCCGCGCGGAAGTTCCGCTGGATCATGTCGTCAACCACATTGACCATGTCTGCCAACTCGCAGGTGACTCGTTTCACGTCGGCATCGGCACGGACTTCGACGGCGGCTTTGGTGTGCAATCCGTCCCGCCCGAAATAGACACCATCGCCGACCTGCAAAATCTGGTATCCTTGCTGCAGGCACGCGGTTACTCCGATGCCGATGTTGAGAACATCTTCAGCGGCAACTGGCTTCGACACTTGAAACGTAATTTGCCGTAAATATTCCTTTGTGAAACTTCATGACCCTTTGTAGTTGAAAAATGTCAAATCCCATCCCTGCCTCAACTCCCGTAAAAACCACCCCCCGCATGGACGATGTTGTCACACCGCGCACGCGAGTCAGCATTGCCGTCACATTGATTGGTCTGTTCATTTTTGCTGTCGGCGCGAAGCCCGATCTCTTCGGCTGGGACCGCAGTCCCGTGGTCGGTTTCGTTCAGATCATCGTTTTTCTGATCGGGCTTGCCTTCATCTGTCTCGGCGGATACATCGGCTTGCATGCCTTATGGTGGGGACATGAACGCACCATTACATCCGACATTGGCTCTCGGCTGGTTGCCACGGGCTATGTCTTCTGTGTTTTCACCGGCATGGCGGATATCTTTGGCATGGGCTCGCATTCTGCGCCGCAGATCCCCTACTTCGGTCCCTGGCAGGCGACAGGCGTACTGATCGGTCAGGGCATCATCGCGATCGGTTTTATGATGATGATTCCCTTTCGGCAGAAGTAAAGAGTCAAATCAACAAAAAAGACGACCACTTTGATGGTCGTCTTTTTTTTATCCACGGTCGGCGGTCAAGCTGCGATCTTCCTGCCCTCCATGTAAAACCGCTTCTCGCGCGCCTCACCCATCGAGAACGTCTTGCGCGGCAGGGCGCCGTCCACGATCACGGTCTTGAACAACTCATTCTTGTGCATCCCCGCCAGATAAAACCCAACATTCCCATCCTGCAGCGACAGCCGTTCGACCACATCCTCCCCGTGGACGTAATCAATTTTCTCCGCGCCGCCGTTCTTCAGGAAATCATCAAGGAAGGCTTGGATCGTTCCGACCGCCAGATTGGTGGATGGATTCGCGATTTCGACTACGCCGAACTTCCTTCCGCCTCCCACCAGACCGATCAACTGATTCTCACCATCGGCATTGTCCACCCGCTGAGTCATCTCCGCTCCGTTGGGGACGGGTGTGTAACTGAAATTCACGCCGAAGAACGCCTGCATCTCGGCGAAGACATCCTTCTTCAAACCGAACAGCACGCGATGGATCGGTTCGAACTCCAATGCCTCATCGTGGACATTTTCGATCTCCACCAACGCATAACGCGAGGGATGCTCCATGCCGACCTGCGCCTTGTTCTTCTCCCAGATGGCTTTTGCGGTTGCAAGCGAATGATTGCCGTCACCCATTGCAAAGAGCAGCACAGGCTCATCCTTGCTGACATCGTACTTCGCGGCGAAGGTTTCAGGGTTTGCCAGTCCGCGCAATGCCTCGACGATTCCGTTTTCAAATTCCGCATTCACCGCATAACCCGCCAGGTGACCGCTGTCCAGCATCAGGTCGAAATCATATAATTTCTCGAACTTCTCTTTCGCTGTCGTCAACGGTTCGATGACGGTCTTGTTCGGGTCATCGATCAACACAAGGATGTGGGGGAATTCCAACGCCGCCCCTTCGCGGATCTTGATGCGGGGAGGCAGGCGATCCACGATCGTTCCTTCCGTGGCGCGGATCAGGCTGGAGGAGCCTTTGTTATAGTCATAGCATTCCAAGTCGAGGCACAGCATCACGCCTTTGCGTGTTTTTCCATTGATGGTGCGTTCCACGTACACGAATCCATCATGGGGTTGAAGAATGCCATCCTCCAAGTATTTGCGCATAGCCAGTTGAATGCGCTGTATTCTCTCATCCTCGCCCGGCTTCTCCAAATACACTTCGGGGAAGGTCAGGTTCAAGGTCGAAGGCGCATCGCCGACGATCTTCTCCACCTCATGCCAATATTCCGGCTCCGATGTGAATTGGTCGCACGCAATGACCGCCCACTTTTTCAGGTCAATGCCTGCCTTGGGCAGATGCACCTGGGGAATCTGAATACCAATATCGTTAATGATTTTCATGGGTCTCCTCCAATAAATTGGAGCAGGGGCACGATATATCGTGCCCCTGCGGGATTGATATTATTTTCCGTTCTTCGAGAACGCGATCAACTTTTCCGCCACTTCCGCGCCGACGCGGGCTTGGGCTTCGCGGGTTGCTGCGCCGATGTGCGGTGAGGCGATGACGTTATCCAGCTTGGCGAGTTTCCAGTCGGTGGGGGGCTCCTCGTTGAAGACGTCCAACGCCGCTCCTGCGACCTTGCCGCTGGTCAATGCTTCGTAGAGCGCATCTTCGCTGACGATGCCGCCGCGTGCGCAGTTAACGATGCGTACACCGTTCTTCATCTTGGCGAACTGTTCTGCGCCGATCATGCCTGTGGATTCTTTTGTCTTCGGCAGGTGCAGGCTGATGTAATCTGCCTGGGCGAGCAGTTCATCCAGCGAGACGAGTTTGATGCCGTTCGGGGCTTCGGTCACATAGGGATCGTATGCAACCACGGTCATGTCCATGGCGATGGCGCGTTTTGCGGTTTCCTTGCCGATGTTGCCGATGCCGATCAAGCCGAGTGTCTTGCCGCCGATCTCATCGCCGGTGAACGCTTTCTTTTCCCATTTTTCGGCTTTCATGGTTTCTGATGCTTTGTAAAGCGAGCGCGCCAGCATCAGCATATAACCGATGGCGAGTTCCGCCACGGATTTGGAGTTGGCAAGCGGGGTGTTCATCACCGCAATGCCCTTGGACTTGGCATATTCGTGGTCAATGGTGTCGAGACCCGCACCGCCGCGCACGATGACCTTGAGGTTGGGGCACACGTCGATCAAATCCTTGCGGACCTTGGTGCGCGAACGCACGACCATGCCGTCGTAGGCGGGGAGCGTGGTCATCAACTCTTCGGGGGTGATGTCATCACGCACATCCACGGTGAGACCCGCGGCGCGCATCTGTTCGATGTATTCCTGTTCGGTCTTGTCACAGATCAGTACTTTCATTGAATTTCTCCTTGAATTTGGGCTGAAATTAATAACAGGAACCCAACCGATGGCTCGGCTGAATTCCTGTTTGTGAAGGCGGTTTCAAACACTAGGTCATTCTAACAATGGGAAAAGCGCTTGTCAACGACAAGAATCAGGCTGAAAATATGTCATTTGTTCTTGTGAATTTGTCTGACAAACTATATAATGATTTGGATGGCATTGTCGGATTTGGACTAAAATCCATCCGTGTGGACAATGTTCTTCGAAACAGAATCAACTTCAAACCTCGGAAGAGGCGTTTAATCCAACAAAACAGGAGCCCCAATGTCTGATGTAAAACGTGTCTATAATTTCAACCCCGGTCCCGGCGTCTTGCCGCTGGAAGTGTTGCAGGAGGCGCAGGCGGAACTGCTCGATTTCAAAGGGACGGGCATGTCGGTGATGGAGATCAGCCACCGCTCGAAGGAGTTTGAAGGCGTGATCCAAACCGCAGAAGCGGACTTGCGCGAACTGCTTGGCATCCCGTCGAATTACAAGGTGATGTTCCTGCAGGGCGGCGCGACGCTGCAATTTGCCATGGTGCCGATGAACCTGCGCGCGAACGGCGCATCCGCCGATTATATTGTGACGGGTTCGTGGAGCAAGACCGCGGTGAAGGAAGCGAAGAAACTCGGCGCGGTGCATGTTGCCGCCACCACCGAAGCGGACGGCTTCAACGGATTCCCCGCCTCGCTCGACCTTAAGCCTGATGCCGCGTATCTTCATTTCACGTCCAACGAGACGATCCACGGCGTGGAATATTTCGCTGAACCGACGCCGCCCGCCGGTGTACCGCTGGTCTGTGACATGTCATCCGATTTCATCAGCCGCCCGATTGACGTTTCCAAATATGCGTTGATCTACGCGGGCGCGCAGAAGAACGCAGGTCCGTCGGGGACGACGGTGGTCATCATCCGCGACGACATGCTGGAGCGCGTGCCCGAGAATCTGCCCGTGATGCTGGATTACAAGACGCTCGCCGCAAGCGGGTCGCTTCATAATACGCCGCCTTCGTTCGCCATCTACATGGTCGGACTGGTGTTCAAATGGGCGAAGAAGCAGGGCGGACTTGCCGCCGTTGAAAAGACCAACCGCACCAAAGCGGATCTGGTCTACAAGACGATTGACGAGAGCGGCGGTTTCTATCGCGGACATGCCAAGCCCGAAGCGCGTTCATTGATGAACGTTCCGTTCCGCTTGCCGAGCGAGGAATTGGAAGATGCTTTCGCGAAGGAAGCCAAGAGCGCCGGGTTGATCGGTCTGAAAGGTCACCGCTCCGTGGGCGGGATGCGCGCTTCGATCTACAATGCCATGACGGTGGAAGGCACGCAGGCGTTGGTGCAGTTTATGAAGGATTTTCAGAAGAAGAACGGGTAGGTAGTTGGTAGCCAGATAGTGAACACCTCCGAACTCAAAGTTCGGAGGTGTTTTTTTTATTCTTCATGCAATTGAACTGGAAACTGCAAGTTCCACAATATCCCGGGCGACCATTTTTGAGTTCATGATAAAGGTATGGATTGCGGGGACGGTTTGCATGGGCACATTTGGCAAAAGAGTCTCTTTGACTGTCAACAGACCATCATTCGGCTCCTCTCCAAACGGCGAGTAACGTCCGCGCGGACCTGAAACCCCGGCGTAGATCTTGGTTGGTACATCCGGCAATGGCAATGTGTCCATGAATTGTTTGTCGGCTAGGACCTGTCCGATTTCGCCGATGAATAGTTTGACCATGCGACGATGGACAAAAGTACGGGCAGCCTTGCAGACTTGAGCCGGGGGAGCGAGGAAGAAGCAGGCTTTCGGTTTATGAGACAGGCGGGGTAATACGGCACGTGTCAGAACCGTTCCAAGGGAATGACCGATAATAATGAAGTCTCTTGTTTGGACGTGTCTCCCGATGAAATTTTCAAACCTTTGGACGCATGTATCCCAATGCTCAAAAGTGACCGAATAGCCGAAGAGATGGGGGCGAATATTCGATGCGCGCAGCCGCACCGCCAAAATGGACATTGCCAGCGGTGTTCGTCCCATGCCGTGAATAAGGATCGCATCCATAATGAGAAAAGAAAGGTTTAATCCGCGCTGATAGGGGCGGTGGCGGGTTTATCTTTTAAGTCAATGCGCGGCGTGAAGAAGACTGTGACGAATGCCAGCGCGGCAGCGACCAGCGCGATCACGAATACGAAATGGATGCCATCTGCCAGCGCGAGACGCAGACCTTCGTCGAGGACGGTTTGGACGCCGGATGAAGGCTCGATCAGTTGTGAGACCAGCTCAGGGTTAAGTCCAGAGGCGTTCAGGTTCGAGGCGAGGCGCATGGTCAGCGCCGCGCCCATCACGCTGACTCCGATCGTCCCGCCGATGGAGCGGCTGAACTGCATCGTGGAGGTGGCGGTGCCGAGCAGTCGCCGCTCCACGGTGGTTTGCACGGCGATCAAAAACGGCGGGATGGAAAAGCCCATACCGATGCCCATCAGCGAGACGACGAGCATCATCAACGGCTGGCTGGTATCAGCGTTGACGCGCGAGAGAAAGAATGCGCCGATTACCAGCAGGGATGTGCCAAAGATGGTCAGCCGTTGATAGCCGACCTTCAACAAAATGCGCGCGCCGATAATGCTCGCGAACACCCAGCCCATCAGGATCGGCGTGATGGTGATGCCCGCCTGCGTCGCGCTCGTCCCGAACACCGATTGCACGAACAACGGGATGTACGAAATGCTCCCGAACAATGCCCAGCCCGCGAACACACCGTGCAGGATGGCGATCGAGAACAGACGGTCGCGGCGGAACAGACCGATCGGCAGGATTGGGTCGGCGGCGCGGCTTTCAACCCAGGTCAAAGCGGCGAACAAAACGATGGAGACACCGATCAGGGTCAGGCTGGCGGATGAGCCGAAGTCCGTGCCGGTCAGCCCGATCAACAGCGTGACGACTGCGGCGGAGAGCAGGATCGCTCCGGCATAATCCACCACGGCTCTGCCCTGACGTTGGATCTGGTCCTTCCACCCAAACCCGACCAACGCCGCGGCGATCAGCCCCGGCACGATGTTGACGTAGAACACCCATTCCCATGAGAGGCTGTCCACGATGAAGCCGCCGAGCAGCGGACCTGCCACGGATGAAACGCCCCACACGCCGGAGAAAAGCCCCTGCATTTTTGCGCGTTGTTCGAGTGTGAACATCTCGCCGATCAGGATGAACGCCAGCGGCATGACGCCGCCTGCGCCGAGTCCCTGCAGGGCGCGGGCAAGGACGAGTTGAGTCATGGTCTGAGCCTGCCCGCACAATACCGAGCCGACGAGGAAGAGCGTCATTGCGAAGAGATACAACTTCCGCCGCCCGTAGATATCGGAGAGTTTGCCGTATAACGGAACAGTGGTGGTCGAAGCCAGCATGTACGCCGAGAAGACCCACGAGTAATGTTCCAGTCCGCCCAATTGACCGACGATGGTCGGCATGGCGGTGGCGACGACGGTTGCTTCCATGGAAGCGAGGAACAGGCTGAGCATGATCCCCGCTGTAACAAGAATGATACGGTTTTTTGACATGGGGGCAATCATACACCCGAAATAAAAAGACCTGACAGATTCTATGAAATCTGTCAGGTCTGGGGATTCACAGTCTTTAATGCGGAAACAGGACCTCACCGAGAACAAAAATGAGGGTGTTCAGCCCGATCAGGATGCTCAACCACACCAGCCATGAGCGCTCATGTTGACGGGTCATTGCAGTGAGACCAACGATTCCGGCGGCGAATCCGCACAATAGCATGAAGATGCCGTAGAAGGGGAGCAATGTTGTCCGCCAGGGGATATTTCCGGGCAGGCGCATGAAGACCACGCTGTTGATAATCATAAGCATGATGTACACAACCGCCAAGCCGAGCGACCACCAGCCGAGCTTCGTGTCAGGCTGCTTGAGAATGCGCCGCCACCAGGGAACATCCACTGGAAGTTCAGTTTTCGTTTTCATTTCACACATCCTTTTTGGGATTCTTCGCTGGGAATCTCCGCCATTATCCCCCGCCGAATATATTGCCAAACAAAAAGATGATCCAGAAGATCGCGGGGAATAGTCCAATGGCAAGCCCGACCCACGTCAGCCAGTGCAGTTCGCGCCTTATGATGGCTCCAATACTGATTACCACCGCGGCAAAACCAAGTGCAATGGAGAGCAGGAATGCTCCCAGACCCGCATCATTGGGTTGGGACGAGAGCGACATTCCAAGGACCAATGCCTTTGTTGCGATCAGACCAAGTCCCAATGCAACCCATCCAAGCAGAGTTGGCTTTGGCGCTGAATCGACCATCCCTGACGTTGGGCGGCGAGTGACGGTCAGAATAATTGCCGCAATCAGGATACCAAGAACAAGCGAAACAGATGCCAACATGGGATTATCTCCTTCTCAATTTCATCTTAGCACGCGATTCTCTCGAATTCAACATAACGCGGCAGGCATACAATGGATGATGGGAAAAACGAAAAATCCCTCCGAATTGTGAACCCGGAGGGATTTGTGAGGATTTGATTTTGGATGGCTGATTTCCGTTACGCCTTTTTGCCGATCAACCCGAAGAGGATGAGGGCGACGCTTACTCCGCCAACCACGCCGGAGACTTGTCCAATCAGCCGCATGAATTCCACCGGGTCCGTGGAACTCCTTGCCATGGGCGTCATGAAGAGAAAAAATCCAGCCGCCAGCGCGAGGAAGATGAAACCTGTAATGACCAACCGCCAATTTCGTTGTCGCATGATGAACTCCTTGAATGAATAAAATGGAATTGCATGGAATTACAGCGACTCTAACCCACGTCTCGTCGCTGCGTTTCGCGGCAGGGAGCTGCTTTTAGAAAATGAATTTGCGCGTAGGCAAATGTAGGCTTTGTAATCACCCTCCTTACAACTTCGGCAGAAATACCCGGATTCCATCGCGTTCATCCACAATGCGGGCTGTGACTGGGTAACGGAGAACAATGGACGTGATCCACATGTCTCCCACTGCGCCGCTGGCGTTGAGGGTGCCGCAGATGGTCAATAGCGCCACCCAGAGCGTTCCTTGCAATGCCCACATCCCCAGAACGACCAGAATGCTGATGAACACGAGCGGCGCAAGCGCTATGCCGATATAACCGTTACGGGGAAAAGCAAACCCCGGCGCAGTGGCATAGAACATCATCTGTTTCCATATCACGCCGTATTGGGGAGTCGCTCCATATGTGCGCATGACCATGCCGTGTACCAACTCATGCAACACCAAGGTCAGCACGATTCCCAGCAGGATCATGCCGATTTCACCCAGCCCAAATCCAATGGACGAAGGCATTCTTCCCAGACCGTCAGCGAGGGCGGAAAAGATCAACCCAAAAACGAAGAACAGGAGGATGCCAAGGATGTTCATCCAAATGATTCGGCTTTTGTTCTCGGTGATCTTCCAATAAAGGACTTCCTGATACGCCTCTGGCAATGAACTTGTAAGATTGGCATTCATGATATGCCATTATACACACCTCAACTAATGAAACTGTAATCTTTCTCTCGCCCATTCGTTTCTGGTTACAATGTGCCCGCAGGGTATAATCGTCCGCATGGAATTTTTCTTCCCCGAAGACAATTTGACCCGCGCCGTGCCCGAAGAGACCAAGATCACTTCGCTCAGCGCCACACCCTACCCCGATGGTTATCGGGTGCGCGTCAACATTGACGTCACGCCCTTCCAGAAACGTCCATACATTGAAGTGTCACTCAACGATGCGGATGGGGAGGAGGTCGCTTCCACGAATATCGTCGAGCCGCTGAGCTGGAAACTCGAATTCACCATGCACATCCGCGGCGAACTTCGCAACCCCTACACGCTGACTGCGCGCCTGTACTATCCCGAAAACGGACCTTCCGATGAGCCGCGTCATTTTTCGTTTGATGTGATCCAAGACCCCGCGGCTGACTCAGGGTAAATGCGTTCAGCATCTGTTGATGATTCCATGTCCTTGTATTTCCCAATCCGTCGCATAAAAACCGTATATCTTTTTATCATTCTTGGGTTTGTGTTATCCGCCTGTTCGCAGCCGGTGGAAACCGTCCCGACGGATGAGCCTGCGTTTGAGATTCCGGTCGAGGCGACGTCCGAAGCGCCGCCTCCATCCGCGGATCAGCGCGACCTGGTCTTCCTATCCATCGAGGAAAACGGCTACGCCCATCTCTTCATCTTTCATCCGCAAGACCAGCCGCTGACGCGCATCACGACGGGCGAGTGGAACGACATCGCGCCCGCGCTCAGCCCCGACCGAACCCGCCTTGCCTTCGCCTCCGACCGCGGCGGATTTTGGGATCTGCACGTGATGGATCTGGCGACCGGGGATCTCACTCAGTTGACGGATTCGCCTCAATATGACTCCGCTCCATCCTGGTCGCCGGATGGACAGTGGCTCGCCTTTGAGACCTATGTCAATGACAACCTTGAGATCGCGGTGGTCAATGTGACAACGGGCGAGATTATCCCGCTGACCCAACATCCCGCCTCTGACCACTCTCCCGCCTGGGCTCCCGACGGGCGCAATGTGGCGTTCATCTCCTCGCGCGGCGGTGACAGTGACGTCTGGCTTGCCAATCTCGATCTGGCTGGCGACGAGCGTTATACGAACCTGAGCAATACGCCTTTTGCTTCCGAGAGCGCGCCGGTTTGGAGCAGGGACGGCGCGCAATTGCTGTGGTCGTCCATTTCGCAGACCGTCGGTTTCAGCGGCTTGTATGTGTGGGAAGCCGCAAATCCAGACCGCGTTGCATACTGGATCAGCGACGGAGGACTCGGCACATGGAACGAATCTGCCGACCGGGTGGTCTTTGTCATCAGCGCGCCGAATCAATACTTCCTGACATCCTACGACCTTGACGGAAATCTATTGCTTGCTCCCATACTTTTGAGCGAACGTGTCCGCGGCATGACATGGGGCTATGCCGAACTGCCGAATGCCCTGCCTGCTCCGCTTGCCCAAGCTGTGGACGCATCGCCCACGCCGTTGTGGATTCCCGCAGTCACGCCCGCTGCCGACGTACCGAATCAACGCTGGTACGTGGTCGAGATCGAGAACGTGCAGGCTCCTTATCCGCAGTTGCACGATCTCGTGGATGAGGCTTTTGTCGCACTGCGCCAGCGTGTGATCCAAGAGACAGGTTGGGACGCGCTTGCAAGTCTTGAAAATGCTTTTGTCCCATTGACGACCAGCCTCGAACCCGGCTTAAATGAAGATTGGCTGTACACCGGGCGCGCCTTCGCGATCAACTCGCTGATGGCGAACGCCAACTGGATGGTCGCCTTGCGCGAGGACATCGGCGCGCAGACCTATTGGCGTTTATATATCCGCGCCAGCGTGCAGGATGGTTCGCTCGGCGAGCCGATCCACAATGCGCCGTGGAACTTGAGCGCGCGCTACGATCTCGATCCGCGCACGTATGAGCAGGGCGGCAGTTACGCCCCGGTCCCCGCCGGATATTGGATAGACATCACCTCCCTCGCCGCCGCCTACGACTGGGAGCGACAACCTGCGTTGCCGACCTGGCGCACATATTACGCCGGCGCGCGTTTCACCACCTTCGCCCTCACCAGCGGATTGAACTGGTACGCCGCCATGCAGGAACTGTATCCCATCGAAGCGCTCGTCACCCCGACCCGCGTGCTGGCTCCCACCCTCACGCCGACCAACACGCCGACCTTCACGCCGACGCCGCGTCCCACCCGCACACCGCGCATCACCTTCACCCCGTCCCGCACGCCGACAGCGACCTTCACTCCCAGCCTGACCTTCACGCCTTCGTCCACGCCCACCCCGCCGACGGTGCTCCCGTAATTGGAGCGATTCGGCTTTCCGCCAAGCCTCCAAAGAAATCATGAATTTCATTCGTACCCTCGTTTTCGCCTCGCTCCTTCTTTCCGCCTGTTCCGCTTCGGTAGGTGACATCCCCCCGACGCCGGTGATCCCCTCCGAAGGGATGGACCAGCCTGAGGTCCCGTTTGAAGCGTTTTTGACTCCTTCGCCGGAGCCGTTCCAGTTTAGTCTTCCGTTGCCCGGCGCGGAACCGATCACGAACTGGCGTCCGCCTCTTTATCCCGTGCCGTGGGCTGTTTCTCCCCATGATCATTTTTACTTCATCCGCCCCATCGCCGCGGATCAGACCAACTGGCCCAATGCGGACTATCGCTATGGCGGCGTGTTCTTCGGCATCAACGTGGTGCATACCGGCGTGGACATTCCTTCGCCGGAGGGGACGCCCATTATGGCGGCTGGACCCGGTACTGTGGTGTGGGCGGGCTGGGGTTTATTCCGCGAAACGCCGGGCGATGAAACTGACCCGTACGGGCTGGCGGTTGCCATCCGTCATGATTTTGGCTACAGGGATCAGCAGCTTTATACGATCTATGCTCACATGAGCGAAATGAACGTGGTGCTCGGTCGGCGTGTAAATGCTGGGGATATAGTCGGCTTTGTCGGCGCGACCGGTGCCACCACCGGACCGCACGTCCATTTTGAAGTTCGGCTCTCCGGGAATTCCTTCTTTTATACCTATAACCCCGAGTTGTGGATCGCTCCGCCGCAGGGCTGGGGGGTTCTGGCGGGGCGTGTGATGGATACGCGCGGCAGGCTGCTTACTTCGTTCGAAGTGACCGTGCAATCCGAGGAGAACGGGCAGACGTTCATCACGCGGACGTATGGAGTGGGCGGCGCAGTCAACCCCGACCCGTATTACAACGAGAATCTTGTGCTGGGCGATCTGCCTGCCGGTATTTACAAGGTGTCGTTCCGGTTTGAAGACCGCCTCCGTCAGACGTGGGTGGAGGTCTTCCCCGGGCAGGTGGCGTACTTTACCTTTACAGGTGAGCGAGGCTTTAGCAGTGAACGTCCTCCTGTGCCGACGCTGGATTTCCTTCCTGTCACGCCCACTTCCCAGCCTTGACGTTTAGAACAACTGTGCTATACTTTCGATAACTTCCCGTCATTGTGAGGGTATTGACCCAAAGCGATCTCAAAATTTAAAGTGGGAGATTGCATGCAATGACATACGTAAACTGGAGAACCAACTCATGGCTAGAAAACGTTCCGCACCCGCAGAAGCCGCACAGACTCAAAATATGGATAACGCCAAGCAGGCAGTTCTGGATAAGGCTGTCGGCGATATTCTCAAACGCTACGGCGACGGCTCGATCATGCGCCTCGGTGAAGCGCATGGCATGGTGACCGAGATCATCCCAACCGGCTCGCTTTCCCTCGATATTGCCCTTGGCGTCGGCGGCGTCCCGCGCGGACGTGTGATCGAGATCTATGGACCTGAATCTTCGGGGAAGACCACCCTTTGTCAGCATATTGTCGCCGAAGCACAGAAACTGGGCGGTACCGCCGCGTTCATTGACATGGAACACGCCCTCGACCCGGTCTATGCCGCGCGCGTCGGCGTGGACATCGACAACCTGCTCGTTTCCCAGCCGGACACCGGCGAACAGGCGCTTGAGATCGCTGAAACCCTCGTCCGCTCCGGCGCCGTGGATGTGGTCGTCGTTGACTCTGTCGCTGCGCTCGTTCCGCGCTCCGAGATCGAAGGCGACATGGGCGATGCCACCATGGGTGTGCAGGCGCGACTCATGTCTCAGGCTCTCCGCAAACTCTCCGGCGCGATCAACCAGACCAAAACCGCCGTTATCTTCACCAACCAACTGCGCCAGAAGATCGGCGTGATGTTCGGCAACCCCGAAACCACCACAGGCGGGCAGGCGCTGAAGTTCTACGCCTCCGTGCGCCTTGATGTGCGTCGCATCCAATCCATCAAGGTCGGCGAGGAAGTCATCGGCAACCGCACGCGTGTCAAGATCGTCAAGAACAAGGTCGCGCCGCCGTTCCGCACCGCCGAGTTCGACATCATGTTCAACGAAGGCATCTCGAAGAGCGGCGACGTCCTGGATCTGGCGACCAAGTTCGAGGTCGTCACGAAGCGCGGCGCGTTCTTCTCCTACGGCGACCTGCGCCTTGGTCAGGGTCGCGAGAACGCAAAAGACTATCTGCGCTCCAATCCCGACCTGATGGGTGAGATCGAAGGCGTCATCAGACAAAAATCCATGACCGGCGAGATCGCCCTGCCGCTCGACATGGGACCCGAGGTCGGTGACGACTCGGGTGGTGGCGACGAAGAAGCATAAAGTAAAATAAAAGGACACGGAACTCCGTGTCCTTTTTCAATGACTATATACCGCCTCTTTCTCCGCTCTTGCCTGATTCTTCTCCCGATCCTTTTCCTTGCCGCGGCATGTACGCCCCAAGCCACACCCACGCCATTCCGCCCGCCGACATCGGTTCCGCCCACTTCATCCCTGCCAACGACGACGCCCGTCCCGTCCTTTTTCACGCCTGCCACACCAACCTTGACCGCCGTGCCAACCCAAACGCCCACTCCCGAACCCTGCACGAACGGACTGGCGTTTCTGGACGATCTCACCGTCCCGGATGGCACAAATTTCTTTGGCGGCGCGGTCATTGACAAGCAATGGCTGGTGCAGAACAGCGGAACCTGCGACTGGGATGCAGCCTACAAATTGAAATGGGTGAGCGGTTCCACCCTCGGCGCGGCGGAGGAACAGCCGCTTTTCCCTGCCCGTGCCGGGACGCAAGCCACACTGCGCATCCGCTTTATTGCTCCCGCCGCCCCCGGCTCGTATGAATCGTCTTGGCAAGCCGTTGATCCCGACGGAAATGTGTTTGGTGATCTGATCTTTATAAAGATCATTGTCCCACCTTAGGAGTAAAAAATGCCCGCACAGACCGAATTTCCCTTTGTCTTTGAATCCCTCAGATCCATCCTCAAACCCTATGCCAAAAAACTGACCGTCAAAACCGATACGGGCGATACTTATTATCTAGATGCGGCTTACAGTGAAAAATGGAAGAAGGAAATTTTCTTCGGCTCAGCACAGGTCAAGAAGAATTATGTCTCGTTTTATCTCATGCCTGTGTATATGTATCCCGATTTGCTGAAGAATGCCTCTCCTGAACTAAAAAAGCACATGCAGGGAAAATCCTGCTTCAATTTTAAGAAGGTCGAAACGCCGCTGTTTGAGGAGTTAAGTCAACTCGCGAAGCGGGGATTTGAGCGGTTGATGAAGGAAGAATATTCGTAGTTATATGTCATTGCGAGGAGCCGCATATGCGGCGACGAAGCAATCTTCATGTTAGTAGGGAGATTGCTTACCACTTTGTGGCACACGTCGGGCTAACGCCCTCGCAATGACTTTTTATTCATACACCAACGCGTCGCGGATGGTCAATCTCGCGGCGGTTTGGGCGGGGATGAGGCTGGCAATGACAGCGATGGCGATGGTCAGCCCGAGCCAGGTCAGCACAGCGGGGATGGAGAAGATGTAATCCAACGGGCGGGCGAGCAGGGAGTTGCCGAGGGAATCCCCGAGGAACATGGCGAGCGGGATCGAACAGGGGATGGAGATCAGCCAACTTGCCAGACCGATCACCAAGCCTTCCATGATCACCACACGGCGGACGATTCCATTTTGCGCGCCGAGCGAGCGCAGGATGCCGATCTCGCGCGTCCGTTCGATGACGTTCAGGCTCATGGTGATGGCGAGCCCCAGCCCGCCGACGATGGAGATCAACACCACCATCGCCAGCAGGAGGATGACAAGGATGTCCATTTGTGCGGCGGTGGTCTCTTTTAATTGCGTGGTGGTCTGCGAGCCGACTACGGTCAGGTCGGCGTCGGCGAGGCGGGATAAAACGTCAGATTGGGCGGAGGATTGGGAAGCGGGATCAGGCTGTATGGTGCGGAGCACGAGGCGGTTGGCGAAGCCGTCCATGTCCGTGACGTCGGTCAGGTCATCGTAATGGACGAAAGCGGCGGGGATAAATCCGCGACCTGTGGAGCCAACGATGGTCCATTGTTCTTCTTCGCCATTGATATTTAAGCTGATGACCGAGCCGATGCTCAGGTCAGGAGTGAGTTGCATGAAATCGTCGTTGACGAAGATGCCGCGCGTTGTGCTTTCATCCAGCCATGTGCCTTGAATGATGGCGGGCTGTGCCATGCTGGAAGTTTGCGGGATGCCGTAGATGATGATGCTTCCGCTGAGGTGTTCGTTGGAGAAGATGAGGCGGGCATTTTCCACCGTCCAGGTTTCAGCGTCGCGCATGTTGACGGATCGTGCGGCGGCTTCCTGGATGTCGTCGGTGGGATACGGGCGGGCGAAATCAATCCCGACATCGTAGTTGATGTCGCCTTGCAGTTCGCGCACCGCTTCGCGCATGGATTGGCGGATGCCGATGATGGCGATGAACATCGAGCCGGCGAGGAGCAGCGCGGCGAAGGTCAGCGCGAGGCGACCCTTGCGGCGAAAGGTATTGCGGATGGACAGATTGACGATCTGCGGCAGATCACCGAGGCGCGCAGCTTTGGAGGTGGTTTCGGGATTGTAGTTGCTGATGGCTTCACGGATGGTGATGCGCGAGCCTGCGATGATGGGGAAGAGCGAGGCGAGCAGGGGCGCAAGCAGTGCGCTGACGGCTTGCAGGATCAGGGTTTGAGTTGGCAGGTAGAAATTGGGCACGTCGAAGTTCATGCCCGCGGCGACGCCATCCGCGAGGAAGTATGCGCCGATGAGTCCCATGGGGATGGCGAGGATCAGGGCAACGCCGCCGAATAGAAGCACCTGCCGAAAATAAATGGACATCGTTTGATGGATGCGCGCGCCGAGAGATTTTAGGATGCCAATTTGGGGAATCTGCTGTGACATGACCGCCGACATGACGCTGGTCACCAAAAATGCACTCAGGATGAGCGTCAGCACGCCGAGGGCATTGAGCAGGAATAAGACCGAGGTCATGTTGTCACCGAGGATGTATTTGTCTGGCACGGGAATCGGCGCGCGGAAGACGAGATAGCCGTCATCTTCAATGGTTTTTATCAGTTTCGTGGTATGTTTTTCGATATCCGCGCGGGTGGCGGCGTCTTTGAACGTCACAGCGAGTTGGTTGTAATTTGTGTCGAATCCGAGTTCTTCCGCGGTTCCGAGTGTGATGTAGCCGACGCCCGTCAGGCTGATTTCGGACGGCAGGCGCGAAAGGTCGTTGACGAAGCCTGCCACGGTCAGTGTGTGCAGGTCGCCGTTGAGCAATTCGATGGTGACGGTGTCGCCCACGTCCATGACGTTTTGCAGGGAGCGTTCGAGCAGGATCGAATTGACGGGCGGGGCGGTCAAGCCGGTTTCCGCAGTTAATTTGTTCAGCGCAATGGGATCAAAATCGGGGAGGGTTTGAATCTCGAAACTGAGCCAGTTGTCAGGCGCGGATTGGATGCGTGCAAGATCCATGCGCGAAGCCTGCAACGCGGCAATTTCATCCATCTTGTGAAGATCATCGAGCAGGGCATCGTCAAACGGCGACATGGAAATGATCACATGCGCGGGATTCGTCGCAGCGTACACATCGCGCAGGTTTTCTTCGAGCACGATGCGCCCGCTGAACATTAGCCCGAAGGCGGCAACACCGATGGCAACGGCAAGGATGATCAGCAGGCTGCGCGATTTATTGACCCACAGATCGCGCAGGATTTTTTTTGTCTGCACGCTCATTTGCCGACCTTCCGTTTGCTTTCGCTTTCGAGTTGTTCTTTTCTCACATCTGCAGAACTTTGCACGTGATCTTTGAATTGCTCCGAAGATCTGGTCAGGTCTTCAAATTCCTGCGCGGTCATTTCGATGACTCTGGCGGATGCCCCCTGACTCACGCGGACGGTCGCCATGCGGCGCTTGTCGCCCATCAATGCCATCTCGCCGAAGTGCGCGCCCCTGCCAAGTTGATTGACAACGATCTCTTTATTTTGCGCGTTGCGGATGATGATGTCCACGCTGCCGTCAAGCAGGAGATAGAACGTCTCGCCCACATCGCCCTGCTTGATAATGTCATGCCCCGCTTCGTACTCGGCGGGTCTGCGGTCCTTGATGATCGCGGCGAGTGATTCCTGATCGAAGGATGAGATCGCCTGTAACTGGTTGAAGATGTTTCGCTTTTCGATGATGCCTGTCAACTCGTCGCGCAGGGTGCGGGAATCCGTGATGAGTTTGTTGAACGCTTCATTATCCAAAGCGACGGCTGATACTGTGGAATCGGGCGACGCCTTCACTGTGGCAGTCCGCACGCCGTTGCCGAGCAGCGCCATCTCGCCGAAGTATGAACCTTTACCAAGCTGGTTGACCAGTATCTGGCTTCCGCCCGCGTCGGTGAGATACACATCCGCTTTGCCGTCGAGCAGGATGTAGAACTTGTCGCCGATCTCTCCCTGGCGGATGATGTTCGTGTCGGGCGGAAAGACCTGCGGCTTGACGCGGCGCGCCACTTCCACCAATTGATCCTGCGTGAGCGTTGCCAGCGCGCGGACAAGGTACTCGTTGACGATCTCCCCGTCAGAGATAAGGATGGTGCGATTGACTCGGCGGGCGAGGTCGCTGTCGTGGGTGACCATCAAGATGGTCTTGCCCGAGGTGACGAGTCCCTCAAACAACGAAAATATCTTCTCGGCGGTCTTTGAATCGAGATTGCCTGTCGGCTCATCCGCGACAATGAGCGGCGGGTCATTTGCCAATGCACGCGCGATTGCCACGCGCTGCTGTTGTCCGCCTGAAATGGTGGAGGGAAGTTTGTGCGCCTGTTCCGCCATTTCCACCATGTCCAGCAGGTGCATGGCACGCTCGTGCCTTTCCTTTTTTGTATACAACTTGTTCAATTCCATCGGCAGGATGACGTTCTCCAGCAAGGTCAGCGTGGGGAACAATTGGAAGAATTGGAAGACAATGCCGAGGTTGCGTCCACGCCAGGCAGCCATCTGCGCTTCGCTAAACGAATGGACGGGCGCGCCGTCGATGATTATCTCGCCCGAAGTTGGGCGGTCGATGCCTGTGATCATGTTGATGAAAGTGGATTTCCCGCTCCCCGACTTGCCGATGATGGCAACGAACTCACCGCGCTGAACTTCCACATCGATGCCTTTGACGGCGGTGAAGTCACCTGCGGGCGTTTTATAGGTCTTGACCAGATTTTGTATGGCGATCAGCGGGGAGGCGGAATTTGGAGTCATACGGTCAAGTTTAATCGAAATAGGCGAAATCGCTCAGGGTTTTTGCTTCCGTGTTGACAATATGATGCTGCTTCGGTATAGTGCCTGACATGACCCTCGACCAATGGATTATCTTCGGCACGCTGTTATTAACGCTGATTCTGTTCATCACCGGGCGCTGGCGCTATGACGTGGTTGCCCTGCTGGCATTGCTCATCGTCACACTCACAGGGCTGATTCCCATCGAGCAGGCGTTCATCGGGTTCAGCAATCCTGCCGTAATCACGGTGGCGGCGGTGCTCGTCCTCAGCCGCGGATTGCAGAATTCAGGCATCGTTGGCATCATCGGCGATTGGCTTTCGAATCTAAAGGGCGGAATCACCATCCAACTTGCCGCGCTGACAAGCATTGTGGCGCTCCTTTCCGCGTTCATGAACAACGTCGGCGCGCTGGCGTTGTTGTTGCCAGTGGCATTGCAAATCTCCCGCAGTAAAAAAATCCCCGTATCCTATCTGCTGATGCCGCTGGCATTCGCGTCATTGCTGGGCGGCATGACCACGCTGATCGGTACGCCGCCGAACATCATTGCCGCATCTTTTCGCGAGAGCGCAGGTTCGCAGCCCTTCGCCATGTTCGATTTCACTCCCGTTGGCGCGGGTGTGGCAATTGCAGGGGTTCTCTTCATCGTATTCATTGGCTGGCGCTTGATTCCCGTCCGCAAGAGCAAATCCAATAATGACGGATTGTTCGATATCGAGAACTACATCACCGAAGTGAAGATTCCCGAAAAATCAAAACTCAACGGCAAACGATTGTATGAGATCAGCGATTTCTCCAAAGCCGAAGTCATCGTCATCGGTCTCATTCGCGGCAGCGAGCGGCGCATGGAACCGTCCGCGCAGACCAAGCTGCTGGCGGGTGACATCCTCATCGTCAGCGCCGACGCGGAAAACCTCCAAAAGCTGGTGGCGGCTTCAGGCTTGGAATTGGTCGGCGATAAGAAAATCCAAAAGGATGAGCTCGACTCGGATGATGTGACCCTGCTCGAAGGCGTGGTGATGCCGAACTCGATCATGCTCGGCGGCACGCCCCGCACGCTCAATCTGCGCGGCAGTTACGGCGTGAACTTGTTGGCGATCTCGCGCCAGGGAAAACTTCTGCGCACGCGGCTCGACAGCACCCGTTTTCAGAATGGCGATGTGCTGTTGCTGCAAAGCCATGTGGAGACGTTGAAGGAAGTGGTGGACAGACTCGGCTGTCTGCCGCTTGCCCAACGTGACCTGCGCCTCGTCACCCCAAAGGGACAGTTGTTCATTGCATTGGGAATCTTTATCGCCGCCCTGATCGTTTCTGCCATCGGACTCATTCCCGTGCAGTTGGCATTCACCGCCGCCGTACTGCTTATGGTGGTGACGCGCATCATAAACCTGCGCGAAGCCTACGAAAGCGTGGACTGGCCCATCATCATCCTGCTCGGCGCGATGATTCCCGTCGGCGCGGCATTGGAGACGACGGGCGGCGCGCAATTGATCGCGGAGTTGATTTTGAAGGCGTCGGCGCAGTTGCCGCCCGTTGCAGCGTTGATCATCATGCTGGTGTTCACCATGTTCCTTTCGGATCTGGTCAACAATGCAGCAGCGGTCGTTCTAACAGCTCCCATCGCCATCCGTATCGCGCAAGGCATGGATGCGTCCATTGACCCGTTCCTGATGGCGATTACCATCGGCGCGTCATGCGCATTTCTCACGCCCATCGGTCATCAGTCCAACACGCTGGTGATGGGACCCGGCGGCTACAAATTCGGCGATTACTGGCGCATGGGGCTCTTGTTGGAAGTGATCATTTTACTGGTGGCGATTCCCTTGATATTGGTCTTTTGGGCTTTGTAAGTTTGAATGCGTAGAAAACAAAAAAACGGGATGACATTGCTTGTCATCCCGTTTTTTTGTTTTGAACTCAGTTGACCTTCATGAACCCGAACAGACTCCACATTCCACGCATCATTTTATGGGGGAAGTCTGGTTTCAGGAACTGATTCGGGCACGACCCTGGGATGACGGCAATTCCGTTGGCGTTGCACACATCCACTGCCTCCTGCGAGACGCTGGTCATGCCTGCCGCCAGCCCGGGCTTGACTCCCATCATGCAGTGCATCCAGACGTGTTTGACGCCGAGATCCACGCACTGGTTGACGATCTGGTCGGTCACTTTTGGGCTGGCGAGGATGAAGACCGCATCCACTTTTTCGGGGATGGAGGTCAGGTCGGAGTAGCAGGCGTCGCCTTGGAATGATGCGATGCGCGGATTGACGGGGTACACCTGATAGCCGTTTTCCTTGAAGCGGTTGTATGCCAGGTTGCATCCTGTGTCGCGTTTATCCGAAACGCCGACAATGGCGATCTTTTTCTGTGCCAGAAAATCCTGGACCATGGTATCGAGTTTTGACATGGCGTCCTCCTTGACCATGTTTATTGTAAGGAGGAGGAATTCATAAACAAGATGACAAATGTCATCACCTTGTAGGAAGTTTACAATATTTTGATTGAAATTGTTCTGTAAGGTCGCATTTGACGGTTGTATGCTATAGTATGCGCAGACATCCGAAAAGGCAAACCCGGTGAAAGCCGGCGACGCAAAGCCATGGGTCTACCGTCACCGCAAGGGACCATGACCGCCAGGCCGCCGAAGATCACAATACAGCAATGTATTTCTTGGGCCTGGCTTTTAAAAGCCAGGCTCTATTATTCGGATGGCTGATCAACCTTCAACCTAGTTCGTTCCACCCCATCACGCAGACTTGCCCAAGTGCAGGTCTGCAAAAAAACTAAGGAGAAAAGCCATGTTCCGTAATTTCAAGATCGTGTTCGTCCTCATCGTCGTATTCGCTATCTCGGTGGCAGCGTATGCATTTGCCGCCGCCAATACCGTGCCTGATACCAAGGCTGGTGATGGTTCCGGTACGGTCAGTGGGTATACGGTGACCGCTGTGCAATACACGTTGAATTCGAGCAACCCCGGCTCACTTGACAGCGTTTCGTTCGATCTGGGTGCCGCCGCTACGCAGGTTCAGGTGCAGCTTGTGGCTTCCACCGGTGATTGGTATGCTTGCACGCTCGATACCGGCACCGTTTGGGAATGCGATACCACCGGACTGAATGTGTCAACCATCGACCAGTTGCGTGTGGTTGCAACCGGTAACTAACCTGTACGTCATCGGTTAACAGTAGCCAGGTCTGTCGCGTGGACATCCCCGAGTTTGAAGGTTGGCGGGTGGATCTCACGGACAGACCTGGTCTTTATAAACAGGCATCACTCGAAATTTAATGATGAAAAACGGCATCAACCAGTCTTCCATCCTTGCAGGGTTGTCCACGCTCTTATTTTTGTTCATTTTCTGGATAACGCTTGCCCCGACCAAATTGGGCGGCTGGGTTACCTATGTCATCGTGGATGGCAACAGTATGGAGCCGGGTTTTTATCGGGGGGATCTGGTGCTCGTTCGGACGGAACCAGCCTACGGCGTGGGGGACGCGGTTGTATATAATGATGCGCAATTGGGAAGCTATGTCTTCCACCGGATCATTCACACGGAATTTGACCGTTTCACCCTGCAGGGGGATAACAATGCCTGGCTGGATTCGTACCAACCGGTTCAGGATGAGATCATCGGGAAATTGTGGGTGCATATTCCCAAATTGGGAAAAGCCATCGAGTGGATGCGAGTCCCGCTTCACACGTCGGTCATTGCTGGTTTATTGGGAGCTATTCTTATGTTTGACATGATTCCGAACCAACCTAATCGGAAGAAACAGGGCAATCCGCTTGGCAATTTCGGCAGGATGCCTGATACTGTATTCTATGGGTTTGGGTTTCTCGCTCTGGTATTCCTTGCAGTTGGCATCTTTGCTTTTACCCGACCGTTGAACCTGCCCGCAGGGGATATTCCCTACCGACAGGAGGGGCAGTACGTGTACTCCGCCACGGGAACGCCCGGGGTGTACGATAACGAAGTAGTGCGCACGGGGGAGCCGGTATTCCCGAGGCTGACTTGTTTTCTGAACATTGGCTATACCCATTCGATCGGCGGGGAAGGGTTGCAGGGAATTTCGGGCAGTCACAGGACGTATGCGCGAATCCTCGATGAGCAGAGCGGCTGGCAGCGAACCATTCCCTTGAATGGCGATGCGCCGTTCAGTGGACATACGTTCTTTACGACAGCTACGTTGGATTTGTGTCAGGTCGAATCTTTGGTCAATCTCGTGGAGGAGCAGGCAGGTTTAAAGCAAACCTCCTACACGCTGGAGATCATCACGGAGGCATCATTTTCCGCCAGCGCGAACGGCAGGCTGGTCAGTGATACGTTCTCGCCGATGCTGGTCTTCAAGTACAACAAGGTCAATTTTTATTTGCACTCACCCCAATCTCAGGCGGACCCTTTGTATTCGTCAAAACTGGGAATGGTGGGAGGCGCAACCCAAAAGGCGAATGTCGTTTCGGTGATCGGGCTGGGAATCCCTGTGTGGGTGCTCCGTTTTGGGGCGATTATCGGATTTTTGATCTCCGTCTACGGTTTGACCGTGGCAGGCATGAAGGTATACCGCACTGCCAGCCGGAGCCAGGATGCGCTCATCCGTTTGAAGTACGGCGGGATGCTGGTGGATGTGTACGAGCAGAATATCGCGCCGACCTCCTCGGTCATCGATGTTTCCACGATGGATGATCTGGCGCGTCTTGCCGACCGGCACGGTACGATGATATTGCACATGACCCGCAATTTCCTGCATTATTATTTCGTCCAGAACGGCGGTATCACGTATCGTTTCGTCATTGCCAGCGGGGTAAAAGGCACACAGGAAACAGAATCCGCTGTCCCACGGAATGAGGCGCGCGCGGAGTATACAAAGCCGGCGCCGGTGTATGTCAATACATCCGAGCCTGCGGCTGTCCCTGTCTCCATTCCCAGCGAAACGCCGAAGCATGCCGATGTTGTTCAGGAGGATCAGGCTGTTCACGTGCATCTTCCTGCGCGTGAAGAGAAGAAACCCGCCCCCGTGCCGCTGCGCGAAGTACTGCCGTCAGCGGCTCGAAGATCAGCCCGCCGAAGCGAGGTCGAGTATGTCATTCAAACCGGTGAGATCGAATTTGACATGCCGCCGGATACGACGATGTTGAGGAAGATCAAATTATGAGACGCCGATTCAAACTCCCGCTTCGGCACCTGATCGTTGGGCTGGTTGCGCTGCTCGTCCTTTCCTCCATGACGGCGATTGCCGCCACCAACACCGTACCGCCCACGCGCGTTGACAATGTGGCGGTCTCATTCAATCTCAACCACATTAAGCCGTCCGCATGTGCGGGCATCTCTGTGACAAATCTCATCACCGGTTCAGGGACGATCACCGGCACCGAAGGCAATGACCTGATCTTTGGCAGCGCCGGCGCGGATGAGATATATGGCTTGGGTGGTAATGACTGTATTGTCGGCGGAGGAGGGGATGATATGCTCGACGGCGGCAACGGGAACGATGTCTGCATTGGCGGCGCGGGGGATGATGTGTTCGAAAATTGCGAAGGCGAAGTTCAATAAAGCCTGATATAAACGGGGGCATGGATATCCAAAACGCCTACAACGAATGGTCGGACATCTACGACTCGAACCGAAATTTTACACGCGACCTCGACGCGCAAGTGACCCGTGAGATTCTGGCGGATCAGCGCTTCGCATCTATCCTCGAACTGGGATGCGGCACGGGGAAAAACACGGTCTTCCTTGCGGAAATCGGTGAGCGTTTACATGCCTTCGATTTTTCGGAGGGGATGATCCAGAAAGCCAGAGAGAAAGTGAAACCGGGGAACGTCCGCTTCGAGATGGCGGATCTGACGCGGCGCTGGAATTGTGATGATTCTGCCTACGACCTGATCGCCTGCAATCTCGTGCTGGAGCACATCGAAGACCTGTCCCACATCTTCTCCGAAGCCGCGCGGACGTTAATGCCCGGTGGGAAATTCCTCATCAATGAACTGCATCCCTTCAAGCAATATGGCGGGACCAAAGCCCGCTTCGAGCGCGGCGCGGACATGGTCGAAGCGGATGTCTTCGTCCATCACATCTCGGAGTTCATCAACACCGCGAAGAGTCATGACTTGACGCTGGTCAAGTTCAACGAATACTGGCACGCGGATGATGCGGACAAGCCGCCGCGGTTGGTTTCGTTTCTGTTTGGGAAGATGTGATTATTTTTCAGATGAACGCTTATAGGATCGCCATCCCGCGTACACGCCGCCGATAACGCTCAAAATGACGACGACCACAAATACGGAATTGAAGATCCTGAAATAACAATCCTCCGAACAGCCTGTCAGGAAGAATTGCGAGACGATCTGGGTGATGCCGTAATCCAGCACGGTGCCAATGATGAGATATAGGATCGTGATCGCGAGACCAGTGATAACACTGCGGGCTATGTTTTGGACATTCATTTCTCGTTGCTCCTTTTACCGATAAATTAAAGGGTTCTGTATTTTTCGATGATACCTCAATTAGGAAAAATATTGTTTCGGCTTGTAAGGTAAGCAGAGCTAGGCACGCGGAAGATGCGGAAAAACCGCCGCGGTTGGTTCGTTTTTGTTTGAGAATTGACTGACTCCCTCTCCTTCAGGAGAGGGGCTGGGGGTGAGGTCGAATTCACCCTCTCTCCTCATCTTTCCTCAATTGATTCCATAATTCACTACCTTTAGGGAATTATGTCACCAAAACCAGATCGACGTTAGATTTGTCCATTTACGTCACAACTTCATCCAAAAGGAACAGAATGATTTTGGCATCATTGAAATATCTGATTACATCATATACCGACAAACTTGGATTTCCACCATGAGCAAATTCGTTCCGACAGTTAACCAAAGAATCCAGCGATGAGAATATTTTAGTCTTATCTGCATGAGCATTTATCTTTGCCTTGAAGCTTTGAGCCCACACTTCGTCAAACTCTTCAGTCAATTTTAATATCAAACTATATCTAGGGTTCATTGAACTTTCACGAACCTTTGCATTGATAAAATTCTTAACTTGGGAGTTTGCTCCATTGCTACAGCAATCAGCTAAGATTGTCTTAAAACCAACTTCAATAGCACCGCAAGCTCGAATTATGGCGTATTTATTTAAGTAAGGCACAACATTAGACATGATCCCCATGGAATCAATGATATTTTTTACTCTATTAAGATCATCTTCGCATTCCAAAAGAGACCTTTCGACATCAGAATTATTCATAATCTAAACCATACAGTACCTTGAGTGCCAAAGCTATACGTTTAGCAATACGATCTTTGTTAGTTGTTCGCACCAGAATTAAATCTTGATAACTCGGATCTTTCAACAAAGTCATCCTCTTTTGCTGAAGGTTGGCTGGAGCTTTTATTCCCTTCTTGAGAAATATTCTAGTCGCTAATGTTAGGGAGTCAAAAATTGTTGGATTAAATTGCCCAGTTAGTTTCTTGGGGTCAGTTTTGGATATATTTTGAAAGGCATCATCTCCAAAATGCTGCTGAATAAAGGACAAAACTTCATCAAAAGACTTTTTTAGCTCAACTATGTGGTCTTCATCCTCTTGCTTTTCATCGCCCATGAAGTCGTTAAGGTATTTCTTTAAAGAAATGCTGCCAGTTTCATTTATATCCCAGTGAGAATCCGACAAAGCCAAAAACCTCAGAATAAATTCCAAATCTCTCATTCTGGAATCTTCTTCCGCAAGACCATACAATGTGCGCCACACCTTGTTTCTGTTCAACTCAAAAAGTAAGTTATTACACCTACCTTGGTAAACGCAGTTTCGAATTTCCTGAGGTAATAACGTTCTCCCACTTGTATTAATTCTCTCAAAAACCTGATACATACTAGTATCATTTTGTGGGTGGATTTGAACGAAAATAATAGCGTGAATCGTCGTAGTTCGAATCTTGCGCTGCTCGGTTTCAGAAAGTTCATCAAAAGCTTTACCACGCCACCGTTTATTAATTTTTTTTGAATTTGACAACTTGAAAATTTTCCCATCAGTTCTAAATATTTTTTTAACTACAAAATCATAAACTGTCATTATTCTTTGATAGCCATCAACTATCAGCATTTTTGAATCGGTCTTTTTAGCTAAAAACACACTTGGGACAGGAAGTCCTAGCAATATCGAGTCAATAAATCTACTTGCTTCAGGTTTATCCCAGACATATTTCCTTTGCAATTCTGGCTTTAACAAATCACCTTCATCATACATTTGAACCAATTCCCTGAAGGATAAATCGGCACCCCAAGATGTAATATTGTAAAGATCATCATTAGAATAATCATCTTCAATTTCAGCTGGTATCGGCTCAATATGATCTTCTTCAGATTTTGTTTTTGACATATTTCCTCTAACTTTCTTAGATAAACTTAATTAGTATTTCCAACCTTACAACTAGTAGTTGGAATAAATTATAGCATCCCTCTGTCACGCATTCTCCCCACCCGCATCGGAGGGGGCAAGCATACCTCTCAGCTTGGCTAATTTTAGAATCCCTCCGCCACATATTCGCCCCATACGCCCCTCAGCGTATTGCAAATTTCGCCGAGCGTGACGTCATTCTCCACACACTCGATGAAGAGGGGGATCAGGTTCTGGGTGTCACGTGCCAGGTTTTCCAATCGGCTCAACAACTCCGCGACTTTTGCCGAATCCCGATTGGCACGCAAGTGAGCAAGCCGCTCGCGTTGCCCGATCTCAATCGCAGGATCAACCTGCAATCGTTCCAGCGTTAGATCCTCCTCCACCGCGAATTGATTGACGCCCACCACGATCTGTTCCTTCTTCTCGATGGCTTGTTGCGCGGCATAGGCGGCGTTCTGAATTTCGTTCTGCATGAATCCACGCTCAATGGCGGTCATTGCGCCGCCCATCTCATCGACCTTGGCGATGTACTCTTCCGCGCCTTTTTCGATCTCGTCGGTCAAATATTCGATCAGATACGAACCCGCCAGCGGATCGATCGAATCCGCTGCGCCTGATTCATGCGCAAGGATCTGCTGGGTGCGCAAAGCCACACGCACGGATTTTTCGGTGGGGAGCCAGAGCGCTTCATCCATCGAATTCGTGTGCAGGGATTGCGTTCCACCCAGCACCGCCGACAGCGCCTGCACGGTCACGCGCACGACGTTGTTCTCAGGCTGTTGCGCGGTCAGCGTCGAGCCTGCGGTCTGTGTGTGGAAGCGCAATTGCCACGAAGACGGCTTCCCCGCCTTGAAACGTTCGCGCATGATTTTTGCCCACAGCCTGCGCGCCGCGCGGAACTTCGCCACTTCCTCCAAAAAGTTGTTGTGCGCATTGAAGAAGAACGACAACTGCCCCGCGAACTCGTCCACGTTCAAGCCCGCCTTCAACGCGGCTTCCACATACGCGATTCCGTTCGCGAGTGTGAATGCCACCTCCTGCACCGACGTCGAACCCGCCTCGCGGATGTGATAGCCCGAGATCGAGATGGTGTTCCAGTTCGGCACATCCTTCGCGCAGAACGAGAAGATGTCCGTGATCAGCCGCATCGAAGGTGCGGGCGGGAAGATGTACGTCCCGCGCGCCACGTATTCCTTCAAAATATCGTTCTGGATCGTCCCGCGCAGCTGCTTCATCTCCACGCCCTGCCGCTTCGCCACCGCAATGTACATCGCCAGCAGCACGCCCGCGGGCGCGTTGATCGTCATGGACGTGGAAACCTTGTCCAAGGGAATCTGGTCGAACAACTGCTCCATATCCTTGATGGATGAAATCGACACACCGACCTTGCCAACCTCTCCCTGCGCGATCGGATCGTCCGCATCGTACCCGATTTGAGTTGGGAGGTCGAACGCGACCGATAGCCCCGTCTGACCTTGTGCCAGCAAATAGCGGTAGCGCTTGTTCGATTCTTCCGCCGTGGAAAAGCCCGCATACTGCCGCATTGTCCAAAAGCGTGAACGATACATCGTCGGCTGGACTCCGCGCGTGTAGGGATACTCGCCCGGAAAACCGAGTTTTTCAAGGTAACTTTGGTGGTTGAGTAGCCCGTGCTCGTCGGGCGTATCGAAACCACCCGTTGGCAACGCCACCCGCGGGACCTCAATGCCTGCGCTGGTCTCGAAGCGTTCTTTTCTCTCTTTGAACCGATCCAATGACTTCTTGAGCGTATTTTCCTGCCACTTTTTGTATTGTTCTTGTATGGTCATGTTAAATTCCTTTTTTAACACCAAGGACACAAAGTACACGAAGTAGATGACATTTAAACCTTTGTGACCTTCGTGTTTAAATTTTTCTCACTCACGTAATACCGATGCAACATCCACACCGACACCGCGCCGAGCAGATGCCAGATGGCATGCCCCTGCAGGAGACTGGTCTCGAAGCACAGCGTCCGCGTGTTGTCCAATATCCAGATTATATAGGCAATTGCCATCAAGCCGATGCCGAGCCTCAGCGGTTTCACGTCAATGCGCGGATTTGCCTTCCTGCGGAAATACGCCTCGAATAATAATGCCACGATCAACACAACCGCGAATACATAGCGGCGCGTGTTCGGGACGGCGATTTGCAATCCGCTGAGGAAAATGTTGATGGTCAGGAACAGCCCCATGGTCGTAGGGAGGCGCAGAGTCCAGATCCGCTCGAAGGCGTAGACCAGCATGAAGACCGCCAGTAGGAACATCCCGAACACGTCGAGGAATTGACCAATGAAGGTCAGTGAGGCGTGGTAGAACGCGCTCCCCAATCCGATGATGATGCAGGAAATTCCCATGACGGAGGAGTAGCCTGTTGGCAAACGTTGGGCGGGGGGGCGTTTGTACGCCAGCATGAGCGCCCCGCTGAAGACGAAGCCTAATGAAGAGATCGTGTTCGCCGTTTGCCGCATTGCGCTATGTGGATTGGACGCTTCGCAGAAACAGCCGTCGTTGATGCAGGTGGCGGGACGGAAACTGTCCCAGATGTCAGCGGGCAGGATGGAGAACGCGAGGAGCGCGGCGATGGAGACAACGAGCGCGATGGGTATGATGATTCGCTGCATGGTTTCGTTCCCCAAGTATAAAACCGTCAGTTGGATTTAGGAATTGGACAAAGACAGGATGATTAATAGACAAAAGTCACATGCTGAAATGAGGTGGAAATGCTACACTTTTCGTATATATCAACAAGGAGTCTCGCATATTATGGGAAACAAGACCTTATTGTATATCGGTGCAGGGATCTTATTGCTCATCGGCGTATGTTTGTTTGGGTACGGCATCTTGAGCGTGATCGGTTCCACATCTGCGCAGGGGAGTTCCTCCTGGCTGTCGTTTGGGATCGCGTTTGCCTGCGTCGGTGCGTTATTTCTCGGCGGGGGAGTCTGGCTGATCGTCACAGCTACCAAGCGTCGGGAAGGCGGAGGCGATGTCACGTACAAGATCGACTTGCCCGGGCAGACCCAGGTGGAACAGTTGAAGTGTCGTTCGTGCGGAGGGGCGTTGAAAGCGGATAACGTCAAGATGATCGCGGGTGCGCCGACGGTGGAATGTCCGTTCTGCGGCACGGTCTATCAATTGACGGAAGAACCCAAGTGGTAGTTTGATTCGCAATGTGTGATTCGGAGCGCGTATGAAAAAGTCTATTGCCATCCTGCTGGCGCTGTTGCTGGTTGTAAGTTCTGCGGTCCCAGCCTTTGCGCAAACGTATTCGTTCAACCTCGACCGGGAAGTGGTGAATGTATATTGGAACGAAGACGGCTCGATGTCGCTGGATTACCAGTTCACGTTTACCAACCGTCCAAATGCAAGCCCGATCGATTTTGTGGATGTGGGCTTGCCGAATTCCAGTTTCAACTTCAATTCCATCTCTGCGGATGTGAACGGCGTGCCGGTCTCTGTTTCGCGGGATTATCAGGGTGAGGGCGGCTCGGGCGTGGCGGTGGAACTGGGCTCGCAAGCCATCCAACCCGGGCAGACGGGCGTTGTGCATGTGTATGTTGGTCGCATCGACCGCGTGATGTATCCTGATGACAATGACGATGCTTATGCCTCCGCTGTTTTCACACCGACCTGGTTCGGCTCGCAGTTCGTCGTCGGTACCACCGATTTGACGGTGATCTATCACCTGCCGCCCGGCGTCCAGCCCGAAGAGCCGCGCTGGCATGGCGCGCCGTCCGGCTTCCCCGGCGAACCGCAAACGGGATTCGATGACGAGGGGCGCATCACGTACACATGGCGCAATCCGTCCGCAAGTGGTTCGACCCAGTATAAGTTCGGCGCATCCTTCCCGAAGACGTATATTCCTGAAAGCGCAATTGTCACCGCTCCCGCCTTTGATTTCGGAGGCTTGTTCTCATCCATATTCGAGAATCTCGGCATGTTGTTGTGCGGCGGCTTCATGTTTTTTGTCATTTTCGGCGCTCCCATTCTCACAGCGGTCGCTGACCGCAGACGGAAACTGCAATACCTGCCGCCGAAGATCGCCATTGAAGGTCACGGCATCAAACGCGGTCTGACCGCTGTCGAAGCCGCGCTCCTGCTTGAACAGCCGCTCGACAAAGTGATGACCATGATCCTGTTCGGCGTCATCAAGAAGGACGCGGCAAAGGTTGTCAGCCGTGATCCCCTCAAACTGGAAATTGTCCAGCCACTGCCGGAAAAACTGCACGACTACGAGAAAAAATTCCTGGATGCATTCAAGGAAACCAATGAAAAGAGCCGCCAGAAAATGCTCCAGACCATGATGGTCGCGCTCGTCAAATCGGTTTCGGAGAAACTGCGCGGGTTCAGCCGCAAGGAAACCATCGCCTACTACAAATCCATCACCGAAAAAGCCTGGGCAATGGTCGAAGCGGAAAACACGCCCGAAGTGAAAAGCCAGAAATACGAAGAAGCGCTCGAATGGACGATGCTCGACAAGGATTATGACGACCGCACGCGGCGCACCTTCACCGGACCTGTCATCCTGCCGCGTTGGTGGGGGAATTACAACCCGACCTATCGTCCCGCCACGTCCGCGCCCGCCTCTGCCAAGCCGATGGCTGTTCCTGCGCCGAAGGGCAGTACCGCCCTCCCCGGCGCGGACTTCGCTGCGCAGGTCGTGACCGGCGTGCAGACATTCTCGCAAAAGGCGATTGGTAACGTGCAATCCTTTACCGAAAGCATCACCAAAACGACGAATCCGCCTCCCAAACCCTCCTCCAGCGGACGGAGCGGTGGAAGCGGTGGTCGTTCCTGCGCCTGCGCGTGTGCCTGTGCGGGCTGTGCCTGCGCCTGCGCGGGTGGAGGACGTTAACTTTTTAGCGGTTGGTAGTTAACGATTAGAGGTGAAAAGTGAGTATCTTTACTGATTTGTTCGATCGTAAACCGGAATTCGCAAATCCGAAATCGGGTTTGTATCACTACGCCCGCGAAACGGAGCACGAGAAATCACGCATCCATCTGCGCCTTGATTCAGACGGGACTGGCACGCTCATCGTCAACGCCAACAGCATCATGCACCTCAATCCCACCGCTGCGTTCATGGCGTGGATGATCCTGGAGGGAAAAAGCGACGCGGAGATTACAAAGGCGGCAAAGAGAACATGGAAAGTGGAGAGTGGATTGCTCGAACAAGACCTCTCTAATTTCCACTTTCAACTTGACGAACTTCTGCGTCCTGATGGCGCTTGCGCCATCCACGATCTTGAACTGGAAATGAACATGCCATTCAGCGCGCGCCCGTCCGCGCCCTATCGCATGGATCTGGCGATCACCTATCGTTGCAACAACGATTGCGCCCACTGTTACAACGCCCGCGAACGGAATTTCCCTGAACTGGATACCGATTCGTGGAAGCGCATCCTCGATAAACTGTGGGAATTGGGTGTGCCGCATATTGTCTTTACCGGCGGCGAAGCGACCTTGCGAAACGACCTGCCCGAACTCATCCGCCACGCCGAATCCAATGGACAGATCACGGGCCTCAACACCAACGCTCGCCGCCTGATGGACATGAACTATGTGGAGCGCCTCGTCGAGGCGGGATTGGACCATGTGCAGATCACGGTCGAATCCTGCGATGAACGGATCCACGACGAAATGATGCGGGCCAAAGGCGCTTTCAAACAGACCATTGCTGGTTTGAAGAATGTACTTGCTTCAAAACTTTACGTAATGACCAATACCACCATGTTGCGGACGAATGTCCACACCATCCCAGATACGCTGGATTTTCTGGCGGATGTTGGCGTGCCGACCATCGGCTTGAATGCCCTCATCTACTCCGGGCAGGGATTGACCGTTGGCACGGGTCTGCGTGAAAGCGAGTTACAGCCTGTCCTCGACATTGCCACCAGAAAAACCGCCGAACGCGGGCAAAAACTGATCTGGTACACGCCGACACAATATTGCGAATTCGATCCCACCGCGCATAACCTCGGCGTAAAAGGTTGCACTGCTTCGCTTTACAGCATGTGCATAGAATCGAATGGAAATGTCCTGCCATGCCAGTCGTACTACCATCCGCTCGGGAATTTTCTTGCGGATTCATGGGATTCGATCTGGAATCACAAATTGTCCGTGCAGTTGCGCGAGCGGCAGAACCTGCCCTTCAAATGCGAGACCTGCCCGGTCGTCGTCGAATGTGGCGGCGGATGTCCGCTGCAATTCGAGAACCATCGCGAGAACTACGGAGTCAACCTGCCTGTGTTGGCATAATGGATCGAATTTTTTCACGAACGGCATGTAGGCTTTAAGCTTATAATGTTATTCACTCTGTGCAAGGTCGATGTTATTTGGTGCAGATATTCTTTTCGTCTGAATAGGTTTAACGTGAAAAATATAATCCTTATTGTTGGTTTGATTTACTTGCTTTCAGCATGTGCGAACCCCGGGATCTCATCATCCCCTGTCGATGTGACACCGACACCAACGACACCCATCACTGATACACCTACTGCCACGGTAACGCCAACCATCATTCCAACGGTCACGCCAATGGCAATACCAACGACAACACCGTTTCCGATTGGTAGCCATGCAAGGCAGCATCTTGAGTTCTTGTCAGTTAATATTGGAGGTCGTGAAGCAAGCTCCATTGAGGAAGCGGTTGCGGCGAATTACATTTATTCGATTTTTCTCTCTCTTGGTTATGAACCTAGGGTTCAACCTTTTAGTTCGGTCATCGAGGGAGATGACCAGGAAGTAACTATCAATTCGAAGAATGTGATCGCTGTAAAACAAGGGATATCCGCTCGGGAGATCATCGTGGGTGCCCATTATGACTCTGTGATTGCAGGCACCGGCGCAGATGATAATGCGTCGGGGGTAGCGGTTTTGCTTGAGGTTGCTGCCCGGGTCATGGACAAGGAAACCCCATATACCATTCGCTTTATTGCCTTTGGCTCGGAAGAGGTCGAAAAAATAGGCTCATGGCATTATGCAAGCCAGATGACCGAAGATGAGATTGCGAATACCATAGTCATGATTAATCTTGACTCTGTCATTGCCGGCGATTATGCCTATGTGTATGGTGACGAAGGTTCTGATGGAGTTATTCGAGACTGGTCCCTCGCCTGGGCTGCGGAAAACGGCTTTAATTTAATAACCCAGCCGGGAGAGAACGAAGACTATCCGGCGGGAACGATAGGGGACTGGGGCGACCATGTCGCATTTAGATCCGTGGGAATTCCTTATACGTATTTTGAATCGACAAACTGGATGCTCGGTGACAAGAATGGGTTTACACAGGTAGATAAAACACTGGGTAATGACGGCAAGATCATTCATACCCAATATGATGATTTGGCATATATTGACGCCACGTTTCCGGGACGTGTCAATGAAAGACTCCGACTGTATATTTCGGTTTTGTATGCCATTCTCACGGAATTCACGGATTCATAAATGCGATCTTGTGATTTTTTATAATACTTGATCAGTGATGAGACAAGCGATAGGAACCGTCTTGTGCAAATCTGTTACCTGCTCGCCTTTCCTGATTCGGACGAGGGAAAAGCCCCGGCGCCCGAACAACTCAAAGTCCAGAAGGATGCGCCTTACTTCCAGCCTGTAGACATTGACCTCGTCAGCCTGGGCGAAGAGACCATCATCATCGAAGGCTACGCGGTTTCCGTCAGCCGGCAGCGCTATGATGGCTGCGCGCAAATGATTGAATGCCGTTTTGATCTGGAAGACCCATTCGCTTCATCCGTCCTGCAATTGCGGATCAAGATCCAAGCCGCGCTGCAGAGCAGGTATGTGCCCGAAGCCATCCGTGCCAGCGGGCTGTTCGAAGACTACACCATCCTGCTGGTGAAGACGATGAAACCTTCGCCCGAAAAATGGATCGAAAAGAACGCCGCCGCGCTCGCGAAATTCATCCGTTCACAGCGTGAGACGCTCGACCCGGCTGAGATCAACGAGATTTTGATCTCGCGCACACAGTATTCCGCCAGCGACATGACGGTGGTGGATTGGGAGGGCGCGGTCATCATTGCACCGAATGAAGATTACGACTCGGATATTGCCCTGCTCAAGATCGGCAATTATCAACTCCTGCGCTACCGCATGTTGGACCAGTCCATTGACGCCATGCTTGACTCGATCAGCGAGACCTTCTTCAAAGACCGCGGACGCCCGCGCCTGACGAGCGGCGTTGTCCGCAAGATTGCGGAACACAAACTTGAAGTGATGATCGATTTCGAGCGCGTCGAACAAAACCTGTTGCTCATCGGCGATTGGTACTCGGCAAAATTATATGAAGCCGTCCAAAGCGAACTATACCTGAAGGACTGGAAGGACAACCTGCGCAGCAAACTCGACAATCTCGAAGGTATTGTTGGCACCATCAAGGACAATTTTTCGCTCTCCCTCGAACGTGTGTGGGGGCGCATCGAAATGGCGATATACATGATCATGCTGGTCGGCTACCTCTATCTTTTCCTTGCAGATATGGGCTGGCTGGGTCCATAGGAGAATCACATGAACATTTTTCAACGCATCACAAAACGTTTTGCAAAGGTCACGCCGCTTCCCGCCGGCACAATGCATATGCAGGCTTTTGAAGATGAAAAGCCATACCGTCTCCATCTGCGCTTGCGCCCTGATGGCTCGGGCATTCTCGTCATCAACGCATCCACTGTTTTGCAGCTCAATCCAACCGCTGCCGAGCATGCCTATCACTTTGTAAAAGGCACACCGCCCGAAGACGCCGCAAAGGAGATCGCCGCGCGTTATAACATCAAATGGAAGGATGCGCTTGCAGACTTCACCGGCTTCTCCGAGCGGATACACACCATCGTCTCCACGCCCGACCTTGACCCCGCTTCCTTCCTCGGCTTTGAGCGGGCACAGCCCCACACAGCGGATTCCACCCTGCGGCTGGATTGCGCCCTGACGTATCGCCTGCCCGAAGGGACTCACGCTCAATATGCCCCCGTCAAGCGTGTGGACCGCGAACTGACCACCGCCGAATGGCAGGTGATTCTCGATAAAGCCTGGCACGCGGGCATTCCGCACATCGTCTTCACAGGCGGCGAAGCGACCTTGCGTGACGACCTTCCCGAACTCATTGCCCACGCCGAAAAGAACGGACAAGTCTGCGGCTTGCTGACAGACGGCATCAAACTCGCCGACAAAGAATACCTCGAAACCCTCCTACAAACGGGGCTTGACCACATCCTGCTCGTCTTGCAGCCTGATGAGCCGCGCTCATGGAAAGCCATCCAGACCATCGTCCCGCAGGATATTTTCATCACAGTCCATCTCACCCTGAATAACGAGAACGTGAATAAGGCAAAAGAGATTTTGGAGAAAGTCGCCAACCTTGGCGTGGAAAATATCTCCCTCAGCGCCGCGGATAGCTCCCTGGTGGACAAACTGCTCGAATTGCAGGATGCAGCCAGCATGCTGGCTCTCAACCTGCGCTGGGATCTGTCCGTGCCGTATTCTGCATCCAACCCCGTCAGCATCGAAACCGCGGACGATGAAATTCCCGCAGGCGCGGGCAGGGCATGGATGTATGTTGAACCCGACGGCGACGTGCTCCCCGCACAGGGCGAAGCGGATAAGGTGCTTGGCAACTTCCTGAGAGATAGCTGGGAAACGATCTCCGGAAAATAACTCCATGGTATCCTTGCCGGAATTCCAGCAAGGATACCTGAAACCGTGTTCGAACATCCCTTGAAAAAACTTCCCATCCCCGAATCCTACTGGGTCGAAGAAGACCGCTTTCTCGCGGGCGAATACCCCGCCAGCCGCGACCCTGAAGCCGCGCGCCGCCGGATCGAAGCTTTTCTCGATGCGGGCATCCGTACCTTCGTTGACCTGACCCAGCCGCACGAACTCGTCCCATACGAACCCATCCTCAAAGACCAGTCCCGCATCTACGACCTCGACCTCGACCTCGCCTATCATCGCTTTCCCATCCGCGATCACAGCATTCCCACCTCAAAACAAATGAGCGAGATACTCGACGTCATTGACAACTCCATCGAGCGCGGCAATCCTGTATACGTCCATTGCTGGGGCGGGGTGGGGCGCACAGGCGTCACAGTGGCGTGTTACTTCATCCGCCGCGGGCTTTCCGCAGACGATGCCTTGAATCGCGTCGCCGGATTGTACAAAACCAGACCGCAAACCTATTTCTTTATGACCTCTCCCGAAACCGACGAGCAATTCGAGTTCGTCCGCAACTGGTGGGAGGAGCCGCCCCGAAACCACAAGCCGCGATACTGCGAAGGATGAACTGGCACGCGCGTTATCTCCAGCAAGCCGTGTGGACCCGCGACCTGCGGAATTATCTTTTTGACAGGGCGGGCTTGCCCAATGCAAACCGCGTGCTTGAAGTAGGCTGCGGTACGGGAGCCATCCTGCGTGAGATCAACGCGCCCGCCCCGCTTCATGGCTTGGACCTCGAGCCTGCTTCGCTTGCCCAATGCCTTATCCACGCCCCAGCCGCTTCGCTGACGCTCGGTGACGCGCACTTCCTGCCCTATCCTGACAAATCCTTCGACATCGTGTTCTGTCACTTCCTTCTGCTATGGGTGAGGGACCCGCTGCAGGTTGTCCGTGAGATGGCGCGGGTGGGCAAAACCGTGCTGGCGCTGGCGGAGCCGGATTATCGTCAGCGGGTGGACGAGCCAGCCGCGCTGAAGCCGCTCGGCGAATGGCAGACGCAGGCATTGATCCGGCAGGGCGCGGATCCGTTCTTCGGGTCGCTTCTGGCGGAGACGTTTCATCAGGCGGGGATCACGCTGCTTGAAACAGGACCCATTCAAAGCATGGATGCGAAGCGTTCGCTTGAGGAGTGGGAGAATGAATGGGATGTGATAAAAGCCGATCTGGCTGGTTCTGTCGCGGGCGAAGACATCCAAAAGATGAAGGAATTGGATGAACAGGCGCGCAGGCGCGGGGAGCGGGTTCTGCACGTGCCAACTTACTTTGCGTGGGGTAAGACTTAAGGGCGGGTGGAATGTCGAAAAATGGAAGTATAATTTTACGAGCGATATGGAGGCACGTTTGGAAATTTTGGAACAGGAAGCGCAGGCGAGCGGAACCACGGAAACCCCTCCGGCGGAGGAAAAAACGAATTGGACCCGTTTTGCGCTGGATATGCTGGAAACCGTCATTTTGGCGGTGGTTTTGTTCGTGGTCATCAATGCGGTGTCTGCGCGCGTGCGGGTGGATGGTTTCAGTATGCGCCCGACCTTGGAAGACGGCGAGTTCGTGTTGGTGAGCAAACTGAGCTATGTTTGGAGCGATGTGGAGCGCGGCGATATCGTTGTGTTCCACTTTCCCTTGAACCCGGATGAGGAGCTGATCAAGCGTGTGATCGGGCTGCCCGGCGATCGTGTGAAGGTGCAGGATGGTCAGGTGTTCGTGAACGGGCAGATGCTCAACGAGCCGTACATTGCCCAGACGCCTTATTACTCCGGCGAATGGACGGTGGAGGATGGTTTTCTCTTTGTGCTGGGTGATAACCGCAACAACTCGAACGACTCGAAAGACTGGGGCTTTCTGCCGGCGGAGAACGTGGTCGGCAAGGCGGTCCTGATCTATTGGCCCCCGCCCATGTGGGGATTTTTGGAGCACATGGGAGCCTTTGCGGCGCAATAGGATACGATATGAGCGATACTGAACTCAATCCATCGAACATTCCGTGCAATGAATGTCATGCGGGCGTCATGCTCGCCCGCCGTATTACCTATTTTACATGGCTGGGCAATGAGTTGATCACGGTTCCGCATTTCCCCGCCTGGATCTGCGATGTGTGCGGCAAACGCGAATATGACGAGCGGGCGATCCAGTGGCTGAACATGCTTCTGGACCCGAATGCCGGCAACCCGACCAGATCCCAGCGCCGCACGCCGCCTCCCCCCCGACCTCAACCCGGCGCGCCGCGCCCTATTTCCGATTCCTGACCTTTCTTTTTTATGTCCCTTGATGCATCCCCGCGCACCCATCGTTTTATCTCAACCGATATCCTGACATCGGGATATCGTGTGGTGGGGAAGACCATGGTGACCTCGCACGGCGCCATGGGCATATTGAACGACCCCACACATTCCTCGCTGGATGTGAACGATGCGCGCCTGGCGCGCCTGCACATGCCCACAAAACTGGTTGACCATTTCGAGGTCGTGCGGATGATGAAGCGGCAGATCCATGCGGTGTGCCTTTCGCGGCGCGAGGACCTTGGTCCGCAGGCGCTTGTGCGCGGAGGGTACAGCCATGTGGTGGAGTATTCCGTGCGGATCGTGACGCAGGTCTTTGAAGTGGAAGGGATGATGGAATTGCCCGGTCGTTTTGATTTTGCCGCCATCATGGCGGACGGCACGCGCGACTTCCTGCCGGTCTTCAACGCCACGTTGACCGCCATCCTGATCCCCAACGTGCGCGTGGAAAGCGCGGGCATCCTGGTCAACCGCAAGGTGATCGACATTATGGCGCTGCAAAACCATCGTGTAAAGCCCGAAAATTAGCCCCGAAATCTGCTTGACTGGCATGGAAGTGGATGATAGAATTCGCCCGCTCAAGAAATGCCCCCATCGTCTAGTGGACTAGGACGCAGCCCTTTCAAGGCTACGACCGGGGTTCGAATCCCCGTGGGGGCACAACAAGCATGACCGCTTCGCAAGAGGCGGTTTTTGATTCCAGCCCCTTCATACCATCGAGGTACGCGAGGCTGTGACCGGGGTTCGAATCCCCGTGGGGGCACAACAAGCACGACCGCTTCGCAAGAGGCGGTTTTTTTATTAATCCCATATTGACATAATGAGCGTGCCGCGTATAATCGCACGTAATACGACCCGCGCGAAGACAAGTAATCAAGCAACTGTTCCAGAGAGCCGCCGGATGGTGAAAGGCAGCACAGCCAGATGATGAAATCCGCTTCGCCCAAGTCATCCTCGCAGAGGTACGTGCAGACTTTTGTCTGCACTCCATAAGAGGATCGGGAAACGCCCGTTAGCGCGTACTCCGAGATTGTGCTCTCTGAGCGCAATGAAAGCAGGTGGCACCACGAAACGCCCCTTCGTCCTGCAAATGGACGGGGGCGTATTTTGTTACAAAGGAGAGTCACTATGCTCGATATCAATCTTATTCGCGAAACACCCGATGTGGTCCGCAAGGCGCTGGCAGACCGCCAGATGGACGCTTCTCCCGTGGACGCCATTTTGCAGTTGGATGAAAAACGCCGCGCATTGCTGGGTCAGGTGGAGGCGCTCAAGGCGGAGCGGAATGTCGTCTCGAAGGAGATCGGCAAAATGAAAGACGCCGCAGAACGGGGGGCGAAGATCGAGGCGATGCGCGTGGTGGGCGACCAGATCACAGCGTTGGACAAGGAAGTGGAGCAGGTCGAATCCGAATTGAACGGGTTGACATCCGTCCTGCCCAACATCCCCGATGAGCGCACGCCATACGGAAAAGACGACAGCGAGAATGTGGTCATCAAGACCGTGGGCGAGCCGCGCAAATTCGACTTTCAACCGCTTCCGCATTGGGACCTCGGACCTGCGCTCGGCATCATTGACTTTGAACGCGGCACCAAGCTGACCGGCTCCCGCTTTTATGTGTTGCAGGGGGCAGGCGCGCGGTTGCAGCGCGCGTTGATCGCGTGGATGCTCGACCTGCACATCCGCCAGGGGTATCAGGAGGAGTACCTGCCGTTCATGGTCAAGACCGCCACAGTGTACGGCGCGGGGCAGCTGCCGAAGTTCGCGGATAATCTCTACAAAGACCACGAGGAAGACCTGTACTTCGTGCCGACCGCCGAGATCCCGTTGACCGGCTTGCACATGGACGAGATCCTCGATGAAGCCTCCCTGCCGAGGCTGTACACAGCCTACACGCCCTGCTTCCGCCGCGAGAAGATGAGCGCGGGACGCGACGTGCGCGGCATCAAACGCGGACATCAGTTCGATAAAGTGGAAATGTACACCTATTGCAAGCCCGAAGATTCGGAAGCGCTGCATCAGAAGATGCTGAAGGACGCCGAAGAGACCTGTGAACTGCTCGGCATTCCCTATCGTGTGAAACAGTTGTGCACGGGCGACATCGGTTTTGGCGCAACATTGACTTACGACCTGGAACTTTGGGCGCCCGGCTGTGACGAGTGGCTGGAGGTTTCGTCGGTTTCCAATGTGACCGATTTTCAGGCTCGCCGCGCGAACATCAAATACCGCCCCGCCGATGGCGGCAGGACACGCCTCCTGCATACGCTGAACGGTTCCGGGCTGGGTCTGCCGCGTACGATGATCGCTGTGATGGAGAACTACCAGCAAGCCGACGGCTCGATCCTCGTGCCTGAAGTCCTGCGCCCGTGGATGGGCGGCATCGAGGTCATCACACCGTAGCGGGATGCAACGATTTGGGTTGTATCTCGTATTGGAAGTATCCGACCGTGGACGGTAGAGCGTGAACACAGCCCGCCGTCCGCGGTCCAACGTCAAATAAAGGAGACCCGACAACAAATGGTTCCCTTCTCATGGGAGTTCTTCGGTCAGGTGGTTTTGGAAGCGCTCACGCTGTTCGTCCTGCTGGCGGGGCTGGCGGGCTTGCTCATTCCCATTTTCCCCGGTCTGACGGTCATGTGGATCGGCACGCTGGTCTATGCCCTGGTTCAAGCCTCGAACGGTAAAATGACCTGGGTGGACTGGACCTTGTTCGTGTTCATCACCCTGCTGATGGTCGTCGGCAATGTCATTGACAACATCATCATCGCCAAGCATGTGCGTGATAAGGAAGTGCCCTGGTCTTCCATCCTGCTGGCGTTTGCGGCGGGGATCATCATCAGCATTATTTTCACGCCGCTGGGCGGGATGGTTGCCGCGCCCGCCGGTCTCTTTGCGGCAGAGTGGCGGCGCTTGAAGGACAGGGACACCGCCCTTGCCAACACCAGGGCATGGATGACGGGCTTCGGCTGGGCGATTGCCGTTAAAATGGGGATCGGTGTTATTATGATCGCGCTCTGGATGTTGTGGGCGTGGCTGTAAAAAATCATTTTTCAGGAGCATAGAAATGGATACATTTGCAGAGGTTCTTTCCGTGATTGGGTTTGTCATCCGCGCGCTGGGCTTCGCCCTGCTCGGATTCGGCGTCGGGCGTTTCGCCATGGATGCCTATAAGAGCGCCGTCTGGCAGGTGCAGATCGCGCTGGCGGTCGGCTTCTTTGGTCTGCTGGTGGGGTTGACGCATTATTCGAGTCCCGCCTCCATGGGCACCTTTGCCCTCGGCGCAGGCGCGGCAATGCTGATGTCCTTCTCGAAGAAGAAGGAAGCGGACGGGGAAGAAGCGAAGTAAGAGACGGTCTTAATGAAAACGCCGCTGCGAAAGCAGCGGCGTTTTTGTTTCCTTGTCAATTCGCAGGGTTTCCCTACTTCCCTGCCGCGGCGAGCGCATCCTTGATCTGCTGGGTGTGCGCGGTGATGTGGAAGTTGGGCTGCAGCAGGATGGAGCCGAAACGGTAGTAGCTTGCGCGGTTGGCGGCAAACTCCTCGGGCAGCAGTTCGGTGTAGATGAGGATCTCCTCCACCGAGCGGCGCAGCGCATCGAGCATGAGTTGAATGGACGGGTTGGCTTTGACGGTCGCCTCCACCGCCGCAGTGACGTTGGAGCCGAAGCCGTCGTTGGTCAGTTCGTAGCCGTCGACCAGGCTGGAGAGCAGGATGGCATTGAAGCGCTCGCCCTGGATGAGATGCGCCACCACCTCCAACGCGCTCCATTCCTTCGGGTCGGGGCGCCGCATGGCTTGTTCGTCGCTGTACCCTTCGAAGCATTTCTCCAGTTCCGCCAGCGCAGGCTGGTAAAGCGCGCGCGCCTGTGCCGCGAGTTTGGGGGGCTCGAAGGGCACGTCGGGCATCGGGCGTTTGCTCAACTGCATGGTGATGGTCTTCTTTTCCGCTCCGCGGTAGAACACCACTTCCACGTTCTCGCCGCCCTTCCTGCCGGCGAGCGCATTGGTCAGGGTGTTGAAATCGCTGGTGATATCCTTGCCGCCCATTTTGACGATCAGGTCGTCGCGTTGCAGACCAGCCTGTTGCGCGCCCATGCCGTCCACCACACCGTCCAGCCGGATGCCCTCGCGCACGGGGATCTTCAACGCCTGCGCCTGTTCGGGGGTGAAATCTCCCGGCAGGATTCCCAGCATCGGGCGGGTGGCGATGCGCAGATCGATGCCGGTTTCCAGCACCGATTTCAAGTTCTGCAGGCTGTCTTCCCAGTATTTTTGAAAGCCGCTTGCCAGCATCAGCCAGGATGGATCGTCCGGGACGGTGTGGTCAAGCTGGAGGCGGACGCCGCCGTTCGCTTCCTTTATCGTAACGGTGACGCGGGTTGGTCCGGGGTCGGTATTCGAACGCCACTGAAATTCGACCCGTTTGTTCTCCTCCAGTTCAAGATAATGCCCGCTGGAGAAAAAATCCCGGCGCCAGGCGAGGTAGATGCGCCCGTTGGGATGCGGGTCCACCGTGGCGGCATCGCACAGCCACTCGCGCAGGGAGGTGGAGTTGGTGAAGGCGCGGTAGGCAAGCCTGACCGGCGCTTGAAGTTGGATCTCGGCAGTGACGGATGGCATACGAAGACTCCTTTGACGGATGGATTATCTTGATTTATACACCGAAATGATGCGGAGCGCATCCCGCTGGGGGAGGGGAATTTTCACCCCGTCCGCCTCTTCCGCCGGTTGTGGTTGTTCCCCGCTTCGTTGAGTTTTCGCGCCCGCCCCAAGCCAGCCCGCGGACCTGCGCCCGAAATGACCGATTTCCAACCGCGAATACCAAATTTCTCGGCGAGAAAAAATAATATCTCGGCAAGATAATTAAATTTCTTGCCGAGATAATGCTATAATTCGGCAGGAACGTGGTGATTTCGTACCAGAAAGGGACCCGAATATGGCAAAACGAATTACAGCCATTCGCAAGTACCGCCCCGAGATCGAGAAGAAGCGGACGCGCAAGATGCCGGAGTTGGTGCGGGGTATGTCACGCGCCACCAGCCTGACCGAAGGGACGATCCGATTGGTGGTCTATGAACTGCGGGATAACATCCTGATGGCGCACCGTGCGGGCGAGGCGGTCAAAGTGGATGGGCTGGGGACGTTCACGCCCACCATCCGCATGAGCGGGGAACTTGATGTGCTGTTCCGCCCCGACCCGGTCCTGCTAAAGGACTTGAACGACCCTGCCAAATTCACAGCCACGATCCTGAACCGCGCCAACATCGGCAAATCCGCCGCGGATTTGGCAGCGCAGTGGAACGCGGAGCATCCCGAGGATGTGGTGGAGGAGTAGGCGGGGATGGGTTTAGCACTCCTGCACATTGCTTTCTCGTAGAAATATTTGTGGATCCCCTGAATCCTTTCCAAACCACACTTTGCCAACCCCAAACTTAGGGATGGTATTTATAAATTTACCCACTATTGCCTGTTAAGACGTAATGGGATGTTAATCCATTTCGCCTAAATAAATCATCTTGTTTCTTAGCAGATACCAATATGCTATCTATTTCACCTTCAGGCATATCCCACATTGGGTGATTAAACAGACGAGAAAGATATGTTTGAATCCTATGTCTATGGTCATCTGTCATTTCTTCTCGGTAAAGCAATCTCGTGCGTTCATCCTCAGTCATCATGTTGAAGGTGTTGATAATAATATCCTTCAGATAAGGACTCCAGGTTAATACAGAACCCTTATGCCAAATGCGCCTTGCTTTTAATTGGATGTTTGTTAAGTTAGTGTTTGATTGTCTCTGTACCCATTCTTGCAGAAAACTTAGTTCCACTAGCATTTCAGAGAAGGCACGAAAATTGGAGACTTCATGGTTTCGATAATCTGCAGGTGTATCAAACAGGGCAGGCGATGGTTGAAGATATAGACAAACAGGAAAAATTGCCTTATTCATTATTTCTTGTGTGATGGGATAAGAAGCATCTTTTGATGCCTCGGCAATAAACGGGATCAAAAAGGATTGAGATAATGCATTATCTTTTACTGCGGCTCGAAACACATCGTTGGCTTTTGCACGGGCAAATTTTTTCTCGTTGATTAGAAAACTAACGAAGTTCGCTTCTGAGTGTTGCGAAGCGGGCTTCTTGGTTGCGAATTCTTCCCATAACTCGCGATAAATGACTGACAATCTCTCTAATAATGTTGATGTATAAAATGGAACTTGTCGCAATTTTGAATGTGCCTCAAGGTTAGTAATCATAAGCATATCGAATAATTTTTTCGACGCTGCTACATCTGTGGGAGACAGATATACCTTGATGTCAATTTCATCCATCCCATTCAAGATTTGAGCAGCAACTTTGTGTTGTCCGTCAAACAAACGAATCGTATCATCTAACAGGCGGGAAATGGCTGGAGCCATTTGAGGATGAGATTTCAAGTGATCGCGAAGAGTCACCAGCCTTTTGAAATCTATAACACGTGGCTGTAAACCTTCTTGATCATCGTTCTGTATCCATTTTAGAGGTACTCTTCCATAAAAGTAATGAACATCTAGAATTGGGTCAACAAAGGTGGGGAATACTCTGATGTCTGTACCATCAGTAATACTTACTCTCTCATTTTGAATAGTAGTATGAATTGTCCGGTGTTCTATAGACTTTAGTTCGAGAAGATCTTGGAGTTTTATCGAATTTTTCTTCTCAATGAAAAGTCTTTCAAGGCGCAGATTATCTCTCACTTCGTAAAGTGATTGATCGGATTTACGTCGATTATAAGTTCGGAGTACTACGCGAATATTTGCGGTATTTGTATCTCCTCCTTGAGAATATGGTTGGATGTGGTCAAATTCATATTCATCGGTTTGAAGATTGATTACTTCGCCAGAGATAAAACAACGCAAGGAACCATCACTTTCTCGTTGTAATTCGATAACTTGCTGCTTTTCTGTATCTGAAATTTGGCGCTTGGACATCTCTTTACTCCATAGTTGAAAATCTACTATGGAAATTATACCTAATCCACCGTAAATGTCTTGCTCAAATTCCTTGGGAAATCGGGATGGACGTCTTGTAGGTCACGTCTGTGACGTGACGATTATTGGGGAATGGACGCAATGTCACGCTACACGCGTGACCTACATCACCAATGGGAAATCGGGGTGGACGTTTTGTAGGTCACGTCTGTGACGTGACGATTATTGGAAAATGGTACGAGACGTCACGCTACAAGCGTGACCTACGTGTGTATAATTCGAGCATGAATTTTCGCCGTTATTATATCCCCGGCTCGGCGGTTTTTATCACGCAGGTCGTTCAAGATCGTGAACCTATTTTTCGAGACGCGGCGCATATGAGCTTGCTGCGCCAGATCTTGCGCAATGTCAAAGAACTATATCCTTTTATCATGCTGGGATATGTTTTTCTCTTCGATCATTTCCATATGCTCATCCAGCCAACGGGCGGCGGCAATTTTAGCGATATCATGCGTTCGCTGAAAACGAATTTCACCAAGGAATACAAAAAGAAACTCGGTCTTTCCTCGTCTCAATCTATGAAATTCTGGCAAAAGCGGTTTTGGGATCATGTGATTCGAGACGACAAAGACTTTGAGAACCATTTGCATTACATTCATTTCAACCCTGTCCGGCACGGATATGTTCGAGACCCGCGCGATTGGCAAAACAGTAGTTATCTCGAATGGGAGAAACGCGGGCTGTATCCTCCCGCTTTTTATTGGGATGAGCCAAAAGATATAGATTGGGGCGAGTAGGTCTGGCGAAGCACCTCGAGCGTAGCGAGGGGATGACGTGACAATTTCTTGCTTATAAAAAGGTCACGCTTCAAGCGTGACCTACATCATTAATCCACCGTCAGCGTTTTACTCAAATTCATCGGGAAATCAGGGTTGAACCCGCGCATCACGCTCATGACCTGTAGGTCACGTCTGTGACGTGACGCTTTGGTGATTGCTGCAATGTCACGCTAAAAGCGTGACCTACGAGATCAATCCACCGTCAACGTCTTGCTCAAATTCCTTGGGAAATCGGGATCATATCCACGCATGACGGACATATGATACGACAACAACTGCAGCGGCAGCACACCGAGCAGCGCCGCGATCTGCGGGTCGGACTTGGGCAGCACGATCACATCGTCCGCGTTGGCGCGCAGGCGGGCGTCTTCTTCGGCGATGACGATGGTGCGTGCGCCGCGTACCTTCACTTCATTGAGTCCACTGATGATGAGCGGATTTGCACTGCCATCCGACACAAAGATGATGGGGAAGCCTTTGCTGACCGCCGAGAGTGGTCCGTGTTTGAACTCGGTCGAAAGCATCCCTTCGCAATGGGCGTAGGTGATCTCTTTCAACTTCAACGCGCCTTCGAGCGCGATGGGATAGGTCGCGCCGTAGCCGAGACAGTACAGGTCGTTCCACTCGTTGATGTCTTCCGCGATCTGCTTGACCTGCGGCTCGACCATCGAAAGGGTCTGCTCCATCAACTCGGGGATGGCGTCCAGCTCGCGCACATCCCGTCCCGCCATCTTGTATGCCAGATACAGGAACGAAACGACCTGGTTGGTAAAGGTCTTCGTGGCGGGAACGCTGATCTCGTATCCGCAGCACAAGGGGAGGCAGAGCGAAGCGCTTTTGGTCAAGGTCGAGCCGACCACGTTCGCCAATCCATGACACGCCATGCCCTTCGCCTCCGCCGCTTCCAGCGCGTTGAGCACATCCTTGGTCTCGCCCGACTGACTGACGAAAATGCCCACGTCCTCGTGATTAACTGTCGGTGCATATTGCGGGATGAACTGCGGCGCGAGCACGGGGATGACGGCGCGCCCAGCCAATTGCGCGAAATAGACCGCGCCCGCCGACGCCGCATGATAACTCGTGCCGCAGCCGATGAAATACAGATGACGCGCGTTCTTCATCTTCTCGACCAGCGTTTCGACCTCGCGGTTGCCGTTCAGCACGTGGAATAACTCGCGCGCGACCTGACTCTGCTCGTGGATCTCCTTCAACATGAAATGCGGATACCCGCCCTTTTGCACCGCGTCCATCGTCTCGGTCACGGTTTCCTGTTTTCTGTCAATGAGTTTTCCATCCTTGACCGAACGCACCTCGACCTTGTCCGCCCAGAGCGTGACGATCTCCCCATCCTGCGGGCGGATCACTTCGCGCGTCAACGGCAGAATCGAAGGCAGGTCGGACGAAACGCAGGTAAAGCCTTCGCCGAGTCCCACCACCATGCCGGAGCCTTTTTTGAAGGCGTACAGTTTATCGTCATTGGCGCGCCCGATGACAAAGGCGTAATCGCCTTCAAGGTCGCCATATGCCAGACGGATCGCGTCGATGAATTCATATCCGCGATTGATATATCTCTCAACGGCGTGAACGCACGTCTCGCCATCATTTTGCGAACGTACGGTCATGCCCTCGGCGATGAACTGTTCGCGCAATTCGACATTATTCACCACGTTGCCGTTGTGCGCGCCGACCATGTCGCCGTCTGAGTCTAAGTGCGGCTGTGAATTAACCTGCGATGGCTCGCCGAACGTCGCCCAGCGCAACTGGGTGATGCCGCGCTGTCCGCGCATTTCGGCGATATTGTATTTCACCGCCACCGCATCCACCTTGCCGACGTCCTTGCGCAAGTCAATGTTGCCGTTGTTCAACGCCGCCGCGCCGACCGAGTCATAGCCGCGGTAGGTGAGCCGTTCCGCCGCCTCGATCAGAATCGGTCCCAATGCTTCTTCTTTATTTGTTACGTACCCGAAAATGCCACACATATATTCTCCTGTAGGGGCGGGGTCCTCCCGCCCTGATTGGGGGTAATTTTGGACTTCAAATTCCCATGCTCATCGAACGGGAACTGCCTCATGCTTTGTGGCGATTATATCTGTATTGGGTGAATGACAACCATGCAAAATATCCCCTTGGAGACGCCCCTAATGTCACGTCTATGTACCGTTCAGCGGATGAACTTCACCCCGCCGCTTTCAACACACGCAACGCCCGCAGCGTGACCCATTCATTCGGTTCCTTCATCTTCCCGAACCGCATCCAGGTCTTGCCGTCGTAGTTGTACTCCAACAGCCAGCGTCCCTGCTCATCCTGCTTCGAGCGGATGAGTTCGAGCGTGTTCGCGAGCCGCGGGTCGTCGGCATAACCCAATGCTGTCAATGCTTCGGCGATCTGCAAAATATCGGTGACGTAAAAAACGGGGAAGCCGAACTTCCACCAGTTGCCGCTCGGTTTTTCCGCATACCCGTTGGGATACTCTGCCGTGGATGGATCCACTTCAAAAAAGAAATCCACGCCGTGTTGGATCGCCCGTTGGATCAATCCGCTTCGTTTTTCGACGGGCAGTCTGCCCAGCGCCAACAGAACTTTGACTCCGCCCCATGCGCACGGCAATTTGTTGTTCGCCCCGCACGCAAAGGTCGGACCATACTTCCCCGCAAAATATCGCACCTCGGCATGTTTATCCTTCATCGGCGCTACACCCTCGCCGGTGACCGTGCGCGCCATCCATTCGTAGGCGTTGTCCATGCGTTTATCTTCATAGCCCAACTCCATCAGCGACCAAAGCATATTCCCTTGCAGGCAGTCGATGGTTCCAGAAGGGGCGTTGTTGGTCATGCAGGAAATTTGTCCGCCCGGGCTCAAGGCATGGTCAAGATAATACTTGCAAGCCAGCCGGATGCGCTTATCATCCTTCACCGAAGCGCCGAGTTGTGCCAGCAGCATCAATGCCCACACCGTGGATTTATACTTCGGTCCGTAGCCCGTGCCCGCCCTCTGCCAGTATCCTTCCTCATTCATCTTCGAGAGCACATGCGGGATCGCTCCCTCTTTGTGCGCCAGTCTTCGCGCCGCTTTCAATTTTTTGTCATCGGGTGGAAGGTCGAGCAGATCACGCATCGCCAGATAGCGGACATTTGCCGAATCAGAATTAAGCAGCCAGGAGAGCGGGTCTCCGCGCAGTTGGGTTTGCCAGGACATCAATCGCTCCTTTCTACAAAACGGACATTCCCCCGTTCATGCATAGTATAGCACTCCCTAACCGTTGGGATTCACATCCCACGGCGCGACGCCCCGTCCGCCCCCGCCTCGCAACGACCTTATCACTGGTTCTGCCAACCCGGGCAGTACCTCCGCTGTTGCCGCCAGCAGACCGAAACAGCCCGCGATCATCATGTCGCCAAAGGGAACGGCGAAGTAAGGGCGTAGGGGCGACGCACGTGTGCCCGTTAGGGTATGCGTCGCCCCTGCAAACATCGAACGTCTCGGTCCCGTCACCACCACATCGAAATCATCTTTCCCGAATTCAAAGGCATCATCCGAATACATCAACGCGCCGTGACCCATGTCATCGAACACATCTTCGTGCCTGAGTGAGCCATCCGCCAGTTTGCGGATGAGACCTTCCAACTTCGGCAGGTCAATTTCGCCGGTGTGATGCTCGAACACGCCGTCAATGCATTTTTCTCCCAGCCGAAACGCCAGCGTGTGGAAGTTGCCAACATTGCAGATGATCTTCTGTTTGCGCGTAGTCACTTGAGGGTCAAAGGTTGCGCCCAACACTGCGGCTGGAGCCGTGTCCATCACCACCAGCGGACAGGGCAACTCTCCCGCCGAGTCCGCTACGGATTGCAGGCGCGTCATGATGGCGGGGATGTTGTCGGAAAGAAATGCGAACGCGGAAAGCGAGTTCTTTTCTTTTATGCGTTCATCCAAATAATCAAACCGGAACTGCCTGTCTGATACTCCTGCGGGCGCATTACCGTGATCAAAGACCGCCACTGCGATTGCTGATAAATCATCCAGCGAAACGCCGTAATCCTTGAAGGTCTTGGAGATCAACTCGAAATCGAAATCCTTCAACTCGATCTTGCTGACCCCTGATATCTTATGGCTTTCTTCCTCTGAGACGATCTCTATCCCCAACGCCTCCACCTTATCCAACTCATCGTTCAACGTTGTCGCAGCGGAAGGCGTCATATAGACGGGAATGCCTGCGCGAGCGTATTCTTCGATCGCCCAAGCCGAGGGACCGCCTCCCATTTGATGTCCAGTCAGCAGGATCGGGGTCCGCGTGTGAAGCGACTGCTTGAGACGGCGATGCACCATCATCGTAGGCGAAGGCAGGACGAGTTTGAATCCGTTCTCGATGTCGAGATTCGAATCATAAAGAAAAATATCCTGCGTGCCTGTACCGATGTCAACTGATAAGATTTTCATACAAAACTCCCCTCTCCTTTTAGGGGAGGGGACGGGGGTGAGGTCAGAACTATATCTCAACCCCAAGCCAGATGCGGATGAAATAACCGATGATGAACGAGAAGATCGCCACGCCAAATGACAGCCCTGCCATTTCCAAAAAGCGCGCGCGGAAGGGTTCGTCCTTGGCGACGGATATGTAATAGTTGAAAACAGCAATGATGATCACAGCGGTGACGAGCGCCCATGCCAGGTTGAAGAAGTAGTTTTCAAACAGCAGGTACGGCAGGATGAGCAGGAAGACGGTTACGATGTAGGCGATGCCGGTGTAGATCGCCGCGCGGACGGGGTGTTTGCCGGTGTCCTCCGAGCGCGTGGAAAGATACTCGCTCGCCGCCATCGACATCGCTGCGGCGATGCCTGTGATCAAGCCGGAAAGTGCTATCAGTTTCGTGTTCTGCAGGGCAAGCGTCAGACCGGCAAGAGCGCCGGTCAATTCCACCAGTGCGTCGTTGAGACCAAGCACCACCGATCCCGCGTATTCCAGGCGTTCCTCGTTGAGCATGGCGATCAACCGCTCCTCGTGCACATCCTCCTCGTGTTGGATGCGTTCCGCGTCGGGGATGAACGGGATCACGTCTGCATAATTCTTTTGCGCCTGTTCCTCGCCGCGTTCCATGAGCTTGATGCCGAAGGTGTAGCCGAAGATGCGGCTGAGAAGGTAATACCACCAGACCTGCGCCCAGTTCGGCGAAACATCCTGTCCGCTGTATCCCTTCCACTCGTTGTAGTGGCGGAGTTCGTCGTCCGCGATCTGCTTTATGATCTTTGCGTTTTCGGGCGAATTGATCTTCTTCGCAAGCCGCGAGTAGATGTGATGTTCGGTGATCTCCGTGCGCTGAAAGTCAATGACTTTTTTTCGGATGGCTTCCTGGAATTCCATTTTTTCTCCTGGCACTTTGATATTCAATGTAAAACAAACGTGTTTTTGTTATGCAGAATTGCTGTTCGCAATCTAATCGCTGATTTTCTTTAGCCAAATACTGCCTCCGGGACCATCTAAAAACCTTGGAATCGCATCTTCTAATTGACCTCGGTGAAAGGTGGTCATGTAATCGCTGAAAAATGAGATTTCAAAAAGATCATTGAATTCTAAGAAAGCCCTTAGTAGATAAATTTCGTTCCAGGCAGCTCCAATTTCAAGGAGCCACTGTTTGGGATATTCGAAAGGATAGAAGATATCGTGGAAGTGAATATACACGCCAGGTTTCAGGATGGGTAGTATTTCGAAGAAGATAAAGTTAACATCGCTGTCGCATTTGCTGACGTGTGTTGAGTCGAAAAATGCAATGTCGTTTTCCTCTAGTTCAGCATAGATGCTTAGGTCTGTATCTTGGAGATTTTCGGAGACGAGTTGGATTTTTGTTTCATCTCCAGGGTGGATCAACGACAATAGTCGATCTGGATATGGATCAACGAATGTTAATTGAACCCTATTGTCTAGAAAAAACTCATTGACATCCAGCATTAAGCAGGAAGACATTCCCGAACCTGCTTCTATTATTTTTGACGGCTTTAAATGGCGCATCATGGAGTAGAGCACAATGGCATCTCCCCGCGAGTAGATGCCATTGTCCATCCAAAAACGATATGATGAGGATGATTTTTGTTCTGAAAAGTTGAATTCAGGATAGAAGGCTTGGAACTGCTTCAGGTAATCCAACATAATGTGGCTGTTAAGTTTAATTCCCTTTGGCAGCGGTTTCTTTTCTTCAAAAATTTTTTTCTCCTTTGCTTTTAATTGGGATATTGATGGTATGGGTGAATAGTAGTGCCCGGGAGGGGCGAAGCGAAGGTAAAGTAAATTCTCGCGAATAGCATCTTGTAAGTCAGGGTTAAGAAACTCGTTGCTTGTATCAAAAATCAAATGTACGAAAAAATGATACAAGCGATTAATTCGGCGAAAAAAACCTTTGATTAGGTGAAATATCCTTTTCATGTTACTCTCTCGAATTATGATTATATGCTGTTTTGATGAACAAAAAGATGCACCGCGCGGCGCATCTTTTTGTTGTGATTTCCGTTATGCCTTTTGCAGGACAAAATACCAATACCGGCGGTTGTCGAGGTGGGGCAGGGCGTTGGGAGAGTTGGGCGACAAGCCCGCAAAGTGCAGGAACTGCTTTCGCAAGATAGCAGGAATATAGGTATTGACCAGCCAGATGCGCCGTTCGCGGTCCAGTTCCATGGCTTTCAGCACGTTCTCCGTGATATCTTCCTTTTTGATGAGTTTCAATCCCATCGCTTCGATCTGCGCGTGCCAGTCCGCCACCTTCTCTTCGTAGCGCAGGTCGGTGTAAAGGAAGTGCCCGCCGGGTTTGAGAATGCGCTTTACATGCTGGAAGAACTTTTTGATGTTCGGGTAATACAGCGACGCCTCGACGTTGACGACCACATCGAAGGAATTCTCGGGGAAGGTTAGCGCCTCGGCATTGCCGTGCTGGAATTTGAGTCCGTCCACATCGTATTGCTCGCGGCAGAAATCGATGGCACGCGCGGAGAAATCCACACCGGTGTAGGAGCGCGGCTTGAAATACCGCATGATGAAGTTCGCGCCTCCACCCCGCCCGGAGCTGACTTCCAACGCGTCGGCATTTTCCCAGTCCACATGTTTGGCGACGTAATGATACAACTGCAGCGGATAGCGGTGGATCTCATCATCAGGATCGAGCGGGATCGGCTCATGTCCCTGATGGTGGGCGGTGTACCCAAAGTTCATGAAGATCACATCCCGTTTGACGTTGAGCGCGGAGATGAACTCGTATTGCAGGCGTGTGAGCAGGCTCTTAAGGTTTGGGAATCGGTGGAATAATAGCTTGTTAAGCATAACTCTCTCCATTAAGTTTGGTGTTCCAGAAGGGATATGCCTCTGGTGTTGGAATGTTGCGTATTATAACCCCGCGCCGCGTGTCGAGATAGCTTAAATTATTGAAAAATACAAACTTAATCCCCCTCCCGGCTGGCATGTCGCAGATTGTGATGGATCGTGAAGAATAACATCTCGCGGACGGTCAAGTTCCCGATGACGGGATGGGGAAGTTGGTATTGGTCGAGCGCCGTTTCGTCCCACTGCTCACAGGCGGAGACGAGGTCTTCCATCGCTTTTGCAAGTTGCTGTAATTGCTGTTCTTTGACCGCTACCAGATCTGCATTGGGGACATCTTCCCCTGGCAGAAAACGCCCCGAGGCTTTGACGCCTTTTGCGATCTCGCCGCGGTAGATCTGGCAGATCTCTTCATAGGTTTTCGATGCTCTTTCCACTTTTCCAAATACGGATTGCAGCGCGATCTTCGGCAGTTTCAAGGCTTTGGCGATCGGCTTGACCGCCTTGATCATATGGTCGACATTATCCGACGCGGACCAGACTTCGCCCTGCCGCGTAAAGTAATCCTGCACAGGGATGGCGGAAAACCACGATTGCGCGCGCTGGTTCGAATCATGCAGTGCGGCAATGATCTCAGGTTTTGACTGAATGGGCAGCATGTGGATTTCCTTATAAAACTGTCATCCCGGACGATACGGCGCTTTGCGGTCAATGCCGCCGACGAATTGGGGCAGTTTTTTGTGTCCCAGATTTTGTCGGATCGCCATGTTCTCGCCCAAGTGATACCAATAATGGTAGATGGTGCGTTGCAGCAGGTTGCCATATGTGCGTTGGATTTCCTTCCCATTGCTGACGACGTTTTTCTCGAGCTTCTTCGATGTCAATGTGTCCAGCCATGGGTCGGCGGCTTTGATGATCGCATTCCATGCTGACAGGATCTCATTCAACGGCGGCGTGCTGGCGGGGGCGCCGTTGGTAAAATCCCGGGCGATCTCCGGGAAAAGGGTGACTCCCTGCGCGTAGGATAGAAAATAACGCTGTTCCTGCCAGGCGAGATGCCCGACGTTCCAACTGATGGAATTCATCGGCAGAAAGCGCTTGACGCCTTCCTTTTCAGTGACGCCTTTGATGCCGCGCAGGAATTCACTGCGGGTAAATCGTAATTGAAGGACAAGTGGATGGGGCATGGACGGGTCTCCGATCAGGGCAAAGAGTTGTGTGCGGATTATAAAGCAAACAAAAGCCTCGGAACATTTACGCTCCGAGGCTTCACTGTTCACTGATAACTGGTCACTGACTTACGCTTCCAGATCATACCCCTCAGGCAGCCAGCAGCAGAGGACAAGTTCCCTTGCCGCTTTGACCTCGTCCATGCGGCCGAAGCGTGTGGTGCTGGGCGCATTGTGGAGCAGGTCGGGCTGGGATTTGGCTTCTTCCGCGATCTTGATCAACGCGTCGGCGAAGGCATCGAGCGTATCCTTGTTCTCGGTCTCGGTCGGCTCGATCATCAGCGCCTCGGACACGATCAGCGGGAAGTAGTTTGTGGGCGGGTGGAAGCCGTAGTCCATCAGGCGTTTGGAAATATCCAGCGCGCGGATGTCACTGCCTTCGAAGCGACCTTCTGCCACAAACTCATGCATACAGATGCGGTCGAACGGGATCTTGTATGTGCCGCGCAGTTTTGCCTGCAGGTAATTGGCGTTCAGCACCGCGTACTGGGCGATATCCTTCAAGCCGTCCGGTCCGTGCATGGCGATGTAGGTGTAAGAGCGGACAAGTCCGCCGCCGAAGTGACCGTGGAAGGCTTTCATGCGCCCGATGGATTTCTCAGGCGTGACGAAGCCGTATAGTGGAGCCATGTCGTCATCGCCTTCTTCGACGATGCCAACCAGTGGCGCGGGCAGGAAGTCCACGAGGACGGGACCGACACCGACGGGACCGGAACCGGGTCCGCCGCCGCCGTGCGGGACGGAGAAGGTCTTGTGCAGGTTAAAGTGCATCACGTCGAAGCCGAGATCGCCGGGGCGGACGATGCCGAGCAGGGCGTTCAGGTTTGCGCCGTCGCCGTACATCAAGCCGCCGCATCCATGCACCAGTCCGATCACTTTCTCGATGTTCTCGTCGAACATGCCGAGCGTGTTCGGGTTGGTGAGCATCATACCGACGACGGTATCGTCACAGGCGGCTTCGAGCGCTTTCAAGTCCACATTGCCGCGCGAATCGGATGGAATGGTGACGACGGTGAAGCCCAACATGCCGACCGAGGCGGGGTTGGTGCCATGCGCGGCATCGGGGATGAGCATCTTGGTGCGTTTGTTGTCGCCGCGAGATTTGTGATACGCCGCCATCATCAGCACGCCGGTAAATTCGCCGTGCGCACCGGCGGCAGGCTGAAGGGTCACACCGGCAAAACCGCTGATCTCCTTGAGCCATTCCTGCATTTCGTACATCAGCGCCAGGTTGCCTTGCACGGTTTCGATCGGTTGCAACGGGTGCGTGAAGAGATAACCCGGCAGGCGGCAGGTGTCTTCGTTGATCTTCGGGTTGTATTTCATGGTACAGGAACCCAAAGGATAGAAGCCGCTGTCCACCGAGTAGTTGAAACTGGAGAGTTTCATATAGTGGCGCACCACGTCCACTTCGGCGAGTTCGGGCAGGGGTAGCTCGGAGCGCAACAACTCTTTGGGAGGCAGGGCAGTTTCGGGCACGTCGGAAGCGGGCATGGTCACGCCGCGCCGCCCCGGGGAGGAGAGTTCAAAAATGGTGGGTTCGACTATGGTTGCCATGTCTACATCTCCTTCAGCACTTCGACGAGCGTGTCGAGCTCATCCTTGCTGTTCATTTCGGTCACAGCGACGAGGATGTGGTTTTGAAGCGCGGGGTAATCCTTGCTGAGGTCGTAGCCGCCGAGGATGCCGTTGTCGAGCAGGTATTGGTTGACCTCGCCCGCAGGCTTGGGCGTGCACAGGACGAACTCGTGGAAGAATGGCTCCATGAAGCACAGACCGAAGCCGTCGATCTTGCTGAGTTCGCCCGCGGCGTAATGCGCTTTTTGATAGCACAGGTTCGCCACTTCCTGCAATCCCTGTTTGCCGAGCGTGGACATGTACACGGCGGATGCCAGCGCGAGCAAGCCCTGGTTCGTGCAAATATTCGAAGTGGCGCGTTCGCGTTTGATGTGCTGCTCGCGCGCGGTGAGCGTCAACACGTAGGAACGCTGTCCGCGGTTGTCAACGGTTTCGCCGACCAGGCGTCCCGCCATTTTGTGGACGTAGGATTTGCGCGTAGTGAAGAAGCCGAGATACGGTCCGCCATACCAGAGCGGGATGCCGAACGGCTGCGCTTCGCCGACGACGATGTCCGCGCCCATATCGCCGGGCGATTTGAGCATGATCAACGCGGTGGGATTTGCAACGATACACACGAGCGAGCCTTTGGCGTGTGCGTCTTCGATGAGCTTGGTGTAGTCGTGGATGCGCCCGAAGAAATCGGGATATTGCACGATGACGAGCATGGTGTTATCGTCGATCAGGGATGTCAGCGCTTCGGGACCGACCTCGAGGTCTGCTGATGGGTCATCCCCAGCTTCTTCCAGTCCCATGCCTTGTGAGTACGTGCGGATGACTTCGCGGTACTGCGGATGCACGGTGGGGGAGATGACGATCTTCCTGCGTTTGCCGCGGAATTGAGCATAGGCGAGGTTGACTGCTTCGGCGGTGGCGGTCGCGCCGTCGTAGTGCGAGGCGTTGGAGACATCCATGCCGGTCAGGTTGGTCATCAACGATTGATATTCGAAGATGGCTTGCAGGGTGCCTTGTGAAATTTCCGGCTGGTATGGTGTGTAAGCGGTGTAGAACTCGCCGCGCCGCAGCATGTGATCCACAACGGATGGGACGTAATGATTGTATGCGCCTGCGCCGAGGAAGGAGATGAGATGTTCGCGCACGTTCTCGTTGCTGGATGCCATATCCGCAAGGTGGGCGGCGGCTTCCATTTCGGTCAGTGCGGGGGGAAGGTCAAGTTTGGGGAAGCGATGTTTTGCAGGGACCGCATCGAAGAGATCGTCCAGCGATTTTACGCCGACGGTCTTCAGCATCGCATCCCGTTCTGCGGGTGAAATCGGGATATAGGTCATATTTACCTCGAATTGTAGAGGCGGGGGCAACCCGCCCTTACTAATTAATGGGAGCGTCCCTCGCAATACTTTTCATACTCAGCGGCGTCCATCACTTCTCCAGCCGCGCCGCCTTCGACCTTGATCATCCAGCCTTCGCCGAACGGATCGGTGTTGAGGGTCTCGGGCGCATCGGAAAGTCCCTTGTTCACTGCGCTGACTTTTCCAGCCGCGGGCGAGTAGATCTCCGCCGAGGCTTTGACCGATTCGACCGAAGCGATCGGCTTGCCGACTTCAACATCCTCGCCTTCCTCCACGAGGATCTCCACGAAGACGATATCGGAGAGTTGGCTTTGGGCGTAGTCAGTGATCCCGGCTGCGCCTGAGGCGGGGTCGAACCATTCATCGGATTTGGTGTACTTAAGATTGGAAGGGGCGTTCATTGTTTGTCTCCTTTTTGGGTTTGGCGAATCAAAAAAGGACACGCGGTTTTATAACCGCGCGTCCTCTGTAATGGAACCTGAGAGATTGGGATAGTCGTTTCGTCGGTTTGTCTCCCGTCCTGTGGTTCATTGGCTTTGACCACCGGACTGTTCAAACATATGACCGTTCGACTAACTTTACACCGTCGGTATCCCGGAATGGGAATTTTCCAGAGTGATACAAATGCAGGGTCCTTTTGCCTGAGAGTTTCATCTGGGTTCGCCTGTTCCAGATTTGCACCTTCGGCGTCCTTCGCTTATCGCTTTGGGATCTCTTCCCTGTCATCCGTTAAGTTGTAATACAAATTCTAAATTCTAGGGGGGCGAGAGTCAAGGGAAAAACGTCATGAAATAGGACATAGGTTCACTTGCTGTCTATTCTTTAACTATGCTATCATTTTGGAATTGACACGGAGGAGCGCGCTTTTTCGCCCCGGGCGAAAAAGCGCGTGAATAATTGGAGGCTGTAATGAACAATGCAAAGATAGGCATCCCGGTATTTATTGGAATTCTTGTTATTTGTCTGGCATGTGTATGCTGTGCCGCAATAGCGCTTTATTTTTATGGGGCTTCGATGTTCGGCGGGGATGTGCCGGTTCCGTCCATGCCCCAGCAGGAGCAGCCGCAGTCCGTTATCCCTGCGGATACGTCCAACCTTCCCGAATGGACCATCATCGTCTATGCCGACGCGGATGATGAAGTTCTGGAAGGCTCCATCTGGTTCGACGTCAACGAAATGGAAGTGATCGGCTCGACCCCACAGGTGAATATTGTTGTGCAACTGGATCGCGCCGCCGGCGGCTTCGACGGTGACGGGAATTGGACCGATACGCGTCGTTTCTACGTTACACGGGATGATGACCTCGGGAGCATCACCTCCCCGGTGGTTGGGTACATCGGGGAAGCGAACATGAGCGACCCGCAAACCCTGATAGACTTCGCCGCCTGGGCGATGCAGAATTATCCTGCCAAGAAATATGCCCTGATCATGTCCGATCATGGCGCGGGCTGGGCACCCGGCTGGACTGATCTGGATTCCGGCGGTCACATGAGTTTGCCGGAGATCACCTATGCCATCTCTGAAATCCAATCCCGTATGGGCGGACAGAAGATCGAACTGCTTGGTTTTGATGCCTGTTTGATGGGCATGATCGAAGTCTACGGTTCGCTGTATCCCTATACCAACTACATGGTCGCCTCGCAGGAAGTGGAACCGTCGCCGGGCTGGGCATACGCTGGCTGGCTGGAACGACTCGTCCAAAACCCATCTGCGGATGGACGCGCTTTGTCACAGCACATTGTTTCCTCCTATATTGTGGAGGATGTCGCCCTGTCCATCTTCCGCTCTCCGGCAGAGATCGCGGACATGGAAGCCGATACCACGCTGACCGCCATCGAGAGCGCGCGCATCCCGGATGTGATCCGAGCCATGAACCAGTTCACGACCACGCTGACCAACGTCAATCAGGAGTGGGTGGCGCAGGGACGCCAATACACCCGCAGTTATTACACCATCTTCGATGTCAATAAGCCGTCCCCCTACATTGACCTTTCCAACTTTGCCGAGATCATGGCGACTACCAATGACCCCGCCATTACACAATCCTATCAGCAATTGAAGTCCGCCATTGATGCCGCTGTGGTTGCAGAAAAATACGGCGCGCGCATGGCTGGCTCGAACGGCATCTCCATGTACTTCCCGATCTCTGAGATCTATGACCTTACGGAGTTGAGCGGCCGCCTGTCGATCCGCTACGCGGACGATGCCGGTTATTTTCTGACACAGTCATCCTGGGATGAATTCCTTGCCTATCATTATCTGGGACAGGCATACGTCCCTCAGGAGGGACAGGCATTCGTTCCAAACCGCACCGCCGAATTGGTTCCGCCCGGCGCATCTGATTTGGTTGTGGCGCCCATCCAACTCTCGGATACCCTCATTACGGGTGACGAAACCCTCACACTTTCCACCACCATCACCGGAAATGTGTCCTATATCTATTTCATCCTGATGTTCTACAACCCGGATGCGGATGCTTACTGGTTTGCTGATGAATACTTCATCATCGCGCCGGAGACCATGACCGTAGGCGGCATGAACATGCCCGATTTCGGTCCCAGCCCGATCCAGGTCACGCACGAATGGGAGCCAACCCTGTGGGTGCTGAAAGATGGCGTCAACGAAGAGTTCTCCCTGTTCGAGCCGGATGAATACCTGAGCGCAGAGGGTGTAACAACCTACTCCCTGTACGGACAATATACACCGGTGGGCGGCACACCCGTGGAAGCAAAACTGGTCTTCGACCCCAACGGCAATCTCCTGAACGTCTATGCCTTCCCCGACCCCGATGGCGATGGTATTTCCTCTGTGGTGGGTATCACCCCGCAGATCGGCGACCAGTTTGAAGATTATGTACAGGCGTATTATTTCGACGAGAACAACGAGCCGTATTTTGATTACTCATTGGGCGGCACAGTCTTCACCTATGGCGAGCAGGGTTTCTGGTTTGAAGCCCGCTACCCGGTGGACGGCGAATATGCTGTCGGATTTTACGCCACCGACTTCGACGGCAACTTGAAAGAAGCCTACGAATACTTCACCTATCAATTTGAACCGTAAGATCGAACAAAAAAGGACTTCGGTGTGATCTCCGAAGTCCTTTTTATTTTAACAAAACCTGTTGGGTCGCTCGAAACGCCAAAGGCGGCAGGTTACTTCGCTCGAACCATTCAACTGCATCGGCATCGTCGGCTGGGAACATCTCGCCGCCGATGATCTCTGCCAGATAGACGATGATGAAATCCGCGCCGCGCTTGTGTTCGCGCCCGGGGACGACATCCAGAACTCGCTTCACCCGCACGCTCAAACCTGTTTCTTCCAAACATTCCCGTTCCGCCGCCTCGGCGGGATCCTCGCCTCCGTTCACGAAACCGGCGGGCAGCGTCCACATGCCGCGGAACGGCTCATTAACACGCCTTACAAGCAGGACGCGGCTCCCCTGTTCGATCAGGACAGCCGCTGCTACTTTCGGGTCTTGAAAATGGATCCATCTGCATTGCGGACAGACAGGGCGCACCATGCCGAAACGTTCCTCATGCCTCACCTGTGCTCCGCATTGCGGACAAAATTTTATCGAACTGTCATTTGCCATCGAAATTATTGCCACTTCCGAATGGCGGCTCGATGCGTGAACCACATCAGCGCTCCGCCCAGGATGGCAATGGCAAGTAATCCGATCTGCCATGCGATGGAAAAGGGCGCTTCGCTCTGCGCTGAAGGTTGGTCCTGCAACCCGGACTCCGGTTCGACCAATTCCTTGGGCGCCTGCATCGTATCCATGGACGGTTCTTCTTCACGCGCGGCATCTTCCTGCGCCTCTGACGATGGCATTTCCAACATCGGTGCGGCTTCAGCAGCAGGTTCCGGGCATGGACCTTCACACCCGCCGCCGGCTGCCATCTCTTCTGCTGCGGCAGAACCACCCCCGCCGAAGCCGTAGGCTCCGAACGTCGGCGCGCCAAAACTCACGTACGGCGACATGGCGTTAACGGTCAGCGAGAGCAACAGCATCAGGCTGGCGAATACTGTTGCAAATCTGAATATGGGATATGTTCTGGGCAGCGGCGGTTTGAGTCCCACCATTTGACGGGTAAGTGTGAAATTACGCGGCGCTTTTCGTTTGGGAAGTTTACGGAGAATGCCTCGGGCGGCGCGAAGGTCATTTAAAACAGAGACAAGCTCAGCGTCCGATGCGAGGCGGGTTTCCAGTCGCTTGGATTCGGATTCGCTGAGCTGTCCATCCAGATATGAGGAGAGGTGTTCGATTTCGCGGAAATTTTTCATAGGGCACTTTCCCCTTCTAGACGAAATGAAGCGGGCAAAAGTTCCTCGAATGAACGCAAACACTCACGTAATCTTAATCGCGCGCGCGCCAGACGGCTTTTGATGGTGCCGAGCGGAACGCGCGATGCGGCAGCGACTTCGCTGTAATCCATGCCTTGGATGTCGGCTAGTACGACCACACTGCGGAATTCGGCGGGGAGGGCGTCGAGGCAGTGCTGGATGGCATGTTCGAGTTCGTCGGCTTCAGCCTGCTGGTCGGGAGTCATGTTCGGATCTGCCAGCCACTTTGGCGAATCGATCTCTTCGCCGTCGTTGGTTTCCGGTTCGAGCGGGGTGGTGGGACGCCGCTTCTGACGGCGGAGTTCGTCGTAGCAGGCATTGGTGACGGTGCGCATGATCCACGCCTTGAAGGAGCCGCCGCGGAAGGATGTGATGCTGCGAAAGGCGGAGATGAAGGCTTCTTGTGCGGCATCTTCCGCCTGATCTTCGTCGCCAAGGATGCGCAAGGCGGTGTTGAAGACCACATCCTGATAGTGCAGGATGAGCGTGTTGAACGCGTCGAGGTCGCCCTTCTGCGCGGATTGAATGAGTGCGGTTTCGTCCATGCGTTTATTTTACCGCTTTATTTGAAACGGATTATTTTGCAATGCGGTTGTATATCCAGCGCCAGATCATCATGCCGAGCGCGTTGGTGCTTCCAAGAACAAGCACGAAGATCGGAATGACCGGAGTTGCCAGCATGACGGAGCGCAGAAGCGCTGCCAGCGGTGCTGCGAAGAGAAAAAGGAGCGGAATGCGCCAAAGGTTTTTTGGATCTGAAATGGTCTCTCTATCGAATAACCCGAACCAGGGAGCCAGTACGAACCATCCGAATAGAAGGGGAACGAAGGATGCTGCCATGCGCGGGAGATAGGAAACGCCTGTCTCGCCGTGGGTTGCGAATCCGATGATGGTGAGGATGGCGAGAACGACGACATCGCCGATGATAAGGGATTTTGGACGCATGTGTATATTGTGCATGGAACTTTCTCCAGCACATCCGCGCTTTATTCTTCTCTTCTGCCTTTGGTCACGATGCGGATGGGAGTTCCGATGAAACTATATTCCTTGCGGATCTGGTTTTCGAGATAGCGCAGATAGGTGAAGTGCATCAGGGACGGTTCATTGACGTAGATCATGAACGTCGGCGGATCACTGCGCACCTGTGTGCCATAGTACATTTTGAGGGCGCGTCCCGCGTGAGATGGGTGGGGATGGGCATCCTGCGCCTTGTGGATGATCTCATTGATGGTGGATGTCGTCAGGCGCGCAAGGCGTTCCTCCTGCACGCGCAGCGCGAGCGGCAGAACCTGTTCCACGCGCTGACCGGTTTTCGCGGAGATGTACAGGATCGGCACATACGACACAAAATTCAGGTCGTTGAGAATCTTTTCCGTGTAGGCGTCCATCGTGAAATTGTCTTTTTCGATGGCGTCCCATTTGTTGACCAGCACCACGCACGACTTCCACTGATCTTTGACGAAGCCTGCAATGTGCGCATCCTGTGCGGTGATGCCGGTGGTGGCATCGATCATCAACAGCGCGACATCGCAGCGTTCGATGGCTTTGAAGGCGCGGATGACGCTGTACTCCTCCACGCCTTTTTCGATCTTTCCGCGCCGACGCATGCCCGCTGTATCGATCAGCGTGATCGGCAGCCCGTTGAATTCCATGGTCGTGTCGATCGCATCGCGCGTCGTCCCTGCAATGGGACTGACGATGACCCGCTCCTCGCCGACCAGCCGGTTGAGCAGGCTGGACTTGCCTGCATTCGGTTTGCCGACAATCGCGATCTTGATGTTTTCGTCTTCCTCTTCATCTGTTTGTTCCGGGAAGGAGGCAACCAGCGCATCGAGCAGATCGCCTGTGTCTGTGCCGTGAATGGCGGAGATGGGATATGGATCGCCCAAGCCGAGTTCGTAGAATTCGGCAGCCTGGTCGCGCCGCGCCTGCGATTCGCATTTGTTGACCACAACGAAGATCGGCGGCAGGAAGGATCCGTCCGGTTGTTTTTTCTGCATGCGGCGCAGGATGCTTGCCACTTCGCGGTCAGGTTCGGTCACGCCGGTTTCGCCGTCATTGACGAAGAGGATTGCATCCGCTTCCTGAATGGCGGCTTGAGCCTGTCGGCGGATGTCATCGATAAAATCGGCAGAACCAATTGAGAGCGGAGTCCGACCGCCGTGCGAGGGGTCGATTCCGCCGGTGTCCACTACAGTGAACTCGCGCCCGATCCATTCCGCATCGCCGAAGAGACGATCACGGGTGGTGCCGGGGGTTTCATCCACAATGGCAAGGCGTTCGCCAACCAGACGGTTGAAGAGCGTGGATTTGCCAACGTTCGGTCTGCCTACAAGGGCAACAATGGGTTTCATGAAATTTGTTTGCTTTCCAATAATTCTAGGGTCTCGGAGTTGGAGTCGGTGTGGGCGTCGGCGTAGGAGTAGGAGTGACTGTGCCGATGGGGGTAATGACCACTTCAAGGGTGTTCGGCAGGATCGATTCAACCACGATATTCGCGATCAGGATCTCCACTCGGGGTGCGATCTGGTATGTGCCCACACCCAAGCCGGTCAGATCAACCGTTGCGCGTACGCTTTGACGAGTGAGCGTATCCAGCAGGGATAAGGGTCCGGAAAGAATTACATCCACACTGGTGGGGGAAACTTGTGCTGTCAGTCCGTTTGCCAGCCCGATGATCTCGATTCGTTCTCCAGCCAGTGTAACACTACTTTCGATCGGGGAGACGCCAGCCTGTACCAATACCGTCTGTTCGCCGATGACCGAGATGCCTTCCGGAAGATTCAATGCAAGCCGAATCGTGATGTCGTTCTGAGCGTTTTGCAGATCCAGCGGTTCGGTTTCCACCACGCCGGGCAGGGTACTTACAAGCTGCGGGTCTGTGGAGAACACGGTTACTACGGGCGGAAAAACAGACAGGTCGGTTAAACGATAGCCGCTTGCCACGCGACCGAACGTCACAACCTTGACCGCCACATCGCGGTATCCGCCCTGCTGAACAACCGGCAAAAATATATGCAAACTTTCGGGGGAAACGGTCACACCTTCAACCTTTTGCCCTCGATCATCGAGGACTTCCACAGGCAGGGTCTGATCGAAATTTTCACGGATTCCGTTCAAATCTATGGAGACGCGCGCACGCTCCACTTTCTCGACCTGGGACTGGGCGCCGGCGATGACGACTTCCACCGGCTCCTGAACGGGATCTCCCACCTGATAGCCAATGGCGGCTTCCCCGGAGATGCTCAGATCCACTTCCAGCGATTTGGTGGTCAGGTTCTCCAGTGTGAATGTGACTGTGCGCGGCGAGACCGATACGATCTGCACGGGACGCGGATCGACCTGGATCTGTAACTCGACCGCATGCTCGCCGTCACTCATGGCGGAGAGGTCCAAAATGGCGCGGACAAGCTGCGGGTCCGCTTCGATCAAACTCCAGACGGAGCGAGGCGCGCGCAGCGTCACTTCCACGGTGCGCGGGATGTCACTGCTCAGGACGAGGTTGGAGGCTTGTCCAATGACTTGAACAGGTACGGGAGCAGGCAGGGTGCGCGTCTCATCCGGGTCTGCGGATGTGACGGCGGAGATCCAAACAGCAACTGCGAGCGCGAACGCCCACAGGAATGTACGGTAATTTGCGGCGATCCAACGGAACATTATTTGTTTTCTTTTCCCCGGAACAAACCCGGTAAAAGTTTCTCAAAGAGATTGGGGCTGTACTCCCTGCCGTTCGGGCGAAAGAAGGCGGTTAGGATATTTTCCAGCCGATCGGGGTCAAGCCTCCTCAACATGCGCCCGGCGTGAGCGATCGAGATCGCGCCAGTTTCTTCCGAGACGACGATGGCGATGGCATCGCTGGCTTCTGAGGTTCCCAAAGCGGCGCGGTGGCGCAAGCCCATCTGGCGGTCGGGCGTGCGGTTAAGGATGCCGCTTGCAGAAAGTGGGAGCACGCACGATGCCGCCACAACCTTGGAATTGACGATGATTACACCGCCGTCGTGCAGGGGCGTGTTTGGGTAAAAGATCTGAAGCAGCAGTTCCGGCGTTACTTTTGCATTCAATTGCACGCCGCTTTGAATGTATTCATCGAGGTTGTCCAGCCGCTGCATGATGATCAGCGCTCCATGCTGCCGTGCGGACAAACGCGCCGTGGAGGTCACAACGGCATGGATGGTTTCTTCAAGTACAAACCCGTTTGACTTGACCGAGGGAGTCCACAATGTTCCGGCACGACCGATGCGTTCCAGCGTCCTGCGAATTTCCGGGGCGAAGATCACAGGCAGGGCAAGCAGCAGGGCGGGCAGGGAGTTTTGGGCAAACCAGGAGAAAGCGGGCAGTTCCACCAAACTGGTCAACAGGATCAATACCACCACCAGCATGATCATCCCGCGCAACAATGCCATTGCCTGTGTATCCCGCAGGGAATACAACAGGACAAAGAAGATCAGCGTGACGAGCATGATGTCGAACACGCTCAGCCAACTGATGCGCTGAAAAATGAAGAAGATGTTGTTGAGGAATTCGGTCACGGTAAATGGTGTTGGGAAAATCAGCTGCCGGACATCGGGGCTGGAAGAATCCCGGTTGCCCGGCGCGGATATCTATATGGGACGCAGAACACGTTCCGTCCGCAGTTGTTTGAAGAAGAGCGTGCTTCCCGCGGAAGCGGATTCACTGGCGGCGTCCTGCCAGGCTTGCACGCCGAGGGTTTCCGGTGTGCGTTTCTCATAGCCCAGTTGCTTCCAGATCGCTTCCTGGGCGGAAAGGTCATCCAATACAAAAACAATGGATGCCTCGCTTTGCAATTCACCGGATGCCTTTTCCACTTCTTTTACCAATGTGCCAAGCGCTTTGGGCGCATCCAGTGTCTCTTCGAGATAAATATCGGTCGTGCGCGTTACCAGGTTTTCCACCTGCCAGCCCGCTATGCCGACCAGCTGCTCATCCATTTGAAGGAGCATGTAAGCTTTATCGCCGAAGCTTTCCATTACATCCGACTTGGTCATCTTGCGTTTGCCTTTGCTCAGGCGCGTGATCAACTCGGCAATGGCGGAGGAATGTTTCGGCTTGCCGCGCTGCACTGTCACCTCGCCGCTTGGCGCAACAGGTTTCTTGATGCCGACGAGCGTCTCCGGTTCTTTTGCGCTGGGGACGATCTCCTTCCACGCCTCGCTGACCTGTTTCCACAGGCTGTCGTAGGAACCGGTGTTCGTGATCACAATATTGGCGACCGCCACCTTTTGACTCTGGGGCGATTGCGCTCGGATACGTTCCAGAGCCTGCTCGCGGGTCATGCCGCGCTTCCGCATCAACCTTTCGATCTGGATATCCTCCGGAGCATTTGCCACCCAGATGGAATCGCACACCTTCCGCAGTTCGCCGTCCAGAAGTTTGATCGCCTCGATCACGACCACGGGCTGGGTTGCCCGTTTGGCAAGCAGTTCCGTCGCCTGACGCACAAGCGGATGGACAATGGCTTCCAGTTGCTTCATGGCTTCCGGGTCGCTGAACACCAAGTTGCCGAGTTTTTTTCGGTCGATCTCACCATCCTTCTTGACCAGCCATTTCCCGAACCGGTCAATGACCGGCTGGTAGCCGGGCGCGCCTTTGGCGTACGCCCGATGGGTCAGGGCGTCCGCGTCGATGGTGTATGCACCCAAATGCTCCAGCATGCGGCGTACCACGCTCTTGCCTGTGGCGATATTACCGGTCAGACCGATGACGAATTTTCCGGGCAGACTGCTCAAAAGGTTTTCCTCTTTAAGAATGAATATGACGTGAATCGAGACTGCATCCTTATTTTAATGTCTTTTCCATAAATGTCCACCTCTGGAGCGTTGACGCCTCCATGAACTGCGTGTATGATAAATTTACCTCAGGCTGGTCGGGCAGTCGCGGTCCTGCGTTGTCGGGATCGAGGAAAGTCCGCACTCCTATAGAGCACGGCGTCGGATAGCACCCGGGGCGGGGAAACCGCCGAGAGGCGTGAACCTGCCGGATAAGGGCCACAGAAACAAACAGCTGTCTTCATCCTTTGGGGTGAGGCGGTGATGGTGAAAAGGTGGTGTAAGAGACCACCGGCGCGCGCAGTAATGCGCGTGGCCAGGTAACCCCCGCCGGGAGCAAGGCCAAGCAGGGGCGATTTCGTCCGAGGACGATGGGAGGCTGCTCGTCTCCCTACGTGTCCTTCCCTCCTGTGGGAAGGACCAGCCCCGGGTAGGCTGCACCGAGCGGTGCGGAGACGCATCGCCCAGAGAGATGACTGCCCAGATGGAGAAATCCATTGGACAGAATGCGGCTTATAGATCAGCCTGAGGATGGCTTTTCTAGGGATGGAAAGAAAAAACTAATTGAACTCAACCTGCGGCAGTGACTCGAATGCCGGGCGGGCGAATAAATATCCCTGAAACAGAGTCAAGCCCTGGTCGCGTAGTGCGGCGAGTTCGTCCTTCGTTTCGATCCCCTCTGCAATGATCTCTATATCCAGTTCGCGGCAGACTTGGATGATGCTTTTGACGATGGCGCGGCGGACCCTGTCCTTTTGGATGGAGCGGGTCAGCGCCATGTCCAGTTTGACGAAATTGGGCTGGAACTCTGAGAGCAGGTTCAACCCCGCGTACCCCGCGCCAAAATCGTCTATGGCGGTTAGAAAGCCGCGGTACTTGTACTCCTTGATGATGCCATCCAGATGAATGGGGTCGCTAACCTGCTCCCCCTCGGTGATCTCGAAGATGATCTTCTCGACCGGGAAGCCGTAATCATTTGCGGCTTGCAGGGTGGTGCGGATGCAGGTTTCAGGCTGGTAAACAGCGTTCGGAAAAAAATTAATGTTGAGGAAGGTCGCCATACCGAGTTCGGAAGCCGTTTTGATGGCTTTCACGCGGCAGGATTGATCGAAACGATATCTGTTATTTTCGTTGACCTGTGAAATGACCCAATGGGCTGGTTCGTTGGCTGGTCCGCGCACCAGCGCCTCGTAGGAGAAAATGGAGCCGTCGCTCACGTCCACGATGGGCTGAAACGCCATGCTGAAATCGAACCCAAGACCGGCACCCAGGGCGCATTCCGCGCAGGTGAGCGGTTGGTATCCTGACTCAAAATTCATGTGCGCATTTTAATGCGATATTTTTATACAGACAAGCAAAGTTACTTTATAATCTCTTTACAACCCATGTCCATCCACCCGCGCTTGACCGCCATCCATAAACAGGTTTTACAAGCTCCTGCGCAAAAAATAAACATCGTACTGGGCGAACTGGTCCCGCTGGACGAATTCCAACTCCGGGAGCAGTGGCTTATGCTTGTAAAAGGCACCTCGCATGAGACTGCGGAATTGCATGTCCGCACCGTCCGAGCCGAACAGCAGTGCATGGTGTGTTTTTTGAAATATCATCCCGGCGATAAAGAAACCGCCTGCCCGCAATGCAAGAGCGTTGGCGCAAAGATCCTCAACGGTGAGGAGTTCTATCTTGAATTGGATTGATCGCCTGCTGGGGATTTTGCTTTTCTTGTTCCTCTCCGCCTGCAACCTGCCAGCCGCTTCCACTCCGCCCCCAGATCTGCTTGCCACCCTCGCGGCATCCACTCCGCTGGTAGTGGATTCGCCTCCCACGCCCTACCCGACATCTTCCAATGGCGAGCCGACCGGCAAGATCGCCTTCACGTGCCAGGTGTTCAAAGTACAGGCGAGTAATCAAATTTGCATCATCAACGCGGATGGGACGGGTTTCCGCCGCCTGACAACCGACAACACACGCCAGCATTACTACCCGTCCGTTGCGCCGGATGGCAGGAGCGTGGTCTATGCCGCGTTCCGCGAGCCAAATATTTATGAGATTTACGAGATCGAGATCGATACTGGTAATGTCGAACAATTGACTGACCGTCTTGGCAATGTCAACGGTCCCGAGATTTCTCCCGATGGAAGTTTGATCGCATTCAAACTATCCACGCCGACATCCAATGAAATTTGGTTGATGAACCGCGATGGCAGCGATCAACGCAGGATCCCCAACGCCTCCGGCTGGGACCCGACCTGGTCGCCGGATGGAAATTTTATTTTGTTCGCATCCGATATGCAGGGCGCGATCCAGTTGTTCAGGATCAGGATCGATGGGAGTGAACTGCAAAAGGTCAGTAACCTGCCCGCGATACGGGGGAGAAGCGACTGGTCGCCTGATGGACAGTTCATCGTCACATATTCCGGTCAGCCGTGGAATCGGGATGTCTTCATCATGGATGTAGACGGCTCGAACGCGCGCATGTTGTCGCCGACGGGTGGCAACTCGCAGGGACCGTCCATCTCGCCCGATGGCGGGTGGGTGGCGTTCACGTCGTACTTCGATAAGTATCGTGACGACCACGGCTGTGAGATCTACATCATGCGCGTGGACGGCACGGACGTGCGCCGCCTGACAGCGAACGATTACTGTGATTACCAGCCCCGCTGGGGTCCGTAATAAGGTAATTTGTAGGGGCGCAACGTCATTGCGTCTTACAGAAATCAAAGGAGAATGACATGGACGTTAAAGGTAAAGTCGTCATTGTCACGGGCGCGTCGTCGGGGATCGGCGAAGCCGCCGCGCGCGAGTTCGGGCGCGAAGGCGCGAAGGTCGTTCTCGCCGCCCGCCGCGTGGACAGGCTCCAATCGCTGGCGGAGGAGATCGAAGCGATGGGTGCGGAGGCGTTGGTTGTGCAAGCCGATCTCTCCAAACTCGAAGACATCCAAAAAATGGTGGCGCAAACTGTGGAAAAATTCGGGCAGATCGATGTGCTGGTCAACAATGCAGGTTTTGGTCGTCTGGACTGGCTGGAGAACCTCGATCCCGTCAAGGATATTCAAGCGCAAATTGACGTGAATGTGATGGGCGTCATCCAGACCACGCGGCAGGTTTTACCGGTGATGATGAAACAGCGCGGCGGCAGTATCATTAATATGTGTTCGATGGCGGGATTGGTCGGTACGCCGACCTACACCATCTACGCCGCGTCTAAACACGCCGTGCATGGATTTTCCGAGGCACTGCGCCGTGAGGTGAAACCGTGGGGCATCGACGTGTCGCTTATCTATCCCGGCGGCGTTGTGACGGAGTTCAGTCAACATGCGGGCATCAAGCGCAAGACCAACGCATCCACGCCCAAGTTCATGCTTCTCACGGCAGAGCAGGTCGGGCAGGCGGTGGTGAAACTCGTCCGCCGTCCGCGCCGCATGTGGATCATTCCCTGGCTGTGGAGCGTGACAGCGTTTATGAATAAATTCCTCCCCGGCGTTGTGGATTACACGACGATCACCCGCTTCACGATCCCCGAGCGGGAGGATGAGTTGAACGCAAACTAAATACCTTCAATGGAGAATGGATACGAATGAATTTCCTCGCCAAACTGTTCGGACCGTCGGTGCCGAACATCACCGCAGCAGAATTGAGCGAAAAACTGAAATTTGGCAAACATCCGCTGGTTTTGGATGTGCGCCAGCCCGACGAATTCCGTCAGGGTCATATCCGCGGGGCGAAGCTGATGCCCTTGAATGAATTGTATAAACGCATGGAGGAATTGCCAAAAGGACGCGAAATCGTTTGTATTTGCGCCACAGGCAACCGCAGCCGGTCCGCTTCGAAGATATTGGCAAAGGAAGGGTTTACGGTCTATAACGCGCAGGGCGGCATGATGGCATGGCGGCGCGCCAAGCAACCCGTGCAAAAGGGATAGTTACGCCGCCCTCAGATCCTTCAAGTTCAATTGATAATTCACCCGTCCGTTGTATTCATTCGGCTCATACGTGAACAGAACGTCTACGTGGGCGGGCATGGCTTTATGCCAGTCGCCGAGGCGGAAGCCGATGGCATCGTGCGTGAAACCCTTCTCATCTTCAAGCGATAGCTTCAAGTGTTTGCTGTCCGCGCCGACGGTGCGCGAATTCTTGACCTTCACATTCCGCGCCACAAAGCGGGCTTCCTGATTTCCGTACCCGGTCGGTTCGAGATAACGCAGACAGGTTTCGTATAATTCCGGGCGGATGTCCGTCAGGGACACTTCCGCATCTGCCGTGACCGTGGGCTTGAGTTCTTCGCCCGACAGCTTTTCCTCCGCGATGGCTTTTAACCGCGCAACCAACTCCGGCAGGTTTTCGTTGCGGACGGTGAAGCCCGCCGCTGCGGCGTGACCTCCATGCCGGACGAGTAAGTCCGCGCATTGATCGAGCGCATCGGTGATGTGGAATTCGGGGATGGAACGGCACGAGCCGCGCGTCTCCTCCTCCGCTTTGGATGCGACGATGGCGGGACGGTAATATTTCTCCGTCAAGCGCGAGGCGGCGAGACCGACCACGCCCGAGTTGAAATCTTCATGGGCGGCAAAGAGCAGATAGGCGTCAGGGTCTTCGCTGATAGCGATTTCCTCGGCGCGGGTTTGCATCTCTCGCGTTATGCGTTGGCGTTCGCGGTTTTGTACGTCCAATTGCTGTGCCAGTTCGCCCGCGCGGAAGACGTCGGTGGTGGTCAACAGTTCAAAAGATGCCAGCGCTTCTTTTAATCGCCCCGCCGCATTCAAACGCGGACCGAGCATGAAGCCGATGTTCATCGCATTGACCTTTGCAAGATTCAATTCGGAGACTGCCGCCAGTGAGAAGAGTCCCTGCCGTGTAGTCTGCCGCATCTGGCGAAGTCCCTGACGTACCAGCACGCGGTTCTCGCCGACCAGTGGCGCAAGGTCTGCAACGGTTCCGAGCGCGACCAGGTCAAGGAGGGAGGAAAGCGGAAAGCGGATATCATCTTTCACTTTTCCCATTTCCTGCATAAGCGCCTCGGCGATCTTGTATGCGATTCCCACGCCCGCCAGGTCCTTGTCGGGATAGGGATCGCCGTGTTGTTTTGGGTTGATGACCGCCAATGCAGGCGGCAGGTTGTCGCCGTCGGGGTGGTGGTGGTCGCTGATAATGAGATCCAGCCCGATGGTCCGTGCATGAAGCGCTTCGGTAGGCGAGCGGATGCCGCAATCGACGGTGATGACCAGTTTCACGCCGTCCGCTTTGAGGTCATCCAGCGCATTGGTATTTAATCCATAGCCTTCTTCGAAGCGGTTGGGGATGTACCCGCGCACGTCGGCGTCCATTTTTTTAAGGGTTTCGACGAGCAAAGCTGTGGCGGTGACGCCGTCCACGTCATAGTCGCCGTAGATGGCGATGGGTTCGCTTTGCCGGATCGCATACTGGATGCGCTCGACTGCGTCGCGCATCCCGATTATTTGAAAGGGATCGGAATTGAAATTGGGCTTTCCGTTCAGGAAGGCGCGCGCGTCGGCGTCGGTGGCGTAACCGCGGTTGAAAAGGATCTGACGCAGCAGCGGTGGAAATTTTTCAAGCGCAGAATCAGCCTCCGGCGTGATCTGAGGCGGGACGATCCAGCGTTTGTTGTTGGGCGGGTCTATCGTCATGGGAGGCGAGTATAAACGTTCCGGCAGTCGTGCGGAAGGGTAATGTATAATTTGATCATTCCAAAAGGAGTTCACGATGAAACCGCTTGCGCCCGATGAAAAAACAGCCTTGGTAATGGTCTATACCCATAATTTGCTCGTGCGCGGGGAGATCGTGGTCAAGGAGAATGCGCGCGTGAACATCTGGCTGCGGGCGCAGGGTATCTCCAATTTTATTCATTTCTTGAAACCGACTGTGATCTTATTCGGCGGCGCGGCGCCGAGGTCGTTGAACTATTTCGAGTTTTTTGTGCCCACTGCGGATGTGTTGGCGTTCCATCTTGCGCCGCCTGCCACGGAACCGCTGGATTATGATGCAAGTGAAACGAACCGTATGATGAAGTCTGTGGAGATGCTGGTCGGTTCGTTTGTGCTGAATGGAAAATTACGAATTTCGACCCAAACCGACCTTTCGACTTATCTGGATGTTTCCCACACGGCGTGGACGTCGGTTTATGATGTGGAGGTTGGCAATCCGCATCTTCCGCAGTTCAGCATCAGCGTGCCGATGTTGCTGGTCAACCCAAGCCGCGTCAACTTTGGGATTAAGTGAGATTCGCATGGACTTCTCGCTTACAACCCCGGCATTGCTGTTCCCGACCGTCTCGCTTTTGTTGTTGGCATACACAAACCGCTTCCTGACGCTTGCCACCATCATCCGCAGCCTGCATGACCGCTATCAGAACGACCATAGCGCGAACCTGCTTCGGCAGATCGCCAACCTGCGTTACCGCGTGTACTTGATCCGCAACACACAAATCTATGGGACGCTGAGTCTGCTGTTTTGTGTGGTCAGCATGTTCGCTCTTTTCGCAGGCTGGTTGACGGGCGGGCAGTGGAGTTTTGCGATCGCGCTGATCCTGATGATCGTGTCGCTGGGGATCTCCCTGCGCGAGTTGCAGATCTCGGTCGGTGCGCTGGATTTGCTTCTGATGGAGTTGGAAGACGGCAACAAGCAGGAGTAGCAACTGAAACCTTTTTGTATATGCCGCGTAGGTATGATGCGGATGATACTTCCGCAGTTTGCAAAACCGTAATTGACATTCGTGTTAGTTTGATTTACACTATCATCACTCCGATGGGGAGTAGCGTCCCGGGCTTTTCTTCGGGAAAAACAGTCGTCATGACGGAAAGAGATTTCCCGGCTGTTTGAAAGCAAACGCAAGACCATCGCCATGACGGCGGTGGTCTTTTTTGTTGAAAACTTTTTATAGGAGAAAAAAATGCAATCCAACACTCACTGGTACTCGCGGACGACGGACGAAGTTTTTACCGAACTTGGAAGCCAGCCCGCGGGATTGACACAGGCAGAGGCGGCGGAACGACTTCAAAAATACGGACCAAACGAGATCCAGGCGGCGAAGCGCATTTCCGCGTGGCAAATTTTATTGGAGCAGTTTAAAAATATCCTGATCCTGATCCTGTTGGGCGCAACCATCCTGTCGCTTTTCCTGGGGCATGGCGTTGAGTCCATCGTCATTGCCGTCATCGTTTTGTTTGCGGTCTTCCTCGGATTTTTTCAGGAGTACCGCGCTGAACGTGCCATCGAGGCATTGCGCGAAATGGCGGCGCCGACGGCATCCGTTCTGCGGGATGGCGAAGAGATCAAGATCCCTGCGCGTGAACTCGTGCCGGGGGACGTCGTCCTTCTGCATACCGGCGACCGGATTCCCGCCGACGGACGCTTGCTGGATGCGATAAATTTACAAATAGAAGAAGCCGCGCTGACCGGTGAATCTGTGCCGGTGGAAAAACAGACGGATGCGCTTCCCGACGTCGACTTGGGCGTGGGCGACCGCAAGAACATGGTCTACGCCGGGACTGCCGCCACCTATGGACGCGGCAGGGCGTTGGTCGTTGCCACGGGAATGAACACTGAGTTTGGCAAGATCGCCCAACTGTTGCAGACCGTGGAAACCAGCCGGACCCCGCTTCAGCAAAATCTGGATAAGGTCGGGACGGCGCTGGCGCGTGCGGCGTTTGTCGTGGTGGCGTTGATCGTGGCGGTGGGCTTGCTGCGTGACCAGCCGTTCGTTGAAATGCTCATCTTCGGTATTGCGCTGGCGGTTGCAGTCGTGCCGGAGGCATTGCCCGCAGTTGTGACCATCTCGCTCGCCATCGGCGTACAGAAAATGGTCAAACGGAATGCGCTCATCCGCCGCCTGCCCGCGGTGGAAACGCTCGGCAGTACCTCGATCATCTGCTCGGATAAGACCGGTACGCTGACAAAAGATGAGATGACTGCGCGTAAATTGTACGCCGCCGGTGAACTGTTCTCGGTCAGCGGGGCGGGGTATGTGCCGGTGGGTGAGTTCTCTCAAAACGGAAAGAAGCTCTCGCATCTGCCGGATGGCTTGAAGCAAATGCTGACCGCCGCCGTGCTTGCGTCGGATACTACGTTGATCCGGGGCGAGGATCACGGCTCCAGCACCGACTGGGACATTAAAGGAGATCCAACCGAGGGCGCGTTCGTGGTTGCGGCGGCAAAGGCGGGTTTGCAGAAAGAGTCGCTCGACGCCGAGTATCCGCGCATCAATGAGATTCCTTTCACGTCCGAATCCAAGCGCATGACCACTCTGCATCGAACGGATGGCGGCGTGGTTGCATACGCAAAAGGCGCGCCGGAGATCATTCTGGATGATTGCAAATTGCAGTTGACGCCGGATGGTTTAAAACCGATGGATGACCGCGCGCGCGAGCAGATCTTGAAAGCGGCGGCGGATATGGCAAAGGATGCGCTGCGCGTGCTGGCGGTCGCTTCGAAGCCTGACGTGACGCTTGAAACTGCCCAGACGGATATGACCTTCCTCGGGCTGGCTGGCATGATCGACCCTCCGCGCGATGAAGTGAAAGGCGCGATCGAGATCTGCGAAGAGGCGGGCATCCGTCCTGTGATGATCACGGGCGACCATCCCATCACGGCGAGAGCGGTGGCGGGCGAACTGGGTCTGTTGAAGACCGGGCGTGTAGTCACCGGCGCTGAACTGGAAGCGATGTCCGATGAGCAGTTCAAAAAAGAAGTGGAAACCATTGATGTGTATGCACGCGTTTCCCCGGCGCACAAACTGCGCGTGGTGACGGCGCTGCAAGCCAATGAGCACATCGTGGCAATGACCGGCGATGGTGTGAACGATGCGCCCGCCCTCAAAAAAGCGGATATTGGCATTGCGATGGGTATCACCGGCACGGACGTTACCAAAGAAGCCGCCGCCATGACGCTGACCGATGATAACTTTGCCTCCATTGTCGCTGCTGTGGAAGAGGGACGCGGCGTGTTCGGCAATATCAAGAAATACCTGATGTACCTGCTTTCCTCCAACATCGGCGAGATCGGCTTGATGGCTGGCTCGACCCTGCTCGGTCTGCCATTGCCGTTGACCGCCGTGCAAATTCTCTACGTCAATCTCGCCACGGACGGTTTGCCCGCGCTGGCGTTGGCAGTAGACCCCGCCGAAAAAGACTTGATGAAGCGCAAGCCGCGCAACCAAAAAACGGGCATTTTCACCCGCCCTGTGGTGGCGTTGATGCTGGCGGGAGGAATTTGGTCGACCATTGTCAACCTGGGACTCTTTATCTGGGCGATGAATTCAGGCAGAAGTCAGGAAGAGGCGATGACGATGACCTTCGTCTCACTGGTCTTGATCCAGTTCTTCAAGGCATACAACTTCCGCTCGGACCGCAATTCCGTTTTCGACAAGCCGTTTGCGAACAAATGGCTGAACCGTGCCATCGTTTGGGAGGTCATTCTGCTTTTGGTGATCGTGTACCTGCCTTCCCTGCATGAAGCGTTCAGCACGTTCAGCCTGACGCTTGAAGACTGGTTGATCGTTCTTGCTCTTGCGCTGACCATTTCGCCCGTGCTGGAACTGGTCAAATGGATGGAGCGCCGCGGCTGGTTCGGCGCGCTGGAATAAAAAAAGATGAAACCGCAGGTGATGAACCTGCGGTTTTTGTTTATAATGCGGGATAACCAAAGGAGAAACTCATGCAAACCGATGGCGATGCTTGGGATGATGATGTTGAGATCGACGTCGAGGCTTTGCTGCGGGCGTTATTAGCAGTTGCAGGAGATAAAGAGAAAAGGGCGGAAGTAATTCGAAAGATCTCTGATAAGACCGGTCAAACTCCTGAAAAGGTCGAATTGGTCATAGCTGCGACGATCAATTACCTGACAGGGGCAACCCGTTCGAATTGATGAAAACCAAATCCCAATTTTCGGATGCCGTTCTCGAGAAAATCCATGAAGAGCGGATTCTTGGCATCCGAGCGGGGACCGAATCGAAGCACCGCGTCATCGGCATCTGGGCGGGTCTTCGTCCGTTCGTGGAGCATGAAGCCGCGCAGTTGGTGGCGGTATAATTCGCCGGACAATGGACTTCACCTTGATCCTGTCCGATCTCCCCAATCTGTCAGAAAAACGAATCGCACTGCGCATCACTGCTCCCGCCGAACGCGCCTTGCGTCAGGGTCACCCATGGATCTTCGAGAACTCCATCACTGAGCAAAGCCATACAGGTGCTGCAGGCGACCTCGCCGTCATCTTCGATGACAAACGCAAATTCCTCGCGGTCGGTCTCTATGACCCAACTTCGCCCATCCGCGTGCGCGTCTTGCAAAGCCGCACGCCCGCCGTCATCGACGCGGATTGGTTTCAACACAAACTCGCCGCCGCCGCGCAATTCCGCGTGCCGCTCGAAGCGCAACACACGAACGGCTATCGCCTTGTCCACGGCGAGAACGACGGCTTGCCCGGGCTCGTCCTTGACCGCTATGCCGACGCGCTCGTCCTCAAACTCTACACCCCCGCATGGCTCCCACACCTCAAAGAATTTTGCGGCGCGCTTGCAAACGTCATCCCCGCGCAGCATGTGATATTAAGACTCAGCCGCTCCCTGCAAAAGCAGATGGATGACGGGCTGACTCTCCGCGATGGGACGCCGCTCACGCTTCTTTCTCCCCCGAAGTTGATTCTATTTCAGGAAAATGGACTCACCTTTGAGGCTGATCCTGTCCACGGACAGAAGACAGGCTTCTTCCTCGACCAACGTGAGAACCGCGCCCGCGTGGAAGCCCTATCCAAAGGGAAGTCGGTGCTGAACGTCTTCTCCTACTCTGGCGGATTCTCCGTCTATGCCGCGCGCGGCGGCGCAAGGGAAGTGGTCAGTGTGGACATCAGTCCGCACGCCATCGAATCCGCGAAGCGAAACATGGCGCACAATCTGCACTTCCCAACCGTTGCGGCAGCCAAACACGAAACCTTCGCCGAAGATGCCTTCGATGTGCTGGCTCGCATGGCATCCCAAAAACGTCTGTTTGATGTGGTTATCATCGACCCGCCGATGTTTGCCCAGAACGAAAAACAGATCGGCGCGGCGCTTGCAGCGTATCGCAAATTGACCCGTCTTGGATTAAGCGTCTTGCGAAGGGGCGGCACACTTGTGCAGGCATCCTGCTCCAGCCGAGTATCAAGCCCCGAGTTTTTCGAATCAATTCACCAGTCCGCGAAAGAGGCGGGGCGCCCATTGACCGAGATCGAGCGGACTGGTCACGCCCTTGATCATCCCATCACATATCCAGAGGGCGAATATCTCAAGTGTTTGTTTGCGACGGCATGAATGTATAATCAGCCCCATGTTTGAATTCACCATCACCGCCAAAAACAACCGTGCCCGCACGGGGATTTTTACCACCCCGCACGGCGACCTTATCACACCTGTCTTTGCGCCGGTCGGCACACAAGCCACGGTCAAGACTCTCACACCTGAACATCTTAAGGACATCCACGCTTCGTTGGTGTTGAGCAATACGTATCATTTGTATCTGCGCCCCGGTGACGAACTGGTGCGCGACATGGGCGGCTTGCACAAGTTCATGCAATGGCACAACCCCATGCTGACCGACTCTGGTGGTTTTCAGGTTTTTTCGCTCGCGCAAACCCGCAAAATTGACGAAGACGGCGTGACCTTCAAGAGTCACATTGACGGCTCGACGCACCGCTTCACGCCTGAGAAGTCGATTCAGATTCAAGAGAACCTCGGTGCGGATATCATCATGGCGTTCGATGAATGCGCCGATCCGAACGACCACGAGTACATCAAATCGGCAATGGAGCGGACTCACCGCTGGGCGGAGCGTTCGCTCAAAGCCAAAACGCGCCTCGACCAAGCCCTGTTCGGGATCGTCCAAGGTGGAGTGAATCCAACGCTGCGTGCGGAGTCTGCGAAGTTCATCGCCTCGCTCGATACGCCCGGCATCGCCATCGGCGGACTTTCGGTGGGGGAGACGAAGGGCGAAATGCACGACACGCTCGATGTGGTCACACCCATTCTCCCCGAAGGCAAGCCGCGCTATCTGATGGGAGTCGGCACGCCCGAAGATTTGATCAACGGAGTTCTGCGTGGTATTGATATTTTTGATTGTGTATTGCCAACGCGGTTGGCGCGGCATCACTCTGCATTCTCACCCGAAGGACGCTTGAATTTGATGAACGCATCGTTTGCGCGGGATGAACGTCCCATTGATGAGACTTGTGATTGCTACGCCTGTCAGACCTTTACGCGGGCGTATATCCGCCATCTCATTGTGGCGAAGGAACTTCTCGCTGGGACATTGTTGTCAATTCATAATTTGCGAGCGTTAATTCGCTTGATGGAGAAGATACGAATGTATATTGCTCAAGGTGTGTTTGAAGAGAAAGCGCCTGAGTTGTTGTTGCAGTGGTCGAACAATGCGAAGAGGGCAACTGCGCCATGAATTCTTTTCACGCCATCCTCCTCGGCATCGTACAGGGATTGACCGAGTTCATCCCCGTCTCGTCTACCGCGCATTTGCTTATCACCCAAAACCTTCTCGGCATCCCTGCGGACGGGGCGATGTTTTCCTTTCTCGTCATCGTCCAACTCGGTACGCTGGTCTCGCTGTTCGCGTTCTATTGGAATGACCTGCTCTCGATTGCAAAGTCAACCCTTCAGGCTTTGCCGATCATGTTCACCAAACCACGTGACACGTGGAACCTGACACCTGACACTTGGCTCGGAATTTATATTATCGTTGCCACCATCCCCGCACTCATTGCGGGTTACCTCCTGCGCGATGCCGTCGAAGCGCTCTTCCGCCAACCCATGCTGCAAGCGTCCATTCGACTCTTCTCTGCCGCAACCCTGCTCACCCTCGCCGAGTGGCTGACGAAAAAAGACCGCCGCCTCAACTCCATGACTTGGCTGGATGCCTTTGTAGTCGGCTTGTTCCAGATCATTGCCGTGTTCCCCGGCGCCTCCCGCAGCGGATCTACCATCAGTGGCGGCATGTTTCGCGGCTTTGACCGTCCCTCCGCTGCGCGCTTTGCCTTCCTGATGTCCGTGCCTGTCATGCTGGCGGCGGGCGGATATGAAATGCTGGATGTGCTGCAAATGCCGAACTTCAGTGAGTTCCTGCCCTTGCTCGCGTTGGGATTTGTCTCTGCGGCGGGGGCTGGCTGGCTTGCCATCCGCTGGTTGATCGCCTACCTAATTAAGCATTCGCTGTATGCGTTTGCCATCTACTGCGCCGTGGCGGGCGCTCTTGTTTTCCTTTTGAGATAAAACGCAATGGATACAAATCAACTCCTCAAACTTCTTGTAGAAACCGAATCTCCTTCGCATGAAAAAACTGCTGTGGATCGAGTCGGCTCCATCGTCATGGAAGAAGCGAAACGTCTGGGCGGGCAAGTGGATGTAATTCCGAATCAGACTACGGGGAATCATGTTCTTTGCAAATGGAACGGTGGACAAAGCCCGATCATGCTCCTCTGCCACATGGACACGGTCTTCCCGCTTGGCACGCTTGCTTCCATGCCCTACCGCGAAGCGGACGGCAAGATATTCGGTCCGGGTGTATCGGATATGAAAGCCAGCATCGTCATTGCGCTTGCGGCAATTGAAGACGCCATCCAAAACGGACTCTCCCGCTCTGTGACGTTGCTATGCACCTCCGACGAAGAGATCGGCAGCCCGACCTCGCGTGGAATCATCGAGCGGACTGCAAAGGATGCGGACCTTGTCTTGGTGATGGAACCCGCCCTGATGAACGGCGGACTCAAGACTTGGCGCAAAGGCGGCGGCGGATTCAAAGTCCGCACGACGGGGCGTGCGGCGCATGCAGGCGGCGACCATGAAAAGGGACGCAATGCCATCGAAGAAATGGCGCATCAAGTGCTCGCCATCCAGAAGATGACTGATTACTCGAAAGGCACCACGCTCAATGTCGGTGTGATTCGCGGCGGGACGGTATCCAATGTCGTGCCAGATGATGCGTCGATTGAAGTGGATGTGCGTATTTTGCAGCCTGAAGAATGGGATCGCATCGAAGGCTTGATGAAGAATCTCAAACCCGTTTTGGATGGAACCACCGTCACAGTGACAGGCGGCTTGAACCGCGGACCAATGCCATTCGATGACACGATGAAAGCCACGTTCGAGAAAGCCCAGTCCATTGCGGCAGGCATTGGCATGAAACTCAGCGCAGGCGGCACGGGCGGCGTCTCGGATGCGAACTTCGTCGCGCCGCTTGGCGTCCCCGTATTGGACGGTCTCGGCGCGATCGGTGAAGGCTATCACTCGGAGCGCGAGTATATTTTTGCGGACAGTATTCCCCAACGCATACAGTTGCTCTCCTCGCTCCTGCGGGAGTGGTGAAAATGAAAATGGAAGTTAGACCACAGAACGCTTCCCGCCTTCTGTTTTTCGTACAACATTTCTTTCTTCTATCCTCTTTCATTATTGCTTCCTGCGCATCTCCCACGCCAAACGTCCCAGCTGAAACAATTACTGCCTACACCACTGACTCCGCCCAACCGTGGATGAGTGAACTCTTTGCCTGTGCCAATGAGCAGAACATCCTTGTTGAAATTAACGCCGAGAACCCTGATATTTTCTTGCGTATAGGCGAATCGGGAAATTTTGTTTCTCCTACATTTCAAATAGACGAAGATGAAATCCTCGTTGTGGTGAATCGCGAAAGCTCAATTCAAAACTTGACGCTTGAAGAGGCGCAGGCATTATTCGCAGGGCAGGGGGATGAGTCCGTGCAGGTGTGGGTGTATGCCTCAGGGTTGGATTTGCAGATGGTGTTTGACCAGTTTGTGATGAAAAGCCGAAGCGTCACGTCGTTTGCGAGGCTGGTATCCAATCCGCAGGAAATGTCGGATGTTTTGGGTTCCGAATCCGATGCAATTGGCTTCCTTCCGAAGCGCTGGGTGACCGGAAATATCCGCGAGGTGTATTCAGTTGGCATCTTTCCTATATTGGCGATCACACAAAACGAACCGCTAGGCGCGGTCAGCCAGTTGATCGGCTGCTTGCAAAAGTGAACTTCCAGACCCGTTCGAGCGAGCGGGTCTTTTTTATCCATCTTGACACAGGCATATAAAGGTAGTATGATTTTCGTAAACTGGTTTGTGGTACAAACCAGTTTACGAAGGAGTAGAAATGAACGATAAATTTACGGATGTCGAACAGCGCGTCAAGCGCTATTGGTTCTCGGACGGGATCGGGGAGCTGGCGGGCGGCGGGATGTTCCTCCTGCTCGCCGCGTACTTCGGCATACAGCAATTCCTCGGCGAAAGCAACCTCTTGAGCGTCATCCTTCAAGGTAGCCTGGTGCTGGTGATGATCGCAGGGATTTTCGGCGTCCGCTGGCTGGTGACGGCGCTGAAAACCCGTCTCACCTATCCGCGGACGGGATATGTCGAATATCGGGTTGACAAAAAACACGCCATCCGCGTGCGGACCTTCGCAATGGCGTTTGCGATGGTCATGGCTTTCCTGATGGTCCAACTGGCGAGGTCAATTCAAATTGTCGATTCGACGGTTCTCGTGACGGGAGTCGTGGTCGGTGCGGTGTTCGTCCTCCTGCGCGGAAAATCCTACGGCGTCCAGCGCTTCTATCTCCTCGGCGGGGTTTCCGCGATATTGGGAGTGGTGTTGTGCCTCGGCAAACTGCCGAACGCCTATGCCCTGGCGGCATTCTACGGCTTGATGGGACTTGCCGTGATTGTCTCGGGCGGGGTGGTGCTGTTCCGCTACCTGAGGGAAAATCCTCTACCGAGGGAGGGTGGCGATGACTGACGACCTGCGCCGCGTGACCGAACTGGACCGCCTCATCCACGAACCGGCGCGTCTGCTGATCGTGACGATCCTCTCCTCGGTCGAGAGCGCGGATTTCCTCTTCCTGCAGCGCGAGACGGGGCTGACCAAGGGCAATCTGTCCGCGCACCTAAGCAAACTCGAAGACGCCGGTTACGTAAAGATACAAAAGACCTTCACAGGCAAACTGCCGTTGACCGTCTGCAAATTAACGGCGGCGGGCGCGAAGGCGGTGGCGCAATACCGCCAGCAGTTGCAGAATTTCATGAAAATGACAAAACAGTAGGTGAAAATGAATGCAATACAAACCAATCAACTTACACGTTCATTCGGAAACCTGAAAGCGATTGACCGGCTGACGTTGGAAATCCCGCGCGGCACGGTCTTCGGTTTTCTCGGTCCCAACGGTTCGGGTAAGACGACGACCATCCGCCTGCTGCTCGGTCTGCTGGATGCGGATCAGGGCTCGGCGCAGGTGCTAGGCTTCGATACGAGGAAACAGCCCGACGAGGTCCGCGTGCGATGCGGCGCCCTGCTCGAGCATCACGGCTTATATGAGCGCCTGTCCGCGGCGGAGAATCTCGACTACTACGGGCGCATCTGGCACATGTCCAAGGCGGACCGCGACAAGCGCGTCCGCGAACTGCTCGAGCCGCTGGATCTGTTCGACCGGCGCGCGGAGCCCATCGGACGCTGGAGCCGCGGCATGAAGCAGAAACTCGCTGTAGCACGGACGCTCATGCACCGCCCGGAACTGGTCTTTCTCGACGAGCCGACCGCTGGCTTGGACCCTGTCGCCTCATCCGCTTTGCGGGAAGATTTGGAAACGTTGGTCAGGCAGGAAGGCGTGACGATCTTTCTCACCACGCACAATCTTGCCGAGGCGGAAAAGTTATGCGATCAGGTTGGCGTTATCAATCATGGACATTTGCTGGCGGTGGGCAGTCCTTCTGACTTGCGCTCGAAGACCTCTGCGCCGCGGCTGTATGTGACCGGGCAGGGCATCACCTCGCAGGTTGTTGAAGACGTAAAGCGCAGTACACTGGTCAACAAAATACAGTCACAAAACGGCAAACTGGTCATGGACTTGAACGATTTGTCGCGCTCGCACGAGATCGTTGCGAAGCTGGTTGGAGCGGGCGTGCAGATTGACGAGGTGAGAAAAGAAAAGGCAGATCTGGAAGATGTCTTCCTGCGTCTGGTCGAGGAAGAAAAAGGAGGCGAGGAATGATCGCGGATATTTTGACAGTAGCTGGCAAGGAACTGCGTGAGGTCCTTGCGTTCGGCGACACGCGCGGACGGAGCAAATACAGCCTGCTCGTCCTGCTCGTCATCTTCGGCGTCGTCATCCCCATGCAGAACGGACGTGAATGGGTGACCTCGCCGATAAACATCATGGTCTGGGGTTGGATGCCGTTCCTGTGGGTCTCAGGCATCGTCGCCGACCTGTTCGCGGGCGAACGCGAGCGCCACACGCTCGAAGCATTGCTGGCAACGCGTCTGTCCGACCAATCCATTCTCTTTGGCAAACTGCTGGCGGCGCTGACCTACGGCTTCACGCTGACTTGGGTCATCATGATCGTCAGCCTCGTCACGGTCAACATCGGCTTTCGGGACGGCGGTCTGCTGTTCTATCCGTTGGAGCTGTTTGTAGGCGCGCTGGTATTCAGCCTCCTCATCTCCGGGCTTTCGGGGTGCATTGGTGTGTTGGTGTCGCTCCGCGCGGGAAGTGTCCGCCAGGCGCAGCAGATGATGAGCGCCGGCATGCTTGTTTTATTCCTGCCGTTCCTGTTTGTTCAATTCATCCCTCGCGCGTGGCTGAACTCGGCGGAAACGATGCTGCAGAATGCCCAGCCTGTACAGATTGCGGTCTGGTTGGCGTTGTTTCTGCTGGGAGTGGAGTTGATCCTGATTACTATTGCAAGACGGTTATTCCAGCGAAGCAAACTGATACTGGACTGAAACGATGAAACGAACGGGACTGGCATTGCGCCAGTCCCGTTCGTTCCGCATATTCGTGGTTGCAGGAGAGAGCCGCGCGGTGCGGTATAGCCGCTGTGGCTTGTTGCAAAGCAAATGAAAATAAATTGCAAATAAGCCTTTTGCGCCACATTGCACAAAGGGGGTAAAATTAATTGGTTAAACCTATGGCTGATTTCATTGTTGAATTGAAGAATGTAAGCAAGACCTACTCCACCGCGGCGGGGGAATTTCCGGCATTAAGGAACATCGACCTGACCGTGAACACGGGTGAATTTTTGGGAATTGTTGGAAAATCTGGCGCGGGGAAATCCACCCTGTTGAACATGATCAACGGCGTGGACGATTTGACCAGCGGCGAAGTGGTTGTGCGTTCGGGCGGACAACAGGTCTCGGTACACGACCTTGACGAAGATTCGCTCTCGCTCTGGCGCGGGCGGACGATGGGTGTTGTCTATCAATCGTTCCAGCTTTTGCCGATGCTGACACTGGTCGAGAACATCACCTTGCCGATGGATCTTGCCGGAAATTTCAAGCCGCGCGAGTCGCGCGACCGCGCCATCGAACTCCTGAAACTTGTCGAATTGGAAGAGCATGCCAGCAAACTGCCTGCTTTTATTTCGGGCGGGCAACAGCAGCGCGTCGCCATCGCCCGCGCGCTGGCAAACGACCCCGATATTCTCGTCGCGGATGAACCGACCGGCAGTTTGGATTCTGTCACCGCCGACCACATCTTTGACGTCTTCGAGCACCTTGTCACGGAGCGCGGCAAGACCATCATCATGGTCACGCACGAGATGGGGCTGGCAAGCCGCTTCTCGCGCTGTCTAACGCTTGCAGACGGGGAACTGGTCACAGATGTGGCACCAGACACAAAGACGAAGAGGAGCCGTAGGAAATGACTTCGCGTCGGACTCAGCCCAAATCTGCTCCCGTCCATGTGGCGGATGCCGCCCCCGAAGCGATCATCGAAATGCGCGGCGTGGTCAAGCGCTTCTCGAATGCGGCGGGTGAATTCACAGTCCTCAAAGGCGTGGACTTGACCATCAATCGCGGCGAATTCGTTTCCATTGTCGGCAAATCGGGCAGCGGAAAATCCACCCTGCTGAACATGATCACCGGTATCGACCACCCCAGCGCGGGGCAGGTGATTGTCAATCACAATGATATTTATTCCGGCGTGAGCGAAAGCGCGCGCTCGAAATGGCGCGGAAAAAATCTCGGCATCGTCTTTCAGTTCTTCCAGTTATTACCCATGCTGACCTTGCTCGAAAACGTCATGCTCCCGATGGATTATGTGGACATGTACGACTTCGATGAGCGTCCCGACCGCGCGATGGAATTGCTCGAGCTGGTCGGCTTGGATAAATTTGCCAACAAACTTCCCGTGCTGGTTTCCACAGGACAACAACAACTTGCCGCCATCGCCCGCGCCATGGCGTGTGACCCGCCCTTGCTGATCGCCGACGAACCGACCGGTAATCTCGATACGAGATCGTCCGATACCATCATTGAACTGTTCCAGCATTTTGTCTCGCAGGGCAAGACCATCGTGATGGTCACGCATGACCCATCGTTGACCTCGCGCACAGACCGCAACATCATCCTTTCCGACGGCGAATTGATCGACGAAACCATCTCACGCGGACTTCCGCAACTGCGCCACCGCCACATGTTGGAATTCACCAAGATCGCCGAACGGCGCATCTACCAGCCGCGCGAGACCATCCTTTCGCGCGACGCCAGCGTGGATTACTTCTTCCTGATCCGCTCCGGCGAAGTGGAAGCCGTGCTGGAGAAACCGCGCAGCAAGGAGACCATTCTCGCAAAACTCGGCAAAGACCAGTTTTTCGGCGATGTGGAATTGATGCGTGGCGGCAAAGCGATCGCCAACGTCCGCGCTGGAGCCAAACCTGTAGAAACGCTCATGATTCCCCGTACTGATTTCCTGCGTGTGATGGATCAATCTCCCATCACCGCCGAGGCATTGGGCAAGATCGTCCAGAAACGGCTCGAGGAACACCGCATGGCAGATCCGCGGAAGAGGAGAAAAACATGAAAAATGTTGTACTCATTGGGATGTTGGTTTTTATTTTTTCGGCTTGTGCGCCATCCTCAGATGTACCTGTTTCAACGAACACACCAATCTCTGCTACGGTTGAAACAACTGTAGTTCCTACGACAACCATGGTGCCTGTCACTTTCACCTCATCTCCAATGCCGACGGAGCCTGTTTTTTCTGTGATCACGCCTGATCCAACACAGGTGGAACGATGGAGGGAATATGAAGACGCGTTAGCTCAAGCGTTCTTTCGCTCCTACCTTTCTCCAGAAGAGGTTGTCTGTGAGTGGAGAATTTTAGGGTGGGCTGAACAAGAGGTATATGTAGCGGCGTTATGTGCGGGTATCTATTCTTCCTCTCCTTCCAAGGCATCGATTCCTGCTGTAATTCATATCAGAGCTGATGGTTCCGTTATTAAGGCGGAAATTCCTGGATCAGGATCTGCTTATGCTGAGGACATTCGTCGTATGTTTCCCCCCGATGTGCAGGAGAGAATATTTGGGCGATCAGAATACACCCATGATCTGTCAGATCGATTGCGTTGGAGGCGTGGACATCCAGAAGAACCGCCGTTGGTAGTCTTTAATACATTGTCAATACAACCAACCCAACCAGTCATTCCTATCGTATCACCCAACGCCATTCAAGTGGCTAGATGGAAACAATATCAAACGATCCTTGCCCAGTCTTTTCTCTCCTACGTTCCGTCAGAAAGAGTCGTGTGCGAGTGGGAAATCTTAGAGCAGACAGATCAAGAAATTTATACATGGGTTATATGTGCAGAGATATATCGTTCCGGATGGTTAGAAGGACTTGCGATAATCAATATCGATCAAAATGGGTTTGCTTACAATGTGGAAAATGATATTATCGACTTTCCTTCAGAGATTCGTGAAAAATTTCCATTGGAAGTACAGGAACGATATTTTGGTGGAATAATACATTTTCAGGAGTTAGTGAGCCGTTTGCGATGGAGACAAAGTCACCCGGAAGAATTACCTTGGATTGTTCTTTTAGCGACTCCAACCCCGTAAATTTTTAACACTTTACTGTCAGCTATGTCAGCATCCGACCCGCGCAAACTCCCGCAAGTGCTTTTTATCGATGACAGCGACGAATCCCGTTCGCTCGTGCGGCGTTTGCTTGCGGATAAGTTCGTTGTGCTGGAGGCGTCCAATCCGCTGGATGGATTGCAGTTGGCGGAAGAGACCAATCCCAGTTTGATCCTGCTCGACCACAATCTTCCGCACATGTCGGGCAGTGAAGCGGCGACGCGCCTCAAGAAGATGTTGCCGAACACGCCCATCGTCATTATTTCGGGCGATACATCCGCTGGTGCGCGGGAACGGGCGCTGGCGGCGGGAGCGGTGGGCTTCATCCTGAAACCGATCGATGATAGTTTCGCCAGTCTGGTGGATGAATATCTGCGCGGCAAGGTGGAAAAACTCGACCATCCCGAGGAGTATTTGCAGGCATACCAGCAGGAGTTGGTCGAGCGGCTCGAAGATAACATCCGTCAATTGAGCAGCGCGCTGGAAAAGAACAAGCATCTGCTTCAACAGAACGAACGCATGTTTGCCATGCTCGAACGCAGGCATCGCCTGCTCGAAACCGCCGCGCGCGTCGGGCAAATGGTCACCTCCATTTTGAATCTGGATGGACTGCTCAAACACACGGTCAACATCATTTGCGCCGAGTTCGACTTTTATTATTCGGGCATCTTCCTCGTTTCAGACGACAGCAAGTGGGCGGTCCTGCGTGCCGGTTTTGGAAAAGCGGGACGCAACATGGTTGCCGCCCAATACCGTCTGCCCGTGGATCACAAATCCATGATCGGCAGGGCGATCCTGGACCAACAGCCGCAGATCGCATTGGATGCGGCAGGCGATGAATCGCGCTTCAAGAATCCCTTTCTGCCTGATACCCGTTCTGAAATGGCTCTCCCGCTGATAGTGGATTCGATCCCGCTCGGCGCATTGACCGTGCAAAGCAATCAGTTGAATGCCTTCTCCGAAGATGACATCACGTCCCTGCAGGTGATGGCGGAGCAGGTGGCAATTGCTATCAACAACGCGCAATTGATGAAGAAACTCGAATCCGCGAATGCAGAGATCCTGCGCACGAAGACTTACGAAGCGATTGCCACAGCGACGGGCGAAGCCATCCACTGGGTGGGGAACAAAGCCGCGCCGATCCCCGGGAGCGTTCAGCGCGTGCGTGAGGATGTCCGCTATCTGCTTGCTTTAGCGGCGGGAGCGGATGCGTCGGCGTTGGAAAATGAATCGGTCCGAGTGGCAGTTCAAACAGTCAGGGAAGAGGCGGAAGCGCTCGGCATTGACCTGAAAGCCGTCCTCGATGAAATGTCCGCTATGAAACCGAATCGCCTGCTGGCGTTGGTCAGCGTGGAATCCTTGATGGAAGATTTGGATATCGCCGAAACCAGCGCGAACACGATCCTTGAGATCAAGGAAGGGTTGATCGGACCTGCGCGCCAGCGGAAGACGGAGAACGTTTCGCTCAGCGAAATGATCTCGAAGACCGTGGCGAGTATGGGCTTGCCCGAAGGCGTGGTGGAGATGGGCTGGTCGGACGATATGCCGCTCGCGTATGCGGATGCGCGCCAGGTGGAACAGGTTTTTAACAATCTGATCAAAAATGCCTGGGAGGCGTTGATAAACGCTCACATACCGACCCCAAAGATCGTGGTGGCAGGCTGCCGCGATGAAGACCCGAATTTTGTGCAAGTGTTGGTGCGTGACAATGGTCCCGGCATCCCGAAGGAGATTCAGGAAAAGATCTGGGTCTCGTTCTTCACCACCAAAGGCGGGAAGGGCGGCACGGGCCTGGGACTTTCTGCCGTGATGCAGATCGTGGATCAACATGGCGGACGCATCTGGCTGGAAAGCGAAGAAGGTAAAGGCGCATCGTTCTATGTGCGTTTGCCGGTGATGTCTGGTGGTTGAGTAGTGGCGCGTGATTTTCGCGCTACATATCGAAACCACATATCGTTGACAACAATTTTAGTTAATGAAACTCGTTGGTTTCGATATGGCGGCTACCGCCGCCTACTCAACCAATGGGGTATTTCTGAAATAAAAATTTTGGAGAAATCTATGACAACAGTGCTTTTAGTGGATGATGAACGATTGATCCAGCGCAGTCTGGAGAAGACACTCCTGCGCGCGGGCTTTGATGTGCTGACCGCATCCGATTGTGCGGCGGGGCGGGACGTCTTCTCGCAAAACGCGGATGCCGTGGATATTGCTGTTCTCGACTTGAACATGCCCGGCTTCGACGGCACACCAAAGAATGATGCGGGCTTCGATCTGCTGGATGAATTGAAGAAACAAAAAGCTGACCTGCCGGTTGTGATCCTGACGGCGTATGACGAGGTCAACAAGGCGAAGGATGCCGTTTCCAAGGGCGCGAACGCCTTCTTTGTCAAAGGGCGCGAACAGGGATTGGTCGAACTGGTGCAGAGAATCCTGTCCGCTAAACGCTAACTTCTAATAGAGGAAACGATGACAAACGACATTCAACGCCATCTGAAATTAATGAACGCTTCCGCGCGCGCCGCGAAGAATATCACCGCTCTTCTTGATCCGTACGAACTCTTCCACCGCGTTGTGGACATTATCTGTGACGAGTTCGGCTTTTACTATGCGGGTGTCTTCCTGCTGGACGAGAAAAAGGAATACGCCGTCCTTGCGGCGGGACGCGGCGAGGCGGGCAGGGCAATGATCAACGAAGGACATCGTCTCGCCGTTGGCGGGAATTCGATGATCGGCGCATCCATTGCCAACCGTCAGGGACGCATCGCTTTGGATGTGGGCGAGGAGGCAGTCTTCTTCGAGAATCCGCACCTGCCGCAGACCCGCTCCGAGATGGCGCTTCCGCTCATCGTTGGGGATGAAGCGATCGGCGCACTTACGGTTCAATCCACCGAGGAGGCTGCCTTCCACGAAGAGGACATCGCCGCCCTGCAAACCATGGCAGACCAGCTCGCGATTGCCATACAGAATTCCAGATTGCACCGGCAGGCGGAGCGCCGCTCGCGTTTGCTGAAAGCCGCCAACCGCGTCGGCAGGGAGGTGACCTCCATTCTTGATCTCGAAGCCCTGCTTCCTCGGACAGTGGACATCATCTGCGAGGCATACGGCTTGTACTACGCGGGCATCTTCCTGCTGGATGATGCGGGCGAGTATGCCGTGCTCCGCGCGGGATACGGCAAGGCGGGCAAAGCCATGGTCGCGGACGGGCACAAACTCAAAGTCGGCACCGACTCGATGATCGGCGCGTGTATTGCCATGGGCGAAGCGCGCATCGCATTGGATGTGGGCGAGGAACGCGTGCATTTCAAGAATCCGCACCTGCCGCACACCCGTTCCGAAATGGCACTGCCCCTCATCTACGGCGGCAGGACGCTCGGCGCAGTTACCATTCAATCCTCCGAAGAACGCGCCTTCAGCGAAGACGACATCACCACATTGTTGACGATGGCGGAGCATCTCGCAGTGGCGATCAACAACGCGCACCTCATCGAGGAACTTAAGGAAGCGCACGCGGAGATCCTGCGCAACAAGGTCTTTGAAGCGCTGACCACCGCCACCACCGAAGCCATCCACTGGATCGGCAACAAGACGCTTCCCATCTCGCTGACGGTTGCCCGCCTGCAGGACGAGATCGCCGAAGGGAAAGTGGATACCGCCTCGTTGAGCGAAGACCTCGAGATGATCGCCGAAAGTGCGGCGCAGATCGTGCAAGTCAAGGAACAGCTTATCGGCGCGGTGCGTGAGATGAAACCGCGCCCCGTGCTCGTCGCGGATGTGATCCAAACTGCGGCAATCCAGCGCGGCATTTCACCGGATGCCATGCAGGTGAAGATTGATCCCGCCGCTGCGTATGTCATCGCCGATTCGACCCAGCTCACCCGCGCTGTTGGCAATATCTTGCAGAACGCCGCCGAAGCGGGCGCGAGATCGGTCAAAGTGCGCGTGCATCCCACCGATGAGCGCGGCGTCCTTGAAATTGACATCGAAGACGATGGCGCGGGCATGAGCGAGGAAACCATCCAGAAAGCCTGGTCGCCGTTCTTCAGCACGCGCGGCATCCCGCATCATGGTCTGGGGCTGCCCGCGGCAATGCATGTCGTGTCACAGTTGCAGGGACGCATCGACCTCGTCAGTGAACCCGGCAGGGGCACCACCGTCGCATTATTCATGCCTCAGGGACGGGTGACCAGTGATCAGGTCCGGGCAGGAGACGTGAAGAATATCCTGCTGATCGACGACAATGACGATTGGGCGCATCTGCTCACGGAACTTCTCAAAGGAACAAAGGTCACGTTGACGCAATCGCTGGACTTGGCAGATCTCCCAGCCGCCGATCTGATCCTTGTGGATGAGAACATCGCATCGCTTCCTCTGACCGATGTGCTGACAGCCATTTCCCAAGCCGGACTCGCCCCGAAAACGGTCGTCCTGACCTCCGCCATCAATCCCGAGCGCGTGACCCAGTACCTGCGCGGAGGCGTGAAAGATGTGACGGTCAAGCCGTATTCGGCGGATGAATTGAATGAGTTGTTGAAGTAGGATTATGAGACCACGCTGGCGTAAAGTATTTCACGATCTATGGGACAGCAAGGCGCGCACCCTGCTGGTGGTGTTTTCCATTGCAGTGGGCGTATTTTCCATTGGAGTCATCGCAGGGACCTATGTGATCATCTCCAACGATATGGACGTTTCGTATGCGGCGAACAATCCCAGCAATATCGATTTGCGCACCTCCGGTATTGACCAGGATGTGCTCTCGTCCATTCGGAATTCACCGGGCATCAAGGATGTGGAGGGACGGCGCACTATCAACTACCGCGTGCGGACGGAGACCAGCGCCCAGTGGGTGACTATTGACCTGATCGCGATGGAAAGTTTCCGCGAGAACAAGGTCAATTTGCTGATACCAATTGAAGGGGAGTCCGAGGCGGGCAAGAACGAGATCATCATCGATAAGAAAGTTCTGGAAAAGATCGACGTTTCCGTCGGCGAGGACCTTGTCTTTGAATTGTCGGATGGGTCGTTGAAGAGATTGAAGGTGGTCGGGCTCGTGCAGGATACCAGCACGGGCGCGGGGGATTTCCTTGCGCCGCCTTTCGCCTTCACCGACATGGATACCATGCAAACCCTGCGCCAGCCGCAGACGTTCAACCGCGTCTATGCAACGGTTCTGGAGAATCCGAACGATCTGGCGCACATCCGCAATGTAGGCGGTGATCTGCGCGCCAAACTTGAGAAGAACGGTACGACCGTTTCGCGCATCCGCTATTCGGAAAGGAACAAGCATCCCCTGACCGACATCTTGAACGCCGTGCTCGGTATTCTGCTGGCGCTGGGTGTGTTGATCGTGTTCCTCTCCAGTTCGTTGATCGCGAACACTCTGAGCGCGCTGCTTAACCAGCATTTGCGCCACATCGGTGTGATGAAATTGGTCGGCGGGCGGAATCATCAGGTCTTCTATATGTATCTCACGCTCATCATGGCATTTGCCGTGATGGCGTTGTTGATCGCCATTCCCGCCGGTGGATGGGGCGCCTATCTGTTGTCGGATTACATCGCTACGATGTTGAACTTCAATCTGCTTGGGTATCGGATCGTGCCGCTGGCGCTCATCGTGCAGATCGCGGTCGGATTGTTGGTGCCGCTGGTGGCGGGACTCTCGCCTGTGTTGAACGGCTCGCGGATCACGGTGCTGCGCGCGTTGAGCAATGACCTGACTGGCGACGAGTCCAAGCCGCAGGCGGCGGGACAGAAAACGCGCGTCAGCTGGCTGGATTGGATGCTGGTGCGCCTGACGCGCATCCTTGCCTTGCGCGGGATCCATGTGCCGCGTCCGTTTATCATTTCCCTGCGCAACACCTTCCGCAGGCGCGGGCGTCTGGTGCTGACCCTGTTCACGCTCACCATGGGCGGCGCGATTTTCATCGCCGTCTTCAATGTGCGCACCAGCCTGCGCGATTACACCGACCAGATCGGCAGTTATTTCCGCGCCGATGTCACGCTCGACTTTGACCGTCCCTACCGTATTTCGGAGGTACAGCGTGCTGCATCCCAGATCGATGGCGTGCAGCGCGTGGAAGGCTGGCAGTTCATCGGCACGGAGTTGTTGTATCCCGATGGCGCGGTGGCGGACAGTGTCAACCTGCTTGCGCCGCCTGCGAACAGTGAACTGGTCGATCCGTTGATGGTATCGGGACGATTCATCGCGGCGGAGGATGTCCGCAAGATCGCGGTCAGCGAATCCGTTCTCAAGTTCTATCCCGGCTTACAGCCCGGCGATTCGATCTACCTCAAAGTGAACGGTCGCGATGAAGTCTGGGAGGTGGTGGGGATCTTCAAATTCATTGGGTATGAGGGTGTATTAGCCTACACGCCGTTGGAATACGCCGAACGGGTGCTCAATCTCACCAACCGCTCCTTTTCTTTCCGTGTGGTGACCGAAGAACATGGACGCGCCTATCAGGATGCAATGGCGGAGCAACTGGATGATCATTTCCGCGCGCTGGGGTTTCGGGTGAGACAAGCCGAATCAGGCTCAGCCTCGCTTGATTCAGTTTCTGAAAGTTTGGACATCCTGATCGTTTTCCTGCTCATCATGGCGATCCTGACTGCCATCGTCGGCGCGATGGGGTTGACCGGCACGATGGGCATGAACGTGCTCGAGCGCACGCGCGAGATCGGCATCATGCGTGCCATCGGCGCGGACGACCGCGCTGTCATGCGGACGGTCATCGGCGAGGGTTTTGTGATCGGGTTGATCTCGTTCGGGCTGGCGATCGTGCTGTCCATCCCGTTCACCTATTTGCTGTCCACCATCGTAAGTTTGGCGATCTTCGAGACGCCTATTGACGTGGTATTCACCTATATGGGCTATGCCATTTGGCTTGGTTTGGTGCTGCTGCTTTCCGTGTTGGGCTCGGTCATGCCTGCCCGTTCCGCGGCGCGGCTGACCATCCGGGAAGTGCTGGCGTACGAGTAACAAACCGTCATTGCGAAGAACGAATGACGAAGCAACGATAATCATTTATATAAAGAAGGTTTCCATGAAGAAAAATGTACAGATCTTGATTTCCTTGTTCGCCGCGCTGGCGTTATTCCTTGCAGCGTGTGGGGCGGAACAAACTCCCGCAGCTCCTGAGTTTGATGCGGGGGCGGTTGCTGCTGTGAATGATGTCATCGCCGAGGGTCGGCTGGTTCCGGTCCGCGGGACGAGCCTGAGTTTTTTGGCGCGCGGCATCGTGGCGGAAGTACTTGTGCAGGCGGGGGATACCGTCAGCGAGGGCGATGTTCTGATGCGCCTCGCAAATGCGGGGGCGGCGGAGGCGCAGCTTCTTGTCGCGCAGAATGCCTACGATGCCCTGCTCCGCAATGAAAGCGGGGATCGCGCCCGCCTCTGGCAGGCGTATATGGACGCGCAGGTCGTCCGCGCACGGGCGGAGGAGGCATGGGATGATTTGGATGTGGACGGTATCGAAGACCGCATCGAAGACCTTGAAGCGGATGTGCAGGATGCGCGCGATGACTTGAAAGATGCGCAGGACGAATTTGACAAGTATAAGGACTTGGACGAGAACAATTCGCGCCGCCAGACGGCTGAAGATGATCTGGAGGATGCGCAAAATGAATTGAACGGCGCCATCCGTGCGTTGGAGGAGGAGATCCGCCGACGCGACACGGTCAAAGCCGCGTATGACGGTGCGCTTGCCGCGGAAGCCGAGGCAAAGTATCAATATGAGATCAGCCTCGATGGTCCCAATGCCGACCAGCTTGCGCTTGCCAAAGCCAACCTCGATGCCGCGAAAGACACGCTTGCGAATTATGTCATCACTGCGCCGTTCAATGGGATGATCGCGGATGTGAACGTAAAGGTCGGCGATCAGGTTGGTCCTGAAACCCGCGCGGTCAGTCTTGCCGATTTCAGTGCGTGGATCGTCGAAACCACCGACGTGACCGAATTGGAAGTCGTCGAACTGCGCGTCGGTCAAAGCGTGACCATCGTCCCCGATGCCCTGCCCGGAGTGGAATTGAGCGGCGTTGTGACCGCGATCAGCAATGCCTTCATCCAGCAGGGCGGCGACATCCTCTACACCGTCCGCATCCGTGTGGACGACGCCGATCCGCGCCTGAAATGGGGCATGACGGTCGAAACGATTTTTAGAACAAGTGAGTGATTGAATTTCGCGTCGAAAAATGCAATAATATAAATGCTCCGATAAAGAGCAAGGCTGTGGAAAACCCAGCCGAGCAAAGCCCTGCATCTAAAGCTGAACTGAGCCATGATGACCAGGGTTGCCGAAAAAAGCAAAACCGCCAAAAGGCGGCGGCGCAAAGTCAGAGCGTCTACAACCAGTGTATGTTCTGGTCATGACCGACCGACTGCCGAAACGCAAAATCAGGGAAACCTGATGACGCAAAGTCATGGGTCTAAAATCACGTTCATTATTTTTGTGATCATGATCGCCAGACTGCCGAAGAGCAAACCGTTTTGCAGGGATGACCGATGCCGGGTCATCCCTGCTGGTTTTTTTAATGTCATTGCGATGGCTGGTGGTTGAGTAGGGCGGGTGTCCTTCCCGCCCGTATCGAAACCACAGCCCGAAGCAATCTTTTACTTATGAGGAGGATGTTTCGTTCGCTGTGCTCGCTTGCAACGGCATGGAGGGTATAATCGCCTTTATGGCTAAATCATCCCGCCCTCTCGACCCCGAATCCAAACCTGATGACCGCGTGGATAACGCCCTGCGTCCGCAGAGGCTGGCGGATATCATCGGTCAGGATCAGGTCAGGGAAAATCTGTCCATTCTCATCGATGCGGCGAAGCATCGCAGTGAGGCGTTGGATCACGTCCTGTTCTACGGTCCGCCCGGTTTGGGGAAGACCACGCTAGCGCATGTGCTCGGCAACGAGATGGGAGTTAACGTCAAGGTGACGGCGGGTCCCGCCATCGAGCGCGCGGGCGACCTTGCCGCCATCCTCACCAATCTCCGCGCGGGGGATGTGCTCTTCATTGACGAAATCCACCGCCTCGGACGCGCCGTGGAGGAAGTGCTGTATCCCGCCATGGAGGATTACTCGCTGGATATCGTCATCGGTAAGGGACCTTCGGCTCGTTCCATCCGCCTGAAACTGCCACGGTTTACTGTGGTCGGAGCGACGACGCGGCTGGCGTTGGTCACGGCTCCGCTGCGCGCGCGCTTTGGCGCGGTCTATCGTTTGGATTATTACGACATCGAAGCGATGAAGCAGATCGTCACAAGGGCGTCGGGGATGCTCAAGGTCTCCGCCGACGAATCAGGCATCGGCGAGGTGGCGAGGCGCGCGCGCGGGACTCCGCGTATTGCGTTGCGTCTCCTGCGCCGCGTCAGGGACTTTGCCCAAGTCCGCGCGGATGGTGTCATCACGCAGAACGTCGCCAGGGAAGCGTTGGACTTGCTGCAGGTCGATCCGCTCGGTTTGGACGATGTGGACCGCCGCGTGCTGAAGACCATCATCGAAAAATACAGCGGCGGACCGGTGGGCTTGAACACTATTGCCGCGTCCATCAGCGAGGAGCAGGATACGATCATGGATGTGGTCGAGCCGTATCTTCTGCAATTGGGTTTTCTCGACCGCACGCCGCAGGGACGAGTGGCGACCAAATCCGCGTATGAGCATTTGGGGTACGAGTACACGGAGGAGGGACAGCCGAGGCTGTTGTGATGTCATTGCGAGCGGCAGCGAAGCAATCCCCGACTCAATTTTGAGATTGCTTCGGGCTGACGCCCTCGCAATGACATGATGCTTTTTATGGAAACCATCGCCCGTTATCTCATGCTCGGTGGAATTGCGCTCTTCCTGATCGGCGGGGGAGTGTATCTCGCCGCGAAACTCGGCATTCCGCTCGGACGCCTGCCCGGCGACATCCGCATCGAAGGCGAGAATGGGACGTTTTACTTCCCGCTGGCAAGTTCGGTTCTGGTTTCGGTGGTGTTGACGATTTTGTTGAATGTGATCGTGAGATTATGGAAAAAATAAAAGAGCATGAAGAATAAACTCAAGGAATTGATTGGCAACTTGCCGTCAGAGGGCGGTTTTAAAAAAAGAATGCGTTTTCACCAAGCATGGTGGCGAGCATTTGTTTTAGCAGATGAACCGGGGAATCATCCGGGCGAAAAAAATAAAACAATCGGCAGTGTTATTTTGAATGGGAAAATCACCCGTAAGAACTTTTTATCAAGTAATTCAATTGCCGCTGTCGAGAAAACTCTTCAGGAACGGGAAGAAACCCGTTCCGGCATTCTTGCTGAGGATCGGTTATTTAATAATTTGTTGTCCAGTCAGCCACTTTGTTTTAATTTTTTTGGCGAATTGAAACTGGATCGTGACTTTGCATTGAGTGTATTGAGATGTTTTTATCCTGAAATTACGCGGGTTAATGATGTCAAGTTTGAATTTGCTCCTAGAAAAAAATATACAAATGACAACTCTGCCTTTGATGTGGCTTTTGATGTGATGGCAGGCGGGCGGAATGGGCTTATAGGGTTTGAGTGTAAATACACCGACTCTTTATCGTCAAAAAAATATGATAAGAGAGAATATCGCTTAATTTTTGATCGTAGCGGGGGAGAAACCTTTATTGCTCCGTACGAGAAGTTTATTATGGCGGAATATAATCAATTGTTCCGCAATCAGTTGATGTGTGAAGCATTGATACAGAACAAGGATTACGACTTTGTTCTTACTGGGCTGTTTTGTCATCAAGACGATAAAGATGCTCAAAAAACAGCCGCAGAGTTTCAGTCCATGTTAAGAGATGGCGCTTCAAAGTTTCGTGTAATAACATATCAAGATTATCTTGAGAGTATTCAACGTTTGGACATTAGTTGGGAACGGCGGGAGTTGAGTATGCTTCTGTGGGCAAGGTATTGTGGCATAAAGCTCAGTGAAAATGTGTTTAAATAAGTGATTGAAATAGTTCTTATTTTATTTCTGTAGAGTGAGTCCATGAAAACCGCCGACTTCGACTACCATCTCCCTGAATCCTCCATCGCGCAGACGCCCATCGAGCCGCGTGATGCTTCGCGCTTGCTCGTGCTTCACCGGTCAACGGGTGAGATCGAACACAAGATTTTCCGCGATATCAAATCCTATCTCAATGCGGGGGATTTGCTGGTCTTGAACCAGACGCGCGTCATCCCGGCGCGCATCTTCGCCAAAAAAGAGACCGGCGGCAAGGTGGAATTGCTTCTGCTCCGCCGACGCGACGAGTTGACGTGGGAAGCGTTGGTCGGCGGCAAGGGCTTGCGCGTAGGCAAGCGAGTGTTCATCGAGGTGAATGACACCGCCTCGAACGTCACAGCCGAGATACTCGAAATACTGGACGGCTCGGAACGGCTGGTCAAATTCTCTGAACCCATCGAACCGTATTTCCCAAGAATTGGGCATGTGCCGCTCCCGCCGTACATCCACGAAGCATTGAACGACCCCGAACGCTATCAAACCGTTTTCGCAAGAGAATCTGGCTCCGCCGCCGCGCCCACGGCGGGACTGCACTTCACGCCGGAATTGCTCACTGACCTTCAAAAGATGGCTGTGCGAATCGCCTTTGTCACCTTGCATGTCGGTTTGGATACGTTTGCACCGGTCACTGAGGATGACCCCGAAGAGCATAAGATCCACTCGGAGTGGTGTCACCTTACTCAAGAGACGGCGGATGCGATCAACAAAACCAAACGCAATGGGGGACGGGTCATTGCGGTCGGGACGACCTCCGTGCGGACGTTGGAGAGTGCGGCACAGGAGTCGCCGAATATTGAAGTATCGGCTTTCTCCGGTCCCACATCCCTTTACATCCTGCCCGGTTACCAATTCCAAATCGTGGATGCGATCATCACCAATTTCCATCTGCCCAAGTCCACGCTCATCATGCTGGTCAGCGCGTTTGCGGGGCGCGAGCGGATTTTGTCCGCGTACGAAACAGCGATTCAAGAAGGCTATCGCTTTTATTCTTTTGGGGATGCGATGTTCATAATTTGAGTACCAGGTGCGGGGTGTCAGGTGTCAGGTAAAATTGGCGCAAACCTGATACGTGAGACTGGAACACATGGCACCTAATCCTCTTGAACAATTGAACAACGAAATAATAAAATGCCGTAAATGTCCGCGCCTTGTACAATGGCGCGAGGAAGTGGCGCGGATCAAGCGCAAGGCATACCGCGATCATGAATATTGGGGCAAACCGGTGCCGGGATTTGGCGACTCCGCTGCGCGCGTGCTGGTGGTGGGACTGGCTCCCGGCGCGCACGGCTCGAACCGCACAGGACGTCAATTCACAGGCGATGCTTCGGGCGATTTTTTGTTCCCGGCGTTGCACCGTGCCGGGTTTGCGAACCAGCCTCAAGCGCAGTCGCGAAGCGATGGTCTCATCCTGAACGACATGTACATCACCGCCTCGGGGCGCTGTGCTCCGCCCGATAACAAACCATCCACAGAAGAGTTGAACAATTGCCAGCCGTTTTTGGAGCGCGAGATGCGGCTCATCCAGCCGAAGGTGATCGTGTGTTTGGGTAAGATTGCTTTTGACCGCGTTCTCAAAATATCTGCGGTTCGCGGATTGAAATTTTCGCACGGCGCATCCTATCAACTGGAGACTGGTCATTGGATACTGTGTTCGTATCATCCCAGTCAGCAGAACACATCCACCAAAAAGTTGACGGTCGAGATGTTCGATGCGGTTTGGACGAAGGCAAAAGAACTCGCAGATCGGACGTGAATTGAAAAACGCATGGCGATATGTGGCAGTGACGCTGGCGCTTGCCTTGCTGCTTGCCGCGACGGTGTTCGTATTTTGGGCAGGGGATGCGGCTCCCGCAACCGACGTTGCGCTGGATGCCCTGATGTCGGATTCGCAGGTATACGTCAGCGCGGAGAACGGCTGGGTCATCTTTTTTCCTGCCGAAGATCCGCGCCCTGAAACCGGTTTTGTCTTTTACCCCGGCGGGCGTGTGGATTACCGCGCATATGCGCCAGTGTTGCGGCTGATCGCCTCGCGCGGATATTTTGTGGCGCTCGTTCCGGTCCCGTTGAACCTGGCGATGTTCGATGTCAACGCCGCGGCGCGCGTGCAGGCGAAATATCCTGAGATTCAAAATTGGTTCGTCGGCGGACATTCGCTCGGCGGTGTGGCGGCTTCGTCGTATGCCGCCAGCCATCCCAACATCAAAGGCGTGGTGTTGTGGGCATCCGCTCCCGGAAATGATTCGTTGAAGGTCGCGGATGTGCCCGCGCTTTCGGTCTATGCCACGCGTGACGGCGTCTTTTCGCTGCAAATGATCCAAGACTCGCGGGCATTACTCCCTGCGGATGCGCGCTTCGTCGCCATCGAAGGCGGCAATCATTCACAGTTCGGCTCGTACGGTCTTCAAGCTGGTGACAACCTCCCGGACATTTCCTCCCTCGCGCAGTGGACCCGGACCGCCGAAGCGACGGTTGAATTCTTTATGGAAGTAGTACGTTGATTTATGAAGCATTGGAAAAAGATAACATTTGTCTCGCTGATATTTGCCTGCGTTACCCTTGCACTCGGACCGTTTTTCATCCCCGTCCCTGAACTGGACGGGTTGGTTTCCGAGCAGACCTTTATCGAACCCGACAGCAAATTCATCGAGATCAATAATGTGGACATCCACTACAAGGAGGCGGGAGAAGGCGGGCAGACCTTCATCCTCCTGCATCCCTTCGGCGGGAGCACCTTCTCATGGCGCGAAGTCATGGACGATTTCGCGCAGATGGGGCGTGTCATCGCCTATGACCGCCCTGCCTTCGGTTTGACCGAACGCCCCATGCCGGAGGATGATGATTGGGTGGAAAATCCATACGGAATGAAAGCCAATGTCGAAATTCTGCGCAGCCTGATGGACGAATTCGGCGTGGAGAAAGCGGTGCTGGTCGGCAACTCAGCCGGCGGCGGATTGGCTGTGGCGTTCGGGCTGGAACACCCGGAGCGGGTCGAAGCGCTGATCCTGGTCGATCCCGGCGTCGGCGGCGGACGCGGTCCGCAATTCCCTGCCTGGGCGATGCCGGTCATGTGGACTCCGCAGATGCGGCATATCGGTCCACTCATGATGCGCGATTACCTGGAACGGCTTCCGCGCACCATCGAGCGCGAGTGGTATGATGGAAGTAAGTTGACCGATGAGATCCGGTGGGAATATCTGAAACTGCTCCAGATCGAAAACTGGGACCGCGCTTTCTACGAACTGACCTTCGCGCCCGCCTACCCGGAACTTCGTCCGCTCCTGCCAAACCTGACCGTGCCGACCTACATCATCGCCGGGCAGGAAGACCGCCTCATCCGCTCGTGGTATTTTGAAGCGGTTGCCTCCGAGATCCCCGGCGCAAAGTTGACCTTGATCCCGCAATGCGGGCACGTTCCGCAGGAGGAATGCCCTGCCGAATTTATGACAGCCGTCGATCACTACTTGGAAAGCCAATGAAACCCGACCTCATCACTCCCGGTCTGCTCGCCCCGGATTTTGAACTCGAAGATGTGAATGGGAACCTCGTTCGCCTCTCGCAGGTGTACAAAACCAGACCCGTTGTGGTCGCCTTCCTACGCGGATTCATGTGACCGCATTGCCGCGCGCAGTTGGCGCGCATGCGCGATCACTACAGCGATTTTCTTTCCCGCGGCGCGGAGATCCTTGCGGTCGGTCCCAATGATATGAAATCCTTCCAGAAATATTGGGAGACGGAAAACATTCCCTACATCGGCTTACCCGACCCCGATCACAAGGTTGCGCGTTTATATCGTCAGGAGGTCAACATTTTCAAACTTGGCCGTATGCCCCTCAATTGCATTGTGGATACGAGCGGACGCATCCGCTATGTGCATTACAGCGCCAACATGTCCGACATCCCCGATAACGAAACCTTCCTCAACGTAATAGATGAACTGAATAGATCATCCTCATAATATGACGCTTGGACGCATTGCCTTCCTCGGTTCCGGTGAGACTTCCCTCGCAGGCGGACGGATCTTCGAGGCGCTTGCCCGGTTCATCCCGGACCCGTTGCGGATCGCCATCCTTGAAACGCCTGCCGGCTTTGAGCTTAACGCCTCTCTCGTCGCCGGGCGTGTCGGTGAATTCCTAAAGACGCGTCTGCAAAACTACAAACCCGTCATTGACCTGATCCCCGCCCGCAAACTGGGCACGAAGTTCAGCCCCGACGATCCCGAAATTCTGAGACCGTTACTTCAGGCAAACCTGATCTTTATGGGACCGGGCAGTCCCAGTTATGCGGCGCGTCAACTGCGCGGCACGCTGGCGTGGGAGATCATCCGCGCACGGCATAGACAGGGAGCCACACTGGTCTTTGCCTCCGCAGCCACGATCTCTGTCGGGGAATGGGTATTGCCTGTCTATGAAATTTACAAGGTCGGCGAGGATGTGCACGTCAAGGATGGTCTGGGTTTCTTCTCCGATTTTGGCGTGCACGTTTCGTTCATCCCGCATTGGAACAATGCCGAGGGCGGTTTGGATTTGGATACCAGCCGCTGTTTTGTCGGCATGGAGCGTTTTGAGCAATGGCGCGCCCTCACGCCTCCTGAAAATGTCATCGTCGGTTTGGATGAACATTCCGGCGTCATCATTGATTTCGAGAAGAATGCTTGTGACGTACATGGCGTCAGCTCAGTGACGGTGATGAAGAACGCAGGCACGGAGATGTATCCGGCAGGCTCGAGTTTTTCATTGAACGAATTGGGAGAGATCAGACCCCCAATCTCCATTGAGGCAGGTATTTCTGTACAAGCCTGGCAAATGACGATTAACGCCCAAAAACAGGCTGACGATTCCCCTCCCGCTGAAGTCTTGGATTTGCTTGAGCAACGCAAACAAGCCCGTGCGAACAAAGACTTTGCAGCATCCGATCGTTTGCGGGACGAGATCGCTGCAAGAGGGTGGAAGGTAAAGGACACAAAGGAAGGTCAGCAGTTGGAGAGACCATAACGGTAACGTTTGCGGCGTAGCTTGTTTTTTGTCTGACAAAATGCGATACAATACCCGCGTAATCCCCGTACAAGGAGAGAGTTTATGCGCGCGGTAGATATCATCATCAAAAAACGCGATCGACAGGAATTATCCGCACAAGAGATTGAATTTTTTGTGCGTGGATTTACGAACGGGGAAATTCCAGATTATCAAGCCTCCTCTTTTGCAATGGCGATCCTTCTCAACGGCATGTCCCCGCAGGAAACCACCGACCTCACGCTTGCCATGGCGAATTCCGGTCAGGTGCTTGATCTTTCCAAGATTGTCGATATCGCCGTGGACAAACACTCCTCCGGCGGCGTGGGCGACAAGACCAGTATCGCTGTCATGCCGATGGTGGCGGCGTGCGGATTGCCCGTCGGCAAAATGTCCGGGCGCGGACTTGGCTTTAGCGGCGGCACGCTCGACAAACTCGAATCCATTCCCGGCTACCGCGTGGACCTGTCCACCGATGAGTTCAAAAAGCAATTAAAGGAAAAAGGCATCGTTCTGACGGGGCAATCGCTCGATCTTGCTCCTGCAGACGGGAAGATGTACGCGCTTCGTGACGTGACCGGAACGGTTCCATCCACCCCGCTCATTGCCTCCTCCATCATGTCCAAGAAGATCGCCGCAGGCGCGCAAGCCATCGTGTTGGACGTAAAGATGGGGCTTGGGGCGTTCATGGAAACGCTGGAGGAAGCCCGCGAACTTGCCAGCCTGATGGTGGATATCGGCAGGTTGGCGGGGCGCAAGACCGTCGCCCTGCTCTCGGATATGAACCAGCCGCTCGGAAATGCAGTTGGAAATTCCCTGGAAGTGATCGAAGCCATAGAAACCCTGCGCGGCGGCGGTCCGGCGGGTTTCCGCGAGCATTGCCTGCATGTGGCGGCACACGTGCTTCTGCTGGGACAGCGCGCAAAGGATCTGGATGAGGCGCGCGCCATGGCGGAAAGATCCATTGCGGATGGAAGCGCGTTGAAGACATTGCGTCTGCTGGTCGAGGCGCAGGGCGGAGATGTGTCTTATGTAGACGACCCGTCCAAATTCGAGCGCGCAAAATTCGTCGAGGTGGTGAAGGCTCCTCGAAACGGATTCATCTCTCAGGTCCATGCAAGAATCGTAGGCGAAGCCGCAGTCACATTGGGGGCTGGGCGGGCAAAAAAAGGTGATCCGGTCGACCATGCGGTTGGGTTCATCATCCACAAAAAAGTGGGGGATGAAGTTCAAGAGGGTGAACCGTTGTTTGAAGTGCATGCCAACGACGAGATGAAGTTGGCGGATGCGCGTACCGAAGTGCTCTCTGCGCACCAGTTCAGCGGCAAATCTGTGCCGTCGTTGCCGCTGTTTTACGAGTAAAATAGCGTATAGCCTTGCGAATTTTTTAAGAATCGGGCATACTTAATAAAAAAATAGGAATCCGGTAATGGCAAAAGTCTCATTGAGAATTTACAACCGAGAAATCGAAAAGCTCATCGAACAGGGGAGCGTGGATGAGGCGATTGCGCATTGTCGGCATATTCTGAAAACCTTCCCCAAACATCTTGAAACATATCGCCTGCTTGGCAAAGCTTATCTCGAAACTCGCCGCTACAACGAAGCAGCGGACATCTTCGGACGCCTGCTCATGGCGGTACCCGATGACTTTGTTGCGCACGTGGGGCTGGGCATTATCCGTGATGAAGAGAACAAACTGGATGATGCCATCTGGCACATGGAACGCGCCTTCGAAGTGCAATCTGCCAACCCTGCCATTCAATCGGAACTTCAGCGTCTGTACGGACGCCGCGACGGAGTCGAGCCGCCCAAGATCCGCATGACGCGCGGCGCGCTTTCCCGCATCTATGTGCAGGGCGAATTGTATCCGCAAGCCATTGCCGAGATCCGCTCGGTGCTGGGGGAAGATCCCCAACGCGCCGATATGCAGGTGTTGCTCGCGCTTTCCTATTTCAAAAGCGGACAAAAATCCGACGCCACCGACATGTGCAACCAACTTTTGAAGCGCTATCCCTACAGCTTCGATGCCAACCGCATCATGGTCGATCTTTTGCCGACCACGGTTGGGGCAACGGAAAGCACACAAGTCTATCGAATGCGCGTGAGCGAGTTGGATCCCTACGCCACTTTTGTAAAAGGTTCGATCTTCCAAGCCGCTGAGGTGCCGGATGCCTCGGTCAATTTGGAGAAGCTCGAATACAGTGGCGAGGAAGTGCAGATGGGGCAGGATTGGGGCTCGTCGCTCGGCATTGAACTGGGCGCATCCCCTGCATTGACCGCCTCATCAGGGAGTGACCAGCCCGAGTGGCTGCGCTCCGGCGGGTTTGACGACGAAGCGCCTCAACCCTCCACGGGTGAACCTGCTTCTGAATCCGAAACCGAAGCCGAGATCCCGGACTTTTTACGCGCCGCCGGTTGGAACGAAGCCAGCGGACCGGAACAACCTACTTCCATCTTTGATGATGAAACTGCAAATACCGGCGACCTTGTCCCTGCCAACCTGCCCGACTGGCTGAAGGGACAGGTACCTTCTCCAGCCAGCGCTGAACGTCCCACCGTGCGCCTCATGGATTCTGACGATGAATCCATTGAGACTCCCGACTGGTTGAAGGGACTTGATGAAAGCAGCGAACAGCCTCAAGAGACGTTTGAAGCGTCCGCGCCGTCCCAGCCTGAATCTGTCGCAGCGGGCGAGTCTTCCGATACCCCCGATTGGCTGAAAGACCTCGGCGGCGTTGAACAGGAACAACCAGCCGAAACTTCCGATGAAGTGGAGATCGAACCTGCCCAACCCGCCGAACTCCCCGACTGGTTGAAAGGCATGGAACCGAAGAGCGAGCCCGAACCAGCCGCCTCTGTGGAGAATTTGGGCGCATCCGCTGCCGAGCAGGAAGATGCCGTCGCATGGCTCGAATCCCTTGCTGCAAAACACGGCGCAAAGCCGGAAGAACTTGTCACCGATCCGAGCAAACGCAGCGAAACGCCGCCCGAATGGGTATCGCAGGCGCAGAACATCGGCAGTGGAACTCCACCCCAACCCAGTGTGCAGGACCTTGGCGCGTCCGCCGATGAACAGGAAGATGCCGTCGCATGGCTGGAATCCCTTGCCGCCAAACATGGTGCCAAGCCGGAAGAGCTTGTCACCGACCCAAGCAAGCGCAGTGAAACTCCGCCCGAATGGGTGCAGCAGGCACAGAGCATAAGCGAAGCGAAACCCGCATCGGATGAAAGCGACGCCGAAAAATTCCTTGCCGAATTTGAGCAGGCATCTGAATCGACACCTGCCACCGATCAGACCGGCATGTGGTTGAACACGCTGGGCGAAAAGGACAAACAGGAAGTGGTCCCCGCCGGGGAATCTGACGAAGACCTGCCTGATTGGCTGAAACCCTCCGCCGAGGAACAAAATCTTGAACGCGGCGAGATTCCTGAATGGCTCAACGACGCCCAGCCGCCAGCCGAGTCGGCGCCGCAAATTGAGGTATCTGATAAAGAATCCGTGCAAGAACAGCCATCCGATCTGCCGGATTGGTTGAGCGGCGTTGATGAAGACGCCGAAAAATCGACTGCCGGCGCGGATGCGCTCATGGGCAGTCAGGACCTTTCCGACTGGCTCAGCGGCTTGGATAAGGAACCCGGTCTCGAACTTGACCCCGAACTCCTGCGCGCTTCCCAGCGTCCGCCTTTTCCGCAACAGGCGGAAACACCGGAAATCGAACCCGATAAATCGGAAGACCTTCCTGCGTGGATCGCCGAACCCGCTTCGGATGAAAAAATGGAAGAGGAAATTCCCTGGGATGAAGTGGAATCTGTCGCCTCAACTCCGACCGAGGAAGTTGATTCTCCTTCACAGGAAGCGCCCGTCACGCTGACAGCTGATCTGCCGGAATGGCTGCGTGACGTGGAAGATGCTCCTGCGGAAGCGGTGCAGGAAAGCGAAAAAGACCTGCCGGCTTGGCTCGACGATACGACAGATGACGGCATGGAAGATGAAAAAGTTGTGGAAGCAGTGCAGGAAGGCGAAGAAGACCTGCCGCCTTGGGAGCACCGCGAGCAGTATGAAGCGGAATCCGCGCCGCAGGAGCCCAAGCGTACATCTCCATCAGACTGGCACCCCGTAGTGGAAAAGCCAGAACCTGCCGCTCAAAAGACCGAACGTGTGGTGGAGTCGCTTCCTTCGCCTGAACCGCGCGAAACGCCGGTCGTGGAAAAGAAGAAAGCGCCCGCCAAGCCAGCCCGCACGCGCAAAGCGGAGGGGCAGAGCGGCGTCGGGCTGTTGAACCAGGCTAAGGCGGAGTTGGAGCGCGGCGACATCCCCGAATCCCTGCTGCATTACGGGAAGCTCATCAAGAAGGGCAAACACCTTGAGGAGATCATCACGCATCTGACAGATTCGCTCTACCGCTACCCGGTGGAGGTCGGCATCTGGCAGGCGTTGGGCGATGCGTACATGCGCGCCAACCGTTTGAAGGAAGCGCTCGATGCTTATAACAAAGCGGAAGAGCTAATTCGATAAAAAGCAAACCTGACAGGTCTCAAAGACCTGTCAGGTTTTGTAACAAACTTTGGAGGATTTTCTGTGGAAAGAACACTCGTACTTGTAAAACCCGATGGCGTGCAGCGTGGATTGATCGGTGAAGCGATCGCCCGGTTTGAGCGCCGCGGACTGCGCCTTGTTGGCGCGAAATTCATGCAAGTCAGCCAGGAATTGGCAAAGGCGCACTATGCCGAGCACGAGGGCAAAGTCTTTTATGACGGCTTGATCTCGTACATCACATCCGCGCCGGTGATGGCGATGGTGTGGGAGGGACCTAACGCCGTCGCCGCCGTGCGCCAGACCGTCGGCTCGACCAAACCTGTGGAAGCCGCACCCGGCACCCTGCGCCATGATTTTGCGCTCGAAGTGGGACGCAACCTGATCCACGCTTCGGACAAACCCGAAACGGGCGAACGTGAAACTGCGTTATGGTTCAAGAAGGAAGAACTCGTGGATTGGTCCCGCGCAGTGGATGCGTGGGTGTTCGAGAAGTAAAGTTTAAAATTTGTGTATAAAAACATCCCGCAGACATTATGTCTGCGGGATGTTTTTATAGGTTGTGTTACTGCAGTCTCAACAAAACCTTGCCGTCTTCCCACAGGTCTTCGATCTGGTAGAAATCGCGCTGGTCGGGCGAGAAGAGATGCACGACCACGTCGCCAAAATCCACCACCACCCAGCCGTCGCGGGAAAGTCCCTGCTTTTTGCCCTTCTTCTTATATTTCTTGCGGATGTCGTCCATGGCGGCGCTGGCGAGCGCGTCCAACATGCGGTCACTGGAGCCGGTGCAGATGACGAAATAGTCGGTGAACGAAGCGATGTCTTTCAAGTCCAACAGGACGATGTCTTCCCCTTTTTTATCTTCAAGGGAGTTTACGATTTCACGAGCGAGTTCAAGTGCGTTCAGATGTCACCTCATGGGTATTGATTATTTGGATAGCGGCGCGGAAAACAATTTTGTGTACAGCGAGCCTTCAGGGCGCAGTTCGCTTTTGTAGAGATGCACCGCGTCCACGCGGGCGGAGCCGATATTGCCGATCTGGATGCCGTTCAGGGCGGCGCTGATCTTTTGCAGGTCGCGCGGATCGATGCCCTGACGGACACGTCCCAGCGTGAGATGCGGGGAGAATGGACGCGCCTCTTTTTCGTAGCCGAGGCGGGCTGCCCCTGCCTCGATATTTTTCTGCAGGGACGCCAGATCCGCGGGGGCGTGGACTCCAGCCCAGAGTACGCGAGGCAGTTTCGAGTTTGGGAAGGAACCGATGCCGCCGATCTGCAGGTCGAAAGACTGATGAGAGTCCGCGGTTTGGTGGAGCAGTTGTTTGAGAAAATCCATGTGCGAGGCGGCGATATTCCCGAGGAATTTTAAGGTCAAATGGATGTTTTGCGGGGGAATCCAACGGACGAGTCCATCTCCCGCAGCTTGGCGCAGGCGGGAAGTTTGTTTTTCGATCGCTTCCTGAATGGGTTGGGGGAGGTCGATGGCAATGAAGGCGCGCAGTTGATTCATGCAGAATGGTTGTTTATGACTTTTTCCACAGCCTGTTTGAGATCTTGGAAACCGACGGGTTTGGTGAGGTACATGGATGCGCCTGCCTCGATGCCGTTCTTGATGTCGCTGGGCATGCTCTTGGCGGAGACGACGATGACAGGAATGTGGGCGAGTTCGGGTTTGCGGCGCATGTAGCGCAGGACTTCCAGCCCGGAAATGTCGGGCATCATGATGTCGAGCAGGATGAGATCGGGTTTTTCCTGTACGATGATGGGGATCGCGGGCGCGCTGGAGAACATTTTGATGACGCGGAAACCGTTGACGCGCATCATTTCCGCGAACAACTCGGCGGCGTCCGTTTCATCTTCGATGATCATGACCGTTTTCTGGCTGGATGTCATTGGTATAAAAATAGCATAAAGCAGGTGAATTGGCAAGGGACGATCGGTTGGATGCCGGGTTCGTAAGAATTCCAACAGCCTGCCAGTCTAATCAAAAGATACCGGAGGAACAATGACAGAATTGGACGCTTTTCGCGCGGAGAAGGATGCGCTTTTCGGCGGTCACCCGCAAAGCCCGCTGACCAGCGAGCAAAAAAAGAACTTTCAGGGGTTGAGTTACTTTCCAGAGGACGAGTCCCTGCGCCTTGAAGTCAAGGTGGATGAATTCCCTGAAAAAGAACGCTTTGAGATGCAGACCTCCACGGGCGATGTGCAGGTATATGAAAAGTTTGGGAAATTTAAATTTACAGTGGATGGGGACGAGGCGGAGTTGACGATCTACCGCAGTCCGCATGGATTTTTCCTGCCGTTCGTCGATTCGCTGGCAGGCAGGGAGACGTATCCTGCCGGGCGCTATCTTGAACCCGAACCTTTGCCGGGCAGCCGCTTCTTCGTGGACTTCAACCTGGCATACAACCCATACTGTGCCTACAACGAGATGTGGTCCTGCCCGATCACCCCGGCGGAGAACCGTTTGAAGGTGGCGATCCGCGCGGGCGAGAAGCTGTTCCACGCATAATGAAAAAGGACGGGCGATCGCCCGTCCTTTTTTAGTTTTCGCTTGTATGTTCCAGTACGGTCAACAGCGCCTCGTACTCTTCACAGCAATCGGGGCACATGTCCAGATGTTCGCGGATGAGCGGGGCGATCTTGTCCGCTTCGTGGGTTTGAACTTCATTTTCGACGAATTCATCGAGGCGGGCATGGATCTCGCCGCAGGATAATTCCTCAGCGCGCGCCTGCTCAAGGATATTCAAGAACTTGAGTACGACCTCATCGGTCAGTTCCGGTTGCGGGTTAAATTTGTTGCGGATGCGTTGAATAAAGTGTTTTATATTCATTCTAGGAATTGAGACGATTAACCAAATATTAATCTTACTTGGCTTCGAAGGCAACCAGCAGATCCTGCGGGGTGAGGTCTTCGAGAGCGAGCCGCTTTTTCAGGCGCAGACGGGCGTCATGCAGGAGTTTGTAGAGCGCGTTGCGGTTGGTCTTCATGCGCTTGGCGGCTTCCTCCATGGGAACGTCCTGCAAACCGAGCAGGACAAGCGCCTCGCGCTGTTTGGGGGTCAGTTCCTCTTCCAGAATGCGCCGGACGCGTGTGAGCATGTCCTTGCGCTCTGCCGCGGTTTCAGGAGAGGCTTGCGGGTCAGCAAGCAAGCCGGGGGGAGGGGGAGCGTCCTCGTTTTCGGTCAATTCGTCGAGGGAGGCGTCGCGCCAGCGTTTGCGGCGCAGTTCGGTCAGGGCGATCCGGATGGCGATCTTGTGCACCCAGGTGGTGAAGAGACTGCGTCCCTCGAACGTGTCGAGTTGATCGAGCACGCGCAGGAGGGTTTCCTGCGTGACTTCCTCCACCAGCGGTTGAAAGAGCGGATCGTCAGATGCGAGCCAGCGTGACAGGGCATAGGGCAAGCCCTTTTGGATGATCTCACGCAGATCGTGCAGCGCCTCATCATGGGCCGTGCCATTGCTCCTCAGGTCAGCGAGCCAGGTTTCGTTGGTTCGATTTGTCATACGCCCCTGATTATAAGGGGGAATTCGGGCGGATTTGGAACTCTTACGAATTTTTGAGATTTTTTGATAGTTGTTTTTGTCGAAATGGCGAAAAAACGCCATTTTGCTGACATTGGTTGGCGCACATCGCGTAGCACTCGACCCCATGCAACAAAAAACGAGCCGGTGAAGGCTCGTCACTTGTGGGCGCACATCGTGCAAGCACTCGAACCCCATGCAACAAAAAAACGAGCCCAAAAAGGCTCGTCACTTGTGGGCGCACATCGCGCAGCACTCGAACCCCATGCAATAAAAAACGAGCCCAAAGAGGCTCGTCACTTGTGGGCGCACATCGCGCAAGCACTCGAACCCCATGCAACAAAAAAACGAGCCGGTGAAGGCTCGTCACTTGTGGGCGCACAGGGACTCGAACCCCGGACCTCATGTGTGTGATACATGCGCTCTAACCAACTGAGCTATGCGCCCAACGAAGCGTGCGGGATTATAGTACAGCCTTCCCGCTTTGACAAGTATTAAGGCGGTGGTAAATAATCCCAGGGATTGACCTTCGCTCCAGCCATCAACTCGAAGTGCAGGTGCGCGCCGGATGACCGTCCTGTTGAGCCGACTGCGCCGATGACCTCGCCCTGTCCAACGCTTTGTCCGCAGCCAACGTTGATGGCGCTCAAGTGGGCATACAGCGTTTGAAAGCCGTTGCCGTGGTCCACCATGATCATGTTGCCATAACCGTAATCGTTCCAGCCGGAGTACACGATCACACCTGCATCAGAAGCGTACACAGCTTCACCGGTATTGCCTGCAAAGTCGAGCCCAAAGTGATTGGTCTGCGGAGAAAAGTCGAAGCCGGAAAGATAGCGTTTGTTGGTCGGGAAGACGAAATATCCGTAGCCCACAGCGCCGCCGCTGACTGGGGAACAGGCACCAGCCCCAAGTACGCGGGCGGAGGCGGGGTTTTCACGCGTCACGCCCAGAGGTGCGCTCCAACTCACAAAATCACGTTTCCCGCCGGGGATGATCAGCCACGTTCCGGGGCGGATATTTGCATTTTCATAGTCGCCGACGGTGTCCTTGTCAATGTTGTTGCCGGGGAATTCAATGACATCTGCGGCGGTCACGCCGTAAAATTTCGCCCATTCTCCAAACGGGATGCCGCCGAGCCACTCCCAGTACACCCCGTCCACCGGCAGGATGTTCAATTGCTGACCGGGTTGCAGCGAGTGCGGCGAGTCTAGCAGAACTGTATAATTTCCCCACAGGATGGTCTGCGGTTGCAGCCCGAACTTGTCCGCGATGCCAAAAACCGTATCGCCGTCCTGTACGGTGTAGATGGTCATTTCCTGACGCGGGCGCGACGGGATATTGGTGCGGATCTGCGCGGAGCGGGAAATGCCTTGAATGGCTGGAAGATTGATAGCCTGGGTGTCGTTGGACTCCACAAGCGCGCTCACTGCCGGACCTGCAGCCTGATCCGCCGAAACAGACGGATTCTGACGCTGATAAAACGCCTGCACCAGCAGGATCACTCCCGCGATGGCTGCGACAGAAAATAAGTTGGTTCCGGTCCGTAAAAGGGACTCACCCAGTCCCATTTCAACGAGAAAATTCATTCCCCTTGAGAAAATACTTTGTCTTGTAACGGGCTTGTCGGTTGTCTTTTTTTGCCCCGAACTTTCTGGCGCGGGAGCGTCTTCCTTGAATTCGTTTTGCATGGTTTCATCATATCATGGGCAAAATTTCAGCGTCAAGTTGGGGAATCGAACACTTAGCCTGCCTTAAGCCGAAATGCCCGCATTTTGCCTGAAAAATAGGCGCACAAGCGCAATTCCCAACAGGCAGACCACTCCGCCCGCCACAATTGCGGTGGGAACATCCCATTGCTGGGCGACCCATCCCACCACGATGCTCCCGAACGGCGCGACACCCTGCAGCGCCCAAAAATACACGCTGAAAACCCGTCCGCGCAATTCGTTCGGCACGCGAATCTGGATCGTCGTGTTCATCGAGATCAATTGCGTTACTGTGCCCCAACCGATGAACACCAACAGGATGAGCGCCAGCATTGTGTTCACAGTCATGCCGAGCAGGATGACGGGGATAATGAACAATATCTGCCCCCACAGCAAAGTCTTGTTTTTGTCCGCTGAGGTGAAATAGGTCATCATGAACGCGGCGATCACCGCGCCCACGCCTTGTGCCGTGTAAAGACTGCTGGTGCGCGCAGCGATGATGGCTTCCGTATCCGTCACCGCTTGCAGGATGTCGCGTGCGATGGCTGGAATCTGTTGAAGGAGCGGCACGCCGAAAAATCCCAACAAGGACGACATCAAAATGGCGGACAAGACGATACTATTCGAACGGATGTATGTGATGCCTTGAATGAAATCGTTACGCATGCCCAGCGATTTGTTCGCTTCGTTCCCGACCTTGAACCTGGTCTGTGCGGCGAACAACCCGGCAATGACGAAGACGAAACTGATGCCATTCGTCAGGAAGACACTGCCTTCCGTCCCTGTGACGGAGATCAGCCACGCCGCCCCCAACGGACCGAGAATCCGCCCGAGGTTGAAGGCTGTGGTTTGCAGGGCGATGGCGCTGGGAAGCGCTTCCTTGCCAGCCAGTTCGATCAGCATTGCCTGGCGGGCGGTCACCTCCACTGCCACGGCGGAACCATAGAGGAATGCCAGCATCGCGATCTGCCAGATCTGGATGTTGCCCGTAAAAGCGAGGAACGCCAGTCCGAACGCCTGTATGGACATGACCGCCTGAAGAATAATGACCGTCTTTCGTTTGTCCCAGCGTTCGATCAACACGCCCGCTGGTAGGGCGAAGAGCAGGGTCGGCAGGGTGTTCGCGAAGCCGATCAGTCCCAGATCGAGCGGGCGACCCGAGATGCGGTAGGCGAGATACGGCAGGGCGGTGGCTTGCGCCCAGGTACCGATCACGGAGATGAATTGACCGGCGAGAAAAATGACGAAGTCGCGTGAACCCAGCGCGGGGAAGCGGTTGGTGATCCAAAATTTTATATTTTGCATTGAGCGGTTTTGATGTGAACTTTCGTGTCTTAAGGAGATACTATGACAGAGGAACGACGCATTCGGGACGGTCATTGCCGGGCTTGTTGACCAGGGTGGAGACTGGATAAGCGGACATCCCGTCAGCGGGGAAGGGTTTGATGAGGTGAAGCAGGTTTTCGGGAGTCTGAGGCGCGGGGTCCAACCAGCGGTCATAATCCTGTGCATCCAATATGACTGGCATGCGGTTGTGCAGGGTGCTCATCAATTCATTCGGCTCGGTGGTGATGATGGTGCAGGTGCGGACGGTGCTGCCGTCGGGGGAGTTCCATTCATCCCACAGACCGGCAAGGGCGAACGGCTGGCGGTCTTTCATGTGGATGAAATATGGCGTTTTTGTTTTTTCGCCGGGCTGTGCCTTCCATTCGTAGAAGCCGTCGGCGGGGATGAGGCAGCGTTTGTATTTGAAACTTCCGCGAAAGGATGGTTTTTCTGCGATGGTTTCGCCGCGCGCGTTGATGAGTTTGTTGCCGATGCTGGGGTCTTTTGCCCAGGATGGGATCAAGCCCCACATGAAGAAGTCCGCTGAATTCTTTGCGCCGTTCGGGATGGCGAGCACGGGTTGGGTTGGAGCGATGTTGAAGCGCGGTGCGAATTGTGTTGGAAAGGTGTAATTTTGAAAGGCTTCTTTTAGTTCAGCGGGGTTGACGGTGAGGGTAAATCGTCCGCACATGAGAGTCTCCTTGATCTGTTTCGTTATTTTGATTGTTCGATCGTGAAATAGAATGTGGACCCTTCGCCGGGCTGGGATTCGACCCGGATCCTTCCGCCGTGCACTTCGATAATGCGTTTGACGATGGTCAGACCGACGCCCGAGCCATGGGTGCTGGTATCCAGTTTGTTGAACAAGCCGAAGATGCGCTCGCTGAATTGCGGGTCGATACCGATGCCATTATCCTGCACGAAGAAAGTCGGGATGCTCTGTTCATTTCTGATCGAGCCGATGCGGATGCGCGGATGAGGCTGGTCGCCCATGAATTTAACAGCATTATCCAACAGGTTTTGTATGACTTCCACAAGGCGGATGTGGTCGCCGCGCACTTTGCAGCCTTCGTCCATGAATTCGACCTCCACTCCGCGGGCTTTGATCTGTCCATCCACCATGGCGAGCGCCTCGCGGACAACTTCGCCGAACTGGATCTCGACAGGTTCGTTCATGAGCCTGCCGATGCGCGACAGTTCGAGAAGGTCCTTGAGGAGATTCTGCATCTTGTCAACGGCTTGCCGGATGCGCTCGAGGTCGGTCTGGAATTTATCGAAATTCCCTGCGCGGGCGTCTTTTTCCAGATAGCTAAGGAACCCATTGATGGTCACTAGCGGCGATTTCAGGTCGTGTGAAACAGTGTAGGTAAAACGCTCCAGTTCGGCGTTCTTCGCTTCCAGTTCGGAGATGAGGCGTTCGCGCTCGATTTCGGCGAGTTTGCGTTCGGTGATCTCGCGGGCAATGCCCGTGGTGCCGATCACCTGTCCCTGCGTATTGAAGATGGGTGTTTTTATGGTCTCGACCCAGTATTCCCTGCCGGTTTTGTCGCGTTGAAATTCTTCGACCTGCCTGCGCTTTCCGCTTTCGAGCACTTCGCGATCATCCTTGCGGTATTTGTCGGCAAATTCCTTGTCCCAGATATCGTAATCTGTTTTACCGATGATGTCTTCCATTTTCATGTCGCTTATTTTTAGATACTGTTCGTTGACCGCGATATAAATACTGTCCAGATCCTTAAGCCATGCCATGTCCGGGATATTATCAAGGATGGCGGATTGCTGCAGGAGCGTCTCCTTGATTAGTGCTTCCGCTTCTTTCTGTCCGGTAATATCCTGCACGGCACCGACAATTCCAACGAGACGGTTTTCCTTTTCGCTCCAAACGGGATGGGCGAAGACGCGTTCCCAACGAATGGATCCGTCCCTGGCATATGTGCGAATTTCCGAACTGACCACTTCGCGGTTGCTGAGCAGATTTTGCATATCTGCCGCATCCTTTTCAAGGTCATCGGGATGGATGTGTGCATACCATCCGCCCTTTTGGATGTATTCTTCAGGCGAATAACCGGTCATTTTCTCGAATGCGCCGCCCAGCCAGACCAATTCTACGTTGCCGTTTTCATCCACGCTGCTTTCAAAGGTGTAATCGGAGCTGACCTTCGAGATCAACTTGAACTTTTCCTCGCTGCGATGCGCCCGCTCCAGCGCCCTTTGGATCGTCCACGCTGACAGATACTGCAAGACCGCTCCCATCGGGAAAATGGCAAGACTGACCACCCATGTCATAAAAGCGGGGCGGGCGATGCCCGCATTGATCAAGCCATTCTGCTCGGCATATAACAGGAAAAGTCCCGAAGCCAGCGAAAGGACTGTCATTCCCAGCGCAGCGCCTCCGCCCAGCAGAATGCCGGTGATAACGATCACAAGCGGATATCCCAGCAGATAGGATTCGCCTTGCACGCCGACACCCGTGTAAGCGGATGTTGTGAAGAAAAGCCAGAACGCTGTCACTTGCAAATTGGACGCCGCACGCACATGTCCGCGCCGCAGCAGGATCAGAAGAAACAGGTTGATCGCTTCGCTGATCCCGCCTTGCGCCAAAGCTCGAGCCGTATTGTCCGGCGAAAAGACCAGCGTATATAGAACATAAGGCACGGGGACAATGATCAATCCCCATAAAATGATATTTAACAAATATGCTTGATGAGATTTATGTTCATCCTCAAACACCGGCGGCTTGAAGAAATTTCCAATGGAATTCAACATGATCCGTTCACTTTCTCAATTTTCTGGAATCCCCATCACGCATCGTGATACCAATGGCATCCAAATGTTCGAGCAATGCCTGCACATATTTCCTGGTCGTATCCAGCAGGTCGCGCACTTCGGCGAGCGTTACCTGTCCTTGTTGTTCGATCGCCGATCTCACCTTCTCCGTCATCTCGTCATAATCCTTTTTGCGAAAGATGACATCCTGCGAAACGCTGACCAGTTCTCCCAGTTCGATCAACGCGCCGACGACTTCCTCGCCGACCTCCGCCTGACATTCCTTGACACTCGGCGTGGCATATGGACTCTTCTCGAACTTCCGCATCAATTCGCGGACTTTGGCTTGTTCCTGTCCATTGAACTGGATCTCGTGCCCCGGCATGGATACCGCTCCGCGCTGATCGCGCAAAGTTTGGTTCGCAACCAACAGCGAGAGGGCGGCATTGAAAACCTTTGGCGCGAGCTTAAGTTTACTCTTCAATTCCTCGCGCGGCATGCCTCTCCGCAGCGGGAATTGCTTGTGATGCGCCTCTACGAGTTGCATGATCTTTTCGCGTAGGGCATTCCATTGTGGGAGCGCGATAGCCAGCATATCGCTTTGCGGTGTTGGATTTCCATCCTCCAGCGGGATAAGCCTGCCGATTTCAAGCAATTCTTTCAGAGCAGATTCCGCCGCCCCAGCCTCCAGCCGTGATTTTGCAACCACTTCGCGGATCGGCGCGGTATTCAGGGCGAGTGCCGCTTCGAACAACACGTCTGCGGGAGAGCCTTGCGCCAATGCCTCCAATGACTTGATGACATTTGCATCGAGCCGCCTATGCCTGCCCTTGGGTTGGTGATCTATGACTGTGCCGCCGCCGAGCGTTTCTCCGGGGGATGGGCGGCGCAGGATATATCGGTCTCCGCGCACTGCCACAAGCGGATCTCGCAATTCCAGTTGGATCCAGCCTTCCTCACCCGGGTTGAGTTCGTCTTTGCCGAGCAAGCGCAGGGTGGCAATGGTTTCACTTGCTCCGATGAAGAGTTTAACCTCATCACCATGCTGGATTGGTTTACTTGCATCCTTGAGCGTGCGGAAGCGTGCATCAAGCCGCCGCGTTGCATGATATTGCCCCGGATGCGTCAGCACGTCGCCGCGCCGGATCGTTTCCGTATCCACACCGGAGATGTTGACCGCCGTGCGCGAACCGGGAACGGCTCGCTCTTCTTTTTTCTTATGTGTTTGCAGTCCGCGGATGCGCCCTTTTACGCTGCTAGGCAAAATTTCCACTTCATCGCCGAGGGAAAGATGACCATCGCTGAGCGTGCCTGTGACGACGGTTCCAAATCCGCTTATGGTGAATACGCGGTCAATGGGCAGGCGCGGACGGTTGAGGTCGGGTCTTTCCGGCTTTTCTTGCAGTATCTTTTCGAGCGCGGATTTTAATTCGTTCAAGCCTGTTTGCGTTTTTGCAGAAACACGCAGAATGGGTGCATCCTTTAGCAGGGTCTCCTTCACAGCGTAGCGGACGTCTGCTTCGACAAGATCAAGCCACCCTGAGTCCGAGGCGAGATCGGTTTTTGTCAGAACGATCAATCCGGCGGGGATTTGGAGCAGGTCGAGAATCGCAAGATGTTCCTTCGTCTGCGGCATGACGCCTTCATCCGCGGCGATGACGAGCAGTGCCGCGTCAATGCCGCCGATGCCGGAGAGCATGTTCTCGATGAAGTCGCGGTGACCGGGGACGTCCACGATGCCGATCTCTTCACCGTTGGGAAGGGTGAGCCAGCCGAAGCCGAGTTCGATGGTCATCTCGCGGGCTTGTTCTTCCTTGAGACGGTCGGGGTGTGTGCCGGTGAGCGCTTCAATGAGCGTGGATTTTCCGTGGTCTACATGACCTGCTGTGCCGATAACTCTCATGATTTCAATTTAACCACACTTTGAAAATAAAAAGTGGAAACCAGAATGATTTCCACTTTTTGACCGGCGCTGAGCGCGCTATTTCTTTGTTGTCTTTTTTCCATGACCCATAATACGCTGATAGGATGCCATCCATTCGTGGACGACGTTCATCAATTCCTGCAATTGCTTTTCGGTGGTGTCGGTGGTCTGGTGTATCTGATCCTGCAGGGTCAGGGAAATCTCAGAGAATTGAGATATCCGTTCTTCGTATTTGCCGACTTCCTTGCGGATATCGCGAAAAGATTCCTCGGATGAAAGGCTGTAGCCCGTCCAGCGTTTTTGATCGTCGGCTTTGAAACTTGTCCATTCCTGCCGCAGACGGTCTTCAGCGAGGCGCTGCATTTCGGTGACTTCATTGATACGGCGCTCTAGTTTTGTGTTGAGTTCGTTGTAGGTGTCTTGCGCTTTTTTTGCGCCGCGCAGTGCTTCCTCCAGGCGTTCGATCTGTGCATCGAGGCTTTCCGCCTCCTTTTGGAAGGTATCCACTTTTTCCTTCCAATCCTTCCAGGCGCGGTCGCGTTCGACCTGTGCCAGTGATTGTTGTTCCAGAAAGGCGGTTTGTGCCTGCTTGCGTTCCACTTCGGATGCGAGCAGTTCCATGAAGCGATTCTCGACATTACGGACCGTGTCGGCGGTAATGGTCGCTTTCTCGCGGTTTTCGTCCACGCGTTTGCGGATGGCGGTCAGTTCGCCTTGCAGGTCGGTGACGCGTTTGAGGTCGTTCTTACGAGTCTCCTCGGTTGCTTTCAAGGAAAGGTGGACGTCTTCTGCGGAGCGTTCGGCATCCTCCACGGCAGACTTCAGGTCGCTGATGTTGGTCAGCACGCGCTGGAATTCCGCCTCGCGCTGTTTCAGTTGTTTTTTGATCTCGGTCAGATCAGTGGTCGTCTTCAATTGATTAACGGCTTTTTGAAGTTCCACCAAATCGGGTTTGTATTGTTTGGCGGCTTCCTCCTCCGCCCGCGTATGTTTTTTGTCATTTTCATCGATCAATTTGACGAGTTCCGTGCGCTGTTTCGCGATCAGGGTTTCAAATTGGTCCACGCGCTTCGAGGCGGGGGTCAGGTCTGCGATCTGTTTGCTAAGCGGTTTGATCTGTTTGGAGACTGCATTGACCGTTGTTTCAAAGGAAGCCAGGCGATCGCTCAATAAGGCGATCGCTTCCTTGTTATCGCGCTGCTGTTTGTCCAGCCATTCAAGGCGTTTGACAATCTGTTCGAATTCCATACGGTTCTCCGTAAATTGTTGAAAAATTGATTCTTAAATTATACACGCTTGCACCAGCTAGCGTCCGATGTGTTCGAAAAGCGCGGGCAGAGCCTCGATGAACGGCTGCATGATCTGCGGGAACACTCCAAGGATGAAAAGCCCGATTCCGCCCACCCCGAGCATGACCGTTTGCATCCAGGACTCGTTCCGAGCCCATTTTGTGTCCTCGTTTGTCATCACAAAGACCGCCAGCGTGCGGATGGCGGCAAGTAACAAGCCCAGCATCCCCAAAAACGCCCAAAAGGAAATGGTCAGGGATTGTCCTGCCAACTCGTGCCAGAGCGCCAGACGCGAAGGAAACCCTGCCAACAGGGGAAACCCGGTCATGGATAGATGAGCAAGGATGAGTGCGGCAACCGCCACAGGATACTTGCGTGCAAGTCCCTGTACCTCGCTAAAGCGCAGGGAGAAGGTTTGGCGTTTGATGATCGATAACGCCAATGCCCAGACGGTCAGTCCCAGTCCACGCGGGATGAGGGTGAGAAAGACGATATTGACGATCTCGGATGTCCCCAGCCCCATGACGAGGACGAGCAAACCGGTCTCTGCGATGGCAGCGTACCCCATAATCCGCCCGATGTGGCGCTGCAAGGCGGCGAAGATGCCTGCGCTGGCAACCATGATCACACCGGCAAATTGGATTGCGCCGGAAAGCTGAGGAGTGGTTCGCAGCCAGGTATAGCGGTCCAGGAAGTCAAGCGCGAAGATGATGGTAAAGGTCGGAAGCGCCCAGAGCAGGAATCCGGTCGCGTAAGGGGCGTTCTCTTCCATCATCGTGGGAATCCAGTTGTACAAAGGGAAGATTGCAAGTAGAAAGGCAAATCCAAGGCTGAGCATCACACCCGCTTGAATGGTCGTTCCGAGGTCGCCGGGGCTTGCCTCCACGCCTGCCAGCATCCAACCGGAGATCAGGATGAATGGCATAGCGAGAACCTGATAGATCAGAAAGCGGACGACGCCGCGCCCGGGTTTTTGATAGGGAGGCAGGAGCAGAGGAATGACCAGCATTGCCGCCATAACAAGCAGAAGCGCGGCATATAGGAACGGCTCCACTGCTATTGAGGCGGTCAGCAATGCCACGATCATCAGTCCCAAAGAGACAAATCGGTTGCCCGTGCCGGATGCTTCGGTGCCGAAGAACCATAACGCTGCCAGTCCGTAAATAATGGCAAGTAGAGGACCATCCGCTGTGTTGAGTTCGAAACTTCTGCCAAGGATTTGAATGGATGGCGCGATTTTTATGGAGAGCGAATCAAGCAAAAGCGCCGTGTCAATTGGGATAATGAGCGCGATCAACGCAAGGGTGGCGGCAGTGCCTCCGCCGATCCATGAGGCGAAGCGCTCGCGCATGACGATAAGGATGAAAACGCCCACGGCGAAGGGAACGCCGATCCATAGAAGGGGGGCGCTCATAATTCATCCTCGCTTTCAAGCGGAAAAGACCCTGCGATCAGCAGATAAGAACCGAGAATGCCAAGCCCCAGGTTGACAACCGCCAGCAAACCGGTGACGAGGATCGCGCTTTCTAGGGCGGCGTAGAGAATTTCAAATCCCGCCAACAAGGTAAGTAGACCGAGTGTTACACGCAGTAAATCCGATGTGACTCCCAAATGCACGACACCTGCGCCGATCAGGATCATACTGCCCGCAATGACCGGCAATCCCAATCCGGGGATGACCGCTTCGATTTGCAAGCTGGAGCCTGCTGCTATCAATCCGACGATTCCCATCAGGATGATTCGAAACCAGCGTCCTCGGAACCAAAATGTATCTTCCATCTGGTTATCGAGCGTGGACAGGTTGAGACGGGTCATGCCGAGCGTCGCAACGACCATCCAGCCGGCGATCAGTTTCACGGAACCCATTGCGAGCGGCAGGTGACGGGTCACGAGCCAGAAGGCGGCGAGATATTGCAATGCCAGCGCGGCGAGACTGATGCGCCAATCCTGGCTGATGAGGATGGTTGTGGCGGTTGCCAGGATCAATGCGACTGCTACCCAGGAGATGATGTCAATGACCATGTTATGGCGTCCCCTGTGTGAGTATTGAAACGAATAACGCTAAGAACAGCAGCGTCCACATGACGCCGCTCTCGCCTTCCAATGTCAGGGTGATGGTGTTGCCGATCCTGCCGAGTGCGCGGTATAAGTTCCACAATCCTTGGTAGAGGCTGTTCAAACGTGATGCCGTAGATGTGACCCAGTGGGCGCGGACGGGGTTGAAGATGCGGAAACGTCTGCTTGCCCAGAACAGACCGAAGGTCAGGAGCGAGGCGAGCAGGGCGTGGAGCCAGGCTCCGATCTGCAAAGCACCGTTCCAGCCGATGAGTCCCAGCAAAATTTGAGACACGATCAACAGAATAATGCCTGCAGGATAAACTGCGCGTGTCCAGCCGGGCTGTGCTTCGAGGGTTTCACGTCCGGTGGGGCGCAGGGCATGACGAACAAAACCGGCGATCATCAAGGCTTGGGCGGCAATGACCAGCAGCGTGAACCATCCCAAACTGCTTAGCCAGGCGCTTGCGGTGAGGGAGAACGGCAGCGAAGATATGCTCAATGCGCCGATGAGCATGATGCGGTTGAGCCAGACGTTTTGAACCGAGGCGAGAAACAATGCACCGCCGACGAGAACAAGCGCGCAGCCCCATGCCACCGCTCCGAGCGGATTTCCGCTGAGCGCGGAGATGACCGATAACGACCCCATGCCGATCACCCAATACGGACGCCCGTTCAGTTCATCCGGCGCGCGCAGCCACATCCAGCCGCCGTACAGACCGGCGATGATCGCCAATAAGATGAGCAGAGGCGTAAATGCCGAATCCAAGCCGGTTGCAGAGACGCGCCCAAGCAGGATCAAGCTGGATGCCGCCGACACCAGACGCAGTGACGTGCCGAAGCCGCGCCGCAGGGTCGATTCGGGGGCATAAGGCAAATGGAGGGGCAACACGCCAAGGCGCAGTCCCGCCGCGAGTACGAGGAAGATGCCCGAACCTGCGGATAAAGTTTCAAAGTCAAAAGTATTTCCGTCTGCAATGCTCACGATGCTTGCCCACAATAACAGACCGATTCCCAGCGCGCGCGTGGCGAAGGATGTCACCACTTTTTCGTTGTTTGATGCGCCCTGTACAGAGGCGAGTTGTGTGATCAGTTCGATCAGGTCAAGCGCCGCCCAGACCAGCAGGAGCGTGAGCGGATTATCGGACGTGACCGCCAGAATGCCAATAGCGCCCAGAGCGAGAGTGCCCACCCATGAAAAGGAATTGGTGAACACGGGTTGAACGGCTGCCGTCAACAACATGGACAGAGTCAACACGGCGATACTCAATGCCAGCGCCCACGAAATCCCGTCTGCGCTGAACAGGATCGGCGTGTCAAAAAGTTCAACAGGTTCCCAAGCCGGCAGAACCAGATCGAACGGAATTTGAACCTGCCAGATGACAACGCTTACGACCGTCAGGATCGCTCCGCCGACCGCCACCATCCACGCATAACGCGCATTCGGCTGAGCCACGCGCAAAACCGTCAATGCCAACGCGGTAGCAAAGAGCAAAAGACAAGAGATCAAGATCAACATGGGCGACCGCAATTGTATCAGTTTTATTGCTGCGCCACTTTGCCCGCCTGCCTTTGGTACAATCTTTTCATGCTGTTTCTGTGTTCCCCATCCATGCGGCGATCAACGCTTTGGATACTCATTCTCATCCTGACGATTTCCTGCTCTTCGCCCTCCTCTCATCAAGCAGACTTAACGCCTCTTCCCCCGCCGGTATTTGATCCGGTTTTCTCGGACAACTTTCCCACCCCGACGCCTTTCCTTCCAGAAGACTCGCTTGACCCTTACCTTGCGGTGTCTACGCCGCAGGCGGTTCCCACGTATACACCTTATCCGACCAAATATGTCCTGCCGCAGGAAGGTTCTGCCGCGGTGCAAGTCATTCCTTCAGTTGGGAATGATTCTTCCATCAACAACCCGTTGACCGGGCTTCCCGTCAGCGACCCTGCCATGCTCGGACGGCGTCCGATCGCGATCAAGATCGGCAACGCGCCGCGCTACGTCCGCCCGCAATCGGGCTTGTCCCTCGCGGATGTTGCCTATGAATATTACATTGAATGGGGGCAAACGCGCTTTGTTGCCGTCTTTTACAGCAACGACGCCGAACGCGTTGGACCGGTGCGATCAGGTCGTTTCTTCGATGAACACATCGCCCGCATGTATCATTCCTTCCTCTTCTTCAAGGGCGCAGATGACCGTGCAATGACCTACTTCCGCACCCTCGATATCAGCGATTTTCTCATCATAACGGGGATTGGCACTTGTCCTCCATTTTTTATGGGTCCGTACCGGCGTGATGCCTATAACAACGTTTTTTTTGATACCACGAAATGGTTAGCCTGTGCCGAGCGAAGGAATTTGGATAATTCTCCGCAAGCCATCAGCGGTGGATTCTTTTCCGTTGAAGCGCCGCAAAGTCCGCTGAACGTTACGCGTATCTACTCATCTTACTCCATCTACAGTTATAACTACTGGGAGTATGACCCTGCCGCGAACAACTATATCCGTTATCAGGATGTCAGTGATGCGGGCAGTGGAAAGCCCGAATCGTATGCGCCTCTCACCGATGATCTGACGAAACTGCCGGTTGCTGCGGAGAATGTGGTCGTATTGTTTATTCCGCATATTTATGCGAACACATACAATGCAGAAGATGAGGTCTACCACATTGACTTTCTCGATTTCGGAAATGCTTATGTCTTCCGCGATGGTGTCGCCATCCCTGCCCGTTGGAACCGCATGGAACGCGATCAACCGCTCCTGCTCACGGCATTGGACGGCACGCCGATCTATATGCGCCCCGGGCGGACGTTCTATCAGGTGATGGGCACGACCTCGCCTTATACTCAAAATGGAACCGAATGGCGTTTTGTTTTTAAAACGCCGTAACACGCATGATAAAATCAAAGCGCATTCGGAGTTCTTATGACCTTTGATCCCGTTTTTCTCAGCAGTCTAACCCTCGTTCTGACCGCCTTCGGCGGCGCCTTCCTTGCCGCGTTGTGGATCAGCCTCGTGGTGTGGACGTATCGCGACATTCGCGCGCGCGCCCGCGACCCGTTGGTGCAGACTCTGGCGGCGCTTCTTGTCGCTGTCTTGAACCTGCCCGGCGTACTGGTATATCTCATCCTTCGTCCGCCGCGGACATTGGAAGAGGAATATCAGCGCACGTTGGAAGAAGAGGCGTTGTTGCAGGCATTGGAAGACCTTCCGCTTTGCCCGGGATGTGAACGCCGCGTCAAGGAAGATTGGCAGGTTTGTCCGAACTGCCATACCAAATTGAAGAAAACCTGTCATAATTGTTCGAAGTTCATGGAACTGCCGTGGAATATCTGCCCGTATTGCGGCACACCCGCGCCTGGTGTGAGACTCGAATCCACCAGCCTGGACGATGTCCTGCGCGGCGTGACCGAAGAACAAGATGAGAAGACAGTTGAGAAGACAGTAGAATAAGAATATCAATCCCTAAAGGTCTTGAAGACCTTTAGGGATTATTTAATGAGAACACATGAAAATCGAATCCATAACCCTGCATCATATTTCCATGCCGCTTGTCTCGTCGTTCGAAACGTCATTCGGGCGGGAAACGACGCGTCAGTGCGTCATTATCGAACTCCGTTCGGAAGGGTTGACTGGTTGGGGGGAATGCGTCGCTTCGCGTGACCCGGGATACAGCTATGAAACTGTTGGCACGTCCATGCATGTGCTCAAGGATTTCATCGCGCCGTTGCTTTTGGGGAACAATGTAAGTGATGCGCTTGATTTTCAATCCCGCGTCTCAGGCATTCGCGGACATCATCTCGCCAAGGCAGGCGTGGAGATGGCGATCTGGGATCTGCTTGGCAAGCGCGAAAATAAATCCCTGCGCGAATTATTCGGCGGGACGCGGGAAAAGGTCGAAGTGGGTGTCTCGATCGGGATTCAAGAGTCAGCTCAACGTCTGGTGCGAAGCGCGGCGGAGTATGTAGGTCAAGGTTATGCGCGGGTGAAGATCAAGATCAAACCGGGCAGGGATGTCGAAGATGCATCCGCCGTTCGCATGGAATTTCCAAATTTGCGTTTGCAGGTGGATGCGAACTCTGCCTATTCGATGGAAGATGCGCCGCGCCTCAAGCCGCTGGATGATCTGAATTTGCTGTTGATCGAACAGCCGCTGTTCGAGGATGATATTTGGGATCACCATAAATTTCAGGAGCAATTTGCAACGCCAGTGTGTCTTGACGAAAGTATCGTTTCGCCGCGCCATGCGCGATATGCGATCGAGATGAAGGCGTGCAAGATCATCAACATCAAAGCAGGCAGGCTGGGTGGATTGAGCCAGGGCGTGATGGTGCATGATCTGTGCCAGAAGGTCAGGATGCCCGTGTGGTGTGGCGGCATGCTGGAAACAGGCATTGGGCGTGCATCGAATTTGGCGTTGGCGTCTTTGCCGAATTTTGCGCTGCCGGGCGATGTCTCCGCATCGGATCGCTATTATCAACGCGACATTACGCATGAACGTTTTTTGTTGAATCCTGATTCGACCATTGATGTTCCAACTGGAGTTGGGCTGGGTGTGACGATCGATGACGACGCGTTGCGCGAGTTTTCTCTGGCAACAATGGAATTGAAAGCCGGATAAATTTTCAAGGAATGAGTAAACGGATTCGATATTTCGGACGCGCGGGGAGAGTTCAACTTCTCCTCGCCGGCGTTCTTTTGCTATCAGCCTGTCAGGAGTCTCTGTGGGGGGCATCGCTTCCACCGACGCCTGTACTGCCCATCATGTTGGAGACGTTCGCCACCTCTGAACCGGTGCCGACGGTGTCGCCAGCCGTTCAACTCCCTGAACCGACAGAAGTTATCAGTGACGCGCCGCTCTTGTGGGCGAGTCCGTCCGTTCCGCCTTTATTGCGTGAGATGTTTTCCGAGCGGGGATTTCATCTCACATCTGATCGTACATCAACCAACACTTTTCTTGACGTGCATCAAGCGGACGGTCAAGCCGATTTTACGTGGACGTTTGCGCTCGTTGCGCCATTCCCTACGGTTGTGGATGGCGTCACATCTCAAGACCTGCGATCCGCTTGGAACGCTTCATCTTCGGGACCGTTCAGCGGAATCCCGTTGCTGATGGATGAATCCACGCTGGAGACGTTCTCCGCATTATGGGGTGAACCAGCCCCTGGCGCGGTGCGAATCCTCCCAGCCGATCAATTGCTCGACACCGCATGGACTCAAATGCCCGCGTGGGCGATCATCCCGTTCGAAGCGATAGAACCGAAATGGAAGGTTTTGATGATCGACGGTCAATCCCCGATCCAAAAGGGATTTGACTCGTCGAATTATCCATTGATCGCGCACTATGAACTGACATGCTTGGATGAATGTCCGCTCTCGTTCTCATTCCAAAACCGCCAAGCGGACAAATTGGCAACCGTCATCCTGACGGGAGTTACGGCTTTAGTCCGCGCCACCGCCGCCACGATGGAACGGCGCGGCGTCCTTTATCCGGGCAACCTGGTGCGTGACATCTTCCTTGAAGCGGACATCCTGCACATCAACAATGAAGTCCCGTTCTACAGTGGTTGTCCAACGCCAAACCCCGTTCAGCAGGATTTGCGTTTTTGCAGTTCGCCCGGTTATATCGAGCTTCTGCTTGACATTGGCACGGATGTGGTCGAACTTTCGGGCGATCATTTTGCGGATTACGGCATCCAGGCAATGTACGAGACCATCGAAGTGTACGAACAGAATAACCTGCGTTATTATGGCGGCGGCTTGAATGTGGAGGATGGGCGCAAGCCCCTGCTTCTTGAAATCAATGGCAACAAGTTGATGTTTATCGGCTGTAATCGAAAAGCAGGATTCCCGACGGCTACGGAGACGATCCCCGGCGCAGTTCCTTGTGATTTCGATTACATCACCGCGCAGATCAGAGAATATCGCTCGCAGGGATATTTACCGATCTCCACCTTCCAACATTATGAATACGACACAGCAACCGCGCCTGCGCAGCAGGTGGCGGACTTTCGCACAATGGCGGATGCCGGCGCAGTGGTCGTGAGCGGGAGTCAGGCGCATGTGCCGCAGGTGATGGACTTCCACGCCGACGCGTTCATCCATTACGGCTTGGGCAACCTGTTCTTCGATCAATTCAATTATGCGGGCAGCGATATCCGGCAAAAAGGCTTTGTCACCCGCCATGTATTTTATGATGGTCGCTATCTCGGCGTCGAGTTGATCGCAACCTACTTGCAGGATTATGCCCGCCCGTGGTTGATGACCGAACTTGAACGCGAAAATTTCTTAAGAGAATATTTTTCCCTGAGCGGCTGGCATTTCCAGCAGGCTGGTCGATAGATGAAAAAACTTTTTGCAATACTTGTTTGTATCGCCATTCTCGCGGCGTGCGTTCCTGCAACGGAAATTCCCGTTACGCCAACCCCTCCGCCCACGCCGCTCCCAACATCCACGCTAACCGCCACATCTACGCCGGTGCCGGATGCGTTGTGGGTCAGCCCCGCCGTGCCGGATGTGCTGCGGGAGATCGCCAAGTCGTCAGGCATTCCGCTTGTCAGCAGCGTCGATTTTTCCACGCAGCAATTGGATGTGTCAGATTCAGGTTCCGTTTGGATCTACGCCCTCGTCGCGCCGTTCCCGACTGTGATGGATGATGTGCCCTTTGAAGATTTGATGTCCGCGTGGAAAGGCGCTTCAAACGGACTTTTGGCTGGTCGCAGTTTACTGATGGCAGAGTCCACGCTGAGGGCGTTGACGGCTCAATGGGGTGAACCAACTTTCGGCGCGGTGAGAAGCGTTCCATCCGATGGAGTATTGGATGAAGCATGGAGCGATATGTCCAGTTGGGCGATCATCCCGTTCGAAGAGATCCAGCCGAAATGGAAGGTCTTGAGCGTGGACGGTCAATCTCCCATCCGCAAAGAGTTTGATACGGAAGCCTATCCGTTGAAGGTGACTTTTGGATCGAATGCGAGTTCTTTTGAGCTGCCCGCCTCCAACCGCGATGAATCCAAACTGGCAACCGTAGTCTTGACCGGTGTGACCGCGCTGGTGCGCGCGACGGCGTTTACGATGGAGACCAAGGGCGTAACGCGCCCCGGCGAGTTGATCCGTGATTGGCTGTATACCGCGGATGTGGCTCACATCAGCAATGAAGTGCCGTTCGACCAGAATTGTCCGTTCCCGGAGCCGGGGCATAAGAATTTCATCCTGTGCAGTGACCCGAAATATTTTGAATTGCTGGAATACGTCGGCACGGATATTGTAGAGTTGACCGGCGACCATTTTGCGGACCGCGGCACGCAGGCGATGCTCGGTACGTTGGAGATCTATCGACAGAATAATGTTCTGTATTATGGCGGCGGAGCAAATGTGGAAGAGGCGCGCTTGCCCGTCTTGATGGAAGTGAACGGCAATAAGATCGCGTTCATGGGTTGCAACGGAAAGCGTTCCTATGATTTTGTGAAGGCAACGGATATTCGCCCCGGCGCAGCGGATTGCGGCGACATGAAATTCTTTACCGAACAAGTCAAGTCGGTGAAATCGCAGGGATACATGGTGATCTTCACTTTCCAGCATGAAGAGTGCTATCATTCTGGTCCATGTTATGCGCATGAATTCGATTTCCATACCGTGGCGGACGCCGGCGCAGTGATCGTCAGCGGGAGTCAGGCGCACTTCCCGCATTTGATGGAATTCCGCGGGGATTCGTTCATTCATTACGGGCTGGGAAATTTGTTCTTCGACCAAATGACCTACGAACTTCCAAACGGACAGGTGATTGACGGGACGCGCCGCGAGTTCATCGACCGCCACGTTTTTTACGATGGAAAATATCTCGGCGTGGAATTGTTGACCGCGATACTGGAGGATTTCTCCCGTCCGCGTCCGATGAATGAACGCGAACGCACGGCGTTCCTCTCGGAATATTTCTTCCATAGCGGCTGGGTTCCGCTTGCGCCGACGCCGATTCCCGTGCCGACGGTCACATTAACGCCAATCATCCTTCCGTCCGCGCCGTAGGTTTTTGGGCTGTTTTTGTATTAAAATAAAGGGCTTTCAAATATAGAGAAGAGGCAGGTATCATGAAAAAGAAAATTGTTCAAACGGACAATGCCCCCAAGGCAATTGGTCCCTATTCGCAGGCGGTTCGCACAGATTCAATGGTTTTCACAGCAGGTCAGATCGCTCTCGACCCCGCTACGATGGAGTTGATCCCCGGCGGCGTGGAGGAGCAGACTCGCCAGGTGCTGACGAATCTCCGCAACGTGCTGGAGGCGGCGGGCACAGATCTCTCACATGTGGTGAAGACGCTGGTCTTTTTGCAGGATATGAGAGATTTTCCCAAGATGAATGCGGTCTATGCCGAGTTCTTTGGCGAGAATCCGCCTGCGCGCAGTACGGTTGCCGTTGCCGGTTTGCCCAAAGGCGGACTGGTCGAGATCGAAGCCGTTGCGCTGATTCCTTAATCCCACCCTTTGTTTTTCACTTTGAGCGTCTCGCCGCCGTTCGTTTGGCGGCGAGTACTTGCGTAACGTACAGGAATGTCTGATCTGCCGTTTGTCTCCATTATTGTGCCTTGTTATAACGAGGAAGCCACCATCCGCAAATTGCTGGATGCTGTCCTCGCGCAGACTTATCCGCGTGGGAAGATGGAGGTGGTGATCTCGGACGGCATGTCCACGGACCGGACGCGGGATGTGATCGCGGGGTTCCAGCGGGAACATGCGGATCTGTCCGTGCGGGTGGCGGATAACACAGCGAGGACGATCCCATCTGGTTTGAATCAGGCAATTCGGGAGTCGCGAGGCGGAATTATCGTCCGTTTGGATGCCCACTCCATGCCGATCCCGGAATATGTGGAACGGTGCGTGGCGGCGCATCAGGCGGGGAAGGGCGAGAACGTGGGCGGCGTGTGGGATATCCGCCCCGGCGCGGAGACGTGGATCGCGGATTCGATCTCGTTCGCGGCGGCGCATCCGCTGGGGGCGGGGGACGCATCCTATCGTGTCGGTGCGCAGGAAGGCGCGGTGGATACAGTTCCGTTCGGGTCGTTTCGACGTGAACTGGTCGAAAAAATCGGCATGTTCGATGAGACCTTGCTCTCGAACGAGGATTACGAGTTCAACACGCGCGTGCGCGAGTCGGGGGGGACGGTCTGGCTGGATCCGTCCATCCGCACGGTTTATTTTTCGCGCCGTACACTTGGCGCGCTGGCGGCGCAATATTGGCGTTATGGATTTTGGAAACTCAACATGCTGAAGCGCTATCCGCATACCCTGCGCTGGCGGCAGGCGCTTCCGCCGGTTTTTGTGCTCAGCCTGCTCGCGTTGATTGTGTTATCCTTGTGGCGGAGTTTTTTCGGCTGGCTCCTTTTATTGCAATTATTGGTTTATTTTGGTGTGTTGGGGACGGCTGGGTTTAAACTGGCACTTGTGAAAAAGAAAGGATATCTTTTGTGGGGATTGCCGCTCGCGATTTCCACCATGCACTTTGCGTGGGGTTCAGGCTTTTTATGGAGCGGCATTGTGAATTTATTGAAGAAAAATGGCTGATATTTACAGACCTTCCCTGCGATTGCGACCCGGCGAACAGCGTTTTATTTTGCTGCTGGGCGATTTTATCGCTTCCGTGGGCGCAACGGCAGGCGCGATCTTTTTTTGGTATCAATATTCGCTCTACCGCCTGATCGAGAGCGGTATATCACCCGGCAGGGCGGAGCGCCTGATTCAGGTGGAAGTCCCCTTATGGTTTTACATCCTGCCGCTGGTGTGGCTGGTGTTGATGGTGGAGTCGTACGATCCGCACGCCGCCGCCAACTGGCTCAGGACATTGCGCGGGATCGCAGTCGCTCCCATTGTGGGGCTGCTTGGATACTCCCTGCTGTTCATCTTCATCGAAGAACCGAATTCGCTCCCGCGTATCGCCGTGGGAGCCTTCCTTGTGCTCGCCTCCATCCTGACTTTGATCTGGCGCGCCATCTATATCCGACTCTACACCTCATCCGGTTTGATGCGCCGCGTCCTGTTCGTGGGCGCAGGCAAAGCAGGGCGCTCCCTTGCGGACGTATACCGCAAGATCAATCCGCCGCCGTTCCTGCTGATCGGCTTCATTGACGATGACCCCGCCAAGAGGGGAAAATCCTATAATGGGTTTGCCGTGTTGGGTGACAGCGAACATCTGCTTGACATTGTGGAAGATTACCGCATCTCGGATGTGGTTGTGGCGATCAACGGCGAGATCAAAGGTGAAACGTTCCAGACCATTTTGGATGTTCAGGAGAGCGGCGTGGAAGTGATGCGCATGCCGATCATGTATGAAGAACTGACCCAGCGTGTGCCGATCGAACATCTCGAAGCGGACTGGGTGATCCGTTCCTTCGTGGATCAGGTGCGTGTCAGCGGCGCGTATGAACTGTTCAAGCGTTTGATGGACATCGTCGGCGGCATTGCAGGGACGTTGATCTTTCTATTGCTTTTTCCCCTGGTGTCGCTTGCCATCATTATCGAAACCGGATTTCCCGTCTTTTATTCCCAGCCGCGTTTGGGCAAGGGAGCAAAGACCTTTAACATCCTGAAATTCCGTACCATGAAGCAGGACGCGGAAGCGAATGGGGAGCCGAAGGTCGCGCTCGAGAACGATCCGCGTGTGACGAGGGTCGGGAATTTCCTGCGCCGCACACGTTTGGATGAGACGCCGCAATTTTTGAGCGTGCTGCGCGGCGAGATGAGTATGGTTGGTCCGCGCGCGGAGCGCCCGGAGTTGGTGGCGGAGTATCAGAGGCAGATCCCATTTTATCGGGCTAGGCTATTGGTAAAGCCCGGTCTCACCGGCTGGGCGCAGATCAATTATGGATATGTCGCTACGGTCAAGGAGACGATCGTCAAACTCGAGTACGATCTTTACTATATCAAACACCGTACCCTCAGCATGGACTTTAGCATCGTGCTGCGGACGATCGGTACTGTCTTACGGAGAACCGGGAGATAACTTATGAGATATTTGGTCACTGGCGGAGCCGGTTTTATCGGCTCGCATATTTCGCGTGAACTTTTGGAGCGCGGACATTCTGTCCGTGTTTTCGACAATTTTTCTTCGGGCAAGCGCGAGAACCTTCACGGTTTGGATGTGGAGATAGTCGAAGGCGATCTGCGCGATGCGGATGCGGTCGCACATGCTGTCAAAGGCATGGACGTCGTTTTCCACGAAGCGGCGTTCGTCTCGGTTCCCGAATCCATGGAGAAGCCGCAGGAATGTTTCGATGTCAACGTGACGGGGACGTCTGGGTTGTTCGAATCCGCTCGCGGGGCGGGGGTGAGGCGCGTCGTCGTCGCATCCAGCGCGGCGGTATATGGCGACTCGGAGGCTTATCCGCTTTCGGAGGATACGCCGCTTCGTCAATTATCGCCCTACGCCGTCTCCAAACGGGTGGACGAACTCTACGCCGAGTTGTTCACAGGGCAGTTCGGTTTGGAGGTTGTTGCGCTGCGGTATTTCAATGTGTACGGTCCGCGCCAGCGACCTGACTCGATGTACGCCGCCGCCGTGCCGATCTTCATCCGCCGCATGTTGGATGACAAGCCGATCACCATCTTTGGCGACGGCGGTCAGAGCCGCGACTTGGTCAATGTGCGCGATGTGGTGCAGGCGAATTTACTTGCATCCGAACATCCCGCTGCGCCGGGGCAGATCTTCAATGTTTGTACGGGAGTCGAGACCCGGCTTTTGGATTTGCTCGATATCCTTTACGAGATCTTTCCGAATGCGCCCAAGCATGTCCATGCGGACCCGCGCCCGGGTGACATCTACCGTTCCATTGGCACGCCGAAGAAGATCATGGATGCCCTCGGATTCAAACCGCAAGTCTCTTTGGTGGATGGGTTGCATGAAGCCGTGGAGTCCATGCGAAACTCTGGTGGTTGAGTGCCTTGCGTGATTTTCGCGGGGCGTATCGAAACCACGATTACTTGACCATCGGTTTTTACTACTATCGAATATCCATTCACTAATCTATTTACTCCCATGTCCTCCCGTCCCCACGTCCGCAACCGCTTCGTCTTGATCGGTGACATTGCCCTCATCATCGTCTCGGTGTTGGGGAGTTTCGCCTTGCGCTTGGATGTGAGGGAACTGCCGTATTACTTCCCCGCTGCGCTTGTCATGTGTGCTGTGGCTTTGGCGGTCAAGATTCTGGTCTATTATTCTTTCGGACTGTATCGTCGCTTGTGGGTGTATGCAAGCACGAACGAACTGCGTCTCATCATTGTGGCAGTGACCACCGCCTCCGTACTGACCGGCGGTCTGATGCTCGTCTTCATCAGCCTCGGCTGGATACAGCCGGGCATGCCCCGCTCCGCCCTCGGCATTGACTGGCTGATCTCGCTCATCCTCATCGGCGGATCGCGCTTCGTTCTGCGGATTTTGGCGGAACAATCCGTGGCGCAGACCAAGGATAAGACCCGCCGCGCACTCGTCCTCGGGGCGGGGGACGCGGGAGCGCTCGTCGTCCGCGAGTTGCAGAAATCATCATCCCTGAATCTCACCCCGGTCGGCTTTCTGGATGACGATCCTGCGAAGCAAAATCACCAGATCTACGGCGTTTCGGTCATTGGCAAAATTGACCAGCTCGAGAACGCCCTCGACACCCAACAAGTGGACGAAGTCATCATTGCCATCCCTGCCGCGCCCGGGCGGATCATCCGCTTGGTCAATGACGCCTGCCGAAAGCGCGGAATTCCCTCACGCATCATCCCCGGCTTTTACGAGTTGATCGGCGGCAAGGTCAGCGTCAACCGCTTGCGCGAAGTGGACATCACCGACCTGCTGCGCCGCGAGCCTGCGAAAATTGACGACCATCTGATCGGCTCTATCTTCGGCGGCAAGCGCGTATTGGTCACAGGAGCGGGCGGTTCCATCGGGCGCGAGATCTGCCGTCAGATTGCGCGTTGGAACCCCACCGAACTCGTCCTGCTTGGACATGGGGAAAACAGCATCTTTGAGTCGTTGATGGAACTCAAGGATGATTTTCCGACGCTCAACATCCAGGCAGTCATCGCCGATGTCCGCGACCTGAACCGCATGGAGAAGGTTTTTGCGCAGTATCAACCGCAGGTTGTCTTCCATGCGGCGGCGCACAAACATGTTCCGCTGATGGAAGCCAACGTCGAGGAAGCGGTCACGAATAACGTGATCGGCACGCGGAATGTTGTCGCTGCGGCAACCAAACATAACGTCGAAAGATTCGTGTTGATATCCACCGATAAAGCCGTGCGTCCGATGAGCGTCATGGGCGCCACCAAACGTCTTGCCGAAATGGTTGTCCTTGACGCCGCCCAGCGGGGGGACCTGCTGTATTCGGTCGTCCGCTTTGGCAATGTGCTTGGCAGCCGCGGCAGTGTCGTTCCCATTTTCAAAAAACAGATCGCGCGCGGCGGTCCCATCACGCTCACGCACCGCGACATGCAGCGCTACTTCATGACCATCCCCGAAGCCGTGCATCTCGTGCTGCAAGCCGCTTCCATGGGAACGGGCGGCGAAGTCTTCATGCTCAATATGGGCGAGCAGGTGCGCATCCTTGACCTTGCCGAAGACCTCATCCGCCTTTCGGGTCTCGAACCCTACCGCGATATCGACATTCACTTTACCGGCGCGCGTCCCGGCGACAAACTGCGCGAAGATCTTCTCGAAGACGGCGTGGACTTCGAGCGCACCGAACATCCTGAAATCTTCCGCATGTCGAAGGAAGAACATGTGGACGGCGCTTCGCTTTCCCAAACCATTAACCAACTCGCCGACCTTGCGCTTCATTCCCGCACCGAGGATCTGGTCCAAACCATCAATCATTTTCTCCCCTCAAGCTCTGTGAAAAAGTTGTAGGGTTGTTACATTACGAAACGACATAATAATGACCGAAGTGACCCTTACCGAGTGGAATGTTTTTTTGACGAAGTTCCCGAACGCGCATCTCTTGCAGATGGGTGAGTGGGGCGAATTAAAAAAAGGATTTGGATGGAAACCCGTCCGCTTCATCCTCGACGGGGAAGTTGGCGCTCAAATCCTCTTCCGCCGCCTGCCTTTGGGCTTGACTCTCGGCTACATGCCGAAGCCCGTTGACGGTGGACAGTGGACGGTGGACAGCGATAAATTCTGGCATGAAGTAGATCTTATTTGCAAACAGAATCGCGCCGTCTTCCTCAAGGTCGAGCCTGATATTTGGGATGATGAATCGCCTGATACCTGGCACGTGGCACTTCGCACTTCTCCTCACAACATCCAGCCTCCCCGCACTGTCATTGTTTCCATCAAGGAAGATGAAGAACAAATTCTTGCGCGCATGAAACCAAAATGCCGCTATAACATCCGCCTCGCTGAGAAAAAAGGCGTGACTGTCCGCGCGTGGGACGACATCGCGTCCTTCTATGAGATGATGACCATTACGGGCGGGCGTGACAAATTTGGCGTGCATTCCAAAGAATATTATCAACGTGCTTATGATCTCTTCCACCCGAAAGGTATGTGTGAACTCCTCCTCGCTGAATACGAAGGCAAGCCGCTGGCTTCATTGATGGTATTGGCTAACGGCAAGCGCGCCTGGTATGTGTATGGCGCGTCGAATAACGAGGAGCGCAACCGCATGCCTGCCTATCTCATCCAATGGGAAGCCATCCGCTGGGCAAAGGCGCGCGGATGCGAAGAATACGACCTGTGGGGCGTCCCCGACGAGAACGAAGAGACGCTCGAAGCCCAATTCGAGAAGCGCAGTGACGGCTTGTGGGGCGTCTATCGTTTCAAACGCGGATTTGGCGGTGAAGTCAAACGTGCCGCGCAGGCATTGGATAGAGTGTACAATCCGTTGTTGTATTGGATGTATTTGAAATTTATTGGGAATCGCGAATCGTGACCGGCAATATCTGGAACGAGATCATCTCCAAACTTCCCGACCCGCACTTCCTACAAACCTACGAATGGGGACAGGTGAAGGCGAAGTATGGGTGGATTCCATATTATGCTGTCTGGACGGAAGATGGAAAGTGGAAAGTGGAAAGTAACATAGGCGCACTTTCCACTTTCCACTCACCAATCATCGCCGCCGCGCTCATTCTTAAGCGCCAAATCATTTCTCGCGGATTTGCCGCCCGCCTGTCTATTCTCTACGCTCCCAAAGGTCCACTCATGGATTGGACGAATGAGTCTCTGTGCAAGCGCGTATTGGATGATCTGCAATCCTTTGCGAAGAAGCAGGGCGCGATCTTCCTGAAGATTGACCCTGATGTTGTCTTGGGGCGTGGAGTCCCTGGGGGTGTGGATGATGTCACAGGAAACGGCGGACAAGCCGTGAGGTCCGATTTGAGGCGCAGGGGGTGGGTGGAGTCGTCCGACCAGATCCAATTCCGTAATACGGTCATCGTGGATCTATCCGCGGGCGAAGAAGACATCCTGATGCGCATGAAGCAGAAGACGCGTTATAACGTCCGCCTTGCGGAGAAGAAGAGCGTGGCGGTGCGCGTAGGCAAACTGGAAGATCTGGGATTGCTGTACAAAATGTATGCCGAAACATCGGTGCGCGATGGTTTTGTGATCCGTGATGAGAACTATTACATGACGGTTTGGAAGATTTTTATGCAATCTGCGGAGCCGTCCGCCGTCCCGTTGATCGCCGAAGTGGATGGGGAGCCTGTCGCCGCGATCTTTGTCTTCATGTTCGCGGGGCGTGCATATTATGTGTATGGCATGTCGCGCAGCATCCACCGCGAGAAGATGCCGACTTATCTCCTGCAATGGGAAGCGATGAAACTCGCCAAGTCGCGCGGCTGTTCGACCTACGACCTGTGGGGTGCGCCGGATGTCTTCGATGAAAGCGACTCGATGTGGGGCGTGTACCGTTTCAAAGAAGGTTTGGGCGGTGAGGTGGTACGGACGCTCGGCGCGTATGATTTTGCGCCGAATAAATTCTGGTACAAGATGTATTCGGATGTGATGCCGCGTGTGCTGGATTTTATGAGGTCGAGAGGGAAAGATAGGACGAAACGAGCAATGGAGTAGAATCCACGAAGAGCACGAAAGAACACGAATTTTTTAGGAGGTTCCATAGCTGATTTGATTTACAAAGATGAGGTGTTTGCGATTGTCGGGGCGGCGATAGATGTTCACCGCACCTTGGGTCATGGATTTCTGGAACCAGTTTATCAGGAAGCAATGGAAATCGAATCGGCTGAAAGAAAAATTCCCTTCGTTTCACAACAGGTTTTACAAATCAAATACAAACATCATACCTTGCGGAAGGAATACATAGCAGATATGGTTTGTTTTGAAAAGATCATCGTCGAATTCAAAGCATTGGACAGTTTGACAGGCAGGGAGGAGTCGCAGGTTATCAACTACCTGAAAGCCAGCGGGTACAAAGTTGGTGTGTTGATAAACTTTGGAGGTCATCCAAAACTCGAATGGAAACGCTTTGTCTATTAAACCTTCGTGCCTTTTCGTGTATTTCGTGGATTCAAAAATGGAGAAACAATGAATATTCCGCGTCTAAACTTTGCCCATTTGCCCACGCCAATTGAAGAATTATCAAGTCTTTCAAAGCTTTTCGGCGGACCGCGCATCATCGTCAAACGCGATGACCAGACCGGGCTGGCATTCGGCGGGAACAAGACTCGCAAATTGGAATTCCTCATTGCCGAAGCCCGCGAGCAGGGCGCGGATTTGCTCATTTCGGGCGGGGCGATGCAGTCCAATCACTGCCGTCAGACCGCGGCGGCGGCGGCGCGGTATGGCTTCGAGTGCAAATTGGTGTTGACGGGCGAAACACCGAAACAGCCATCCGCCAATCTTTTGCTGGACGGTCTCTTCGGCGCGGAGGTCATCACTGTCGAAGACCGCGCCTTCCGCGACGAGGCTTTGCAGAAGACCTTTGATGATGCGGTTGCCGCTGGAAAAAAGCCGTATCTGGTCCCGTATGGCGGCTCCAGCTCGACGGGTGCGTTGGGATATGCCTTCGCGATGGAAGAATTCATGAAGCAAAATGTCCACGCGGATTGGATCGTCTTTGGCACATCGTCCGGTGGCACACATGCGGGACTGGTGTTGGGTCAGCGTTTGTTTGGGTTCAAAGGCAAAGTGCTGGGAATCAGCATCGACGAAACGGAAGACGATCTAAAGAACCATGTCTCTGCTCTCGCTTCGCAAGCCAGTGAAAAACTTGGTGAGCAGATTCGCTTCACTCGTGACGATGTCCTTGCCAATGACAAATATTGTCAGGCGGGCTATGGCGTTTTTGGGGAAGGCGAACGTGAAGCCATCAACCTGTTCGCGCGGCATGAGGGCTTATTGCTCGACCCCGTTTACACGGGACGCGCCGCGGCGGGGATGATCGACCTGATCCGCAAGGGGTTTTTCAAGAAGAACGAGACGGTTTTATTCTGGCACACCGGCGGTCAGCCCGCGCTGTTTGCAGATAAGTATTCGAACTCACTTTTGTAAAACTTTTCTTCCCAACGTCAGCATGGCGATTCCCACCCAGGCGACGTTCAAACCGACGGACGGGTACGCCTGCAAATACAACGTGTTGATGATGAGCATCGTCCCTGCGGCGAAGTTCATGCCTTGATACGTCCACGAATCCGCTTCCACCTTTTTGGCGGAGACCAATCCATATGCGATGAGATACAGGACCGTGCCGGTCCAGCCGACGACGTCGATGACGATTCGTTCCATTATTGGATGACCTCCACGCTCATGCCGACCTCAAGCCTGCCCTCGTCCAGCGGAATGACGTTCACCCCGAAGATGGCTCCCAGTTTATGTTGGCGGAAGTTGCCGAGAGTTTTCAAAGGCTCCTTGCTTTTCACCAGCGTCTCCTTGTCGATCGTTGTCACCACACAGCGTGCGCACGGCTTGACTAGCGCCATCTCCACGCCGCCGATGCGGATGCGCTTCCACGTGTCTTCTGCGAACGGCTCACATCCTTTGACGACAAGGTTTGGGCGGAAGCGATTCATCGGGACAGGAGAGTCGAGCCGCGAGTTTAGGTCCTGAAGCGATTCTTCCGAGATGATCAAAATGGGATAACCATCTGCGAATCCGGTGTGGTCATCGGGGTTGATCGCATATTCGGGGTTGACGTTTCTCACGTATCCATCCGCAAAATGGACGAGCCGCACCGAGATGCCAAGCCAATCCGAGAGCCATGTTGCGGCTTCATCGCCCTGATCGATGGAAGCAACATCCTTGCTGTGCCAGATGTCGACCGGCGTGGGAGTGCCGGTTTTTTGAATGTTGATCTGTAATGAATCAAAATTCGGGGCGGAAAGGGTCAGCGAATCTCCTTTTAACATCGGCGTGATCAAAGCCAAACGCGGATGTTCGCGCTGGGTGAGAAACCCGCCATCCGGCGTGACGACCATCATGCGGCGGTCATGTTCGAGCCCCATGCGTTCGACCTCGCTTGCGGGCACATCAAATCCGCGGCAGGCTTTGATGGGATAGTAGGTGAGCGTGGAGAGGGTGATCATACAATTCCTTCGTAAATGATTTTTGAGATTTCCGCCATGCAGCGGTGTGCCTGATTTTCATCGTCTTCGGGGAAGCCATGCGTGAACAGCGAAATGACGTACGGCTGGCGGTTTGGCAGGAAGACGATGCCGATATCGTGGAAGTGTTCGCCCGTCCAGCCGGTTTTGTGCGCCACCTTCACGTCAGGCGGCAGAAGCGCGGGGATGCTCTCGTTGAATTCCTGCCCGAGCATCACTTCGATCATCTCATCGCAGACTTCCCTTGAAACGACATTGCCCTCCGCGATCAATCTCATCATGTGTGTGGAACTGCGCGCGCTGGCAGAGTTATTGATGTCCAAACGATATGCTTTTTTATCTTCGAGTCCGCGGATGACGGTCATGTCCGTGATGCCAAGTTCCTTGATGAAGGCATCCACACGCACAGTGCCGACACGTTCCATCAATAAATTCGTGGCAAGGTTCGACGAACGCACGATCATCAGACGGTTCAATTCGCGGATGCTCTCGGTCTCGCCGATGCGTTTGTACAGTGTGAGATCAGAATCATCAGCTTCTTCGAGCGCGAACTCGCTCCCATCCACAATGCTTTTGAACGAATTGAGAATCGGCAATCGCTCATCCAGTGAAAGCAAGCCCTCATGCGCCTGTCGAAAGACCTCCATCATCACAGGCACTTTCATTGTGCTGGCGGGGTGCATCATCACATCGGCGTTGACCAGAATCTCCCCGCCTGTTTTCAGGTCATGAACGGCAGCTGAAATTGTCTTGTCGGCAAATTGTGCGATGAAAGCCTCGAGTTGAATCATGCGCGCAATTTTACTCGAACATCTACAGCCACCGCGCCCTTCGTCAACACCCGCAGCGGATTGATCTCGATCTCTTCGATCTCCTCGTGCTCCTCTGCGAGTTGCGATAATTTGATCAAGACATCCCTGACCGCATCCTCATCCACAGGCGGGATATTACGGAAGCCTTTGAGTTTTCTCCCAGCCCATGTTCTGCGCATCATGGACTCCGCCTCGGCTTGGCTCAATGGACCCAGGCAGAAGGCAATATCCTTGAGCCCTTCCACCTCCACGCCGCCCGAGCCGAACATCATCAGCGGACCAAACTGTTTATCGCGCACCATCCCGATGATGACTTCCTGCCCTGCGGGAATTTGGCGCTGAATGTGTACGCCGTCTATTTGAACAGGCGGAACCAGCTTTTTCATTCTCTCCATCATTTGTGCATAGCCAGGTTGAAGAGCCTTATCATCTTTGATGTTGAGCAGAACCCCGCCCACATCCGATTTGTGTGAAATATCCGGTGAAGCGATTTTCATCACTACCGGGTAACCAAGTTCATCCGCGATTTGAACGGCTTCGTTCTCATCCTGTGCCAGCTTGATCGGCGCGGTGGGGATGCCGTACGCTTGCATGAGTTCATCGACAGTGGATGGCGGAGGATGGACGATGGTTTCACGGTCTATCGTCAGCGGTCTGCGGTCAAGGGCTTTCGCCCTCCTCACCAACGCTCCCAGCGCGGACGCCGCCCGTTCGGGGAATGGATACGTTACAATTTTTGAACTCGCAAACGATTCAACAGCTTTTTCCACCAGTATCGAACCCAACAATGCAACAACCACCGGTTTCCTAGATTTGCCAATGACTTCATTTATCTTTGCCGCAACTTCTTCTGCTGTGAACATCGGCGGCGGCGGCAGGATGACCATAACCGCATCCACGCCCTTGTCTTTTAAGAGAATGTTCAGACATTCGGCGTACTGCTCTGGCGAAGCGGATGCGAGCATGTCCACGGGGTTGTGGATGTTGGCGGCGGCGGGTAGGATGGCGGATAACGCCTCCAGTGTGGATTCGCTCAAATGGGAAAGCACCAAGCCTTCCCGTTCGAGCGAATCGGCGGCGATCACGCCGGGTCCGCCTGCGTTGGTGAGAATTCCGATTCTTGCACTGGTGGTTGAGTAGTCCCGCTGATTTTGGCGGGACGTATCGAAACCACGCGGATACACTTCCAACGCCCGCGCCCAGTCGAACATTTGCTCGGCGGTTTCGGCGCGGAGCACGCCCGCTTTTTCGAAGGCGGCATTGAACGCCGTGTCGGACGCGGCGAGCGCACCCGTGTGGGAGGCGGCGGCTTTTTGCCCCGCTTCGAAGCGACCGACTTTCAATGCGATGACAGGTTTGCGTTTGGTCACTTCGCTTGCGGTGTGGACGAAACGCCTGCCGTTCGAGATGCTTTCCATGTACATGACGATGACGTTCGTGTGCTCATCGTCTGCGAGCATGGGCAGTATGTCGGTCTCGTTGACATCAGCCTGGTTGCCGAGGCTGACGATGCGCGAGAAGCCGAATCCCTGTCCGCGTGCCCAATCGACGATGGCGGCGGCAAATGCGCCTGAATGGGAGATGAAGCCGATACCACCTTGTGTGGGCATGGGCGGTTGCAGGAAGGTGGTATCGAGCGGGAAGTGGGTGTCAATGGTCCCGATGCAGTTGGGACCGAGCAGGCGCACGCCATGCTTTTGCGCGATCTCGACGCAGCGTTGTTCCAACTCCGCGCCTTCTTCGCCGACTTCGCGAAATCCCGCCGAAACGATCACCGCCGCTTTGATTCCGCGAGCCCCGCATTCTTCGATTGCCTGTGGTGTGGCTGGTGTTGGCACGATGAGAATCGCAAGGTCAACGGGGTCGGGGATGTCTTGCAGGCTGGTGTGAATTGTCCGCCCAAAGACCTCTCCGTTTTTTTGCGCGACGAGATGGATTGCGCCAGTGTATCCGCTGTGTATGAGATTCCGCGCCACGCCATAGCCGAGTTTTTCAGGCGAGGTGGATGCGCCGACGACCACGACGCCTTTGGGTTGAAAGAAGGGGAGCAGGGAGTTGTCCATGCGGGCGATTATAACCATGATATTTCGCCCGCACGGACGTAAACGTCCATGCTACTCGTACGAAGCCGACTGAAGGTCGGCTCCCTTTGCAGGCTGACGAGTCCGCTTGAGCGGACTTTGTAGGAATAGCGCGGGGGTTTATCCCCGTGCGGTTTAATGACACTACCGAAAGGGGAAGTTCATCAGTAGGCATTTGGTCTGCTTTCCGTGATAATAAATCTGGATTTTTCCGATAAACAATCACAGGAGACAGACCCATGACCATGCCTGCCACGCTTGCAGAAACCACCCTTTTGAAGGAATTCACCTACGAGTTGCGCCCCGTGGAGCGCGGCTATGCTGGACGGACGTTGTACATCAACTTGGATGATAACTCCATTTATGAGAAACCCGTCACCCAGCAGATGAAAGACCTGTTCACAGGCGGGCGCGGATTTGCGCTCAAACTGCTGTGGGATGCGGTCACGCCGCAAACGAAGTGGAACGACCCCGAGAATGAACTGGTCATTGCGAATGGTCCCATTTGCGGGATCACGGCGTACCCGGGCAGCGGCAAGTCCACGGTGGTGACGCTCAGTCCGCTGACGGAGAATGTGATCGACAGCAACGTCGGCGGGTATTTTGCGCCCTTCCTGAAATTCTCTGGTTTCGATGCAATTGAGATTCAAGGCAAGGCGGCGGCGGATGATGTCATCATTTTCATTGATGGTGATACGGGCAGGGTGACTATCGAGCAGGATTCGCTCACAGCGTTGGATTCGCATGAAGTGGCGAACCAGCTCACGGTCAAGTATGGAGGCGATGAAAAAGGCAGGCGCGGCATCTCGGTCTTGTCGGCGGGTCAGGCGGCGGAGCATACGCGCATCGCGTTGATCAATTCCACCTGGTATGACGTGCGCCGCAAGGAAGCGCGTTTCAAGCAGGCGGGGCGCGGCGGACCGGGGCGCGTCTTCCGTGACAAGAAAATCAAAGCCATCGTCGTGCGTTACACCGACATGGGCGGCGACAAGAACGGCGTGGCGGACATGGCGCTCATCCGCAAGGCGGGGCAGCGCATCAACAAGGAAATCACCGAACTTGACGACAAACAGAACCAGATGCGCAAGGTGGGCACGGCGAACATCGTGGAAGTGATGGATCATTTCGACCTGCTGCCGACGCACAACTACCGCTACGGTTCGCATCCTGACACCCATAAAATTGATTCCAAGGTGTGGAAGGAAGCCTTCACCCAGGGCTTGCCCGACGGATGCTGGCTGGGATGCACGATGAGTTGCTCGCACGGCGTGGATCACTTCCCGCTTAAGACGGGACCGTATGCAGGTCAATGTGTGCTGGTGGATGGACCTGAATACGAGAACGCCGCGGGACTCGGCTCGAACATCGGCAACTTCGACCCGCAGAAAGTGTTGGAACTCAACTTCTACTGCGACACCTACGGCATTGACAGTATCTCGTTTGCGAACTGCGTCGCCTTTGCGATGGAGTGTTACGAAGAAGGTTTCATCACCAAAGACCACACAGGCGGACTGGAATTGAACTTTGGCAACGGCGCGGCGGCGTTGGAGTTGATTCACCAGATGGCGCGCGGCGAAGGTTTCGGTGTGACCGTCGGGCAGGGCGTGCGCTACATGAAGGAACTCTTCGTGCGCGAATACGGCGCTGACCCGCAGTTCATCCATGACATTGCGATGGAAATGAAAGGCATGGAAATTTCTGAGTACCTGACCAAAGAATCGCTTGCCCAGCAGGGCGGCTACGGGATGGCGACCAAAGGTCCGCAGCATGATGAGGCGTGGTTGATCTTCATGGATCAGGTGCAGAATTTATTGCCGTCGTTCAAAGACAAGGCGGAGGCGTTGCATTACTTCCCCATGTGGCGGACGTGGTTCAGCCTGCACGGACTGTGCAAACTGCCGTGGAACGACATCTCGCCCGCGAACAACAAAGAGACCAAGGAACCTGCCAAGGTGGAGGAACACGTCGAAAACTACACGTGGATTCATCAGGGCGTGACGGGTAAACCGACGAAGGTCGAAGATTTGCTGGCACAGTCGGAGCGGGTGTACAACTTCCAGAAGGTGTTCGCCATCCGCATGGGACGGGTCGGGCGCAAGCACGATTATCCGCCCTACCGCGCGATGGGACCTGTGACCAAACTCGAATATGAGTCGCGGCGGGAACGTTATGATGAGCAGTTGAAACGTCTGCTGGACATTGATCCCGAAGGTCTCGCCACCGAAGAGAAGATGGCGCACCTGCGGGCGTACCGCGAATCGCAATACGAGCAACTGATGGACGCGGTTTACGAACGGCGCGGCTGGGACGCGAACGGCATCCCCACGCCTGAGAAACTCCGCGCGCTTGGCATGGACTTGCCCGAGGTGCTGGCGGTGGTGGAAGAGGCGCGGAAGAAGGTTTGATCTTCAAAAAAGAACCGCCTGATGGTTAGCCATCGGGCGGTTTTGCATCTGTGGGGTTTTGTTCATTTTCATTCACCTTCCCCCATTCATGGACTTGAATGGGGGAAGTGGCGCGTAGCGCCGAAGGGGGCTCACTTCCCCTCCACAGCCTTTCTCACATCCTTCAAAATCCCCTCCGTATCGCATTTCGCCAACTCATCGAACAACCGCAGCACGGACTTAACCACCCCCGCGTGCGGAGCGATCTTGCGCGCCTTGCGGAAGGTTTCGATGGCGTCCTGTAGGTCACGCTTGAAGCGTGACAGGTTATCGGCATTGGGGGAATCGTCACGTTGCAAACGTGACCTACACAGCGCCAACCCGCACAACGCCAACCCCTTCGCATCCAGCGCGGAATAATACTCCGCCGTCTTGGACAGGATCTCATCCGCCTGCCCAATCGCGCGGACAAAGGCGCCCCGTGCCGCGACCTCATCCCCCTGCCGCAAGGCGATGATTCCGTGCAGGGCGCTGGCATTGTGATTGTATTTTGGCACATCATATCCCAGTGCGACTTCGATGGTGGCGCGGGCATTGACCAAATCGTTTTGGAAAAGATAAGTCTGTGCCAACCCGTATCTTGCATTTATTTGATACCGATAATGAGAGGCAGAATCGGCAATATTAGTAGCATCAAATAATAACTGCTCGGCTTTAGTAAAGTTTTCTAGAAGCAAATAAATATATCCCATAAAAAAGAGATGCTCCAAACCTGCTCCATTATCACCAATATCATGTGAAATATTTTGTGCTTGCTCATGATATGTGATGGACTTTTTGTTATCTCCTAAGGCATAATAGCGGTATCCTAGGTTTCCCAAAATCGCTGCTTCATTTCGAAGATCTTTATTTTCCCTTGCAAGTTTTAATGCTCGCTTATCTAGTCTTAGTGATTTATTCAAATCACCTAATACTGCGTAACGGTTTCCAAGGTTGGCAAGTATGCCACTCTCATCCATTTGGTTATTATTTTCACGGGCTATTCTTAATGCCTTTCTAAGCAATTTAATGGAAATTTTTATGTTCCCTAAATCGCTATAGACATTCGCTAAATTGTTGAGGTGGTTGCCTTGGTATTTATCAATCTGACCAGCAATCTCAATAGAAGTTTGATAGCAATTTATCGCCTCGTTAAATTTTCCTGTGGCATAATATGCAGATCCCAACGTATTGAACAAAAACATCTTTGTTTCTAGGTTTTCTATTTCACCTTGAATCTTTTCGCTCAACTTAACAGTTAAGTGAAAATGCCCCCAAAACAATAAATAAGTAAAATCGAGTTCAAGTAAAATATTTGCTGCTCTGTCGTAGTCCCCAGCGGCACAGCGCAGGTCAAATTCCGCCAGTTGCGCGGAAAGGTCGTCCAGTTTTTTCCATTCCGCGCGGGGTTTGCGGGCTTGGGCAAAGTAATCGGCGGCGCGGGTGGTCAAATCATGTTGGGTAAAAGCGTTTGATCGCAGAGACGCGGAGAGCGCGGAGTTTTTTAAAGGTTTTCTCTGCGGACTCTGCGACTCCGCGGTGAAAGAATCTGGGATTAAACCGAAAGCAAACTCCCGATCCACAGGATGTAAATAAAACCGTCCGCTCTCCTTGCGCGCAAAGTGCATATTCGCCAACCGTTGCAAAATCGGCGCGCTGTCCATCGTGGGCAGGTGCGGCGTGAGCAGGTAGTCCACGGCGGCGGGAGTCACGGGACGGTTATAGACTGCCAGCGCCTGCATCACCTTTTGCGCGTTCGTGTCCAAACGGTTGAAGGCTTCGCCCACCAGCGCCTCCACCACGTTCTCGGGTGTGGGCATCGCAAGCAGTTCTTCGAGCGTCGTATATCGGTCAGAAGCCAGGATCGCAAACAGCGCTTCCAGCGCTTTGGGGAATCCGCGCGTCTTTTCTTTTGCCTGTTTGAGGGATTCATCGGATGCGGATTTCAACCCCAGCCGCCCGTCGCTGTCCATTTCACGCAGGATGTTCTCGGCATAGGGCGATTCCAGTCCGTCATCCAAATCCAGTGGGCGCTGCCTGCCCGGCTGAACCAAATTCAACTTTTTGGGCGCAATTCTGGTGGTGATGATGATGTTGACCGAAGTATGCGTCCCGTTCAGGAAAGCGAGCAATGCCTCATTCAATTCTGTATCGTGGATTTCGAACGTTTCAGCATCCACCAACGGCTCGAAATTATCCAACAGCAGGATGACGCGTCCACCCGTGAAGTGTTCGAGCAGGTGGCGCATCTTGCTCTCCGTGCTCGCCTGCGGATTTTTATAGACCGTGTCCAGTTTCTGCGCGGATTCCTTTGGCAGGAGTTTGCACAGGTCATAAAAGATATTGGTGAAGTTGACGCGGTGACTGCCGCTCTCGCTCAGATAGACGATTCCGCCCACTTTGAGCGGTTGAATTCCGCTGAATGCTTTTTGCACGTCTTCGGGGATGGCGCTGTTTTCCAGGTGTTTGAGCAGGCGGCAGATCATGGCAGTCTTGCCGACCCCGCCGCGCCCGACGATGGTCATCAGGCGTTGGGCGTCATCTTGTAGAAAGTCAAAGACCTGTTTTGTCTCGACGGTGCGGTCTTGGAAGTAATTCGGCGCAATTCCCGGCGGGGGATTGATGAATTTGGTGGATTGGATACCGGCGAGCGGTAACTCAGGCTTGCGCTCGCGTTCCAAGCCTGTTTCGATGTTTTTCTGCGTTTGCTCTTCCGCAGCTTTGGGGTTGTTAACGATTCTTTGTTGCGTTTCAATTTGCTTGGTTAGTTCATCAATATCTGCTTGTACGCGCGGTCTTTCTTCGTCAGGTACGCGGTGCAAATCACGGTTTGCATCGGCAAGACGATGTCTTAATTCTTCCAATTCCCCTTCGGGAGAATCCAGATGGGCGATGGATTTTCGTAGCTTCGCCAACCCTTGATCGAAATTCGCAGTGAAATCAATTTTCTGGCGGCTGTTCAAGCGGAATTGGTCTTCGGCATCCTTATCAATCCACAAACAGATGACTGGCTTTTTATACTTCAGTGCCCACGTCCACTCGTCTTTGCAGTTGGAAAGTCCGCCCGTGCTGTCTTTAGACATGACGAACAAAAGGCATTTGCAGGTTTGAATAGCCTTGGCAAGTTGGTCGTCCCAATCGTCACGACCTGCGACCATTTCGCGCTTCTCGAACCAAACCTTGATGAACGGATGCCCGCTCTCGAGTTCATCCGCAAGTTTGGTGACGAAGTCAAGTCCGTCCGCGTGGGAATAACTGATGAAACAATGCCCGTCGCTCATTTAACACTCCCTGTCCATTAATGTCGTTGCGAGAGAACGCTGGTCGAGTGCCGCCGAAGGCGGTGTATCGAGACCAAGTGAGCGAAGCAATCTCCCTATAACCACGGATTGCTTCGCGGCGGCGCTGGTTGCATACACTCGCGCCGACATTGTCGAAACCCGCCGTCACCCGCAGCGACCTGCGCGCCCTACAAAAAGAAATAGATCACCAACAGAATTGCGATTACTGGAATATAAAGCGTGCAGATCGTTATGGAAAATAGAACGTTCCAATAGGAGTATTTTTTGCCCGTGTACAACTGGACAGGCATTGAGAAGAGCTCCACCTTGTTGTCCTTTGTGATACCTGCCACATCATTGTAAACGCCCCTGAACTTGCGTTCCTGCCACAGATAATAGGCATCCAAACACCAGAAGATGACGGTGGGCAGCACCGCAAAGATCGCATACAACGGATTTTGCTTGTCTGCATAGATCGCCAGCAGCGCAGATACGATCACGACCATCCACCCCTTCATCTGGAAGGAGTTCGAGCCCATGCGGGTGATCACTCCCTGAATGAATTCAAGGTGCTTGATCTGTTCGGGGGAGAACTCGGCTTTTGTCTCAACCTTCTTTTTTGCAGCCATGACTTAATCCTTTCCTGTCAATTTGCCGCGGATGCGGGTTTCTCATATTATACCCACGATGGAAGAATTACTCCGATTTTTCTTCTGCCTAGCTCCGATCAGGCTCCAATCGAGCTTCGATCAAGCTCCAACCATCCTGTACTCATCCTGTACTGTAGCTCCAATCGAGCTCCAATCAAGCTCCAATCAGGCTCCGATCAGCCTGCCCGCCCTTTCTCCTGCGGATAGCCGAATGGGAGCGACCATATTTGCATCAACTTCATATTCACTCATGATTGTGGCATCACGATTCTACAGGTTCAGCGTCCGCGAGAGCGACAGCGTTTGTCGCCGGGTCATATCGGACCTCCACGACCATGCCCGGTTGGATCTGCGGGATCTGCAAACGCGAGACCAGCCGTTCCGTCTCGGCTTGAAAAGGTGCCCCGCCCGGCGGATGGACTTCCAATATCATCCGCACCAGCGGGTCATGGTTGATGGTCGTCCCCGTGTCCCACACCTTCACGATTTTGGCTTGGGCTGGCAGTCCATTCTCCTGCAGGGATCGGTTCGCAAAAAGACCGGCCACAGCCGCCCCGACCAACAGGATCAGGGCGAGGGCTGCCAGCGAGCCCGCCGCGATCATCGAAACCCTTGCCAGCATGGGCAGTTCCACCCAGTCATATTCTCCTTCCGGGAGACCCCACATGCCGATAAAGATCGTGATGAACGGAAGCCACATCAACCGGAAGCTCACCCAGCCCCATGTACGCATTGCCTTTGCTATTTTCATGAAACACCTCTCGCCACTCGTAATCTAAAGTCGCCAACTGATAACTTACCATTTATCCCAATGCACCACATCCTCGAACGCAGCCCGTCCACCCTTCTTCGGCGGCGCGGACAACTTCGCTTCCTCCAGCGGATACCCGAACGAGAGCGCGATGCGTAAATGCCACTCAGCGGGGAAGCCTAAAATTCCGCGCGCCTTTTCGGCTTCATAGATCGAAGCAGGGACGGAGCCGACTCCCAACTCCCATGCGGCGAGCTGCATATACGCCGCTGCCTGCCCCGCGTCGAACATGATCTGGAATTTCTCGCTCGGGTCGGGGGTCAGGATGGCAACTGCCAGCGCCGCGCCAGCCAGATGTCCCGCCCACTCTCCGCACGTCGAGAGTTCCTTCAAAATGGACTTGTCCTTTATGGCGATGAACTGCCACGCCTGCGTATTCTTTGACGATTGCGAGCGTCTGCCCGCGTTGAGGATGGCGTGCACTACCTCATCGGGCAGGGGCTTGTCCTGAAATTTCCGCACGGCGCGTTTCAATCGAATGGCTTCAGATACGTTCATGGTGTTCTCCTTTTATGTCATTGCGAGCGACCCGCTAGTCGGGGAGTGAAGCAATCTCCCTGCAACGACATAAGGAAGTATACATTAGCTGTGAATTTCGTGAGAGATTTCGGACGATTCCCCTGCGCTTGTAAGATAACGATAAAGTTTCTCATCTTTATCTTAAATCAACGCTTTATAGTGATTTCAATCGATACGACGTTCGGCTTGAACCAGCGATCTCTTCTGCCAAAGGAAAAGGAGCATGAGCGAAACCGAATCAAAACTGAAAGTGTGGCGGGGGAGATATCGAACTGCCCGGTCCCATCTGCGGCGCGGCTTGCCCTTCGCATATGGGGTCTTTGCGGCGCTGGTCACGCTCTTTCTCTATCACCTGTTCTTTATACAGTCTCAACAGTTAACGCGCAGGGACGTCGAAGCGTCCATTGTGGAGGTCATGGCGTCCGCCACGGCTCCGCCTTCGTATTCGTCACAGGTCTATCAAGCCATCCGTCCCTCGCTGGTGCTGGTTCAGGTGGAGCGGGGGAATGGGCACGAGCGATCAGATTTCGGCTTGGGCAGCGGCGTGGTCGTGGATCGCTTCGGCAGCATCCTCACCAGTCTGCACGTCATCGAAGGGGCGAATCAGGTCACGGTCACCTTCGCGGATGGCACGCAGTCGCAGGCGGCGGTGGTCATGCGCAGACCCGAATATGACCTTGCCGTTTTGCAGGCGTATGACACGCCGCTCTTTGTCGTCCCGGCTGTGTTGGGCAATCCCAATTCCATGCGCGTGGGGGATGAGGCGTTTGTCGTCGGCAACCCCTTTGGACTGTACAGCTCGATGAGCGCGGGCGTGATCTCGGGCTTTGACCGCGTCTTTCGCGCGCCGGATAGTGATCTTGAGATCCCGGGTATGATCCAGTTTGACGCCGCCGCCAACCCCGGCAATTCGGGCGGACCGCTGCTGAACCGCAGCGGTCATGTCATTGGCATTGTCACCGGCTTGATCAACCCCACCGATGAAAATTTCTTCGTTGGCATCGGCTTTGCCGTGCCGATCAATATCGCCGTCGGCGGCATGGGGTCGCCGCCGTATTAATTGCTGCGTCATTGCGAGACCCCGTTGATTGAGTAGGGCGAAGCCCGTATCGAAATCAATAGGGCGAAGCAATCCTCGTCTTATTGGGAGATTGCTTCGTTACTTCTCATAACGACAGACAAACTTAGGAGACCATCACATGGAACAAACCAACCGTGAAAACAAACTCCCGATGGAGCGCGTGTTGTACGAAGTCAAGAAGATCATCGTCGGGCAGGACCATCTGCTCGAGAGTCTCATCGTCGCGTTGCTCGCGCGCGGACACATCCTTGTGGAAGGTGTGCCCGGCTTGGCGAAGACGATGGCGATCAAAACGCTGGCAGATTCAATCGGCGGCGAGTTCAAACGCATTCAGTTCACGCCCGATCTTGTCCCCGCCGACCTGATCGGCACGCGCATCTACAACCAGAAGACGGGCGAGTTCAACACCTCGCTCGGTCCTGTTTTCACGAACCTGCTTCTCGCGGACGAGATCAACCGCGCGCCCGCCAAGGTGCAAAGCGCCCTGCTCGAAGTGATGCAGGAAAAACAGGTCACCATCGGGCGCGAGACGTTCAAAGTTCCAAGTCCGTTCCTGGTGCTGGCGACGCAGAATCCCATCGAGACCGAAGGGACGTATGCCCTGCCCGAAGCGCAGGTCGATCGCTTCATGCTCAAGGTGTTGGTGGGTTACCCGACCCCGACGGAGGAGTTTGTCATCGTCGAGCGCATGACGAATGCCCTGCAAGGCGTGCAGAAGGTCTTGACCACTGACCAATTGCTCGAGTTACAGAAAAAAGCCGATGAAGTCTATGTGGACCCCGCGCTGATCGAGTATGCAGTGAAATTGGTCAATGCCACGCGTGATCCGAAACTGGTCGGCTTGGGTGATATCGGACATTACATCACCTTCGGCGCCAGTCCGCGCGCTTCGATCAATCTTATTCTCACCGCCAAGGCGCTTGCTTTCGTGCGCGGACGCACCTATGTCCTCCCGCAGGATATTCTGGATATGGCACTGGATGTCATTCGTCATAGGTTGGTGCTTTCGTATGAGGCGTTGTCCGATAACGTCAGCAGTGACGACCTGCTGAGATCCATCTTCGACCGCATTCCGATCCCCGTGGTGCCGCTGCATGAACATGTCAACCTCCGCGCCGACTCCTGAGCGCATTCTGCATCGCTTGGACTGGCAGGTCATCCGCAAGTTGGATGGCTATTTGCAGGGCGATTACCGCAGTCTGTTCCGCGGCTCGGGCGTGGACTTTGCCGACTTGCGCGAGTACCAGCCCGGCGATGACATCCGCTACATCGACTGGAACGTCAGCGCGCGCATGGATACGCCGTATGTCCGCGAGTACATGGAAGACCGCGAGATCATCGCGTGGTTCCTGCTCGATCTGAGTCCGTCCGTGGATTTTGGCGCGCTGGAAAATCCAAAACGGATGGTGCTGATCGATTTCGTCGCGACGCTGTCACGGTTGTTGACGCGGCACGGGAACCGCGTCGGGGCGATCATGTATGGGAGCAGGATCCAGAGCACGGTCCCGGCGCGAGGCGGACGGATGCAGGTCCTGAGATTGATCAATGATCTGCTCAAACAGCCGCAGTTGAAGCAATCTCCGATGACCGATCTATCCATGCTGATCAAAGGTGCATTGCACGGTATCAAGAAGCGTTCGCTGGTGTTCATCGTGTCCGATTTCATCAGTACGCCCGGTTGGGAGCGTCCGTTGAAATTGCTTGCGCAGCGGCATGAAGTCATCGCCGTCCGCTTGTGGGACCCGCGCGAGATGCAGCTGCCGGATGTTGGTCCGGTGGTTTTGGAAGATGCCGAAACGGGCGAGCAGATCTATGTGGATACGCACGATAAAAAGTTTCGCCAGCGGTTTGCGGATGCGGCACAGGCGCGTGAAACGGCGTTGATGGAAACGTTCAAACGCGCGGGCGTGGACGTGCTGCCGCTTTCGACCGAAGGCGATTTGATGCACGCCATCGCAAGTTTTGTGATGGTGCGGAGACAGCGGAAGAAGTAGTCATGGCATTCATCTGGTATCAAATGCTTTGGACGCTGCTTGCAATTCCGCTTCTGGTATTGTTGTATCTGCGGATGCAGGAGCGGCGCAAAAAACTTACCCTGCGCTATGGAAGTTTGGGGCTGGTTCAGCAGGCGGCGGGGAAGGGGATCGGCGCGCGCCGTCATATCTCGGCAGTCTTATTTCTGGTCGGGTTGATCGTCCTGTTCCTTGCGCTGGCGCGTCCGCAAATGGTGGTGGGATTGCCGCGCGTGGAGGGCATCGTCATCCTTGCCTTTGATGTTTCTGGCAGCATGGCGGCGGAGGATTTCGCCCCGAACCGCCTTGAAGCCGCAAAGGCGGTGGCGAGCGAGTTCGTCTCGCGCCAGCCGTCCACGGTGCAGGTGGGCATTGTGGCGTTCAGCGACAGCGGATTTTCCGTCCAATTGCCAACGGACGATCAGGCGGAAATTCTGGATGCGATCAGCCGCCTGCGTCCTCAGCGCGGCACGTCCGTGGCGAATGGGATCGTGGTTTCATTGAATACGATCGCTGCAGCGACAGGTATGGAGCCTGTGGTGAGTTTTGATGAAAATGAGCTCCCCAATCTGGAAGACATCGAACCGACCATGATCGTGGACGATAACTCCGCGGTCATCGTCCTGCTGACGGATGGCGAGAACAACATGGACCCCGACCCACTGGCGGCGGCGGAGTTCGCGGCGGAACAGGGAGTCCGCATTCATACGATCGCCATCGGCAGCGCGGAAGGGACGGTGCTGGAGGTCAATGGGTTTTCTGTTTTTACGCAGGTGGATGAAGCGTCGCTCAGGCAAATCGCCGAGATCACGGATGGTCTGTATTTCAACGCGCAAAACGAGGAAGACCTGCGCGAGGTGTATGAAAGCATCGAACCGCGCCTGCTTTTCAAGCAGGAAGAGACCGAAGTTACGTCCATCTTTGCGGGCGTGAGCATCCTCATCCTGCTGGTTGGCGGCATGTTGTCCCTGCTCTGGTTTAGTCGTGTGCCGTAGGATGAATGACTTGCACATGGAAAGCCCTGTTAGGAGGTACTGATGGAATTCATCTGGTCTTATTTGCTTTATCTGTTGGGATTGATTCCCCTGTTGATCCTCGCCTATGTTTGGATCCTGCGCCGCCGCAAACCCGCCTCGGTACGGTTCTCCAGCTTGTCTCTGGTGCGGGACGTGGTCCAAAAACAATCAAAGTGGAAGCGGCATTTGCCCTTCGTCTTGTTTCTGCTGGCGATGTCCAGCCTGATCATGGCGATGGCGCGCCCTGTATCGACCATCACGGTGCCCGCCTCCAATGCGACCATCATCCTCGCCATCGATGTTTCGCGCAGTATGTGCTCCACGGATATTTCACCGAACCGGCTCGAAGCCGCCAAGTCCGCGGCGCTGGGATTCATTAAACTGCAGGATGCGAATACGCAGATCGGTGTCGTTGCCTTTGCGGGATATGCCGTTGTCGTGCAGGCTCCCACCACGGACAAGGCATTGCTGGAGACCGCCATCAAGAATCTGACCACTGCGCGCCGCACTGCCATCGGTGAAGGGATTCTCATGTCACTGGATGCGATCTCTGAGATCGATGACACGGTCGCCAGTCCGTATTCAGGTATGGAGCCGACACCCATGCCCGAAGGCGAATATGTGCCAGCCATTGTTGTCCTGCTTACAGACGGCGTCACCACCACAGGCACGCATCCGCTCTATGCGGCGGAACTGGCAGCGGAACGGGGCGTCCGGGTCTTCACTATCGGCTTTGGCACGACGAACAACACCTCCATGATGAACTGCGGGGTTTCGTCTCCCTATCAGTTCACCGAACAGTTCAGTCCGTTCTTTGGCGGGGGAGGCGGAGGCGGCTTCCGCAGGGAGATCGACGAAGAGACCCTCAAACTGGTTGCCGAGATAACCGATGCTTCCTATTATCTGGCTGAAAGTTCAACCGAATTGCGCGAAGTCTACGAAAACCTGCCCACGCACCTCATCACAGTTACCGAGACGACGGAGGTCAGCGCCGTATTCGTTGCGCTCGCGGCATTGCTGATCGTGCTTGCCATTGTGTTCTCGATCATCTGGAATCCCTTGCAGTAACGGACCGCCGTTGGCAGAATCTTTCTGCGGGTATAATTCTGCCAATGGACGAGAAACTCACTTTCAAGCCGTTTGGATTCTCCGCGCTGGCGTTGATCCTGATCGGCTGGGGCGGTCTGTATCTGGTTATTACCCAAACCCTGCCTTTGGTTTGGTCCCGCTGGGGATTTTTCGCACTCACCCTGATGGCGCTTACCGGCACGGCGCTGCCCATTGTATATTTTCTTCATCAACGTTTCCCAACCGAACCGCCCGCTGATGCCAATGTCATCATTCGTCAATCCATGTGGGTGGGCGTGTACGGCGTCACGCTGGCATGGCTTCAACTTGGGCGTCTCCTTTCCCTCTATGTGATCTTTGGATTGGCAGGCGGTTTGATCGCCGCTGAATATTTCATCCGCGTCCGAGAGAAAGCCAGCCGCCGCATTCCAGAAATCCCCGACGATGACGACGCTTCGTAACCTTCCTTCCGTCGAACAGCTTTTGCAGACCACAACTGCCGCGCATTTGATCGCGCGCTTTGGCAGACCGTTGACATTGGATGCCATTCGTTTTGTGCTGGATGATGTAAGAGCGCGCTTCAAATCGGGGGAGATAACTGCCCTGCCTTTAGCAGACCTGATCCTCGCCCGGGCTGAATCCACCCTCGCCGCATGGACGAAGCCGACCCTTGTCCCGGTCATCAACGCCTCGGGCGTGATCCTGCACACCAATCTTGGTCGCGCCCCGTTGAGCGACGCCGCCATCCGCGCCATGGACATCGTCTCACGCGGCTACTCCAACCTCGAATTTGACTTGGTAACCGGCAAGCGCGGTTCTCGCCTTGTTCATGCTGAATCCCTGCTTCAAAAACTGACAGGTGCCGAGTCCGCATTGGTGGTCAATAACTGCGCTTCGGCGGTTCTGCTGACACTTTCTGCATTGGCGAACCGAAAACGCGTGGTCATTGCCCGTTCGCAACTCGTTGAGATCGGCGGCGGCTTCCGCGTGCCTGACGTGATGAAAAGTTCCGGTGCGAAACTTGTGGAGGTGGGCGCGACGAACAAAGTCCGTTTGGCGGATTACGAGATCGCTCTCGAAGAACCGACTGCGCTCGTCATGCGCGCGCATCGTTCCAATTTCAAGATCGTCGGGTTTACTGAAGAGCCTGAACTCAAAGACATTGTGGAAAAAGCTCATGAAGCAAGCGTTCCCGTTGTGGACGATCTTGGTTCCGGTGCATTGTATGACACCGCAAAGTATGGCTTTTCCCATGAACCGACCGTGCAAGAGTCCATGCAGGCGGGCGCGGATGTGATTCTATTTTCTGGCGACAAACTGCTGGGCGGTCCGCAGGCGGGGATCATCATTGGGAAGAAAGCTCTGCTCGACAAGATAAAGAAACATGCGCTCGCCCGCGCCGTCCGCGCAGACAAGGCTTGTCTTGCGGCGCTGTCCGCGACGCTGATGCATTACCTCAAGGATGAGGCGGAGCGTGAAGTTCCCATCCTGAAGATGATGTCCCTGACAGTGGAACAGGTTCGAGGTCGGGCGGAGGCGTGGCGCACGGAATTGGGAGAGGGGATTGTCGTGGTGGGCGAATCCACAGTGGGGGGCGGATCGCTCCCCGATGAATCCATCCCGACCTATTTGCTTGAATTGAGTGTCCGATCCGCCGAAAAATTTTTACGCGCGTTGCGGAAGAACAATCCGCCGATCATCGCGCGCACCGAAAACGAGAAAATCTTGCTCGACCCGCGCACCGTCCTGCCGGAACAGGAGGGTGCGTTGCTGGTCGGTTTAAAAAATCTTCTGAAAGTATCTTAAACACGAATGACGCAAATTTTCGAATAAGGCGAATGGATTTTGAGATGTCGGAAATTTACATTGTTGAAAAAGAGTTGTCATACTTAATCATGAAGTCGGCGTTTGAAGTCCATAATGCACTTGGACCAGGTTTTCCCGAGGCGATTTATGAAGAAGCCATGAATCGTGAACTTGCCAGAAATGGTGTGAGTTTAGAGCGGCAAAAGCGCATCAAAGTTCTATATAAGGATGAACCGATCGGCGAGTTTATTCTTGACAATATAGCCGATGGGCGAGTTATCCTGGAATACAAAGCCGTGAGTGAAATTGCAAAAATCCATGAACAACAGGCATTATCCTATTTGAAAGCGACCGGTCTCGAGTTGGCGATTGTTATAAACTTTGGCGCGGAACGTGTGCAGTCCAGCCGTGTCGTTTACAATAAAGACAAAAAGGCGAGACTTTCACCGCGCGCATTACTCCCGCGCAAGCCTTCAAAGTAGAGATGCTATATTCGAAAAATTCGCCCATTCGGGCCATTCGTGTTAAAAAGGAATCCAAATGAAATCAGACCTTGATGCCCTCATGCAAGCCCGCAATCTGGATGCGCTCATTGTGTTGGGAAACGCGGAGCACAATCCGCCCATGTATTATTTAACCGGCGGCGGACACGTCAATAAAGCTGTTTTGATCAAGAAACGCGGCGGAGCGCCTGTCCTGTATTGCAATGCGATGGAGCGCGATGAAGCCGAAAAAAGCGGATTGAAAGTTGTGCCGCTGCGCACAGGCGCGATGGAGGATTTTGCGAAACGTCCGAAGGAACTGTTGAACGAGTGCGGCATCACCGGCGGGCGCATCGGCGTTTTCGGGCATACGGACTTGGGGATGTCGCTGTATATCATTGCGCGGATCTATGCCGAAATTCCCGAAGTGGAGATCGTCGGCGAAAACCAGGACGATTCGCTCTTTATGTTTGCAATGGAATCCAAGGATGATGGCGAAGTGACGCGCATCCGCAAGGTCGGTCGGGTCACTGTCGCTGTTGTGGAAAAGGTCCGCGAGTATCTCACCTCTTGCGATGTGCGTGACGATGAAGTTCTGTTGAAGGAGGACGGCTCGCCGCTTTCCGTCGGTGACGTTCACTCGAAGATCCGCTTGTGGGTGACCGAAATGGGCGCAGATCTGCCCTCCGGTTTCATCTTTGCCATCGGGCGCGATGCGGGCGTGCCGCACTCCTCGGGCAATCCCGCCGATCTGATGCGGCTGGGGCAAACGATCGTGTTTGACATTTATCCCGCCGAAGCGGGCGGCGGCTATTATTACGATTTCACCCGCACATGGAGTTTGGGATACGCTGCGCCGGAAGCGCAGAAAATGTTCGATGAGGTCAGGGATGTGTACGACAAGGTGATCGAAAATATCGATATGAATGCCGCCTTCAAGGATTATCAAACATTTGTCTGCGATGTATTTAACAAGAACGGGCACAATACCCCGATGCACACGGACGGCGTTGTGACCGAGGGATACGTCCATTCGTTGGGACATGGCATCGGCTTGAACCTCCACGAACGTCCGTGGAGCAGGCATACATCATCGGAAGATAACCGCCTGAAACCGGGAACGGTCTTTACCATCGAACCCGGCTTGTACTATCCCGGCAAAGGAATGGGATTCCGCATTGAAGATTCCTTCTGGATGCGCCCCGACGGCGTGGTGGAAAAACTTGCGGACTATCCGTATGATTTCGTCCTGCAGATGAAGAAGTGGAAGAAAGAATGACCGAACTTAAACCCGCCCGCATCCTTGCCATCGAAACCTCCTGTGATGAGACCGCCTGCGCCATTCTTGAAAATGGACGTGTCCTGCTTTCATCCGTTGTTGCCTCGCAAATGGATATCCATGCCCGTTATGGCGGCGTGTTCCCCGAAGTCGCTTCGCGCCAGCATGTGTTGAGCATCATGCCGGTCGTACAGTCCGCGCTGGCGAAGGCACACCTCACCATGCAGGATATCGACGCCATTGCCGTCACACAGGGACCCGGCTTGGCGGGCTCGCTGGTCGTTGGCATGAACATGGCGAAGGGCATGGCGCTCGCGTTGGACAAACCGCTCGTCGGTGTCAATCATCTCGAAGGGCATGTCTATTCGGCGTGGGTGTATGAAGCGGGGGATACCGTCCCGCCTGAGCCGCAATTCCCGTTGATGGCTCTGCTCGTCTCCGGCGGTCATACCGAGCTGAACCTGATGACCGACCACCTGACCTATCAACGCCTCGGTTCCACGCTCGACGACGCGGCTGGGGAGGCGTTCGACAAAGTGGCGCGTCTGCTGGAATTACCCTACCCGGGCGGACCTTCCGTCCAGAAGGCGGCGGAGGAGGGTGACCCAGCCCGCTTCAGCTTCCCCCGTGCCTGGCTCGATGGGACCTGGAACTTTTCCTTCAGTGGAGTGAAGACCTCCGTCCTGTACGAAGTGCAGGAACTGAAAAAGCGCAGTAACGGCATTCCCGTCCATGACTTGGCGGCTTCCTTCCAGCAAGCGGTGATCGACGTATTGTTCAAAAAGACGATGAACGCCGCGCGCGAGTTCGGTGCGAAAGAGATCCTTGTGGCGGGTGGCGTTTCTGCCAACCGCCCTCTGCGGCAGACTTTCAAATCACAGGATGAGTTTCCCGTTCGTATTCCCCCGTTCTCCCTTTGCACGGATAACGCCGCCATGATCGCGGCGGCGGGTTATTATCGTTATGCATTGGGACATGTTTCTGGTCTGGAGATCGATGCCCAGCCGACTTGGGCATTGTCGTAAAAAAATCACTCCCCAGCGGCTTGCCCGAGCCGAATGGGGAGTAATCAGGAGAATGCAACCTTCATTATATTCCGGCAGTTAAATGTGACCTGAAACATAATTAAGCGGGGGATAAGAGTTTAAACCAGCAAAGATCGCAATTCATCCAATGAGATCGGACCTTCACGCAGGATGACAGGTTCATCACCTGTGCAATCCACCAGTGTGGACGGGACTCCGCCGGGTGTTTTGCCGCCATCGAGGATGAGCGGAATGCGCCCGTTGAGTTGCTCGTAGACCTCCTGCGCAGTGGACGGGCTTGGCTGTCTCGAAATATTTGCGGAAGTGACTGCCATCGGTCCGGCGGCGCGCAACAGGGCGCGCGCATCGGGATGGTCGGGGATGCGGACTGCGACGGTGGAAGTGGCAGAGACGGCTGGAGGGAGAGTCTGCTTTTTTGGGACGATGCAGGTCAAAGGTCCGGGCCAGAAGCGGGCGGCAAAACGGAGAGCCATATCCGGGATGTTATTCGCTACTTTTTCGAGGTCGCTCAAGTCCCCGATCAAAACGGGAATCGCTTTTTCGCCAGGGCGGTCCTTTGCTGTGTAGATGCTTTCGATGGCGGCGTTGTCGAAGGCGAGCGCGCCGACGCCGTAAACGGTGTCGGTGGGGAAGGCGACGATTCCGCCGGTTTGCAGGATTTCAAGCGCGGCTTGGATCTGGCTGGCTGGGAGAATTCGCGTCTTCATGGCAGGACGATCTCCAGGATGCGATTATGACCGGCGAGATCTTGATGCAGTTGGAGTCTGACTTCTTCGAACGAGTCATAGGCGAGGCTGAGGGCTTTTGTGCCCTGCGTGGCTTCGATCTCAAGCAGCATCATGCCGTTCGGCGCAAGCCAGTCGGGGGCGAGTTGGAGCAGGCGGCGGACCACATTGAGACCGTCCGCGCCGCCATCGAGAGCCAGCGTTGGTTCCTGTTCATAGATGGGAAGCCCGTGCAGGGTTTCGGTTGGGATATAGGGCAGGTTGGCGCAGATCAGGTCGAAGTGGCTCTCGGTGGGGAGCGGGTCAATGTGCTGCGGGAGCAGGTCACATTGCAGGAAGTCAATGCGGTGGTGGACGTGGAATTTTTCCGCATTGTGTCTGGCGACTTTGAGCGCGTTATAGGAAATATCGGTGGCAAGGATGCGCACGCCGGGGACGTGCATGGCAATCGCGATGGCGATCGCGCCGGAGCCTGTGCCAATGTCGGCGACGGTTCTTCTTTCGGGGGAATTTGACAGCCATTTAATGGCTTTTTCCACCAGTAGTTCTGTTTCCGGTCTCGGGATCAATACATCCGGGGTGATGTCGAGGTCGAGACCATAGAATTCCCAGCGACCGAGGATGTACGGCAGCGGAGTCCCTGCCTGGAGTTGGGCGAAGGCTTCCTGTGCTGAATCAAGTTGGGATGGCGTCAGAGGCGCATCGAGGTGTGCGAACAGCCATGTGCGCGTCTGTCCTGTCACATGTGCGAGCAGGAGTTGCACATCCAGTTCAGGCGTTTCGCTTTGATATTCTTCCAAAAAGGCTTTGATGAGTTCTCCGACGTTCATTCGACCGATCCGAACATCATGCGCTCGAGCAGGGTGCGCTGTAAGATAAGGAAGATGACCACAACTGGGATGGACATGATGATGGCGAGCGAGCCGAGGTAGCTCCACGGCTGCGCGCCGCCCGAATATTGCGATTGGATGATGGCGTAAATGGACATGGCAAGTGTGACATTATCCGCTTTATCGACGAAGAGCCAGCCGAGAGCGAATTCGGAATATGCCATCAGGAAGGCGATCAACGCTGCCACGGCAATGGATGGCAGTGCGAGCGGCAGGGTGATGTTGACGAACGTGCCCAAATCTCCCGCGCCGTCGAGGAAGGCGGCTTCTTCCACTTCCTTTGGGATGGCTTGGAATGCGGCGCGCATGTTCCAAATGCAGAACGGCATGGCAAACGCGGCATAGACGATGACCAGCGCGAACAGTGTGGTGCGGATCTGCAACATGCTGAGCAGAATGTAGAGCGGCGTCATGAAGGCGACGGGCGGCAGGAAAGCCGTCAGCAGGATGGCGAACAATCCCTGCTGGCGGCTGGGAAAGCGAAAGCGCGCGAACGCGTAGGCGAGACTCACACCCAGAAGGACAGCGATGATCGCAGCGCCGAGGGAGACGATTATGCTGTTGGTAAGCAGTGTGGAGAAATTTACAGATTGATAAGGTTTATCCAGCACTTGTAGGAACGCCGTGAACGACCATTCCTTCGGCAGGAGCAGGAATTCGGTCGGGCGTCCGCGCAGGGAGCCGTCGAAGGCGAGGCGAATCATGCCCCAGATCGGCAGGATGACGAAGAATCCAATCACCGTCAGCGCCAGTTGGGTGAATGCCTGTCTCAAGACTGAAATGTTACGCATACTCCACTCCTTCGCCTGCCTTGCTCCAGCGGTTGAAAACGGCGACGAACACGACCAGGATCAGCACCGTGATGATATTGATGACCGCAGATGCGCCGAACTGTCCGCTGGCGCCAAATCCGCCCGATGGGTTGAAGATGTTATAGGAGAGTGTGGCGAGTGTTGCATCAGGGTAGTAAAACGCCTGAAAGAGATAGAACTGGTTGAACGCGAAGATGCCGCGTACGATGATGGCGGGCAGAAGCAGCGGCATCAACAACGGCAGGGTGATGAAGCGGAAGGTCTGCAATGGGTTTGCGCCGTCCATGGCGGAGGCATCGTACACATCTTTTGGTATCAGCTTGAGCCCCACGCTCGAAGCCAGCATCATGAACGGGAAACCGTACCAGACAGCGGGAATAAGGAAGATAAGCAGCCATGCGCTGGCACTGGTCTCAAGTCCGTTGACCAGCGCACCGAAGATGGAATCCGCGCCGTATTTTTGGGCGGCGAGATACAGCCAGCCCCATTCCCTTTGCACGACGTTAAGCCACATGATCGCGCCGATCATTTCGGGGATCGCCCACGGCAGGATGAACAGCGCCTGCCAGAATTTCGCCAGCCGTACGCCTTTCTGCCACAACAACATTGCACCGGCGAGTCCCAGCCCGCCCTGCAATGCCACAGAAAGGATCGTCCACATCACGTTGAAGAACAGGATATTACTTCCATCGCCGCGTCCCGCTGTGATGAAGTTGAACACAGCCGGGTAACTTCCCAAGCCCGTGTAGCGCACTCGATTAGAACGTCCGCCATCCACTTCCAGTTGAGATGTTTCGGTCTGCCCCGTGATGCCTTCCCATATCGCGCGCCCGATTCCGCCGCTGAATCCATCGCGGATGGAGGATGAGTTGAAATCCGTCATCGAAACGCCGAACTGGAAGATGAGCGGGAAGATCGTCAGCAGGAGGAAGGCGATAAGTCCGGGAACCAGCCACGGGATGGCGCGACGCGTCTCTGTCTTCCTGTAAACTGCCCTTGTTTTCTGACGGTTTCTCCACGCTTCGAGCGTTTGTTTCCAGATCAGGATGATCCCTTCCGCAGCAGAGAGACACAACGGCGCGGTGATGATCAGCAGGTATTGGGGCCATTTCGTGCGCCAAACGAGAAGGATGAACATATCGATTGCCAGCCAGAGCGCGAAAATGCGGTGACGTTCCCACATGCGTTTGAAGCCGATGATTGCAAGGAACGCGATGAGCGTATCCAGCATGACGACGAACACACGCGGATTGTTATGCCACGGCACGGACATGGTCAGCCAGTTGAGTTGCTGCCAGAGCGGATAGCCTGCGTTTTCCACGTTCGCATTGGTGGTGGTGACGGTCACTGCGTTGAAGGATTCCTGCAAACGCCCGATGGGGTCAGCCCAGAGATAGGGATTGAAAGCGAAGAACACCAGCAGCGACAACACGCCCCAGCCAAGGATGGGCAGAAACGTTTTTAGTTTTTTGAAAGAGACGGATTCTTTATTGACGATCAGCCAGTCCGCGACGATGGCGAGACCGACCGTGCCGTGCAGGTACTTTGAGTCCGCGGCGAGACCGAGCAGGATTGCCGAAGCGATGAACCAGCCGTTTTGATTTTTCTTCCTGAAGTGCGCGTACGCCAGGATCACGCTCAGGCTCAGGAACGCGGAAAGCGCATCCAGCATGACCTGGCTGGTGTACTTGATGGTGAACGTGTGGACGGCGAGCAATAATCCGCCCAGCGGGTTGACGATGGCGAGCAGGATGGTGGTCAGCGTGCCGAAGACGGCGGATTGGGTGCGTCCTGCCTGTAACAGGTCGTCGGGCAGGGAGGAGGCGGGCGCATCCGTGATCGAGATGTCTGGGACGAGAGGGGCTTCAGGATAAAACGAGAAGAGAATTCCGTAGGTGATCTTTGCCAGCGGGGGATGTTCGGGGCGGTAATTCGTTTCGAGAAAACCGGACCAGTCCGAAGTCCGGATCAGATGCGCGTATTCCTGTCCCGCGCGCATGTAGTCGTCTTCGTCAAAGTCAATCGGCAGCATGGAGACGGCTCGCATCCGCAGCGTCCATGCGAGGGCGGCGACAAGCAGAATGGACAAAATTCCGAAGGCAAGTTTTTTGTTCATAAAATAAAAAGGCACGTTGCCGCGCCTTTCCCCGAATTATTCATCATCGTCTATGCCAGTGGCGGCGAGTTTGCCTGCTTCGTCCTGGGTGTAGAGTTCGTCGATGAACTGGTCGATGTCGCCGTCCATCACGGCGGGCAGGTTGTAACTGGAATAGCCCACGCGGTGATCGGTGACGCGGTTTTGTGGGTAGTTGTAGGTGCGGATTTTTTCGGAGCGATCACCCGAGCCGACTTGTGAACGGCGCTTGGCTTCCTCTTCGGCTTGCTGTTTTGCCACTTCGATCTCGTACAAGCGTGCGCGCAGAATGCTCAAGGCGCGGAGTTTGTTCTGTAATTGTGAACGTTCGTCCTGACAGGTGACGATCATGCCTGTGGGCTTGTGATACAGACGTACGGCGGTGGAATTCTTCTGCACGTTCTGTCCGCCCGCGCCCGAAGAGCGATAGACCTCAACTTCGATGTCGCTTTCGGGAATATCCACTTCGACTTCATCCACTTCCGCCATCACGGCGACTGTGGCAGTGGAGGTGTGGATGCGTCCCTGTGACTCAGTGGCGGGCACGCGCTGGACGCGGTGCACACCCGATTCGTATTTCAATTTCGAGTACGCTTTGCCTTTGACTTCAAAGATGACTTCCTTGTAGCCGCCCACGCCAATTGCATTTTCAGAGAGTATCTCGGTCTTCCACTTTTTATCTTCGGCATAGCGCGTGTACATGCGGAACAGGTCAGCGGCGAAGATGGCGGCTTCGTCACCGCCTGCGCCGGCGCGAATTTCCACAATGACATTTCTGTCATCGCGCGGGTCTTTCGGCACGAGCATGCCTTTGATGACCTTTTCCAGCGTTTCGATCTTCGGTTCGAGGTCGTCGATGTCCGCTTTGGCGAGTGCGATCAACTCCGCGTCATTTTCGTTGAAGAGGATATGCTTTGCTTCCTCCAGGCTTTTCACAGCCTGACGATATTCCTTCGCCTTCTCGACCAGCGGCTCCAGGTCAACGCGTTCTTTGTTGATCTCGGCGGCGCGTTTGTAATCATTTCCAACTTCGAGCAGTTCGCTGCCGAGTTGTTCGAATTTTTCTTCGATTGCCAGTAATTTGTCGAGCATATGGATTCCTCATGCCTTTGCGAGGGGAAATTTCTTCATCGCAATGGCATTCTCACGAATTAAAGCGCGGCTGAAGGAGCCGCGCGCGGGATTATACCAGTTGCAGGATGTTAGTAGCTTGCGATTGCCGAAAGCACCATCGAAACGATGATGAGCAGGGCAAAGATGGCGAACAGCCATTGCGCCGCGCGGTTCTGCTGCGGAGCGCTGTTCTCGGTATTCTTCGCTTGTTTATTGTTCTTTTTTCCTTTTCCAGCCATCGTACTCTCACTTCATAATATGTTTATAAAACGCCTGCGACATTGCCTTTTCGAGTTCCTCGATTGTAACAGGCTTCATCACGTACCCGTCTGCGCCGAGCTTCAGTGCCTTATCCACCATCACATCCGCGGCTTCCGAGGAAAGCATGATGATCGGCAGGTTCTTCCATTCCTTGCGGCGGCGCAGGAACTCGAGCATGTCCAGCCCGGTCACTTCGGGCATGTTGATGTCGAGGATCAGCAGGTCGGGACGTTTGCCCGCCAGCAAAGCCTGCGCCGCGGGGCGCGGGTTGGGGAATCTCTTCGGGACGTAATCCAGCAATTGGAGCATCAAACCAATCGCTTCGCCCATCTCCTCGTCATCGTCAACGATCCAGACTTCTTTCATTCTAAATTCGCCTTTACACTTTGTGCGGCAGATTCGTTCATGCCTTTCACCGCCGCGATCTCTTCGACACTTGCTTCCCTAATCTTATCCATAGAACCGAAATGTTTCAAGAGCGCTTTCCGCCTTGTTGGACCAATTCCGGGGATGGAATCCAGTTGGGAGGCAAGACCCAGCTTCGAGCGTTTTTTTCGATGCGCCGTGATCCCGAAACGGTGCGCCTCGTCGCGGATCCTCTGCACGACATACAGTCCCTGCGAATGGCGGGGCAATATCAGCGGTTCGCTCCTTTGCGGGAAGAAGATCTCCTCCTCCTGCTTGGCGAGACCCACCACAGGAACTTTGTCGAACAGTTCGAACTGCTCCAGGACTTTGACGACGCGGCTGAGCTGACCCTTTCCGCCGTCGATGATGATCAGGTCAGGCAGGATGGAGAAAGACGCATCCTTTTTCGCGCCGACATTTGCCTCGGTTTCCTGTGAGCCTTTCCAACGCCGGAAGCGGCGCGTGAGCATTTCTTCCATCGATGCGAAGTCGTCCGGCGCGCCGATGCTGGTGCTCTCGATGTTGAACTTGCGGTACAGGCTTTTGGCAGGGACGCCCTGCTCGAAGACGATCATCGCGCCGACGGTTGCCACGCCCTGCGTGTGGCTGACATCATAACACTCGATGCGGTTGGGCGGCGCGGATAATTTCAGCGCGGTCTGCAATTCGTTGAGCGCGGTTTCCTGCCGATGCGTATCCGCCTGCCATTGGGCGCGCAGCGCTTGCAAGGTCTCGGATGCATTCTCCGCCGCCATTTGTACCAGATCCTTTGGCTGACCTTCGTTCGGGACGAACAACTCCACCTTTTTGCCGCCTCGCTTGGACCTGAGCCATTGCGCGATGATCTTGCGTTCTTCGATCTCCTGCGGCAGCATTACTTGTTCTGGAATGTTCGCGGCTTCGGTGTAGAACTGCTTGACGAATTCCGCCATCACTTCGTTGTCGGCGCTGTCCTCGGTGCCCTCAAGGATGAAATATTCGCGTCCGATCAACTTCCCGCCGCGGATGAAGAATATTTGCACGCAGGCTTCTCCATCCGTGCGTGCCATCGCAATGACATCCGAATCTTCGTAATCCGAACCGAAAACGATCTTCTGCCGCTCGATGATGGTCTGCATTGCCTTGAGTTGGTCGCGCAGGGCGGCGGCTTTCTCGAAGCGCATCTCGTCCGAGGCTTTTTGCATATCCTGCTGCAAACGCTGGATGATGCCCTCGCTGTGTCCGCTCAGAAAATCCATCAGATCGGAGATCATCTGGCGGTAGCCTTCCTTGGAGATCGCCCCGATGCATGGCGCGGTACACAACTTGATGTCATAATACAAACACGCGCGCGGATCGTTACCTGTGATTTCGCGGTCGCATGTCAGATATGGGAAGATCTTGCGCAATACTTCCAGAGTCTGATAAACCGCCCACGCCGAGGTGTACGGACCAAAATAGCGCGAGCCATCCTCCTCCATTTGGCGGGTGACGGTCACTTTGGGGAACGGCTCATTCCAATGGATTTTGATATACGGATAGCGCTTGTCGTCCTTCAGGCGGATGTTGTACTTCGGGCGGTGTTTCTTGATGAGGTTCATCTCAAGGATGAGCGCCTCGAGTTCCGATCCTACCACGATCCATTCGATGTCCGCAATGTCGCGCACCAAGCGGCGGGTCTTGTTATCGTGACTGTTATCTGCGTGGAAATACGATCGCACACGGTTCTTGATGTTGATGGCTTTGCCGATGTAGATGATCGTCCCCTCGGCATTGCGGTAGATATAACAGCCCGGCTTGGTGGGCAGGGTGGCGAGAATGCCTTGCAGTTTCTCCGAAATTTCCATTGGCGGTAATTCTACCGCTTGTTGTCAAAATTAGGAAATTTGTTCTGGCAACTTGGTCAGGGACACTTATGTCTATCTTTGAAATGTGTAAGAGGATTGTAAACTTTTCATCCCTGTAAGCCTCTGATACAATCCAACGGTAATATAAAAGCTGTGAAAAGCGTCTCAATGATGGTTAAAATTACATTTCAGGCGGAAAGCCTAAGGAAGAAGTAGCAATGTCCAATAATGGAAATGAGAGACATGTAAAAGTTTTGGTGTTGGGATCGGGACCGGCGGGGCTTTCGGCGGCGCTGTATGCCGCCCGCGCGGAGTTGACTCCAGTTGTGCTGACGGGGATGCAGTTGGGCGGTCAAGCCGCGCTGACGCATACCATCGAAAATTATCCCGGTTTCCCCGAAGGCGTGGGCGGGGCGCAGTTGGGGGAACTGTTCCAGAAGCAGGCGGAGCACTTTGGCGCGAAGGTCGAATTTGACATGGCGCACGAGGTGGATTTCTCCCAGCGTCCGTACAAGGTGACGGCGGATAGCGGCGAATATACCGCTGACACGGTCATCATCACCACAGGCGCAAGCCCGAACCATCTCAACATCCCCGGCGAAGTGGAATTGACCGGGCGCGGCGTTTCGTACTGCGCCACCTGCGATGGCTGGTTCTTCAAGGATAAGAGGGTTGTAGTAGTGGGCGGCGGGGATTCGGCTCTGGAGGAGGGGTTGTTCATCACCCGTTACGCCTCCAGTGTGACGATCGTTCACCGCCGCGATGAATTGCGCGCCAGCCCGATCCTGCAGAAGCGCGCCAAGGAACATCCCAAGATCAACTTTATCTGGGATACGATTGTGACCGAAGTGGTGGGCTCGGATAAGCTTGATGCTTTGAAGTTGAAGAATGTCAAGACTGGCGAGGAATCGACGCTTGAAACCGATGGTCTGTTCATTTTTATCGGGCACACGCCGAACACGCAGATGTTCAAGGGGAAATTGGAGATGAGCGACTTGGGCTACATCAAGGTCAATGACAAGATGGAAACGAATGTCAGCGGCGTGTATGCGGCGGGGGAGGTGGCAGACCCGCATTTCAGGCAGGTCATCACGTCCGCGGGGATGGGTGCGGCAGCCGCCATTCAGGCGACAAGGTTCCTCGAAGCCGAATCAGGCTAGAGGTCGGAATTGAAGCGAAGAAGGACTCCTGTGCCGAATCGGCAGCCGGAGTCCTTCTTTTTGTCGCTTTTTCAAAAATGTGACATTTTGTACTTTTGGTCTGTGTTACTTTCGGATAAAATTAACAAAAAATAACGGCTTTGGAAGCCGAATCCCATTGGAGGAATGATGAAGAAAATCTCGATCATTGGAGCAGGGAACACGGGGGCGACCGCCGCGCACTGGCTCGCCGAGCGCGAGATCGCCGATGTCGTTTTGCTGGATGTGGTGGAGGGTATGCCGCAGGGCAAAAGCCTTGACCTGCTCGAAGCGATGCCGATCATCGGCAGGGACTCACATGTACTCGGCACGAACGATTACGCCGATACGAAGGATTCTGATATTACCATTATCACGGCGGGCATCGCGCGCAAGCCGGGCATGAGCCGCGAAGACCTGTTAAAGACGAACGCCGAGATCGTGGGCAAAGCCGCCACCGAGTCGTTGAAATATTCGCCGAACGCGATCTTCATTGTGTTGACCAATCCGCTTGACACGATGGCGTACCTCACCATGAAAGTGACGGGTCTTCCGCGCGAGCGCGTGATCGGTCAGGCTGGAATTTTGGACTCCGCCCGTATGCGCGCCTTCGTCGCGATGGAAACCGGCGTGAGCGTGGAGAATATCCAGTGTTATGTGCTGGGCGGACACGGCGATGAGATGGTGCCGTTGACCCGTCATTCCAATATTGCGGGCATTCCCTTGAAGGAATACCTGCCCGCCGACAAACTCGAAGCGATCGTCAACCGCACGCGCAAGGGCGGCGGCGAGATTGTCAATTTGCTCAAGACGGGTTCCGCTTATTACGCGCCTTCGCTCGCCTGTGTACAGATGGCGGAAGCGATCCTGAAGGACAAAAAATTGATCGTCCCCTGCGCCACCTATATGAACGGCGAGTACGGTTTGAACGATATGTACTTCGGTGTACCGGTGGTGCTTGGCGCTGGCGGCATGGAAAGGATCGTCGAGTATCAGTTCGATGACGAGGAAAGAGCCATGTTCGAGAAGTCGGCGGCTTCGGTGAAGGAATCGCACGACGCGCTCAAGAGCGTGGTGAGCCTGTAAAAGTAACCGGTCAAAGGTCGAAGGTCAAATGGACTTTCGACCTTTATTATGAAAATATAAAAAAGGAGTCTGGTCATGATTCTTCACGAAAAACTTTCAGCTCAACTGCCCGCGTGGCGCGAGCGCGTCAAATCTCTTGCCAAAGAGCATGGCGACGTCGTGGTTGACAAGGTGACCGTCGGTCAGGTCATCGGCGGGATGCGCGACATCAAGTCCCTGTTGACCGATGTCTCGTTCGTGGATCCTGCCGAGGGGATTCGCTTCCGTGGCATGTCCATCCCCGAGGTGTTGAAGGCATTGCCCAAAGCGAAGGGCGGCAAGATGCCGATGGTGGGCGGATTGTTCTACCTGCTCTTGATCGGCGAGGTCCCGACCAAGGAACAGGCGTTGGAAGTGGAGGCGGAATGGGCGAAGCGCGCATCCGTCCCTGATCACGTCTACAAAATGCTCAAGTCCATGCCGAAAGAGACGCACCCGATGACGCTCTTTTCGCAGGCGGTGCTTGCGCTCCAAAGCGGCTCGGTCTTTGCGAACAAATATCATGAAATGAAGAAAGACCAATATTGGGAAGCCGCGCTTGAGGACAGCCTCGACCTGACCGCGAGACTCCCCGTCATTGCGGCGTATATCTACCGCATGAAATATTTCGGCGAAAACTCCAAGCCCAAATATAACCCCAAGCAGGATTACGGCATGAACTTCGCGCGCATGATGAAAGTTGTGGACAAAAAGGGATATGCCGACCTTGCCCGTCTGTACTTCATCCTGCACAGTGACCATGAATCTGGGAATGTTTCGGCTCATACCATGCATTTGGTCGGGTCTGCCCTCTCAGACCCCTACCTCTCCTTTTCCGCTGCGCTCAACGGTCTGGCTGGACCTTTGCATGGTCTGGCAAATCAGGAGTGCCTCGGCTGGTTGATTGACGTGAAAGAGAAGTTCGGCGGCGTGCCGACCCGCGAGCAGTTGTACCAGTTCTCGTGGGATACGCTCAACAGCGGACACGTCATCCCCGGTTACGGTCATGCCGTTCTACGTGTGCCCGATCCGCGCTTCACCGCGCAGATGGAATTCGCCAAGAAGCGCTTCCCGGATGATGAATTGGTGCGCCTTGCGGATATGGTCTTCGACGTGGTTCCGCAGGTTCTGCGAGAGCAGGGCAAGGCGAAGAATCCCGCCCCGAACGTGGATGCGATCAGCGGTACGCTTCAGTATTACTACGGCGTGCGCGATTTCGATTTCTACACTGTGCTCTTTGGCGTGGGACGTGCGCTTGGCGTGGCGCCCAATTATGTCTGGTCGCGCGCGCTGGGCATGCCCATTGAGCGTCCCAAGTCCCTGACGACGAAGATGCTCGAAGATGTGGTCGCAAAGGCAAGTCAGCCCGCGTAGGCGATAAAGTCAAACTCCCGAAGTCATTTGACTTCGGGAGTTTTTTTGTTTGGGAAGTTCGTTATTTTGTCCCGATCGTATTAATCAGGAAGGCAAAATCCAGGGCATTCTCTTTCAAGAGATCGTAACGTCCGCTGGCGCCGGCGTGACCTGCGCTGAAGTTTGTGTAGAGCAGGGCGGGTTTGTCGCCTTGCTTTTTATCGCGCAGTCTTGCCAGGAATTTGGCGGGTTCCCAATACGCCACGCGCGGATCGTTGTAGCCCGTTGTCAGGTATAGGTGCGGATACTCAACTTCCTGAATGTTGTCGTACGGCGAATAGGACAGCATGTATTCGAACATTTCACGGCTTTCATCCGGGTTGCCCCATTGGTCGTATTCCAGCGTGGTCAACGGGATGGTCGGGTCGCTCATGCTGGTAACAACATCGAGAAATGGAACCTTGCAGATGACTGCCTCGAATAGATCGGGACGCAGGATCATACTTGTACCGACCAACAATCCGCCTGCGGAACCGCCGATGATGGCGAGCTTTTTGGACGAAGTGAATCCTTCCTTTATCAGGTGTTCGGCGCAGGCGATCAAGTCGTTGAAGGAATTCTTCTTGTGTAATAGCTTCCCGTCTTCATACCAATCGCGTCCCATCTCCGAGCCGCCGCGGACATGCGCGATGGCGTATACAAATCCGCGCTCCAGAAGACTGATGATGTTTGGATTGAAATGCGCTTCGCTCGAACCGCCGTACGCGCCGTAGCCGTAGATCAGAGTCGGGTTGTTACTGTTCCGTGTCAACCCTTTTTTATAGGCAAGCGAGATTGGAACTTGCTTTCCATCCGCTGCGGGGGCAAAGATAAATTCAGTGATGTATTGCATCTTGTCATATCCGCTTGGGATTTTGTCTTCTTTCAATAATTCCCATTCGCCTGTTTCCAGATGAATATCAACGATGGAATTGGGAGTGATGAGGGACGAGTACCGTACGCGGAAAACCTTTGACGAAAAATCCAGATTGGTTTCGGTGATGACCTCGTAATTTGGATCGGGGAATTTGACGTAGCGCACATCACTGACCCCGTCCGGTTTGCTGATGCGCAGATGGCGGAGTCCGTTTTGGCGTTCATAAAGGACGATATGATCCTCGAACAGGTCAAAGTGTTCGAGCATGACATTCTCGCGGTGCGGGACGACATCCTGCCAGTTTTCCATGTCCGGCGCGGAGACGGGCGCCTTGACCAATTTGTAGTTGTGGGCATCCTTATTGGTGATGATGTAGAACGAATCGAGGTGATGCCCGGCGTAGTATTCGAGTCCGTGCTGCCGGGGTTGGATCAGTTTGGGCTCAGGATCAGGCTGATCGGTCGGGATGAAGCGCATTTCCTGCGAGACGGTATTGTAGTGATAGAGCATGATGTACGCTTTACTGCGCGACTTGTGCAGCGAGAGCGAGTAGGTGTCATCCGTTTCATGGAAGAGCAGGATATCCTGTTTGGGGTCTGTGCCGAGTTTGTGGCGGAAGAGTTTGTCGGAGCGGTGATATTCGTCCAGCGTCAGATAATAGAAGGTCTGACTGTCCTGCGCCCACTCGATGCCGGTGTGATAGTAGACACTGCCGTATACACGCTGGATCCGTTCGGGGTACAGTTCGCCGCTGACAAGGTTCTTGATGAAGACGGTATACACCTCCGCGCCTTCGTAGTCGATGGAGTAGGCGAGTTTGGTTTGGTCGGGGCTGACGCTGAACGCGCTGACACTGCAAAACTCATGCCCTTCGGCAAGGACATTCTGATCGAGAAGTATTTCTTCCGGCGCGTCAAGCGAATCCTTTTTGCGGCAAAAGATGGGGTATTGCCTGCCCGCCTCGGTGCGTGTGTAATAGAAATAATCTCCATCTTTATAAGGCACGCTCCTATCCGATTCCTGCAAGCGCGCCTTCATCTCATTGAAAAGTTCATCCCGCAGCGGCTTGAGATGCGCCAGTGTCTCTTCAAGATATTCGTTTTCGGCGTGCAGATATTTCAACGCTTCGGGGTCTTCGCGGTTCCGCATCCAATAATATTCGTCGTTGCGGGTGATGCCGTGCTGGGTGATGTGAAAATCTCGCTTGGGTGGGATCGGATGATTTGTCATGTAGTTCCTGTAAAAATCATGGGATGAATGGAAGGTATTTCTCGCGCAGACTCTCCATGTGGTGTTCGACATGACCGACCAGCATGTAGATCAACGCCCGTGCGCTCACCGCCACGCCGCTGGCTGTTCCAACCTGTGACGCAGAATCTTCGCTGATATGTTTCACCGCGATCGCGTTCGCGCGCCGCAGATGCTCGAATTCGCCCAGCAGGTCCTCGAGCGGAATCTCATCCGCGCCCGATTCACGGACGTACTCCTCCTGCTCGAAGCCGGGCAGTGGCGTCTTGTCCTTGCGCGAGATGCGCAGTAAACGATATGAGAATACCCGCTCGCCGTCGATCAGGTGGCTGACGACCTCCTTGATGGACCATTCCGCAGGTCCGTTGCGGAAGCGGGCTTGGGAGTCGGATAAACCTCCCAGCGCGGCTCTCATCTCTTCGATTTGAAGCGGAAACGCGGCGGTTACATCTCCGCGGGCTGTGGCACGCTGGATGTAGTCGGCATAAAACGGGACATATTCTTCTGGGGATGGAGGGGAAAACTTCATTTTTTATCCTTTTTAGGAATTATAACGTACTGGGATTTGCTTCCATCGCTTATAATTGGGATGCAATACAAACAGGAACATGATGAACGCATTGTACAAAGACCTATTTCGCCTCCCTGCCATCGTTGATAAATTGTCGCTCCTGCGCTTTCTGTTGGATGCCGATGAGATCAATGTGAATTTAGCGTTGGCGTTGCTCAAGGTGATCCATAGGCAATTGAGTTTGGAGCAGGCGCGGGAACGTTCCGCGTACAAGCGTTATGCCGAGACCATCGAAGTCCTGCGCTATCGCAAGGCGGATATGCTGCAACAGGTTGTGGATGCATGGAAAGCGGCACAGGTCGAAGTTCCCGCTGAATGGTTTTCCACCGCTTCCGCATCGGACGATTAAGGCTGTATTCTTTCGACCTCAAAGCCTCGCATCATCCATTTGTTAATTCCTCCCTCCACCTGAATTACATTCCCATACCCGCGCCGCTTCAAGACCGAAATCGCCGCCATCGAGCGGCTCCCGCTTGCGCATTGGATCGCCAGCGGTTTGTCATGCGGGAACGGCAATTCCTCCCAAGCAATGCGCCCGCCTTCAAAATGGATCGCGCCGGGAATACGCCCCGCATCCCATTCTGATTTCATGCGCACATCCACCAGAAAAACTTCATCGAGCCGTTCGCACAATTCTCTCGCATCCATGCTTGGAACTGTTTCCACGGGATACTCCCGCGCCCAAGCTTCGATTCCGCCTTCAAGATAGCCAACCAGATTATCGTATCCAATGCGGATGAGTTGCCGCGTCGCTTCGGACCTTTGGTCTGCATTCTCCGCAACGAGCAGGATCCTACTCCCGAACGGGATCATCCAACCCGCCCACGTAACGAGTGGCGCATCCACGCGGATACCGTACGAGTTGGGGATATGTCCCGCACCGAATTTTTTGTTGTGGCGAACGTCCAACACGACGACGCCTTCCTCCATCATGGCTTTGACTTCGCCCGCGGAGAAAGGTTTGAGAATCGGAACGCCGCCAAGGATCCTTGCGCCTTTTTGATTCACTTCCCGCATGCATCTATAATAGGTAGGATACGACGGCAAACCTGTCAGCGCGCGCCTGATGAATTCCTCCTCCGAACCAGCCAATGCCAGCGGATTTGAAGAACGTTCGCGCCGGATGGTCGTTGTCCTGTCTGAGGAGACAGGCGCAACACAGAACGATCCCGCGCCGTGCGTGGGGAAGACTTCCAACTCATCCGGCAATTTGAGCAATTTGTTGTGGATGGTGTGATACAGGTGACTCGCCAATGGGTGTGTGAGTTCCGGCGTGAGCAGATCTGTGCGTGCCGCGCCGCCGACGATCAATGCGCCGCCGCTGAACAGCGCAGACGGCGTCTTTCTGTCCGGTTCGACGATTAAGAAGGAGATGTGCTCAGGCGTATGTCCCGGCGTGGACATCACGCGGACTTGGAACGCGCCCAGGTCAATGACCGATTCCTCGGTCAGCGGGTTGTGCTCGAAGCCGACTTTTGCATCTGCGCTGGCACCGATGACCGCGCCGGTCTGATGTGCGATCTCGCGGTTGCCGGAGACAAAGTCCGCGTGCAGGTGGGTGTCGAGGACATGCGTCAGCGTAAGACCAAGTTCGGATGCGGCATGCAGGTAACGGTCCACGTCCCGAAGCGGGTCGATCAAGATTCCCTTTTTTGTCTCATGTGATCCGATCAGATAGGCGGAGTTGCCGAGTCCTGTGTCGATAAATGATTGAATAAAAAACGGATGGCGCATGTCGGAATTATAATAGACGCCACAATCGCTGTATAATGATGTTGATTGGAGTTTCAATGGATTCAAAGCATACTCGCAACCCCGGCACGCCCCTCGATCTTGATTGGGTGATGGGTGCGCACATCAATAAAAGCGCGGTGGAGCGGCGCACAGCCACGCTTACCGGTCGCCGCACCGTGAAAAAGGACTGGCAGGCGGCATGGCTTCTGCGCGCCGTCACCTGCATTGACCTGACCACCCTCGCGGGCGACGACACACCCGGGCGTGTCCATCGTCTGTGCGCCAAAGCCAAACAGCCGATCCGCCCCGATATGCTGGAAAAGCTTGGATTGAACGGCGAGCGGATCACCGTTGGCGCGGTGTGCGTGTACCCCAACCGTGTCGCGGATGCAGTCCACGCGCTTCAAGGCTCTACCATTCCAGTTGCCTCTGTTGCGACGGGTTTTCCTGCGGGACAGACTCCTCTGCCGCAGCGCATTCAAGAAATTGAGCAAGCCGTGGAAGCAGGCGCTAAAGAAATTGATGTGGTCATTGCCCGCAATTATGTGTTGACTGGCGATTGGCAAACGATGTACGACGAACTGCAGCAATTCCGCAAAGCCTGCGGTGACGCGCACATGAAGACCATTCTCGCCACGGGTGAACTCGGTACGCTCAAGAATATCTACCAAGCCAGTTTGGTATCCATGATGGCGGGCTCGGACTTTATCAAGACATCCACGGGCAAAGAGCCGACCAACGCGACTCTTGAAGTGAGCCTCGTGATGCTCCGCGCCCTGCGAGATTATCTTGACCGTTTTGGCTACAAAGTGGGCTTCAAACCCGCGGGCGGAATAAGCTCCGCGAAGCAGGCGCTGGCGTGGCAGTCGCTGATGAAGGAAGAACTCGGCGACGAATGGCTGAAGAATGACCTGTTCCGCTTTGGAGCAAGCAGCCTGCTGACCGACATCGAGCGGCAGTTGTATCACTACATCACAGGTCACTACGCCGCGAAACATCACATGCCGATGGGCTAAGAGTTAACCCCGATGGTCGAGTAGGCGGCGTGTTCGTCGCCGCCGTATCGAGACCATCCGTTGAATGTATACAGAAAAATAAAAGGTGTACTTGAAACTTGTGGTCTCGATACGCCCCTTGAAGAGCACTCGGGGCTACTCGACCACCGAGTTTGGAAATAATATAGAGTTTTATATGGCTTGGATGTATATTCTTGAATGTTCTGACGGCTCTTATTATGTAGGTTCGACTAAAAATCTTGACCAACGCTTTATGCAACATCAATCAGGGAAAGGTTCAAGATATACATCGGGAAGACTTCCTGTAAAGCTGGTTTATGGCGAAGAGTATGACAGAGTTTCTGATGCTTATTGCCGAGAAAAGCAAGTTCAAAATTGGAGCAGAGCGAAACGAGAAGCATTGATCAATGGCAATTATGAGATGCTTCCAGCATTGGCAAAGAAGAAGTTTCAGAAAAATCAAAATAACAGCTAAATCCGTTGGTCGAGTAGGGCTGGGTGCTTTTCCAGCCCGTATTGAGACCAAAAATAACAGGCAAACCTAAAATAAAAAGTTGACCTCGAATGTGTGGTCTCGATACGCCTTTCGCAAAGAACGCTCAAGGCTACTCGACCACCGAGATAGGAATAGATATGAGCAAACTACTTGAAATCTTCAACACCATGGAATATGGACCTGCGCCCGAAGCGCCGGATGCCGTCAAAGCGTGGCTGGATGAGCACAACCGCAAGTTCGGCTTGTTTATCAACAACGAGTGGGTGATGCCCAAAGGCGCGAAGTTCTATTCATCCATCAACCCTGCGAATGGCGAGTTGTTGGCGGAGACCACTCAAGCTGGACAAAAAGAAGTCGATGCGGCTGTGGCTGCGGCGCGGAGTGCATTCGGGACATGGAGCAAGACTCCCGGCGTCATCCGTGCGCGATATTTGTATGCGATTGCGCGCAACCTTCAGAAACATCATCGCCTGCTGGCGGTGCTCGAAAGCATGGACAACGGCAAGCCAATCCGTGAGTCGCGTGATATCGATGTACCTTTGTTGGCGCGTCACTTTTACTATTATGCAGGTTGGGCGCAACTCATGGAGACCGAACTGCGCGATTATCAGCCCGTCGGTGTGGTGGGACAGATCATCCCGTGGAACTTCCCGCTGTTGATGCTGGCGTGGAAGATCGCGCCTGCGATTGCGATGGGCAACACGGTCGTGCTCAAGCCTGCTTCGTATACAAGACTTACTGCTTTGTTGTTTGCGGAAATTGTCGCCGAAGCGGGATTGCCCGCTGGCGTGGTGAATGTCATCACAGGTTCAAGCAGCGCAGGCTCGATGATCGTCGAACATCCTGATGTGGACAAGATCGCCTTCACGGGTTCAACCGACGTCGGGCGCACGCTCCGCAAGCAGACGGCCGGCTCTGGAAAAAAACTCTCGCTCGAACTGGGGGGCAAGAGTCCATTTGTCGTGTTTGACGATGCCGATTTGGATGGAGCAGTTGAAGGCGTGGTCGATGCGATCTGGTTCAATCAGGGTCAGGTCTGTTGCGCAGGGTCAAGGCTGATCGTGCAGGAAAATGTCGCAGGGAAGTTCATCCAAAAATTAAAGGCTCGCATGGAACACATGCGCGTGGGCGACCCGCTCGATAAAGCGATTGATATGGGCGCGATCGTTGACCAAAGCCAATGGGACACAATTGATAGTTGGGTGAAGACGGGCATTGCCGAAGGCGGCGAATGTTTTCAGCCGAATATTTCTTTGCCAGAAAAAGGTTTGTTTTATAAACCCACGTTGATCACTGGGCTTGACCCCGCAGCGGCAACCGTGCAGGAAGAAATTTTCGGACCCGTGCTTGTGTCGCTTACTTTCAGAACTCCGAGCGAAGCCATCGAACTTGCGAACAACACGCGCTATGGGCTGGCGGCGAGCGTGTGGAGCGATAACATCAATCTTGCGCTCGATGTCGCGAGCAAGATCAAGGCGGGCTCGGTGTGGGTCAACTGCACCAATCAATTCGACGGCGCTTCTGGCTTCGGCGGCTATCGTGAGTCGGGCTACGGACGCGAAGGCGGCAAGGAAGGTTTGTTTGAATACCTGCGACCAAAATGGATGCAACGTCCGCGCCCCGAATTTACCATGAATGAAAAGTGGGGATCACACACCCCAACGCTTCCGACTCAGCTGGGAGTTGCCCGGGCAAATGGAGGTTCGCTCCCGCTGGTAGATCGCACGCCGAAGATGTACATCGGCGGCAAACAGGTGCGACCTGACGGCGCGTACACCACGACTGTGTTGAATGCCAAAGGGAAGATTATCGGGCAGGTCGGTGACGGCAACCGCAAAGACATCCGCGATGCGGTTGAAGCGGCGCACGCGGCGCATGTCGCCAAGCCAGGTTGGGCGATGCGTCATGGATACAATCGTTCGCAGATCTTATATTTCATCGCGGAGAATCTCGATGCCCGCAATGCGGAATTCGTCAAACGCATTGTCGAAATGACGGGACGCACGCAGAAGTCCGCGGGCGCTGAAGTGGATGCGGCGGTTGAGAGATTGTTCAGTTATGCGGCATGGGCGGATAAATACGGCGGCACTGTGCAAGAGACCACCCTGCGCGGCATTACTGTCGCGGTCAATGAGCCTGTCGGTGTGATCGGCATTGCCTGCCCCGATGAAATGCCCCTGCTTGGATTTGTCTCACTCATGGCGCCTGCGATTGCACGCGGCAATACGGTGGTGATGGTTCCCAGTCAGAAATATCCCTTATCAGCCACGGACTTCTATCAGGTGCTCGACACGTCCGATGTGCCGGGCGGTGTGGCCAATATCGTTACAGGGGACCGTGACCATTTGGTCAAGACGCTTGTCCAACATGAAGACGTGGATTCGGTCTGGTACTTCGGACCCGCGGATGGCAGTTACCACATCGAGAACGAGTCTGCGGCGAATATGAAGCGCACATGGACAGACTATGGTCTGCCCCGCAATTGGCTGTCCCGCGAACAAGGCGAAGGTCACGAGTTCCTGCACGAGGCGACTCAGGTCAAGAATATCTGGGTGCCGACCGGGGAGTGACAGGTATAATTAAGACATGGACGCGAAAAATCCTTCCCGCGTAAAGATCAAGGTTCCCAAAAAGGAGCTGGCTGATTTCTGTCGCCGTTATCACGTGCAGAAATTGGCTTTGTTCGGTTCCGTTCTTGGGAATAACTTCCGCGCGGATAGCGATGTGGATATCCTGGTGTCCTTTCAACCAAATGCAAAAATCGGGTTTATTACTTTTTCGCGAATGCAGCGTGAGCTAGCTGAACTGTTCAACCGACCTGTGGATTTGGTGCCCATGGATGGCTTGAAACCCGTCATTCGTGACTCTGTCCTCTCAAATATTGAGGAAGTCTATGCGGCATGAGAAACTCTACCTGACGGATATTGTAGAAGCAGCGCAGGCTATCGAAAGGTTTATCATGGGGGAGGGGTTCGAAGAATTCGAGCAAAACGAAATGATGAACAGCGCAGTGCTTCAGAAATTGACCGTGATCGGTGAAGCCGCTGCCCGTTTGCCCAAGGAATTCATTGCCCGCTTTCCTGAAATACCGTGGGTGGACATTATAGGTTTTCGCAATATCGCTGTCCATGAATATTTTGCGATCCGTTGGGATATTGCTTGGATTGCGGCGACAGAGGAAGTGCCAGTCTTGAAAGAGCAAGTTGAGAAAATCTTGCGGGAAGAATTTGCAGATTAAAATGGCTGCCGTGGGGCTGAAAAACATCAATTTTCGGCAAAAAATGGGCGATTTTGGCGGGAAAAACTGTTAGGTGTTTTTCTTAAAACTGCTAGGTGTTTTTCAAAAACTGTTAGGAGTTTTCCCCAAAACTGCTAGCAGTTTTTTAAAAACCTGCCTAGAGAGGATTCCAAACCTCTCTAGGCAGGTTTTAAATTCTCTCAAGGGAGGATTCCAAACCTCTCAAGAGATGTTTTCGATCCTCCCTTGACAGGATTCTTCCTTTTCTTGTTGTTTTGCGTATAGGCATTTGAGTGCGTGCTCCAGGCGGTGGGTTGGGTGCCGATGGGAATAGTCCCTCCCGCCAGCCCCACCCGTCACTGCGTGACACCCTCCCCAAGTCCGGACTGGAATGACTGGATAAGCAGTTCAACTCCTTGTTTCGGACTTGGGGAGGGACGGGGAGGGGCAGATTGAGTGCCGACGAGGGGAGTAGGAGGATCGGAGGATTAGAGAATTAGATCTCCGAGATTTTATTTGGAGTTCTTTAGAAGCAGTCTATAAAGAACATACGTGCTATAATAAAAGTATGACCCAAGAATTTTTGTTGCCTCCTCATAAAAACATCCTTGCAGAAAGAATATCTCCATTGATTAAGTGGGCTGGGGGGAAGGAATCTGAATTAAAATACATTCTACCTAACTTGCCAGAAAGATTTGAGAGATATTTTGAACCGTTTGTCGGTGGGGGCGCTGTGTATTTTGCTGTTGACGCTAATGAAATGTTCATCAATGACAAGTCCACAGAATTGGTGACCTTATACAAACTTATTAAAAAGGGTGATAAAGAGTTTTTTTATAAGCTGACAGAAATGAATAAGTATTGGCGATTATTGGAGAAGATCATCGATGATAATTCTTCAGAATTTCTTGATATTTATAGAAGAAGTTCCTCTGTCAATGTGAAACTGTTAACTATTAGGGACCGAGTTACAGAATTTGTATTGGAACACCATGAAGAATTTAGTGGCATATTGAAGTCATCTTTCAATCTTGATCTTGATAATTTTGTCAATGAAGTTATACGGAATGTAACGAATAAGATTGACAGAATGAGAACAATAGAAAGAGCTAAGGGTAATCTTTCTAAAAAGGATGTTTTGTCAAACATTGAAAGTGCGTTGAAAAGTGCTTTTTATATGCACTTTCGGCGTTTGTATAATAAAAATCAGGCATACGGCATCACTAGATCTTTTTCAACTGCTATATTCTATTTTGTGCGAGAGTATTGTTATGCATCGATGTTTAGATATAATTCAAAAGGCGAGTTTAATGTCCCGTATGGTGGTATTCAGTACAACCGAAAAGATTTTTTGAAGAAAATCAAAGCGATGCAGTCACGTGATTGTAAAAATCACCTTCAAAAGACAAAAATATTCAACGCTGATTTTGAAGAGTTCTTAAAAGAAAGTAAGCCTGGAAAAAAAGATTTTATCTTCCTTGACCCACCTTATGATACTGACTTTAGTACATATGCTAAGAATGAATTTGCTAAGCAAGACCAAATTCGGTTGGCAAATTATTGTTATAAAACAAAAGCAAAATTTATGATGGTTATAAAAAGCACCGATTTTATTTTAGACCTATATTCGGGCCGCGGTTTAAATGTTCGTTCTTTTGATAAGAAGTATGTTGTTAGCTTCCAAGACAGAAACGACAAGAACGCTGAACATCTTCTGATAACCAACTACTAAAATGACACGAATAACAGAATCAGACTTGATACTGCCTGCTCTCTATGTAATCCATAATCAACCAGGAATTACAACTGGAGAATTGATTGTGGAGCTTAGGGCTATTTTCAATCCTGTGGGGGAAGATGCTGAAATTTTACAGGGTAGAAATGATGATAAGTTCTCTCAGATTGTTCGGAATCTGGTCTCGCACCATACATTGGATCAGCGCTTGCGATTTACTGTATTAGGCAGCGCGGGAGGAGTAAACACTACACATCAACTTACTGAAAATGGGATAATCTACTTAGGAGAGAATCTTTCCTCTCTAGAAAGTTTATTTTCAAATAGACTTGGCTATTTAGAAACTATTGGTGGTGTAGCAGAAATAGCACGGGCGCAAGATGCGGGAAGAAAGATTGTTGTATATGATGAAAACTTGTTTATTTCAGAGGGTAAAAAGAAAACAGTAACAACTAAAATTTATGAACGGTCCAAACAATTACGAGATATAGCAATTGCTCATTACACAGTTGACGGGGAAATAGTATGTGCTGCGTGTGGCTTCGATTTCTATAAAAAGTATGGGGAAGCTGGACGTGGATATATTGAAATTCATCATCAAAAACCAGTTTTTCAGTATGAAGAAACCGATTTTTCCCGTTTAGTTTCAGATGCTTTAAAAGATTTAATTCCACTTTGCGCAAATTGCCACAGAATTGTTCATCGAAAAAAAGGTAAACCTTTATCAGTTGAAGAATTGATTGAAGTGTTAGATAGTTAGAATCCCTAATTGTGTAATTAGGGTGTAAGAAATACAGTTTTCATAAAAAGGATGGAAAAATGAAAAATGATAATAAACTTCAAAAAGCTTTTGATTTTCTAGTGCAACATGGAGAAACTGGTAAGCCTTTTAAAATAGAGGAACTTATCAAAGCTTCTGGGTGGACGTTGGGCACAGCAAAAATATATTTGTCTAAAAAATCTAGCGACTTAGTTGAAAAAAGAAATGGTGTTTATCATGTTACGCCTGAAATATTGAGAGTTCGATATGAAGATTTTAAGGATTTGTACCGACAAAAACAACGCTTGTTTACTGATTATGTCCGCAAGACTCCGCAAAAAGTATTAGTATATGAATTCTTTATGCCGCTTTCTAGAGAAGACCGTTTGCGTGAATCTTTGGACAACCTTTTCTACAGAGATACTGTTGAGCAACGGATAAAAGAAATAGGAGTCGCAAAAATTAGGAATGCTCTTAATCTTCCCAAAACAAGTTCAGACGACAAAGTAATCGAATTTGTCATTGATTTTATGGATAATACAATTGGCGGGTATTCTCTTCATCTTGTAAATGGAAGATTTCGAGCAGATGCTTTATCAACTCGCCAAGAAATTGTTGCAAGACCCTTTTCCCGAGGTCCGTATCTCGTCGATGAAATGACAGCAGTTGTAAGGTTTATTCTCCCTGTGAGCGAGAGCCAAGAACCCGTTTCTCAGATGAACCTTTTTGAGCCTGCGAAAGTTTCTACAAGTTCGGATGAGCTTGCAGAACAAATGCGTTGGCTGTTTTTGAACTTTTTTGCAGAAGCAGTTACTAGGGTCGTAAAAAAAGAAGACGAGATTTGGCTTCTTGAGTCAGGTATGCGGAGCGCACTTTATCGGTGGGTTAGGAAATTAGAATAGTTTACATCTCTGATTGCTAAAATATGCCCATGCCTACCTCAACCGACCTCCCCATCCTTCCCTTTGAATCCAAGAAGAAATTTGCAGACTGGCTTGCGAAGAATCATGACAAGTCTGCGGGTTTGTGGTTGAAGATCGCCAAGAAAACGGCGGGGATTCCCACGGTCACCTATGCCGAGGCGTTGGATGTCGCTTTGTGCTACGGCTGGATCGATGGGCAGAAGGGGAGTTTTGACGGGGATTACTTTTTGCAGAAATTCACGCCGCGCAGACCGAAGAGCATCTGGTCGAAGATCAATGTGGGGCATGTCGAACGTCTCATTGCGGGCGGGGAGATGAAACCGGCAGGGTTGAAGACGGTCGAAGCGGCGAAACAGGACGGGCGTTGGGATGCGGCGTATTCGTCACAGAAGAATATCTCTGTGCCGGAGGATTTTCAGTCCGCGTTGAATAAGAACAAGCGAGCCAAAGCCTTCTTCGAGACGCTGAGCGCCTCAAGACGCTACTCATTCCTGTTCAGGATCACCACGGCAAAGAAAGCTGAAACGCGCGGGAAGCGTATCCGTCAGTATGTGGAGATGCTGGCAAAAGGGGAGACGCTTTGATCACTTCGTTACCGCTTCGAATCTCACTGGGAAAGCATCTGAAGCCCTGTTCTTAACCGCAGATAAACACAGATGAAAGGGATGTTTGGACTGTTCGATCAAGTTATCGATATGTATGCGTGTCCATTTGTGGTGAATTAAGCCTTTTCAGACACTCTCTAATAATGCTTTTCGATTCCGCCGAAGCCGAAGGTTTTGTTCTGCGCGGTCATCTCGATGAAGTGATGCAGGCGCTTCTTGAATTCTTCGGGACGGCTGCGTGCCGTTTCGATGAAGGCGATCCGTATCCGTTTGTACGGCTCCGAGAACCTTTGATAGTTCTTCCACGCTTCCTCATCCGCCCGGATGGCTTTCATTATGTCGGGCGGGAAGGTGAACTCCGCGTTCAAGATGTCATCCAGCGTATCCGCCACTTCCTTGATGACCTTCTTCTGCGCGACCAACGTCCGCAGGCGTTCGATGTTGGGCTGTGAGTAGTTGCTCTTTGCCTTGCGCGGCGAGAAGCGTTGGGCGCTGTGATCGTCATCGAACTTCTTTTGGATGCTGTCGATCCAGCCGAAGCACAGCGCCTCTTCCACCGCGTCGTTGTACTCGATGCGCGGCTTTCCCGTCGCTTTCCTAGGGTAGATCAGCCAGATCTCCGGCTCGGTCTTGTAATTCTTCTTCAACCAGTCCCGCCATGCCTTGCGGTCTGTGATGTAGAGAGTCTTGGAGATGTCCATGATCGCTTATATGACCTTGTAGATGTTCTGTACGAATCCGTTCTTGAAGGCTTGGGATCTCAGCAATTCCAACCGGACGTCCTCTTCCAGCGCGCCGAACAACGGCAGACCTTCGCCGATGAGAATGGGAATGGTGGTGATGGTCATTTCATCCACGAGCCCTTCTCGCAAGAAACGCTGGACGGTCACGCCGCCGTCGAGGTAGATGTGCCGGACGCCGCGCCGTTCGAGTTCGTGGATCAACTCGCGCGGAGATACGTGAAGCGCTTCGGCTTTGTCGCTCAGTTCGGGCGCGAGGGTCAGGTCCCTGCTGGTGAGCACGATCACTTTTTTCTCGTAATGCCAGCCGCCAAAGGACAGCACTTTCTCGAAGGTGTTGCGTCCCATCACGACGTGATCCACCGTGGACATGAAGTCCGCGTAGCCGTAATCTTCGCCGCTTTCGCCGCCTGTCAGCCAGTCAATGTCCCCGTTCTTGCGGGCGATGAAACCGTCCAGGCTGACAGCAATGTAAACTGAAACTTTAACGGTCATAATGCTCTCTCCTGAATGCCATTATATAATGGGATTGTCTTTGTCGTCTTTTCGCCAAGGAGTGACAAATGAAAAAACAATCGTTTGGATTAAATCTATGCCTGATCCTGGCTGTGTTGCTCTCGTCCTGCAATATGCCGCTTGAAACGGAAGAGGGCGGGAACGAACCGCCGCCGCTCGAAGAGGCGACAGCCAGTCCACAGCCGCAAGCCGAACACCGCATTGGAGTGCGCCAGGTGGGCGGCGTGGGGGAATTTTACGATAAAACGACGGGCGCTCGCTTCATTCCGCGCGGGGCGAATTACGTCTTTGTCCCTTCGGGCGGCGGCAATACGAACTTGCTGTTGCGCGTGAACACCTACGACCCTGAACGCACGCGGGCTGATTTTGCGCGGCTTGCCGGTTTGGGATATAACACCGTGCGCGTTTTTCTCGATCAGTGCAGTCAGGGACCGGGCTGTATCGCCAACGCCGATTCGGCGGGTTTGAATCCAGAGTATCTCAACAACATCGCGGATATGACCTTCGCCGCACGGGAATCAGGCATCTATATCCTGTTCACCTCCAATGACCTGCCGGATGACGGCGGTTACTCGGACGAGGCAAACCGCGGTTCGGGCGGCAACTTTGCCGGGTACCGCAACTCCTTCTATTTGCGCCCTCAGGCGATCTCCGCCACCCGCCGCTATTGGCGCGATATCCTGACCGGCTTGGTCGAGCGCAATGCCGCATTTGATGCGGTGCTGGGCTGGCAATTGCTCAATGAGCAGTGGATGTTCATCGACCAGCCGCCGCTTTCCCTGACGAGCGGGATCGTCGAAACCACCACAGGTTCGTATGATATGAGCGATCCCGAACAAAAGAAGCAGATGGTCAGCGATGGATTGGTCTATTACATCGCCCAGATGAAGGAAGAGATCCTCCTCCACGACCCGACGGCATTGGTCACGATGGGCTTCTTTGCGCCCATCGCCGCGCCGGACTGGTATGTGGAGACGGCGTCCCTGCTCGAGCGATCGGAGTTGGATTTCTTCGATTTTCATACCTATTCGGGCTTCGATGAACTGCGCGCCTACGTGGAATCGTTCGGGATGCTGGGATATGACGCCAAGCCGATCATTCTCGGAGAGTACGGCGCGTTCCGTCACATCTACGCCGAGATCGACTCCGCCGCGCGTGTGACCACGAACTGGGTTGCCGAGTCGTGCGAGTATGGCTTCGACGGCTGGCTGTACTGGACGTATTATCCCGCCGCCGCAACCGTCAGCGACCGCACCTGGGGCTTGACGGATGATGACGGATACATGCTCGAATTATTTGCGCCGGTCAACCAGCCTGATCCTTGTGTGGCAGTCGAGATCCCAAATGATAATCTCGCCTATGGAAAGCCGGTCCGCGCTTCGCTCAGCCTTCCGGAAGAACCTCCCTCCAATGCGGTGGATGATAACTCTGCTACACAGTGGGGAGCCGGCGCATCTCCCGTGCAATGGATCGAAGTGGATTTACAGGGCACATACAACATCTCGGAAATCCGTTTGCAGGTGGCGCAGTATCCGAACGGGAACACGGTTCACCGCGTGCAGGTGCGTTCTTCCAGTGCTGGCGCATTTACTACGATCCATGAATTCAACGGTCCCACGCAGGATAATGAATGGCTGGTCTTTATCCCGGAGGAGCCGCTTGCGAATGTCGCCCAGATCCGTATTCAAACCATCAGCAGTCCCTCCTGGGTGGCGTGGAAGGAAATTCAAGTGTTTGGTGCAAGCCAATGAAAGGATTCGTAATGTCGTTGTATCTCGGTTGTCCGATCTGGTCGTTCAAGGGTTGGGTGGGGAATTTCTATCCGAAAGGCGCGAAGTCATCGGAGTTTCTGCGCGAGTATGCAAAGCGCCTCAACACCATCGAAGGCAACACCACCTTTTACGCCGTCCCTGCGCCGAAGACGGTTGAGTCATGGATCGAGCAGACGCCGGAGTCCTTTCGCTTTTGCCTGAAGATACCGAAAGCGGTCAGTCACAACGGAAAACTCGCGGACTATATTGACCGTGCACATCAGTTCGTGGAGACCATGCGTCCGCTCGCCTCGCGGCTTGGACCGATGTTTCTGCAGCTTCCCCCCGGTTATTCGCCTCGTCTGCTGCCTGACCTTGCCACTTTTCTGGATGCGTTTCCAAGGGATATCCGCCTCGGTGTGGAAGTGCGCCATCTGGATTGGTTCGATGAGCCGAACCGGAATGCATTGAATAAACTGCTCACAGACCATGATATGGCGCGCGTGGTCATCGATACGTGCCCGATCCGCAACCTGGCAGGGGATGCCTCCATCAAGGGCAGCGCCTATGAGAGCCTGCTCGAAGCGCGCGAGCGCAAGCCGAATGTGCCGGTCTTCGAGGAGGTGACGACCGATTTCACCTTCCTGCGTTTCATCGGTCACCCCGAGTTGGAGCATAACAAGGCTTGGATGGAGGAATGGGTTCCGAGAATTACCGACCAGCTGTCAGCGGGGAAGGATGCGTACGTCTTCTGTCACACGCCGGATAACTTGCAGGCTCCGTACATCGCGCGCGAATTCCATCAACGGATCGCGGGTCAAATAAAACTTGATCCGTTGCCGTGGGAGGATGCAAGCTCGGATGTCTTCGAACAGGGGACGTTATTCTGATGGGATGATCTCGTTCAGGAAGATATCAACCACCTGCGGGTCGAAGTGGCTGCCGCTGTTGTCGCGGATGTAGCGCATGGCTTCGGCGCGTGACCATGCTTTTCGGTAGGGACGGTCGCTGGTCAGGGCGTCCCACACATCGGCAAACGCAAAGAGACGCGCGGCGAGCGGGATCTGTTCGCCTTTCAATCCGCGCGGATAGCCCGTGCCGTCCCATTTTTCATGGTGGCACAGGGGGATTTCCAACGCAGGCTGCAGGTAGGTGATCGGGGTGAGCAGGTCAAACGCCAACTGCGGGTGCCTTTGCATGATCTGCCATTCCTCCTCCGTGAGCGGACCGGGCTTGAGCAGGATGCTGTCTGCCACGCCCATCTTGCCGATGTCGTGCAGCAGCGCGCCGCGCCGTATGTTGATGATCTGGCTCTCGCCGATGCCCATGCGGCGTGCGAGTTTGACCGTCATTTCGGTGACGCGCTGGGTGTGTCCTTCGGTTTCCTTGTCGCGCAGGTCGAGCGCGCGCGACCAGCCTTCGATGGTGGCGTTGTACGCCATTTCAAGGTCGAAGTTGGAGCGCTGCATCCGCTCGAAGAGCAGGGCGTTGTCGATGGCGATGGCGGTCTGCCAGCCGAGGGAATCGAGGAAGTTGAGCCATTCCCTGTCCGCGTGCAGGGGGGAACGGTGGAAGATCTCGAGCACGCCCTTCACTTCCCCTTTCGCGATCAATGGAACGCCAAAATAGACCGTGAATTCTTCACCTGCCAGCAGATCGTAGCGGGCGAAATTGTCTTCCTGTTCCAGGTCCTCCACATGGATGATCTTTTTATCGAGGATGATCTGTCCAGCCAGACCTTCGCCGGGGCGCAGGCTGGTGGAGGCGATTGCCTGGGTTCGGAAGCCCCTGCCTTCGTAGAACTCGAGGCGTCCGGTATCCGCCTGCATTAATAACACGCAAGCCGCATCCACGTTGAGCTGTGTGATCACCTGTTCCAACACCGTGTTGATCGAAACCCGCATATCGAGGCTGTTGCTGATCGCAAGGTCGATCGTCCGCAGGCTGCTCAGGCGGTTGATCTGTTTCAGGCTTTGTTCGAGCAGTCTCATGCGGTGGATGGCGCTGCCCCCGATCTCGGCAAAGGCGTTCAGGATGCGCACTTCATCCAGTGTCAGTTCGCGCGGCAGGTGGATGTTGATGAACATGGCGCCGGTCACGCTTTCAGCGGCATGCAGCGGAATGCATACGCCGCCGATGCCCTGCGGGATGCCGCTGCGATATTGTTCGCCGATCTGCGGGTCGGAACAAAATTCACTGGAGAGGATCGCTTGTCCCTTGTTCACGACCAGCGCCGCGATCTCTCCTCCCTGTTTTGTCGCCGCCATGTCTTTGGAACTGAAGCTGATGTGCGCCCCGAGGCTGGTCTGGTTGGAAGCGGGGTCATGCAGCCAGATGCCGCCCGCTTCCGCCTTGACGAGGCGGATGGATTCATCCAGCAGGCGGTCCAAAAGCTCCTGAAGTGTTTTGACGGTGCGCAGCACCTGGCTGGTGGATACGATCGCTTCCAGTTCCCTCTCATGCTGTTTGCGTTCGGTGATGTCCACCAGCGAAACCAGCACCCGCGAGAATGTTTCTTCGTGCCCCGGCGCAACCGCCCAGCTAAGTCTTGTGTCGCGCCTCTTTCCGTGCAGTGTTTTTATCACCACATCCATTTCCAATTGCTGCGTTCCGCTGGCTACGGCGATCAGTTCCTGACGGAAGGCGTTGATGGAGTCCACATCAAAGGTCAACTCGAGGCTTTTGATCAGTTCATCCTTGTTGTTGGCGCCGAACAGTTTCAGGGATGCCTGGTTGACATCCATGATCCTTACGAGGCTCATGCATTCCATCACTACCAGCGGATGTTCCGTGATGTAGGTTTCGAGATCCGTTGCTCCGGCTTTTGCCATCAGGCTGTCGATGTACATCTTTACCTGTGAAAAGTCCTCCTCCCAAATGGACACCGGCGTATTTTCGAACAGACTGCTGAAGCGCGCATTGCTCTCGCGCAGCGCCTCATCCGCCTCCTTTTGTCTGCGGCGGGTTTCTGCATCCTTTAGTTCCCGCTGGATGGCGGGAAGCAGCCTCGACATGCTGCCCTTGATGATGAAGTCGTGCGCGCCGGCGATCAACGCTTCGACGGCGGTCTCCTCCCCGATCGTGCCGGAGATGATGATGAACGGCAGGTCGTAGCCTCCTTCCTGCAGGATGGCAAGCGCGCTGGGGGCGTTGAAACTCGGCAGGGAGTAGTCGCAGATGACCAGATCCAGTGTCTGATGCGCCAGAGCGGAGCGCATCGCCTCTGCGGTTTGGACGCGTTCGACCTCCACCTGATAGTCTGCGCGTTGAAGTTCCCGCAGCAGCAGCGCGGCATCGTCATCGGAGTCTTCGATCAAAAGGATGCGTACATTCTTTTTCACGTTCATGGTTATTTTGGCGGCGCTTCGTTCAGGACCAGCCAGTACAAACCAAGCTGGCGCACCGCGTCCACGAATTGGTTGAAATCCACGGGCTTGCGGACGTAGGAATTCGCGCCGAGGCTGTAGCTTTGAATGAGGTCCTGCTCCTCTTTTGAAGAGGTCAGAATGACGACCGGCAGCAGGCGCGTCTTTTCGTTCTCGCGGATGCGGCGCAGCACCTCCAGCCCGCCCACTTTGGGAAGGTTCAAGTCCAATAGTACAACCTGGGGCAGGTCGCGGGAATCACGGCTGGCGTATCGTCCCGTACAAAACAAATAATCCAGCGCTTCCGCGCCGTCGCGCACTACAGCCACGTCGTTGACAATGTTGTTCTTCTTCAGCGCGCGCAGGGTCAACTCCTCGTCATCAGGATTGTCTTCCACCAGCAGGATCATCTTTTTATCCATGTCTCCTCTTCTTTAGAGTGTAAAGTAAAATGTTGCGCCCTTGCCTTCCTCGCCCTGCGCCCATATTCGCCCGCCGTGGAGTTTAATAATGCGATGGACGGTTGCCAGCCCGATGCCTGTGCCGGGAAACTCACTGATCGAATGCAGGCGTTGGAACGCCCCGAACAATTTTCCGGCATACGTCATATCAAAACCGGCTCCATTATCGCGGACGAAGAATGTCGGCTCGCCGTCTATGGTTTGCTGACCGAATTCGATGGTTGCTTGTTCCCTCTTCGATGTAAACTTCCAGGCATTGTTCAGGAGATTTTCCAGCGCGATGCGCATCAGGCTTGGGTCGCCGTCCACATGCATTTCCGGCTCGATGGAGATGGACAGATCCCTTTCGGGATGTTCGTCCAACAGCGCATCAGCAATATTCTGGGCGACCCGGCTGATATTGATCAATTCCGGCTGCAAAGGCGACCGGGTTACGCGGGCGAGGTTGATGAGATCGTCGATCAACTGCGCCATGCGCTGCGCGGAGGCGCGCACGCGCTCCAAATATCCGCGTCCCTCCGGCGGGAGATGTTCGCTGTAGTCCTCGAGCAGCACCTGGCTGAACCCGTCGATGCCGCGCAGCGGCGCGCGCAGGTCGTGCGAGACGGAATAACTGAACGACTCGAGTTCCTGGTTGGATGCCTCCAATTGGGCGGCGTATTGTTTTAGATCAAGGTGCAATTTTTGGATGTCAGTCTCAGCTCGTTTCCGTTCGGTCACATCGCGGATCGCGGCGATCACCAGCAGCTCCTCGTCCGTCTTCAACGGGCTCAGGCTGATCTCGATCGGAAATTCACTGCCGTCTTTCCGCAAGCCAAAGAGTTCCAAACCAATGCCCATGGGGCGCGCAGGGTGTTCGACGACATATTCCTCGCGGTGGGCAACATGTCTCTTCCGGAAACGCTCCGGAATCAGGGCTTCAACGGGCTTGCCAGCGATCTCGCTCCGGTCGTATCCAAACAGTTTCTCCACCTGCGAGTTGACAAGGCTGATCGTCCCGGAGCCGTTCACCACCACCATTGCATCCGGCGCGGACTCGAGCAAGCCGCGGAATTTCGCCTCCGTGGCTTTGCGCCTTGTGATGTCGCGAATCGTGGCGATGATGAAAACACCCTCGTCCGTCTTCAGGGGACTTAGGCTGATCTCGACTGGAAATTCACTTCCATCCCGCCGCAAGCCATGCAGTTGAAGTTCACTGCCCATCGGTCGTACGCGCGGATCGGCTGCGTATTCCAGGCGGTGCATTTTGTGTGTGCTGTGATAGCGTTCGGGGATAAGAAACTCAACAGGCTGTGCCTGCGCCTCGGTACGGGACCAACCGAAAAGCTTTTCAAACTGCGAATTAACGAGCGCAATCCCCCCTTGCCCGTCAACAATGATCATTGCATCAGGGACAGCCTCCAACAGACGGAGAAATTTTTCATCCTTGAGCATGGATTCAATATTATTCATGTCAAGCCTCCAGTGCTTTTTGCGGTTCCAAGCATGACCTTTGAAGCAAGCATGGAGATGAGAAACCATTAATCAAAATCAGACTGATTTTATCTGATTTCAAGTAATTGTACGGTAATCTCCGCAGAATATCAATCAAACAAAGGTAATATTTGCGGAATTGTAAAGAAGGCATGATCCTGAAAATATCACTATCGGTTGAGCGGCTCAACAGTTTCATTAGTAATGGTCCATGGAACTTCCGATTGCCAGCCTGTTATAATCGTCGCATCCAACCCGGTTATCGTTCCATCTTATAAGGAAACACCATGAACATTGCCATTGCACTTGTCCTCGGTATATTGATCGGCTGGTTGATCGAGTGGGTGATCGACTGGTTCTATTGGCGGCGTCCGCGGCAGGAGCCAGCCGGTGTGCCCGCATCGGAGCCTGCGCCGACGCAGAAGGTCCGTTACTCGAAACGTCCCGCCGATGCGGACGACCTCAAGAAGATCAAGGGCATCGGTCCCGTGATCGAAAAGCAATTGAACAAAGCGGGGCTGTACAAATACGAACAGCTTGCCGAATTGACGCTCGACGAATTCGAGGAAGCGCTCGGCGACCTGCTGCAACGCTTCATCAATGAACGCGCCATTCTGCGCCACGCGCGCGAACTGGCGGATGCGAAGCGGCAGGGGGATGCGGCATGAAAGAGCCGCTGCGGACGCGTTACGCTCCGGGTTACGACCTGTTCAAACTGGTCGTTGCCATCCTCCTGACGGTGCTCTTGATCGTTCTGCTCTTGCGCGAACGTGACAAGCGTTTTGAAGCGCTGTCCATGAGCGTCACACAAGCGGCAGTTGCGGACGTTATCGTACCGACCGCGACAATTCCAGCGCCTGCATCCACTGCGACGCCCGAACCGGCGCAAACAGAGACCGCGCCCGCACAGCCGCCGGTGACCGAGACGCCCGTCGCTGAAACAGCGCCGACCGAAACAGCCGCGGCGGAAACGCCTCCTGCCGACCCGCAGCCTGTCTCCGACCCGAACGAATGTCCCTCCAACCCGACGCGCATTCAAGTCGGCATGACCGTCCGCGTGCTGGACTGGCTGAACTTCCGCGCCGCGCCGGGAATTGGAAGGACGATCCAGACCACGAACCGCCCCGGCACACAAATGGAAGTGATCGATGGACCCATGTGCACAATGCAGGGCGGAAACCCGCCCAGGGCGTACCTGTGGTGGAACCTCCGCATGGCGGACGGGCGCGAGGGCTGGTCGGCGGAAGCGCCGTTGAATTTCCCCAACTACTTTATGGAACCGGTGGAGTAGAAAAAGTCCCGCATCAGCGCGGGACTTTTTTATTCGGCACTCTGCTCATGGCGTATTCCGCCAGCGCCGTGATCGTCAACGACGGGTTGACGCCCGGGTTGGCAGGCATGACCGAGCCGTCGATGATGTACATCCCTTCATAGTTATGCACGGCGAAATTCTCATCGATCACGCCTTCGTCGGCATCCTTCCCGATCGGCGCGCCGCCGAGAATATGGGCGGTGGTCGGCAGGTTGAGCAGGTTCTCCCCGAGCGAGCCGAGCGCGATCCCATTCGTGCGCCTGGCAAACTCGCGCGTGATCTCATGCGAGCCTTCCACCTGCGCGTTGATGGTGTAGCCGGGTTCTTCCTCCGCCACCATGCCCGTGCGGAAGAGCGTGAACACACTGCGCCCGATCTTGAATCGCATGCGGTTATCGGCGTGCTGCATCACCAGCAGGATGGTCACATTATGCGCCCAGCCCGGCAGGATGAGCGCCTTGGCAAAGTCAACGGGATGGGTGAGCGCCCAACCCAGAAAGTTGAGCAGGCGGCGCGGAACGCTGAAGTGCTTGTCGATCAGCGGCGCGGCGAGGAAGCGCATCAACGACGAACCGTCAGGGTAGCGCACGGGTTCGATGCGCGTCATTTCATCGTGATTGTAGATAGAGGAGATCGCGACGCCCTCCGAATAATTGACATCGGATGTACGCGCCACGCTTCCGAGCAGACCTTCGGAGTTGGTCCTGACCATCGTGCCCAGTTTCGCGGACAGTTTCGGCAGGGACTGCTTCACGTCGCGTAAATTCAGCAGCAGTTTCATCGTGCCCATCACGCCCGCCGAGAAGATGACGTTCCTTGCATGGACGGTTTGCGTGCGCTTGAAGAGAGTGGTGGAGTTGCGGTAGGTGATTTCGTAGTTGGCAGTTGATGGTTGGTGGTTGGCGGTCAACTGTCCACCGTCCACTGTCAACGGTTTTACGCCAGTAACTTCAACCTCAGAAACAACCTTCGCCCCGTTCTTTTCAGCAAAATACAGATAATTCTTCGGCAGGGTGTTCTTCGCATTGTGCCGGCATCCCACCATGCAGCCGCCGCAGTGCTGACAGCCCGCCCGTGCGGGACCCTCTCCGCCAAAGTACGGATCGGGGACGATCACACCAGCCTCCCCGAAGAATGAGCCGACATCCGTCGCGCGGAAGGTGTGCCCCATGCCGCGTTCGTCAGCCATTTCTTTGAGCAGCAGGTCTGCCTTCCAGAGTTTGGGGTTGCGGGCGACGCCGAGCATCCGCTTGGCAGTTTCGTAGTGCGGCTTGAGCAGTTGACCCCAGGGCAGGGGCGAGTTCCAGGCGGGGGTGGCGAAGGTTTCGTCGCTGGGGACTTCGAGCACGTTGGCATAGCCGAGACTGCCGCCGCCGACGCCCGCGCCGTGCAGGACCATCACGCCTTTGAGAATGCTGATCTGCATGATGCCGTGCGCGCGCAACGCAGGCATCCAGAGATACTTCCAATACTGCCAGTTGGATGTGGCGAAGTCGTTGTCGTTGAAGCGTTTGCCTTTTTCGAGAACGAGTACCGAGTAGCCCTTCTCTGCCAAACGCATTGCCGAAACACTGCCCCCAAACCCCGAACCAATGATCACGTAATCAAAGACCTGCGTCATCCGTGCCCTCCACGTTGAGTTGGCATGATTATAGCATTGCCTCTTGATTTAGTTTTTATGTGGAATATGATGGAAATGAAGGGAACTTTTCTCATGAACTTTGAAACCATCATCCGTTGGCTGGGCGGGCTGACTGCCTTCTCAGCGCTTGTCGTTTTGTTTTACGGCATCTGGCGCGGGACTCAACAGAAAGCAGGGCGCGTCACAAGCGGCGCGGATCGCTTTCTGCGTTCAGCGTTGTTCTACTTTCTTGTATCTGCTTTTTTCTTCGGATTAAGTTACATCGGCTGGATTCGTATCCCCTGGAATATGTCTCCGCAAGCCCGCGTGTGGATGTTGACCCTCGGCTCACTCCTGTATTTCCCCGGCATGGCATTCCTGCTTTTGGCGCGGCTGACGCTTGGAAAATATTACTTCGTCTCCACTGTGTTGGGCGCGCAACTGTTCGCAGGCCATCAACTGGTGACGACAGGTCCCTACGCCATCGTCCGTCACCCCATGTATGTCGGTCTCACCCTCGCTGCATGGGGCGCGTTGTTGATCTACTTCACATGGACAACGGTCTACTTCGCCGTCTTCGCTCCAATGCTTGCCATCCGCGCATTTCGGGAAGAGCAGGCGCTTGCTGCAGAGTTTGGCGAACAATGGCGGAAGTATTGCAAGCGGGTTCCTGCTTTCATTCCAAAACTAAAAAGGTGACAGTCATCTCGCAGATGACTGTCACCTGAAGGGGATTATACTTCGAGTAATCCCTCGTTGGTTGAGTAGGGCGAGTGTTTTTCTCGCCCGTATCGAAACCAACACTTGTAGGCAAACAGAAAGTAAAAGATTTTCTTGTTATTGGTGGTTTCGACTGCTTGCGCTCAACCACCGGATATGGAAACCCATGAACCCAACCACCTTCCCCTCCCATCGTTCGCCTGTGTACAGCCGCCGCGGCATTGTCGCCACGTCCCAGCCGCTGGCTACCGCCGCCGGTATCGAAGTCCTTTCCAAGGGCGGTAATGCCGCCGATGCCGCAGTCGCCGCCGCCGCTGCGTTGAACGTAACCGAACCAACCTCCACTGGAATTGGCGGGGATATGTTCGCCTTGTATTTTGACGCGCGGACAAAACAGGTCACCGCCTTGAACGGATCGGGGCGCGCTCCATCCGCGCTGACGCTTGAGCGGCTAAAGCGTGAGGGACTCTCCGCTGATACGTTGCCGCCCTTCCACCCGCATACGGTGACGGTGCCGGGAGCATGTGCGGGCTGGTGTGACCTGATCGCAAAGCACGGCTCACTCCCGCTGACGGACATTCTCGCACCTGCCATCCGGCTCGCAGACGAGGGCTTTCCCGTCGCGCCGATCACGGCTCACTTCTGGGGGCGCGGCGCGGAACGACAGTTGAAGTCCGCGCTGAATGGCGGGGAGTTGACCATCGACGGGCGCGCACCGCAGGCAGGCGAAATCTTCCGCAACAAAGGTCTGGCGCGCACGTTTCGGGCTGTGGCGGAGCGCGGAGCCGTCGGGTTTTATCAGGGAGCGGTTGCAGAAGCAATTGTCGGTGTGATCAAAGAGGCGGGCGGGTGTATGTCCGCTGACGATCTGGCGTCGCATGTGTCCACGTGGGAGACGCCCTTGTCCGTTGAGTATCGTGGACTGCGTGTGTATGAATGTCCGCCGAACGGACAGGGCATCACGGCGTTGATCGCGCTGAACATCCTGGAAGGCTTTGAGCTGGCGGAGTTGGAACTGCTCTCGCCCGAAAAGATGCACCTGATGATCGAAGCGATGCGGCTTGCGTTCGCCGATGCGAAGTGGTATGTGAGCGACCCCGCGTTCTCGAACATTCCAATGAAAGAATTGTTATCGAAGGAATATGCGATTGAACGCCGCAAGTTGATCGACCTGAAACGCGCCACGCTCGACCCGCAGCGCGGCGCGCCGGTTGTGTCGTCGTCGACGGTGTATTTGAGCGTGGTGGATGGGATGGGCAATGCGTGCTCGTTCATCAACAGCAATTACATGGGCTTTGGGACGGGCATTGTGCCGAAGGGCTGGGGCTTCACACTGCAAAACCGCGGACATAACTTCAGCCTCGACCCGGGGCATCCCAATTGCCTTGCGCCGGGCAAACGACCGTATCACACCATCATCCCTGCCATGGTGACGAAACTCACCGCAAAGGACGCAAAGAGCGCGAAGAATAAAGAAAATCTTGGCGACCTTAGCGGGCTTCGCGGTTCAAATCATGAAGTCGAAGAAGCGTTGTATGCGTCGTACGGGGTGATGGGCGGGTTCATGCAGCCGCAGGGACATGTGCAGGTGCTATCGGCGTTGGTGGATGCGGGGCTGGATCCACAGTCCGCGCTGGATGCGCCGCGCTTCTGCATCGATGTGGACGTGGCAGGCGGGAAGGTCGCCGTCGAAGAAGGGATGCCGGATGCAACGCTGACAGCCCTGCGCGGAATGGGGCATCCTTTATATGAGGTGTCGGGCTACGAACGGGCGTTGTTCGGGCGCGGACAGGTCATCCTGCGGGATGAGGCGGGGGTGCTGTGCGGGGGCAGTGATCCGCGCGCGGATGGGTATGCGGGGAGCGTATAGCCATATCCAATCGGTCATTGAAGGCTAAATAGGCGAAGTTCGCAGGTTCATTGGAGCCAGTTTGGAGTATACTCGAAGCCATAATACAGGATGAATACAGGATCAATGCAGGATACTAGGAAGACGACTGGAACGATCATGGAGCAACGATGGCAAAAGTGATACTCAATCCAATACTGGAACAGGTCCGCGGCGGGATGGGGGGGATGGCTTTTCGGCGCGGGGTGAACGGGGAGGTACACCTGATGAAAGCGCCGGACATGTCACGGGTGAAGTGGAGCGAGGCGCAGCAGGAGCACCGTCAGCGGTTCAAGCTGGCAGTGGCGTACGCGCGTTCCGCGATGGCGGATGGACGGGTGGGGGCGTTATATGCGGAGCAGGCGGAACGGCTGGGGAAGCGTCCGTTCCATCTGGCGTTGTCGGATTATTTCAAGGGGAGGAATTTGTTTTTATCCACTGACCAAGAGGGATAAGAAGGATTAGGAGGAGGCATCCGCAGATGACGCAGATCGAACAGATTTGAGCAGTCTGCGGATCAACTGCGAAACACGCCGCCGATATCCGTGACTATTTTCAGCACGGCGAAGGGGATGATGAACCACTGCGTGACGAAGGCAGCGAGCAGCATGCCCGCAAAGCAGGAGAGGAACAGGACGGCGCTGCGTCCCATGCCTGCATTCAGTGCGGCGTTGGCTTGCACGGGCGATAGTTTGGGATTGCGGTAGAGGTCCACGCCGAAGTGCAGGAGTTGGAAGGCGGCGATGCCCCCAATGCCGTATAGAACGACCTGGGCGGAAATGTCCGCTTGCAGGACGCCGAAAAGGAACAACGCCATCATGATGCCCGGTATGATGGAGAAGCCGAGCGAGAAGAGCAGAAAGCCTTCGAGCAGACTGCGCCGGTTCCCTTTGTGATTGGTGTGAACGACCTTGCCGTTTATTTTGGTCACGGTGCGGGTGGAGGCAAGGCTGTGATAGCCCGAATGTTCGGCGGGCGCGCGCAGGCGGATGGTGAGCGCGGTGAGCAGGATGGCGATGAGCGTTTCGAGAAAATAGAGCACCAGCGCGGTCTCTGCCGAGTCACCGCCGAGGATGAATGCGCCGAGCGGGATGCTGTTGCGTCCCAGCGCGGAGGTGAGGGGGATGAGGCGGCGGAGGAGGGGCGTCATGGATGATAAAGATGTCTCTGGGGATGGCTAAGGTTTAGTATTCACTTGCGAACTTCTCGTGGACCCAAAGGAATTCCTGACGTTTGTTCATCACACGAACCAAGCCGCCGAAGCCGGGGTCTTTTGTTTTGAGGAAGGCGTGAAGTTCGCGCAATAAGGCTCCTTCAGCGCGTTGCACTGCCCCATGTGAAAGATTGGGATCTTCATTTTTATCGACCCATTCGATAAAACTTTTGCTGCCTTTTAGAACTGCTTCAAAACTGTCTTTTCCAAGAGCGAGCCCCTTTTCAATCGCTTTGAACTTTTCATCATCCATTACAAATTTTGTAGTAGATGCGGCTATAGGCAAAATTAAACTCAAAGTGGCGGTAACTAATTTGAGATAGGGAGCGGCATTTACGACCCATTCATAAGGCAAATCTAATTCATAGATTCCACGCTTGTCGCTTTCTTCGTTAAGAATGAATAAGGGTAAGTGCGAGTGCTCACACCACAATAAGATACGGAATTTCTGACTGACGAGCTGTTTTGGCTTTTCCAACCAGTTTGGGTCAACCGGGCGCATACTGAACAAGCGTGGACCTTCTTTGGCTTCGTCAGTGAAGATTTGCATAAGACTATTGTATGAGGCTTCTGCTTTGCTAAGCAATTCCCTCTGACTGGAGTCAAGAGTGTCAAAGCGCCCCATAACTACATCATTTTGTTTAATCAACACCTGACGCAATTCGCTTAGTTCGGTAAGTACAGCTTGATTGGCAAGAGATTCTACCGAAGTGACGGGGCGAGCGGCAGGAGCGTTTAGCAAAAGTTGGTCAATGTTTTGCCATTCATTGCAGATGATGCAAGGTACTTCAGGACGTCCACGTTTTTTGTTTTCGATGAGTTTTTCAACTTCAAAGAGACCTGCACAGGAATTGGGGGTCAAGCATGGCACAGTGACATCACAACGCAAACCTTCCCAGAAACTTTCGACGAGATATTTCACTTCTTCGGTCAACATGCCGAGAAAGCGTTCAGGATATGGCGCGCGGACGGTGATATGCACATCATTGCCGATATGACGCAACAAAGCACGTCCGTTGTAATCTGCGTCGAGGAGGAGACCGCGCTGCCAGTGGACGCTGTTGTCCCAATGAGTACGCCCCAATGAGAACTTATGCAAGCGGACGATGAGTTGACAGAACAATCCTTCGGCATTGGCAGATTGACCACTCTGTGCATCGACGATACGACATATCTGTGTCTGTTGAATATCACCTTGAACAGGTTCAGATCCCCAAGCATTATTGTATTTTTCTGCTTCTGGAGTGGTGTCAGGTACAAGTTGGGCAATGAGGCTGATGGGATTGGTTTCTTCGTCTTTGGAGAGACCTGCCACACGATAGGAAAGATCGAAACGCTCCATCAAGCGCAAAAAGATACGGTGAAGGTCTTCCGGATAACGGGTGTCTTCCGGGCGGGCAGGGTCATTCCACAATTGACTCAAGCGGGAGAATTTCACCAGACCTTGATTGGCGCGAGTTTCTTTATCGTCGAGGACGTAACTCATGGCAGTGGCGAGCCAATCGGGACGCAGAATGACGATGTTGTGCAGGGCGGGGTCATTTTCGTAATGGGTGAAGTGACCGAGACGGTGCGAGATGGTAATGAAGAGACGCGCAATCTCATCGTCCATGTTGTGGGCGCGGCAGATGGCGAGGACTTCATCGAGAGGCAGGTAGGGCACACCTTTTTCCGCCAACGCTGCGCGGACATCGGCAAAACTCTTGGGCACGGAACGACCGACTTCGGGCAGTGCGGCGGCGACGCGGGCGATAACTGCTTTGAGTTCTTCAATGCCTTTGCGTTTTCCGTTTTCGTCTGGTTTACTATCCACAAAGAAAAAGTCAATGACAGTGTCTTTGCCGAAGAGATCCCAAAGTTCCTGACGGTCAATGTCGGGCTGGCGTTGCTGCGGTCCACCGTGGGTGGCGACAACGATTATTTTGGCACTCGGCTCACGGCGTTTGACCAGTTGTATCCATTCCTTGACGAAACCCTGCTGGGGACCTTCGCGTGGTTTCCAGACGACGAGATAGACAGCAGGGGCGCTGAAGAATAATTGATGCGTGGGGCGGTAGACACGTTGTCCGCCGAAGTCCCAAGCGTTGAGAGTGATTTCTTTTCCGGTTTTGGGGTCATTGGCATTGAATGATTGGATTTCGATGCCATGAGTGGATGGATGTTCCTGCCATTCCTTGTCTAGTAAAGCGTCCATGAGGCAGGTTTTGCCAACTTCACCTTCGCCAACGAGAATAAGTTTTGCTTCAGTAAGGACAATCTCTCCAGCGGCTTTTGCACGAAGATATGCCTTGACCGCGTCCAGACCTTGGTCGTATGCGCTTTGCAGGGCGGGGTTGAGGGGGTTTTTGTCGAGGTCGAGTTTTTCCAAATGCTCAAGTTGGGCGAGGGAAGGGGGGAGGTCAGTTAATTGTTTATTACACAGATAGAGATTCTTTAATTCTTTGAGTTGAATTACCCATGAGAATATATCTTTAAATTCAACCTTATTACCAGAAGCCTGAATTCTAAGAGAACCAAAGAGTAAAAAATCCAAAGATCGGGAAAGTCTGGATAGTTCATCACTGGATGTTTCATCATCAGAAATATCCAAATACTGCCACTTAGATTGTTGTAATAACCAAACTGGCAGGGAAGTCAGTTGGTTGTGGGAGAAATCCAGGGATGTCAACTGTGTGAGTTGTCCCAGTGTATCTGGTAGGGCGGTCAGTTGGTTGTTGGAGAGATCCAGTTCTGTCAACTGCTTGAGTTGTCCCAGCGAGGGTGGCAGGGTTGTTAGTTGGTTGCTGGAGAGATTCAGTTCTGTCAACTGTGTGAGTTGTCCGAGTGTATCTGACAGGGTGGTCAGTTGATTGATGTTGAGATTCAGGGATGTCAACTGCGTGAGTTGCGAGAGCGAGTCTGGCAGTGCCGTCAGTTTGTTGTCGAAGAGATTCAGGGATGTCAACTGCGTGAGTTGTCCAAGCCAGTTTGGCAGGGAGGTCAGTTGGTTGCTGGAGAGATCCAGGAATGTCAACTGGGTGAGTTGTCCAATCTCTTTTGGAATTTCCTTGAGTTGATTCTTTTCCCCTGAATACTCATAACCCAATTTTAGAACTTTGAGATTTGTGAGTTTCCAAAGTTCTGGCGGTAATTCGGTCAGACCCATACCGTTCAGGTCAAGTTCCGTTGCGTGCGAGGTCAGGGCTTCGGCGATTTTCTTTTCGGCTTCGCGATAGGCTTTGTCTTTTGCCATATTATCCGCCTTTGGGGTGGGTGGGTACAGACCTGACGGGTTTCATTAGAACCTTGTTTAACCGAGTCGCGTGTGGGGAATGGGATTCGAGTTTGCAAGCGTGACGTGGAAACCTGTCAGGTCTTGGGTGTTGGTTGTTGATTTTCTTTTCGGCATGGAGATGGGGTTGGGATTTGGGCATGGTGGGGTTCCCTTGTAGGGCGACACATACCCTGACGGGCACACGTGTGCCGCCCCTACGATTGGTTGCGAATATTCACGGGGTTTTCGTCATCTTCATCCCAACGTGATGGGTTCATTTCAATGTAGTCGGTGATGCGTTGCAGGTCTTTCTCGTCTCGAATTATATGTTCGTAGTAGTTTCTTTGCCAGATGGCGGTGGCGTTCAATTCCCGTCCGATGCGGCGGGTGACAGCCGATTTGAACGATCCCACGATCGCGCCCAATGAATGAGGCGCGGGTCCGTGGGGCGGGGTTTTGGGTAGGGGCGACGCATGCGTCGCCCCTACGAACGACGACAAATTTGTCGTCGTTCCTTGATCGTTGATGATCACAATAACCCCATGCACATGATTCTGCATGATCCCGTACGCGCCCAATTCCACAGACGGAAAATGTTCGGGGATCGCCCGCCAACATTCATCCGCGATCATTCTGAAATCGTCCAAATGCATTTTCCCGTCCCTGATCTCGCCAAACAAAGGATCGCGGTGATAGGTAACGATGGTCACATAATACGCACCGGTTTGAGAATAATCATATCCTTGTAATCGGATCGATTTTCGATGATGCTTTTGTGGATCGAATTTCGACCTTTGCATTAATACGTGTAAAACCCGCGTCCGGTCTTGCGACCCAGATAGCCCGCGTCCACCATCTTGCGCAGGAGATAGGCAGGGCGGTATTTGTCATCGCCGAGGTCGCGCTGTAACACTTCCATCACGAACAGGACGACATCCAAGCCGATCAAGTCCGCCAGGGTCAACGGACCCATGGGATGGTTCATGCCGAGTTTCATGACCGCGTCAATGGCTTCGGGCGTGCCGACACCTTCCTGCAGGGCGAAGACCGCTTCGTTGATCATCGGGCACAGGATGCGGTTCGAGATGAACCCGGGCGAGTCATTCGCTTCGACCGGTTCCTTGCCCATCACCCTGCACAACTCCAGCGTCGTGTTCAGCGTCGCTTCGTCGGTGGCGAGTCCCTTGATGACCTCCACCAGTTTCATTAGCGGCACGGGGTTCATGAAGTGCATGCCGATGACCTTCTCCGGTCGCTTCGTGGCGGCGGCGATCTTGGTGATGGAAATGGACGAGGTGTTGCTCGCCAATATCACACCTTCGCGCGCGTTGGCGTCCATGTCTTTAAAGATCTTGAACTTCAACTCCGGATTTTCCGTCGCGGCTTCGATGACAAAATCCGCCTCCTTCAGCGCCTCCATCGTGGACGTGAATTGAATCCCGTCTGCGGATGCTTTTTGCTCCGCTGTGAGCACGCCCTTTTCCAGCAGTTTCGCCGTGGACTTGGCGATGGTCGCCTTGGCTTTCTCCAGCGCGGCAGGCTGAACGTCCATGCAGGTGACTTGGTAGCCGGATGTCGCCGCCACCTGTGCGATGCCGTTGCCCATGGTCCCTGCGCCGATTACATATATGTGTTTGATAGTCATGTGGTCTCCTTTTGTTATGTCATTGCGAGTCGCCGCCGGTTGAGTAGCGAGTGAAACGAGCGTATCGAAACCAGGCGACGAAGCAATCTTATCAAATGGGGAGATTGCTTCGGGCGGAAGATCACCGCCCTCGCAACGACAGGTTAGTTTTGTTTTTCTCGCCAAAGCTTAACATTGCTTTGGATTTGTTCGATATGTCCCGGAATGTGCGCCGAGTAGATGTCCACCCATTTGTCGAAGGTGTACGGCTCGTCATATTCGGGATGTTTGATCCAATGCGTGTTGAAGACGATCTCGGGGACGCGCTTCAACAGTTCATAGGTGGTCTTGCGCGCCAGCCGCGTCACTTCGAGCGCATCGTCGAAATTGTGCTCATGATAATTCAACACGTCCGCCCACAGGGGCTGGTTGTAGGGCATGATCGTGCCGCCCGGCTCGACGATCAACTTGCGCGCCCGCAGCGCCGCATTGGATTCGCTGTCCGCGATGTGGATGATGACTTCGTACACGCTCCATTCCTGCGGCTCCGGCTTGAAGTACATCGCCTCCTGCGGGACTTCCGCCAGCGCGGCTTTCAGCAGGTCATATCCGCGCCCATAGAGTTCGATCTTTTCATTGCGTTCTTTTGTGTTCATGTTAATGTGTTCCTATCCCGGTGGTTGAGTAGCGCGAGTGTTTTTCTCGCGCATATCGAAACCACCCATGATCAAAAAATTCCACATAACTGGTGGTCTCGATACGCGCCTACGGCGTACTCGACCACCGGATATCTTAAAAACAAACGGAGATGAACATGTCTGCCCATCTCCGTTTGTGGTTGTTATTCCAACTCAACCGCCATTGCCACCGCTTCACCGCCGCCGAGACACAACGACGCGATGCCGCGTTTCAGTCCGCGGTCTTTCAGCGCGTAGATGAGCGTGGTCAGCACGCGCGCGCCGCTCGCTCCCAGCGGATGACCGAGCGCGATCGCGCCGCCGTTCACGTTGACCTTGCTCCAGTCCCAGCCCTGATCGGCAAGCGCGTAACCGTCCGCCAGCACTTGCGCGGCGAAGGCTTCGTTCAACTCGATCAAGTCCACATCCGCCAACGTCCAGCCGACCTTCTTGAGCAGTTTCGGCATGGCGTACGCGGGCGCGGCGAACAGATATTTCGATTCCAAAGCGGCTTGCGCATACCCGACGATCCGCGCAATGGGCTTGAGTTTGTTCTTTTCGGCATACGCGCGCGACGAGATCACCACCGCCGCCGCGCCGTCGTTCATGGATGAGGCATTGCCTGCCGTCACCTTGCCATCGGATTTGAAGACCGGCTTCAATTTGGACAATGCTTCCAGCGTCGTCTCTTTGCGCGGACCTTCATCCTGCTCCACGAGCGTGACCTGTCCCTTGCGCCCGGGCACTTCCACGGGGACGATCTCGTCCTTGAACTTGCCCGCCTCCTGCGCGGCGACCGCCTTTTGATGGCTTTCCAACGCGAACTGGTCCATCGCCTCGCGCGTGACTTCGTATTCGTCCGCGATGAACTCGGCGGCATTGCCCATGCCCCAGTTCTCGAACGGATCCCACAAGCCGTCATTGAGCAGGGCGTCGGTCATTTGCGTGTTGCCGAACTTCAACTCGCCCATGCGTCCGCTGACCAGATAGGGCGCGCGGCTCATGGATTCGAATCCGCCCGCGATGAACAGGTCGCCGTCCCCGGCGCGGATGGCTTGCGCCGACAGCATCGCCGCCTTCAAGCCCGATCCGCAGACCTTGTTCAGCGTGGTGGCGCTGACCGTAGCCGGCAGCCCGCCATAAAGTCCGGATTGACGCGCGGGCGCCTGTCCCAATCCCGCCGCGACGACGTTGCCCATCAAAAGCTCTTCCACTTCAGCCGGGTCGATGCCCGCCCGTTCCACCGCCGCTTTGACGGCAACCGAGCCGAGATTCGGCGCAGGGATGGTGCTCAACGCGCCCTGAAACCTCCCGATGGGGGTGCGGACGGCGCTCAAAATGACAGCTTCATTTTCTTTGCTCATTGGCTTCTCCTGTTGGTGATGGGGCTATTATACATGTTGCCGGTACCACCGGGTTACAAATGGATACGGTACAATTTTGGCATGACTGAAACGACATCCCTGTATGACCTGCTCGGCGGCGAGACGGGCGTGCGCGCGCTCGTGGACCGTTTTTACGACCTGATGGATTCCGCTCCCGAGGCAAAGGACATCCGCGCGCTGCATGCCCCCAGTTTGAAAGGCTCGCGCGACAAGTTGTTCATGTTCCTCTCCGGCTGGTCGGGCGGACCGCCTCTGTACGTGCAGAAAGTTGGTCATCCCAAGCTGCGGATGCGCCACCTGCCGTTTTCCATCGGGGAGCGCGAACGCGACCAGTGGTTGTGGTGTATGGATCGCGCCATCGATGCGGGGGAGTATCACCCGGCAGTGGTGGAGCATTTAAAGACGCGTTTTGCCGAGATCGCGGATTTTATGCGAAACAAATCCGCGGAATAAACTCCGCGAAACTTTATGGAGATGGGATATGAAATCCACTATACAAACGTATGGCATCGCTGTCCTGATCGGGTTGGTCGTTTTTATTCTGCTTGTTGCAACCGCTTCAAATATCGGACTGACCTGGGATGAACCTGCTTACATCGCCGCCGCCCAGTCATATGTGAAGTGGTACGGATTTGTCTTTACCAACCCGGAACAAGCCTTTACGCAAAAAGCCATCGACTATTCGTGGAGCGTCAACAGCGAGCACCCACCGCTCGACAAGGCCTGGTCGGGAATGATCTGGTCGCTGGTACGTCCCTACACCGATGACCTGACCGCGCATCGCATGGGCAACATGCTTTTGTCTGCGGTGCTGGCTGGTTTATTATTTCTTTTGATTCAGGATGTGTATGGTCGCTGGGCGGGGTTGGCGGCAGCGACGGCGCTCTTTACCATGCCGCGCTTTTTCTTTCATGCGCATCTTTCCGCGCTGGATGTGCCGGCTGCGTTTTCGATCTTTGTGGTGACCTTCATCTTTTGGAAAACCCTGCACCGACGTCACTGGGGCTGGGATTTGCTGCTTGGTGTTGTTTGGGGGCTGGCTTTGGCGACGAAGATCAACGCCGCTTTCGTCCCGCTGACCTTGGGCATTTGGTGGCTCATCTTCCGCAGGGATGCGAGGCTATTCGCGCGTTTTGTGGTCATGGGGGTTGTTGCATTCCCTGTTTTTGTGGCGACGTGGCCGTGGCTTTACATTGATACTTTCACGCGTTTGGGTGACTATATCGCCTTTATCACCACCGAGCATTGGGAGATCGGACAGTATTATTTCGGTCAATTTTTCATGCCGCCGCCCTGGCATTTTGGATTTGTGATGGTCTGGGCGGTCCTGCCTTTAGGGTTGACGCTTCTATACTGGCTGGGATTTGTTCGCTCCATCAAGGAGCGACAAGATGGCGGTTTGGGTTGGTTGTTGTTCCTCTCTGCGCTGACGCCCATCCTGGCGATTGCTGTCGGTCAGAGCATGGTCTACGACAATGAGCGTTTGGTCATGGCGTCGTTCCCGTTTTTGGCAGGGCTGGCGGGAAGCGGCTTCGGGTGGGTGCTGTCGGCGTGGAAGAAATTTTCAGCAACATGGAATCGCCATCTGGTGAGTCGAGGCGGTGTGGTTGCATTGGTCGCATTGGCGTTTTTGCCACAGGTCATCACCATGATCCGCTTGCATCCCCATCATCTATCATATTACGGCGAAGGTGTGGGCGGATTACGAGGCGCGACGAACTTAAAGTTGGAGACGACCTATTGGTGCGAGACGTATAGCCTGGCGCTGCCGGTTCTCAACGAACGCGCTGAGGCGGGAGACAGCATCTGGATAGACCCGTGGAGTCATGATGTGATGATCTATTATCAGACAGTGGGGTGGCTGCGGGATGACCTGGTGATTTTGGCGCCGTCGAAAGTGGAAAGTGTGTTGGGATGGCAAGTTCCTGCGCCGGTATCCATTCCGATGCAACAGGCAGATTGGTATTTGTTCCAGCATCGTCAATCGACGTTGGGATTCGATGGTGAGGACAACTCCATTTTGCGGATTTTGGCTGGCAAAGAAGTGGTGTACGAATATCGCTTCGATGACATTCCGCTCTTCACTTTATATAAGTGAGGTGGATTCATCCGCCGATATTTTTCAGCGCCTCACGCCGACTCAACGGATGCAGTTCCTTCGTGGCTTTGACGAATTTTTTCACGGCGGTGGGATTGGTCCACGCGTATTGGCGTAATGCCCAGCCGATGGCTTTGTTGATGAAGAACTCGTCCGAGCCGAGGTTCTCGCGGACGATCTCACACAGCAGGTCGAAGTCGGTCTCTTTCTTGTAACCGAGTTGGAACAGGATCGCCGTCCGCCTGAGCCATAAGTAATCCGATTTTCGCCATTTCTTGAGATATTTCCCGCGCACCTTCGGAAATCTCTTGAAATGCACGCCGACGGTGTTGCCCGCGAGCGTATCCACGGTATCCCACCATGACTTGGTGATGATCAGATCTTCAAGCGCGGTGATGAAAGAAGGTTCGAGTTGTGTTTCAAGCCTCCCGATCAAGCCGACGGCTGTGTACTGGAATTCCCGCTGGGGCAGGGACCACAACTCCCGCACGATGACGTCCAGATCGCCGAGTAGCGGGAGTCCGTGTTCCTGGACGAGGCTTTTCATCAAGTCCACCCGCACCGGCGTTTTGATGCCCAGAAACTCGAACTGGTTCCGCATGTATTTCTTCATCGGCGCGGCGTCGGCGGGGTTGGCGTGCTGTTCCAATATTTTCCTGATCAAAGAAGCGTAGGGATGCAAATTTGCTCCTCAATTAACCGAAGCTGTAGTAGGCTGGTGTGCGGCTTCCATGAAACTGCCTGTCATCTCCTGGTCGCTGCAGAAGAAGCCGTTCTCCCTTAAATGCTTCATAAATGGATTGGGGTCTGGAGGGGCGATGATGAACTCCGTGCCCATCTTTTTCAGGGTGGTTCCTGTAAACGTGTCCAATTCCTCCACCTGTGAGACCGTCAACCGCAGGCGTTTGGGATTGTTGAGAAACGTACATTCGGAGAACGCCTGTAGAATATCTTCGAACTTGTCTATCCCTGCAATGAGCGGCTTGTAATCCACCGTTTTGCTCGGCTGGTCCATGAAAGCCCAAGTGTGATTAAAGTGCATGTTCATGAACTTGGCAATGTAACTGCCCTCTTTTCCCCTTTCAAATTCAAGACATAAGGTGTCCATCGCCATGGTCCCATATGGATAGGGGTTGACCAGGATATGGTCACCCACTTGAATGGCGAACACTGTAGGACTACCGCGATAGAATCTCAATTCGTTCGATTTCATCCCAGCGACACAGTGGAGGTAAATCGTGGTCTTCAAGATCTCCAGTTCAATATCTCCGGAAGCGCGCTCTTCGGCGGGCTGGCGCAGGTGGGCAAAGGCGGGATGTGTCAAAAGCAGACGGAAACTTTTGGGCTGCATTGTGATCAATTCTCGCCACGCCCTCTGCAATTGACTTGGCTCGCGGTCGATATATCCCATCAGCCCGCGCGCGGAACTTGAAACAATATTGATCGTGGTCTGGAGGGAGCGTTCGCCTTGATTTTCATGATTGCGGGCTTCCACCTCCTTGACGATATTTTGCGCATACACCAGAAATGTATGCAGGGCGTCGTTCCGGGACGAATAGCAGTTATTGAAGCCAAGCTGTTTGAACGCCTCCAGCCTTCCTTCAAGTTTTCCAAGTTTGTCCGGCACATCCTTGAGTTTGTCGTAGATGGGCTGCAACTCGCTTTTTTCCGCTTCCGTGCGCTGATTGCTCCAGATCAGTTCAAGGATCAGGCTGATGAAGGCGGTAGCCATTAATCCGCTTCCCATACTGGTCAGCAGGTTGTAGCCGGTGGAGCCTGTTTCGAATTGGTCTGCAAAGACGATGATGATCACCCCCATGACGATCCCTACGATGATGATGAGCAATGTGTAGAACTGATGCTTGAATCTTCTTTCACCTTCACTGATGGATTTCATGAAGCCTCCGAGACTGAGCGATTGGGAAATATCACCTCCACTATACGCCTCGCAGGGACGGAATTCTACTGACATTTGTCATACTCATGCATCATGGCACAGGTGTATCTTCTGGGTCTATCGGCGGGACGAAGCGGATCCGCCAATTCCCGTTCCCCTGATCCTCCACATACGAAAACGGCGTAACCAAATGGATCCACGTCTGCCCGGGGTGCAGGGCGATGGGATTGTTCTGCGAATCCAGAAAATAGACCGGGCGCGGCAGTCCGGTCTGCTTTTCCCACTCACGGTTGCGTGTAGTCCAGCGAATGGGGAAGGCCTGCCCATCGCGGAAGAGATAAGCGTAGCCGCCTTTGCCGCTTCCCAGATCGATTTCGAACTGGTTGTGGCGGTAGCGTTCATGGTCTGCGAACAGGACGATCACATTCTCGAAGGTGAGCTGCCTGCCTGTCAACCGGTCTATATGGGGCAGAAATGTGCCGTTGCCGTCGGCGAGATCCGTCCAACGCAGGTAACTGCCGGAGACGGGGTCATACTTCCATGCCGCCTGCGTATAGGCATGATAATAGACCGAAACATCCGTCGCAGGCTTTCCATCCGCAGGAACCGCATCCGAAAACAGGTTGCCCGAATAATTGACGGGCTGTCCCGCCACGCGGCTTTCCTGCGCCAGTTCGCGCAGACGGGTCACGGTCAATAACGCACTGTTGGGCGTGGACGAATCCACGCCGTAGACGATCTCGCAGCCATCCAGCATCTCGCCAATGTCCCATGCCGCGCTGGCATACACAAGGCACGAATTCCAAAACAACGCGCCGATCTTGTTATACGTCAACCGCCCCGAACGGATTGGTCCGATATACGGCTCTTGCGGGATGTACCAATTCGGCGGCGTGCCGGTGACGAACACCGTCGGCGCGGGAGAAGGAATCTCGGACAGGATCAAGCCTGCGTCGAAGAATGAGGCGGAAGCGTCTGCGGTAAATATTCTTGTTTCACCGGTCACTGGGTGTGCGTCACTGTCATGGTCTTCGTCGCCGACGTTCATTTGCGTAAACTCGTAGAACTCCGGTTTGATGAACTGGATGAGGACTTCGCGGCTCGGACGCTCGAACCAGAAATAGCCGTTGGAATCCGTGACCGCCTCGGCAATGACCTCGCGGCTGTTCCCGTCCAGCAGGCGGACGCACACGCCGGAAACGCCGACTTCCCAATCGTCCTGCACGCCGTTCACGTTCTCATCCAGCCAGACGCGGTTCCCGATGGTTTCGTTCGTTGGATTTTTGACTTCGCCATCGCACCCGCCGCTGACGTTGGGAATGATGCGCGGCGCGCCGCCATAGAAAACGGACATGAAGCGCGTCGAGCCTGTGCCGATGAAAAATTCAAAGACCCAGGACGCGAAACTTAACCCCGCCTGCGGACGCGCCGTAACCGGCATATTGCTGACCGACACCAGCACGGCGGGCAGGTCGAGCCATGAAGGGTCCTCGACGCGCAAACCTGTCAGCGGGTTGACGCCCGCCGGGAAATCTTCGAGTTCGGGACCATACGCGATGGGCGAGCCGTGTGGCTGGGGTGTGGATGTCGGGGGAATGGTCGCTGTGGACTCTGGTGATGCTGTAACGATCGGCGTGACGATTTCGGTTGTGGGCGCTTCGTTCTCTTGTATATTCCCGCAGGCGGAGATGATTCCCATCAATAAAAACACTGACACGATGTAGCGCGCGAAGTTAACGCGCCCAGCCTGTATCACTCTTCACCTGCATCTGTATCTGCGTCCGCATCGTCATTCTTTATGACGGCTTCGGGTTGGAAGAAACGCAGTTCCCATCTGCTCGCGCTTTTCTCTGCCACCACCGTTTCCGGCGTGACGACCAATATCCACGTGCGCCCGGGCTTGAGCGGCATCAGCGTTTCACCGTCCGCGCTCATGAACTTGATCGGCTTTTGGCGTCCGGTCTGGATCTCTTCTTCGCTCATGACCGTGCTCCATGAGATATCATACATCCGCCCGTCGCGGAATAAAAGCGCATTGCCAATATCATTCTCCCGCAGGTGGATATCCAGATTGGTGGGGGAGATCACATCATGGTCTGTGAACAGGACGATGACATTTTCAAATTGCAGTTGGCGCTTCGTCAGCCGGTCAATTTCGGGATGGACGACACCCGCCGTGTCCATGCTGGCATTGTCCACATAACGCCAGTAACTTTGCGACGCCGCGTCATACACCCATGCGGATTGATTGAGATAGGCAATGTACACATGCAATCGCGAAGCATCCATGCCGCCGGCGGGAGGCGCATCGTCAAAGGTATTGCTGGCGTAATCGATCTCGCCGTCCTTGTTTCTCTGCGCGAGCCGCCGCAGTTCCTGCGTATCGAGCATGTACCCGCCGCCGTCGACGTCATGCGTCACAAAAAAACATTGCGGAATTTTATCCAGCACTTCGGGTGAGGCGAAGGCATAGATCAGGCATGAGTCGGGGAAGAAGGCGGCGATGTCGGCATAGATCAAACGTCCCGAACGGACCGGTCCCACTTTGGCAAGAGGAAGCTCGGAGGCGGGAAAAGGATTGGAGGACAAGACCAAGCCTGCGTCCAGATGAAGAAGCGAAGTGTTGACGTCGAACGCCTCGGTCTGACCGGAGGCTGGGTCGGCATCGCTGTCTTTTTCCAAATCCCCGATATGTTTCTGCACGAATTCCATCCATGCAGGTTTTTGAAAGACGACGATATACCTGCCCGGTTCGACGTTGAAACCGTAATATCCGTTGCTGTCGGTGGATGTTTGTTGCAGGAATTCGCCGCTTTCGCGGTAGAGGTACACGCACACGCCGCCGACGCCGCGTTCCCAATCATCCTGCATGTGGTTGCCGTTCGCATCCAGCCAGACGCGGTTGCCGATGAGGTTGTTCGTTTGCGTGAACGGTTCGTTGCGCACGGAGCAATCCCCGCTGACCGCGGCTTCAGGCTCAGGGATTTGACCGTGAAAGGCGCTCAGGAAACGCGTCCCGCCTTGAGTGATGTAGATCTCGAAGACCCACGGTGCAAAGGACAGCCCCGCCTGCGGGCGGGCATTGACCGGGAAATGCGCGATCGAAACCAGCAGGGCGGGCAGATCGAGCAGGGATGGGTCTTCAACGTGCAGCCCCGTCAGCGGATTGATGTTCGGCGGAACCAACGGCGTAGCGGTAGGGATGGGGAGAGATGTGGCGGGCTGTGTCAGGAGCGTTTCGGTCGTTTCCAAGGTTTCCACATCCCTGTTCGCTCCGCAGGCTGTCAGAATAAGAAAAATAATAAGTGCATAAAGGAATCGTCTTTTATCTATTCGCATAAGGTCTCCGTGAATATTCTCCCCAACTGCTAAACGTTAAAAGTTAACCGCTAAACGCTGTTCTCACTCGTCTGTACGTATCCTCCAATGACTCGGGCAATACGCGCGTCTCTCCCACCGCAGACATGAAGTTCGTGTCCCCAGCCCAGCGCGGAACGATGTGGATGTGGACGTGTCCCAACACACCTGCGCCCGCCGCTTCGCCGATGTTCGCGCCCATGTTGAATCCGTGCGGCTTGTAGATCTCGCGCAGGACAGTCATCGAGCGCGATGTCAGTTCCATGATTTCGGCGCGGGTTTCGCCGTCCAGTTCTTCGAGGTTTGGCACATGCGCGAAAGGGATGACCATCAAATGTCCGCTCGTGTATGGATAGCGGTTTAGGATCACATATGCCAGTTTCCCGCGATATGCGATGAGGTTTTCCGCGCCATCCGCCTGGGACTGCGCGTTGCAAAATACACAACCGTTCACTTTTTCGTGGTTTTCGATGTATGACATACGCCAGGGTGACCAGAGATGATTCATGTTTGTTTGGAAGGTTGAAAGGCTTACAGGTTTGAACGTCTTTTACGGCTCAATTATAGGCGAAAATTCGCCGTCCAAAATCCCTTAACCAGACTATTAACCTTCAAACCTTGAATAAGCAAACCTTTAAACCAATTTCCCATTCCCCATTCCCGAATTTTGGATTATCCTCACTCCGATGCAACCCAGTCTTTTCTCCGAAACCCTGACCGTTTCCCAACTCACCTTCCGCATCCGCAAACTTTTGGAGGACAACCCCGAATTGCAGGATGTGTGGGTGACGGGCGAGATATCCAATCTTTCGCGCCCCGCCTCGGGTCACATCTATTTCACGCTCAAGGACAAGAACGCCTCGCTCAAATGTGTCATGTGGAAGACCGATGCAGCACGCACAAGACCCGTTCTTCAAGAAGGCGCGGCGGTCGAAGTGCATGGGCGCATTGCCGTCTATGAGCCGCAGGGACAGTATCAACTCGTCGCCAATCTCATCCAGGCAAAAGGCGAAGGCGCGCTTTTTCAGGAATTCCTGCGGCTCAAGTCCATGCTCGAAGCGGAAGGTCTCTTCGACCCCGAACGCAAGCGCGAAATTCCAGTCTTCCCGCAAACCATCGGCATTGTCACCTCCGCCACAGGCGCGGCACTGCGCGACATGCTCAACACCATCCGCCGCCGCCAGCCGCTTACGCGCGTCATCCTTGCACCGTCCGCTGTGCAGGGCGTGGATGCTCCGCCCGCGCTGGTAAATGCGCTTGCCTCCCTCGACCAACACAACCCCGACGTGATCCTGCTCGCGCGCGGCGGCGGTTCCATCGAAGACCTGTGGGCGTTCAATGACGAGCGCGTGGTCCGCGCGGTTGCCGCCTCGCAAACTCCCGTCATATCGGGCGTCGGTCACGAAACGGATTTCACTCTCTGCGACTTCGTCGCTGACCTGCGTGCCCCGACTCCCACCGCCGCCGCGGAACTGGCGACTCAGACCACGCTGGATGATCTCCGGTTTGATCTTTCCTCATACCAATCCCGCCTCACGGATATGACCTCCAGCCTGCTCGCTGACCAGCGGGCATTGATCTCATCCCTGATCTCCCGTCTGCGTTACGTCTCGCCTGAACGGCGCATCCAATCTGAAATTCAATCTCTCGACGAACTTTCCCGCCGCACCACTGCCGCGCTAGCGCATCGCATCCAATTGCAGTCCGCCCGCGTAGATGGGATGTGGAAACGATTGCAGGCGTTGAATCCTGAAGGCATCCTTTCGCGCGGATATGCTATCATCACAAGGAAAGCCGATGGCGTGGTCGTGTCCAAAGTCTTGCAGGCGCAAGGTGAACTTAACGTCCGCGTCAGCGATGGAGAATTTGAAGTGCATCGAAAATCGTGATTCGAATATTGAATTACGAACATCGGAGTAAATATGGCAAAAACAAAAAACATCCCCAAACCTGTTGAAGAATTGACCTATGAAGAAGCCCTTGCCGAACTGGAAGGTATTGTCGAAGCGTTGGAAGGGGAGCAGAACCAACTCGAAGATGCGATCAAGCTGTTCGAGCGCGGGCAGGCTTTGGTCAAGCAGTGCGGCGCTTTACTGGATGCCGCCCAACTCAAAGTGCAGAAACTGGCTGGCGAGTCGCTGGTCGAATTTGAAGAAGAGTCTGAATGAACCTGCTCGATATTTTGCAGAATAAAGTATTGATCGCAGTGCTGGCGGGGTGGCTGCTGGCACAGGTGTTGAAAATCCCCACCGAATATTTACGCTCGCGCCGTTGGATGTGGGCAATGTTCTTCGCGGCGGGCGGAATGCCGTCTTCGCATACTGCCCTGATGGTGGCGGGGACGCTGGCGGTCGGTTTGTATCACGGCTTCGATAACCCGCTCTTTGCCATTGCGGTTGGCGCCACCATGATCATCGCGCACGATGCGGCGGGCGTCCGCAGGCAGGCGGGCAAACACGCTGAAAGAATCAACCTGCTGTTCGATGAGCTGCTCCATGGGCACATGTGGAGCGAAGATGAATTGAAGGAAGTGATCGGGCATACCCCGCTGGAGGTGGTCGGCGGGATCATCCTTGGTCTGCTGGTCGCCATCGTACAATGGATGATCTGGCCCTGAATAAAAAAACTTCGAAGTCGAAGCAACTTCGGAGTTTATCTTTATCGCTTCAATCTTCTCAATATCCCATTTGCGATCGTACTTAACTCAGGCACGCGTACAATAAACAGGATGCCAAAATAGACCATTCCGCCCAGCGCCACTCCAACAGGGGCAAGGATCCAGGGGTTGAGTCCCGCGCCAATTTTCAGCCAGCCCCACAGCACAAGTGACATGAACGCCGCCGCCCCAAAAGCAGGGATTGCCCCGCGCAGGATATGCCGCCCTTCGATTCCATTCAATCGTCTCCGCATCATCAAAAACAATGCAATCGCTTCGAGCGCGGTTGCCAGTGAGTTTGCCAATGCCAGCCCGCCCAACGGATACCAGCCAATGCTTGCAAAGCAGCGGGATAGGGTAATGCTGAAAAAAACATTCAATCCCATTGCAATGACGCCGATGATGACGGGTGTCTTTGTATCCTGTTGGGCGTAGAAGGCGCGGGTCAACACTTCCATGACGGAGTGCCCCACCAACCCTGCCGCAAACCATAACAACGCCCAGGCGGTCATTTCGGCGATGGTGGCGTTGAATTCCCCGCGCTCATACAGCATGGAAACGATCGGACGCCCGAGCAGCATCAGCCCGGCGCTGGCAGGCACTGCCAGAAACAGGATTCCTCTCAGGGCGGAGGCAAGCGAAGCGCGCATTTCATCCAATTTGCCGAGCGCGTGCTGTGCTGAAAACGTCGGCATGGCTGCAATTGCCACCGACTGCGCAATCGCCGCTTGCGCCATCACCATCAACGTAAATGCGTAGGCGAGGCTTTGAATACTGCCTTCCGCCATCCGCGAGCCAAGATTGTTGTTGACCCAAAAATTCAGTTGAACAATGGCTACGCCAAAAACGCGCGGTCCCATCAGTTGAATTACTTTTACAACATGGGCGTTGCCCAAACCAAATGACAGTGAAAACCTGCCATTGAGCTTAAGCAGGGATGGAATTTGCACCAACAAAAACAGACTCGCGCCGATCACCACACCCCACGCAAGCCCGTAGATTCCGATCCAACGCGAAAGCACCAGCACGCCGAATATCTGCCCCAGTTGATACATTGCAGCAGTAATTTGCGGAATAAAAAATACTTGATGCGCATTGAGGATGCTCATCACCAATCCGCCGATGCCAAAGAGAACCGCCGAAACGGATTGAATGCGAAGTAGGTTCACCGTGAGCGCGAAGGCTTCGGGGTTTTCAGAAAGCCCGGGTGCAAGCAGATGGCGCACGATCTGCGGCGCAAAGATAGAAGCGAGCAAAGCCGCAGCGCTGAGGATTAACGTGACAAGATTGATCAACGCCGATGCAAGTTTCCATGCAGAGGCGCGTTCTTCCTTCGCCAACAGCCCGGTGAACGTTGGTAAAAAAGCCGACCCGAGTGCGCCTGCCGCGATCAGCGTGAACAAAGTTTCACTGACGCGGTTTGCTGAAAAGAAGGCATCCAATTCGAACGATGGAAAGGCTTGCGCCACAAGCACACTGCGGATCAAGCTGGCAACCTGCCCGAGCACGATGGCGAACATCACCGTCCCTGCGGCGCGCGCGATCTGGCGGTTTGCGGTTGTATCGGATTGAGACATGGGTGGCGCGATTATAATCCCATCGGAGAATCCCATGAAAAAGGTATTGACTTTATTGTTCGTGCTCCTGATCTTTTTGACCGCGTGTAATGCCCCGACGGCTGCGCCTCAGACTCCGCCGGTATCGTATCCCGGCATTGATACGCCGCTTCCTCCGCTGACGGAGATTCCACTGCCCGCAGGCTACGGCGTGGATGGCGGCTGGTTTGCGTTGTATTTTACGGATCCGCTCAATCCGCTTGCATCCCAGCAGACGGGCGGGATGGATGGTCCGCTTGTGGCGGCGATCGATTCTGCACGCCTGACTGTGGATGTTGCGATCTATAGCCTGAACTTGAACAGCGTCCGCAATGCATTGATCCGCGCGTATGACCGTGGTGTGCAGGTCCGCATGGTGATGGAAAGCGACAATATGGACCGTTCCGATCCGCAGCGATTGAAAGATGAAGGCATCCCGATGTTGGGCGATCGCCGTGAAGGGTTGATGCACAACAAGTTCGTCGTTATTGATGGGTACGAGATATGGACAGGTTCGGCGAATTTTACAGATTCGGGTGCGTATCTTGATAACAACCATTTCATCCGCATCCGTTCGGTGAAATTGGCAGAGAACTTCACCAAAGAATTCAATGAGATGTTCGTGGATGACAAGTTCGGAGATGCAATTGTCCCTGAAACGCCGAACCCGAAGATTACCATTGAAGGCACGGACATTGAAACCTATTTCTCGCCCGATGACGGCGTGCAAAACAGGGTGGTGGAATTGGTCAATGCGGCGCAGGAAAGCATCTATTTCATGGCATTTTCCTTCACATCCGACCCGATCGGTGAAGCGGTCCGCGCCCGCGCGAGGAACGGGGTCACAGTAGCAGGGGTGTTGGATGACGAACAGGTCAAATCAAATATCGGGACGGAGTTCGATCCGTTCCGTCAAGCCGGGCTGGATGTGTATCGCGATGGGAATGCCGGTCAGATGCATCATAAGGTCATCATCATCGACGAATCCATTGTGATTCTTGGTTCCTACAACTTTACCAACGCCGCCGAGATCCGCAATGATGAGACCCTGCTGATCATTTTTAACCAACAGATCGCCGCGCAATTCATCGAGGAGTTCAAGCGTGTGTATGCGCAGGCGAAGTGACCGTATTGCGTTTTTGAGGCTGCGGAATTTCTCATTTTTCTCTCAGGAACCCCAGTAACTTTTTTATCTCTTGTACGACTATAAAGATGTAACCAATTCAAAAAGAGGTGAAAAATGAAAAAGAAATTCCTGTATGTAATGGTTTTTATCGCATTGATTGTCAGCGCCTGCGGCGGGAGCGCCACCCAGGGCGCGGGGATGTCGGAAAACGACGGAAAAATGCAAGCCTCCATGGTGGAATTCACAGGCGTGATCGAAGCCATTGACGGCGATCAATGGACCATCAATGGACAGGTCCTTACCGTGGAGGCGAATGCGCTGCAGAATGCTTCCTTTGTTGTCGGCGATACCATCAAGGTGCGGGCACAGGTTCAGGAAGATGGCTCCTTGGTCGTGACCCGCGTGGAGCGCCGCGGGGATGACAACGCCAACGACGATGGAAACGGCAATGCCAACAGCAATGACAATTCGAATTCAAACAGCAATGGCAACAGCAACGGGAATTCCAATAGCAACAATAACGGCAGTGGTGGCGGCAACAATAACAGCAATGGCAATGATAACGATGATCGCGGTAATGACAACGATGGCGGACGTGACGATAACGATAATGACGATCGCGGCAATGACAATGACGATGATGATGACGACGATAACGACAACGACGATTAATTCCCGCCTTCGCTGCTGATATTCAACCGGGTCGTCTGGATTTGGTCATCCAGACGACCCGCCCTTTCTAAGCTCGCACTACACGGACTTATCAATGCTGAAACGAATCCTCCTTTTTATGCTTTTATTCTTATTATTTTTGGCGGGAATGGCAATCATTCAATTTTCCACGCCGGATATGCCGGACAACGACGGCTTCTATCACATCAAACTCGCCTGGTTGATGCGCACGGAGGGATTGAAGCCTGATTTCCCCTGGCTGCCGACGACCATCTTGAATCAGCGTGAATATTACGACCATCATTTTCTCTTTCATGTGGGGTTGATCCCGTTCACATTCGGCGACCTGCGCATCGGCGCGAAGTGGGCGGCTGTGGTCTTTTCAAGTCTTGCATTTTTGGCAGTGTGGTACTTATTCCATCGTCAGAAAATCCCCTTCGCGTGGCTGTGGGCGCTTGGTCTGTTGGGCATTTCGGAAGCTTTTCTGTACCGCATGTCCATCACCCGCACCCAATCCCTGTCACTGGCGGCGCTGGCGTTGGGTCTCACGTGGATGCTGGAGGGAAAATACAAACGGCTTGCAGTTTTGTCTTTTTTCTATGTCTGGATGTACAACGCTTTTCCGCTCATGCTGGCGCTTGCCGGTTTGCACTTCGCGGCAGTGTTCCTGCTTGAGCGCAGGCTGGACTTCCGCCCAATGCTCTGGGTTGGCGTGGGGCTTTTGCTCGGTGTGCTTATCAATCCCTATTTTCCGAATAATTTGATATTCACCTATCATCATCTGGTGCCCAAACTGCTTGACCCCACCTCCATCAGTGTCGGGAACGAATGGTACCCGTATAATACGGACCAATTGTTGAACAATTCCATGCTGGCGTTGATCGCGCTGGCGGGGGGCGCGCTGGCATTGGGATTCAGCGGGCGAAAAATGGATGTGCGCACAGCGACCGCTTTTTTTGCAGCCTTGTTATTTGCGCTCATGTTGTTCAAAGCGCGCCGCTTCGTGGAGTATTTCCCTCCATTTGCGTTGATATTTTCCGCTTTTGCGTGGGCTCCCTTGATGGACGTCCGCCAGCCTTCTTCTGAAGCGAAAGAATGGAGAACGCTTCTAATCGCAAACTGGAACTTGATCCTGATCGGAATCTTTGTACTCGCCGGTATCGGAAAATCCATTCCCGCCGCCCGTGACCAGATCAGCGGTTCCAAACCGTACCATCTCTATGCGGGCGCTTCCGCCTGGCTGGAGCAGAACACCCCGGCTGGCGAACGCATCTTCCAAACCGACTGGGATGACTTCCCCCGCCTGTTCTTTTACAACACGCATAATACATATCTCGTTGGGCTGGACCCGACCTACATGCAGTTGTATGATGCCGACCTGTATGACGATTGGGTGGCGATCACGCGCGGGAACGTGGATCAACCCTCCCGTATGATCCTGACGCGCTTCTCCGCCCGTTACATCCACACGGATCTGCTTCACACCCGGTTTCTCGAAAAAGCGGCTGAAGATCCCGGCATGCGCGAAGTCTACCGCGACGATCAGGCAGTGATCTTTGAGATCATGACACCCTGATTTATTCATGCAATGTTATACTTTTTGTATATTCCTGACTACCAAACGCGTGCCTGCACAATGTCAACGCCCGATGAACCGTTGGACCTGAAAAAACTTTCGCAGCTCGACCCTCAAATTGTCGGCGCGATCTATGACCGTTATTTTTCCGAAGTCTATCGCTATGTGCTCTATCGGGTTGGCGACCCGAAAACTGCGGAAGATATTGCCAGCGATGTTTTTGTGCGCCTGCTGGAAGCGGCGGAACGCGGACGATCCCCGGAAACGAATCTAAAAGGATGGTTGATCTCGACCGCTTCTCATGCGGTAATGGATCAATTCCGGAGGGAGTACCGCAAGCCCGAGGACATGCTTCCCGATTCACTGCCGGACCTCGGAGCTGATCTTGCTTCCGAAGTGGATTCTCGCGAACAGCATCGCGCTGTCCAAAGCGCCTATGAGAAGTTGACACACGAACAACAGCATGTGCTCGCCCTGCGTTTCGGGCAGGGATATTCGCTTGAGGAAACCGCATCATTTATGAATAAGAACGTCAATGCGGTGAAGGCTCTCCAATTCCGCGCGCTTGCCGCACTTCAGCGCGAGATTGGCGAGGTGGAATTATGAGTGAACTGCTTTACAACACACTGGAAATTTGCCTGAGGGAATTGGAGAACGGCGCGGATATCGAATCCGTGCTTGCGCGCCACCCGCAGATTGCCGATGAACTTCGCCCGATCCTGCATGCTTCCATGGCGGCTCGGGGCATGGCTGGAGCGGAACCATCCTCCGATGCAGTCCGCCGCGGACGCGCCCGCCTGCTCCAACGCGCTGCCGAAATGCGCGAGTCGAAGGCTGCGCCACATAAACGCAAGACATCACTGTTGCCGCATCTTGTGATCTCATTTGCGCTGGTGATGATGTTTTTTGTGATCAGCGGCACGGGTTTGTTGAATGCATCCGCCGCCGCATTGCCGGGCGAACGTTTATATACCATCAAGCGCAGCGTGGAAAATGTGCGATTAATGCTTGCCCGCGATCCGGATGTCCGCGCGGCGTTGGAGACCCGTTTCTACTTCGAGCGCTACGCCGAAGTCACCAAACTGCTGGAGGAAAATCGTGTTGCGGATGTGCAGTTTGCAGGCGTATTCACGCGGATCAATAATCGCGTGTATGTTGCAGGGATTCCGCTCATTGTCATGGACGAGATGGCGGCAACGGATGATTTGACCAATGGTTCGGCGGTTTTGGTTGTGGGGCGCACGAACACGGCTGGAGCGGTGGATGTGTTTTCTTTTGAATCCCTGCCGGCGGGAGCGATCGTTCCGCTCGGGAAGCCGATCATCGTGCAGGCGGGTGAGAAGTTGATTGATGACCTGAACAGACGTGAATTGCCTGTTGTGGATGATGATGGCATCAACGACAACGAAAACCAGAATGGGGATGCCAATTTGAACATCAACGGCAACCAGAATGCGAATGACAATTCGAATACAAATGATGATGATAACAATGGGGGCAACGACAATGACGATGATGATGGTAACGACAATGATGACGACGATGACGACGATGATGATAACGATAATGATGACTGAAAATCTGCGGGTACAGCCCGCAGATTTTATTTAATTTGCCTTTTGGAATAAAATGGAGTAAAGTTGTACCCTAGCACGCACGTTCTATATTCAAAAAAGTTGAGAAAGACATACATCAACCCTCTCATGAGAATGGATTGTCGGTCGTCCAATTTAGCTTTGCTCATCTGTGGATAAAATCAGGAGGCATCATGGCTCACGAAAAATTCTATCTAGGACGTTTATTCAACGAAAAGACTGCCAAAGTCACAGGCGATGCATTGGAATACGATTCGGCAGACCTGACCACCCATGCCGTCGTCACCGGCATGACCGGCTCCGGCAAGACCGGTTTATGCGTTGCACTGCTTGAAGAAGCCGCCCTACACGGCATCCCAGCCATTATTATCGATCCCAAAGGTGATCTGACCAATCTGCTCCTGCATTTCCCCGAACTGCTCCCGCAGGATTTCCAGCCGTGGATCGATCCCGAAGTTGTCCGCCGCGCGGATAAGACCATCGAGCAAGCCGCGCAGGAAGCCTCGCTCGCATGGCGTAACGGCATCACCGAGTGGGGCATGGACCAGGCGCGCATCCTCGATCTCAAGAACGCGGTGCAATTTTCCATCTTTACTCCCGGCTCTGATTCTGGAATTCCTGTCAGCGTATTATCGTCGCTTGCGGCACCAGAATTGGACTGGGGGACCAACCGTGAGGTTCTGCGTGAACGGATCTCCAGTACCGTTACCGCTTTGTTGGGACTGGTCGGGATGAATAACATCGACCCGATCTCATCGCGGGAACACATCCTGCTTTCGAATATTTTCGAGGAACATTGGAGCAAGGGACAGGATGTCGAACTGACCGAACTCATCCTGCAAACACAAACGCCGCCCTTCGACAAACTCGGCGCGTTCCCTGTGGATACCTTCTTCCCGCCCAAAGATCGCATGACGCTGGCAATGTCGCTCAATAACATTCTCGCTGCGCCCGCGTTCCAGTCGTGGCGCGAGGGACAGGCGCTCGACATTCAATCCCTGTTATTTACACCGGATGGCAGACCGCGCCATAGCGTCTTTTATCTCGCGCATCTCGCCGACAGCGAGCGCATGTTCTTTGTCACCCTGCTGCTCTCCGCTGTCGAAACCTGGATGCGCACCCAAAAAGGGACCACCACCCTGCGCGCGCTTCTTTACATGGATGAAATTTTTGGCTACCTGCCTCCCACTGCCAACCCGCCATCCAAACAACCTCTGCTCCGCATGTTGAAACAGGCGCGCGCCTTCGGTCTCGGCATTCTGCTTGCCACTCAAAACCCGGTTGACCTCGACTACAAAGCCCTCTCCAACACCGGCACATGGTTCATCGGCAAACTACAAACCGAACGAGACAAGAATCGGTTATTGGATGGTCTCGAAAGCCTCGCGGGCGGTTTCTCCCGCGCCGAGATGGACAAACTCATTTCATCCATTGGCAAACGCGTATTCGTTATGAACAACGTTCATGAGAAAGCGCCCACCCTCTTCCAAACCCGCTGGGTGATGAATTTCCTTGCCGGACCGATCACCCGCGAGCAGTTACCGAAGCTCAACCAGCTTGCCGGCGCGATGGCAGCGCCTCAGTCCGCGCCCAAGCCTGCTCCGGTTGCCCAAGCTGAATCCACGCCGCCGCCCTCGGTCGAAAACTTGCAAGCCGTTCCCGTCCCATCCGCAGAGATGGCATCCCCCCAAAATCGTTCATCATCTGCTGTTGAAAGCACTTCGACCAAACCTCCGATTCCCTCCGGTATTCGTGAATACTTCCTACCCCAGAATTACAGCCTGCCGGAAGCCTTTAGTGCCGCAGGAAGACCACAGGCGTTCGGCGCGACCATTCAAGGCATTGTCTACCGTCCAGCTCTGCTTGCCTCAGCCCAAGTCCGCATCCTTGACCGCAAACACGGCGTGGACACGGACATGACCCGCTCCGTCTTAGTGGATTCGCTTGACCGGCGCGGTATTGTCCGCTGGGATGATTACCCATATGCCGGTCCCTCATTGGATCGCATCGAAACCATGCCCGCCGCATCTGCACGTTTTGCAGGTATGGAGGCTCCGCTGAACGACTTAAAATTGATGAAAGCGCTCGAAAAGGATTTCAACGATTGGATTTTCCGCAATTCGTCGGTGAAGGCGCGTGCCAACACCGCCCTCAAAGTTTTTGCGGGACCAGACGTCAGCCCGGCTGAGTTCATGAAAGCCTGCTCCGATGCCGCCCGTGATGGTCGGGATGCGGAGATCGCCAAGAAAACCGCCGTCATTGACCGCAAACTAAAATCACTCGAAGACAAACTTATCCGCGAGGAGCGCGAACTGCGCCAGGACCAGGAAGAACTGCGAAACCGCAACATTGAAACCGGCTTGAGCGGCGCCGAAACGCTGGCAGGTATGTTGGGCATCGGGCGCAAAAAGAGCCTCTCCACTTCCGTATCGAAGTTCCGCATGGCGCAGAATGCCAAGGAGGAAGTGCGCGAATCGGAGGAAGCCATCGAGCGGTTCAAGAAGGAGATTTCCCAACTGATCCGCGAGCGCGAAGATATGGTGCGCGAGATCAGCGATCGTTGGGGTCATGTGGTCAACAATGTGGATGAAGTTGTCATCAACCCCAAGAAGACCGATATTTACGTCAATCTTTTTGGCGTGGCATGGAAGCCGTTCTATGTCGTCGAAGCCGGCGGTGAGATCTTCGAACTGTCCGCTTTTGGCGCGGAGTAGCTGTCGTTGCGAGGAACGAAGTGACATAGCAACCTCACCATCAAGTTGGGGATTGCTTCGGGCAAAGGGCATGAACGCCCTTGCAATGACATGATGTATGTAAGTTAGTGACGACTTCGTGTCGTCACTATGTTTTAAAGGACAAATCCCATGAGTATATTCGTTATTATTCTTGCTTTGGCGGTTTGGGGAGTGGTGCATTCCGTTACGGCTTCCCACTTTTTCAAGGACATGGTGCGCGGCATGGTCGGGGCGGGCGGAATGCGCTTGTATCGCATCGGTTACAACGTATTTTCAGTGGTCAGTTTTGCGCCGATCCTGTATCTTGCATGGACTCTGCCGAACCAGCTGCTGTATGATGTCCCTGCCCCGTGGCGTTATGTGATGATGGGCGGACAAGCGGTATCGTTGTTGCTACTGTTCGCTGCTTTCTTGCAGACGGATGCGTTGTCCTTCGTCGGGTTGAGTCAATTGTTTGGGGCGGGGGAGCAGGCTCCGGGTCAATTGGTGACGCGGGGTTTGTATCGTGTGGTGCGGCATCCGCTGTATACATTCAGCATGGCATTCTTATGGCTGAGTCCGTCCGTCTCGCAGAATTCGTTTGCGTTATATCTTGGTGTCACGTTGTATTTTGTCATTGGTGCGTACTTCGAGGAGCGTAAATTATTGCGTGATTTTGGCGACGCCTATGCGGAGTACAAGCGCAGAACGCCGATGCTGATTCCTGTGCGATTGCTCCCGAAAAAATAACACAATTAACATGTGCATAATTCTTGACACTTGCTCATAGGCGTGATAATCTTGCGCCCAGCGTGCCCGATTCGCCTTTGAAAGCGTGAAGGTGGACGGGCATAAAATTTTTTCCAGCAGGAGAATTAAAAGATGTCTGAACGTATTGTTGGAACCGTCAAATGGTTCAATGCGACCAAGGGCTACGGCTTTATTGGGCGCGATGGTGGCGAGGATGTTTTCGTGCATTTTTCCGCCATTCAGACGGATGGCTACCGCAAGTTGGAAGCCGAACAGAAGGTGGAGTTTTCCATCGAAGAAGGTCCCAAGGGCTTGCAAGCTGCCAATGTGGTGCCGGTATCGTAAGACTCGTACGGTTTTGCGAAATGGACAGGGCTGTCGTGAGACAGCCCTGTTTTTTTATTACATTCGTCACTACGTTTGAGGTCGATTTTAGTACTACAATTTTTATTGTAATGCGTTTTAAACGCAAAATATGAAGAGTGAGCCTATTGTGAGTTTTCTGCATATTTTCAAAAAAAGCGCGAAAAAGCGCGCCACCCTTGCGCAGGGGCAGGTCGTCCCTGATTCATCGCGGTGTGTGCAGTGCGGGATTTGCACCTATAACTGCCCGATCGAGATCGATGTCCGCGCGTATGCGTGGCGGGGCGAAGCGATTCACCGCAGCGAATGTCTTACTTGCGGTGAATGCGTGGCGCGTTGTCCGCGCGGGGTGTTGCGCTTCGAGCGTACAGACCTTTTCAGGGCGGCGGCGAAATGAGGCACATCATCATCGGCACAGGCGTGGCGGCGCTTGCCGCTGTGGAATCCATTCGCAGCGTGGAAAGAGGCGCGGAAGTCATCCTGCTCGGCGACGACCCGTACGGCTTCTATTCCCGCCCGGGGTTGGCATACTTCCTCAGCGGTGAGTTGACCGACAAAGCGCTCTTCCCCAAAACGCGCGAAGATTATCGAAGTCTCGGATTTACCTACCGCAAAGCCCGCGTGACGAAAATCCTGCGCGATGATACTTCGGTGCAGTTGGAGGATGGTTCGCTTCTGACGTATGACAGGCTGCTGCTTGCAACTGGAGCATTTGCCACGCCCCTGGCGGTTCCCGGATCGACCCTGCAAGGCGTGGTGAAACTGGATCACTTGAACGATGCGCGTAACATCCTCAAACTTGCCAAACGTGGGCGGACGGCAGTGGTGGTGGGTGGCGGCATCACCGCGCTCGAACTTGCCGAAGGTTTGCTGGCGCGCGGCATGAGCGTCCACTATTTATTGCGCGGCAACCGCTATTGGAGCAACGTGCTCGATGAACAGGAGTCGCGCATCATCGAAGCGCGTTTGCAGGAGGAAGGCATCACCCTGCACTTTCATTCGGAATTGCAGGAAATCATCGGGCGGTCGGGCAGGGTGAATTCCGTCCGCTTGAAAAATGGAAAAACGCTCAAATGCGACCTGCTCGCCTATGCCATCGGCATCCAGCCGCGGGCGGACTTGGCGCGTGAGGCTGGGCTGAATGTGGAACGCGGCATTCTCGTGGACGAATTCATGCAAACGAATGACCCGAACATCTGCGCGGCGGGCGATGTGGCACAGGTCTATGACCGAATCAGCGGGCGCTCGGTTTTGGACAGCCTGTGGAATGCTGCCCGCGAGCAAGGCTATGCGGCGGGTTTGAACATGGCGGGACGGGGGACACCTTACGTCAAATCCATGCCGTTCAACGTCACACGGCTGGCAGGGCTGACCACTACCATTATCGGCGCGGTCGGGCATGGGCGGGATGACGATCTCGTCGGCATTGCGCGCGGCGACAGCGAAACCTGGCGCGAACTGCCCAATGCCATCGTTGCCCAAAGCGGATTCGACGTGAACCGCGTGCGGATTCTCGTCGGCGAGAAAAAATTGATCGGCGCGGTGGTTATGGGAGATCAGACCTTATCGGTGCCCTTGCAAACGATCATCGCAAAGCAGATCGATATTTTAGCCATGCGCGACAAACTGCTTGCGCAGAACGCAAAAATATCGGACGTGATCGTTGATTTTTGGTCCAATTTGAACCCTGTAAACTGAAACATCAACACTGGGAGGCAGGCATGCTGCGAGGAAACATTGAACTCTGGCTTGCGTTTATTTTTTGTGTGCTATTAACGGGTGCATATGCGGCGGTGACATGGATGAATCAAGGCGTCCCCGCCGCCAGTGAATTGTTCGGTCACACCATCGGCATCTTCGGCTTTGTCCTGATGCTGATGACCGAAACGTTCTACAGTCTGCGGAAGCGTGTGCGCTTCGCCGCATGGGGCAAACTCTCCACCTGGCTGAAATTTCACATCTTCATGGGTCTGGTTGGACCGTATATGGTCTTACTCCATACTTCATGGAAGTTCAACGGCTTGGCGGGCGCCACGACCCTGCTGACGGTCATCATCGTCGTCAGTGGTTTTATCGGTCGGTATATCTTTACCCGCATCCCCCGCACGCTTGATGGCATGGAGATCGAAGGCACACTTTCCCAAGAGGCGTTGAAGCGCGCGCGCCAACTCATGGCACTCTGGCACACGATTCATATTCCCATTGGCATTGTCTTGTTCATTTCCGCATTCGTTCACATCGGCGGGGCATTGTATTACGCCACATTCTTCAAATAGGAGGTGGAGATGAAAAACAATCGTCTTGGCTGTTTTACGGGCACGGGTATCATCGCCGCCTTCATCACGATTTTTGTTTTGGTCGGTGTCGCATTTGCCAGCGGCGGGCAGATGTTCAGTTCGGGCGCTCTCAACGACCAACAGGGTAGGGAACTGGGCGGGGTCACGTCCCATGCCCAAATCCAGGAATGCGGCGCATGCCACGTCCCATTTTGGGGGCGCGAATCAATGGCAGATCGCTGCATCAAGTGTCACACGGAGATCGCTGCGCAAATGCTTACAGTCGCCGAGTTGCATGGCATCATTACCCACAAAAGCCCCGCGCTTGCCTGCCGCGATTGTCACCCCGAACATCGCGGCAAGACCGCCTCGCTCACCGAGTTGGGGAAAAACGAATTTCCGCATGATACGTTTGGATATTCACTGGAAGGACATCAACGCAACCTGAATGGGACTTCCTTTGAATGTGCCGACTGCCATGGGGATGATATCGCCACCTTCGCCTCTGACTCCTGCCTGACCTGTCACCGCGAGGTAGACCTTGTCTACGCCCAGACCCATCTGCTCGAATTCGGCGCGGATTGCCTGGTCTGTCACGACGGCATTGATACTTACGGCGATGACTTCGATCATAACCGTTTCGGTTTTCCATTGCAGGGAAAACACTCAGGGCTGCCCTGCTCGCAGTGTCACCTCGATGCGCGCAGCATCAGCGATATGCAATTGACATTACAAGATTGCTACTCCTGCCACCGCGCGGATGATCCGCACGAGTTTGCCTATGGCGCGGAGTGCCAGGCTTGTCATTCACCCAACGGCTGGACGCCCGCCACCTTCGACCACAACCTCTCCGCCTTCAAATTGGACGGCGCACACGCAAATGTGGAGTGCGAATCTTGTCATAAGAATGGCGTATATAAAGGAACGCCAAAGGAATGTGTGGCTTGCCACGCCGAACCATCCGAACATTTTGGACAATTCGGCACCGAATGCGGCGTCTGTCATTCCACCAGCGCATGGGAACCTGCATCTTACAATGGTCCACACACCTTCCCCATGAACCATGAGGGTGCAGATAACCAATGCGCTCTTTGCCACCCGAACAGCCTGACCACTTACACCTGTTACGGCTGTCATGAACACAACCCTTCTGAAATCGCATCCGAGCATCGCGAAGAAGGTATCTTTAATTTCGAGAACTGCGTGGAATGTCACGCAAGCGGGCAGAAGGAAGAAGGGGAAGGGGATGATGATTAATGAAAAGCGTCCTGCAATAATTTGCAGGACGCTTCCGAATTACTTTTTCTTTGCCGTTTCGAGATGTTCCCGCGGCTCCAACATGCCCCAGCGGCTGGCGCCGAGATAGAGGATCTCCAGCACCAGATCTTCGTAGCGGATGCCTTCGGCGGAGGCTTGCAGGCACAGGTCGCTATAGTCGGGCGTCAGACCGGGCAGGGTGTTGATCTCGATCAGGCGCGGGTTGCCTTCCTCATCGAGACGGATGTCGGTGCGGGAGACGTCAAGCGCGTTGAGCAATTGGTGGGCGCGCAAAGCAAGGTATTTTAGTTTCTTTGCAAGTTCCGGCTCGATATCAGCGGGGCAGAAGTAGCCGGGCGCGCCGTCCGCGCCGACATCTTTTGATTTGGCTTCATTGCTGTACACCCAGGGCGTCACGGAGCGGGAACTGTCCAGTTCGAGGACGGGGAAGCGGTGGAAGCCGTCCTTTTCGTACCATTCGGGGTGACGCGAGTAAAGTTTTGCATCCGCGCGTCCCAACACGCCGACAGTGAATTCACGACCCGGTAAAAAGGTTTCCACGAGGGCGGGCTGCTGGTAGATGTTGATGATATATTGCGCGCGCTCGCGCAATTCCTTTTCATTGTTAACGATGGCTTTCATGTCCACGCCCATGCCGGTGCCTTCGCGCGCGGGTTTGACGAAGAGCGGGAATTTCAACTCCGGGCGCAGGGGTTCGTCGCCGATGGTGAATTCTTGGAATGGGGCGACGGGCAAACGCCGGTCCCGCCAGATGCGTTTGGTGAGGGTTTTGTCCAGTGAAATGCCGTTGGTGAGGACGCGTGAACCGGTGTAGGGGATGTTGAGCATTTCGAGCAGTGCCGGGACTTGCGCCTCGCGCGCGTCACCGCCGAGACCCTCAGCGATGTTGAAGCAGATATCCGGCTTTACTTCGCGGAGGTTGTAGGGCAGTTCCCTGTCGGCGTGGAGAAAGACCGTGGTGTGCCCATCCGTTTCGAGCGCGGCGCGAAGCGCATCGATGGTTTCGATATGGTCGAAGTCGGCGAAGGCGTCCGGAGGGACTCCTTCCGGTTTGGGATGGTTGTCATCCTTGATGTTGGCGAGTACCGCCACTTTCCAGTAGCGTTTCATGCGACGTTGTGGAGATGTAGATTCTCCTTGTTTGAGCGGTTCAGGCATTTTCTCTCCTTTTGGCGAGGCGCTGTTTTTTTGAGTTTCAATCATAGCGCAAGATGTACGGATAACAAGGGTTTTTAAGGCAAGTTTGTTTGTAACTGGACAATCATTAGCCTTTCAGGTATCATTGGCACGCTTGTGCAGGTGCTCACGAAGGCTTTTTGAGCGGCGCAGGTGGAAGAAAATAACACATATGCCCGGATAAGCCCCTTATCCGGGTTCTTGTACGTAAAACGAATTTTTTGGTGGAGGCTACCGAATGTCAGACCTGATCAAGCAGATCACCGGTGATCTGCAGAAACAAATCGAAGGCTTTGAGCCTGATCTCAGTGTTAGCGATATAGGTGTTGTTGTTGAGGCTGGCGACGGGATCGCGCGCGTGAAGGGTCTTGCAAACGTCCGTTCGCAGGAGCTTGTGCAGTTTTCCAACGGCGTGATGGGTACGGCGTTCAACCTTGAGGAAGACAGCGTCGGCGTGATCGTGATGGGTTCCTATGAGGGCATCACCGAAGGCATGACCGTGCGCGGCGTCGGACGCATCGCTTCGGTCCCTGTAGGGGATGCGATGATCGGACGCGTTGTCAACGCCTTGGGCGAGCCGGTGGATGGCAAAGGTCCGATCGCGACGACCGGGTTCCGTCCGCTTGAGCGGATTGCGCCGGGAGTGGTGGAACGTCAGGACGTGGATACGCCCGTGCAGACCGGTATCAAATCCATCGACTCGATGATCCCCGTAGGGCGTGGTCAGCGCCAGTTGATCATTGGTGACCGTCAGACCGGCAAGACCGCGATTGCGATCGATACGATCATCAATCAGAAGGGCAAGGATTTGGTCTGTATCTATGTGGCGATCGGCCAGAAAAAAGCCGCCATTGCCCGTACGGTGGGTATTCTTGAGAAAAATGGCGCGATGGATAACACCATCGTTGTGATTGCTTCTGCGGATGAATCCGCTGCGTTGCAGTATATTGCTCCGTATGCCGGTTGCGCCATCGGCGAAGAGTTCATGGAGACCGGGCGCGACGCGCTCATCATTTACGACGATCTTTCAAAACATGCTTGGGCGTACCGCCAGGTCTCCCTGTTGCTCCGCCGTCCGCCCGGACGTGAGGCGTACCCCGGTGACGTGTTCTACCTCCACTCACGTTTGCTGGAACGTGCTGCGCGCCTTGCGAACAGTTACGTCATCACAAAGAGTGATTTCAGCGGCGAACTTGCCGATGCGAAGGATGGGGTGGATGGGAAGTTGTACGCAGGTCCGTTGTCCATGCATGAGGCGGAAGAAGCCGCCAAAGCGCTGGGTGATGGGCATAAGATCGTCAAGGTCAAAGGCACCGGCGGTTCATTGACGGCGCTTCCGATCATCGAAACCTTGCTCAGCGACGTCTCTGCATATATTCCCACGAACGTTATTTCCATTACAGACGGTCAGATCTACCTTGAAAATAGTCTCTTCAATGCCGGCATCCGCCCGGCTGTGAACGTGGGTATTTCAGTTTCCCGCGTGGGTGGTGACGCCCAGACCAAAGCCATGAAACAGGTGGCTGGACGTCTGCGCCTCGACATGGCAGCCTACCGTGAGTTGGCTGCGTTCGCGTTGATGGCATCCGATCTCGACAAATCCACGCAGCAGCAGTTGAGCCGCGGTCAGCATATGCAGGAAATTCTCAAACAGCCGCAATACCAGCCGGTGGAACTTGAAAATCAAGTGATAGTCATCTTTGCCGGCACCAACGGCTATGCCGATGGTGTGCCGCTGGAAAAGATGGCACAATGGCAGGCGGATCTCATCCGTTATATGGAAACCTCCTATCCTGAGATTGGCAAGGATATTGTGGAAAAGAAAGCCATCACTGACGACAACCGCGCCGCGCTGACCAAAGCCCTCGATGGCTTCCGCGCAGGCTGGCAATAGGCTGCGGCGAAGGACTAAAGGACTAATTCTATGGCTTCCGCACGTGAAATGCGCCTTCGGATTAAGAGCGTAAAAAATATTTCGCAGGTCACGCGCGCTTTGGAAACAGTGAGCGCCAGCAAGGTCCGCAAGGCGATCAATGCGGTGACGGCAACCCGTTCCTATGCCACCAAGGCTTGGCAGGTGTTGAAACACGTCGCCGAACAGCCCGGACGCGATGCCCTGCATCCACTTCTCGCAAAGCGTGATTCGGTCAACAATACCCTCGTGGTCGTTGTTACCGGTGACCGTGGTCTGGCGGGCGCGTACAATTCCAATGTGATCCGTTTTACGGCTCAGCGTTTTGACCCGAATCCTGTTCCCGTTAAATATATTGCTGTCGGCAGGAAAGGCAGGGACCTGCTGCTCCGCCGCCGAAAGCAGGTGATCGCGGATTTCAGCAATCTCCCCGCCGCGCCCAGTTTCATGGATGTTTCCGCCATCGGGCGAATGGCAGTGGATGAATTCCTCACCGGCAAAGTGGATGAGGTTTATCTCATCTATACCGACTTCATCAATATGGGACGTCAGGTTGCCACGGTGAAGAAACTGCTTCCACTTGAACTTGGCGGGGAGGGGCGCGTGGAGGACTTCGAGCATCATAATACATCGAACGGTCCCGTACCGTCCTACGATTATGAACCGGATCAGCGCGAGATCCTCGATGAGATCATCCCGCGCTTTACCGCCCTTCAAGTTTATCAAGCGATCCTCGAATCGCTTGCCAGCGAACATGCGGCGCGTATGATCGCCATGCGGAATGCCACCGACAACGCCAAGGAACTCGTCGGTGCTTTGCAATTGGCATATAACAAGGTTCGCCAGCAGGCGATCACAAACGATATTTTGGATATTGTCGGCGGCGCGGAAGCGCTTGCCGCGAAATAACTGGAGGAAACTCATGGCAAACATTAAAGGCCGTGTCGTACAAGTTCTTGGTGGTGTGGTGGATGTTGAATTTCCTGATGGCAATGTCCCCGAACTCTTTGAAGCGATCGAAGTAGCGCGTGACGATAAGGAACCGCTTATTCTTGAAGTGCAGAAGCACCTCGGAAACGGGTGGGTGCGTACCGTCTCCATGGATTCAACTGACGGCTTGCAGCGCGGCGTTCCCGCGAAGGCAACCGGCGCCCCCATCCTCGTCCCGGTGGGTCCATCCACACTCGGGCGTATTTTCAATGTGCTCGGTAATCCCATCGACAAAAAAGGAACGGTTACGTCCGATATCCGCTATCCCATTCACCGCCCCGCGCCTCCATTTGCGGAACAATCCACCCGCGTTGAGATCTTTGAAACCGGCGTCAAGGTCATTGACCTGATCGCCCCGTTCACCAAAGGCGGTAAGACCGGCATCTTCGGCGGCGCAGGAACGGGCAAGACCGTTATCATCATGGAGCTCATCCGCTCTGTGGCAACGGAGCATGAAGGCAATTCGGTCTTCGCCGGTGTTGGCGAACGCACCCGCGAAGGCACACAACTCTATCGTGAAATGATCGAATCCGGCGTTATGAAGGATACGGTCATGGTGTATGGGCAAATGAACGAGCCCTCCGGCGTGCGTCTGCGTGTGGCACTGACCGCGCTCTCGATGGCGGAATACTTCCGCGATCAGGGCAAGGATGTGCTGCTCTTCGTGGATAACATCTTCCGCTTCTCCATGTCCGGCTCCGAAGTGTCCGCGCTTCTTGGTCGTATGCCGTCCGCAGTAGGCTACCAGCCCACTCTTGCCACCGAAATGGGCGAACTGCAAGAGCGCATCACCTCCACTCGCACCGGTTCGATTACATCCATGCAGGCTGTGTACGTTCCCGCCGATGACTACTCCGACCCCGCGCCTGTGGCGACCTTTACCCATCTTGATGCGACCATCGCGCTCGAACGCTCCATCGTGGAGAAGGGTATTTACCCCGCCGTGGACCCGCTCGCCTCGACCTCCCGTATTCTTGATCCTAACATCGTGGGTGAAGAGCACTACCGGACGGCTCGTGAAGTCCAGCGTGTGCTCCAGCGTTACAAGGACTTGCAGGACATCATCGCCATCCTCGGCATTGACGAACTCTCCGAAGACGACAAACTGGTGGTGGGACGCGCCCGCAAGATCGAGCGTTTCTTCTCCCAGCCGTTCTACGTGGCGGAACGCTTTACCGGCATCGGCGGACAGTATGTTCCGCTCCGTGAAACCGTGCGCGGCTTCCGCGAGATCCTCGATGGTAAATGCGACGACCTGCCTGAGCAGGCTTTCATGATGGCTGGCACGATCGACGACGTTCGTGCCCGTGCGGAAAAGCTTGCCAACTCCTAAGTTTGGATGAATTACGTATCACGGATCAACTGGTCCGTGATACGTAAGGAAAAGAACCATGACCATTCGATGTGAAATTGTTTCCCAAGACCGCACTGTATTCGCTGGTGATGTGGATATTGTTGTGCTTCCTGGTGCGGCGGGAGAGATGGGTATCCTGCCCAAGCATTCACCCATCTTAACGACTTTGAAGTATGGAATCATCAAAGTTCGCAAAGACGGCAAGGAGGAGATATTCACAGTCGCTGGCGGTATTGCAGAAGTTCAGCCTGATATTGTGACCGTCCTTGCGGATGCAGCGGAGAATGTACTGGAAATTGATGCATCCCGAGCTGAAGAAGCCCGCAAGCGCGCTGAAGAAGCGCTTGCCAAGGGTGTACCTGCGGACAGTGATGCCTACCTCATGATGGAAGCTGCGCTGCGAAAATCCAACCTGCGTTTGGATGCTGTACGGCGTTACCGAAAAGGCGGCGGGATGCAAATGCCGTCCTCGGAGAATTAATCCCAAGTGGCTCTTTTTTCAAAAGATCTGGGAATAGATTTAGGGACGATGTTTACGCGTATCGCCGACGGTACGCAAGTGTTGTTGGAGGAGCCAACCATCGTTGCGATTGAAGTCGATGACCAGAAGATGGTGGCAGCCGGTGTCGAAGCAAGGGACATGTATGGAAAGGTCCCCGAAACCATCGAGGTGGCGCGTCCATTGAAAAATGGGGTGATCGCAGATTATGAGATCACGGAGACACTTCTGGCATATCTGTTACAGCGCGCGAGCGGCTCAATGCGTATTTTTCGCCCGCGCGTGATGATCACGGTTCCGTTTGGCGTCACCAGCGTGGAACGTCGCGCTGTGTACGAGGCGGTGATGGAAGCCGGCAGCCGCGAAGCATATCTCATTCAACAGCCGCTGGCAGCCGCCATCGGCATTGACCTTCCGATTAACTCCCCATCCGGAAATATGATCATCTGTCTCGGCGGAGGCTGTACGGAAGCCGCTGTTATGGCGATGTATGGCATCGTCTCTGCAGATACCCTGCGCGCCGGCGGTATGGATTTGGATGAAGCCATTGTCAACTATGTGCGCCGCAAGTATGGCGTCGTTATCGGACAGTTGACCGCCGAGCAATTGAAGATCCGCATCGGAGCGGCGGTTCCGCAGGATACGGAAAACAGCATGGAAGTGCAGGGACAGGATCAGGTGACCGGCTTGCCGCGCCCTGTTACGCTGACAACCGGCGAGATCGTCGAGGCTTTGCAGGATCCGCTGAAGCAGATCGTCGAAACAGGGCGCAAAGTTCTGGAGCGCACTCCGCCCGAACTGGTCTCCGACATTATTGACCGCGGCGTGGCGCTGTGCGGCGGCGGCGCGTTGTTGCGCGGCGTTGACAAGCTGTTGACCAAGTCGCTCGGTATTCCTGCTTATCTGGTTGATAACCCCCTTACTTGTGTGGTTCAGGGTGCGGTAAAGAGCTTCACTATGTTGAACGTCATCCGCAGGAATCTGCCGCAAGTATAGGTACCGGATGAAAGTCAAAACAGGCGACCAATTCGGTCGCCTGTTTTTTAAATGCCAGAGACAATTCACTTGGGAGGAGCAGGTTAGGGCGGAGTCTGATGCGAGTCCGTCATCCAAAAGAAAACGCCCGACCAAAAAGCCGGGCGCATATTCATCGAAAAAATCTCAGAGATAATACGTCATCCTCTGCAAATGGGTTGACGGGTCGATATATTGCACTTTCACGTTATTGGGCACGTTGAGGGTGATAGGGGCATAGCTCAAAATGGCGTGTACGCCCGCCTGCACGAGTTTGTCGGCGACCCCCTGCGCGGCGGCGGCGGGGACGGTGAGCATGGCGATCTTGATGCCAGCCGATTTGATCCGCTCGATCATGTTTTCCGAATCTTCGATCTTATACTCGCCGACCATTTGACCAACTTTTTCCTTGTTATTGTCAAAGATCGCCACGACATGGAAACCACGGTTTTTGAAGCCCTGATAATTGGCAAGCGCATGTCCCATATCACCGGCTCCGACGATCACCACATCCCAAATACGATCCACTTTCAAGATCTCCCGCAATTTGTCGATCAGAAACTCGATGGAATAGCCCGTGCCTTGTTTTCCAAATTCGCCGAACTGAGAAATATCCTTGCGGATCTGGGCGGCAGAAATACCCACATGTTCGCCGAGTTCCTGTGAAGATGTAGTTTTCAACCCGATATCTGCCATGCGCTGCAACGCGCGCAGATAAACAGGCAGGCGTCCGATAATAATATCCGGTATTTTCTCTGCGTTCATGTGCCCTCGCCTTTGTGAAATTTATTCATAACTATACCAAAAAAATGGATTTTGTACAATTCGACACAAGTACTTCACAAACGAAAGATGCGCCTATGGGACTTGGACGCATCTTTTTCTGACCGAACCTGCTTCGATTTTCTCAAGCCTTTTGCCACGCTGAAAGTTTTTCGGATTCCTCCGTGTCCTTCCATCCAAGGACCTTATACACGTTAACAGCCTGGGTTTTTCCTTTGACGGTCACAGAATCGACTAGTTCTGTCTCGAATTCGTCCTTGACCTGTTGGTAGGTACTCTCACTGATGAGGATGGGCCAGGCGTAGGTCTTGGTCAGGTCCTGCAAGCGGGAAGCCAGATTGGCATTATCGCCGATAACTGTATAGTTGATGCGCTGTTCTGAACCGAGCAAACCCACAAACACCTCGCCGGAATTGATGCCAATTCCCATTTCGATGTTGCTGGGACGCCCTTCGTCCTCCCATTTCTCCTTGAGCTCGGTCAAAGCCTTTCGCATATCCAGCGCTGCCCGCAATGCTCGCACGGCATGATCTTTGTATGGGACGGGTTCGCCAAAAAAGGCAATGATCGCGTCGCCTTCATATTTATCCACGGTTCCGCCGTGCTGGTTGATGACCTTGGACATGGCTTCCAGATAGGGGTTGAGAAGGGCAACCACCTCCTCCGGTGTCATTCGCTCCGAGAGGGTGGTGAATCCGCGAATATCCGAGAACAGGATGCTGACATCCGCGCGTTTGTTGAGCGAGTTCAGGTCCTGCGTCATCATCATCTGATCCACCATTTCAGGTGAAATAAAGCGGCTGAACAGATTGCGGACGCGGCGTTTTTCGAGTTCCTGCGAAACCGCCTGCTCCAAACTCGGCAGAATAACACCCAAAAAGAGCATGATCTCGGGGATGATCACCGGCAGGATGTATCTCTGGCGGACAAAGATGGTGAATGCCGCGGCGACATAACCGATCATTGCAACGATCAGCAGAGAAATGGTCAACGTGGGGCGTTTGGAGAGCGTGATGAGGTATGCAAGCAATGCCGCGCCAAGTGTAATGAGCAGCGCCATCCACGGCGGCGCGATGGTGAGATATTTCCCGTTTATAAGCGTATCTATGGTATTGGCAACGATCTCCACGCCGGGCGTCGGGTTTTGTGTCGAAAATGGGGTTGGATGGACATCCTGCATCGTATCGGTCGTTGCACCGATCAGAACGATCTTATTGCGAAATGCATCAGGGTTTTGTTCGAGCACATCGCCAAGCGCCACGTTGGCGGCGGAATAGGTGGTATATGTGCCGGCAGGTCCCGCAAAATTGACCAATAGTTGTTCCCTGCTCAGCGGAATGATTTGACCATTGAACAGGATTCTGTTTTGTGTCACGAGAGATGGCGGTTCGACATCCAAATATAACCTTGCCGCATCGAATGCCCAGTTGAAATAAAGCGCTTCGTTGAAACTTGTAAATGCCTGCACGCTTCGGACAATCGCATCTTCATCATTGACAAAAGACGTGATCCCTGTCCCATCGATAACTTGACGATACAGTGACAAAGGCTGCGATAAGGTCTGACTTGTGAATTGCTGGTCTGTGCGCCTTGTGATCTGCAAAATATTGATCGCGTATTGACTTTCTCCCAAAGCCTCTGCAAACGCCTCATCCCCGCCGGGGTCTGCATCCGGTTCGAACAGGAGAATGTCCACGCCGACAACTTTTGCACCTCCTGCATTGATCTGATCCACGATCTCGGCAAGATAGGAGCGGGACCAGGGCCATTGATAGCCCGTCCACTGAAATGAGAAATCATCGATCGCCACAATGACAATGTCATCGGATGATGTTTGAGTTCCGCGCAGGCGCATGAGAAAATCCCGCGTGGAATACTCCAAGCTTTCAAGCGGCGTGGTAATGCCCGGGAACAAGGCTGCTGCCTGGATGATTAACAGGAGAATGACTGTGCCCGCAAGCAATATCAGGTTCAGATTTAAGGTGTTTTTCTTTGTTTTCATCCACAGTACTCAGGGTTGGAGTGTAAGTTCTCCATAGCAAAATTCATACCATTCGTCGCTCTCGTACCCTACAAAACATTCTTCGTTATAGGGGTCACACTTTTCCTCAATTGTGCAACTATCTTCGGTTGGCGGAGGCGGCAAGGTGGATGTCGGATCAGGATCAGGATTGGGTATTCTGGTCGGCGTCGAGGTGGGATCTCCCTGCGGCTTGGAGAAAGTGGACTCGACTGTAGAGCAGATCTCGTTCCCATCCGCGCCATAGGCTGTCACGAACCAGTTATATTGACCGCCATTGGGGAAGATTTCAATGTAATTTGTAGTACTTGTCTCTGTGGTTTGAATAGTTGCCCGGCGGCCAAATTCATCGATGAATGTGATCAGATATTTTTGAGCGCCGCTTTGTTCCTCCCATTCAAAGGTAACTTGTCCTATTTGTGGCAGGTTTGCTCCATCTTCCGGCTGGATGATCTTAAAGCAGGCACTGCTGGAATCGCCGGGCGGGAGTACCTGTTGCAGGGTGGGGGTGGGCTGCGGGGTTGACGTGGGCGTAGAGGTTTCGGTGGGTTCCACGAATGCGGTCATGGTTGCCATGGCTTCATTGAATAGATCCGCGGCTTCGGGGTTGTTATCCAGCCACTCCTGAAATTCCTCCGGCGTCATTGGTTCGACAAATGGAACGCTCCAGTTACCTGTTATCGGGTCACGATGAAAGAGAACAACCTTCTGACCGTTAGTGAAGCTGACCGCCCCCGCCGGATTGCTGGCGGAACAATCTCCTTCGAGACAGGTGATGTAAATATCCAGGGTCTCAGGATCAACTTCCACCTTCATGTACGAACCGCGAACAGATGCCACGCCGGAAGGAGTTTCCACATCCGCGCTTCCGCCATTCAGGATGATGAACAATTTTCCAATATCCAGTTTCAATTTTGTGGCGAGACCGCCTTCCACCTCATCGTTGGAGATAAGCGTGAACAGCGAAGACGGAGCTACACGGATGATGGTTCCGGACGACAGATCAAGACGGACACGTCCATCATCCCCGGTCTGCACTTGCCCGTTGACCTCAAGCACCGTATTTGCGCTGGCGGGCAAGAAGGCGCTATCCCCCGCCTGTTTTGTGTCCACTGTGCCGGAAAGTTCGCTCAATGCTGCCGATAAAGGTGAAGACTCTACTGTGGGCTTGCAGCCGGCAGCCAGCATAATGATCATTATCATGCATGCAAACAAAAAATTTCTTCCGTTCATGTTGCTCTCCATTTACTGATTGGCTTTGATCTTTAAACGATAATGTAAAACTTGAAATCCATCTGCGGGGGGAAGTGTCAATCTTAATAGATAACTTTTATCCGATGTCGTGCTCAGGAATTGCGAACTTCCGCAGGAGATGATGAATGTCTCCAGCACGCTGCCGGTTTCCTGTAATTCTACTTGCAATACGCCGCTTGAACATGATAATTGGATGACGACACCCATGCCGGACGATGAAAACCCGATCCAATCATCAAGGTCGCCTTCGGGTGCGGAAAGATCGCTTTCCAATTGCAAGGTACGGATTCCGCCCGGCACGAACACCACCTTTGCCAACGGCTCTTGTTGAGAGTCGCCATCTGCAGCGGCGGGAATGGCGGCAGACTGTAGTGTTTCGGTTTCTGTATCCCCTGTTCCCGCAGTGTCGCCGATCACCGGCAGGCTTTCAATATCCTCCACCTGCAAAAATTCAGCGGAAGCCCAACCTATTCCATCAGGGGAATCGGAAAATTCGATCTGTAGCCACAAACCGCTTGCATCCCTGCCCGTCACGAACACCACGTCATTTTGCTCCAGAAACCCGAGCGATTCGAAATTTGCCCCTGCGCCGCTTCGGATATTTATTCGCTGGATTACAAGCCCGCTCATGCCGGACCCGCTGCCTGTTGACGGCAAAATGACCGGAATCTCCACTGATGCATTGACCTGCACGTACTCCGACCGCACCCAGCCGCTTCCTGATGGGGACTCTGCGTAGATGATTCTGTACCATGTTCCGGTTGCATCCTGTCCAATGATCTGTACCGCTGTGAATTGCGGAATAACACCCAGATTTTCGCTTGTGGTGCTGGTCTCCTCGCGCACATTGACCTGCGTGGTGGTCGTTCCTTCAATGGGTGGAACAGTCGGCGCGGGTGAAGGTGGAGCGGGCGTACTTGTCGGTTGGGGAATGGCGGTTGGCGGCAGGGTGGCAGTCACGAACTCCGGCGTGGCAGTGGAGATCGGGTCACTGACCGCGTTGACGTCACAGCCTGTGAGTACGAGAAGCAGGGGAATCAGAAACAGGATTTGCCGGCGCACGAAATCTATTGTATCCAAGAAATGAGTTGCCCGTAATGAGACAAATGGGCTGGAAAACAAAAAAACCGCCTTGAAGACGGTTTTCAGGCACCCCCGCACGGACTCGAACCGTGCTCTTCGGCTCCGGAGGCCGACGCTCTGTCCACTGAGCTACGGGGGCGGGCGAAGCGAATTTTACCATAGGCGCAGAAAAAGGCTGATGAACCAGTCACCAGCCTTGAGCGCGGAAAGAAGCGATTAATTTACCTGTGGAGCCAGTACCGCCAATTCCCTGCGGAGCGTTTCGATGATGGCGGTATTGCCCTTTTCGTCGCCGTGTTTAAGTAATTGTTCCTTCTTGTGCGCCAGTTCGCCGAGCGAATGATAGAAGCGGGAGGTCGCCCTTCCGCTCAAGCCAGCCACGGTCAGGGTCCAGGGGGAAAATGCCTTTTGGTATTGCGCCTGCGTGATCAAGCCTGTGGAAACTTCCTCGACCAGTTGCCGTTTGACAATGTTGCGTTCATGGACGATCATCCAGATGATGAAGCCGAACATGAGGGCGTAGCCGATGACGTCAAAGAAAATGGTGACGCCCAGCCCGCTGAGTCCGTAGAAGAAATTGCCGATGGTGTTGTGGAAGGCATGGGTGAAGATCGCCACGGCAAGACCCGCAATGGGCGCGATGATCTTGATGAAAATATTTTTGTTCAAGCGCGCGATGGCAAAACCGATGCCGGTGAAAGCGGTAAAGAAGGCGTGCATCCAGCCGACGAGGATGACGCGCACGATGACCAGCGCGAACAGACCTTCCCAGCCGCCCTCGAGATAGCCGTTTCGATAAATGTAGAGCGTGTTTTCAGCGGCGGCGAATCCCAGCCCGGCAATGCCGCCATAGATGATGCCGTCAAGGATGGAATCGAATTCTTTGCGGAACATCAGAAACACGACGGCAACTGCCATGCCCTTGAGAATTTCCTCCACCACCGGCGCAACCACGGAAGCCGTACCGAGGTTGGTGAGCGCCTCGGAGCCTGTCACAACATAGATGCCGATGCCGAAGACCGTGTTGATGATAAATGCGCCGCCTGCGGCGATGATCACGCCCCACATGAACGCCGCGCCGAGCAGCGCCTTGGGTTCCTTTTCGTAGCGGTCCAGCCAGTAGATGAACGCGGCATACAGGAACATGGGAACAAAACCGAAAAAGATCGAAACGAGCAATGCCATGATTCTCTCCTCAAAAATATAAAAATTCGTCCGACAACGTCGGACGAACCTATTTTACGTTTTATTCCTGAAAAATCAAGCGCGTTCTTTCCACTCGCGCTGTATCCGGTTCGATCTCCAAAGCTGACAAGACTTCTTCAGGGCGGCCCGTTGCGCCTTCCCGCGCGGCAAGTGTCATTTTCAGCCATACCTTGCCATCCGCGTCCGAAATAACGCTCATCATCTCGATCAATGGACGCAGATCATAGGGTTTTCCGCGACGTTCCCGCAGGATGGATTCGGACATCATGATCTCCTCAACCCTGCGCGTCAACTCCGACCCGTCAATTGCTTCCGTCAAATGGACATCATACGCCGCCGAAAGCACCTGCGTTTGCAGGGCGGGTTCGCGTTCGTCTACGCTTGTCACATTGACGATTGCAATATCCGGCGGAAGCGACTCCCGCAAGCGGCTGGTGATCTCCTCGAAGGGAAGCTCCTCGTTCAGGCGCACATCCAGCACTTCGCCGCGGGAGGAGAATCCCAGCGGCAGGGCGGCGGCGAGACTGATCTTCGGCTGCGGGTGGAATCCCTGCGAATAAGTGATGGGCAGGTCTGCGCGGCGCATGGCGCGTTCCCAAAGACGGTGCAGGTCAAGATGACCGATGTATCTTAATGGTCCCTGCTTCGTGAAGGTGATCCTTGCCCTCATCGCTTTTTCGACTCCGCCGCGATCTTCTTCAGCCAGCGGTTGATCTCCGCGCCGGTCCGGCGGTAGGATTTGTAGGTATGCTCCGCAGTGCGGTGGAATAGGTCATGGTCGAGGCATTGATGATGCGTTGCCTTCGAAAGTGCTGTGACGATGTTCGTATATGCCGCAAGTTCCTGTGAAATGATCTCATCCAGGGCAATATTCTTGAACTTTTCCATTACCAGATGGTTCGGTTTATCCTTCTCCATCAGCGGCGATTCGTAGTCTGGATAGCCGTATTGCTTTTGGAAATCTTCCAGAGCGCTGTAGGAGGCACAGGGCGCATACGATTCGCCGTGCAGGATTTCGTTCAAGCGGTCGGCAATGAATTGCTCGCGCGAAAGGACATCCGCCAGCAGATCCTTGATGGATAAATGGCCGTACACGCCTTTCATCGTCAGATGACGTGAAAAGCCGGCACGGTTGATCAGCAATTCGAATTTATCGCGCTCAAAATCCAGGCGCTGAAAAAAGATGGTCTTGTTCATACTTTGGGATTAATCACCCACCACGGGAAGTTCAACATCAATTTTGCGCGCAGGCGTTTTCACCTCGGGGCACTTCCAGCCTTCACCGGGGTTTTCGCGGCGCAGATTGGCAAAGGTCGGCAGGATACCGCAGGCAAAACAATTCAAACGGCAATCCACGCGGATCTGACCTTCGAGTGACATGCGGAAATCCTGGAAGAGGAAATTCTTGCGCACAGCCGCAGTGATGTGCTCCCACGGGAATACCTCGTCCGTGCGGCGCTGGCGGTAGGTATAGAAGGTGTGGTCAAGACCATGTTCTTCGAACGCCGCCATCCATGCATCGAAGTTGCGACCTTCCTCCCACGCATCGAAGCGCGTGCCGTTCTTCCAAGCCGAATAAATGACATCTGCCATGCGGCGGTCGCCGCGCGAGAGCCACGCTTCCACCAGCGTGTCGTCGGGTTTGGTCCAGCTCAATTTGATGCTTTTGTCTTTTAGTAATTCACGCTTGAGCAATGCCTGTTTATCCAGCACACTGTCGCGTGTATCGCATGAAACCCATTGGAACGGCGTTTGCGGCTTCGGCACGAACGTGCTGACTCCCGCGTGCAGTTTCACCTTCCAACCTGCGACCTTGCGCCCCTCGGCGATGACGCGCTTACACAGATCGGCAATGGCTTGCACGTCCTCCAGCGTTTCGCTGGGATGCCCGATCATGAAATACAATTTGATCGTCGTCCAGCCGCGGCTGTAAATCTCGCGCGTGGTATTGATGATGTCTTCATCAGGGATGTATTTATTGATGATCTTGCGCATCCGTTCGCTGGCGGCTTCGGGCGCGAGTGTGAACCCGCCGGAACGGCGCTGTTTCAGTTTTTCCATCAGATCCACCGATACCGACTCAATTCTCAATGACGGCAGGGAGACGGTCAGTTTGCGTCCTTCAAAGCGTTTGCTGATGGCATCCACCAGATCTTTGATATAGGAATAATCGGAAGAGGAAAGCGACAGCAAAGCCAGTTCTTCGAACCCCGTCGCACGGACTGCCTGCTCGGCGGCATCCACTACCTCTTCCACGCTTCGTTCCCGTACGGGACGGGTAATCATTCCAGCCTGACAGAATCGACACCCGCGCGTGCATCCGCGCATGATCTCGACCGAGACGCGGTTATGAACCACGTCGATGTTCGGTACGATGAACTTCGTCGGCGGCGGCGGGAGTTTTGCCACGATGCGTTTGTTCACCACCTTTGGCGCTTCAGGGATGGTCGGCTCGGTGTAGGCGACAGTCCCGTCCTCCATGTAGGTGGTTTCGTAAAAGCGCGGCACGTACACGCCGTTCAGTTTTACCAATTCACGCAGGGTATCCTCACGTTTTGCACCCTTCGTCCTTTGAATGACGTCGATGATCTCGTGGATGACTTCCTCGCCTTCGCCGATGACGAACGCGTCAATGAAGGCGTGCATCGGTTCGGGATTGGTGGCGGCGTGACCGCCTGCGATGATGATGGGATGCGTCTCGTCCCGTTCAGCCGAACGGACGGGGACTCCAGCGAGATCCAATACATTGATGGCATTAGTGAAGAGAGTCTCATACGGGAGAGAAAAGCCGATCAGGTCGAAGCAGGCTAGAGGTTGTTTTGATTCGAGCGCGTAGAGCGGGATCCCGTGTTCGCGCATCAAGGCTTCCATGTCCAGCCAGGGGGAATAGGCGCGTTCGGCGAGCGCGTCATCCCGCTGATTGACCTGGTCATACAGCACCTTCAGCCCAACATTCGAGACGCCTATATCGTACACATCGGGGAAAACAAAGGCGACCTTGGTCTGTGTCTTTTCCCAATCTTTGATGATGGAATTGAGTTCACCGCCCACGTAGCGACCCGGCTTCTGTACTTTTAAGAGAATTCGTTCGAGTTTGCTTTCGATCTGTTCAGGGGTTAACATGCGCCCATTATACCTGATAAGAATTGTCGAATTCAATCGAGGGGATTTTGGCAAAAATGGGCGCTTTCCTTGCAGAAATGATAAGCGGAAGTCCAATAAATAGCCCCAAAGGGTGAAAGGTTTTTGTACCGGTTCGACGTAGAATTCACGAAAAAAGAGGAGTAAATATGAAAAAAGTTCTTATGATTTCGCTGGCTCTGATGTTGACGCTGGCGGCTTGCGGAGTGGTGGAGCCGGTTCAGCAGGAACAGCCCACGCCGATCATCGCGACTGTGCTTGTGACTGTCATTCCGCCGACCGAAGTACTTCCGCCTACAGCCGTTCCGCTGCCTACCGAGGAACCGCCGACAGAGGTTCCTCAAACTGTCGCACCGACAGAGACGCTTGTACCGACCGATATTCCCCAGCCGACGGAAGCGCTTCCCACCGTTGACGCTTCTTCATCGTCGTCTGACCTGACACCGGTCACGATCGACAATGCGCTCGGCAAGGGCGTGTTCACGAACATCACGTTCTCCAGCAATCTCCTGACGATGCGCTGTTATCCGCGCGAGATGACGATCAGCATCACTGCCAACAGACCTGAGATCACGAGCGCGGTCCTCTATTACCGCATCGTGGATAATCCCGCCGCATTGTATCCGTCTGTTTGGAAGAGCATCGGTGAAATGACAAGTGACAGGCAGGGTAACTTCACCCGGGTCTTCACTGGGCTGGACGTGCACCCCGACCTGCGCCTTGATAAAGCCTGGATCGATTTCCAGTTCATCGGGTTGAATCGTAACGGCGGCGTGGTGGATCGGACCGAGAAGATCGAGCGATTTGTCACTTATTACAAGGATTGCCCGTAAGTCTGGATGAAAAAGGGCGGGGTGGAAACGCCTCGCCCTTTGATTTGTGGCTGATACAGCCAATCGTCATTTTCCTCGCCGAATTTTTACCCCATTACCTGCATTTTTCCCCTTCCGTTAAAGTACAGATCCAGCATTTCTACAAACCATCCGCACAGCAACGGGCGTTGCTCTTGAAGCACCCTTCTTAATTCATCCATACTCAGGTACATCACGGATTCGATTTCCACGGGGTCAAACTGCACAAGTTCGGGATGTACCACACCCTGATATAACTCGCTGATTTCATTGTCGTTCACGCCATAGTTCATGCGGAATTTTGTCAGGCGTTCGATCTCGATCCCCTCCACACCCAACTCCTCCTTCATGCCGCGGACTGCCGCATCGTGATAATCTTCTCCAGCTTTGACATGCTCCGAGATGGAGCAATCCAGCAGGGAGGGGGATGCGGCGCGATCGGCACTGCGTTTTTGGATCAGCATTTTTCCATCATCGGTAAATAAAAAAACATGCACACCGCGATGCTGAAGTCCGCGCTGGTGAACGATGGCGCGCGATTCTTGTCCGATGACATGGTCGTTGTCGTCCACGATATCCAGCAGCTCTTCTGTCATACTCCGATTGTACCCTTAACAAAAAGGACGCGGGTACCCGCGTCCTTTTTGTTAATATCATGCAGTTGTTTATCCGAACAAATCCATTAACTGCTTTACATGCACCACGCCGTCGAAGCCTGCAAGATCGCCTTTGCGCATCTTGGCTTTCTCACCGTCCGGGTCGCCGAGGCAGGTGACGATCACATCGCCCGCGTTGACGTCCTCCTTCTCGGTGTAGTGATTGGTAGTGACGATGGTCTTCAGCCCGGCAGCTTTGGCGGCTTTCACGCCGTTCTTGGAATCTTCGACCACAAAGGCTTCATCGGGTTTCAACCCAAGTTTGGAGAGCGCCAGGTTGTAGATCTCGGGGTCGGGCTTTTTCTTCTCGACCACGTCTCCGGCGAGCACGAGGTCAAACTTGATGTCTGCTAGGACCTTCTCGGTGACCGCCTTGGCGGCTTTTTCATTGGAGGTGGTGCAGACCGCAATCTTCAAGCCCGCCTCCATCGCCTCCTTCATGAAGCGATGAATGCCCGGGCGAAGCGGCAGCTTGCCCGTCTCGATCAGTTCCACGAACAGTGCGGTCTTGCGCTTGTGCATCTCCTTGACGAGGTTGTCGATCTCCTCCTCGGTCAACGGCTTGGAGAAGCCCTTCGTCTTCCAGTGGTGCTTCATGCGTTCCTTGCCGCCCGCGATCTGGAGCAGTTCATGGTAGTACTCCACGTCCCATTCGTCGGTGAAGCCGAACTCTTTGAAAGTCATATTGAACGATACGCGGTGACCGTCGCGCTCGGTGTCGATGATCACGCCGTCCTGGTCGAAGAACACTGCTTTGATTGACATATTTCCTCTTTTCAACCACGAAGTTTCACAAAGGAACACAAAGGTCTTTCCTTCGTGCCCTTCGTGTTCTTCGTGGTTATTTCATTTCTTCATCCCAAAGAACTCGAGCACAGTATTCACGAACAGCTCGTTCTCTTCCTTGGTGCCGATCGTTACACGGAACCAGCCGTCGCTGCCGTATTTCTTGCTTTCACCGCGCAGAATGATGCCTTTTGTTTCGGCGTAGGCAAGCACCTCCTTGCCGGTTTTGCCGGTCTTGCCGCAGTCGAACAGGATGTAGTTCGATTTCGACGGAAAGACGATAAAGCCGGGGATGACGCTCAAGGATTCGGTGATGAAGTCCACAGCATCGTTGTTAAATTTGACGCGTTCGGCGAGTCCCTCCTGGTCTTCAAAGGCTGCCAGCGCCGCCCACATCGGGATCGTCCCTACGTTCCAAGGCAGGAGCGAGCCGGAGATTTGGGCGATCACGTCCTTGTCTGCGATGGTATAGCCGAAGCGCATCCCAGCCAGACCGTACGCCTTCGACAGTGTGCGAGTGATGAGCACGTTCTTGTATTTCTTTGTCAACTGCACCTGCGACATGCCCAGCCCGGAGTATTCCACGTACGCCTCGTCAATGACGAAAGGAATGCCGGTCTCTGCAATGCGGATGAAGTCCTTCGCGTCCATGAAATTGCCGGTCGGGTTGTTGGGGTTGGCGATGACGATGATCTTGGTCCTGTCGGTGATGGCGTTCAGGATGCCGTCCGGGTCGAAGTGCAGGTAGTCGTCCTTGTAGATCATCGGCACGCTGACCATCTTGGCGCCGAGCAGGGTGCCGCGCAGTTGATAGATGCCGAAGCACGGCGTGTGCTGGATGACCTCGTCCTGCTGCGGCACGAGGAACATGCGGAAGATGTTGTCGTAGACTTCGCTCGAGCCGTTGCCGATCATCACGTTCTCGGGACCGTCCACGTTGTTCATCTCGGCGATCTTGGTGCGCACGACCAGCCCTTGGTCGGGATAGCGGTTCGCCATTTTGGCGTACTTGAACATTGCATCCAGTACCTTGTCCGAAGGCGGCAGTGGATTTTCATTGGACATCATACGGTGCAGGGACGGGTCGCGCCATGCCTTCTCGATATGATCCGAGACGTACATCGGAATTCCCTTGACCCATGGGGCGTAGTATTCTTCGATTTTTTTCATTTTCAATTCTCCAGTTTCTAATTCTTTTATGCCTTGCCGACACTCTTCAACTTTTGCATCCAGCCGATGACCGCCTTGCGCGTCGCATCGCGGACGAAGGTATCCAGTTTGCCGGGGTCGTACTCGTCGCGGTGGGCGTTGATGTATTCCCATTTCGCGTCGATCAACGTGTGCTTCAACTCAGTGGACACGTTGAACTTTGCACCGCCCGCAGCCAGCAGTTTCTCGATGTAATCGTCAGGCAGACCCGTACCGCCATGCACCACCAGCGGAGTCTTGATGCCGTTCCCATTCAACATCTTGTGGATGGTTGCCATGCGCTCGAAGTCCACCTTCGGATTCTTTGTCTTGTACACGCCGTGCGCGGTGCCGATGGCGGGAGCAAAGATGTCCACGCCCGTGCGTTCGACGAATTCAATGGACTGTTGCGGATTTGCCAACTGCGCCTCATCCTCCGCGACTTTGATCTGATCCTCGACCCCGCCGACGGTGCCCAGCTCCCCTTCGACCGAGATATTCCCGACGCTGTGGCAATAATCCACCACTTCCTTCGTCTGGCGGATATTCTCCTCGAACGGCTGTTTGGACGCGTCGATCATGATGTTGGTGTACCCGGCGTCCGCGCACTTCTTGCAGTAATCGATCTCCGTGCAGTGATCGAGATGCAGACAGACCGGCACCGGCGCCGATTCCGCCAGTGTGCGGTAGATCGCCACCATCATGTTCGTGCCGAGGAACTTGGACGGTTTGACCGATGTCTGCACAATGACCGGCGATTTGGTCTCGATGGCGGCGTCGACCACCGCCTCGAACTGGAGCAGGTCGGTGATGTTGAACGCCCCGACGGCGTATCCGTTCTTCGCCGCCTCGACCATGATTTCCTTTGCATTTACGATAGACATTTTTTCTCCTTGTGGGTATTTTGAACTGTTTTCTGTTTATTTTTTGTTTTTCTTCTTCGCTACATCCTTCAACCATTGTTCCCAGCGGTAATCCGTTACATGTTGGCGGAACCGCCCGAACCATAAGTGCGCGTATCCTTGGAAATCCTCCTCCAGTGTGGAAATGACAGTTTGCGTCGTGCCCCACATCGCCTCGTGGAGTTCGGACATGGGCCACATCAGCCTCAGGCGGGCGTAAAGCTTTGGGGTCACCTCACCAAAATACTCGTTAAGGAAGAAGCGTACCTGTTCCTCGTTCAGGCGGTGATGGTGCGCGAAGTTCGCAAGGTCAAAGAAAATGTCGCCCATGCCGGCGTATTCCCAATCCATCAAACGCAACTCGCCAAGGTCTCCCGCGACATCCTCCTCCAGCCAGTTCAGGTTGAGCAGGTCATTATGGCAGGGCGTGGGGGTGTACGGATCTTTTTCGAGCGCCTTGCGGGCTTCGTTCATCTTTTGCATGATGAAGTCCCAATCGCTCGGAAATTTTGCGCCTTTTTGTTTTGAAACCTTGGTCAGCATTTCGATGCGTTTGAAGACATCGAACTCGCCTTTTAGTTTCGGCGCGCGGCGATGGAATAGGCGGATTTTTTTTACGACCTGCGAGAGATAATCGGGCATGATCATTTCTTCGCGGGGGATGTGCCTGCCGTTGACAAAACTTGTGACGATGTAACCTTCCGGCTCGATGAAGAACATGACTTCCGGCGCGATCCCGAGTTCGCCTGCGACGCGGTTCGCCACATGCTCTACATCGCGCTTGATTCCCAGCAGTTCGGTGTTTTCTCCTGCAAGCCGGATCACGTATGCCTTGCCGTCGGCTTCGACCTTGAAATTCAAATTGGTGATGCCGCCGCTCAACGCATTGCGTTTAAGGTTCTTCGATTCGGCAAGGAAGGGAACTTTCGCTATCGCTTTGTCAATCGTTAAAGTCATGTTCTCGTTATCCTTTCATCATGCCTTGATGCGTTCGTTCTTCGGATTCCATAAGACGGTTTGCACGACTTCCGCGCCGACCTGTTCGCCGAAACATTCGATCTCCAGTGTTGTGCCGGGCTTGGAATATTCCATCGGCAGGTATGCATACGCGATCGATTTGTTGACCGAGTAGCCAAATCCGCCTGAAGCCACCCAGCCGACGGTTTTCCCGTCGACTCGGATCGGCTCCTTGCCCATCACGATCGTGCGGTCATCGGCGAGGGTCATCGTGCAGAGTTTGATCTTGATGCCATCCGCCTTCTGCTTGACGAGCGCATCCTTGCCGATGAAATCGTCTTTGTCTAGTTTGACGGCAAATCCGAGACCGGCTTCGTAGGGTGTGTAGTCGGGCGAAATCTCACCGCTCCAATAGCGATAGCCTTTTTCAAGGCGCAGGGAATCGATGGCTTTGTACCCTGCCGCCACCATACCGTCGGGCTGACCGGCTTCCCAGAGCGTGTCCCACAACCGCAGACCGTATTCCATCGGGCAGTAGAACTCCCAGCCGAGTTCGCCGACGTATGTCACGCGTGAAGCAAGCACGGGCACATCCCCGACGGTGATGCGTTTCGCGGTCATGTAAGGAAAGCCTGCATTGGAAACGTCGTCCGTGGTCACTTTTTCAAGGATGGTGCGAGCTTTGGGTCCCCACATACCGATGCAGGCGTAGTTCGAGCCGACATCTTCCAGTGCCACACTGCCATCGTCAGGCATCTGAAGCGAGAGCCAGGACATGTCATGCTGGCCAAACGCCGTTCCCGTCACAATGAAAAAGCGGTCTTCGGCAAGGCGCGTGACCGTAAAATCGCACTCGATGCCGCCGCGTTTGTTGAGCGCCTGCGTGTAGACAAGGTTGCCGACGGGCACGTCAATTTGATTGGCGCACACATAGTTTAAGAATTTCAATGCACCCGGTCCGCGTACTTCGAATTTGTTGAACGAAGTTTCGTCGAACAGACCGGCGTTCTCGCGCGTCATCAAATGTTCGTGCCCGATGGCGCGGCTCCAGTTGTGGCGCATCCATCCGCGCGGTTCGTGCCCATGTGTGGCGTGTTCTTCGTATTTGCGGAACCAGTTCGGGCGTTCCCAACCCATCTTCTCGCCGAAGGAGCAGCCGAGATCGCGCAAACGGAAGTACGTGGGCGAGACGCGCACGTTGCGTTTGGAAAGACGCTCTTCGCCGGGGTAGTGGATGTCGTAATATTGGGTGTAGGTTTCGAGGGTGCGCGCGCGCACGTATTCGAGGCTGTTGTAGTTCGGACCAAAGCGGCGCACATCCAGCCGCCACACGTCCCATTCGGGCGAGCCGTCAATGATCCATTCCGCCATCACTTTGCCGATGCCGCCCGCGCCTGCAAGTCCATGCGCACAGAACGCACACGCTACCCAGAAGCCTTTGACGGAGGTTGGTCCAAGCAAGAATTCACCGTCCGGAGTGAAGCCTTCGGGACCATTCAACAGTTGAATGACTTCAGCATTTTCAATGGCAGGCACGCGGCGGATGGAGTTTTCCATCAACGGCGTGAAGCGCTCCCAATCCGGCGCCAGCAGTTGGTATTTGAAATCTTTGGGGATGCCTTTCAAGCCGAACGTGGCGGGGTCGCGTTCATATCCGCCTGTGACCAAACCGCCGACCTCTTCACGCCAATAGACGAGCAGGTCGGGGTCGCGCAGGTTGGGGAAAGTATTGGTCACACCTTCGATGGGTTTGGTCAGGATGTACAGATGCGCCATCGGGATGACGGGCAGACTCAACCCGACCATCTTTCCGATCTCGCGTCCCCACATCCCCGCGGCGTTGACCACGACCTCAGTCTTGATCGTCCCTTTGTCGGTGACGACCTCATGCACGCGTCCGTTCTTGACGTTTATAGCTGTTACCGTGGTGTAGGGCAGGATCTGCGCCCCGCGGTTTTTTGCGCCGATGGCGAGCGCGTTGGTCAACCCGGTCGGGTCGATGCTGCCGTCGTTGGGGGTGTATGCCGCGCCGACCACGCCTTTGATGTCCATCAGCGGGAACATGTCCTGTGCTTCTTTGGGGGAGATCAACTCCATGGGCACACCAAAGGATCGAGCGAGACCAACGAGGCGGCGGGTCTCCTCCATGCGCTCGAAGGACGAGGCGAGACGGATGCCGCCCACTTCGCGCCATGAAGTATCCTGCCCTGTTTCGGCTTTGAGACTGCGGTACAGATCCGTACTGTAGTGCATCATGCGCGTCAGGTTCGCATCGGAGCGCATCTGACCCACGAGACCAGCCGAATGCCAGGTGGAACCGGATGTCAGTTCGTGCTTTTCGACGATTACGACATCCTTCCAGCCCATTTTGGTCAGGTGATAGGCAATGCTTGCGCCGCCCACGCCTCCGCCGATGATGACGACCTGCGCCTGCGTTGGAAATTCAGACATATATGTCTCCTATAGTGATGACAATAGACCATTGACGATGGACGACCTTCTATCGTCAATCATTCGCGGTTCATCGTCTCTTTATTTCTGCCAAACCGAATCAGGTCTTGCCATTTCTGCCACGATGTCGAAGGTGGAAATCGCGCCGAGTGGAAATGCGTCGGGGTCGTCCTTGTCCACCACCACCAGCCTGTGATAATGATTCTGGATCATTAAATCCGCGGCTTCGCGCAGGCTGGCGTTGATGTCGATGGTCAGTGCGGGGTGCATCACATCGCGGACGGTCAATGACTCGTCCACGCCTTCTTTGACAAAGCGCAGCAGGTCATGTCCGCTGACCACGCCGAGGACTTTCCCTTTGATATCCACAACCAGCACGGAACGCCAGCCCGAGGACGTCATGGCGCGCGCGGCAGAGGCGACGGGAGTTTTGCCGCGGCAGACGAGGATCGCATCCGACATCACATCGCCGACGGTCCGTCGTTTCGATTTGATGCTTTTGGTAATGCTTGCAACAAAATCGGAGATCGCCAGCGTGCCGACCGGCTTTTCATTCTCGGTGACCAGCAGGCGGCTGACCTTTTTTCTGAGAATGTGATTTGCTGCTTCAGCGGCGGTAATATTTGCATCGACAGAATCAACCGGATGGGACATTAGATCCGCTGCGGTCAATTTTCGCATCACTGCAAGGCTCTCCTCGTCCGAAGAAAGCCATTCTCCCGCCATTAAATCAAAATCCGTGATGACGCCTGTAATGCGTCCATCACGGTCTGTTACGAAGAGGGCGTGAACATTATGCTGGTTCAACAGCGTTGCCACTTGTCCCAGCGTGGCTGTGGCTTTGCAGGTGAACACGCCGGGGTGCATCAAGTCTTTTACTAAAATGGTCATCGGGGACTCCGTAAAAAACATCACCCCGCAGGTTGATGGGTGACACTCAGTGGGGAGGAAGACCTGCGGGATGCCAGTTGCATGACATTTCAAATTATAATGAAAAAATCAAAAACTTGCAAATTCCTTCAAATTCTTATATAATCCGTCGGATGGGAAAACCTCTCATTCCAGCCCAACGCAGGGAAAAAATCCAGGATTACTTGGCGGTTCATCAAATCGCGCGCACAGCCGACCTGATGGAACTGCTGGAGACCTCCGAGGCGACCGTGCGCCGCGACCTCGAGTGGCTGGAACAAAAAGGATTTCTCGAACGCACACATGGGGGCGCGATTTTAAATCAGCGTGTTGTTTATGAGCAGGAATATCAACAACGCGCACAGCATTTTCCTGAAGAAAAAAAACGCATCGGAGAACTTGCCGCCTCACTCATTGAGGAGGGCGATATCGTGTTCATCAATAGCGGCACGACTGCCACTCAAGTACTGCATCACATCCCGCGCAACCCGCGCATTACGGTCTTCACGAACAACGTCAGCGCATTAGTGGATATCGGCGACCCGGGCTTTCAACTCTATGTGACGGGAGGCGAGTATCAGGCGCGTTCCAACTCCCTCGCCGGACGCTTCGCTCTCGACAGCGTGAACTTGGTCTTTGCAAACAAAGCGATTCTTGGCGTGGATGGAATCTCCATCAAACATGGGCTGACAGTGCCGACCAACCCTGAAGCGGAAGTCGTCCGCAAGATGATCGAGCGCACCAAGGGTCAGGTGATTGTGGTGGCAGACCATAGCAAGTGGGGCTCGGTCTCCAACTTTCCGATAGCGAATATCGATAAGATGGATACGTTGATCACGGACGGCGGTTTTAGCCAGCGTGCAAGAAAAGATCTGTCGGAATATTCGGTGGATGTGTTGATTGCAAATCAATCAACGTAAAAACGTACACGGAGCACAAATGAAGACTCAGGCAGAGATCGTGGTGATTGGCGGTGGGATTTTTGGGGCGCAAGTTGCGTATCATCTTGCGAAGAACGGGCGCAAGGACGTTGTCATTATTGAAAAAGGGGAAATCGCCAGCGGAGAGTCTTCTCACGCGGCGGGGCTTGTCACGCAGTTTGCCACATCGCAAGCCATGCTGCGCTTCCGCATGTACAGTGTACAGTTGTACAAAGAGTTGGGGCTGTTCGACACCGTCGGCAGTTTGCGCGTGGCTTCGAGCAGGGAGCAACTGCTCGAAATGGAACGCAGCGTCAGCCGCGCCAAGGCGCTGGGACTGGACTGCGAAGTCATTTCCCCTGAAGAATCCAAGCGGCATTTTCCGCATATTTCCGATAAAGAATTGTACGGCGGCATCTACCTGCCCGGTGACGGTCAGCTTGACCCGTACACCACAACCACATCAATGGTGAATTTTGCCAAACAGTTGGGCGTGGAGGTGTACACCAACACGCGCGTGACGGGCATCAAACTGTCGGCGAAGGGAGAGGTCGAAGCGGTTGTAACAGACAAGGGCGAAGTCCGATGCGAGATCATCGTCAACGCGGCAGGCATGTGGGCGCCGCGCATCGCCGCCATGGCGGGTCTGCACATCCCGACCACTCCAGTTGACCATCAGCATATTGCGCTGCGAGCCGTGCCCGGGCATGAGTTCGATACGCAGACGCCGTGTTTGCGTGACCCCGATAATTTGGTGTATATGCGGCAGGAGCAGGGCGGGTTGGTGATCGGCGGTTATGAACCGAAGCCGCTGCCGCGCTGGATCGACGGCACGCCGTGGGAGCATGGTAGTAAATCTTTTCCTGGTGACTTTGACCAATTTGAAATGCTGCTTGAAGGCGCAATTCGACGTTTGCCATTTTTGGATCAGGCGGGCATTATTACGCTGGTGCGTCACCCTGGCGCGTACACCCCTGACTGTCATCCGCTGTTGGGACCAATGCCCGGCGTAAAAGGGTTTTGGATGCTGGCGGGCATGTCGCTGAACGGTTACGGCGGCGCGGGTGGCATGGGTAAACTGCTGGCGGAGTGGATCATTGACGGCGAAGCGCCGATGGATGTGTATGGCTATCGCGCCACCCGCTTTGGAAATTATTATTCCGATTTCAAATACGCGGCGGAACGCACGATGGAAAGCGTGAAGTATTACTACCGTTTGCGCTTCCCGCATGACGAGCATGAGATGGCGCGTCCGCATCGCACAAGCCCTGTGCATTACCGCTTGATGGAAAATGGCGCGGTCTTCGGTGAGAAATTCGGCTGGGAGCGTGTGAACTTTTTTGAACCTGGCAAGGAATGGCGTCGCATGGGCGAAGACCAGCGTAAGTGGGGCTGGTCGAAACCTCCGTTCTTCGAGCGTTTGCGCGCGGAAGCGATTGCCACCCGTGAACGAGTTTGTTTGTACGATTTGACTTCGTTCGGAAAGATCGAAGTCAAAGGCAAAGGCGCATTGCCGTTGTTACAGCGGCTGACTTCCAGCAATATTGACAAGCCCGTTGGCAGTGCGATTTACACCCAGTTCTTGAATCGCAACGGCGGTATCGAATCCGATTTGACCGTCACTCGTTTGGGCGAAGAGCATTTCTGGGTCATTACAGGCTCGGGTTTTATCGCCAACGACCATGCGCGGATTTTGATGCACGTGGACGAAAAAGACGGCGACGTGTCCATCCGTGACATTACACAGGAACATGCCTGTCTCGCCTTGTGGGGACCGAAGGCGAGAGATGTGCTAAAGAAAATCACCGCGAGTGATGTCTCGAATGAGGCGCATCCGTATTTGACGACCAAACCTATTGTTATTAATGGCGTGACCGTGCTGGCGCAACGCGTCAGTTATGCGGGTGAATTGGGCTGGGAGTTGTATATCCCCAACAACCGCGCCACAATGGTGTGGGATATGCTCATCGAAGCTGGCAAGGAATTCGGCATGGAACTCGGCGGCTACAAAGTGCTCGATCCGTTGCGCCTTGAAAAAGGATTCAAATATTTCACCGTGGACATCACCCCGACCACCACGCCTTACGAAGCGGGTCTCGGCTTCTGCGTGGATCTGGACAAGGGCAATTTTATCGGGCGCGAGGCGCTGGTCAAGCAGAAAGCGGAAGGCGTCACACGCAAACTCTGTACACTGGTATTAACGGACACGGAAGACTTCAAGCAAATCTACGGCGGCGAAGCGGTCTATCATGGTGATAAACTTGTCACCCGCGTGCGAAGCGGCGGTTATGGTTTCACCGTCAAGAAAAATATTTTGTATGCATATCTTCCCATTGAGTTGGCGAAAAAAGGCGAACGCTTCACCATTGAACTCATCGAAGGCAACCTCGAAGCCGAAGTGACCGCCAATGTGTTGTATGATCCAAAAAGCGAGAAATTGAAGGCGTGAATATTTTCAAACACGTAGGACGCAAAGGTCACGAAGGAAGTGCTATTAAAGGGTTTTCCCTTTGTGTCCTTTGTGTTTAGAATTTTATGGCAAAACGAACCCCAAACCCCGCTTACGTCGGCTTCGGCATGTTGACCCCAGTCTACATCATGTCGCTGGATAAACTGCCGAAACTGAACACTGGCGCCATCGTGCATCAGGTCAGCGACTACGTCTATGACGACGCCGCCATCATCGCCTGCAACCTCAGCCAATGGGACGTGCCGTCCGCGATGATCGGCACGGCAGTGGGGGATGACATGCTTGGTCATCATGTGGCGGATACGCTGAAGAAACTGGGTGTGCAGGGCAAGGTGCGCTTTACGGATCAATACAAGACGCCGCTCGAAGTAAACGTTTCGGATAAACAAGGCGCGCGCACCTATTTTTGGCAGCGGTCAGACGAGATTTTGAGAACGTTAGACACGGCGGATTTGTCGATCATAAAAAAATCGAAACTGCTCTACGTGGACTGGTACGACGGCGACCACATCGTCCGCGCGATGGAAGAGGCGAAGCGGCACAACGTGCCGGTGTTCCTGAACTTTGAGCATGGACACACACACCATGACCTGTTGAAGAAATACGCGGAAACGGTCACGGTTTGTCAGGCGGTGACGGACGCGGCGCAGATCGGAAAAAGACAGGCGATGCTTGGCACGGCGCGTAAACTCATCAGGGCGGGTATACAGACTGCGATCATCACCATGGCGAGTCAGGGCTGTATGGTCCTGCAGGGCGAGGAGATCGTCCGCGCATACGCACCCAAGGTGAAGGCGGTGGACGCCTCTGGCGCGGGCGCGACGTTCTCCTCGGGGTATATCTATGGTTATTTGCAAGGCTGGGACATGGAGCAGACCGTCCGCTTTGCGATTGCCGCGGCGTCGCTGAAAGTGACCCGCACCGGACTGGAGATGTTCCCTGTGCAGGAGATCCTTGGGTTGGCACGCATGGTACGGATCGAGCGCATGGTCTATCGCGACGATCAGTTCCACGTCATTCGCAAGTTCTTGCGTTTGCCGCCGCTCAACCCCGTGATCAATATGAACAATGCCCTTGTCAAACAGGGGCAAAGACTTGCCGAAAGAATTTTACCGAAAAAGAAAGTGGAACGAAGAAGCAGGATAAAAAAATCTTTGGTGGAATAACCGGAAGGATACCGCTATGTCATTCGCCGCTTTACTTACGCAGGAACAGGTCGAAAAGATTCACGATGCTTCGTTGGAGATTTTAGAGGAAACAGGTTTGAAGGTCCGTTTTGAACCTGCCCGCGAGTTGTTCAAGAAGCACGGGTGCAGTGTGGAAGAGGAGCGCGTCAAGTTCCCGCGCGCGGTGGTGGAGAAATACCGCAAGATGGTTCCGCCGTCGTTCACTTTTCGCGGACGCGACCCGAAATTCGATAAGACGATTCCGCAGGACAGTCCGGTGATTGTTACGGCGAGTTCAGCGCCCGATATCATAGATCCAGTTACAGGCGTGGAAAGACGCGCCGAGTCGCGTGACATCGCGCAGATCGCGCATCTCATCAACGAACTGCCGGGTTACGACATCTTCTCCATTTCCACTCTGGCGGATGACGCGCCCGCGGATCAATTCACAATCTCGCGCCTGTATCCAGCCATCAAATATTGTCTCAAACCGATCCGTGTCACCACGACCGACATGAAGGACACGCTCAGCGTGATGGAGATGGCGTACATGGTGGCGGGCGGGAAGGAAGCCTATCACGAGCATCCGTTCCTGACGCATCATTACTGTCCCGTTGTTTCGCCGCTGACGATGGATAAGCTTTCGACGGAGAACGTGATGTTCTTTGCAAAGGAGGGGTTGCCCGTATATCCGACCATCGTGCCGAATGCGGGGTTGACTTCACCCATGTCGATGGCGGGGACGTTAGTGCAGGGCAATGCGGAATTTTTGTCCGCGTTGGTGTTGATGCAAATGGTGAAGGAGGGTACGCCGACGATCTATGCTACGCTCGGCACGGTCGCGGACATGCGCTCCGGTGCATACACATCGGGCGGGATCGAGTGTGGTATGCTCCATATGGCGTTCGCACAGATGGCGCGTTTTTATAATGTACCTGCAGGCGGATATGTGGGGCTGACCAATTCCAAGGTCAACGATGCGCAGGCTGGTTATGAGACGGGCATGTCTGGCATTGCGGGTCTCTTGGGGGGCATGGATATGTTCAATATCGGCGGTTTGATCGATGCATTGAAGACGTTCGACTTTGCCAAAGCCGCCATTGACGATGAAATGGCGCAAATGATGAAGCGTGTGAAACGCGGCATTTCATTCAGCGATGATGATCTGGGTTTGAATTTGATCAAGGAGATCGGACCGGGCGGTTCGTTCATCACGGTCAAGCACACTATCAGTCGCATGAAGACCGAGGCGGTGATGACCAAAATGGCAGACCGCGATGCGCGTACCATTTGGGAGAAGAAAGGCGCGACCGACATCCATGCGAAGGCGATGAAACGCGCAAAGGAGATCATGGCGAACAACACCGAGCCGTTGATTTCCCCCGAATTGGATGGGAAGATCCGTGCTGGATTCCCAGGATTGGTGGCAGGCGAATTGCAGCCGATCGAGTAAAAAAATAGAGAGATGGAAGAGAGTGTATGTTTGGTATTTTTAAACGCAGGGAAGATAAATTCCAAAAGTTGATCGAGGAGCAGGCATCTCTTGCCTATGAGGGGATGCGCCTGCTGGTCAAATATTTGGAGACGAACGACCCGGAGATCGCCGAGCAGTTGACGATGAAGGAAAAGGAGGCGGATGAGGTGCGCCGCATCCTGATCGACGAGTTGAACCACACCTTCGTCACGCCGTTCGACCGCGAGGATATTTTTTCGCTTTCCCGCTCGATTGACGATGTCGTGGACTACGCCGATACCACCGTGGTGGAGATGGTCATCCTGAAGGTTGAATCCACGCCGTACATGCAGAGGATCGCGACTCTTTTAAAGGATGCGGCGTATGAGATCTGGCAGGGAGTGTTGCGCCTGCCGAAGCATCCCAAAGTTGCACTCGATCATGCCCAGCGCGCCAAGGCGCTCGAAAACCGTGTGGAAATGGTTTACCGTGAGGCGGTCGCCGACCTGTTCAGCGGTCCGGAGGATGTCCATCATGTTGTGGAGATGTTGAAACTGCGCGAAGTGTACCGCCATCTGTCGAACGCGGCAGACCGCGGCGATGAAGCGGCAAATACCATTGCGGATATTGTGGTGAAGAAAACTTAACATGCCGTTAATCTCAAGTGAACTTCTCTTTGTTATTATGCTGGCATTGATCTTCGAGTTCATCAACGGGATGCGCGACTCCAGCAATATCGTCGCGACCATGATCTCCTCGCGCGCGTTTCGCCCGCAAACAGCGCTTGGTTTGACGGCTGTCGCAGAATTTCTCGGTCCTTTTCTGTTCGGTGTGACCGTTGCGAGGACGGTTGGCAGCGATATCGTCAATTCGCAGCTCTTGACTCTTGATGCATTGATCGCTTGCCTGCTGGCAGCCATCATTTGGAATCTGATCACCTGGTTCTTTGGGATTCCCAGCAGTTCATCCCATGCTCTGATCGGCGGTTTGCTTGGAGTGGTGATCTTTGCAGCCGGGCTCGCAGCGATCAACCTCAACGGGTTGTATAAAGTTTTGCTCGGTTTGTTCTTTTCCCCTCTGGCTGGTTTTTTCGTGGGATTTGGCGTGTTGCGTCTCATCTACTTCCTGGTGCGTAACGCGACTCCGCGTATCAATGTGTTTTTCAAACGTGCCCAGTTCTTTACCGCGGTCGGACTGGCATTAAGCCATGGAACGAATGATGCACAGAAGACCATGGGGATCATCACCTTAAGTCTGTTGATCGGCGGCGCTTTGACCGAATTCCAAGTCCCGTTTTGGGTGGTCTTCATCAGCGCGGCGACCATGGCACTTGGAGCTGGTCTGGGGGGCTGGAGGCTGATCCGTACCCTCGGCGGGAAGTTCTACAAGATCCGCCCGGTGGACAGTTTTGCCACGCAGATGTCGTCTGCTTTTGTGATCTTTGCATCATCGTTTGGAGGTGCGCCGGTAAGCACCACACAGGTGGTGAGTTCTGCCATCGTTGGCGTGGGAGCTTCGGAGCGTTTGAGCAAGGTGCGTTGGACAGTCGTCAGTGATATATTTACAGCGTGGATGGTGACCATTCCGGTCAGCGGATTGATCGCTGCCGGTATTTACTGGGTCCTTGTTTATTGGAAGGCGCAGATGTAAAGTACTGCTGGATTTGTTCAATTTATTCAAAGCTCTGTTTGACTTTGAATATTGAAAATGTTAAAATATCAACAATTTATTAACAGAAATGGAGGTGCCTGGAAGGGAACGTGTGAGAAGTGCTCGATATCGTCGAATCCAAAAAATCAACCTAAGGAGATAGAGAGAATGAGTACCAGGAAATTTGCCTATCAATTGCTCGCACTGTTCATCATTGCAGCTACCATCTTGTCGGCTTGCGGCGGAGGTGGCGGCGGTTCTTCCAGCGATTTTGATTGGAGCACCGCCACGTCCGTTGAAGACGGCGGCGGCATGGATGCTCTGATCGCCGCGGCGAAAGCCGAAGGTATGCTCACCACCATCGCCCTTCCGCATGACTGGTGCAATTACGGCGGCGTCATCGATGCCTTCAAAGCCAAGTACGGGCTGACTGTTAACGAATTGAATCCTGACGCCGGCTCCGCTGACGAGATCGAAGCCATCAAGGCGAACAAGGACAACAAAGGTCCCCAGGCTCCTGATGTCATTGACGTTGGTTTCTCATGGGGTGAATCATCCAAAGCGGAAGGCTTGATCACTCCCTATAAGGTCTCCACATGGGATACCATTCCTGACGATGCCAAAGATTCCGATGGATACTGGTATGGCGATTACTATGGCGTGTTGGCGTTCCTCGTGAACACCGATGTCCAGCCGGACGTGCCGCAAGATTGGTCTGACCTGCTCGATCCGAAATATGCGGGACAGATCGCCCTCTCCGGTGACCCGCGCGTTTCCAATCAGGCGATCCAGTCCGTGTACGCCGCAGCGCTCGCCAATGGCGGTTCGTTGGATAACGCCCAGCCCGGTCTGGATTACTTTGCCCAGTTGAACGCGGCTGGCAACCTGATCCCCTTGATCGCCAATAATGGCTTGGTCGCCACCGGTGAAATTCCAATCCGCATCACATGGGACTATAATGCCCTCTCCGCCATCGATACCTTCGAAGGCAACCCGAACGCCACGGTGGTGATCCCCGCCACGGGTCGTTTTGCAGGTGTGTATGTCCAGGCGATCAGCGCTTACTCGCCCCAGCCTGCCGCCGCCCGCTTGTGGATGGAATTTCTGTATTCGGATGAAGGACAGCTTTTGTGGATGGAAGGATACTGCCACCCGATCCGCGAACCTGACCTGCGCGCACGCGGCGTCATTCCTCAGGAACTGCTTGATAAACTGCCCGATGTTTCCGGTGCGGTCTTCCCGTCACTGGACCAGCTTACGGCAGCCAATGAGCTGATCACCAAGAACTGGGACTCCGCGGTTGGTTCCGACATCAAGTAAGGTCAATCTTTGTTGATATGTGCGAGACCCTGCCTTTTGGCGGGGTCTCGTCACAGCAAGACCACAAGTTAAGGATGTGATTATGGCGCAGGCTTCTACTTTCAAGGGTCCTAGGTCCGCCACGAGCTGGAAAACTTGGCTTGGCGTTGTACCCTTTTTTCTGTTTGCTATTCTTTTTCTGCTCCTGCCATCGTTTCGATTGTTAACGGCAAGCTTCTCGGCGCCGGACGGATCGTTTACGTTCGATAATATCCGGCAACTGTTCACCGAACCGCTTATCGTCAATTCGTACCGGTTGAGCATTCAGATCAGCGCGGTGACCGCGCTTGGCGGAGGCATTTTTGGTTTTCTGCTTGCTTATTCGGTCACGGTGGGCGGGCTTCCCAAACCGCTTCGTTCGGTTTTGATCACTTTTTCCGGGGTTGCATCCAACTTTGCGGGGGTTCCGCTTGCGTTTGCCTTCGTCGCCACGCTCGGACGGCAGGGTTTTATCACTGCGATCTTAAAGAACGTCTTTAATATGGATGTCTACGCTTCCGGGTTCAATCTCTACAGCTTTGCAGGATTGAGTCTGGTATACATGTATTTTCAATTTCCCTTGATGGTATTGATCATGGCTCCGGCATTGGATGGGTTGAAGAAGGAATGGCGTGAAGCCGCGGAGAATCTCGGCGCGAATACCACCCAATATTGGTTGAGGGTTGCAATGCCAGTTTTACTGCCGTCCATCCTTGGTTCCATGATCTTGTTGTTCGGTAACGCCTTTGGCGCGTATGCCACCGCCTATGCCCTGACCGGCGGACGGATCGGACTGGTCACGATTCAGATTGGAGCGCAGATCCGGGGCGATGTTTTGTACAATCCCGGCTTGGGATACGCAATGGCGGTCGGCATGGTCTTCATCATGGCGGTCTCTTTGACCGGATATTCATTGCTTCAGGCAAGGACGGAAAGGTGGCTGAAATGAGTTTCCTTTCGCGAATTCGTAGATTTCCGTTTTGGGGCTGGTTCTGGTTCATTTTGGGCGCGTTATATTTCATCCTGCCGCTCTACGCCACGGTTGCCTTTTCGTTAAGCTGGGACCCTGCGGACCCGTTCAAAGCTTATGAGAGATCGTTCGGCGACCGGCGTTTTTGGGATAGTTTCCTTCTCTCGAACACACTGGCGTTGGCGACCATTTTCGCATCCATTGTTTTGGTTGTGCCGACCGCCTACTGGATCCGTTTAAAGCTCCCGCAGGCGCGTCGCATTGTGGAATTTCTGACATTGATGCCCTTTGTAGTTCCCGCGATCATTCTGGTCTTTGGCATGATCCGTATCTATAGTACGCCGTTTACCATTCCCTTCACCGACATCGTTTTCATGCGCCCGCTGACGCAGTTTAAGCTGGGAACCAACATTCTGATTGTGGCGGGATACATGGTGCTTTCGATGCCGTACATGTATCGTTCCGTGGATACGGGCATGCGCACGGTGGACATCCGCACCCTGACCGAAGCGGCTCAAAGCCTCGGGGCGAATTGGTTCACCATCATCACCCGTATCATCCTTCCGAATATCCGCTCGGCGCTGTTAAGCGGAGCGCTGCTAACGTTTGCCATTGTGGTGGGGGAGGTGGTACTTGCATCCTTCCTCGGTGTACAGGCTTTTGGTCCCTATCTCTTCCTGCTCGGACAGCACCGCGCCTATGAGCCCGCTGCGCTCTCCTTTGTGAGTTTCCTGCTCACATGGGTTGCAATGGGCTTGATCCAGCTCATCACTGGCGGTCAGGGGCAGGCGGCTGGCGGACATTAAACTACGGAGAATGTAAATGACCCACCTTGCACTTACCAACATTTCAAAATATTTTGGGGATTTCACTGCCGTCCACGATTTTAACTTGGATGTGAAGAAAGGCGAATTCGTCTCATTCCTGGGACCGTCCGGCTGTGGAAAAACGACCACCCTGCGCATGATCGCAGGCTTTGAACTTCCTTCCTCAGGGGCAATCTCTCTTGAAGGTGAGAATATCACCGACAAGGCACCGAATCAGCGTAACGTTGGCATGGTATTCCAATCGTATGCGCTCTTTCCCAATATGACCGTTGCCCAGAATATTGGCTTTGGTCTGCGTGTGCGCAAGGAAAATGATGCCGATATCAAAAAACGCGTAAACGAAATGCTCTCCATCATTCACATGGAAGATAAGGCGAACAGTTTTCCGTACCAACTTTCAGGTGGACAGATGCAGCGCGTCGCTCTTGCCCGTGCTTTGGCAATTCGTCCCGAAGTCCTGCTCCTCGACGAGCCTCTCTCCGCACTGGACGCTAAGATCCGTGTTTCCCTGCGCGCCGAGATCCGCAGCATCCAACAGAAGTTGGGTATCACCGCCATCTATGTCACCCACGATCAGGAGGAGGCGCTTTCCCTCTCCGACCGTATCGTTGTGATGAACGCCGGGGAAATGGAACAGGTTGGCACGCCGTTCGAGATCTACAACTTCCCGACCACGCGTTTTGTTGCCAGCTTTGTCGGTTCGCTGAATACAGCTGAAGCTGAAATCATGGACCCGGCCAAGGGTGTTCTGAGCATGGACGGGATCCAACTCGAATCATCCAATGGCTTCAAAGGGAAAAACAGGGGTGATAAAGTAACGATCGCCATCCGCCCCGAACGATTGAATTTTCTTGCTGAAGGGAGTAAGGAAAATGTGTTCGATGGAAAGGTGGAAAATATTACTTTCCTTGGTTCCGTCGTGCGTGTGGAAATGACGATCGGCAAACGGAAATTCAGCATGGATACATTCAATCGCCCCTCGCTCGAACTTCCAACTATTGGGGATGCTTGCAAAGTAACCTGTTCCAACAAGGCGGTCTTGATCCTGAAAGATTGATGTAACAGGACAAGAATAAAGCGGTCCGCTGCATTGCAGCGGACCACTTTTGCATTATATCTATCCTTCGACCAACGCCCTGACCAGTTCGCGGTTGAAATCGGGAATATCCGCCACGACCCGTCCCCAAACCTGGTTGCGCTCCCGGAAGGCGGGTTCGTCCACCCACACCCCGCCGACATTGACGAGGTCGTCCTTAATGCCTGTGGAGCCTGTCACGCGCTGACCCTGCTTGATGATGCCTGCCGAGATCGCGATCGAGCCGCCGTGACAGATAATGCCGATGATCTTGCCCGCATCATCCATGTCCTTCACCAGTTTCTTGACGACGTCATAGCGGCGCAATTTATCGGGCGTCCAGCCGCCGGGCAGAATTAACGCAAAGAGTTCGTCCGCTTTCAGATCTTCGATTTTCGTGTCCGGTGCGATGACCAGACCATTCTTCCCGCGCACGGGCTTGAGGTCGAGTGCAGCGGATAACACCTTTGCACCCTCCTCCTGTAAGCGCATGAGCGGGACGTAATATTCAAGGTCCTCCACACCTTCAGCGATCAGTGTGGCGATGATCTTATTCTGTAAACGCATGGTCGGCTCCTTTTATCTGAAAATGGGCGATATGTTTTTGTAATGTCCTGTGGGCGGCATGCTTGACTCCGCCAGGAATGGACAGACCCGTGCCTTATTCCCCGATGATCTTTATCAGCACGCGTTTCCGTCTGCGCCCGTCAAACTCGCCGTAGAAGATCTGTTCCCACGTCCCAAAATCGAGTTGACCGTTCGTAACTGCCACCACCACTTCCCGTCCCATGAGCTGGCGCTTCATGTGCGCATCGGCATTGTCTTCGCCGGTGTCGTTATGGCGGTATTGATTGACCGGCTCATGCGGAGCAAGTCGCTCCAGCCATTTGTCGTAGTCGTGATGCAGCCCGCTTTCATCGTCGTTGATGAAAACGGATGCGGTAATATGCATGGCGTTGCACAAAAGCAATCCTTCTTTGATGCCGCTTTCGCGCAGAGCTTCCTCGATTTGCGGAGTGATGTTGATAAACCCGCGGCGGGATGGAATATTGAACCACAGTTCCTTGCGGTAGGATTTCACGTATTCCCTCCGAATTTTGGAAATACCGCTCCCGTCTTTTTCATATATGCGTCATACGTCTCGCCGAACGAATCCAGCATCAATTGTTCTTCTGCTTTTACGCGCAGGAAATAGAACGGGATGAAGATGAGCAGGTTGAAAAAACCTGCGATCCAGTTTTGCAGGAGTAGGGGTTGGGCGATCACCCACAGAAATTGCGAAGCATACATCGGGTGGCGGATGATGCCGTATATCCCGCGTGTGATCAGTTCGTGTTTTTCGCGGATCTCCAACGTGGGCGACCAGTTAAGTCCCAGGTCCGCGTGCGCGCGCCAGAAGACAAAGATCGCGCCTGCAAAAATAACCACGCCCAGCCATCCCGCCCATGCAGGGATGGAAAAATCAGCAAAGTCCAGCAAGTTTGTAGCTCCATAGATGATCGGGATGAGGAACATCCCCAGCCACAAAAGGAGCAGCATGTTTTTTTCCTGCGTCGTGATGCGGCGCTCGGATTTTGCATCCCCCTGCTGAGCCTTGCGGATCGGTACGCGGATGATGGTTTCGATCACAATGCCGATGAAGTAAATGACGGCAAAGATGTCCATTTTGGTTACTCGGATTTCTCGACAACAATCGTGGCTTCGGTCAACAATGCGGCGATGGCGCCAATGGCGGCAAGTTGTGGCGCCAGCAATGCGCCCACCACGCCAAAGGTGACGGGGATCTCCAGCATGGTCTTGCCATCCTTGTCTTTGATGATCAGCCTGCGGATGTTGCCCTCATGGATCAATTCCTTGATCTTGGCGACCAACTTCTCGCCATCTACGCGGAATTCTTCGGTTCGGGTTTGTTCGGACATAGTTCCTCCAGGTTAAGCTTTATTTCTATAGAGATCGAACCATTTTTCGTCAAGCGGAGCCCACTCGTCGCTTTGATCGGCGACATCCTTCCAGTTTTCTTTTCCGCTCCAGGATTCGATTTTGATCTCATAGACAGATGTACGCTTCAACTCCTTGTCGGTTGCGGATCGGTAGTCCCTGTCGATTTCCATTTCACTGAAATACTTCCCGACCAATTTGTGCAGGACGTCCCGCTTTTCTTCTTCATTCTCAATGACATGTGCCTTGCCGTAGACGATGGCGCAGCGATATTGGAGCGAGAATTCCAGCGCGATGTTGGAGGGCAGCAGTTTTCCGAACTCGCTGACTTCCACGCAGACCTCAGGGTGGCGTTCAATATTGGCGCGGATGCGACCGGCAATGTTCGAGTGGAAGATGATGCGGTGGCCGTCTTCGTCGTAGAAAAAGGTCGTGGGGTTGATGAACGGCTGGAGGTCCCAGCGCGAGGCGATATGGGCGATCTGTCCGCGGTGGAGCAGGTCGCGGATCCAGTCATCTTCACGCTTGTATTCGGGCAGGCGTTGAAAGGAGGTTGGAGGTTGGTTTTCGTAGTTTCGGGACATTTTTATTGGTTGTCCACAAGCAGATATTTGTACCATTTCCATTGGGCGAAATAGGCGATCAGCAGAGTGGCGGCTAGGATCGCCCAGTCCCAGCCTGCGACCGTTCTAAAATAAAAGAGGAGAAAATAGACCGCAGCGGCGCTTGTGACGGCGCTCAGCAGGGTGACTTCCACCGCCATCAAGTTGGCGATGCTAAAAGGTTTATCGGTTGGGGGAAGGGTTTTCAGCCTCCACTTGAAGGCGGGTTCGATCTCTTTATTGTGCCTGATATAAAAATCTTTGATCACATTCATTGCCTGCGCGGATTCATGCCATGCGGCGCGTAAACGGGCGAGTTGTGCCAGCGTCAATCCGCCAAGGATCGTCAATATTAGGAACAAGCCTGAGAACGCGAGCGCTGCCCCTTGCAGGTTGTCTTCCGAGAACAACGTGCCGAGGATGGTCGCGACCAGCGAGCCGACTGTGACAAAGTAAAAGGATGTAACCCGCGAGCGGTCTTCATTTGCCTGAAAGACGGTGTCTGCGATGTAGGTGTACTCGGCTTTTAGGATCTCGTCGCTGTTAAGCTTTGGTTTTGGCGGCATGATGGTTTTCCTTTTACAGGGTAAATTTGCCGATCAGCAGAAAGATGGCGAGTATTACAAACTGCGCCATCGGGTAAAGGCTGGCGTTATCGAACAACTTCGCCGCCCGTCGTCCCTCGTTTTGATGTTTGAATAATTCGTATCCGGGCTTCAAGAGCAGGAAAAAACCAGCCAATGCACTAGCCAACAGATATGACCATCCCAGCGAAAGAGGTGAAACGCGCGGCAGGAGCAGGCTGATCGCCACGGTCAAGCCGAGCGTCAACAAGACAAGGATGCCTGCTGTTTGAGTCCCGAGTTGCAGGGGAATGGTCTTGGCATGGACGCGCCGGTCTTCCACCGTGTCGTTCCAATCGGCAGGGATGTTCTGCCCGCCGATCTCCCAGACGAATACCCATGCCAGCACAAGCAGGATGGAAGGTAGCGCGGGGGCGGGGTCAACGACATAGATTGCAGCAATAGGTCCGCTGGATTTGACCAGCCCGCTGACGAAAGTCCGCAAGTAGGTGACTTTGAGCAACAGACAGTAGATCACTTCGAGGATCGCTGCACCTATGAGGATGGCGACGATGAATGGGTTGAGCAGATAAGAGCAGATCAATGCTGCAATGAACCACCCGGCAAACCATAACCATCCGCTGCCGAAACTGAGCACATTTTGCGCCAGCGGGTGACGCAACTCGGATGCTTCGACCGAATACCCGGCGTTGATCTCCCCGGTAAATTTTTCCTTATCCACCGCAATACCGACCAGGTCGTTCAGCGCATAGATGGCAGTGTAGGCGGCAAATGCCGTGAATAGTGAAAGCGCAATTGTCCATAATGGGGGAAAATCTCCCAGCCAGAGCAGGGCAACAAAGCCCGGCGTGGCAAGGTCTAAAGCCCCGTGAGTCGTTCGCGAAAGCGCCCAAAAACGTTTCATTACAGCTTCTCCCTTGAGCTATTTCTTCATGAAATGCGCCATGTAATTTACATCTTCCTTGTCGTCGGCAACCTTCCAACTACCGTTGAAGGGGTTGTACATTAAACTCGCAAGGCGTATGAAATCCAGCCCTGCATCACGTGACCATTGTTTTAGTTCCGCCGGGCGGATGAGCATGGAGTAATTGTGGGTACCGCGCGGGAGCAGGCGCAAAATATATTCCCCGCCGATAATGGCGAACAGGAACGCCTTGGGCGTGCGGTTGATGGTGGAGAAAAAGGCATGTCCGCCGGGTTTTAACGCCTGCATACATGCCGCGATCACCCTGGCGGGTTCGGGGACATGTTCGAGCATCTCCATACAGGCGACCACATCGAACGTCCCTGCCTGCGCATTGGCGACATCCTGCACACTTTCGTAGCGATAGTCGATTTCAAGTCCCTGGCTTTGCGCGTGTTGCTTTGCGACGTGGAGCGACGCTTCGGACAAGTCCAAGCCTGTTACCTGCGCCCCGGCTTTTGCCAACGCTTCAGAGAGGATGCCGCCCCCGCAGCCCACATCCAAAATTCTTGGGTTGGGCGTGGTGAGTTTTTCCATTATGAATTTGGTGCGCAGTGGGTTGATGGTATGCAGCGTGCCCATCTCTCCCTTCGGGTCCCACCAAGTATGGGATACCCTGTCGAATTTTTCGATTTCCCGGTTGTCAGAGTTTTCAAATGATTTCATGTTTAATTGTGATCCATTCTTTTAAGGTTTTTACGGCAGCATCTATTTCATAGGCTTTGATGTCGTTCAAAAATACACATCCTCCGATTCCGTCCGGCATGGGAACGCGCTGCAATCCGTTTCGGTGGTAGGTGCGCTCTGTCAAGGAATCCCAGAGCAGGCTCGGGTCGAGAAGCGAAGCGTCGAGTGAGATCCCAAGCGCATCGGTCAGATGGAAGATGCGGTTGATTTCCTCGTTGGATAGCAAATTCCGCGCCCGCGCGATCAGCGTGGAGATGAGAATATCGAGTAGCACCGCCTCGCCGTGGAATAAATGGGCTTCGTGCCGTGTCTCCAGCCCATAACTGAAAGTGTGACCGAAATCCACCTTGCGGGCAAGTTCTTCTTCGAACAGGTTTGGCTGTAATTCCTCCAACATCCCGGTAATGGCGCGGTCAAGGATGATGCCGCCCTGCTCGTCCTGAAAATGCGTTTCGACGCTTTTTGCTCCGTGTGTTTCGAGGACTTGGAAGAGGCTGGCATCTTTGATGATGGCCAGTTTGATGATCTCGCACACTCCATTAAGGATGTGGCGTTTGGGCAGGGTTTTCAGAAAGGATTTGTCGAGCAGCACGGTTTGCGGCGCGTGGAAGGCTCCCAGGCGGTTCTTGTTTCCATTGTGGTTGATGCCTGTTTTGATCCCGATCGAGGCGTCCACATATCCCATCAGGGTGGTGGGCACCTTGATGTAGGGCACGCCGCGGCGGTAGCTGGCAGCGACAAAGCCCGCCAGATCGGTCAGCACGCCGCCTCCGATGGCAATGATCGGCTCGTCGCGGCGGTGGATGGGGAAGGAATCCAACTCGCGCACGATGGCAAGGAAATGTTCGATCGTTTTATTCTCTTCGCCGCCGGGAAAGGTGATGATCTTTGTTTCAATATGGTGGTAGGAAAAATAATCCCGTATAGCGGGGGCGTAATGCTTCGCAACATTTTCATCGACAACGACAAACCGGCGGGCATCTTCGATCTTGCCAACCGAGAGCAGTGCCCAATTCTGCGGGTGGAACAGGTTCGATGTGCTGATGACTTCGTATTCGATCGTTTGCGGGTGGGTGACTCGTCGTGTTTGCATTCGTTCTCTTATACCACCTGCCGCCAGTTGTCTTTCATCTCCAGTATGTGCCGGGCGAGCGCTTGTGCCATTTCGATGCTGTGATTTTTATAATTCCCGCACTGGGCGATGTTGGCATACGGCACTTCGTTTGCAGCGAGAACATCGTTCAGTATTTTTTCGTACGCATCGAAAATGATCTTGGCGCGTCCCTCATTGAAAAGGATGAGGTAGAAACCGGTCTGGCATCCCATTAAGCCGATGGAAATAAATTTTTTGGGCAGGTATTTTTGGAATCCCCACAAGAGAAAATGCTCAAAGGAGTGCATTTCAGTGGTGGATAGGAAAACGGAATTGGGTTTGTTGATTCGCAGATCGATTGCGTAGACAATGTCCCCATGCCCGCCTTCGGTGGCGGAACGCAGCTTGATATGCGGGGCTTTCAAAATTTGGTGATCAAGTTCACCGACGGTGGCAGGTTCCCAGCCAAGGTCTTCATAACGTACCATAACTCTCTCCTATATAATGCCCACGGTCACAAATTGGACTTTCCCATCTCCCGCAAAGCGCAATTTGTGACCGCGCCGGGTATAAATTGGCATGGAAAAAGGGAGACCGCAAAACGGCTCCGTAAAAGCGGGGGAATTAACGGGCTTCGATGAAACGGGAAAGATGATTGAAGCTGTCGTCGAGCGCCTTTTCCCATGATGCGACATGGTGGTATAACTCGACGGACGCATAACCCGAAAAACCATTGTCTCGCAGTGTTTGGAATGTGGCGGCGAAATCCATTGTTCCTTCGCCGGGAATCTCATGGAAGTGAACAATGCCGGTCAATGTGTTCGCGACCATTTTATCCATCAGCAAATTGCCATCCGCGTCCTTGGTGCTGCGCAGGTAGATGATGATGGGGCGCGCACGTTCCAATACATCGTAGCTCAGCCCAGGCACCGATATCAAGTAGACGAAGATCTCGCTCTCAAAAGGAGAAGCGCCTGCGAACAGGCTGTCATATTCCACGAAGGCGGGCGGCTTGGAGATGTTCACCGAGCCCAGAATGGATTCGACGCGCTTCCTTCGTTCTGCATTGGGCATTTCGTCGTGGAAATAGATCGGGTGATCGGGATCCACCAACAGGTATTCGGCGGTATCGGGGAAATAAATAAGGTACCTGGCAAAACTCAAATCCATCTTCAGTCCGTCTGTCCATTTGACGAGTTTGAGATTGCAGCCTTCCTGCGAGTCGGACACATGTAAAAATTTTGCGTGCGGCGCTGCTTTTGCCAGCGCGCCCAAATAATCCTGTTCGGAGCAATAGTTGTGATTCAAGTCAAGGTGAAGTTGAAAGCGCGGCGAGTTGACTTCATTGACAAGGCTTATGCCCTGTTCGAGCGTTTCAATGTACATGCCCGGTTCAGGCTCGATCAGCAGGGTGATGTCTTCGTCGTCGCGCAGTTCGCTCAGGCATTGGTGGATACTGTCCATAAGCAACTCACGCGGATCGACCGATGGGTTGCTGACATGTTCGTCGCGGATGAACCCGCTCCCGAATGTGACAAGGGGCACGTTCAACTTACGGGCAACATGGATGCCGCGTTTGACGAGGTTGATGCGGCGTTTCCGCCCCGCGAGGTCGGGGGTCATCAGCGATGGTTCGTGTGGACGTTGCGGCGTGAAAAAATGTGAAGCCGTCGAAATGCAGGCGGCTTCCACCTGCCTGGCTTGCAGGTATTTCTTGATTCTTTCGAGATACTCGTCGGTGATGTCAAAGGGATTGAACTGCTCGCGGTGGAACGAAAGTTCGATGCCTGGGTAGCCCGCCTTGTCTACAACATCGATCGCATCCAGAAAATCGAGGTTGGTCAGCCCGAATGTACTATAACTTAACTTGATCACGTCATTTGCTCCAAATTGAACAATCTGCGGTTATTCTATCACTGGACAGGTGATGGTCAAGACCGATGGAATTGTGCTGTCTGCGCTCCTGCATTGGCAAAAAAACACCCGCCAAATTCTGGCGGGTGCAGGGATGACAAGAAACAAGCGGGTATCAGGCTTCAAATGCCCATTCACCCTGACGCATGACGGGTTCGCGTTGACCGTCTTTGGTGATGCCGTCGATGTCCATTTGCGGCGAACCGATCATGAAGTCCACGTGATTGAGGCTGACGTTGCCTCCAGCGGCGGTGAATTCCTCGTCGTTCAACTCAGTTCCACCTGTAAGGGTGAAGCGGTAGGCGCGTCCGATGGCGATGTGACAGGAGGCGTTCTCATCGAAGAGCGTGTTGTAGAAAAGATGCCCGCGTTTGCCGATGGGGGAGGAGGCAGGGACGAGCGCCACTTCGCCGAGGTGGCGGGAGCCTTCATCGGTCTCCACCAATTTTTGCAGGGCGGATTCTCCTTTTTTTGCGGCGACTTTGGTGATACGTCCGTTCTCAAAGTGGACTTGGAAATCTTCAATGAGCGTGCCGCCGTAGGAAAGCGGGAAGGTGGCGGAGATGACGCCGTCGGCACGATTACGGTCGGGCAGGGTGAAGACTTCTTCAGTAGGCATGTTGGCGGTGAAGGCGATGCCGTTTTGTGCCATCGATTGCGCGCTGATCCACAAATGTCCGCTGGGCAAGCCAAGCGTGAAGTCGGTGCCGGGTCCTTTGTAATGTAATCCGGTATATTGTTTGGACTGCAAATACAACGCGCGTTTGCGCAGGGTGACAATGTGATTTTCCCAAGCGGCGATGGGATCGGGCTGGTCAATGCGCGTGGTTTCGAAGATCGCCTGCCAGAGTTTTTCCTGCGCTTTTTCGGCGGGGAGGTCAGGGAATATTTTTTGCGCCCATGCTTCTCCTGCAGCAGCTACTACGCACCAGTTTATGACGTTGCTGCTGACCTTCTCACCGACTGCTCCCCAATGCTCCAGGTGGGTCCGCTGCATTTGTCCGATCACATCCGGGTCCAGTCCGCCGAGCAGATCGGGGTTGGAGCCTGTGATGGATAGCAGGGCGTCGCCGTTTTCGATCATGTCGGTGATGGCTTGGGTCTGCCATTTGGAATATACATTGAACGAGTCTTTGGGTGCATGTTGGGCGCGGATGCGCAGCATTTCTTCATCCGCAAATATGGCGTCCACGTATTTTGCGCCGACGGCATATGCCGCCTTGGCGATCTCGCGCACCAGCGGCGCGAATTGATGGGGCACCCCGCGCGTCGCTCCCAGTGTGATGATCAGCCGCTGTCCCGCCCGGATGTTCAACCCGACTTTTACGATGGCTCCGGCGTATTTTGCCAGCATTTCCTGATGGGTTTTGTTTGTCATGTTTCCTCTATTATGTGGAATGTGCCAAGTATAGCATGGAAATATTTTCCCAAAATGGCACAGGGTGTTATATACTTGAAATTATCTTGTCGCAACAGCGGAAGCAAGGGAGATGCTCATGCTTGTCATCGAAAAAATAGATACAGAGAACAAAAAGCAGGTTAGGCGGTTCGTGGAACTTCCGTTCCGGATTTACAAGGACTGTCCGCAGTGGGTTCCGCCGTTGAATGTGGATGCGTATAACCAGTTGGACCGCAGGAAGCATCCCTTTCATGAACATTCGGATATGGATTTCTTCCTTGCCGTGCGCGATGGACGTGATGTTGGGCGTATCGCCGCCATCGAGAATAAGCCGTATAACAAATATCACAATCAAAAAACAGCCAATTTTTTTCTTTTCGAGTGTGAAGATGATATGGAAGCCGCAGCCGCCTTGTTCAAAGCAGTTTTTGATTGGGCGAAAACGCGCGGATTGGACGTCGTGATCGGACCGAAGGGCATGGGTCCGCTGGATGGATATGGCGCATTGGTCTTTGGGCATGAACACCGTCAGACGATGACCATGCTCAATTACAACCACGCCTACTACCGGTCACTGATGGAAGCGCAGGGTTTCGTCAAGGAAGTGGATTTTATCTCCTGCTATCTGCCTGCCGACAAATTCCAAATGCCCGAGCGGGTTAAAAAGATCGCCGAACGTGTGATGCAGCGCGGACATCTTGAGATCAAGACCTTCAAAAGTAAAAAGGAACTATTGACATGGGCGGACCGCATCGGTACGGCATATAACAACGCCTTCGTGAACAATTGGGAATATTATCCGCTCACACAGCGCGAGATCGATTTTGTGGTCGAGAACATTATGACCATCGCGGATTACCGTCTGATCAAGATCATCACGCATGGCGAGGACGTGGTGGGATTCCTCTTTGCGTTCCATGATGTGTCTGCCGCGCTTCAACGCGCACGCGGAAAGTTGTTCCCGTTCGGTTTGATCGACATCCTGCTGGAACTCCGCCGCACGAACACGGTTGCTGTGAACGGCATGGGTATCCTGCCTGAGCATCAGGGACACGGCGGGAATGCGCTGTTGTATTATGCAATGGGGAATACGCTGCTGAATTTCAGCCAATTTTCTCATGTCGAAATGACACAAGTTGCCGAGACCACCGAACAAATGCGCGCAGACTTAAAGAACCTGAACGGCGTGGAATATAAAAATAACCGCGTGTATCGGAAGGAATTGTAATGCGGCATCCGCTCGAATTTCTTCCAATGGGCTTGCGCAAGCCGTTCTTTTATTTCTTTTTGGTTCTGACAGTTTTTACCTTTGGCGCATTTGGTTTTCTCGACCAGTCCCTGCGCACTTCTGCCGCGCCGAATGGGATTGTTTCTTTTGAATTAGCATATCGCGTGGATAAAGCCCAGTCCATGTTGGATTCGTGGGATGAAACCGCCCGCCTCTTCGCCTCCTTTGGGCTGGGGCTTGATTATCTGTTCATGCCTGTCTACGCTGTGACATTGTCGCTTGGACTGTTGCTGGCTGGGAATGGACGGGTCCGCTGGTATCACAATCTTACTGCCTGGCTGGGTTGGGGAGCCTTCGTCGCCGCCGCATTTGACGCGGTGGAAAATTATGCGCTTTGGAAAATTCTGACCGGGAGTATCCTTACCCCGTTCCCTCAGATCGCCGCGATTTGCGCTTCTGTAAAATTTTCGTTGCTGATCTTGGGGTTGACGGTCGCGGTAGTTGGTTTGTTCATGAAAAAAGAAAACGGATGACTTCGCGTCATCCGTTTTTGATCTTCTGTTTTTCGTCCATTTTGGCGATCTCGAATTTGATCGGTTCGCCGACTTTCAAATTTTCGCCATTCTCCGGCTTGCTCAATGGCAAAATGATGTGGAACTGACTGCCGGGGAAATTGACCTCGTCATAGCCCGGACTTTCCACCCACAACCGCCCGCCGTGCGATTCGACAATTCCCTTGGATAATGCCAGCCCCAAACCCGCGCCGCCGCCTTTGAAGCGCGTCTTGCTGGTGGAGTGTTTGCCCAGTTCACCCGGCTGGTAGAACTTGGTAAAGATGACTTCGCGCAGGTTCGGGTCCACGCCGACGCCTGTATCGCTGACGATGATCTCCACGCCGCCGTTCTGCAGGTTGATGATGGACGGGATGTGATGACCGGAGACGGTGACCCAGCCGTTGTTGGGGGTGAACTTGATCGCATTGCCGATCAAATGCTGGAAGAGTTTTCTCAGCAGGTGCGCATCGGCTTTGACAAGCGGCAGGGCGGGCAGGCTGATGCGCAGATACTGCTCCCGTTCCCTGACCGTTTTTGCCTGTTCGAGGCTCACTTCCTTGATCAGTTCGCCCAGATCCACAGGCTGAAGGTTCGGCGTGAGTGAGCGCGCGTCGATCTGTGCGATATCGAACATGGAGTCCATGACTTCGTGCAGGCGCAGTGTCCCTTCATGGATGCCCTGCATGATGTTCTTGATTTTTGAATCCAGTTTTGGGTCTTCCATTAACATCTCGGCATAGCCCTTGATCACGGTCAGCGGGGTACGGAGTTCATGGGACGCGATGCTGATAAAGTCGGATTTTGCCTTGTCGATACGCTGGAGTTCTTGATTGTTTTTCTCGAGTGCGCGGCGCGCGCGGCGCAGCTCGTTGTTCAGGCTCATGAGGTTGTCCACGAGACGGGCATTTTCCAGCGCGACCGCCGTTTGGTTGGCATGTGCGCTGAGCACGGCAAGGTCTTCGCGCGTGTAGCGGTTTCCGCTTAGTTTGGGACCGAACGCAAGCAGACCGATCCATTGTTTTTTTGCAAAGATGGGGATATACACTTCAACGCGGAGTTGCGCGAACCAGTCCCGCTCGGGGGTGGTGGCAGCCCGGAAGGACGGAAGCAGGTCCAGGTCATATTGAAGAAGCGGACGCTGTTCCCGCAGGAAATGCGAGACAATGGTCCCCTCTTCCTGCAATTCCACCGCCACTACCTGGCGCTCCTCGGGACTTTGTGCAAAACGCAGTTTGTAGATCTTTCGACCGTCCACCTGGCGCTCGGCGTCCACCAGGAAAAGGAAGCCGCGTTCGATGTGCATTGTTTCGAGAATGATGCCGATCGCCACGCTGGCGAGTTTGTCCATATCCAGAATGTTGCTGATGCTTTCGCTGTAGCGGTGGATGGTCTGGCTGGCGTCGTATTGGTCGCTGCGCATCCATTTGTTGATCGTACGTGAGACGAGGGCGGTGAGCGGCGCGAAGATCAGGGCGATCAGCAGGGAGACGAATGCCCCCGTCAGAAGTGGATTGAAATTTGCGGTTTGCCCGAAGATGGCTTGCAGTAACAAAAAGCCGCCCACATAAAAGGCGACGATCACAATGATGCTGGCGATGTAGATCAGTCCGCGCCGCAGAATGTTGCGCAGGTCGGGCACATGATGTGTGCCGACAACATATGCCAGCGTAATGGCGGCGATCAGACGGATCGGCTGACCGATAATATAAATGCCCGAAAAAAGGATCAGATCGCCCGCCAGCGTGAAAAAGAGCGGCAACCACCAGTAGTTCAAGCGGTTACGGAAAAGCGGCTGGCGTGTATTGCGATACGAGTTCGCCAGTGTGAGCATGATGCCGATCGTCAGGATCAGCCAGCCCAAAATAGCCCATGCGGTCCCCAGCCGTGAGCGGAAGAGAACGAGCGAACCGTTCGTCCAGATGACGTTCGGCAGGTCGAGTGCGTTGGTCAGGATCAACGCAAGCCCCAGCGCCCAGAACGCCAAAAATCCCGTCCAGATCCACCATGTTTCACGTTTCAGGAAGGTCTGAAGCGCGATCATCAAAATGGCGGCGAGCGTCAGCGCAGTATAGGTATGCAATTCCTGAAACAGTTGGGTGTCGCCATTCTGATTTTCCCAAACGGCTTCGGCAACGTTCATCACCAGAGTGAGCAAGGCATAGAGGACAACCAGCCATGTGGCGGCTCCGTAGCCTTCATCACGCCGTTGGATCGCGAAGAAAATGACCGGCAGGTACAAAGCGCCGAGCAGTAACATGTAAACGAATTGTGCGAGGGATGCATCCATAAATAACGGAGAAATTTTACTCGAATTTATTCGATAATCGGTTATCATTGTTGTTATGCTTACATCCCGTGCATCCCGTCTAAAGTACAATTTTTCCCTGGATTTTTTCCGACCGGATGGGCATATTGTTCTTCCGGATCTGACATCCGCCCGGGCGTTTGCCGCGAAACTGTCAGCGCTTCGCTCCGACCCCGTGCCTGCTTCTGACCTATATGCCCTTTCCCTGCTTGACGAGGCGTACCATATCCTCCTCAAGCATTTTTTTGGCAGGTACACTGGCGTGATGGGACGCGCCATGGGGATGCTGCAATCCAATCTCGGCTCGAAGTACGACCTGACGTTATCCAAATTTACCGAGGAATTCCCGCCCTTATCCGTGTTCCGCGGCGAGGTGACCGCTGGAGTCTACCTTTCCACCAAAGTTGCAAACTTCGGCGATTTCGGGCGCGGCGTGCGCGCGGCGACCATAGAAGAGATGCTTCTGGTCAACAATGCGAACAAAAATCCAGCTCTCGCACGCTATCGCGACCTGTTCGACGAATCCGTCATGAACGGCTCTTCATACAACGAATTTATGCGTCATTTGCTGGAGTTTTTCGCCAAACAGCCCAGCATGGGCAGTGGCAGCGGCGATACGCTCAATGAACTGCTTGCCGCTCCCATGCAAGCCTCACCGGATTCGCTCGAAGGACAATTGCAGTTCATCATCGAGAAATGGGGATACCTGCTCGGCGAAGAATTCTCCAGCCGCATCCTGCGCGGGCTGGATTTCCTGCGCGAAGAGATCATCCGCAAACAGGGACCGATCGACACATTCAACATCGAAATGCAGGTTCCCACATTTACGGGTCACGATTACGCTGAATACGAACGCTACAGCCCCGACCAGGCATGGATGCCAAGTCTAATTTTGATGGCAAAAAATACCTATGTCTGGCTCGACCAGCTTGCGAAAAAATATCAGCGCGAGATAAAAACGCTCGACCAGATTCCCGACGAGGAACTTGACCTGCTCGCCGCGCGCGGCTTCACTGGGTTGTGGCTCATTGGTCTGTGGGAGCGCAGCCGCGCCTCGCAGCGCATCAAACAGCGAATGGGACAGCAGGATGCGGTCGCTTCGGCGTATTCGCTTCACGCTTACGACATCGCCAGTGACTTGGGCGGTTGGGGCGCGTTGGAAAGCCTGCGTTCCCGCGCCTGGTCACGCGGAATTCGCCTCTCCGCGGATATGGTCCCCAATCACATGGGCATCGACTCGAACTGGGTCATCGAACACCCCGATTGGTTCCTCCACACGGATAGTCCGCCTTATCCATCCTATACCTTCAATTCCGAAAACCTCTCCGATGATTCCCGCGCTGCCATCGTTCTGGAGGATCATTACTACGATCATTCCGACGCCTCGGTCGTGTTCAAACTGCATCATTATCAGGGCAACCGCACGCGCTATATCTATCACGGCAACGACGGCACCTCCTTCCCGTGGAACGATACCGCTCAACTGGATTACAGCAAACCCGAAGTCCGCGAGGCGGTCATTCAGGTCATCCTGCACGTGGCGCGCAATTTCCCTGTCATCCGCTTCGACGCGGCGATGACGCTTGCCAAGAAACACATTCAGCGTTTGTGGTTCCCCGAGCCTGGCGCGGGCGGCGCGATCCCTTCGCGCTCACAATTCGGCATGACCAAAGCCGAGTTCGATCAAAAGATTCCCGTCGAGTTCTGGCGCGAAGTGGTGGACCGTGTTGCCGCCGAAGTGCCTGATACGCTCTTGCTCGCCGAAGCTTTCTGGCTGATGGAAGGCTACTTCGTCCGCACGCTCGGCATGCATCGCGTGTACAACTCAGCCTTCATGCATATGCTGCGCGATGAGGATAACGCCAAATATCGCATGGCGATCAAGAACACGCTTGAGTTCGACCCGCAAATTCTCAAGCGTTATGTCAACTTTATGAACAATCCTGATGAAAAGACCGCCGTTGAGCAGTTCGGCAAGGGTGATAAATATTTTGGCATCTGCACCGTGCTCTCCACGCTGCCCGGTCTGCCGATGTTCGGTCATGGACAGGTCGAAGGTTTTGCCGAAAAATACGGGATGGAGTTCCGACGCGCCAAATGGGATGAGTCTCAAGATGACGGTTTGATCCAGGCACACGAGTGGCGTATTTTCCCGCTTCTTCACCGCCGCCACCTGTTCGCTGACGTGGAGAATTTCCTACTCTTTGACTTTTACCGCCCTGAAGGCGGCGTGGACGAGAATGTATTTGCCTATTCCAACCGCCTGGGGGAAGAGCGTGGACTGGTCGTCTATCACAACAAATTTGCGGATACCAAAGGCTGGATCAAAAACTCCGCCGCCGCATTGGATAAAGGCTCCGGCAAACTCGTGCAGCGCAACCTTGCCGAGGGCATTGGATTGCCGAAGGTCGGCTATGTCATTTTCAAGGATTACTCCACCCAATTGGAATATATCCGCTCATGTGCCGAGATTTGGGGAAAGGGCATGTACGTGGAACTCGGTGCGTACCAATGCCATGCCTTCATGGACTTCCGCTTTGTGGGGGATAAGGAATGGCAGATCATCCACGATGGGTTGAACGGTGTGGGCGTTCCCTCCATGCAGGATGAGTGGCGGAAGCTGTTCACTGCTATTGTCGAGCCTGCGGAGGAAGTAGAACCGCCCGCAAAAAAGAAGCGCGCCGTAAAAGCAAAAACGGCGGCGAAGAAAACGACTGCAAAAGCAAAAACTGCGAAAAAACCCGCGGCAAAAAACACAACCAAAACCAAGGCTGTCAAGAAAGAGGCGCCAAAAGGTAAGAGGAAGAACAAATAATCGGTATTTTGTGAGTTTAATCTTCCCAAGGATATTGGGATAATTGTATTGTGTTTCTATCGACTGTCTCTGCGATTTTTATGATTGCATTGGTTGTGTTGATGTCCAAGGGTGTAAAGTGGGAGAGATACAATTCACCATGCGATGTTATGATCACTGAAGATGTGAGAGTAAAACGCAAGGTGCCATGAACCGTGTGGGTAATTTCAAAAGGGTCAAGCATGAATTCCCTGTCATCTTCAAAGGTGGATACTCTGCGCCAATATCGGGCAAATAAGGGATATTTTTTCATATTATGCAATTCATCCATGAGTTCAGCATAACGCCGTTTGGCTCGATAGCGAATGCTTGACTCGCGGAAGGCTCTCAGTATGGCAATCAAGGATTCATTGGAGCTTTCGTGAAAAACGCTGGTGATTTCCGGATTAAAAGCGATTGTTAGATTGTTGATGCGTGATTTTTTGTTTTGAGAGAACGTTCCCAAGGCGGCGACGTTCACCTGCATGGTTTCCAGCAAGAGATTGTTGACAGCAATGACATCGCCGAAAACATCTCCTAGGTGTGCCGGCGCATACATTTGAGACATTAAATTGATTAGGTTTTCGATGATCTTTTCTGTTTCGAAAGCATTGGTGGGATTGGTGAGGCTTGGTTGCCGGAGTAATTGGCTGTGATCCAAGCCGCAGGACGCAAGAAAGAACTCTCGGCGTTCAATGCTTGTCAATTGCAAGGCGTTGGCGAGGCGGAACAATAAGTCGGGTTCAAAGTACTTTTTTGCACCTCGCTCAATATTGCTTAATGTGGCGTTTTCGATTTCAGCATGTTCAGCCAGTTGCGCTTGTGTCCAACCCAGTTCGGTTCGCAGCATTGCAACTAAGGTTCCAAACTCAAGTCTTTGCATTGATAAAAAGCCTCCAGTACGATTTTTCCAATTATAACCACCCAGCCTTGGCAGATAGGGATATAAAGTTGTGCGCGGAGTGGTCGAGCAGTGTGTGCGAGCTGGGAAAGGGCGGATTTGGCAGAGTCAACTGTCGGCTTGGGAAGAAGCGTTGCGTGTAGTCAGTTTATGAATCCCAGATAAAATAATCCCTACAAATGCCATACGATTCCATAACAAACTGACATTTGTCATTGACTTGCTCTTTGAATAAGGCTATACTCGTTGACATAGAGGTAATGCCGCCATGAGCTTATTTTATGGAGATACCCTGGTTTGTTGACACAGACACGCGATATGACCGCGTGTCTTTTTTTATATTCTCTACACAAAAGGAGACTTATGCCATGGACTACGGAATGATCGGCAAGATCGAGAAGGCAAAGCGATATGCTGAAGACCGCAAACGGTTCCATTTCAATAAATTTGAGCTTACTTTTCGTGGTGATAACAACGATCACCACGTTACCTATGATACTGGTGTATTCAACTGTGACTGTGAATTCTTCCTGACCCACAAACGCTGCGGGCACTCGATGGCGCTCGAGATCCTGCTCAAGGACATGATTGCCGAGACCGTGGACGCCTAAATCACAACTGAATAGCTTCAGCCGCCCTTCGTCCTGCGGAGGGCGGTTTTGTTTTGGCGCATTCTCATTAAATCTTAAAGAATGTAGTGTAAAATCCTTCGCATGAAAGAAAAATTTTCACGCAGAGATTTCTTAAAACTGAGCGGACTCGCCCTCGGCGGGCTGGCGTTTTCGCCTTTCATGCCCGGTTTGACCGATTTCGACGACAGTTTTGTCGTGCGCATCGCCACAGCCCAGATGCCCGTCCGCAGGGAGCCGACCGACGAAAGCCGCATCGAACTGACCTGGTATCGGGACGAGTTGGTGCATGTGTACGGCTCGGTCACGGCAGAGGAGCCTTTGCACAACCCGGTCTGGTATCGCGTGTGGGGCGGGTATATCCATCGCGGACGTTTGCAGCGCGTAAAGACCATTTATCAGAACCCGCCCAACTCCATCCCGGAGGGGCGCCGTCTGCTTACGGATGTTTCCGTTCCGTTTACCACGCCGTATAAATATTCGCGCACGTTCGGATGGGAACCGATGGCGCCGCCCCTGTATTACGGTTCCGTCCATTGGGTCGAAGCGCTCGAAGATGGACCGGAAATGGCGGAGTACAAAGGTCCCTGGTACCGCATCTATGACGAGCTTGATTCGGTAAAACCGTATTTTGTCCCTGCCATTCATATGCGCATCCTGCCGCCCGACATTATGGAACCGATCTCTCCCAATGTTCCATATGAAAAGAAATTGATCGAAGTCAATCTTTCCACCCAGCGATTGTATGCCTATGAAGACGGCAGCCTGGTCTTTGAAACCAACATTTCCACCGGCGTATTCAGCAGGTCCACGGCGGGCACGGGTATCAGCACCATCACGCCGACCGGCTCATTCACCATCGTGGATAAGGTCCCTGCCAAGCATATGGGCTACAGTTATTTCAGCAGCGAAACCACCGGAAACCTGCTTGCCGACGTGGATAACTACGTCCTGCCCGGCGTTCCCTGGACGTTGTTCTTTACCACACAGGGTCATGCCTTTCACGGGACCTATTGGCACGAGAACTTTGGCACCCCGATGAGCAAAGGCTGTATCAACATGCGCAACGACGAAGCCAACTGGCTCTTCCGCTGGGCGCGCCCCGTCTCCCCGCCTGATTCAATCGCTACGCGCGGCGTTGGCACGAAGGTCGAAATCCATTATTAACTTCTTTGGGATGTCTTTTCCCAATCCTGCCTCCATCTCACAAGGATACATCTCAACATGCCGCTTCTCCACTGGACCGGAAAGCATCTTCCCCCGCTCGAACCTGCTTCGGTTATCCTCGATTCCATTCTCTACCCAAAAGGACGCGGCTATCCCAAATCCCGCCCCGATGGGCGTGTGATCCTTGGTGATAACCTTGCTGTGATGGCGGCGTTACTGCCCGAATACGAAGGGCGGATTAATCTGATCTACGCTGATCCTCCGTTCTTCACCAATCGAAAATTTTCCGCGCGTGTTGGCAAAGGCGAAGATTCGCGCAAGCCCTCCAATTGGAAACTGGCAGAGGGGTATCACGATTCCTGGGCGGATATGGATTCATACCTGCAATTCCTGTACGAACGTCTCTCGCTGATGCACCGTTTGCTCGCCCCGAACGGGACCTTATATCTCCATCTCGATTGGCACGCTGACTCCCATGCCCGCCTGATCCTGGATGAGATCTTTGGCGCGGAGAATTTCATCAACGAGATCGTTTGGGTTTATCACGGACCGTCGCCGATCCGCACGGCGTTCAACCGCAAACATGATGTGATCCTGATGTACAGCAAAAGCAAGGATTATGACTTCAACGTGGATGATATTCGCGAGCCGTATAACCCGAACACGGTCAATACTTTTAAATCATCGCGCAAGGCGGGTTTTGGCAAAGTCCCTGATCTGGAGCGCGGTAAAGTGCCTGAAGATTGGTGGTATTTTCCCGTGGTGGCGCGTTTGCACAGCGAACGGACGGGATACCCGACCCAGAAGCCCGAAGCGCTGCTGGAACGCATCATTCTGGCTTCATCCAATAAGGGAGACCTTGTAGCGGACTTTTTCTGCGGTTCAGGGACAACTGCTCTGGCGGCAGCAAAACATGGACGTAGGTTCATCACCTGCGATGAATCCGTGCGGGCGGTGCACACTGCGCGTACGCGGCTGGCGGGGACCAAGTCCGTGTTTACGATGGAGCGCGATGCAGGGATCAAAAGTGAGATTGCTTCAAAATCGAAGAAGATCAAGATCATTTTGGAAGATGGTATTGTGCGCTTGAAGACGACGCTCGATGTGGATTTCTGGGAGGTGGACCCGGCTTGGGATGGGAAAATCTTCCGGAGTGCTGCACAGGCATATCGTCACGTGCGAAGCGGGGAGATCCCGATGGAGTTAAAAATAAAAACCGGAGGCAAGGTTTGCATCCGGTTGGTAACGGTCGAGGGGAAGCAGTTCCAGTTATACGTCTAGGCGATACCCGACGCCGCGGATGGTTTTCAGCAGTTTGGGATTGTCGGGGTCGAGTTCGATGGCGCGGCGCAGCCAGGAGATGTGCACGTCGAGGGTGCGGGTGTCGCCGGTGTAGTTCGTTTCCCATGCTTTTTTGAAGAGCGCTTCGCGTTCAACGACCTCCCCGTGTTTGTCCATCAGTAAATTCAGGAGTGTGACGAGGCGGGGGGTGAGTTTGGTGCTTTTTCCGAAACAGCGGACGCGTCTTTTTTCAAGGTCGAGCCGAATGGGACCGATATGCAGGATGTTCTTGCCGTCGCCGGGGAGCAACGGTTTGATGCGGTTGACAAGTTTTTGGACGGTGAAGGGCAATGTCAATACGGCGTCGGCGGCATCCTTGCTGACTTCTTTGTCATCTTCGAGAATGAGGATGATCGGAAGTTTGGCATCCTTTTCACGGATGGATTGGCAGATGCGCAAGCCCGTGCTGCGCAGGGATGCGGCATTGACCACGACCAGGCTCGGGCTGACTTCCTTCAATAGCGAAACAGCCTTGCTGCCATTCGGGGCAATGTGGACATCAAATCCCTTCTTCTGCAATTCCAGTGCAAAAGAAGGGATCTCTGCATGTTTTACTTCGATAACCAGAAGCGTGGTGGTTTTCATAATGTGATTTGCAAATTGCCTTTAACGTTTCATCCATACGAACAGGTTGGATTTAAGTTTGTTAAGGTATGTTCATTATACACCATATCTTAACAAATCCCTTCAATCCTTGGTACTATTTCAACAAGCGATGCGTTGCATGATCGTTCATTCTATTTTCAATAAATCGCTTGACTTTTTTGGGGTTACTTGGTACTATCGGCGGGCTCAACAACCGATGCGGGGTGGAGCAGTGGCAGCTCGTCGGGCTCATAACCCGAAGGTCGCAGGTTCAAGTCCTGCCCCCGCTACTAAACGTCAATCGAAGACCGCCAGGCTCTGTAAAAACAGGCTGCCCGGCGGTTTTTGATTCGAAGAGTCTCCAAAAAAGGAGATTTTTTCATGAACCGTAGACCGCAAGGCTTGGAGGCTTCAAAAGCCATCACTGGCTTCCTCCAATACAAAGGCGCAGAAGGTCTTGCGCCAATCACAGTTTCCGGCTATGAACGCGATCTAAAACTCTGGATCGATCACATGGGGGACATCGATGTTGTGAAGATCACCCCACAACATATCCTGTCATTCCTAAATTACATCCGCACGGACTATGTGCCCCGCCGCATTGCCGGCGATAACTCCAAAAAACTCGCCCCAAAAACCGTATACAACATTTACGTCAGTCTGGCGTCCTTCCTGACCTGGGCAAGCAATGAGTTCAACTTTGCCAATCCGATGAAAAGCGTTCCGCGTCCGCGCGTCCCGGAGGATGCGCCTGTAGAGCCTTTCAAAAAGGAGGAGCTCGAACGTCTCATCAAGGCCTGTGACTTTTGCCAGGAAGCTGCCACGGATCGACGCCGTAAATTCACCATGCAACGATCCACAGGCAAACGGGACAAAGCCATCCTGCTCACCTTGCTTGATACCGGCTTGCGAGCCAGCGAATTATGCGCGCTGCGGATCGAGGATGTTGAGATGAAGACCGGCAGGATCATGATCCGCGCAGGAGAAGCCGGCAAAGCCAAGGGCGGCAAGGGACGGATTGTGTACCTGGGTCAATCTGCACGTCGTTTCGTCTGGCGCTATCTGGCGGAACGTGATGATGTCAAAGATCCGGAGGCTCCACTTTTCGTTGGAAAGTTCCGGCGTCCCTTCAACCGGGATGCGTTACGCCAGCTCATCAAGAGCTTGGGTGAAAAAGCTGGCGTAACCAAGTGCCACCCGCATCGTTTTCGACACACCTTTGCAATTACTTATCTGCGTTCGGGCGGCGATATTTTTACACTCAAATCCCTGTTGGGGCATGGCAGTCTGGATATGGTTCAACATTATGCCCGTATCGCCGACGTGGATGTGCAACAGGCGCATCGCAGAGCCAGCCCTGCAGATAACTGGAGACTATGAGTCAAGCGGCGCTCAGCGCTTGACCAGCAAGCCAGCGGCAATGGTGATCGCCCGATGCAAGTCATCCTTATCCAGTTTGGCAAGCATGCCCTGCAGGTCGTCATCGCGTTGCTGCGCCTGGTCGTGTGAAATCTGTCCCAGCAACTTGCCTCGTTCGATTTCCTCAAGGTGAACATATCGTTCATCGGTGATGGCGACATTGGCATGCATGAGATTGCGTGAAAGCGCATGATATTGAGCCATCGTCCGACAGTGTCGGAGCCCATAAATGGCGTATCCATGCCGGTATTTATGCGGCGATTTGTGCGGCAACCCAGCTGCAGCTTCGAGGATCTTGAGGCGTTTGTTCAAGGCGACCGATCGTTGTCTGCCAGGTTCAAGTTCTGAGAAGCGTTGCTCGCCCCAATTTTGTTGGATGGGAGCGTACCACGGGTATTCCGGCGGGCAGTGTTTCCTGACTTGTTCATCCCAGGCGCGGACGATATCCAGCAGCTTCGGAATGTTATGCAGAAAGGTGGTCGCGCTTTGGTTGTTCTTGGTGCTGACTCCCAGGGCGGGCTTTTGCTCGATGTGCGGAAACTCCGTATCCAGATGCACGGCTTTGATTGGCAGGCTGGTGATGGCGCCGGCACGCGCGCCGCTCAGAAAAAGCAGGGCACTCATGGCTTGATCGCGCTGAAGTGCGAGATTTTCCCTGTCAATTTTCAACCTGGCAATTTTGAGCACATCCTCCAGCGCCACATAGTCCAGGTTGGCGGCGCGTGGGACCTTGGGCGGTGTCATGTCCTCGATCCAATGGGCGGGCAGGCGGTTGAAGCGTTTGTTGTGATAGAGCTTCGCCCATTTGAAAAAGGCGCGTGTGGTTTCGATGATCTTCTTTTTGCTTTCCGTGGCAAGTTCGAGGCAGTTGATGTGCTGCACGAATGGCGGTCGGATCTGGTCGGCGGTTTCGAGCGGATGTTCCATCGCCCAAAGCAGGGTATGACGCAGCCAGAAACGATAGCGCTCCACGCTTTTTCGGTCGCGGTTCTTGATGGACAGCAGATACTCCAGATATTTCCTGATGATCAGGTAGTTGTTGCGATTGATCAGGCGGTCGATCTCACTCATGGCTGTGGTTTGGGACTCCTTGTTGGCTCGGCGCGGGATTGGTTGGCGTTCGCCCGCCGCGATGAATGGTCCTTCCGCATTGCGAACAGGTCCCGCGTGTCATGGTCAGTTTTCCGCGGATATGCCGTGTGCTGGTCGCGAGCATTTCCACATGTGACCTGCAGTGCATGCAATACCCTTCGTTCTCCTTCATCGTTTTTTGTTTGCTTCCAGGCTTTTTGACTCTGTTGACCCAGTCGGCAAATTCCCTTCCGTGGATCCAGATCCGCCCGGTTGCATCCTTGAGGTGTGGCGCGCCATTGGATAGCCAATCTCGCAGTGTGCGTTCCACGGCATCGACCTCTTTTGCCAGTTCGTGAACGGTGTAATGCATCGGGAGCAGCCCGGAGGACTTTACGATCACGGAATGAGGTAATTTGATCACTGACGACCGCATTGTCCATGCCCCGCAATGAAATTTGCCTGCTTGTCATCCGTGAACTGGATGGTGAGGCTTTGATTGATGAATAGTTTGTGCAATGGTAGTTCTCTCCAATGTTCCTGCTGTGAATTTTTCACATGTAGGTTGTGTTTTGTTTGGAGGACTCTATTCTGTCTGTGGGTAGGGAGGTCGAAACGTGTCGTTTTTGGATGCAAAAATCCCCTGCATCTGTTTCAACATGGATTGATCGAGATTACAGGGGATGTGGGTGCTATGACGTTCGAAGAGTTAATGCAGGGACTTACTTGCCGGTTGATTTTGTTTTGGATTTCCCTTGAGGTTGATTTTGACCGGATTGTTCGTCTTCCACAAGTGTGTCCAAGAGTTTTTTTGCCATTTCGCGCCGGGTTGGGTCCTTGATTTGTGTGATCTTGTCGCTCATTTCCTCAACCCATTCATCCGTTTCTGGTTTGAGGGGAAGCAGCCCTGATTTCCGCAGGCCGGCTTCTTCGGAGATATTTAGCCATTTGGATAATTTGTTGCAGGTATCAAAACTTGGCATGTTCCCATACGTGACAATATCCGTGATGGTGGGATGCGACACCCCAATTCTCCTGGCAAGTTCCCGTATACCGAGGTTTTCCTCTTTCATCCGGGCTTTGATCATCTGCAAAAATTCAGCGCGAACTTGTTTCATAAAAAATAGAATAACCGATTTGGTAGTAAAAAAATATTCCAATACGGTAGAAATTATTGACGTATTAGTCAGACTGCATATAATTACTGGTAGAAATATTTACCAAAATATAAAAACAAAACAACCAGGAGAAACTATGCAGACAGAAAAAACAAATATCGACTTAAAGCGGGGTTTGACCCAATGGTCTCGGAAATACGAGGTGACCCCAGCAGCGTTTGCTGAGCGGATGAGTTACGCCTATGCCACCGCTTGGGATTTGCTACGTGGGAAGCGGCAATTCACCCAGGAGGCATTTGGGCGTTTCGCAATCGCTTATGGAACGGATGCGGCAGCGGAATTGTTGAAATTGGCTGACGTGTCTAGGAATTCGGAGGAGGAGGGCAAAGTCGAATGAGACTGCTCCAATGCCTATTTATTTTGATCTTCTCCCTGGCATGTTCACTCACCACGCCACCTTCACCGCCTCAAGACGTGCCGGCGCAGTTGTCCAATAAATCCCCGTTAACGACACCAACCAGCCTCCCCAATTCCATTCCCCATACAATGCCCGTCACCTGCTCAGTATCGGCTCAGTCCCTGCACCTACGGGAATGTGCCGGCTTGCAATGCACCGTGCTTGCCTGGTTGTCGGCGGGCGATGTTCTGGAAGTTCTGGATGCGGATCAGGACTGGCTCAATGTCACCACCCCAACCGGGCAAACCGGCTGGGTGCATTCCAAATACTGTGGAGGAACACAATGAAAGCTCTCTTCAAGTTCGTGGCGCTGGTCGCCTTTCTCGTCATTGGCGGTGGTTTGCTGGTGTATGCCGCCTCACGCTCTTTGGACTTCGTGCAGACCACCCTGCCGTCCAATGATCAGGCGCTTGGGTATTTCGCTTTACTTGCCACCTCGGGCGGCATGATCGGCTGGCTGTTGGTCTTCCTGTATCGTGCGGACGGCATCATCCAGCGCGGTACGGCGCTGCTCATGGTGCTGATCGACTTCCTCGGTGAAGCGGCACTCTTTACGATGGATACCCTGTATCGCTCCGGAGAGAACGGCTTGGTCGGGCAGATGACGCAGGACGAGATCCGCATGGTCATCCTCGGCATGTCCGTCCTGATCGCCATCAACATCTTCGCCACCATCGTCTTCGAACTTGGGCGGATGGAAGTACTCAAGGAGATCGCCGAAGGCGCGGCGCGTGACCTGGTCATGTTCAAAGCCCTGGCACGCATCGAAAGGGACTCCGAGACGGTGGCGGATGAAATGATGGACGACATCGTCGGGCAGTGGCGCGGCAACTTCCGCTCGGCATACGGCTCGGCGGACAAACTGGGGCTGGGTCAGTACCAGACCAGGCAGCCCGCGCCATCCCAATCCAGGAGCAAACTTTCACTGTGGCCGCTGCTCAACTTCTGGAAGAAGCCAACGCCCGTACCGCTTCCCGAAGTGGATGCTAACGCGAACGGCAACGGCGCCAAACCGCCCGAGGAAAACCCTACTTGAGCCGGTCTGCCGGCTGGACCCTCCTGCTGGATTCGGCGCGCCAGATCGTGGCTTCGGGTGCGATTCAGCTGGTCAAACGGAGCGCCGCCCGCCTGCCCCACTCTGCTGAGGCGATGGCGCTCACCATCAGTGCACTTGGAGCGCTGAACCGGCATACCGGCGTTCGCACCCTCAATCTGGACCTGGATGGCAAGCCCGTCGCGCTTGCCATCATCGAGGATGTGGTCTTCGATCACGACGACGATGGCAATACCGTTTTGGAAAACCCGATAAGGAATGAACCATGAAAATCATCGTTTTTGCAAATCAAAAAGGCGGCACGGGCAAGACCACCACCGTCATCAATGTCGGCGATGCCTTTGTGCGCCTGGGCAAGCGCGTGCTGATCGCCGACCTGGATCCGCAGGGGCATGCCGCTGTCTCGCTGAACCTGGATACGGAACCCTGCGTGGCAAACTGGCTGATGTACCCGCTCTTCAACAACCAGCCCATCACCCCGGAGATCATGAACCAGTGGGTCCGACCGACCCGGCGGGAAAATCTGTTTCTGCTTCCGGGCAATCAGATGACAGCCAAAGCGCAGCGTCTGCTCACCATTGAAGAGCAGCCGATCAACTACATCAAGGACAACCTGCCCGCCATCCGCAAACTTGGCTTCGATACCCTGCTCTTCGACACTCCGCCTTCCACGGGCGGCTTGCAGGAGATGGCGTCCTGGGCGGCGGATCTGGCAGTGATCGTATCGAGCTTGGATTTTCTCTCCGCGGATGGCGTCTCCGGTTTTCTGGAGATGCTCAAGGTCTTGCAGACAGAAAAGCAATGGCGCGGAAAACTAGCCGGCGTCCTGCCGACCTTTTATGACGAACAAACCCGCACCACCCGCGAACAGATGACGAACCTGCAGTCGGCATTTCCCGATCAGGTCTTCGCGCCCATCCATCGCGCGACCGTGTTGCGGGAAGCCTCTGCCGAAGGCCTGACCATCTTTGAAAAAGATATCAAGAGCCGATCCGCATTGGAATACGAAGACCTTGCCAGGCGGTTATCCAAACTGGAATAGGAGTGAATGATGTCCGGACGAAATGCCTTCTCAAATGACCATCCCACAGTCGCGCATGATCTGGCGGTGGCGAAAAAAAAGAAACAGACTCGCAATTGGGAAAAGACCAACCCTGCCCGTCGTTACCTGATCACCGTGGAATTGCGTGATGAAGTCGCGGCACTGGCAGAGACCTTGATGGAGAATGTCGATCCGGTGGCAGGCGTCCTGTTCGATTACGCCGAGCACTGCCACACGCGCGGAACCTTGAAGTTCAAGCCGCGCCTCAATCCCAAGGGACGCAAGCATACGCTTGTCTGGGAGGAAGCCGACACGGAACCGACTCAGTTGCCGACACGCCGACACAAACCAGTGAAACGTGCCGACCCGGCTTTTTCCCGTTCCCTCAAAGGGCAGACGGCTGCATATCGTTTGGGAACGGATCGGCATGAACGACTCAAAGTGATTGCCGAAGCATACAACCTGCGTTTGGCGGATGTGTTGAGCGCGTTCTTTAGACACAGTCTCGATGCGTATCAGGCTGGCAAATTGAAGATCCGCCGTGAGCCGGCGGTGATACAGATGAAAGTTCAAGGTTGGTCCGAATGAGGACTGGACTGAAGTGCCATGAACGCATGCCAGAACCTGGTCTGTGGTTGATCAAATGGCAGATCGCGCAAAACCGAACCAGAAGACTTCCGCCAAATGCAGTTCGATTTTTGATGGAAAAAAAGGCTGTAAGCGTCTTGTTTACCGCTTGGATTACTTCCTTCTTAATTTTGCTTACACGTCTGCTCATTCTATTGTTTACCCTGTCTTCATAGGAAGGGCAGGGAACGGCTTTCTGAGCCAAATACGGCTCGTCCTCCGTCTGGAAAATCTCGGCTCTCTCAGGGCTTCCTGTTGGCTTTTCCAAAATCTAAAAAACAAGGGCATTTGACATGAACAAACTACTGACCGACTTCCAAAACCACCTGAACGAACAGGACCTTTCACCGCTCACGATCAAAGGCTATCTCTCCGACCTTCAGCACTTCGAAGGCTGGTTTGAGCGAGTGAATGCGGAGACCCTCAAAGTCCAACGTATCACACCAACGGACGTCAAGAACTACAAACAATTCCTGCTGGTGGGTGAGCGCCGCAAAGCCGGCACCGTCAATCGTCGCCTGGCGGCACTTGCTGCCTTGTGCAAATGGGCACGCCGCACCGAGCAGATCACCAGCGATCCCACCGAGAATATCAAGGGCGTTGCCAGTGTCGCACGTAGTCCGAAGTGGCTGGACAAACACGAGCAGCACGCCTTGAAGCGTGCGATAGAAAACGATCTGGAACTGGCGAAGAAGAACTATCCCAAACGTTGGGTCACAAGACGTCGTGATGCCTCCCTGACCCTCTTTTTGTTACACACAGGACTGCGTTTGAGCGAAGCGATCGGATTGCAGATGACAGACCTCGAACTCTCTGAACGCAAAGGCAGCGTCTCGGTCCAGAACGGCAAGGGCAACAAACAACGCAGCGTGCCGTTGAATTCGGATGCACGCAAAGCCCTGCAGGAATGGATCGCGGTGAGACCGGGCTGTGAACATCTTTGGATGACCGTGGAAGGGGAACATGAAAGCCTGAGCGGACGCACCGTCCAGCGCATCCTGCAACGTTATGCCAAAGCTGCCAATATCAAGGAACTGACTCCGCATATCTGCCGACACACCTTTGCCAAGAACCTGGTGGATAGTGAGGTGGGCTTGGAAAAGGTGGCAGCTCTGCTTGGACATTCCAGCCTGAATACCACCCGCATCTACATCGCCCCCAGCGAACGCGATCTTGAACTGGCCGTCGAACATCTCAGCGAAGGATAAATAAAGGAGCCATCATGGACTTAAAACAGAACGCCGCCGGGCGGAAACCGGCGGCATCCCAACAAAGGTTGACTGCGTCAACAGACAAGGCGCATGATACCACAACTTCCAACCGCCTTAATTTACACGTCATCTTTTCTGGGGTGAATCTGGAGGATCTGGCACAGCAAGCCGGCACGAAGCTTCAGCGAAGTGGGGGAGAATTTCGCGGTACCTGTCCCTTGCACAAAGGCGATAACCCGACAGCCTTTGTCATCTACACCGATCCAAACGGTCATTCACGCTGGCATTGCCATACCAAGTGCGATGCCGGCGGCGACGCGATTGACTTCGTGCAACGCTGGCAGGGCTTGGACTTCATGGGTGCCGTGAAATACCTGGCGGAAACCCTTCATCTCGATCTGGCAGACCTTGGCTTTGATCCGGGAGCTGTGCAACGGGAGATGGAACACAGAAAACAGACCGATCTGCTCGATGAGGCGGCAAAGTATTTTGCCGCGCAGTTGTGGAGCAAGGCAGGCGAGCCGGCGCGGAAGTACCTGCTGGGTCGCGGCTTCACGGAAAAGACCCTGCGTGAAGCCGGCTGGGGATTTTGCAAATCGGACCGCGGTTTGCACGGACATTTGCAAACGATAAAAACGGATATCCAACTGGCAAAAGAACTCGGCTTGATCCGAGCCGATGGCTTGGACTTCACTGCCAATGGGGAGGGTGCCAAGGCTTCACCGGATGGGTATATCGTCTATCCCCATACCTGGAACGGCAAGGCTGTGTATTTCTCGGCGCGTGCTTTGAAGCCCAAGGATCCGGATGACAAGTCGCGCAACCTGCCGAATGAACGTCAGGTGTATTGGGCGTTGGTACCCGGCGATCTCAACCTCATCATCGTCGAAGGACAATCCGATGCCGAGAGCTTGCGCCAACTGGGTCGTTCCGCCCTGGCGTTGTGTGGGGTGGGGAACCTGTCTGCGCAAGAGATCGAGCGATTGCAAAAGCGGCGTGTCATTTACCTTGCATTGGATAATGACTTGCATAAATCCAAATTATCTCCAGCTGAGCAAGACAAGGTCCGCAAGCGCAAGTCAAATGTGACTCGTCGATTGTGTGAAGCTCTTGGCGCCTTGACGATGGTGGCTCCGGACCTGCCCGCCAAGGATATAAACGAATGGCTGCAGAACGGCTTGACCTTGCAGATTCTGGAGAAACACCTATCCAATGCAAAACCCTGGCTGGACATCCTGATCGATCACAGTCGAACTTTATCCCCATTGGAACTGGATGAAAATCTACAGGCAATTACCCGACACATTGCCGACCTGCCCGACACACTGCGCTCCCGGTATTCTTCGTTGGTGGAAAAGAAACTTGCCATTTCGAAACGTGATCTCAAGAGCTTGATGAACCAACGCGAAGAGGAAAATGGATATCTGGATTCCGAGATCCGTGAACGCCGGCTGCATTTCAAGGGCGATCCGTTGGGCAACTTCTGGGCGCGCATCAGCCACGAACTAATAGTGGACGATGGTCTCAACCCGCCGACCGTGCGTTACAGCATCGAAGGGGGATTGGCTTCGGGGCAAGCATTGCAGCCGGTCCAAGTGGAGGCGCGTGCTTTTGACAAGTTGGATTGGATCCCAGATAGCTGGGGGATGCGTCCGATCATCACTCTGCCGCCTGGTAAATCCTATCTCCTGGCGCGTGCCATTCAGGAAGTTTCGATGGAGAGTGTCCAGCGCGAGAAGCTGTATACCTTCACCGGCTGGCATGATTGTGATGGACTGCGCGGCTTCCTAACCGCATCCGGTTGGTTGGGCGAAGAAGGCTTGAACGACCAGGTGCGCGTGGACCTTGGGTCAAATAACCTGCGGCATTACGCCTTGCCGAAGGAAGAGTGCCATCCGGAGGAAGCCGTGCGTGCCACGCTGGAATTCCTGCAGCTCGGTCCGCGCAGGGTCACCGCTCCGTTGTGGGCGGCGATGTATGCTGCGCCGCTCACAAGCCTGCGTCCGTTGAATGCGGTGCTGTCTGTGTATGGCACAACCCAAAGCGGCAAGTCCACCCTGGCACATCTGGCGTTGACTCACTTCGGCACGGGATTTGTGCAGGGACGTGATTACCATGCACCGATCGACTGGACTTCCACGATGACCGCCATCGAAGCTGCGATGTTCCTCGCGAAGGATGTGCCCTTGGTGATCGATGATTTTGCGCCGCAATTCTCCAGCCTGGCGGAAGCACGTGCCATGCATAAGAAGGGACATCATGTCGTGCGCTCGGTAGGCAACCGCTCTGCACGTGGTCGTTCGCGCGCCGACCTGTCCCAGCAGAACACGCGTTTCCCGCGTGGACTGGTGATCATGACCGCCGAGAACCCGTTGATCGGGCAAAGCATCGTGGGACGCATGTTGTATGTCGGTGTGGAGCCGGGCGACATCCTGCCGATGCAAGGGTCAGAGAATAGTGATGAAAATAAATTGACGGCTCTTCAAGGGAAAGCACAACAAGGCTTGCTGGGGCAGGCGATGAAACTCTATTTGCAGTATTTGACAGAGAATTGGGAGCGTATTTCCAAGGAGTTTCCCGCTATGGTGGATAAAGCGGCGCAGTTTGCACGCCAAGCCGGCAGCCTGCAAAACCGCCTGCCGGATGCCTATGCCGTATTAGCGGCAGCGCAGGAGTTGGCATTGCGTTGCTTTGAAGATCTGCAGTTAATCCCGTGGAAGGATGTCGATGAGATGATTGCAGAAAACAACCAAGCCCTGCTGTCGCTCATCCAAAACCAGGCGGAGCAGGTGGCAGCCGAGTCGCCGGTGCGGAAATTCTTCACAGCAATCTCCAGTCTGCTGGTGGAAGGCAAAGTCTATCTGGCGCCACGCACTCAGGATGAGGAATACCAACCGCCGATCCATGCGAGCCCAATCGGATATTACGATCCGGGTCCGGAGCAGAAGCTGATCTATCTGCGCACCGAAACCAGCCTGGCACAAGCCAAGGAATTCTGGCGCGGTCTGGATGAAAACCTCGATATCATGCCGGATGCCCTGCGCCGGCAACTGCGTCAGGTGGATGGACTGCTTGCACAGGTGGGGGAGCGGCAGGTGGAGGCAAGCAAGTTGTGTGCCGGCATCCGGCAAAGGGTATTGATCGTGGATGTCCACAGGGTTGAACAGCTGTACGGGGTTTCACTGACGCGCTCTGATAAGTAGAGCCAAAGCCTGGCTATCGTGAAAACGGAGCCGGGCTTTTTTATTTCCTGCAATTGGAGCAGGGCACGGCAATTTTTTTAATTAAAAAGGGACATTCTCTTGTAGTTCAGTAGTTCACTTAAAAAATTAGTACCCATATATGGATGAAATAACTATTTTATAAGTCATTTTCTCTTTATATGTGCATGTTTTGACTGAACTACTGAGTGAACTACTAGTGAACTACTGTTGAACTGATTTGAAAATCGAGTGAACTACTTTTTTGAGGTGCAGTTCAATGAGCAGTTCAACAAAATACCCGCCAGATGTTGGGTTGTGGGGTCGTATTGAGAAGCATTTATCCAAATATGGCGGGTGTCTGCGGGAAGTGAACTACTGAACTACAAGAGAAAGAGCATATGGACTTTAATTTAAAAAAAACAGCCTTTTTCTGTAGAAACAGGTCTGACGGCAATGATTTAGCGACGCGTTGCAGAGACCCTTGATGCGAATTCTTTATCATGCGCATTCAAAGGAGCCTAAATCGAATGGTCAGAAAATATAAATCCCACTATCACACAATGTTGTCCGAACTCATAGAAGAAGACAGCCTCAATGATACTGAACGTAATCTTTTTGACGTACTTGCAACCACCAGGGAATCTTATACGATCCAGGAATTGGTCAGGGTTGTTTTAGGCTGGAATTCAAAATCTAAGGGACGTAATCCAAACTTGGAATTGGAGATTTTTGATGCCATCGATAATTTGCAGCATCGGGCAATTCCAATTGTGCAACAAGATAAGAAAACTTATTACCTTGCAGATAAGATGGGAGCTATTCGGGAAATGATTGCTACCCGAGAAAAGGAAATCGAGCATCTTCAACATAATTTGAAAGTCCTTTATGTAAATTATGGCAGGCAGATTGATCTTTATCGAAAATTGACACAAGATGCAAAGGATTAGCCTGTCAAACCCTCTGTCCAACCTGGCGTTGGAATGGACGCCAGGTTATACGACGAACAGACAGGATGTGGTGCTTGATATTTTCTGGCACCACATTTCTTATAAGGACGGACTTCCGCCTTATGCCCAAGCGAGAATCATCGACCTGATCGTCAATCAACTGATCAAAGCACGTCCGCATCCTGCGTTGTGGATTTCGGTGGATGCGCCTGGGAATTGGTTTTATGCCGAGATCAAACGGTTGGTAAAGTTCAAGATACCGATGACCATCCAGCCGGCATCGAAGCCCGTTGTTTGGGAATGGCAGTTTTCCAGTCCGATCCAGCCGACACGTATTCAGCAAGTGGATGTCCCAGTTCTGGCTTCTCATTTTGATCCGAAGGAATATGGTATCAAGGGACCGGCGTTACGCGTCCTGCAGATCCTGGCGAGACTGAAGACGGCATACCGCCCCGAGATCGCTTCCCTGGCAGGTTTCAGCGAGAGCCATGTCCGGAATCTGTTGAATCAGCTTCAAGTGGAGGGTTTGATCGAACGCCGACAGATCGGTAAATACGAAGGATATGCGATCCGAATCAAGGGATTAAGGATCGTGCATCGGTCATGGAACATCCCCAAAGGGGTTCACTTCACGAAATATAGAGGCGAATTCCGATACGCTGGCGAACGTCACCGACGCAAGGCACGGATGTGGCGGGCATGGCTGGAAAAGGCGTACCCGGATATCGAAATCTGGGAATCCTGGACGGAAGTCCCGCTGCAGCGAGGCATTCCTGATGCGCTGGCTTGGGGAACGCATCAGGGAAAGGAGGCGCTATTTTGGCTTGAAGTGGACAGTGGGAAAAGCTCTGGACAAACAATGCGAAGGATCTATAGCGGGCGGATTGCCCAGGCGTGCCGGCATGCGGTTGCATGGAACCTGCCCATTATCTTTTGTATTATGGGATCGGGTTGGGTGGTGAGGCATTTCCGAAAATACGATTATTCCAAATTCACTCCGATCGCTCTCATTGGGCACGACTGGCGGGATTTTGGAAGACTGCCCCAGTATGCGATGGGCGAGTGGCGCGATGATCTTCTGCAAAACCGTACGCTGCATGTCTCCAAGACAAAGTTGCCCTTTGATCCGAAACAATATCCACCCAAGCCGAAAAAGAAAAAGATAAACAAAACCCCAAAGCCGAAGTCCTCAAAACCCAGATTCTCGATAGGAGAAATAGACGACGACACGTGGTCTGGAGACCGCTCGGAGGGAGAGGAGTGATGAACTAATGAAAGTGGCGTAACGGGGGTGCAATGTTTATTGTCGCATAAATGCGCCGAGAGAAGTTTTATCCGCCGCTCAGGTAGAGCATGGTAAAAGCAGCCAGCCAGTGCTCCACCATGTAATCGGAGCCAGTCACAGCACCCATGCTTGCTTCGGTGTGTGCATTTATCCCTGCCTCAAGGTGTGGCTTACGCGGATCATCCATAGGCAGGATCTCATACAAGTGACGCCAAACGAAGGCGCGGTATAAGTTCAATCCATGCAGATGCGCCAGTTGACCGTCCGATGCGTCGGAGACGAAGGCAGGCTGAAAGAGCGAGCTCGGCTCACCTGCAAAGAGATTCGGCAGGAATCCGTCCAACCAGCTGAGAAATTCATCCCGTTCAAGGATCAGGCTCATCAAGTCCACCTCGGTCAGGGCGGGAGAGAGGAAGTCACTGCCGCTTGGTTCATAATGGGCGGGATAATTTTGGTCCGCGCCATACCATTGGATTGCTGTCTGCGTGATGGAAGTGAGCAGGCGGGGATCGCCCTGTTTTGCCAGATACCTTGCCCACGGCATGGATCGTGCCAAGCCGAAAGCGCTATTGCTGTGCATCCCCACGCGGATCGGATAGGTAGCTTTTGGAAGCCAGGATAGAAAGCCTTCGGTGATGATATCTGCCAGCGGGCGCGCGGCTTTCAACCATTGAACTGTTAATTCATCTTCGGACAATGTCAACTCGTGGACAAAGGTCAGGTACCAGCCCCAGCCATAAGGTCGTTCGAAGCGCGGACGGGAGCGAAGATAGGCAGCTTCCTGAGATAGCGCGCCTTCCGTGAGATGAGCGTTGAGTACCGTCATCGCTTGTGTTTTGTCAAAGGCTTCTGGTACCAGGCGCAGCAGGCGGATCAAGACCCAATGCATCTCCACGCTGGAATGCCAGTCGAAGCAGCCATAGAAGGTGGGGTGCGCTTCACGCGGAGTCGGGCGGTCATCGGGACCCGTCATCATGTGTTGCATCTGGTTCGGGTATTCCTGCTGGATGACGCGGATGATTGTGTCCGCGAAGGATGAGGCGACTTGGGAAAGGGTCGAATGATATTGTTTAGATTTCATGGCTCAAATCAATTATTTCCTGGGCATTTCTTTCTTTCGATCCCAGTGTTTGACCGAAATAATTTTTCCCAAATGGATTTCTATCTTGTCTCAATATTTGATTCGTTTGCGAGATGGAATGGACGGGATGTCCGCCTTGTTTTCTCGCATATTCTAGGTTTCGATAGCAGCATCTTTATTCTGAGACTTTTTCGTAAGCCTGTCGAATGACGTGAATAGCAGCTAAAACCTGAGATGCTTCTTTAACAGGAAAAAGGACACCTCCGTTTTCAGACGCATAAATAATAAAAGCATAAGCTGTAGCATCGCTTGCAAGCCCTGTCGGGTCTTCGCACTCTTCATAGTCAAGATTTAATACAAGGGTAAGGCGGCGTTTTCGTGGGATAACCTCCAGAAAGAAATCGTAAACGCGGTATGTTACACTCTTGGGACCGCATAGTTCAACAATGTCGTCCCCCAAACTAAGGATCTGAGGACGCAGTTTATCAAAAAGCATTCTGGATTCTTTTGTAAATTCCAGCATATCGAGGCTATATTGCGCTGCCTGAGTTTTACGATCTTCCAATTCGGCTTCCTGCACAGCCTCAATTTCCACAGATAGAGCAGTCCAAATATTAATTGCTTTAACCGCAAGATCCTTTCCACGCTTTTCAATTTGCTTGGGCGTCCAAGTTTCCTGTTCGCGAATGAATTTATTAAGACGAAGAGGACTGTCATTAAAGCCATCCTTTATCTTTTTCTTCTCAGCGAATGACTTGTCGCTATACTTTGAGTTATAGCCAGTGAGTGTAATATTCCCCAACCGGTGCAACCAGGTGTTCTGAATGGACTTCCATTCAGAACCCAACATCTCCCTCCAGGCTGCATTGAGTTCTTTGTTCTGTGGCAGTACATGCTCAATTGAAAAATTGGATGTGTCAATTTTCTCCTTGCTGTCGTTTTCAAGACGATCAAGCAAATAAAAGCAATTGCGCATATCATAGACATCCCGCGCTTCCAATGCTTCACGAAATTCTGCATCTGTGGGGAAGCGGCGCTTCTTGCCAAGTCTGTATAAAGCGACTTTCAAGCTGAGTAGTGGATTATCTGTTTTTATACGATATGCTAACGATGCAAAAATTTGACCAAGGCTTCGTGTTTGCATTCCACAAACAGAACGCCGGAATACATAACTTTCGAGAATTTCAACAGCATCCATGAACTCATTAATCTGGAGGGTGCCTATTTGGGAATAGCAGTCATAGAGTTTCATGACAACCGGTGAAGCAACCTCTATCAATGTTCGCAGTCGATTGAACGCCTCTCGTAGTTTGGAGTTCTTTTCCTGACCAAGGCTAAAAGCAACATAGTATTTCCCAAAACGGTTTAGGTGCTCCAATATATTCTCGACGGAGTTTTCGGTTATGGCTTTATGATAATAGCTGCGGAAGTGTTGATAGATTTCATCCGATTTGATCTGTTTACTGGGTTCAAGTTGCAACGTCAGATAGTCACGAACAAACTTATCGAAATCCGACCTGTAACGCGGACCGAAAGCCTGTTCAATGGGTTGCCAGAACTCTTGATAAAGTTTTGTTTGTATCTGCTCGTCCTGACGCATAAGCACAAAGTTTCGTATCAAGTCCGCCTGGGTTAGGTCAAGCCCAGTGGAATTTAGACTTTCAAAGATCATTTGCGGGTCATCCTGACCACGGGTAAGGCAAACATCCACAGCTACCAATTTTTTGATGCCGCGATAAACGACTTCAATGTTTGCGTTTTCCAATTGTTCTTCAAAAAATTCGTAATTCTCCCGAATACGTTCAGATGAAATTTGCGATGGTTTCTTATTCTCAAATAAACCTATTATGGTCTCATGATCTGCGCGGCGCAAATGAAGTTTGAATCGTCGATCTCCTTTACCGTGAACATTCCAAAGATAATAATCTTCTAGCTCAGCTTTGGTTGGAAGACTGTCTTCATCTAAATTTTGATACACGCTTTTGGGAAGCCGATGTCTTAACGCGGCGAGAAGCAAGGTTAATGTGGTCAGCCGTTGTTGTCCATCGATAAGCAGCCAGCGAGTTATATTGGCTGAATTCTCTTCTGCTGCTACATACACAACTGAACCAACGAAATGTGCTTTTGCGCTTGGGTCAGAACCGACGCGCACTATGTCCTTCCACAGCTGTAGACAATGCCTGGTTCCCCAACTGTAGTCGCGTTGAAAAACGGGCACTATAAACTGTTTTGGTCCTTCAAGTAATTCGGTAAGACGAACATCTTCAGCTTTCATGTATAGCATTCTCCATGATTTTTTGTTGTCTCTTTTTTCCGTCAAAAAGATGCTTACAGCATTTACGCTACCCAATCACGAGCAATGACCTCTGCCTGCTCGAGGACAATAGCGGTTGCTTTTTCTTGTTTGTCGGGTGGATAGCCGTATTTACGTAAGATTCGTTTGACCATGACCCGTAATTTGGCACGGACGGTTTCGCGCACCGTCCAATCGATCGTTGTGTTTTTGCGGACGGTATCGACCAGTTCGCGGGCAATGGCTTTGAGGGCATCATCGCCGAGTTCTTGTACCGCGCTATCATTGACTTCGAGCGCGTCGTAAAAGGCAATTTCATCTTCGGTGAGGTTGAGTTTTTCGCCGCGTTTTTGCGCCTCGCGCATTTCTTCGGCAAGTTTGATGAGTTCGGCAATAACTTCGGCAGACTCAAGCGTGCGGTTTTGATAGGAGCGGATTGTGCGTTCGAGCAACTCAGTAAAGGAACGCGATTGCACCACATTCTTTCTCATTCTTGATTTGAGTTCATCGTTGAGAAGTTTGCGAAGCAGTTCGATCGCAAGGTTCTTTTGTGGCATATTGCGCACATCTGCCAGAAATTCTTCGGAGAGGATGGAGATTTCGGGCTTCTTCAAGCCAGCGGCGGCAAAGATGTCAATGACTTGGTCACTGGCAGAGACGGCGCGTGACAGAATCTGTCGAATGGCTTGATCCATATCGCCTGCGCTATCGCCACCTTCCACCGTGGATTTGATGAGCGCAGACCGTACCGCCTGGAAGAATGAGACATCGTCGCGGATGGCAATGGCACGTTCGTCGGGAACAGCCAAGGCAAACGCAAGTGACATGTTGCGGACTGCATCCAGATAACGCTTTTTGCCATCTTCCAATTTGAGGATGTGTTCCATTGCCACCGGCAGTACATTTGTTTTTTCAACGGCTGTGCCTGTAAAGAACTTTGACCAATCAAACCCGTGGAACAAGCCTTTGCAGATTTCGTAACGTTTGATCAGTTCGTTGACCGCTGTTTCCTGGTCGGGAATTTCGGCGGGATGATTGGCTTCGGTGTAAGCCGCCAGCGCTTTTTGCAGGTGATAGGCGAGACCGAGGTAGTCCACGATCAAACCGCCTGGCTTGTCTTTATAGACACGGTTGACACGCGCAATCGCCTGCATGAGACCATGACCCTGCATGGGCTTGTCAATATACATGGTGTGCATCGGAGGAACATCAAAACCTGTCAGCCACATATCGCGGACGATGACGATCTTGAATGGGTCGTCTGCATCTTTGAAGCGTTTGGCGAGTTCTTCGCGGCGCGCCTTGGTACGGACGTGCTGTTGCCAATCCAATGGATCGGTGGCGTTGCCTGTCATCACAATCTTGATGACGCCCAGCTTATCATCTTCGGAGTGCCAATCGGGGCGGAGTTTGATGATAGCGTTGTACAGATCAACTGCAATGCGGCGGGACATTGCTACGATCATCGCCTTGCCATCGATGGCTTCCTGTCGTTTCTCGAAGTGATCGACAATATCCTGCGCAACCAGACCCACACGTTTCTCGGTGCCTACAATGGCTTCGAGCGCCGCCCATTTGGTTTTGAGCTTTTCTTTCTTTTCAAGTTCCTCCCCTTCGGTGACTTCGTCGAAGTCGGGATCGATCTTCGGCTTTTCTTTTTCGTCCAGTTCCAGTTTGGCAAGGCGACCTTCGTAATAGATCTTGACCGTGGCGCCGTCCTCGACTGCTTGCTGGATGTCGTAGATGCTGACGTAATCGCCGAACACGGCTCGGGTGTTGGCATCCGTATGTTCGATAGGCGTACCAGTAAACCCGATGAAAGAAGCGTTGGGAAGTGAATCCCGCATGTGACGGGCGTAGCCGTCAATGAAGTCGTATTGACTGCGGTGGGCTTCATCCGCAATGACGACGATGTTGTGACGGTCGGAGAGCGGACCTCCCGACTCGGAAGTGGGCATGAACTTTTGAATGGTGGTGAAGAACACGCCGCCCGCGATGCGTCCTTTGAGTTTTTCGATCAGGTCTTCACGGCTTGACGCTTGTTCGGGCGTTTGGCGTAGGACTTCGGAACAGCGCGAGAAGGTGCCAAAGAGTTGATCGTCGAGATCATTGCGGTCGGTGATGACGATGATGGTGGGGTTCTCCATGGCAGGATGCAGGACCAGCCGCCCCGTGTAGAACGCCATGGTGAGACTCTTGCCCGAGCCTTGCGTGTGCCAGATGACGCCGATGCGGCGATCACCCGTTTCGCCGCCTTTCATGGGTTGCGCTTTGTACACACCTTTCAATTCACGGGCGGAGCGGCGCTCCGCCCCTACGGATTGCGATGCACGAATGGTTTCTGCCAGCGCGTAATTGACCGCGTGGAATTGGTGATAGCCCGCGATCTTCTTGAACGTGGGCGCGCCGCGTTCCTGCTCGAAGACGATGAAATAACGGATGAGGTCGAGGAAGCGGCGTTTCTCGAACATGCCTTTGAGCAGCACTTCCAATTGCGTGACCGAAGCGGGCGCTTGCATTTCGCCTTCAATCGTCTTCCACGGCAGGAACCATTCCTTGTTTGCGGTGAGCGAACCGACACGGGCGTTCAAGCCATCGGAGATGATGAGCAGTTCGTTGGTGTGGAACAGGGCAGGGATGTCGTTCTTGTAGGTTTGCAGTTGATTGAAGGCTGACCAGATCGTTGCCTTTTCATCGGCGGCGTTCTTGAGTTCGATGACCGCCAACGGCAGACCGTTGACGAAGATCACCACATCAGGTCGCCGATTGACCTTGCCATTCTGGTGTGATGCTTCGACTGTGTATTGATTGACCACCAACCAGTCGTTGTTTTCTTCGTTCTCGAAATCCACCACGTACGCTCGCCCGCTGACCATACGCCCGTTTTTGGCTTTGTAATCTACTTCAATACCATTGACCAACAGATAATGAAAAGCATGGTTGTTGAGCAGGAGCGAAGGTTTGCCGAGCCGTGTGATCTTTCGCAGGGTTTCTTCCTGCGCCTGCGCGGGTAACTCGCGGTTGATACGGGCGATGGCTCCCTGCAAGCGACCGAGCAGGAGCGTTTCCTGATAATCGCTGCGTTCGGGGTGCTCTCCATCGAATGCAATCTCAGGACCAAAGGCGTAGGAGTAGCCCAGCTCTTGGAGCCAATCAATGGCGGCTTGCTCGATAGTGGATTCGGTGAATGTCATGGTGTAGTAGCCATAGTGCTTGTTGGTATTGGTGTTGGCGTTGAAAAAACAGTTGGCACTTTAGTAGTATACGATGTAGGTGTGGGTGTTGGGGTAGGTGCAAGAAAACTCATACCGACTGAAGTATTATCTGTGATTTTAACCATATAAACATTCGGCTTATCTTTAATTGGGAATTTATTTGTCCATTCAGTGAAGAAATAGTTGTCTTCATTTTTTCCAAGCAGCATTAAGGGACCGTAAGCAGTGATCTCGCTTGTTGTTTTCGACTGATCAACAGGCAACGCTAAGACAATATTCTTATTTGAATAAATGTATGTAGCTTCTACTTGCCAACCACCAACCATTGATTTTCTCCCTAGTTTTGCGTCCCATTCTCCAAAAATTGAAGATACTGAAATAGAAATTAAGAAATAAAGAATGACAAATGCTCCGACCCAAAATTGAGATGTTTGTGATGTCGCTTTTCTAATTTCTGCTTGCTGCTTTGATGCAACTTCTAAGAACTTTTTTTCTTGCGCATCAAGTTGTTTTACCAACGAAACGTTTTTTATAAATACTATATCAAAAATTAGCTTATAGTCTCTTTTCTCAACCGCAGAATAAATCATTTTTGACCAAAGATAAAACCGAGCAGGCTTGAGCCATCTGGGGAAAAAGCCTATTTCAAAAAATGCAATACGAAGAAATCTGTACCCCCTCCCTGCCGCAACATCTATACTTTGCTCAAAAATATCTAATGCGAACAACAATATTATGACAGCAATTATAGAAATCGACACTTCTATTGGAAATGATGAAAAATTCAAGTTGCCATATGCAAATAAAGCTAACACAACTAGCACAATAAAGGACAAAAGGTATGCAATAATAATTATGTTTGGCGTATCCCCTGCATTGACACGTCGTCTCTTCGTCGCATGCTTTGAAATTGAGAATAGAGAAACAGCCGCAAAACCTGTGCCTAATATGGTTAAAATCCCTGGCACACCGTGAATCAGAATTATTGGGGTCGGTAAATCTAGTTGTGACGCATCAACCCCAAAAAAACTATACCAATGTGACACATAAACCCATCCAGCAAAATAGAAGATGGCTGATGCTATTACCGCAATAATTGCTGAGGAAAAGTTTAGAATATCACTTGGCTTAACTGAAGATCTAGCCTGTGAAACTCTTTTTTTTATGGTTGCGCTTCTAGCCATCGAGTTGCCTCATTTGTTCTGTGTTCCATCATAGTCCATCTAACAACTCACTATACGGACAGCACCATTAAATGCGATCTCAGGAGCGAAGGCGTAGTTGTAGCCCAGGTTTTGGAGCCATTCAATGGCGACTTGTTCGATGGTGGATTCGGCGAAGGTTGTCATGATTTCAAATTGTCTACGATTTTCTCGCCGATGGTCTTTAGTATTCCGGCCAATTTGATTACCTCGTCAGGGACGATGGTGATTTTTCTTCCCACAATAGCACGTGGGTCATGTGCTTTCTTTACATAATCTTTGTCAATGACTCCCATTGTATGCGCCAGTAAATGCCGTTTTTGAAAACAGCGCACCACAAACTGCAAGTCGTCGGTCTCAACAGTATCTGCAATATCAAACCCAAACAACGATTGTACCTTTTTACGTGCACCTTCTAGGTTCTGAAAAGAGATCTCCTTTGCCTGTTCAACATCAGCCGCCTTGCTCGAATACGCTCCAGTAGTTGCGCGGCCAAATCCATCGAATGATGAGACTGCATTTTCCAAAGCATCTTCGATCAAGCGTTTTGACAGTTCGGCATCCTCACTTGTGCCTGCAAAAGCAACTTCCTTTTCAACCAATTCAAGGTTCTTCTTCAATATCTGAATTGAGTTGTGAGTGCCGCAATCGGGACAGAAAGAAAACACCCCAAAAATTGCATATTCCAATGTGCAAATCTCGCAGGTTACTTGGGTCTCAATTTGTTTTTCTTGATAATACCGAATTGGATGTGGGCTTCCCTTGAAATCCACTTTCATCTTGATAAAACTGTTGCGCGTACTCCGCTCCAATTGATTGCCCCACTTTTTCAAGTCTTTTTCTAGCGCCTGAGTGATTTGGCGCATCGCCACTGATTTTGCGTATTCGATTTGTTCGGATGTATTGAAGTTGCTCGGATCTTCTGTAAATCCACAATAGGGGCAGTGACAAGGCAGGTTTTCACCTTTCAATCCAGTTCCAAATTTCAACTTGAAAACCCCTCGACATTCTGGATTAGGGCATTCGCGGCTAGTCAATCCGTTATCATCGGTGGGTATTGAGATCCTCATTCGATTGCCGATATTCCTTAGGTTTCTCATCACGATCGAATCTTCCTTATCGAATATTTTCCAAAGCCTGTTTCACATCAGGATGTAACTTTGCCCAAGCCTCAAGAATAATCAAGGAAGATTTTATAAGGTCGGGATCGCGTGGCCGATCATATCGAAACTTCCCACCATGAAAAAGGTTGTTCCGTACACCTCGAATTAAAATCGAGAGCCAGACTATATCGTTCATGTTATTAGGTTTGATTCTTCGGGTGTATGTAACAACGTTATTGTGAACAATTTGCCGCATCACAGGATGATTCAGCATGTAATTCTTCGCAGATATCAAACTCGGCTTTCGTAAAGCGGTAAATTGGGGATCGATTGCATTAGCGAAACTTTCCCAATCTGGCTGTGCCTCACTACTTCTCCCAACAGTAAGAAACCCTTCACGTTTTAAGGCATATTCAAAAAGACTGAACACCGTAAAGAATTTGAATACTAACTTGCGGTCAAAGTCGACTTGTCGGTAGATTCTATTTAGAAAAGGAATTCTCATCGTTTTTCCTCCAAATCCTTTACCTTTACTTCGCCCTTTATCAACTTCGGCAGGGACAGTCCATCCCACAGACTCGGCAACGTGTTATTACCCTTCATAGCGCGGCTCCAAACGAGCATGAAGAAACGCCTCCAGCAATGAAAGTAATTCTTTCCTTCTCTGAACTGACATCAATATGTTGACCCGGCATGTTGAATTCTTGATCCAGTCTCCTGGTCTCTGTATGTCAAATCCACCGATGCTTCCCATGCGTGGATCATTCGCCAAAGACCCCGCCAATGTGCTCATGGCGCTGCCAGAATTGTAGTGTTGGTAAGTATATCTTTGCTTGGATTTTGATCCAGCCTTGCCAATCTTCAGCCACGCATCGTTCCACCAAAAAGCATAGATTGCCATTTTGCCATGCAGCAGGCTGGACGGCGGTTTGTGCGGCGCGGGTAGATATTCGACCTGCAATTCATCAAGTCCGATGGGGTCACCTGCCAATTCTGCCACGGTGACAAATACGCTCAATGCTTCATCCATTTCCTTACGCCAGTCATTCATCCTCATTTCACCCTTACTTCCCTCTCATCAACTTCAGCAGCAGACTTTCCCGCAGACTCGCCACGCAGACAATATCACCCAACGCGATCTCAGGACCGAAGACGTAGGAGTAGCCCAGCTCTTGGAGCCAATCAATAGCGGCTTGTTCGATGGTAGATTCGGTGAAGGTGGACATCAGTTATCCTGTTGTTGGCGGCTCACTAGTTCTAACTGAGTTCTCAAGCACTTCATAATGACTAGGAAAAACTGTTTGCATCATCTCTAATAAGTAGGTAATTACATTCTGAGATTCTGAAACAAGAGATGGATCAAATCCTTTACCAGTTATGTGAGATTGATCGTTTGTAAATTTATATATAGCAGTCTTTTTGTTTTTATCAAAATTGATTTGCTCCAATTTTTGGTAGGGATTCCTATTATCAGGAACCATGATCATTAAGAAACTATCTAAGACTTTTCGAGCAATATTAGGTATGTGGTAAACAGAATCAATAGTTCCATCTGGGCTAAACTCCAGTAAAGTTTTGAATAAATATTGATACTCGCTGTTGTAACTTATCAACAACTTATCCAGAACGTCTAATTTAGCAGCTCTTTTGCCTTCGCTCCTAATATTCTTAATCATGTAATATGCCTTCGAGCCATGCTTCTTAGGCATCCCGTGAAACCAGTTTATTATTAATTGCAAAAAATCATAGTTATGTGTAAGGATGAATACCTGTGCACAGTCTTGAACTGTATTTTTTAGAAATGAGAATGCCTGAAACAGCGAGTTTGAATCTAAACTGGAAATAGGATCGTCTATTACAACAATATCATTTCCCAGGTCGAAATCACGATCTTTCAAATGAATCGTGAAATACACAAACGCTATGGCGGTCTTCTCCCCTTCGCTTAGATTTTTAGCTATTTCACCATTTCGTTTCAGAATATATCCATCTTCACTATCTTCAAGAACAAGTTCCTTTCTTCCTAAAAAAGTTTCCAGATTTTTATTGATTTCATCACAAGCTAATCCCGATACTGATATCTTGTTTTTGTTCTCATCTATTCTCTGCTGAATCTTTTTTATGCCGATGTCATTAGAGTCATCAGGATTTCCATTCTCAAGTGCGTTTATTTCACCTTCAAGCTTAGAAATATCAGCTTTCAGCGGTTGAATGGCGTCATACTTTTCGCTTAGATAATGGTCTTTCAGGTTTTCTTCTGCTTCTTTTCTTTCTTTTAAAAAGTTCTTAGATTTTTCATTGTGGTGGTTTATACAAGCATTCAAATCACCAATTAACTTTATGTACATCCCAACGTCAATAGTTTTGTTTAACTTAAGTGATATGGTTGTTTGCAATTTCTTGGACGAAATCTCCTCTTTGAAATTGACAATTTCATTCAGGAGATTTTGCTTTGTGTTTTCTAGTTCGATTGCTTTGAGCGAATATTCATCTTGATATTCATTGTACAAGTTTGACTTTTCACGAATTTTTACCTCTTGAATTGCTTTCTGCAATTTTTCAAGTCTTTTTATGAGAGAATCGATGCTTTCCTTAAGTTTTTTGTCTGCTGCATTGAAATACGAAGCTAGAGCCAAAATTCGACTTTCTGGCAGAGTTTGACCACAGTATTCACATTTTTTTGAGTCCTCTTGCTGATGTAACAGAAAACCGTCTTCAACCCATTGAGATATATGGGGGTGTTGCTGCAATCTTTCGATCACTACAACTTCAACCGTTTGCTTTAATAGCTCCCGTGCATTTTCAATTATTTTCTCAACATCTTCTTCGATAACAGGGCTTATTATCTCGTCGAGAATTTCCATTTCTTGCTGTTTCAAAGTCGCTAAATGCTTTTCAATTTCCTGATTAGATAGCAACCTCTTAGACTTGAGTAGTTCATAATCTTTTTCTGCATTATTCCTTCGATAATTTCTAGCAGAGACACCACTGATATTCGTTGAAATAATTTTTGCGACAGAAGAAAAATGTTCCGCTTTTATTTCTTCCTTTTGCTTTAGTTCCTTCTTTTTGACATCTAGCTCCTTTAGTTTTCCTAAATCACCAGTCTCTGGATTTCCCTTTAGGATTAGTTCATCTTTCTTAATCTGATCTGCAAGTTTTTTATTCTCCTCACCAAGGATGTAAATTGGATTTGCCTTGCAAGAAAGAATATCTATATTCTGAGAGACGTACTTTTGATTAAAAACTCTGACCTTCTTGTTGTAAGATGAGCCTTCTGTGTGTTCTCCATCGGTGGTATCGATTTTATATTTGAAATCAGGATACTCGTCCAGTGAGCCGTATTCAAATGCCGAAAATAATTCTGATAACGTTGTTTTTCCCGAGCCATTCCATCCATAAACAAGATTGAAACGCCCAAACTCGGGCATTGCACTATCCCAGCGATAATCTCTGAATATTCCTAAATTCTTGATTTCCAGAATTTTTTTAATCATTTTATTCCCTCTTCCTTCACTCGGACTTCCCCCCTCATCAACTTCGGCAACAGCCCATCCCGAAGCCTTGACAATTTGATTAATCCAATAATTGATTTAATAGTCGCAATTTCCATCATGTTCTCACTCATCACGACACTGCATAGACTTTTATTGTTCCGAGAGTCTTGCGATCCTCGTTTTTGACCGCGAGAACGTCAAGAAGAAAACGATATCCGTAGTCGTAAATAGGCGACGGGTACATGTTGGCGTGGGTTAACAGATTTCCTTCGCCCATCCACTCCAAGGCATTTTGAACCGCTATTTTGACTATCCCAACGGTGTGTTTATAAAAATTGTGATCAACAATTTCCTGGCTTCGAGCAAGCGCAAGCAGACCATGCTGTGCATGCGGTCTAAGAAATATTGAAGGACACCCAATACGCAAATCAACTAATTTTGTATCTTTCCCTATGTAATACCCTGGCGTATTTGTCGGCGTTGTATCCGAATGGATTAGAAGTATATACATGTATCCGTCTTTTCTCTTTGAAACATGGACATAATCTCTGGTATATGGATTCATTTGATTTACGACCTGCCTGCTTTGGACGGTTTTGTATTCATGCAATCCAAACCAAATTGCGACCCAAACGTTATCAACTAAATCAATCCATCTAGTGTTTATCCCGTAATGTTGCATCAAAGGTTCGAGAAATACCTCATCAATTTTCTGTGCTAAGGGAATTTGCTCCCTCACAGAATCTAGAAATTTAGTTAATTTCCCACTTCTTTGATGCAAGGCTCCGTTTTTCTGTGCTTGCCTAAGTAAACTTGGAAAGCAGCTTTTGTATATTTCGGATTGCCCTCTAAAATAAATGTTTCCACTTCGACCATTTGTGTATTTGGCATAACCAACAATCTGGTTTAACCTATGAAAACTTTTCGCCTCAACAACAGGAACGCTATACTTTTTTGATAGCGCCTCATCATGTGCAGCGTCATCTGTATCGAAATTCATTTTTTCTATCGTTTTCATTTCACCCTCACTTCGCCTCTCATCAACTTCGGCAACAGACTATCCCGCAGACTCGCCAGCGTGCGCGATTCTTTCAGATTATGTTCCATCTTTGCTCGAATAGGGCGAACCGTCTTTTCAAATTCTTGAAGTAGCTTATGATGTGGCATTGCAAATTGAAGCAAGGGTATGTTCTTTACATTCAAAGCGTCAAGAATTGTTCCTGTATCGGTTTTATTGTTAATTTCTTGACGCATCGCATCTGACATAAGACATTCAATCAAGAAAGTAGGGTAGGGATATTCTTTCTTGCATCGAACAGCAGTCATGTTTCTTCCAAGAGCTGCTTTGAATCCTTCTGGAATTTGAGCCACAGCACCTACTCTGCCAACGTTTGTAATTACACAATCTCCAGGACTAGCCTCAATGCGGGAAATCCAGAAGTTGTAATCTTTCTCCGTGATGGGGTAGCTGTTTGTCGTGTCAAGCAAACCATTTTCAAGAATGTTTGATAGTTGAAGCAATGGTTTCCCTGTTTCTTGCCGTTCTGGCTTTTTGCTGTGCAAACAATCAATTACATCTGCAATATCACCAATCTGAGCAATATCCCACTTGCTAACTTCCTCATTCTCCACAAACCACTGACGAAACACCGCCCGCGCCATGGACTCAAGCGTGCGGTTCATGCGGCGGTTGAGTTCGATCTTATCGTCCAGGGCACCGAGCATCCCTGCAATGGCGCGTTGTTCGGGAAGGGGAGGAGCATAGATTGGGATACGGTTTAGATTGTCTTGCGTCAGTTTTGGTAATGTCGAACCAGTTAGAAACCCGCTAATATCTGTTTGACTTAGGTAATACATCAAATATCTTGTGTTTGCTATTTCGTTTCCACGCACAATATGAGCATGGTTGTTAACCCAAAATTTCCCAGTTGCCATAAAGGCAACTGATGTTTTCCTGCTTCGTAAATTCTCGCCATCTTCTGCTACTAATAGATACTCACCATCGAATAGGTAACCGTCTACCATATCAATAATGCCAGACGCGCCATAATAAGGGTATTGCCCTTTTTTTCTGTCTGCCTCTTTGACTGGAACACGAATCGAGTCGAAGTTTTCAGTCAAATCGCCGAGAGTGTAAAGATCCCAGTCGCTATTCCCCATAATCCACCCTCTTCAATTGCTGACGAATTGTTGCCTCTAATTTGCCGCTCTCTTCAAATTGTGCTTCCAATTCTTTCGTCAAGCGCGCCATCTTTTCACCAAAAGGTTCATCGTCTTCTTCTAATTCCGCCGCGCCCACGTACCGCCCAGGCGTCAGCACATATCCCTGCGCACGGATTTCTTCGATGGTGACGGATTTGCAGAACCCCGCCACGTCTTCGTATTTCTTTCTACTGCACCAGGCGTGGTAGGTATCCGAAATTCGGGCGATGTCCTCCTCCGAAAGGTCACGATGCACGCGGTCGGTCAAGGTTCCCATCTTGCGGGCGTCAATGAACAATGTCTTACCGTTTCGATTTTTCTTATTCCGCGAAAGGAACCACAAACACACGGGGATTGGTGTGCTGTAAAACAACTGTCCCGGCAACGCCACCATGCAATCCACCAGATCATCTTCGATGATGGTTTTGCGGATCTCGCCCTCGCCCGACGTGTTGCTCGACATGCTCCCGTTCGCCAGCACAAATCCCGCCGTGCCATTGGGACTCAAATGGTGAATAAAATGCTGTACCCACGCAAAGTTGGCATTGCCTACAGGCGGCTTGCCGTACTTCCAGCGTTTGTCCTCCCGCAAACTGTCCCCGCCCCAATCGCTCATGTTGAACGGCGGGTTGGCAAGGATGTAATCCACTTTCAAGTCGGGGTGCTGGTCATTGTGGAACGAGTCCGCAGGCTGTTTGCCCAAATCGCCTTCGATGCCGCGGATGGCAAGGTTCATCTTCGCCAGTTTGAACGTGTTGGGGTTCGACTCCTGTCCGTACACCGAAAGGTCGCCGATTCTTCCGCCGTGCGCCTCCACGAACTTCTCACTCTGCACGAACATCCCGCCGCTCCCGCAGCACGGGTCAAACACACGTCCCTTATACGGGGCGAGCATCTCCACCAGCACGCGCACCACCGAACGCGGCGTATAGAACTCTCCGCCCTTGCGTCCCTCCTGGCTGGCGAACTGCGACAGGAAATATTCGTACACCCTTCCGAGCGTATCCTGCTTGCGGCTCTCTTCGTCCGCGAAGTTGATCTTGTTGCTGACCAGGTCCACCAAATCCCCAAGCCGCCGCTTATCCAGCGTGGCGCGTCCGTAATTGCCTGGCAGCATCCCTTTCAAGGTTGGGTTATCCCGCTCGATGGACTCCATCGCCGCATCGATCAAATTACCGATTGCTTCCTGCTTCGCGTTATCCTGCAGGACTTTCCATCTCGCCTCTTTCGGGACCCAAAACACGCGTTCCGCCAAATAGACATCCCTATCCTCTGGATCATCCACCCCCTCCGCTTCGACCCGCGCCCGCACCTGCTCGAACATGTCTGATACATACTTGAGGAAGATCAACCCCAACACCACACTCTTATAGTCTGCCGCATCGAGATGTCCGCGCAGTTTATCGGCGGCAAGCCACAACTCCGCTTCAATGCCGAGGTTCACGCCGTTCGCTTGTTTCGATTTGCTTTTTGCTGTTCGTGGGCTCACGTTTTCCTCGTTGAAAAGACTTCGTATAATAAATTTTCCCGTCCGCCAAGTTTAACATAATTTTTTAGGCAGGAAAGGCACTACGTCAGGTTGGTATTGATCCAATGCTCAAAATTGGACGCCACCTGTTTGGCGTCCAAAGTCTTATTATGGGTGTGTCCACGTTCGAAACTTTTGAGTAAAGATGTATTAGCTTTGCTGTCCCAATTATCAATAAAATACGTCTCCTGCATTTTGCAAGATTGGCAGTATTGTACGCTGACAAGTGGGTATATTGGAGACCAAAGGTCTTTGTCCACTTCAAGATACAACACATCTTTTGTTAAAGGCTTAGGGTGCCTTTTTTGCTCCCGTCTCAGCCCTGGATGGTCTCCTTCATATACAAGAGTTTCTAAAACTGCCTCATTAGTAATAAAATCGATATCCATCGATTGTACAAGGCGAATTGGATATTTCACCATGAAAGAGAGCTGGGCATAACAGGAATCGATTAATTCTTGAAGTTCTTTAGAGATGTCTTTTACTTCTTGAGGTGTATCAGGACTCCTGTCATGCTTAAAATCATTCTTCAAAGTCACAAGTCTTTTAGTATCCTTTGCAAACGTTGTCTCTTTCATGCCTGAGCCTTTGAACCAAAGCGCTGCAAAACTGTCTGCAATAGCAAGTTGCCTTTGTCCGCGAAGGGTCTTTCCAGCAAAATAGGCAATCGACTGCCAATCACCTGGGGATATCCCACCATTGAAGTAACCGCGAATTGTTTCTCCAGTAATATCCGCCTGATTTTTCAATCCACCATTGAGTTGAGCAATTGATAAGCCGATCGATGCCAAAAATACGAGGAGGTTCTCCGCAATCCGTAATTGCGCCTTATATTTTTGCACCGTATCATGGATAGCGCTTAATGACCGATATGCAAACGCCAGCGGATACGGGTAAAAATTTCGGATTTGATAATCAAGGGAATCTGCTTGCACCAGGCTCGCAGTCAGAATTTTTGTTTCAGTTCCCAACTCATCGAGCTGCTTCTGCAATTCCTCGGCATCTTCAATGCCAAAAAGCCTGGCACGCAAACCCTGCGCCGTCTCGATGCGTTGCAGCAGGTCCATTTCAACGTTTTGGATGTTGGCAATCAACTCCGTTACTGAATTGTCAGGGATTGGGATCTCCAACCGCAATAGATCAGATGGGCGTAAGCGGGGTATCGCCGCCCCAACAAAAAGGTTTGAGATAAGCCCATATCCTTTATCGGAACGCAGAAATTCGAGAAGGTATTGCCTTAAGTGTTCCGAGCCTGGTTTCAAGCGTATTACGCTAATATGATTTCCAACCAAAACGCCATTGAGGCTTTCATCCACCGCCAGCGCCCTGCCAGCCGAGCCAAGATGGGAGAACAAAATATCGCCAACTTGGGCGTAAATAATTTGCGTACCCCTGGATATATGGACTTTTTCCAAATCATCGATATTCAAGCGTTTATTGGAGAGGTCCGCCGTTCGAATAATTGAAACGGTTTCGCCATCAGCATCTCGGCTGACAGAAACCGAAGAGCGATGTATCTCCGCCAAATCGCTCATGGGCGTCCATGTCACCTTGCCGCCAAAGAATTTTTTCTTTTGGGTGGCTTCAAGGTATCTGGCTGGTAAAAGGTTGTAATTCTGATTTCGAATTGTTTCTACATCCACTACCTGTGAGAAAGCATCTATATCAGCGTAGTTTTGATATGCCTCAAGAATCTTCCGTTGGTTCTCCTCCGAAAGCGCATTCCCTCTTTTGTCACTACGTTCATATTCCTGGGCGGCATTTATGAACAAAACCTTTCCTCTTTTATCACCAGCCTTTGCTTTGTTGATAATAATGAGATTGGTGGGAATAAGCTCAGACCTTAAGAGCGCAGGAGGCAAACCAATGATTGCCTCTACTAAATCATTCTCGATAAACTGCTTGCGGATGTCTCCTTCACGCCCCGAAACAAAAAGCATTCCCGAGGGCGCGATCATAATTGCCCTGCCGTTCTCATTCAAACTTGCAAGCATATGCTGAAGGAACAGATATTCTGTTGAACGATTCGGAATGCCGAACTCAAATCGACGAAGTCGATCCGCCTCGAGCATAGGTCCCATATCCGTGGTGATTCGAGAGGCAAATGGCGGGCTGGAAATAGCATAATCAAATTTCTGTAATTCACCGCCAGAGACATTTCCAGGGTGCAGCAAGGTGTTTCCCAGGTAAATCTCAGAGGATCCAACTTGATTTAATATCATCCCAATTTTTGAGATTGCAACAGAAAATGCGTCAATATCCTGCCCAAATATCCTCAACCCACCACCATCCCCTTGTTTTATTGATTGCATATGAGCGGCAATCAATAAGCCTGCTGTCCCACAAGCAGGGTCGTAAATGCTTTTTCCGCTTTGAGGACTTAATAGCTGTGAAATAAGCGATAGCAAATAATGGGGTGTATGTCCCTCCCCGCCTTTATATCCTTCATGAGTAAACAAGGTTTCAACAAAACCGAAAAAAGCCTCAGCAACAATCGCAGCATCGGTCTGACTCGGGCGGAAATCAAAACGATCAGATTGGAGTATGCGAAACACCTCGCCTAATTTTCTTGGGAACACCCCGCGGAAATATTGATCGCTCTTAAAATCGGCAACGGTGAATATTCCGCCAAGCCTGCTTTCATTCGCTCGTTCGATCGCATCAAATGCATTACCCACAACATGGTGAAAATCAGGTTGATCCAGATGGGTTAAAACATCATCAAAGGAATGTCCCAACGGAATATCGAAAACATTAGGCGATAAAGAAGAATCGCTCGTTTCATCAAATTCTTTTCGAACATCAGAAATATACTTGAAGAAAAAGGATAGCAGGAATACCTTCTTATACTCTGTTGGTTCAGACCCACCATGCAGGGTATTGGCAATATTCCACACCAACCTTGAAATTTCATTTTGCGAAAAGGGCAGATTTGACATCGTATGGTTTCTCAATTATTTTGTCATCGCTAGAATGGGGAAAAATGTGGCATCCCCACTGTCCGCTTATTATACGACATGATTTTTGCTCAATATCCTCAAATCGACCCTCTTGTTAAGTATCTGAAATCCCTGAATACCGTCGCACAAGAGCAGTTATGTACCCATGATTTACCATCTCCGCAGCCGCCACTCCAATGCGGTGAAACGCTGCGCCGCCTTCTTGTTCCGCACCGCTTTGGGGAGAGTACCGTTTACTAACAGGGATGGCAATTTGAACAATAATTACGTTTGTTGTATAATAAGTTTGCCAGTGGACAAAATCCAATGGTCAAAAGCGTTTTGATCGCTCATCCTGTCTCGCGAAAAGTGGTCCTTGTGACCGCCTGCCCCCTTCCGTTGAAGGACAAGGGCTAGCGAGGCGGGTTATTTTAATAAGGGCGGTACATTTCCAATCGTTTGACCTTCTTTGAGATCATGTCGAACGCCTCTGAGTCGTTTTGTGAATCCCTGCGCATGATTGCGCCCGCTACCAGGTCTGCAACCTGAATCAACGACTCCTTGTGCGAGCTTCGGACGATTACCCGCTTGAAAAGTCTTGGCATATGACGCTTGACCATCGTACGCCGTAATTCCGTCCGCAAATCAGGTGTCGAGCCGAATTCATCCAGTATTAAAGTCGCATCTTTTTGCAGACCAGCGGGGATGATGCTGAGTAACTCTGTGATGAAATGCGTGTAAATCTCGATACTTTCGGTTGTCTCGAAGATTTTTGGTAATCTGGTTTTGTCGACGATCAATGCCCAGGCTTCGAAATCCGCATATGAAAGGGTTGAAAATACCTGGTTACGAATCTCGGCAGATGTCATCTTATGGAACTTGAACTCGTGGGTGGGTCGCAAATCGAGAGACTCTCGCAGACCTGCAAGTTTGTCTCTCAACAAATCGGGCTGTTTTGTGGCGATAAATGCAGGTACAAAGAACCGCGACGCGCCTTTTTCAAAATTCAAACTAACATCGCCTGCTTCATCGCCCGCAAAGGTAAGAGTGATCATGGTTGTGAGTTCTCCAATGTCGAACTCAATTGTATCGAACTTTCCTCGTTTTTGAGGATATATAAAAGAAAGTGTAGTTCGCATATCCCTATGCCGGTGAAGTCTCGTCTTCACTGTCCGTTAATGATTTGCCAGATTCATCAGAGATCAGGAGCTGGTGTTGCAGGTTTTGTGAAAGGATTCGAAGATACATGTTCGCACAATGGATATTGTCCCAATAAAAGTTCGGATGAAATATTTTAAGATTGGATTGTCTTGACAACTTATCTTGTTAAGGTAACATTAGAACCAGATTAACAAACATGCCCAGGGGACTGGGGGGTACGAGAAAAACACAAGCTCTGCCCAATAAAAAATCGAATACATCAGAAGCGCATCGAAGCTTGGGAGGCCTCATGCACACAATCAGACAGATCGGTTGGACCGTAATCCGCGTCACGCTTATCGTGATCGTAATGTTCAATTCGTACACGCCGCTGCCTGTGTCTGCAAAAACGAAGGACCATCCGGAGATAAAACAGTCCGCCAGGATCGGCCGACCGGTTTTGGGCGGAAGCGCCTGGGTTGTCGCGATGGCGCAGGCGGGTAATTCCAGAACCGCCGTACCGGATCAAGAACCTCTCAAGCCAACCATCGAGATCGCCCTGGAAGCCGCTCCGAAGACACTGCAGCCGGGCGGGAGGCTCGAGATCCGCTGGCGGATCATTGGCTTCTCTGAAAAGGAAGTTCAAGGGCTGACGCTGAGCATTACCCTGCCGGACGGCTTTGAAGCTGAAAAAACGGCAAGGGACGGCGAAGATGGAAAGACGAACCCGGTTACCATCCAACTGTCCGATCTGAGTGGCGGCCTGCCGGTCATCACCGATGCAGGCGTTGAGCAGGACGCTTATTTTACAGCCACACTTTTGGATGAAAAAGGGATAACCCTGTCATCCGCCATTCTGGTCGTTCCCCTCCACGACGAATTCCAACTGACAGACCGGGGCGGAGAGATCGCCGCCTTGGATGGAAGTCTCAAGGTGAAGTTCAGCAGCGAGGCGCTGAAGGGTCAGCGCGAGGGAGTGCGGGTCGAGATCGGAACGCCTTCGGAGTTCAAGGCGATTCAATCCTCCATGAGCGGGAAGCCCTTCGAGATCAGGGCGTGGAAAGAGAGCGACGATCGGGAACTAAAGCAATTCGATAGCCCGGTCGAGTTCGAGATCCGCCTGCAGGATTTCGGTTTTGAAAATGCAAACAACAACGAGGTGTTTCTGTACTGGTACAACCCGGAAAACGGGGAGTGGTACGGGATGCCCTCTTGGGTGGATGAAGAGACCGGCATCCTGCACGGTGAGACGGAGCATTTTTCCATCTTCGATGTCGGTCCGGACAACTGGGAAGCATCCAGGCTTCCGAACGTGAATGCCTTCCAGGTTTCGAATTTTACGGGCGCCGCGACGTATTCTGTGGGGATCGAGACGCCTCCCGGACCCGGCGGATTGCAGCCCAGCCTGTCGTTGAACTACAACAGCCAGGTGATCGATCAGATGACACACTTGTCGGACAGCGGCTGGGTGGGACCGGGCTGGTCGTTGGACGTCGGGCATATCGAACTGAATACCCACAATACCTATACCCATGCCGACGATAGCTACAGCCTGGTCGTCAACGGCATCAGCACCGAGATCGTCAAGGATTCATCCGGCAATTATTACGCGACAGACGAAAACTTCATGAAGATCACCTACGCGGGGGATGTCTGGACGATCCGCGACAAGGTTGGAAACACCTATTATTTCGAATTTCGGACGTCTTTTGCCTACAGCGATGGCTGCGACCATATTGATTATAGAACCTACCGCTGGTCGCTGACACGAATGAGCAACATTCACGGCAAGGAGCTGACCTATGGCTATGTGGAAGATACGAAGTCCATTACATATAAGGTTAATAGCGGCGGCCAGTGCCAGTTTTACGGAACGGCGACCACCGATACGGCAGTCTACCCATCCACGATCACCTATCCTGACGGACGCACACGGGTGCGTTTCACACTGGAACCCCGCCCTTACAAGGTTTCTCAAGAAGAGGATAACCTTCACCATACCTTTTACACCAAACGGTTGAAGGACATCATCATCGAGCGGGACCTGGATGGGAACGGCTCCTTCGAGAAGGTCATGCGGAAATATGTATTGGACTACGGCAATGTAGTCTGGCCCAATTTGACCTATTTCGAGACCGTGGTTCAGATCGAGGAAATGGGCGAAGGGGAAACTGGGTCTCTGCCCCTCACGACATTCACGTATGCGGATCAGATGCACATGACACGGGCGGAGAACGGTTACGGCGGCAGTATTGAATTTGCATATTCAAAATGGTATTCCCAACAGGCGAGCGAATCCAACACATTCCACGTTGAATTGGACCCGACTTTCCGCGCCAACGCGGGCACAACGGGACCCCTGCCATACATCTGGCATTACCCGATCAAGCCCGGAGGCGCCTACCGGCTGCAGGCGCATTTTGAAACCGGCAAAACGCTCAAATTGCAGTTATTCGACGGGATGAGCAATTATCAAACCACCGCGGCATTGAACAGCCCGGCGACTGAGGTAATGACCCTGCCTGCCACCGCAAACCTGAACGCGGTCGGGCAATATGTAAACCCGCATGCCGACCTGAACGTTTATATCAGCCATGTCCGGCTTGAGGCATTGACCACCATCTATCGTGTCAGCAGCAAGACCGTCAACAGCGGAGGTGAGGGACCGTCCCATGTTACCAGCTATGCTTATGCCGGCGCGGCGGTCAACAATGATTCCAATTCGGAAAGCGCCAGTAACGATACGTCCTTTAGCGAGAAATACTCCGAATTTCGCGGTCATTCCCAGGTGACTGAGACCGCCCCGGATGGCACCAAGACCATTACATCCTTCCATCAGACCGACATTCTGAAGGGCCGCACAGCCAGTGTCGTCACCATGACGCCCGGAACGAATGGGAAGAAGATCCGGGAAAGCATTAATAGTTGGTTGCACACCAAATGGGACGGAATGATCCATACGGCAAACGGCGATACCCGGGAGATACCGCGTTATTGGATCCGGCTGGATTCAACCGAAAACCGCATTTATTACAGCAATGGCATAACGTATGCCGCCACAAAAACGCAGTATGAGTACGATGATGCAGGAAATCCTTATTACGGGAACCTGTTGAAACAGACGGAGCAATCCCGGAGTGGAAGTACATGGGTTACGCAGCGCAGCCAGGAATATTTTTATTATCCCAATGACACGTCGTCCCGTTATCTGGTGTCGCTGCCCGGAAAGATCAAAATATTCGATGCCGCAAACAATGTGCTGGCGATCACGATCTATTTGTATGATGGGAATGTTGGCAATCATCAGATCATGCCTGCCAATGGGAAATTGACAGCCGTAAGGAGGTTGTTGAACGGCACGAATTCTTATGGTCAGGTCTCATATACGTATGACACCTGGGGCAACCGCAACAGTGAAACCAGTTGGAGCGGATACGGCACGTGGAATGCGAATCCCACGGTGGGCGCGCGCACCGCCACGACCACCTTTGATCCTGTGTACCATGCTTATCCAACCGTTATGACGAACGCGTTGGGGCACGCTGTCGCCATTGCCTACGATTACGGTCTGGGCGTTCCCGTTTCCCAGACGGATCCGAACGGGAATGTGGTGTCGGCACAGTACGATGCCTTTGGACGGATGATCAAGCTTGTCCGTCCGGAGGATGATGCGGACGACCCCACCATCGCGATCTCCTATGTCAATACTTATCCTTTTACAACGACACTGATCCAAAAGATCGACGACGGCACCTTTTATACCGTTCAGCGCATCTATGACGGCATGGGCAGGCAGACCCGCATGATCAGTGGCGGTTCGATCGTGGATACGGTGTATGAAAGCCCGACCGTTACAAAACAAAGCATGCCCTATCTCGGGGGCGGCACGGTGTATTACACCACCACCGCTGTTAACCCGGCGGCCTTGACCACAACCGTCACCACGCCCGACGGCATCAGCACGTCCACCACTGTAAACGGGCTGATCACTACGCTGGTGGATGCGGGCGGTAACCAGACGGTAACCACCAGCGATGTATGGGGGCGGGTGGTTTCGGTTCAGCCGCAGCAAGTTGGACCCGGTGTTTCCTATACATATGATGCCCTTGACCGCCTGCGAACGGTGTCGCGCGGCGGGGTTGTGACCACGATCATGTACGATGTTGGCGGACGAAAAGTGAGCATGGACGACCCGGATATGGGGGAATGGTTCTATGAATATGATGCATTGGGAAATCTTGAACGACAAACGGATGCCAGGGGGCAGGTGGTCTGTCTCTATTACGACTCGTTGAACCGCCTGAGTGGCAAGACGTATCCAGTTGATGGCAATTGCAGCGCCCCCCTGCCATATGCTGTAAGCTTCGGATACGATGCGACCGACCAAAATGCAAACGGTATCGGATTCAGGACCTCCATGAGCGATGCAAGCGGCGCCACCAACTGGAAGTACGATGTGCGCGGCAGGGTGCGCAGTGAAGAGAAAGTGTTCCCACAAGGGGACGGTGCCAGCGGGCAGTCGTTCACCACGTCATGGACATACAACTCCGCCGACCTGCCGGTCACCATGACCTATCCCGATGGTGAAGTCCTCAACTACCAGTACAACAACCGCATGCTGTTCGAGAGCCTGACCAACGATCCAGTCAGCACTGTGTATGTAACTTCAACCGGTTACGACCCGGCTGGCAGGATGACCAGCCGCGCCCTGGGCAATGGATTGACCCAGTCATATGGTTATTATGACTGGAATGAGCAAGTCAGTGTGGACGATCAGTGGACAGGTCAGGGCGGACGACTTGAAACCATGAGCGTCGGCTCGATTCAAAACCTGGGATATGTATATGATGCATCTGGTAACATTCGTACCATCTCGGATGCGATCTCCGGGGAAACCCAGGCATTTGGATACGATACCCTCAACCGGCTGACTTCCGCCGCAGTGACGAACGGACCTGCGCCATATTCCGAAACCTATGAATACGATTCCGCTTCCGGCAACCTGATCTTCAAGGGAGGGATGACACTGGAATACAACAATGCAGAACATGTCCATGCGGTAACCCATGCCGGTTCGAACGTGTATGGCTATGATGAAAACGGCAACATGATCTACAGGGATGTGGACGGCGGGGTTGCGGAACTGACCTACGATGAGGAAGGGCGGATGACCCATATCGCGGCGAACGGCGGCGCGATTCCGCCCACCCTGCCGCCCACCTTCACGCCCGGACCGACCGCCACCTCAACCCCGACCTTCGTCGATGTGCCGTACAGCAACCCGTACAAGGCGCATATCGAAACGATCTACGACCTGGACATCACCAGTGGCTGCGCTACGAATCCGCTGCATTTCTGCCCGGACGATAGTGTCACCCGCGCGGCAATGGCGGTCTTCATCCTGCGTGCCAAATATGGTTCGGAATATGCCCCGCCAGAGGTGGGGGCATCCACCGGATTCAATGACGTTCCCACCAGCCATCCTTTTGCAGCCTGGATCAAGCAATTCGCGGCGGAAGGCTTCACCAGCGGGTGTGGAGACGGGAACTTTTGTCCCGAGAGCGCCACGACGCGCACGCAGGCGGCAGTCTTCATCCTGCGCGCCAAATACGGGACGGGATACTCGCCGCCCGCGGTGGGCAGTTCGACAGGTTTCGACGACGTCCCCACTACCTATGCCCAGGCGGCATGGATCAAGCAGCTTGCGGCGGAAGGAGCGGGTGATGGCTGTGGGGGCGGGAATTTCTGCCCTGCCTCGCCGCTGACCCGGGAGCAGGCGGCGTATTTCATGGTGGCTGCCTTTGGCTGGAGCCTGGCGGCGAACCAGATCGGACCGAAGGTCCTGGCTGCGAAGAATCCCGTAGTTGCGCGATCCGAGGGTCCGTATACCATCACTTTACAGCCGAACGGCACGCAGGGTATCGACACCTATCTGCTGAGCGCAGCCGCCACCACCAATTACGGCACCTCCAGCGACATCGGCATTGGCGAGCGGGATACGAATTCCAACAATTACTCGCGCGGGTTGATCAGGTTCGACCTGTCTTCGATCCCGTCCGATGCGATCATCCAATCCGCCACGCTGTCATTGTGGATCGCAAGCGACTTTTCCAGCAACGACGCCTCGCTTCAGGTCTACCGTCTGAAGACCGCCTTCAACGAATCGCAGGCGACCTGGAACCGTTCCGCCACGGGCATCAACTGGGAATCCCCCGGCGTATCGGGGGCGAACGACCGCGAGATGACAGCGATCGGTTCGACGCAAGTGTTGGTGAGCGACCAGCCGGATACCGAGAAGCAGATCGCGCTCGACCCCGAAAAGCTCCAGGAGATGATGGACGGAAGTTTCACCAACCACGGTTTCCTGCTCAAGATGGAGACGGAACTGGACGACCGCTTCAACTTCAAATCGTCCGATGTGGGATCGTCCTCCGCTTCCCAGCGTCCGAAACTGGTGATCGAGTACAGTCTTCCGGGCGAAGAGCCGCTTCCGACTGCCACACCGACCCTGACGGACACCCCGCTTCCTTCTGCAACCGCAACGGTCTCCTCCACTCCGGGGCAGACCGCCACCCCGACCCTTACCAGCACTGCCACCCCGACCCTTACCAGCACTGCCACCCCGACCGCGACTGCGACGCAATCCCCCTCTCCCACGGTGACAGCGTCCCATTCGCCCACCCCGACGGGCACAGCCACCCCCACCATCACGGCATCCTCTGTCCCGCCGCCGACGGGCATCTTCTCTAATGCGACCTTCACCTACGACGGCGACGGAAAGCGGGTAAAATCCGTGCTGACGACCAACGTCGGCACCACCACCACCTATTTTGTCGGCACGCACTACGAAGTTTCTGATGGAGTCGTGACCAAGTATTATTATGCAGGCGCACAGAGAATAGCCATGCGACAAGATGGAGATCTGTTCTTTATTATCGGCGACCACTTGGGCTCGACCAGTATCGTCACCAGCGCCAATGGGACCAAAGTCTCTGAGATGCGCTACAAGGCATGGGGTGAAGTCCGCTATGAAAGCGGAGTGAGTCCCACTGACTATACCTACACGGGACAATACTCTGACAGTTACATTAACTTGCTCTGGTATAACTCCCGGCACTATGACCCCTACCTCGGTCGTTTCACTTCACCTGATTCCATTGTACCAACTGCTGTTCAGGGTGTGCAAGCCTACGATCGCTTCGCCTATGTCAGCAACAATCCTGTTCGATACAATGATCCCACAGGACACTGCCCAATGTGTATCGGAGCAGTTATCGGAGGATTAGTTAATGCAGGTTTGTACATATATACTGAATCCAGACAGCCTGGTGGGTTTGATCTTCATAGCGACTGGAAAGATTTAGCCGTTGCAGCAGGAACAGGAGCTGTTGCAGGCGCATTAATTGGCAGTGGGGTAGGAGCATCAGCTGGTGCTGCAATGTTAGCCTCAGCTGCTGGTGTGGGCATGGCTGGGAATATTATCTCTGATCATGCTGAAAATGTTCTAACGGGAGAAGACTTCTCGGCAGAAGAGCACGTAATTACAAGTGCAGCTGGTGCTGCTCAAGGGCTGGTTGCTGGGCAATTGACAACAGTTACAACTGGTACTGTCCAAGTTGGTGCACAATTGCTTAATGCAGGGGTATGGGGTGGCTTAGATGAAACTGCACAAAGTGGAATTGATGGAACTGCAACACTGGAAGATTTTGGAAATGGATTTGTATCTAATGCAGTCAGCCAAGCATTCAATCTTGGCATGAATAAAATGATCAGTTGGGACCCTGATGCTGGTGTGTGGATTGACCCACCCACAGGCAGCAGAGAACTTATTGACGTTATCACGCCAGCATTTTCAACATTTGGAAACTGGGTGGTAAGAGAAGAACAAAGGCGGTGGAAGAATGGATATTATGAAGAATAAAGATGTTTATATCTTTTGGCTGTATGGCTGGAACAACACGGGACGCTTCCTTTCAGCGGAAGATCTTGTGAGATGTGACGTAACAATCGAAAATATCCATATTGAATCTCAACCGCCGAAGGATATTCCGATAAACCTAATTCGGAAATGTGATGTGTATACAGTGGGTGGACGAGGATTTTGGCGCTCGATGATTAAACTAAAAATAGCCGATGGAGACAAGTCTAAAGATGTTTTCATATTCCCAACTAACCCTTTGGTACCAGCGAATGAACGGAGGAATGGCAACGAAGTTAATGCCTTCAGTGAGTTGATCAATGGAATTATCTCTAAGAGAGATGTAGCCATAAATCCGAATCCTTATTACCGAGACATAATCCCAAAACAATGGGCAGTTGAAGAATTAGATGCCTACACTTCTCCTTGGGTGTATCACCATCGTTTCAGAAAGAAGCCATCCTTATCGCAGGTTGTGGTGCAAATAATAGCAACCATTGTGGTTCTTGCTGTTCTGGTTATCCTTCTTGCTCTGTTTGCCGAGTACTTAACGCACTAATAATCTTGCTGACCTGAGTAACTCATGTTTTGTACTACCTCCCCCCAACAAAAAGACGAACCAAACTTTGCAGTTCAGCCCGTCTCTTGTGGGGTGATGAAATTATACCGCGTCTTCACCGGCGTACTGCACCTTAACATCCTCCAATAATCCCAATCCTTCGCGCAATGCTCGCACGATTTCTGTTTGTGCGGGATTGAGTGAACCGTTGCGCAAAGCATCGGCGAGTGCGATCAATTCTCCAAGGCTTGGCGTTTCCTTCGCTGCATCTTCGGGCAATGCAAGTTGCCTTTCCACCTTGTTCATGGCAGAGTAATAATCCGCTGCGAGCGTGCCATCATAGAGGCGCGCATATCCCAATGTCGTGTCGATCTGCTTATGTCCCAGGATCATCTGCACACTTAACGCGGGCGCACCTGCGTTCAATAACAGCGTTGCACATGAATGCCTGAGCTGGTGGGGCGATGCCTTAACCCCACAACGCAATCCGTATGTCTCCAATTTCTTGAAGCAATAGGTGCGGCATAGTGGCACATGGCGGAAAACGAATACGTTTTCGGGCAGGGCACTGGTTTGTCCACGCACCGCCAGATATGACCGTAATGCGCTCAAAACGGCGTTGTCCAGGTAGATATAGCGGTCTTTGAGCGCCTTGGATTGCTCGATGCGCAGGCGCTTCGCCTCCCACTCGATGTCCTGCAGCTTCAACTGGCGGACTTCACAGGTACGCAATCCACCATGCAGCATGAGCAGGAACCAGGCTAGATCGAGACGACCCACCCTGCGATGTCCCGCATGAGGCGAGTTTGCCTGCGCTTGAATCGTCGCTTGCAGTTTCCGCAGTTGTTCTACAGGCACATCCTTCGGCATTCGCCAACCGGCCTTCAACGGCTCCACCAACAGGAAGCGTTCACAGACTGCGCGTTCCAATCCGCGCAGGAAAGATACAAAATGTCTCAACTCAGACAGATCGCTGTTCACGGACACAGGTTTCATGCCTGCTTCGAGACGATAGTCCAGGTACGCAAACCAAACTTGTGGCGTGAGATCACTAACTTCTTTCAGGTCTTGATGTTCCGTCATCCAGCGCAACGGAATGCCCAAACGATACAACGTATCGCGGCTGCGTTCCCAACGCTGTTCCAACTTCCAAGCGCGCTGGCAATGTTTGAGATACTCCCGCACGTCGTCCTGCAATTGCGGCGAGAGCGACCCGATGGTGTATGCCCACGGCAATTCCTTCTCCTCCTTCGGACGACGGCAGCGCAAACGAATGTACTCGGCAAGTTTGAGCAAGCCTTTGCGATAATCCGCCTGCGTGCCGTGTGTGCGCTCACTTTTCGCTAAATGTCCGCGCACGCGCTCGAGATCTTCCTCGGGATCAATCGTCCAATACGGTTTGCGTAAATACCCGATTGCCATCCGCATTGCCGCGCCATAGATGTTCAAGGTGGAAGGACCATATCCGTTTTCTTTGAGCCAATTGCGAAAGCCACCATAGAAGCCCTTGTTCTCCTCCGACCACTCTTTGAAACGTTGAATGGCAAGATCTTTCAGTGGCGGGCTCTTGAAGTGAAACCGACGCCTATGAAAACGACGTGTGCGTGTCATCGCTCCACCTCCAGCGGCAGTTCGCGCATGATTTCTTCCATCGCAGTTTGATAATCTTCCTGCGCCTGCGCATCGGAAATGTGCAAATATACTTCCGTGCTCTTCAAGCGCGCATGACCAAATAGTCTTTGAATGGATGTGATTGGCACATGCGCTTCCGTGAGATGACGTCCGAAGGTGTGACGGAATTGATGACAGGTCATCCACAGTCCTGCTTTATGACAATAGCCTGCCAGACGATCCTGAATGCCCGTCACACTCAATCGCTTGCCAAAACGATTGATGAACACCGCCTCTGCTGTGACTTTAGGTCTGCTCTTCAACCACACATGCAAGGCTGCCAGTGGTTGGGAGGAAAGAAACGCCACGCGTTCATAACTGCCCTTGCCATGTAGCCACACACGCGGCAAGCTACCCGATGACGGTTCGAGATACAAATCACGCAGCGAGAGATTGCGTACTTCGCCCACCCGCAATCCACAACGCAGCATGAGCAGAAACATCGCACGATCTCGCACATTGGTGATGACTGCGAATAAGGCTTCAAGCACTTTGTCTTCCACATCCCGAGGCAATCTCTCCCCCGGACGAATGAAGTGTCTCTTTGGAATGACAGGATTATGCGGCGCGTTCTCGTCCTGCATGATGAGGAATTGAAAGAAGGTACGCAATGTGCACAACCTGCGATTCACAGTTCCGATGGCATGTCCGAGTTTTTGTGAATGTTCGATGAAGGCATCGATGTCTTGCACTGTTACTTCTTGGCATGGTTTATTGAGCCATGCAAAGAACAACTTCAGATCGCTGGCATAATGCACAGCGGTGCTGGACTGGGGCGACTTGCGCCTCAGCCAACTCACGAACGACTCGATTTCTGATAACATGGAACTACCTCCTGGTGGTGGATTTGGAAATGAAACGGCCAGTTTCGAGTTCCAGATTACTACCAGGAGCCTTTCAGGACAAGCCCTGAAACTTACGCGAACTTAATGTAACTACACCGCGGACTTCGGTCTCATGTTCTATAATGCAAGGTGGTATGACCCCTCTCTGGGACGGTTCTCGCAGGCAGATCCAATTGTGCCAGATGGAATACAAGGACTAGACCGCTACGCATATTCGAGAAATAATCCTGTTAATTATATTGACCCTACGGGGCATGACGACGTTCCATGGTGGCAGATAATAAAATTTTTTGCTACCCAGCTAATTGACAACCAAAAAATCACAGATTCCGATTGGCGCACTGCAGCCAACACTTATCTTCCAGCAAGAGCAAGTGGCTCCAATTTAACAGTGCAAGCGTCTGTTGTGATCTTCCCAGGGAGTGGAGTGGTAGAAGCAAACTACGTGACATCTGAGAACGGTGATTTTCAGTTATACATCACGACAGGAGGTGGTGCTGGTTCTGGAGCGGGTGCGGCGGTAGGATATTCTCAGGGATCTATTTATGGCACGGGGTTTGTCAGTGCAGATGACTTTAGTGGCACCGTGGTACAAGTAGCAGGAAGCGGAAATCTTCCGGTGATTTATATCGGTGCCGTTCTTGATGGTTGGTTCTCGGTCAGTGGTGCAGATGGCGATATTTTTTTGGGAGAAGTATATGGATATGATGTGGGTGCCACAGTCGGTACTCCTGGAGTTTCAGTGTCAACATCTGTACAAAATGCAATACCAGCACAAGATGTATTGGATGAAATTTTTACTCAATTTGGTATCAGAGACACTTCCTTTGGAGATAAATATTATAACGACGCCAAGAATGTCTCAAGATTTGGCATGAATGGCTTTCAGCTATTTGGCTGTCGATTAGCACAACAATGCGGAAGGTGGACACCTTCCGCTGAATAGAGTAGTACTAAAAAATTTACAATCCGCAGCCTATATAGGGTAAAAAGATGAAAAAAATATTATTATTATTGCTTTTGCTCGCTCTTGTATCTTGTAACACAATCAGAGAAGATCTGGCAATTGAACACAATGAATTTCCTTTAATTGAGCATTGGTCACAACAATTTGATAGCAGGATTTACCACGTTGCAGTTTCGGGCGATCTGATTGTCGTTGGTAGAAATCGATACTTGACTGCATTGGATATGAAAACAGGGCAGATCATATGGGAGAAAAGGTTTTTACTGGATACTGACTCTCATTTATTATTCTCTGGTGATTATCTTATTGCATCTGATAAGTCGCTGATAAGAATTATCAACAAAGCGGGAGAAGAAGTTTCTTCTATAAAACTAGATTCTTCGGGCACAAGGGCACAGATTCTCGACGTACACTCAAATTTTATTTTTGTGCGCCGAATTCCTACTTGGACTATTGAAGTCTACAATTTTAATAGTGGTGCGATGTTATGGCGAGTTGCAACTGGTAGGGGAGGAATAAATATTGCCTATGATGACTCTATGGATTTAGTATTTATCACTTCAACGAGTTCCATTAGCGCTCATAACATATCGGACGGTGATCTTCTCTGGAAAGTAATCAACGTCGCGAAAATAAGCACTTATGATACTGGAATAATATATTATTACACTAATGGAACTGTCGATTTTAGTGGCGGAAAAATTTCTGCTATTGCTCTTGATGAACGTAATCACATTTGGGTGTACAGGATAATAGGTCCTGCAGAAACTTCAATATACAACCTGACTGTATTTGATTCGAAACTGATTGCCAATATGGATTACGGTTTACTTGCTATTGATAAAAGCAATGGCAGTGAAATATGGCGCTCGGAGTCCAGAGAGTTTTTCCTTGTGAAGCCTGTCAACATAAACAACGTCATTTATGCTAGAAGTATGAGTCCGGGTAGAATTCATGCAATTTCACCCGAAGATGGTCGCACTATAGGATTTCTGCAACTGGGAAATCCCTCGATAACAGATTTATCCCAAGAGAGATATGATGTTGTGTATGCGTCTGAAGAATTTTTAATTTTTCCATTTGAAAATATATTATTTGTATATAAAGAAAAATAGTAACTGTTCGAGTATGAGCAGAAAACTAAGGGACTGATACTCTATCGGCGATGAAAAGCATGAAAAATCAATACTGACGACCAACGTTGGCATGACCACCACCTATTTTGTCGGCACGCACTACGAAGTGACCGATGGAGTCGTGGCCAAGTACTATTACGCAGGAGCACAGCGTATTGCCATCCCGAAGGACATCGGGACGATGTGAGAAAGGCTGGAGAGTTGTTCTACATCCTTGGCGACCACTTGGGATCGACCAGCATCGTCACCGATGGCAATGGGACCAAAGTCTCTGAGATGCGCTATCGCGTAGCATCCCTGTGGGACAAAGCCAGCCCCACAGGGGTGCTTACCCTTCGGGTACGATGCCGCGAGGGTGAAGTTCGCTATGAAAGCGGAGCAAGTCCCACCGAATATACCTATACGGGCCAATACTCGTATACCGCGGACTTCGGTCTCATGTTCTATAATGCGAGATGGTATGATGCTTCATTAGGGAGATTTGCCCAGGCAGATACGATTATCCCAGAAAGTCAAGGCGTACAAGCATGGGATAGATATGCTTATGTTAATAACAATCCCTTGCGATATACGGATCCAAGCGGGCATTATTGTATTCAATGCCTTGTCTTAATTGGAGTGGGGGTTATCGTAGCTACTGCATACATATACTCAACTCCACAGATGCAGGAGTTGGGTCAGCAAGCGGCGGCAGGACTTGAGAACGTAGTGGAAATGGCTAAAAAGAAAAATAGAACAGGTATACCGACTAAGATTTTACATCGGCAAGAGGATTTTGACAAACAAGTGCAGGAAAATAATTCCGGTAAAAATAAATTTCCAAGTAATTGTAAGGGAATAGAACAAATTTGTTTTGTAGTTGCTGTTGCAGGCGTGACAGTTTTAACCTTAATAAGTGTTACTAATGGCGGGTGTGGTCAGGATGAATCATTATGCAAAATTCCAAGCGAAACAATAACCCCACTTCATCCTTCGTCCACCCCAACTAATACACCCACCTACACCCCTACTTACACACCCACTCCCACTAATACGCCTACCTACACTCCTACTTATACGCCCACTCCCACTAGTACCCCTGCCTATGCACCCATCCCTTCCAATATTTTTAACCAACTAGTGCCGTATTAATAATGCGTTCATATAATTCAATACCTTCACCAAAATTCTAAAACTATGCCGCTACCGCCATATATGTGCAGCTGCTCACAAGAAAACCGCTATATATAGCGGTTCACAGACATCACCGCAAAATTGGCGAAGGTATTGATCATTTTGAGGAGTTTATAAAATGAAAAAAATAAAAAGGATTGGATTATATATTGTTATTGCGATATTTTCAGTTAGTGGAACTTATATTGGTTTTGTAATCTATAATTTCTATAACGTAGCAGCAAGGGCAATTTTAGGACTAGCTGTTCTCTACTTTTTTGTGCAATATGTTATCGGTAACTCAAAAAACAAGAATTGGGTATTGGTCAATTTAGATGACTTCAATTTGTTGTCACTGATTACAGGTTTAATATCCAGCTTTTTTATTTCTGTTGTGATTTCCTTGTCGTTATTAGCTATAGTAAACTTGCTAAGATGGACAACTGGTTATCTGTAATATGTAACATTGTGACGGGAAGCGGGTAAAATCTGTCTTGACTACGAATGTTGGAAGTACAACAACGTTCTTTGTTGGCAATCACTACGAAGTTGTGAATGGAGTGGTTACAAAATATTATTATGCAGGCGCACAGAGAATAGCCATGAGAAAGGCTGGAGAGTTGCTCTACATCCTTGGCGACCACTTGGGTTCGACCAGCATCGTCACAGATGCGGATGGGACCAAAGTCTCCGAGATACGTTACAAGGCATGGGGCGAAATCCGCTATGAAAGCGGAGCGAGTCCCACCGAATATACCTACACGGGACAATACTCCTGTCATTACATTAACTTGCTCTGGTACGGCTCCAAGAAGGGTTGATTGAAAAATCAATCTGTTTATGTTATAAGATTTGTAAGATGACTGCATTCGTAGCAGTCATAACCCTACAGGCTCTTTGAAATCAAGAACCGTTGGGTCGGGTTGATATGCCAACCCGATGCCCGTAAGTCTGCGGTCGGAGATTGACGCTCATAACCCGAAGGTCGCAGGTTCAAGTCCTGCCCCCGCTACTAAAAAAGACCGCCAGTCTACGCTGGCGGTCTTTTGATTCGAAGAGTCTCCAAAAAAATGTTTCACCCTATCCGCCGCTCAGGTAGAGCATGGCAAATGCCGCCAGCCAGTGTTCCACCATGTAATCGGAGCCAGTAACGGCGCTCATGCTTGCTTCGGTGTGTGCGTGGATGCCTGATTCAAGATATGGTTTGCGTGGATCGTTCTCAGGGAGAAAATCATGCAAATGCCGCCATACGAATGCGCGATACAGGTTCAATCCATGCAGATGCGCCAGTTGACCGTCTGATGAGTCCGAGACGAAGGCGGGTTGAAAGAGCGAGTTAGGTTCCTCGGAAGATAGATTTGGCAGGAAGGCATCCAGCCAATTGAGAAATTCTTCCCGTTCGAGGACGAGGCTCATCAGGTCCACTTCCGTCAGAGCGGGGGAGAGGAAGTCACTGCCGCTTGGTTCGTAATGGGCGGGGTAATCACGATCTGCGCCATACCATTGGATAGCTGTTTGTTTGATGGCGTTCAGCAGGCTGGGATCTCCTTGCTTTGCTAGGTACCTTGCCCATGGCACGGAACGCGCCAGACCATAGGCGCTGTTGCTGTGCATCCCCACGCGGATCGGGTAGGTAGCTTTTGGAAGCCAGGCTAAAAAGCCTTCGGTGATCACATCCGCCAGAGGACGCGCGGCTTTCAGCCATTGAGCGGCTGCTTCGTCTTCAGACAGTGTCAACTCGTGGATAAAGGTCAGATACCAGCCCCAGCCGTATGGTCGTTCGAAGCGCGGACGGGAGCGAAGATAGGCGGCTTCCTGCAAAAGTGCATCTTCCGTAAGGTGGGCGTTAAGCACCATCCTTGCTTTCGTCGTATCAAAGGCTTCGGGAACCAATCGCAGCAGGTGGATCAAGACCCAATGCATCTCGACGCTGGAGTGCCAGTCGAAACAGCCGTAAAAGGCGGGATGCGCTTCGCGCGGCGTCGGGCGATCATCAGGACCCGTCATCATGTGCTGCATCTGGTTCGGATATTCCTGCTGAACGACGCGGACGATCGTGTCCGCGAAGGACGGGGCGACTTGTGCAAGCGCTGTCTGTGAGTTTTGGAAATGAGTCATAGGATGCCTGTTAAGTTTCTATGATTTCACCGTCCGTCCCTTTTTGTTTAAGGGAAGGGTAGTGTCCACCTGAAACGGACTGCCAGTATCCGCAGGACGAAGACGGTCACGGTCCCGATCCAGGATGCAAGCGAAGCATCCACATCCAATTGCATCAGAACGATGAACACCCACACGCCGAGAAAAGAGCAGGTGGCATACAGCCGTGTGCCGCGTTTGAAAATGTGGGGAACCTTGTTGCAAAGGACATCACGCAGGACGCCCCCAAAAACGCCGGTGACCACGCCCATCAACGATACAACCAGCAGGGAAAGATCCATTTGCAGGGCAAAGGTCGCGCCGAGAATAGTGAAGAAGCCCAGCCCTAGTGCGTCCGGGATGTAGAGCCATTCTTCTGATATCCTATGTACCCGGAAAAAGAAAATGATCGAGACCGCAAAGGTCGCGATGGATAATCCTGGATCGACCAGCCAGAAGATCGGTGTCCGCCCCAGTAGCAGGTCGCGCAGGGTTCCGCCCCCAAAGGCGGTGACAAAAGCCACCGTAGTCGCACCAACCACATCCATTTCGTGTTTGCGTGCTTCGAGTACACCCGATACCGCCGAAGAAGTGACGCCGAGATAGGTGAGTAAGATGATGAAACCTTCGATGTTGTTCATGAGGTATTGTCAGGTTCGAGGTCGGGGAGTAATGTACTCTTCACTGCTGCAAAATTGATCAATGGATTGCTTCGTGGTAAATGCAGCGGTTTGCAATGACGATATCGGTCTTTATTCGCGGGGGAAATCCAAATGTCCGCTCATTATACGGCATGATTATTCTAGCCAAGTCGCCCTACTCGACCACCGAATTTCTACTCGCCTTTTCCACCAAATACACAATCGAGACATAATCCTTTCCCGTCGCTTCGGACATGCCGATCTCGCAGGTGATGTTGGAGGAGTAATAGCCGTCGTAGTCTCTTGCAAGGATTTCGGCACTTTCTTTTTCGGTAGCGGACGCGGTCAATTCGGGATGGGTCAAGCCGCGGTCACCGGCGAAGGCGCAGCAGCCGAGCGCGAACGGAACGGTTGCGGATCTGGCGCATTGTTTGGCGATGGCGTGCATTTTTACGTCCAAGCCGAGTTTGCGGGCGGAGCAGTTCGGATGCAGGATGACGTCTTCGTCCACGGGCTGGATGGTGAGTTTGGGCAGGACATGGTCATGCAGAAATTCCACGCCATCGAGGAGGGTGAGTTGATCCCAGAGTTCTTTGTCCTCGGGAGTAAGGTCATCGCCGCAGGTTTTGAGCGTGTGCGTGCAGGAGGTCGTGTCAATGACGATGGGATACTTCCCATGCTCCGACCACTCCCACATTTGCGTCAGCGTTTTGTGCAGCGCGGCTTGATAGGCTTGCGTGTAGCCTTTTGATGAGAATGGCATTCCGCAACAATGACCTGTGACATCTTGGGGAATTTGGAGGTGGATGTTTGCCCGTCGTGAGATAGTTGTAAAAGTTTCTGCAAGGCTCAAGTGACTGTCACTTTTTGGTTGACCCAACTGGCGCGAAATGCAGGAGGGGAAGTAGATGAATTGTTTTGAACCGTTGCGTTCGCGCAGTCTTTTCGGAGTGTGCGGAATAGACTTGTTCCACTTTGGCAGTCTTGTGCCTGTGATTTTTTCCGCCGCCACCGAAATGGATTTGACTCCGTCCGCACCGATCACTTTCTCAGCCGTGTGAGCGATTGAAACGCCGATGCCGATTGTCCTTTCAACCAGGGCAAAATTATTCGCGATCACCCCTGCCCACTTTTCACTTTCCACTTGTTCACTTCTTAACTTCTTTATATATTTCCCCGTATCGATTCCCACCGGGCACGCCGTTCCGCACAGACCGTCAAGGGCGCAGGTGTCAATGCCAGCGTAGGAAAAATCATCCGAAACAGAATCAAGCATGGCTGAGTCAGAGGCGGCGAGGCGCATGGATGCAAGTTCACGCTGGACAACGATGCGTTGTCTGGGTGAAAACGTCAGCATCCGGCTGGGGCACTTCGACTCGCAAAATCCACATTCGATGCATTTGTCGATTTCAGGCGCGACGAGCGCGAGGCTTTTCAAATGAGTGACATGCGCTTGCGGGTCGTCGTTGATGAGTACGCCGGGGTTGAGCATGCCGTCGGGGTCGAGCAGGGATTTGAGGTCGCGCATGATGGCGTATGCCTCGCTGCCCCATTCGGTTTCGACGAACGGCGCCATGTTGCGCCCGGTGCCGTGCTCGGCTTTGAGCGAGCCGTCATATTTGCCGCTGACGATCTTGACCATCGCTTGCATGAAATGATCGAAGTGACGGATTTGTTCGGGTGTGTCGAATGCCTGGTTGACGAGGAAATGCAAATTGCCGTCTTTGGCGTGACCAAAGATGACGCCCTCGCTGTAACCGAAATCGTCGAAGAGATGGTGCAGGTCGGTCACGGCGTCGGCGAGGTGCTCGACGGGGAAGGCGACATCTTCATTGACCGAGGTCGTGCCGCGCGGGCGCATCGCGCCAACCGATGCGATGATGCCTTTGCGCGGTTTCCACAACGACGCTTGTTGAACGGGGTCGTCGGTGAATGTGACATCGTGGATCAGTTTGAGTTCGCGGATGACGCGTCCCGCTTCTTTCTTAAACCGAAGCATGGATTCTGCATCCGCGGCTTGATACTCGGCGAGGATGGCGGTTGCGCCCGCGGGTAGTTCCTTGAGAATGGCAGGCACGCCGGGCAGATGCTCCACCGAGCGCAGCGACTCGCGATCCATCACCTCCACGGCGCGCGCACCGGACATCTTGATCGGGTACACTGCTGCCGCCGCGTCACGGATATTCTTGAAATACATCTGCCCGGTGTATTTGTAGGTGAAATCGGGCAGGGTGTTCAGCACACCCTCGGCAATGAAACCGAGCGTACCCTCGGAGCCGATCAGTAAATGAATAAGAATATCGAGCGGATGCTCGAAGTCGAGAAAGGCGTTGAGCAGGTAGCCGTTATTGTTCTTGATCTGATAACGTCGGCGGATTTTTTCAGCGAGAGATTCTTTCAGCCGCAGATTGCGCGGATCAGGTAGATTATTTTTTTCTGTGCCATCTGCCAAATCTGCGGATAGGATTCGCCGTTTGAGTTCGAGCAGACCTTGGGCGATATGCGGCTGTTCGTTCTCAAAAATTCTACGCGCATCCGGCTGGGATGTGTCGAGCGTGAATCCGTTTGGTAAAACAAACGTCATCGCGTGGATGGTCTTGTACGAGTTCTCGGTCACGCCGCAGCACATGCCGCTGGAATTATTCGCAAGGATGCCGCCCATCATGCACGCGTCGATCGAAGCGGGGTCGGGTCCGATGCGCCGCCCGTGCGGTTTGAGCGCGTTGTTGAGAAACCCGCCCACAATGCCGGGTTGAAAACGGACTTTGCCTGCGTTCTCTTCCAAACTGTATTTGCCCCAATGTTTGGAAATATCCACCAGAATGCCGTCCGTTACAGCCTGCCCGGAGAGACTCGTCCCTGCGGCACGGAAGGTCATTGGGATTTTATTTTGTTGGGTGTATTTGAACAGCGCTTGAATTTCCCCGATGGAATTCGGCTGTACCACTGCCTGCGGTACCAGCCGAAAATACGAAGCATCATTCGCGTAGGCAATTCGGTCGATCAGGCGCGAGCGGATGCGGGCTTCGGGCAGGATGGAGGTCAGGTCCATGCCTCTATTTTACACTTGGCAGCTCAACAATTACCTTAAGTCCCTTGTCTTTTTCGCTCTCCGCCCGGATCCTGCCGCCATGCATCTCCACAATGGATTTTGCGATGGCAAGCCCCAACCCCGAGCCGCCCTCGTCGCGCGCGCGGGCTTCGTCCACGCGGTAGAAACGGTCAAAGAGATGTTGTGCTTCTTCGGATGTGACGCCCGCGCCGCTATCTTTAACGGACAGTTGAATCCTGTTTTCTGCGAGCTGGGTTTTCAATTCCACGCGTCCGTCTTCGGGGGTGTGGCGCAGGGCATTGTCGAGGATGTTGTTCAGGACTTGGGCGAAGCGGTGCGGGTCGAGATTCGCTTTCAGGATGACCGGCGCAAGTTCGAGGTCGAGTTTGATGCGTTTTTTGTCGAACAGGGAACGGTAATGGGTGTGGCTGTCGCGGACGATGTCGTTCACGTCCACGGGTTGGAATTCCACAGATAGTTCGCCCGCATCGGCAAGGGAAAGCGTACGCAGGTCGTTGACGAGGCGCTCGAGGCGTTCAGCTTCCTCGCGGACGATCTCGAAATTCTCGCGTGTGGGCTTGAGTACGCCGTCGTGCACGCCCTCGGCATGACCGATGATCAGACTGAGCGGGGTGCGCAGTTCGTGGGCGATGTCGGCGGTCATTTGCCTGCGCAGGTGGGAGGCGCGCGCGAGGTCGGCGCTCATCTTGTTGAAGGATTGTGCCAGTTCGCCGATCTCATCGTTCGAGTGCACATCCACCTGCTGACCGAGCTTGCCGCCCGCGATGTCGTGCGTGGCTTTGGTCAGTTTGCGGATGGGGTTGGTGATGTTGCGCGAAAGGATGATGCCGAACAGGAAGGCAAGCGCAACCGCGCCGAGCGCGCCGAGGACGAGGAAGAAGTCGAGCCGTTTGAGGAAGTTCTGTTCCGCAGCGGTTTGCGGGGAATAGGGCACTTCCAGCAGCAGGTAGCCGACAACTTCATTATTTGCGATGATGGGTTCGGCTTGTTCGATGGCTCTGCGGTTGAGACGATAGCCTTTGCGGTGGCGGCTGCTTTCCAGAACGATATCGCCGTTCCTGTCGGCGACGGCGAACCAGGCGGGGCGGTTCTGCCCAGCCATCGGTCCACCCATGTTCATGCCGGGCAATATGGCTTCCACGCCATCCCATGAGCCGGTGTTCACGTAATATTCCGCCAGCCTGTCGCAGAGTTCGGTCTGGTAGCGGTTTGCAAGGAAAATGCCGAATTCACGGTTGGCGGTGATGCGCGTCATGACCGCCAACGCGCCAATGCTGAGCAGGCTGACGATCAGAAAGGCAAGGATGAGTTTGGTGGTGAGTTTCATGTTATTTATCACGAAGTGCCGCGAGGTGGACAAAGGTCGGCGGCTTCAGGTCTTCCTTCGTGTTTGGAATTTATGCCTTTCGCAAACGATACCCAACACCGTACACGGTTTCGACGTATTGCGGCTTGCGGGCATCCTCCTCCAGTTTGCCGCGCAGGTTCTTGATATGCGTGTCGATGGTGCGTTCGTAGCCTTCGTAGCGCACGCCCTGGATCACATCCAGCAGGTCGAGCCGCGAATAGACGCGCCCCGGCGAGCTCATCAGCGCGGCGAGCAGGTCGAATTCGGAGGGGGTCAAATCCACGGCGTGGTCACCGGCAAATACTTCGCGGGTATCGCGGTCGAGGCTGATCTTTCCGACTTTGAGGCGCTTTCCTTTTGGCTCGTTCCTTCCGGTCCGCCGCAGGATGTTGCGTACGCGCGCCATCAACTCGCGCGGCTTGAACGGTTTGGTCACGTAATCGTCCGCGCCGAGTTCCAGCCCGATGACCTTGTCCTCGTCTTCCACGCGCGCGGTCAACATGAGGATGGGCGTATCGTTCCCCAGGCGGTGCGTGCGCATGAACTCGTATCCGTTCATTTCGGGCATCATGATGTCAAGGATGATCAGGTCGGGCTTTTCCCTGTCCGCAATCGTCAGCGCGTCCTTGCCGTTGTATGCGGTCACGACCCGATAGCCCTCCTGCGCGAGATAACTTTGCAGGAGCGAAACCAGCCTTTTTTCATCATCCACGATCAAAATGGTTTGGGTCACGCTGAAATTATCCCATATTTGTGTGAAGAAAATGTGTGGGAGAAATGGAGCGTCCGGTATTGGCATCACCTGATGCAAAAGAAGACATGCCTTAAGCGGACATCCGCCTCACTCGAAGCGGATGCTTGATCCTGCTTAATGAGCTGGATTCACGCTCATTCCTTTTTCTCATCCGCAGGCGCGCTGACGGGAGCCTGTTCCCGCACGAGCCTCCAGCCGCTGTTCTTGATCAGCATGTAGCCGCCCCAGACGATCAATCCCAGCACAGCCAGCCGCAGCAATCCGCCGAACAGCCCGAAGAACGGCAGGATGCCGCCGCGTCTGCCGTCGAAGCGGTTGAAACCGGGCATGTGGAACTGCCGCATCCCATCCCGGAATTCGTTATCGAATCCGCGCATGTGGAAACGGGGCATGCCTTGTGCAACACTGCCATCCTGACCGGCAAATGTGCCGCGGGCGTATCCCATACGGTAGGCGGCAAACCCCGTGCCGACCACCAATGCCAGCACCAGCAGGGTGCCGAGCGTCCACCAGAGCCATTTTGAATTCTTCATTTGTGCCTCCATGATAAATTTTCCTGATTGTCCCACCTGCGCGTCAGGAAGTCGTGGAGGAGTTGTGTGGAAATTATGTCATTCCATGGATCGGGAGCTAGTCGTTTTCCTCGTTCAGCCATTGACGTCCATCACGCGCCAGCAGGGCATCGGCTTCGGGTGGTCCCCAGCTTCGGGGTTTGTAACCAGCCAGCGGCGGAGTCTGATGCGTTTCCCACGTCTGCAGGATGGGGTCGATCAACGCCCAGGCAGATTCCACTTCGTCCGCGCGGGTGAAGAGCGAAGCATCGCCTTGCAGGGCATCGAGCAGGAGACGCTCATACGCCTCCGGGATCGCGGTCTTGCCAAAGGCGGATGCGTAGTGAAATTCCATGTCCACCGGGCGGCTTTCGGAGACGGTGTCGGGCGCTTTGGCTTCGAAACGCAGGTGCACGCCTTCGTCGGGCTGGAGGTAGAGCATGAGCATGTTCGGCTTCATGGTCTGCATCGGGAACATGGCGAGCGGTGGTTCCTTGAATTGGATGATGATCTGCGATTGTTTTTCGGCGAGGTTCTTGCCCGAACGCAGATAGAACGGGACGCCCTTCCAGCGCCAATTGTTGATGAAGAGCCGCAACGCTGCGTAGGTGGCGGTGGTGGAGCGGTCGTTGATCTGGTCTTCGTCGCAATAGCCTTTGTATTGCGCGCGCACCGTGTTCACTGATACCTGTTCGGGCGTCATGGGTTTGATGGCGTTGAGCACCTTGACCTTTTCGTTGCGCAGGTGCTGGGCGCTGAACGAAGATGGCGGTTCCATGGCGACGAGGCTGAGAAGCTGCAAAAGGTGGTTTTGGAACATGTCGCGCAGGACACCGACGCTGTCGTAGAATTTTGCGCGGTGTTCCACGCCGACCTGCTCGGCGACCGTGATCTGGACATGGTCGATATAGGTGCGGTTCCAGATCGGCTCGAAGATTGTGTTGGCAAAGCGCGTGAACAGGATGTTCTGCACGGTCTCCTTGCCGAGATAATGGTCGATGCGGTAGATCTGGTTCTCGTGCAGCGCCTTGTGCACCTGTTTGTTCAGCGTTACCGCGGATTCAAGGTCTGTGCCGAAGGGTTTTTCGAGCACAACGCGCCGCCAGCCGCCATCTTCCCGTAGTTGACCTGTTGCATCGAGGTTGTCCACGATGTCCGGAAAGAGCGTGGGAGGCAGTGCCATGTAAAAGAGGCGGTTCGCATCGCCTTCTTCGGTGCGGACGAGGAAATCGGCGAGTTTCTGAAAGGCGTCCGCTTCGGTGTATTTCCCGCAGACATAGTGCAGGTTGGGCGCGAAGATATCCCATTCCTCCTGTGTATAGTCAAACGAGGCGAATTTTTTCATGCCTTCGTGCAGGTGTGCGCGAAAAGCATCTTCGCTAAAGTCCGTGCCGCCGAAGCCGATGATCTGGAATTTCTTCGGCGTGCGCCGCTTGCGGAAGAGGTTGAACAGCGAGGGGATCAACTTGCGCTGAGTCAGGTCGCCCGATGCGCCAAAGATGATAATGCTGGTAAGAAGTCCGTTATAAAGTGGGGTATTCATACACGAATTCCATTTGTTATTCCGCTTTTTTCAGCGCGTGCCCGCCGAACTGATTTCGCAAAGCGGCAAGCATCCGCGCGGGATAGTTCTCTTCATCACGGCTGGCGAATCGCATTTGAAGCGCGAGTGTGATGACCGGCGCGGGAACGTCAAGGTCGATGGATTCGAAAACTGTCCAGCGCCCTTCGCCCGAATCTGCCACCCAGGGCTTGATGTCCTGTAGTTCGGTGTCTTCGTCGAGGGCGTTTGCCGCCAGATCCAACAGCCACGAGCGGACCACGCTTCCGTGCTGCCAGATGTGGGAGACCTGCGCAAGGTTGAGCCCGAATTCTTCCTTTGCCTTCAAAATGCCGAAGCCTTCGGCATAGGCTTGCATCATGCCGTATTCGATGCCGTTATGCACCATTTTGACAAAGTGCCCCGCGCCATGCGGACCGACGCGTCCCCAGCCCTTGTCCTTGGCAGGTGCGAGCGTCTCGATAATGGGGCGTAGATTTTCGGTCACTTCAGGTTTGCCGCCGAGCATGAGGCTATACCCTTCGGTCAATCCCCAGATTCCGCCGCTGGTACCGCAGTCTACAAAGTGGATGCCTTTTTCTGCGAGCATCTCTGCGCGGCGGATGGTGTCCTTATAGTTCGAGTTGCCGCCGTCGATGATAATGTCGCCTTTGTTCAGTAAGGCAGCCGCATCGTTGATGGTCTCGGTGGTTGCATCTCCCGCAGGCACCATGATCCATACCGTTTTGGGAGCGGATGTCAATTTGCCGACAGCTTCCTCGAGCGAGAATGCGCCGTCCACGCCGTTGCTGATGGCAGCCTGCACGTTTTCCTTTGTACGCGCGTAGCCGACTACGCGATGTCCGCCGCGCACGAGACGGGTTGCCATGTTTAAGCCCATTTTCCCTAAACCGATCATTGCCAGTTCCATATTGCCATACTCCTTATTTGCAAAATGCTCGGTGGTTGAGTAGTGGCGCTTGTAGCGCCACGTACCGAAACCACCACGGATATAGAATATTTTTTTTTTAAATAACTGCTGGTTTCGATACGGCGGCGCTGCTTGAGTGCTCTTGCAAAGATGTATCGAAATCAGCCGCCTACTCAACCAGCGGAGATTCCAATAACTTCCCCGCCGCTTTATCTATCATCCAGACCAACTTTCCATCTACAGGTTGGATTCTCTGCGCGGGATATTTCTCCGGGTCTTTTTCACCTTTCAAGACGTTACGCAACGTCTCCGCCTTGCTGCCGCCTGTCACTAAAAACCAGATCTCGTGCGCCTGATTGAATACCAATGGAGTCAGGGTCACGCGGTTTGCAGGGCGGTCTTGATAATGTGCGGTGACGGCAATGACGGGTTCGGTCATTGCCACAGGCGAGTTGGGGAACAGCGAAGCGGTATGTCCGTCATCGCCCATACCGAGCAGGACAAGATCGAAGCGCGGGAAGTCGAACGGCGCGTCAGCGAATCCGCTCAAGGTGTGGGCGTAGGCTTGGGCGGCGGCATCAGGTTCGAGTTCCGATTCGATGCGGTGGATGTTTGTCGTTCCGATTTTGTCAAAAAGGATCTTCTTTGTTTGTCCGTAATTGTTACCCGCATCGTCCACAGGCACACAGCGCTCGTCCCCCCAAAAGAGATGCGCGCGGCTCCAATCCAATGGTTCAGAAGCGAGCCTTTCATATAATTTCATCGGCGTTCCCCCGCCCGAAAGCGCAACCAGAAACTGTCCGCGTTCGGCAATGGCGCGGTTCGCGAGTTCGATGAACAGGCGCGCCGCATATTGACTGAGCTCATCCGCATCTCTAAAGATTTTGACCATTATCTTTGCGATTGTAACCCACATGGACTAAAATCCAGACATGATCAACGTTAAGAAACTGCAAACGCTTCGCGCACGGACCTTCAACCTGCCTCCACACAAGCGGCTTTCGACTCCCCGTCAGGCATTGACCTTCGTGAACCAGCGCGGCTTCGTCTATTTCTGGACCATCAAGGGGATTGACCTGCCCTCGCTGTGGACAGCCGTTGCGGGGGATCGTCCTGTTGCAGACCAGCATGATGACCCCGGTCATATCACCTGGGGCTGGAAGGACAACTCGCTGGATAAAAAGATCTGGTATTACGCCAAGATCCTGCGCGGCAAGGCGACGATGATCTCTCTGGAGATCGCGCCGTATTTTTACGCGCTCTCCGAGAATTACGGCGCACCCGAAGAGGATTATCTGATCGCCTACCGCGAGGGACGCCTGACGCAAGCCGCAAAGCAGGTCTATGAAACCTTGTTCGAGCACGGCAAATTGAATACGCTGGATCTGCGGAAGCTGTCGAAATTATCCAATGCGAAGGATTCGGAATTCAACAAAGCGTTGGAATACTTGCAGCGCGATTTCAAAATTCTGCCTGTCGGCGTGGCACAGGCGGGCGCATGGAAGTATTCACACATCTACGAGATCACGACGCGCCATTTCCCCGACCTCTCCGAGCAGGCGCGGCGCATCTCCGAATCCCAGGCGCGCGCGAAGATCCTGCAACTGTACTTCAACATGGTCGGCGCGGCGCAGGTGAAGGACGTGAATAAATTATTTGGCTGGGGGAATGAGGTGGTGAAACGCTCCGTCGGTACATTGACGGATGCTGGCACATTGGTTTGGACCGGGCATCCCAAGTTTGCAGGGGAGTGGGTGGCGGTAAAAGATGTGGTACAGGCGGGGTGAGGCGCGCTTGGGTGATTGCCCAGACAATCCTAGCCCGCCATCTTGACAACATCTTTTTGCAATATATACTCACTGAATGACTAACTCGAATGAATTTCGCCGTACAAGCGGACTTTCGCCCGAATACGCCTTGCTCGGATTTTTGGAACGTTCCCCCGCGCATGGGTACGAACTTCATCAACGACTGCTTGAACATCTTGGCGAAATTCGGCATGCCAGTTTAAGCCAGACCTACAATATTTTTACCCGTTTGGAAGAAGTCGAGTCGTTGAACGCGCGCAAAACTCAAATAGCCGTCAAGGCATAGAAGAATATGGAACGTTTTTCGTCGCTGATGCTTTTGCTTGCAATACTTTTAGCGGGATGTAGCCCTGCCGCTTCTTCACCCACACCTGTGCTTGAGTCGCGCACTCTGACGGTTTTTGCAGCTGCATCATTGACGGATGCTTTTACTGAAATTGGCGATGATTTCGAGATGGCAAATCCTGGTGTATCGATTACCTTCAATTTTGGCGGGTCGCAAGCCTTAAGAACTCAAATTGAAGAGGGCGCACCCGTTGATGTGTTTGCGTCTGCAACTGCAAACGAAATGGATGCGCTTATTGCAGGCGGCTTCATAACGGAGGGAGCGTACCTATTTTTTCTCACCAATAAACTTGTTGTTATCCTGCCGGGGGATAATCCCGCTGATCTGAAGTCTCTTGAAGATCTTGCGAATCCGGGCATTAAGATCGTGTTGGCGGCTGAAGAAGTCCCTGTGGGCGGCTATACACGCCGGTCATTGGACTTGATGAACGGCTCGTTCGGGGCGGATTTCAAAGATAGAGTTATGGAAAACGTTGTTTCCAATGAGGGCAACGTCAAACAGGTCGTTGCAAAAGTTCAACTCGGTGAAGTGGATGCGGGCATTGTGTACGCTTCGGATGCAGTTGCCGCTCCTGAATTACAAAAGATGGAAATTCCAGTTCAATGGAACGTGTTTGCAAAATACCCGATTGTGTCATTGCTCGAATCCGCCAATCCCGATTTGGCGCAGGCGTTCATTGCTTATGTGCTTTCGGCTGATGGACAGGCGGTTTTGCAGAAGTGGGGTTTTGCGCCCGCCCGGTAGACGATTTTGGATGGAGTGTACGTCGCGGGATGATAACTCCCGCGGCTTCTTTACTTATGGATAAATTGAAAAACATCCTTCTTTCAAAGTGGGTTTTCATAATCCCCAGCGTTTTTTTGCTGGCTTTATTTTTATTGCCGTTTCTCGCTTTGTTTATTCGTTCGATCAATCCGGAGTTTTTTACCCATGCGCTTTCAGAGCAAGCCGTCAAAGCGCTTCAGTTAAGTTTGGTTACAAGCACGATTACGACCATGGGTGCAATGATTTTCGGCACACCGCTTGCTTATATATTGGCGCGTTGGAAATTTCGATTCAAATCATGGATCGAACTATTGATAGACCTACCCATCGTTCTCCCGCCTTCGGTGGCTGGTCTGCTCTTGTTGATTGCATTTGGGCGCAGGGGATTATTCGGCTCTGCATTGCTTGCGCTCGGTATCAGCCTTCCATTTACCACGGTTGCTGTGATCATTGCGCAGGCGTTTGTCGCTGCGCCGTTATACATTCGGTTGGTGCGGATCGGGTTTGGTGAAATTGACAGGCAATTGGAGGAAGCCGCCAGTGTGGAAGGCGCGAATCAATGGCAGTTGTTCAGTGAAGTCATGTTTCCGCTTGCGGGGCGCGCCATATTAAGTGGGGCAATTCTCACATGGACACGCGCTTTAGGGGAATTTGGCGCGACCATTCTATTTGCTGGGAACCTGGAAGGCGTTACACAGACCATGCCGATGGCGATCTATCTCGGCTTCGAGCGCAACCTCGACGTTGCATTGGCTTTGTCGGTCGTATTGGTGATCGTCTCATTAATATTGCTCATGCTCACCAAGCGATTGGATAAACATGAGCAGCATTGAGCGTGAAGGACTTGCCTGAGCCTTCCCCTTTTAGGGGGGAAGGTGTCCCACGAAGTGGGACGGATGGGGGTCTATAGCGAAGCCGTCCAGCCAGCCTGTCCTGGACGACAGTCCAGGGAAAAATGCTAAGGCGTGTAAAACTGCTTGGGATGTGCGCAGATCGGGCGAGCGAGCCTCCAGCGAGCACCGTTCGTCCAGCTTGACTGGGATCGCCCAGAGCAAGCGCATTGGCGCTTGCCATCCCCGGCGTCCAGTGCACGCTGTGTTAGGCGTTTTTTTTGGGGGGGGTAATTAAACCTATTAAATTCAAAAGCAATAAAATAGTATAGACTGTGTTCATCACATAAATCCAAGACTGAGGTGATGATATGGTAACTCTCATAGTAGAGGGCGTGAAGCAAATTTCTCTAACAACGATATTTGTCATTGGAATTTCAGACCAGATGTAGATTATTAAAAAGGCTGAAAATAGCATAACAAGGAATGTTGAAAAGATACGTCCTAACTTTTTCTGTACAAAGGAAGTAGCACAAAAGAAGAGGGGAGTGGCGCAAAATAATAAGGTTCCCGCCAAAATGCGAGTGAAAATAAAACCTGTGCACTGGATGATTTGGAGTGGATTGCGGTCGGGGATTTTGAATAAATCAACGATATTAAATAACAGGGTTATAAATGCAAGGCACAGTGGCAAGGTAACTATCAGTAATGGAGTAAGCCAATTCAAAGAAGGAAAGTACTTAGTTGTTGGTTTAGGGAATTCGAAAGGCGGCGTGAACATTTTCAGCATCATTGAGTTAGTAATTCTCTGCAAATCTAACAAAACGCCGAACGAGACTGTCGAAAAAACAAATTTACAGAGGTGAGGAAGAGT